>CAWGBV010000026.1:0-139976 GCA_963820915.1 uncultured Gammaproteobacteria bacterium | reverse complement strand
AACCTGTGTCTACCCCAAGAAATATAGTCTCAATCAATCTGCTTATTCTAGAAAGCAGGAATATGGGTACAAAAATACTGAGGCTTTTGGCCATTCGCTGGCCCCCAGAATAACAACTAAAGTGGTAGCGGGTGAGGGTCGGCATTTATAAATTCATTGAATGAGATTTTATGTCGCGCGAAAGAAGGCTCACCAAATTAGTCTGCGTTTTTACTTGTTATATTATTGGCAATAACTTTACCTTCGTCAGTTTCGATAGTTATAGATGCTGTGTTGAATCTTCGTAACCATGCCGCTAGCCCGTTGGCAATGGCAATAATTGCCGGAGTACCTAATACTAGAACAAGCGTTCCGCCGAAATCCATCGTCGAAGGGTCGTCACGTTTGATTGTTATCTTGATGTCTTTGGATGCGTCGTGAAGGAAATCTCGTAAGTCCTGAGCGTAAATATTCGCTCCCGCGTGAGAAGTATCTTCAAATTTGATAATGTAGGTTAGATCTTTCATTTAAAGCCCTCCTTGTCGGATTCTGAGGTTGTTATAAGAGAAATAGGTCTAAGGATCTTAAAAAAGAGATCCTAAAATGGCACGGGATAAATGCTGTCTTGCCGTTAGCGAAGGCATTTATTTGAATCTGAAGTCTCAATTGTCGGGCAATATACCATCTATTTTATCGCTGCGTCCGCAACGCTGAGGTCGAATTGCACTAAGAAAAGTTTAGCTTTGTAAACATCGCCCTGGCAGTCTGCATTTGGCATTAGGTAGCCTGATAAGGAAAGATACTGCTTGCGTAGATTGCTCGCTGAATGGTCATCGCACGCGGACTTGTCAATCCTGTGGCAGGGATGCGCGACAAGTGCCATTGGTTCTGACTAGCGTAACTACATTCATAAGTTGTCCACCAGGGAAATGGGGAAAAGCTGAGTAGGTCAGAAGCGTCGAAAAAGTGGGCGCCAGTAGGATACTTGTCGGGGAAAACAGCAGCGGTTTTTTTGTTCGGCAAGAAAGTCAGTCCTTTCCTAAAAAGACAGCGAGCGAGCGCGATCCAGCTTGTTGTTCAAGAGTCTCTAGGCAGAGACAAGAGAGCAAAATTCGAGCTGTTCGTTCGCCCAACGGGCCAATTCGTACAGGGTGGTGTGCGGTGCGCAATTTTGATGTCGAACAAGCAGTTAGAGCATATTTGAGATGATTATTTGTCAGCTAACATGATACTCTGGAACGTGTTGTTCCCGGTCGTGTGTCTTACCCGTTTATTCTCGGCCCCAAACTAAACAACCCGGATCGTGGCAAACGCCGTGCCATCGGTTCGGGTCATTTTAGCGAGATAGCAGTATCGTCTGCTTGGGGTTAAAATATTTTTCAGGCATGAAAAAACCTGCGGGAGTCGGTACCTACCAACAAGTCGTTAGGCACTAAGCGCCACAACCCACATTCGCCGACGCGAATGCTCTTTAGCCCCGGGTCTACCACGGAATTTTCCTTAAATCTAATAACTTATACACTATGCATCGCGCTAGCCGATCTTATTCGCACCGGGAACGCTTAACAAATATATACACGCTTTCTGCTCTATCACGCAAGACTTACACTTGCGCGACAAGTCTGAACTTGCTCTACTCCTTACCACTAAATGTGGCTGAAGTCAAAATCCTATACTTCGAGAATCATTTTTGAGCGGATTTCCCGCTGGTTGTATATGGAGCGAGTATGGAGGTAGTTGCTCCAGTCTCCCATCAGCAATCTTCTTCGGGGAAGTCTATCTGAGCGTTGGGTACCAGGCCGGCAATAACTCCGGTATCAATTATGTGACCAAGAGCAGCTTCTTTGACTTCATAATCGGCGCTGTCTGCTCCTCAACCCAAGTGCTAAAAGTAGCGCGGAGCGATGTGGTCGAGCCTGTAAGCATTCACTTTTCATAAATGTGGCCATGGCAGCGACGGAAAGGGGCTTTCCTGTTGGGCGACAAGAATAAGAATTCTTGGTTCCAGTTTGGCGGGTTTCTTCAATGATTCCCAAGGCTTCATATCGAATGGTATACGATGTTCTTTGCCATTTTTCGTCCTTGAGGGATAATATCCAGTACTCCCTTGATGATTTCATCGTAGCGAGCAAGCCGTACCTCTGTTGTCCGAGCTACCGTTAGCATTAATAATCGTAGCGCCAGACATGAGATTTCCTGGCGTTCACAAAGCATCTTGTACGAAAAGCGGGGGCTTCCTGGTACGGAAGGGAAGGGATGTGCTGTGTCTTGTGTCGGTGTCTTCCGAGAAGAGCCCGAGCTTTCATGGTCGCTTGTAATCGACATCCAGCCCATGGCGGCGGCGTGCTTCAAAAGGTTAAGTTGATGCGATTCACTGCCTTTGCGAGCTGAATCTGGCTTTTCGTGCCAAATCGGTTCCAGTACAGATTTCAGCATGTGCTGATCCAGGTCCTCGATTGCTTGGTCACCAATCTTCGGAATGATGTGTGTCGATAGTGGCGACATCCACCGTCCGGCTTTGCCGTCGCCTTTGAGTTCAGCTTGTTTGGCCTTGAAGCATCCTTCAATCGCTTCTTTCACTGTTAGCCGTTTTGGTTGATATCTGAGTTGTTGATCGTTCGGCAATAGGATCGAGTCCTTCACGAAGCCGTTTGCGGGCCATGGCAGCATGTTCGCGGGCTTCCGAAATCATACGTCGGGCCAGCGACCAAGTCCCATCTCCCGTCGCTTTCCATTCACCACCAGGCGTACAATCCACTTGCCGGCCTTCCGGGATTTCAGAGCCACAGTCCCTGTCCATCAGCATGCTTGCCTGGAGGCAGAGACTTCGCCTTTGAAGGGGTTAGAGCATTGTATTTCATCTAGGGGCACCGAACTGATGATCTAGTATAGCCCACCTTTTAGACCACCTTAAAACATAAAAAACAGCGAAAATCTATGTTCAGCTATGTGAAGCTGGAATCGGAATAAGACTTACTAAAACAGTAGGTTGCGTGAGAATCTATGTTCAGCTATGAAAAATGCTCTCTTATGCCGTCCCTGGGCACCATATAACTGAAGCTAATACGAAAATGAACCCGCGAAAGCGGGTTTTCTTTGTGGCGTTCCCCAATTATGCACAACGGAAACCAAGTGTCATAATCAGAACGTCTCCGCTGGGTGAACCGATTCAGCTTGGTGTCTGACGTGACAATTGTTTAACCTGTTTCTTTCGATGATTACCGCTTTTGAAGTACTCTGAACTGATGACTGAGAAGGTCGTCACCTACTTGACCGCATAAACCGAATGATTCCTCACACACCATTTTTGAAGTCGGGAGATGTAATCGACGGAGTCAAAGTCAGACAGTTGGCGATGCATCGAGACAAACGCGGCCACTTTACAGAAGTGTTCCGCGACGAATGGGATACCGCTCTCAATCCCACCCAATGGAGCGTGGTTGAATCAGAGCCCGGAACGCTCAGAGGGATGCATCTCCATCGTCGTCATGACGAGTATTTTCTTGTGTTGAAGGGCCATGCCAGCGTCGGCCTGAGGGACCTTCGGCCCGATTCACCCACCGAGGGTGCTTGGGCTCTGTACGATCTCCGTGGCGACGCCCTTACATGCTTGAGTTTCCCGCGAGGCATTCTTCATGGATGGTACTTTTATGAACAGAGTCTTCATCTCCAAGCGGTATCGGAGAATTACGGGTTTTACGGAGAAAATGACAACTTCGGGTGTCATTGGTCTGATCCGGCGTTGGAGATTCCGTGGCCGCATAAACCGGTGTTAGTCGCAGAGCGTGCGGATAGTTTTCCAGTGCTCTCTGAATTAATGAAAAAAACCAGAGAAATTAGTGCGTTGGGAGAGCCCAGTTTGGATGGGAGAGAAACGCATTACGCTGAATAATTTGTGTTGCCTGTCATCCATGTTTATCGAGTAACGCGCGCATTCTTGAGCGTGCAAATTCTGTTGCCCTTAGGATTTGATCGGCGTCGGGTGTAAAGGCCCGTACCCGTCGATTGACATTGGTCTGTAGGCAGAATTTTAGATTGTGTCTCAAATGGTATAAGGCTTCATCAACTTGTTCGCGTCGAGTGTTACCGACGAAAAAGAAACGAGGTGTTGTTTCATTCGGGATTTGCCGAACCTGCTTCATGTTGATATGGAGATGGCCTTGATTTTCGCCCAAGCAATCTAATCGCAAAACTTCATCGTCGTATACATAAAATGAAGCCGCCGGACCGGATGTTTTAGCCGTTTTCAACCAGTAAACATCCAGTAGTACGTTTGGTGCGATTTGCCAGCTATCGACGTCACTGACGCCGAGGCTGGTTGTTCGCGGTCGCCACTGGATGAATGGATACAGGTGTTTTTTGATCCAGTGAGGCAGAAAACGCCCCATCCGGTAACGAAATTCAAACCATGCGGAAGTAGGCGGTGACATCGGAAGGTCTTGTCTGCCGGATTTAGCGGAATCGGTCACGTAATTTCCAGATAAGACGTTTAGCTTTTCCCGGCAGCCATGGGCGTGAAAGTAACCAGTGCGTTTTTGGTTTGAGGGGCTCTATCGTATACGTGTCTGCCGGTTGCAACTGGTTTAACAGTTGTTCTCCAACCAGAAATCGCCTGACATTTTCCTCGATGATATCAAGAGACCTGCCGGTACGATCAGGTACCTGCGGGGTCACGTGAGGGGTTATCAAAGTGCCGGGCACGCTCCACAGAGGGTTGTTCTCTGGTAGTGGTTCAGTTTCGAAGACATCAAGACCAGCGCCGGCTATTCGCCTATCGTAAAGTGCATTGACTAGGGCATCTTCATCAACGACGTACCCTCTCGATACGTTGATGAGATAAGCGGTGGGTTTCAATAGGGCTAGTTCACCCGCAGAAATCAGGTGACGTGTCTCGTCGTTGAGGGATGCCCGTATTCCACGCCAAGCCTGCCACTGATTCCAGAGCAAAGCTGCCACCCATTCCAGACGAAAGCTGCCACTGATTCCAGGGCAAAGCTGCCACCCTGGCAGATAGCCCTGGAGCACGTTTTGGAGCCAACTGACGCGGGATAACTCACGGGTATTCTGGCCCGTTTCCATTGAGGGAACGGGCAGATGCCGGCGAAGAGGTTATCCATGCGAAAAATCAAAGAGGTACTGCGCCTGAAATGGGCCCAGGGCCTGAGCAACCGGCAGATTGCCAAGGCCTGCGGGATCGCGCGCCCGACGGTCGGGGAATACCTGCGTCGCGCCGCGGAGGCCGGCTTGGCCTGGCCGTTGCCCGCCGATCTGGATGAGGCAACCCTGGAGCGGCAGCTGTTTCCGCCACCGCCCTCGCTGCCCGCACAGGCGCGCGGTGTACCCGACTGGTCGCTGCGTGCATCAGGAGCTCAAGCGCAAAGGCGTCACCCTGTTCCTGCTCTGGCAGGAGTACCGGGAAGCACACCCCGAGGGCTACCAGTACAGCTGGTTTTGCGACCACTACCGCGCCTGGCAGGGCAAGCTGGATGTGGTCATGCGCCAGGACCACCGCGCCGGAGAAAAGCTGTTTGTGGACTATGCCGGCCAGACGATGCCGGTGGTGGACCGGGATACGGGCGAAATCCGTGAGGCACAGATCTTTGTGGCCGTCCTCGGTGCCTCCAATTACACCTACGCCGAGGCGACCTGGACCCAGGGGCTGCCGGACTGGATCGGCTCACACCAGCGCGCCTTTGCCTTCCTCGGTGGGGTGCCGGAATTGGTCGTCCCGGACAATCTGCGCGCCGGGGTGAGCAAGGCCCATCGTTACGAGCCCGATATCAATCCCACCTACCAGGACATGGCCACGCCACTATGGTGTGGCGGTACTGCCTGCCCGGGTCCGTCGTCCGCGTGACAAGGCCAAGGTCGAGGCCGGCGTCCTGCTGGTCGAGCGCTGGATCCTGGCAGCACTGCGCCGCCGTACCTTCTTCTCCCTGGCGGAATTGAATGCCGCCATCGGCGGGCTGCTGGAGAAGCTCAACGCCCGGCCCTTCAAGAAACTGCCGGGCTCTCGCCGGGCACACTTTGACGCCTGGATAAACCGGCCCTGAAACCCTTGCCGGCCGCGCCTTATGAATATGCCGAATGGAAAAAGGCACGCGTGCACATCGACTACCACCTGGCGGTGGAGGGTCACTATTACTCGGTGCCCCATGCGCTGATCAAAAAACAACTGGATGTGCGCATCACCCAAAACACCGTCGAGTGCTTTTACCGCGGCAACCGGGTCGCCAGTCACCGCCGCTCACAGCAGAAGGGCGCCATACGACGATCCCGGCCCACATGCCCGAATCCCACCGCCAGGCGGGTGAGTGGACACCCCAGCGGCTGTCCAGCTGGGCGGCCAAGACCGGCCCGGCGACGGAAAAACTCATCACCACCGTACTGACGTCACGCAAGCACCCACAGCAGGCCTATCGCACCTGCCTGGGGATCTTGCGTCTGGGCAAGGCGTACGGCGATGCCCGCCTGGAAGCCGCCTGCCGGCGCGCACTCATCCTGGGCAGCCACAGCTACAAGAGTATCGAATCGATCCTCAAGCACCGCCTGGATGACAAACCCCTGGCCGAGCAGCAGGAACTGGCCCTACCCGAGGACCACGACAATATCCGTGGCCCGTCTTACTACCACTGAAAGGAGACCTGCATGCTGACACATCCCACCCTGGACAAACTCCAGGCACTCAAATTTACCGGCATGGCCACGGCACTGGCCGAGCAGATGCAAATGCCGGACATCGAAGAACTGACCTTCGAAGAACGCCTCGGACTGCTGGTCGACCGCGAGGCCACAGAACGCGACAACCGGCGCCTGAGCAGTCGCCTGCGCCGGGCCAAACTCAAGCACAACGCCGCCCTGGAAGACATCGACTATCGCCACCCCAGGGGACTGGACAAATCCCTCATCCAGTCACTGGCCGCCTGTCAGTGGGTCAAGGAGCACCTCAATATCCTGCTCACCGGACCGACCGGCGTCGGCAAGACCTGGCTGGCCTGCGCCTTGGCACAGAAGGCCTGCCGCGAAGGCTATACCGCCTTGTATCTGCGACTGCCCAGGCTCTTGCAGGACATGGCCATCGCCAAGGGCGACGGGCGCTACCCCAAGCTGCTGGCCACACTGGCCAAGACCGATGTCTTGATCCTCGATGACTGGGGCCTGGCCAAACTGACCGCAGAGCATCGGCGTGATCTGCTGGAGATCCTGGAGGACCGCCACGGCGCCCGCTCAACCCTGGTCACCAGTCAATTCCCGATCGAAAAGTGGCATGACGTCATCGGCGATCCCACCCTGGCCGATGCCATCCTCGACCGCCTCGTCCACAACGCTTACAAGATCAATCTCAAAGGAGCATCCATGCGCAAACGCAAAGCAAAATTGACGCAGCCAACCCAACCCGAGTAACAATACACAGACCCCGCGTCGCTACGCTCCGATAGGTGGCAGCTTTGCCCCGGTCCGGGTGGCAGCCTTCACGTGGAATGGGTGGCAGGTTTCAGTGGAATACGGCGACAACCAGGAAATCCACTGCTGGCAGCAGGTCGTCCAGACGGTCACCATGGTCGACGCTAAATATAGCATCGACTCCTTGCGGGAGGTCGGCATCTTTACGTCGATAGCCAATGACGTGCATTCCGAATGCTTTCGCCCGCAGGGCCAGCTCTTTTCCAGTGTGGCCCATCCCGATGATGCCCAGGGTTTTGCCATGCAACCCGTGCAGGCTATTCATCCCAGGAATACCCCATCGACGGGAACGCTGGGCGTCCAGGAAGGAAGGAAAGTTATAACTTAGCGCAAGCATGAAGAAAATCGCGTGTTCGGCGAGTGCTGGTGAAGAACGGCCTGCGGATCCCGTGACGATTAGTTCCTGTTGTCGTAATTCCGGCACAGCTGATCGCTCAATGCCTGAATGGTCGCAATGGACCCATTTCAATTGCGGTGATGACAAGAAACGTACGTCCAGATCTCCAGACAACACAGCTGCGTCGGCAGATGCCAGGGCACGTTGAACGCCCTTTGAGTCATAGGGGTCGACGAAAGCCACGGTTGCCGGTTCGAATATTCTTTGCAATCTTCGCTTGTGTTCACCCTCGTACCTTACGGTTGCGAGCACGGTCTGAAGTATGCGTTCCAATTGATGCATTCAAGACGCCTGTAATGTTCAGGGTCTTCGCCCATAAAACTTCCAAGCAATTTTTCGAGCCGTTTGCAAAGGTCCCTTAGCCGATAGAAGCCGGTGAAAAAAGTGGGGGTTTTCAAGAAGAATCTTTCGAATCCATTGCTTCGTGCGCGGCCGGAGCTGGCGGCTCAACGTCGCATGGTCTTTTATAAGGGCCGAGTAAACGGCGTCGGCTACTTCTTCAATTGCACCAGGTTGATTGGCGCGATCCGCCCATTTCTCCAGAAGAGCAAGACGCTCTTCCACTAGCCAACCAGGGTGGTCGCCGCGCGGGAGATACAAAATTGTAATCAAATGGCTTGTTGCAATGCGGCAATCAGGCTGATCCAGGAACTGTTGCCACATGTACATGTCAGTGTACAGGTATTGTGGTGTCGTCCGCCATCCGAATGGCAGTCGTCTATAGAAATCCAGTCGGTGGCCCGCATGTGACAGTGGGATGGCGGGAGCCAGTTTATGGCCCCTAATGGCAGTCAGATCATCGATTGATCTGATATCGAGCGAATTCGTAAACGCAATTCCGTTTTCTGTAAAGGCGGCGCGAAAAGTATGAGCAAAATCGGCGTGTTCCAACAGTGCAATCATAGAGCTGACGTGGTTGGGCAGCATGTAATCTCGGTCGCACAGGTAGCAGACGATCTCACCGGCAGCTTCTGTCAGTGCAGCGTGGCGGTTCTCTTCTCCTCTGCGCGGATGTTTGGGAAAGTCAAAGAGCCTGACCCGTTGGTCCTGAGTTTCGAGATTTCTCACAATATCCCGAGAGGCCGCCGTCAACCCGTCACCGATAATAAAGACCTCTATGTTCGGTTCCGTTTGGGCAAGAATGCTGCCGACAGAAAGGGGTAGCAACGGCCCTCGATCCCCCCCGTGGTGGGAACTACAATGGTCGCTTTTTTGGCCACGACATCCGCTTCATTCCGGGACTCCGGCGAGCTTACGAATCTGTTCCACGTGACGAACGATCTCTAGTCCTTCGATTGCTGTGGTGGGAGGGGGCGGTCCACCGTTCAGAAATTCGACGAAAATTCTCAGTTCTTCGTAAAGTGGTGGATTTCCCGGGATTGCGCGATGCTCGATGTCCACATCGAGACCATCTTCGCCCGTGGGCATTGCTATTTCGAGATATTTGCTCTCCCCGTTTGGTAGGGTGGCGACGCCGTCATGACAGTGCAATCGAACTTCCCGTTTTTTGTACGTAACTCGATTCGACACCGAAATTACTGTCCAGGGATCTCCACCGAGTAATACCGTCATTCCGAGTATTTTTTTTCCGACGAATTCTGCACAGGCATGCACGGGTTCAGGTGTCGTTCCAAAAATTGCGCGAGCAATCGACAGATCGTGAGGAAGCATTGTCCAAGAAGTGTCGACATCTCTGCGGGGGCTTGTCCAGTTCATGCGCGAACTATATAGCCCGGTTACTGGTCCGAGCTCTCCGCTGGAGGCGATTTCTCCGAGCATCCTGATCCCGGGGTGATAGTACCAATTGTGCATAACGTACAGTAGATTATTGCTCATTTCGGCAAGGGTTTGAGCGTTTTTAGAGTCGACTGTGAAAGGCTTTTCAATAAAGACTGGTTTCTGAAAGTGCAACAGCCGAGAGGTGACGTCCGCATGTGAAACGGCTGGCGTGGATACCACATAGCCGTCAAGTTGGTTGAACAGTGTTACGTCATCCACAGCGGAGACCGCACCTGCTTCAATTGCGGTTTTTCTGCTTTCGCTGGAAGGGTCCGCCACATGGACCTGGCAACCTAACTCGACCAGGTCCCGCAGGATATTCTGTCCCCACCTGCCGCACCCGACAAGACCAATTTTAGTTTGGTGACCTTGGATCATGTAAGAAAAACGGTTAGAAATGACTATGATGCCAGTGTACTGCGTCAACAGAATATCATCAGTATATTCGGTTTTTCCTTTAAGTTAGGGATTGTTGTTTCCTCGACAGTTCAACACGGTGTTTACCCTATCTCCACGGATGGTTTATGAACTGTCCCAGGAGCAGTAGACACCTCCAGCCCGTTCTTTGAGCGTAGAAGAAGGACTTATGACGGGGCAAGCCAGCATATTTCGGTTAGGATCGATGATGGCCTTTATAGGCCGCCATATCGATGTGAAAATCGTGTAATGGGGCCCCCACAAGTTCGGGTCTGTCGGATGAAGGTGTCCACATGCAATGCCAAGTTGAGAGGATAGTCTACGATCCGGAGCCCCATTGGCCGCCATTGGCTTGGTTGGCGCAATGTACCGAGGGATCGGATGAGGTCCTGGTGCGTCATGGGTCCCGTGTGGAAACGCGACCGAAGTGGTTCTGCGAAGGGGTGTGGGACGGCGAATTCGATGCCGGCGATTTCGATCTTACGGATGTTTTCTTCGGTTCAGGTGCACGAATAAGGTCAGGCATTCTGACCTTTGTTCCATCCGCCGCGACGGTGGACCGGTTGCAGTACTTTCGCCGTGGGGAGCGGTTGTTCGTCTCCAATTCGCTTGCCTGTCTTTATGCGATGGAACCATCCTGGCTAGACCCATGCTACATGGGTTACAAGGACTTCTTCAGGTCGATCACTAAAGGCATAGATCACTACGAAAAAGATGTCCATGAGGGCGGGCCGACATTGCTCTATTTCAAGAATTTGGCTTGGGATGGCTGCGAGCCGATCGTCTTCGACAAGCCGAATCCCAGGAGGGATTTCGGATCTTTTGAACAGTACGTGGATTTTTTGAGTTCGTCGCTGGCCAAAATCGGCTCCAACATTAAAAGCGTCGATCGTGGCTTTACCCTGAAGATGATTGGGAGTGCTTCGTCAGGCTATGATTCTCCCGCCATAGCAGCGGTGGCGAGGTCGGCTGGATTACGCGAGGTTCTCTGTGTCGCGAACGCAAGGGGTGGCGATTCCGACAGTGGTGAAGAGATCGCGAATCAACTCGGTTTGGACGCCATAGTAATCAATAGATTCGCCTGGCGGGAAAAGGAGCATTCAGAGATACCCTTTATCGCGGGGGACGCAGCCGGAGGTGATGTTTTCGTTTCTGGCGCAGAAGCGTATTTGACGAATAGTGTTTTTATCACCGGTTACCATGGTGACAAGGTGTGGGAAAAAAACACGAGTTCGCTTTCGCGAAACATTGAGCGAGGTGATCCTTCCGGACTTTCACTTACCGAGTGCCGGCTGAATATGGGCCTGATTCACGTGCCAGTAGCGTTTATGGGGGTTAGAGATATGACAGCCATCAATGCTATCAGCAAGAGTCCCGAGCTATCCCCTTGGGATATAGGTGGCCGCTACAATCGGCCGATTTGCCGCCGGATTCTAGAGGAGGCCGGAGTCCCGAGAACCCTGTTTGGCCAAAAGAAAAATGCTGCCGGTGTTCGTATGGATCGCGGCGATATCAGCATGACGCACACTAGTCGCATCGACTTTTTGCGCTGGCACCGTTCGCGCCTTGAAAACGAGACAACGCCGGAGAAAATCTGCCCGGTGAAGCCTTCGTTGCTGGCCCGATGGTATCTGCCGGAAATCTGGTTTGCATTTGCCCAGTCCGCCCGCGCCGGAATTAACTGGTTGCCGAAGCGAATGGAGACTCGACTCCAAAGGATAATCAACCATATCAATTGGCGATACTTCAAGAGGGTAAACAGAATATCGTTGTGGACGTTTGCGTGGGCCTTGGATCGTTATGCGCAAAGGTTTTATTCAGGCCGTAAGAACTTCGACTGACTTTTTGTCCCTGGTACAAACGCGATGCCTGTTTTCTGCTCTGCGTATTACCTTCGTCGAAGAGCATGGTCCCTGAGGTAACGTTTCCCGAGTAGTTGGTAAATGGGTTCAACCAATATTTTGGTCAAACTTAAAACTACGTGTCGGCAGTTTGGTTTTGTCCATAATCTCGAGTTGCTTCATTGGATTCGGTGAAAGGGCGGGTTCTTGGCGTTGTGGGGGATGTGTCGCAATGGTGTCGTTGTTAACAACACCCGATTGGTCCCAGTGGGTTTCTATGTGGCTGGATTGCCTATGAAAGAGAATATTCGGGAGATAAAGTATCAGTTGGAACCTGCTTGGCCTGCGTTGGCCTGGTTGGCTGAGTGCACTGAAGGATCGTCGAGTTTGTTCGTTCGGCATGGCCCAAGAGTGGAGACGGGAGATTCCTGGTTTTGCGAAGGGGTATGGGACGGAGCATTTGACGAAGGAGGATTTGACCGGACCGATATCTTTTTCGGGTCTGGTGCGCGGATAAGGTCTGGTGAACTGGTCTTTGTATCCTCTGGTTCTACGGTGGATCGGTTGCAGTATCTTGCGCAAGGTAACAAGTCACTGGTTTCGAATTCCCTTGCCTGTATTTATGCAATGGATTCTTCCTGGTTGAATCCAGGATTCGATGGTTACTCGCGCTTTTTCGGTACGGTTACCCAAGGTATCGACCTTTACGAGAGGCAGGTGCCTGATGGGGGTCCGATCCTGATCTATTTCAATAACCTGGTCTGGGACGGTCGGCAACTGAAGGATCGTGCAAAACCAGATACCGCCGGGGGGTTTGCATCGTTTGAAGCCTATGTCGGTTTTCTTGAGAGCTGCCTGGCGCGCATTGGAGAAAACGCAAGAAGTACAAAGCGGCGTTTCCCGCTGGGACTCATCGGAACTCTATCGACCGGTTACGATTCACCAACAGTGACGGTGCTCGCCAGGCATGCAGGATTGTCTGAGGTGATTACTTTTGCCAGGTCGCGTCAGGGGCTCGCCGATAGTGGTGTAGAAATCGCCGAAAAATTGGGTATTGAGGCTTCGGTGGTTGGCAGGCTGGAATGGCAGTCCAGGGGGCTTGCCGAGATTCCATTCATCGCCGTCGATGGTAAAGGGGTCGATGTACTTTACGCGGGCGCAGAGGTCCATCTCAGGAATAGAGTATTGTTTACCGGATATCACGGCGTTTTATGGAAGAAAAACAGCAGCGTACTAAAGCCGGCTATACAGAGAGGCGACAGATCTGGCCTTTCGCTGACCGAATACCGACTTCTTATAGGGATGATCCATCTGCCGGTGACGTTTATGGGTGTAAGACACGCCCTCGACATTAATCAAATTAGCAGAAGCGAAGCACTCAAGCTCTGGGACGTAGGCGGGACCTACACTAAACCCATTTGCCGGCGAATCGTCGAGGGGGCAGGGGTGCCGAGACAGTACTTCGGGCAGGTTAAGAAAGCCACCACGAATCAATTTGGTGCTGGCGATGTCAGATTCACCCGGGCGAGCCGATCGGATTATTCCCGCTGGCGCGAGGTCCTTGTTGAACACGAAGCGCTGAAGGGTGAAGGTTGCCCACCAAAGATACCTTGGTTAGGCCGTGGCGCCATTCCGGAGGCGTGGGATTACCTGGAGATTCCGGCTCGACGTTTTATTGATTATTTGCCAGATAAGGCCCAATACCGAGGCCACTGGGTACTCAACAAGTTGAAACAACAACTCTACAAGCGGACCAACAGATTTTTCCCATGGACATTCTCGTGGGCATTAGATCGCCATGCGCAAAAATACAGGACCAAGAATCCGCAGAACCTATGAATGATCATGGGCCTGGAAAATCTCAGGCGCCTTTTTTGCGGCAAACTTCAGCGGAATCGATTGTCGGGCATTTTTTTGTCGAAGATGATGAGCTCATGTTGGTTGGTGGCGTCCTTTGCTCGCGCCAGCATAGCCTCGTGTCTACTCCGAGCGTCAGGGAGGCGTACAGAAGGGCGTCCGACTTTTAATCGGCTCGAATCTGACAGACGCCCAAGTACAGGGCAGGGTACCAAAAGTATTGATGTCCACAGCAGAAGCAGTGTACCGAATAGTGATTTGTCGCCTATGTGAATTCATTTTTCATCGGGGACGCCGAGCGGATGGGTGAGCAGCGCTGGACTTTTTTGCAAGTGCTAAACTACCGTCCCGGTCTGTAGACGTGGAACGCAAATCAACGAAGATGTTGCGCCAGAAGCCTTATAAATGCCAGTTACGTTAAAACCTTAGCCATGAAAAGAATCTTGGTTGTACAACGAGACGGGGAAATCAGGGCGTTTCAGATTGATCATTTGGCTGAGCGTTGGCGAAAAATGGGCTATGAAGTGGTCACTCATAAAGGCCCGGAAGGCCTTCCCCCTGCCGACATTGCGATATTGCACGTTGATCAAACTGTAGTGCCGGCAGTCTATCGGGAAGCGCTTGCTGACTACCCTGTTGTTCTTAATCGAGATGTGCTCGATATTTCCCGGATCGCCTACAGCGAATTGAATGTAAGCCGTGGGGATGACTACCGAGGGGCGGTGATCGTCAAAACGAATGCTAACTATGGAGGGTTGCCCGAGCGCAGCGCGATGAAGAATCGGCGTCGTTCGGTATTCCGCTGGCGCACAAGAAGGTACCTGGATCCAAAGCACTACCCTATTTTCTCTGGCCGAGCGATGTGCCTAGAGGTGTATGGAAGAACCCGAACCTCATCGTTGAGAAGTTTCTCCCGGAAAGACAAGACAATAAATATTTTTTACGATATTGGACCTTTTTGGGGGACAGGAATGACATGGGTAGGTTTGGGTCCGAAAATCCGATCGTAAAATTTGGCAACAGGATCACGGAGAACGCCCCGATCAAGATTCCTGAGGAGTTAATTCTCAAAAGGAAGGAGTTAAAAATGGATTATGGACGATTCGATTTCGTGATTTATGACAATCGAGCCATATTGCTCGACGTGAACAAAACTATGGGCACCCGCTCTATGGCGTATAGCCATTGGAAGCCTCTCGACGAACTCGCACTTGGGATAAAGAATTTCTAGATGATATTTTATCTCTTGCGACATCTTCTTTCGACTTCGCGCCGAAGAATGCTTTCGAGCACTTCATGATGCGTTTCGCAGCGAATGATATTCTGCAATTTCAGTATATCGTCGTCGTTGTACAGCCGATTCACAAGATTCAGCTTGGAGTATAGTTTGCCTAAAAGGCCATTGGTCCCTCTTATTTTATTTATATAGTTATCCCTTTTCGTGTAGCAAAAGTCATCCCAAAGGCGCTGTAACAGCTCTCGATCCTGCAATGCGACAGAGTCACGTTTCAGCTTATCTATAAATGCTTCTTTTTCTTTCGGAGGCATTAGCCGAGTACCTGATTCGGGGGCAACTTGCTTGTAAGGGATTAGCTCATAGGCCAATCCGGCCTCACCTAAAAGCAGCTTTACCAAGTAGCCTTCGTAAAAGGATTTGCGCTTGCCTGGCCACCGGTCAAAAACCAGATTTCCCTGCCCGTACACGATCAATCCCTTTTTGTACTCTTCGAACCAACCGACATGGTGAGAATGCTGGCAAATTACAGCGGAGGCGCCTTCCTCGATCATGAATCGGCATAGCTGTTGAAGCCGCGGAGGAGGGTAAGGAATATGTTCCTTTCCGGCGTGCAGAATGACAATCAAATGGTCGTACTCGGCTTCGTGAGACCTTATGGTCCTCATAAAACCCATGGCACCGATCGGCGCGGCACCCGGAGAGGTCTCAGACGCGATACAGAATTCCCGCTCCGCCATTCCGAGAAATCCGATCCGTTTACCTCCGGTTTCCAGAGCCAGGACTCTGGAGGCCTCCTGCAGGTTTGTTCCGGCCCCGAAATACGGCAGTCCAACAGCGGTTAAATCGTGGATCGTGTTTATCGCGCCTTCGGCGCCATGGTCAAGGATGTGATTGTTGGCAAGGTTTATCGCGGTTATGCCTGAGTTCTTCAATAAGGTGGCGGTGCCTGGCGGAGCGTTCAGGGTCCATCCGCTTTTCCTTATTGGTGTAGGGTTATTCACAATTGGACATTCCAGATTGACTACACAGGCATCAGCATTACTGAAAACCCCCAGAAGGTCGTTGAATATAGCCTCGTGGTCACCTTGTGCGAAAAATGCGACATTTCGCTCGGTGGGGCAAACGTCTCCGCCGATCAGGATTTCTGTGTTCATACACCACCGCTATGGCTTTTCTGGTGGTCCCGATTGTAGAACGAGCAGAGGTGGTCGTGCCTGTTGGTGTTTCCAGTTTCAGTGTCTTCGGGGGGCTCTAGTGGTCCGGGTTTTCGGCGTCCGTCTCGAGAAGAGACGATGCGAGTCTTTATCGGTGGTAGCGCACGTATCCGGGCTGGCGGGTGGACTAACAGGTGCTTGGCTGATTCCACAGCCAAGACGGATGCCTCTCCCAGTCTTTGCCAGTTGTTGTGGTCAAACTCGCATCAACCCACATGATCCGCGAGTAAGGGAGGGATTTGAAGGCCATGGGAGTTTGGAGATCAGGAACACCAGATCGAGTAGCCCGGACATTGAGTGTCTGGCCAAGTCTTTGACTTCTCGTGGATTTCAGGGTTTTCGGAAATAACAGGCTGGATACGTCGACCGATATAGACGGATTCGAACTCACTGCCGAGGATTCATGCTGTTCCCCACCGTTGGCTTTAGCCCGGGAGCGCCATCCGGGGCGGGGGTGTGCGTCAGCGCTGGCCAGGGAATTCAATGCGAAGTTTCATGGTATACCGGCGACGACTGGTGCGATACTGAAACTTGTTAATTTGGGGTCATTTCATGCCGACATCAGACTACGAAAATCAAAAAGTGGTGGCCGCTCGGGCAGCCCCACAGCACAATCAGTTCAGCCGGAATCTGATCCTTCGCCTCGCCAGGAGATCTTCTGCGCCAAACCGTATTCTCGACATCGGCTGTGGTGGAGGCGTTCTACTGCACCAGCTTTCTGAGATTTTTCCTCAGGCCCATTTAACGGGTATTGATCCCAGCGATGCGCTGCGAGAGAAGGCCAAGGAACTGCTACCTGGTGGAACCTTTATTAGCGGGATCTCTTCGAACCTCCCGGTGCCGGACTCCAGTTGTGACATGGTGGTCAGCACCTGGGCACTGCATCACTGTCGCTATCCTCGCAAAGCGATGCAGGAAGCAGCACGCATTCTTGAGGTAGGCGGTACAGCGATTTTTTGTATTTTTCATCCAATCCATTCGTTTCTCCATCTCCATGACAAGGTCCATGAGCACAAGCTATCCACGCTTGATTACTGGGGCTCCGATTCGTTTATCAATCATCTGCACTATGGAATTGATGTTGAGGAGCAGCACCATACACTTGACGATTTCATTGGCCCGGAGTTTCTGGAGTGCTTCGACCTGTTGCATTTCAGCGAGGGAAAACAAGTCACTTCACCTAATGTTCGAAATGTCAGTCACCCCACTTTCTTCCTGGTAAAGGCGAAAAAACGTCACGCAACCAATAGCGACGCGATTGTGCCTCTGGAGCCGGGGGAGTCCCTGAAAGGCGAAGCAGATATCAAGCCGTCAACCTACCCGCCCATTGAACCCAATCCCCTGCCAGCGATTGCGGCTGACGTCTCCGAGTTGATTGGCAACACTCCGCTGGTGCGAGTAGCCATGGCAGAACTGGCGGCTGAAGTTTTGCTGAAACTCGAATACATGAATCCGATGGGCTCCGTCAAAGACCGTCTGATTGCCGCCATTGACAAGGCGATGTCCGAAGGAAGCCTGAATCCGGGAGATACCGTTGTCGAAGCCACCGCGGGCAATACCGGCATTGCCTTTATGGCTGCGTTGGCAAGTCGCGGACTAAAGGGAAAAATTCTCTTGATGGAGAAATTTTCCGATGCGAAGGCGAATACGCTCAAACTGTTGGGAGCCGAGGTCATCAGGGTGCCCAATGGTGAGAATGATCAAGTTGCGGCCAGGGCCATGGCAGAACGGGAAGGCGCCTATCATTTCGGCCAATTCCATAATCTACTCAATCCATGGATTCA
Source organism: uncultured Gammaproteobacteria bacterium (assembly GCA_963820915.1). GTDB lineage: Bacteria > Pseudomonadota > Gammaproteobacteria > Chromatiales > Chromatiaceae > CAWGBV01. The sequence continues at coordinate 122,007 of CAWGBV010000026.1, read as the reverse complement.
CGAGACCACTACGGCGAATGAACTATGGGAGCAATGTGGCGGGCACATCGATGTATTGGTGGCTGGCTGTGGTACGGGTGGCACCTTGATGGGGTTGTCGCGAAATCTCAAGAAGAGAAACTCTGGGCTAAAGGTGGTCGGTGTGTCACCAGCCGGCGCCAAACTTCTGCCGGAGGATGAGATTGGATGCTGGGAAATAGAGGGCATCGGAACCCCCTACGCCCCGCCGTTATGTGATGTTGACCTGGTGGATGAATGGGTACGTGTTCAGGACAAAGAGGCGTTTCAGACTGCGCACCGGCTGATGGTGAAAAATTCTATATTTTGTGGCAGCAGCGCTGGAGCGAATATGGCCGGTGCGTTGCGATCTGAAATCGTGTCAGGTCTAACTGCCGCGCAGCGCTGTGTGGTCATTCTGCCCGATTCTTCCCGTAATTATCCAAATACGCTGTCCGATTACGGGTGGATGCAGCGCAAAGGTTATCTTTATGATTCTTGAGTTGTGACAGTAAAACCATTTATTCTGAAGATTAGAGAAGTGCCGTGCATCTCAATTAAAAGCTGAAACGCAGCGCTGTTATTTGATAGCCAAAAATCCCTCAAAACTCGCATACTTGAAAACAGACATCACATCTACAAAACCGGCCCGGCCAAGAAAATCCAGGTTACCCTTTGTCGAGAATGGTTCTAACACTCCTTTCAAGCTTCTCGATTTGTTGATTATTTCGGTTTCCGAGAATCCTCTGTCAAGCTTAAAATCCGTATATAGCGCAGTCATCATATCTTGGAACCTGGCGTCCGGCGCCCGCACTTTTTCGAACAAGATAAAGCCGCCGCCCCAGTTAAGTGCATTATAGACTTTGTTATATACAGCTTGCCTGAACGCCGGCTGTATGAACTGCATGGTGTAATACGCCACAATCAGGTCGGCGGTATCCAGTGACATGTCGACGATATCATTGGTTTCGAACATGACGTTGGGTAAACCTGCGCATTTCTCTTGCGCCTGAGAAACCATTTCGGGTTCTACGTCTATGGCGATAATCGAACAGGCCTTTCCTTCATTCTGGTGAGCGAGTCTCGCGGTCAGTTCACCTGTCGCGCAACCGATTTCATAAATGACGCTTCCGTTATGCACAAAAAAATCAGATATCCCGGCAACGAGATCATGCCCCTCCAGGTAAAAAGGTATAGAGCGGTTTACGTGGTCATCAAAATTCCCGGCAACATCGCCAGCGAATGACCAGCGGGCGTTTTTCGCCTTTATCGATTTATCCACATTCGACATAAGTGGCTCTCCAGTATCGGGTAGTACGCTTGGCCGCAAACCCATGTTGGTCCAGCTCTGATGGCAGGATTTTGGTGCACCAGATTGATTTAATGTTCAACTTTAGCGAAATATCTAGGCAGAAACGAATAAGTTAAATAAAAATTGATAGAAAAAAGAATATGGGTGAGGTTCTCATTGGCTGGTTGCTAGGAAATTCGCAAGACTCTAAGGCCTTTTTTTGCGAGCGCCTTTAGCGCCGACTCTGACTGAGATGCCCAACCCAGTGGTCCCGGGTAATTGTTGATGGGGAGGTTGTTCAACGCCGGCCAGACCAGTGGGACAATGCCGCGGCAAAGATCGTTTTTTCTCAAATGAACCCGCTTCAGGGAATGAGCCAGGTCAAATAAGTCTCGATGGTTGAAGGGGCAGAAAATCGCGGCAAAGGGTGCCGTCCCGTACTGATGAGGGCCAGCCCAGCAACCGACACGCTGCTCGATGAACAGGTAGTCAAGTACCGTCGTTGCCGGTTCGGCAGGAAAGTCCGCCAGCCATTGTTCCATGGCGCTGATAAATCTTGGTGCCAGCGGCAAGCCCAGTCTCTTAAGGAGAAGAGTCGCGTCAAGGTGTTCCGAGTCGGAGCGAATACCGCGCCAGTAGTAACCTGATCCCACCGCGCCAGCATGGCCCGTGGCCCATGCGCCCTTCAGGTCGAGGTGCTGTCGACAGGCCGAAAGAAAGTTCCTGGCTTTACCGGCATTGCCCGCGTAACCAATTCGGAGCAGGTACTCATTTTTGAGCTCTCTCGAAGGTCGCTCTACGCCAAGGATGCGGTGGTTTATCCCAAACTTCGCAGTGATTTGCCTGGCGATAATGAAATCGGCGTACGACTCAGTTCGATACTTCTTCCTGCTGCGAAGATCAAAGGTGATGAACTCGATCCTTTCGATAGCCTGTTTCGCGCAAGCCAGCATGACGCGTGAGTCGCTTCCTGCGGTGAGCGTGATGTACAGAGGTTTGTAGTGTTGCGCAAATGCGTTGATATGACGCTCTACAATATCGGCGCACTCACGGTATCCTTCGTCGGCGTTTGTTTCGGAAAGAGGTTCGCAATGGTTGTTGGGGTAGTGGCGGACCGGTTTCCAGGTGACCAGATCGAGGTAATGATTGGGGAGCAACCGCGATATTTTCGGGTCTGCCGTCAAACCGGCGGGCAGATACTGGTTAGGACGGCTTTGGGGAAGATAATCCGGTTGGCCTCGCCATATCGGGTGATTCGGATTGTCCCATGCCAGGGCCGTAATCGTGGAACCAGCCAGATCCCCATCCCTTGCATAGACCATGCTTAGCATGCCGCCCGGGTCTAAATAGATGCGTCTGAATTGTGGCGTCACCAGAAGCACGATGAACCGGCCTCCGTGACTGTAGATACAAGATTCGATCTGCTCTTGGGAGAATTCTTCAGTGATGGGCCAACGTTGTGTTTCGGAGATCAATGAACCTGATTCGGTAACAGACCATCCGATAATTTTCCCGATACAGTTACCTTCGGCATCCACTATATCGTGGACCGGCAGCAGCGGATGGTGTTGGATTCCTGTGCCGTTACAGGAGGATTCTTTCCAGCCATCGATTCTTGGCCGCTCGCCGGTGTAAATCAGAAATTGATGGTGCAGGTCCGGCTTGTTCATAAAGGGTAAGTCTTGTCCGCGTAGCGATCCGGGGAATCTTTCACATGTTCCTTTCCGTAGTTTCTCACGAGATGGCAGCTTGTAGTCGTTACTGGCAATATCGCCATGGCGTGAAACCTTGTGGAAGCTTATATGATAAGGCGTGACAGATTAGTTCGTGCCTCTTGGATGAGTGAATCGTCAGGAAATATTTGCTATCAGGGTAAGTTCGGTCTAGATACTCAGAAAAAACTGGCCAGGGATTATCCTGAAAGGCGTCGTAAGGAGGGGCTGACTCGTCCACGGGTTGATAAACATTGCGTGAAATATTTGCATCGATGGTGTCGTTGGGACCGGTGACCGAGTAGCCAAGGATGCGAAGTGCTTTAGCCAGGCTCGTGGTGCCGGTCTTGTGGAATCCGCTACAGAATATTCTCATCGCACGCTAGCCCACCAATGGTCCGATATGCATTTGATTTCGTATTTCCAGAGCCCTAGAGTCGGCGCTTGAATTTTCCGATCATGTTTTTGAAGGTTTGATAGGCCCTTCGTGATCGAATACTCCAGTCGGCATTGATTGTGGATCGATTAACTGGAAACTCAAGCAGTTCGGGCCATACTGCTGATGCGACACCGGGCAGCAATCCTCGTTGTGATGCGGTTCTGTTAAGCGAATGGGCAATGGAGAAAAGCTCGCGATGAACAAACGGGGAAAGTACAGCGGCAAAAGGCGCCATTCCATAGTAGTGGGGTGCAGCCCAGCAGCCGAGACGCTGCTCAATATAGAGGTAGTCGAGAATGGTGGTCGTCGGCAAGCGTGGAAAGGTTTCAAGCCAGATTGTCATCGCCTGGATTGAGCGATCGTTTCGGGGAAGTCCCATCCGGATCAGCAGTTTTGACGCCGATAACCGTTCCCGGTCGGATGCGAGACCGCGCCAGTAGTATCCCCATCTTACGGTCCCTGCATGTCCAAGCAGAAAGGTGCCGTTCATGTTGAGGTGTCTCTGTGCCGCTGACCTGAAAAAACTGGCCTTGCCGGCGTTGCCGGAGAATCCGATTCGGCAGGCGTATTCTGTTTTCAGTTCGGCGGTTATTCGATCAACGGTTAATATTCGATGGTTCAGACCGAGCCGCCGGGCCATCTCAGTGGCGATTTCAAGGTCTATGAGATTCCCAATCGATTGTTGGGCATTTGATTGTTTGTTGAAGGTGATGAACTCGATTCGATGGGCGATGTCTTTTGCACTCGCGAGCATCAACCTCGTGTCTGCTCCGGCCGTCAGGGTGACGTACAGTGGGGCGTCCGTCTTTGCAAAGGCTCGAATCTGACGCCCGAGTACATTGGCGGCCCTTGCATTCGAGTCGGCCAGGCCGACACGAGGAACAGGCTTGGTAGGGCAGGTTGGCCAGTGGCGGGCTGGTTGCCAGCTTTTGAGGTCGAGGTAGTGATTAGGGAGCAGTTGCGCAATATCCGGATCCACCGTCAGCCCGCCGGGGAGAAATTGATCTCGGCGCTGTTCCGGCGCGAGCGCTGGCCTTTCATGCCAGACAGAGTGATCGGGATTGTTCAATGCCAGCGCGGTAACGGTGGACCCGGCGACCTTCCGGTTTTTTGCGTAAACCATGCTCAAGGTGCCGCCCGGATCAAGGTAAATCCTGTTGACGGTGGGAGTTGTGATCACGATCAGGAACCGCCCGCCGTGGCGGTAGATCAGGTCTTCAATGGCGTCCCCGTCCGCGTTCCTGGAAGTAATAGCCCAGTGCTGAGTGGCATCGACAAGCTCGCCTCCCTCGGTGATAGCCCAACCCAGGATAACGCCTACCTTGACGCCATCTGTATCGAGGATGAGGGCGACCGGGAGTAGAGGGTGGGTGTGGACGAAAACCTCGCTGACCTGGTATTCGTCCCAACCGGTTGGAGGTTGTGACCGATCGGGTGAAACCAGGAATTGGTGGTTTAACTCCAGGCTGTCCATGAACAGCGACTCACATCAAATTGGGTGACGAGATCAAGCTAACACGGAAGAAGCCAGAGTGGCTATTTTCCGTCTGAGCCCCGGTAGTTAATGGGCAGTGGCACATTTACAATACCTTTAATCTTCTGCAGATTCCCACGTGGAAACTTCCTGCGCCGCCTCTCACCTGGATAGAATCTCAGCGGCGACAGGAGTGGAACCTTTGCCTTAGATGGTATCCTGCTGGAAAACGCAAACTCATTCGAACTATGAGGCAATTCGTCTTCACCATTACCGCCGGAAGAACCGGAACCGAGTGGCTCGCCAACCTGTTCGCGGCCAATCTTCAATGCCATGCCGTTCATGAATACATCGGCTTCGGTGACATCGGTCAGAAGACACCCGATATCGGCATCATGCAGAGCTTCAACGTTTGGGGAAATGTGCCCCGCGTTAGGGAGTTTTGGAAGACGAAGATGTCGCTCATTCCTTCCGTTGATTTCTACGTTGAAACCAATCACGCGCTGGCGAAGGGTGGTTTGGTGGAGAATCTCGATTTGCTGCCACAGGATGCCGAGATCAGCTTTGTCCTGCTACGTCGAAATTGGCTGCAGCAGGCCGTCAGCTACCTCAGAAGAAACGATTTTTCCAATTACACAATTCCCTGGCAGTGGTATCTGGATAAGCGCTACCCGCGACGAATCGTGGACCCGACACCTTTGGAGCCCTTGGGTACAGTGGGGTTCGCCGCCTGGTACATCATCGAGATGGACGCTCGACAGTCGTATTATCAGCAACTGCTTGGCGATCGCTATCGGTTCGTGGATGCGGACCTTGAGACAATTTCCCAGGGAGAAGGCGCACAAGCTCTGATGCGGAAATTCGGTGGCAAGGGGCCGATCAGTTTGCCCCCAAAGGCCAATGTGGGCGTACGCGATGCCAATCCAGCGGATGTGAAATTGGCTGAGCGGATTTTTGGCGAGCTTCAGATTGATACAAAGGCTCTCGCGCAACGCTTCATTGCCTCAGGCCACCAGTTGGGTGAACCTTCGGTTGCCCGGCATGCCGCTACCTTCAATCCTCGCGGCGGGTTGAATTTTTTTTGATTCGATCAACCTTGACAAAAATTTTACGGCCTAACTGACTAAAGTGGCTGGGACATATCTTACTCTTCATGTTCGTGCGGCTTCGGGGCCTCGGCAAATTCCCGGCTGGTGAGCGCCGCCACCATGAACTCCCGGTTGAGTACGGCAATGAATCGGACGGGGATTTCCTTTGGGCAGGCTTCGGCGCAGGCGTAATGGTTTGTGCAGTTACCGAAGCCTGCCGCATCCATGGCTTCCACCATATTGATGACGCGGCTGATCCGCTCCGGAGCGCCTTGAGGCAGCAGCGAAAGTTGAGTCACCTTGGCGGCAGTGAACAACATGGCTGAGCTGTTGGGGCAGGCCGCTACACAGGCGCCGCAGCCGATACAGGCCGCTGCTTCAAACGCGGCATCAGCCGATTGCTTGGCCACCGTGGTGGAATGTGCGTCGGGCGCGGCGCCCGAGTTGATAGAAATGTAACCACCAGCCTGGATGATGCCGTCCAGCGCACCACGATCGACAATAAGATCTCGAAGCACTGGAAATGCGCGGGCCCGCCAGGGTTCGACGGTGATGTCGGAGCCATTCTTAAAGTGCCGCATATACAACTGGCAGGTTGTGGTACCGGTAAGGGGGCCGTGTGGATCGCCGTTGATCACCATGGCGCAGGAACCACAGATGCCTTCGCGGCAGTCGTGGTCGAAGGCGATCGGCGCCTCTCCCTTGCTAACGAGTTCCTCGTTGAGTACATCGAGCATCTCGAGAAATGAGAGGTCCGGACTGATGCCTCTGACGGGGTAGGTGATAAAGGCGCCCCGCTCGTCCTGACTGTGCTGCCGCCAGATTTTTAGCGTGAAGTCCATTAGCGATAGTCGCGTTCGGCCAGCTTGAGGTGGTCAAATCTAAGCGGCTCGGTGTTTAGAATCGGGGTTTGTCGGTCTCCGTTGAACAGCCAGGTCGCCACGTGCGCAAATTCGGTGTCGTTACGCCGTGCTTCGCCGTTTTCTGTCTGAAATTCCGACCGGAAATGTGCCCCGCAAGATTCCTCCCTCGCTATGGCGTCGTGGATCATGACCTCGGCAAATTCCAGATAGTCGGCGACACGCCCGGCCTTCTCCAAAACCACGTTGAATTCCTCGCTGCCACCGCATACGCAGATGTTTTCCCAAAACTCCTCGCGCAATGCCGGGATTTCTTCCAGTGCCTTTTCGAGCCCCGCGCGGTCGCGTGACATGCCGCAGTACTCCCACATCAACTCGCCGAGGCGCCGATGAAAAGTTTCAACCGGCGTTCTGCCGCCGGTGGCCACAAGGCGCTCCAGGCGTTGCCGTGCGGTGGTTTCGGCCTCGGCGAAGGCCGCGTCATTCGCATCGGCGTCATTCGGGGTTTTTCCGGCGAGGTAGCGACCGATGGTGATAGGCAGAATGAAGTATCCATCCGCAAGGCCCTGCATCAAGGCGCTGGCTCCAAGCCGGTTGGCGCCGTGGTCCGAAAAATTCGCCTCGCCGATAGCGTAGAGCCCCGGAATAGTGGTCGTCAGTTCATAATCCACCCAGAGCCCGCCCATGGTGTAGTGAGCGGCCGGATAGATACGCATGGGCTGAATCCAGGGGTCTTCGCCCGTGATGCGTTCGTACATCGCGAAGAGATTGCCGTAGCGATCCTCCATGACCTGCTTGCCCTGGCGCCGTATCGCTTCGCTGAAATCGAGATACACGCCATGACCCGTTGGCCCGATACCCCGTCCCTCGTCACAGACCGCCTTGGCTGCCCGTGACGAGATATCGCGTGGGCTGAGGTTGCCATAGGCGGGGTACATGCGCTCGAGGTAATAGTCGCGTTCGGCATCAGCGATATTCGCCGGCGGCCTGTCATCATGAGCCGTCTTCGGGACCCAGATACGACCATCGTTGCGTAGCGACTCTGACATGAGCGTCAGCTTGGACTGGTAGTCCACGGAGGCAGGGATACAGGTGGGGTGAATCTGAGTAAAGCTGGGGTTAGCGAAGCAGGCACCTCGGCGGTAGGCGCGGTAGGTGGCCGTTACGTTGGAGGCGAGGGCGTTAGTCGACAGGTAGAAGATGTTGCTGTAACCGCCTGTCGCCAGTACAACGGCATCGGCCGTATGCCGGGTGATTCGCCCGTCGGTCAACCGGCGCACGACAATGCCCTGCGCTCGGCCGTCCGAAACCACCAGATCCAGCATCTCGGCGCGTGTATGCAGCCGAACCTGGCCGGCCCGTATCTGTCGACTGAGCGCCCCGTAGGCGCCGAGCAGCAATTGTTGACCCGTCTGACCGCGCGCGTAAAAGGTCCGCGATACCTGCGCGCCGCCAAACGAGCGATTGTCCAGGTAGCCCCCATAGTCACGCGCGAACGGAATTCCCTGGGCTACGCAATGGTCAATGATCTGGTTACTTATCTCGGCCAGCCGGTGGACGTTGGCCTCGCGGGATCGATAGTCACCGCCCTTGATGGTGTCTCGGAACAGGCGCTCTACGCTGTCTCCGTCATTGCGATAATTTTTGGCCGCGTTGATGCCGCCTTGGGCGGCCACAGAGTGGGCCCTTCTGGGACTGTCGTGAAAGGTAAAGCAATCGACTCGGTAGCCGAGTTCACCAAGACTGGCGGCCGCCGAAGCGCCAGCGAGCCCACTACCCACTACGATCACGCGATACTTGCGTTTATTGGCGGGGCTGACGAGTTTGACGTCCGCCTGGTAGCGTCCCCATTTTTCAGCCAACGGACCGTCCGGAACGCGGGGTTCCATGGTGCAGGGTGTTTTTTCAGCCACTGGCCGCTCCAATAAACCCGGTGTACACCAGCAAAGGAATCATCGCGAACCCGACGGCGATCAGGATGCTCAGCGCGGGCGCCAGGAAACTGATGATGGCTCGATAGCTTTCGTGATTCACGCCCAGTGTCTGGAAAAGGCTTTCAACCGCATGCCAGAGGTGCAGGCCCAGAATGGTCATCGCGGCGAGGTAGAGTGCGACGAACAGGGGGTCATTGAAGCCCTCGACCAGTCGCGCGTAGACGTCGATTCGTCCCATCGCATCGATGGGTTCGGCCGGTGCGGGTCCGACGGTACGCACGGTCAGGTGCAGCAGGTGAAAGACCAGAAACAACAGCAAGGTAAGTCCACTGAATAGCATCAGGCGGCCAGGAAGCCGGACGCCGAGCGGCGCGATGGTGCGGTACTCTATCGGCCTTGCCGCGCGGTTTTCGCGAGCCAGGCGAATGGTCATGGAGATATGAATGCCGAACAGGGCCAGCATCGCGAAACGGAAACCCCACAGAATGGGCAGGCCCTGAAGCCAGTCCGCGTAGCTGTTCAATGCGTCTGGTCCCTTAAGAATCAACAGGTTGCCTGCTACATGGCCGAGCAGAAAGCCCACCAGAAGAACCCCGGTGGCGGCTACCATCAGCTTGCTGCCGATTGAGGTGCGGAATAAGCGGATCAGTCGGTACACTGCGGCGAATTACCAATTCCTGCGAAATCAAGACGATTTATCCGGATACAGTACGCCGTAAACCGACAAAGAGCCGTGAGATGGATCAATATTGGGTTAGAAACCAGTTTTCCGGTGGAACCGGGACTCGCCGTGATTCGGGCGACGATTGAACATTCTGGAACAGGTCCTGACTTCTGGTGGCCGCGCTGTTTACGGATTGCGGTTCTTTGACTCAAAATCAGGTTTTTCGGTCAACTTGGTAGCGCTTGCTGAGGAATCCAGTGGAGAAAAACGCTAAGATGCTCGCTGTTTTCGCTATCCGTGCAGCCTGATTGGCTTGTGACAGTGGCGGGTCTTTCGAGGGGGCGGCGATCTCCTTGCGCGAATAATTTTTTATAAAGATTGAACGATCACCGCATTAAATGAGCCGCGAATCCAAGCATCGCATCCCTTCGTCTGCGGCCGATTTCAGAAACTATAAAAAGGCTTTTGTCTGGACCGTTCGGCAGTTGTGGGGATGCTCGTCCCGATTGACTCTGTCCCTTCTCGGTTCGAGTCTGATCAACTCATTTATTCCGGCTTTGTCCACATTGGCGATAGGCCTGCTGATCCAGTCATTGTCGACCGATGATGTGATGAGTGGAGCGCTGGATTTTACTCTGGCGAGCCCGCCGGGATTCTGGATCTCGGTGGTGATTCTGCTTTTTCTGCTGGGCACCTTTCTTGACGAACTGGTTCAATTCTTCAGTAGCCGTCTTTCCGATGAACTGGCTGTTCATGTTCAGTCGAAGCTTTATTCCCATGCAGCGGATATGGAACTGCCGTTTTTCGAGGACGCCAGCAGTCTCGACAAGGTTTTCCGGTTTCGAGCCAGCGTGAACAGAGGCTTCCTGGCGCCGGTGATGGGGGCGATAAACTTTTCCAGTGGCATGATCCAAACCGTATCCTTGCTGGGATTGATGATTTGGTATGCGCCTGTCCCTGCACTATTACTGTTGGTGTCGGCGATTCCGGTGGCGGCGGTGCAGATTATCCTGACCCGGCAGCGGTTCGAACTGGAGGTTCAGACTACACGCAGAAAAAGGTGGGTGACTTACGTTTCGGAATTGATAACGGACCCGAATACGGTTCCAACCATCAAGATATTCGGTCTTGCCACCACGTTACTGCGCCGATTCTCCCGAGTACAGGATGAAATCAATGTCGAGCGATCGATACTGCACAGACGCCGAGTTCGATGGGTGATGAGCGCCACAGGTGTGTTTTTTGCCGCCTTCCTCGGCGTGATGCTATGGATGGTGCATCAAATGTCCGTCGGTGCTTTGACGGGTGCGGCGTTGGCGACTTTCGGCCTTGCCTCGTTCCGTGCTCGCAATGCAGTATGGAGAGTGATCAACTCTGCGAATATGGCGCTGGATGCGACTCTGATTATCAATCACATCCTGGACTTTCTTGAAACTGAACCAGGTATTTCCACGACAGGTACACCGGGCACCCAGGGGACGAAAGGCACGATTGTGCTCGATTCGGTGACCTTTCGTTATCCGCGGCAGGAAATTCCGGTGATAAAGGATCTGTCCTTGACCATACCCAAAGGACAGACAGTCGCCGTTGTGGGTCAGAACGGCGCCGGCAAATCCACGCTGATGAAATTGCTGTGCCGATTGTACGACGTGGAGACGGGCTCAATTTCTCTGGACGGGGCCGACATCCGTACCGTACCGCTGGAGACACTATATCGGCGCTTCTCATTGGTACAGCAGTGGCCGGTCCAGTTTGAAGCGACGGTGCGAGAGAATCTTGCTTACGGGGACTGGCAGAAATACGGTTCATCGCCCAATGATTTAGGCAACGATCTGCATGCAGGGTACCTCCCTGCGTTCGTTTCCTCTCTACCAAACGGCTTGGACACGGTGGTGGGTCGGGCCTTCAGCGATATGACGTTATCCGGTGGTCAATGGCAACAGTTGGCGATTACGCGTGCCTTATTGCGCCGGGATGCCATTTTGATTCTCGATGAGCCCACGGCTAACCTGGATGCCCTCTCCGAAAAAACCCTGTTTGAGCGCATTTGTACTCAGGCTAAGGATCAATCGATAATTCTTGTATCGCATCGGTTCTCCACCGTACGGATGGTGGATAGAATCATTGTTCTGGACGATGGCGCCGTAGTGGAAGACGGTTCACACGAGGCGCTGATGGAGAAAGACGGACTCTATGCACACATGTATAAGGTATATCACGGTGACTGAAACCGGTGTCGGGTCAGTACTGGTCCGATAGACCCTGGCAATGACTGAAGTCTTACCCTTGTGTCCGTCATTATTCCAGCGTACGCTGCGATGACTCATCTGCCGGCTTGCCTGCGCGCATTTGGTGATCAGACGTACCCCAAGGCATCATTTGAAATCATCGTCGTTGACAACGGGGAGAATCCGGGCCTGTCAGAACTGGCGGGTCAGTATGAGAATCTCAAATTGGTATCGGAGTCCGGACAAAGTTCCTATATTGCCAGGAACACAGGAATTCGGAATGCGAAAGGCACGGTTATTGTATTCACGGATGCTGATTGTGAACCTGAAACCCAGTTTCTCTCTGAGGGCGTTAAGGCATTGGGCGCCAGTCCGGAATGCGGACTGGTGGGTGGTCGAATCAAATTGAAGTGCCGACAGGAGAAATCGCCCAGCTTCATCGAGACGTATGAGCATGCAACGAGCTTTCTGCAGGACGTCTATATCTCACATGACCATGCGACAACATCCAATATCTTCACCTATAAAGCGGTTTTGGATGACGTTGGGGTTTTCAACGAGAGTTTGAAATCTCTGGGGGACATGGAGTGGAGTCGTCGGGTCTCGGGTGCCGGGTATTTGCTGGTCTACTCTGCACGAGCCTGCGTGGCACATCCCACCCGGGGAAGTTTCAGTGCGTTGGCCAAGCGTTCACGGAGAATGGCCGGGGGACGTTACGATTTGGCCCAATCCAGGCGCTGGCCGTTGTTGTTATTCGTCAAGGATATGGCGCGCACCGTATTGCCTCTGCGCAGAATCAAGCCGATCCTCCTTTACAAGGGCGGGGGTCCATGGTTAAAGATGCAGTTTCTTGGTATTTTGGTACGCCTGAGCTTCATTGAGATGGGTGAGAGGATTCGATTGCAGTTTTCAGATGTGCAGTCGGAGCGAAGCTAACTCATTTGTCGTAGTTTTGGCGGTTATCGTGTGGAAAAGGGATACCTGGTACGGGACGCCCGAGAAAGTCGCACAATTCTTCCCACCCCTCACCTCGCTCGAAGTCAATCGCCAAAAAGTCATTTCTGTCCTTGAAGTAGTTTTTTGCATCCCGGTTGTAGGTGTTATAAGCGTCGATACAGAGCGTTTTTTCCAGCTTTTCAACTTTGAGATGTTTGAGATAGTTACGGTGTTTTCGCCAACTGTGCTTATGGGTTGTGGTTAGCCAGCGTTCTACCGACCGCCACCAGTTTTCAGGGTCTCTTTCCGTCAATATGAAAAAGCTTTCCGGAAACTGGCGGTCCAGGTGCTCGTACATTCTCCAGATGTTCCAGGGACGATCTTCGAAGGCACGGAATTTACTTGCGACGCGCAGCGCTGGTGCGTAGTTTCCATGATTCAGTATGGCCCCGGAAAGCTTCGCCGCGGCGACATGACGGGAATACGGAAAAGCGACCGGCAGAAGACCGAAATGATTGAAGCAGGTTTGAAGCGTAGTGGTACCTGTTTTGTTGAAGCCGATGCCAAAGTACCTGGGGCCATCGAGAGCAGGAAGTGGGTATGAAGGGTCGATGACAGAATGCTTGATCGTTCTCAGCTTTCTTTGGATTGCTTTTTTCGAGTACAAAAGATTCATGTTTAACGAATATTTCGCCTGACTGGATAGGATGAAAAAGAGTTTTCCAAACGGCTGGCAAATTGTTGAGATACCAAATCCGGTGAATACAAAAGCAGTGTTCCAGTGGTTCCTTTCAATGATGTTCTTCCTGCTTTTGTTTCCTGTCATGGCGACTGCGGAAGCATACCAGAACACACGCTTGAATGATAGTAAGCCATTGATATCTCTGTCAATGTTTGCGCAGCAAAAGCAAGCGGACAAGGGCGCGAACATTAACGGCCCGTCGTTAATTCGGTTGCCGGATTGGTTGCCGCGAAAGAAGAGGGCGGATCCTGGCGCCAATTACTATCTGTACTTCGCGAATCATTCGGGGGCGCAGATCAATATGGCCTGGGCTCCTGATATTGTCGGCCCTTACACCTTATTCAATGTACATCCTGGACAAGGGTTGGGCGAAGGTGGCGTGTTGGCGATGGGCAGTGATCGCCGCATCAATCTCATGCACTCACTATCGATCATCGGTCATATTGCTTCGCCAGAGGTGGTGGTAGATCATGTCCAAAACCAGTTTGTCATGTATTTTCACGGTCCCGCCGAGTTCAGGGGCAAGAGACTTAGAGGGCAGAAATCCTTTGTGAGTACCTCCGGCGACGGACTCTATTTCGGTGGTGGTCTTTACGGCGAGGCGGGGAAAAAGCACGGAATACGGTCAATTATGCTGGGAAACTCGTATTTTCGGGTGTTTACGGTTGACGGAACCTTATATGCCTTATCCAACGGCGGCGGTCTTCATCGAGCGCACTCCACTACTAATCCCTGGACACCGCCAGAGGCTTTCGATTATGGCCAAATACTGTGGGAGCGGCGAGAGGAGCCGTTGAACCTCCCTGAGGAGTACTCTCGCGGACGGTGGATGCGTTATCGTCACTTCTCGATTATGAGGCGGGACAATCATTTACTCGAGTTATTCTATTCGCTGAAGGGCGACGCTCCTGAGTGCATAATGCGATCCATGCTCGATGTTTCCGGATCGTGGGACAATTGGTCCGTCAAGGGGATACCGGAAAAGGTGACTTGCCCGGAGGAAACCTGGGAAGGGGCCGAAAAGCCCGTACTGCCTTCGACCAAAGGCCCGGCCAAAGGCCTCGTGAACCAGTTGCGCGATCCTTATGTTTACACTGAAGATGGCGTTGTGTATCTGTTCTACGCGGGAGGCGGTGAGAGTGCGATCGGGCTGGCCCGCCTTGAGATGTTGCCTTAATGAGCGTGATACGGGAGTCTTCAGTGCCGCTTGAGAGTCTGTTTTTGCCACTATGAGCGACGCGCGACCGACCGTCGATAGAGCAACTGGGCAGCCTGAACCTTTTTTTACGGTTCTGTTGGCATCTCATAATCGCCTTGACTATCTTAAACGTGCCCTTGAAAGCGCGTCGTGCCAAGAACACGATTCATTCGAAATACTGGTCGTCGATGACGGGTCATCAGCTGAAACCAAGAGCTGGCTGGAAGAAACGGAGCGCCGTAATCCCTTGATGCGTGTTGTGTTTCAAGAGCATTCTGGCGTAACTATAGCGAGGCAAGAAGGACTATTACAGGCGAATGGTGAATGGATATGCGTCCTTGATTCCGATGACCTCCTGGTTCCGGGTGCACTACGAGAGTTATCCAATGTCATTCTTACTCGGGCGGATGTCGACTTGGTCTACGGCAGTATTGTGAATATGGATCATAATGGAAAGGCGGGTCGGGTAATTGACTATCCTGTCTATGATGACAACCGAAAAATGATCCGATGCATTTTTCTTCGACCTCAGGTTCCGTTTAAACATTCCGGTACCGCGTTCCACCGTGCCACAGCCTTGAGCCTTGGCGGGTATGACACGTCGCTACCATTAAAACTTGATGTGGATCTTTTTCTAAAGTACCTGGTCGCGGGAAAAAGCCTGCATTGCCTTTGCAAGCCTTTGGTGATGTTCCGCCAGCACCGCCGTTCAATAAGTAACAGCAAGAGACTCGAAGGTATTCGGATTTGGTGGCAGCTTATTGAAAAGTACGGGCCGTCAAACCGCTTCGCGAATTTCTGCTACAAGGTAGTCAGAGGGGGCGTGGAGTCGGCAAAGTACGTATACGCCGAGATCCTCTATGGATAACCCCGAGCTTCACTAAGTGATATTTTTCGCAGTTGGTAACGTTGCCGCTTTCGCCTCGTGTTTCCGCGTGTGAAAAAAAAAGATCTGCTCGGCTCCCTGATTTCCGGAAGCGCTACGGTTGGGCTCTCTCAAATATCTGGCGTCGGGTTGCTATTCATCATGCAGATTGTTCTCGCGCGGCTTCTGTCGGATGCCGAGCAGTATGGGATCCTGGTCTGGTCTTTCAGTGTCATTCAGATACTGTTGGTGATGGCAACGCTGGGAATGACCGCTACCGTGTTGCGATTCGGGCCAGGGTATCTTGCTGGGAAGCAAGCTGCCAACTATCTCGAACTGCTCAAAACTGCTCGAACCACCGTACTGATTGCGGGTACCTCGTCAGGCATTCTTCTGGTCGCCTGGTTGTTTGGCACAGGGATCAGAGATGGTGGTTCGACTGCAAATGACGCTCTGTTGATCATGGCTATAGCGCTACCATTCGGTGCTTTAGGTCGCCTTAATGGGGGGGTGGCGCAGGCCAATCGATGGTTCATCCTTGCGTTCCTGCCCGAAAGGGTTCTACGTCCATTGTTCGTGATTTTAGGTTGCGGACTCGCTTATCTATACGTTGCTGGGACGATACGTGCGGTACACGCCGCATGGATTATTACGTTGTCTATGGTTGGCTGGGTGTGTATCCAGGCTGTGCTTATTCGAGTTGGAAATGCTCGGTTTCGTAGCTCCGTCCGTATCTTGGACGAAGAGCGCAGCGCTGCGAAAAAAATGAGATCTGAATGGCGGCGTGCGTCGGTTCCGTTTCTCATGGTCAGTATGCTTAGTGTTGGCATGTACTACGGTGATATATTGCTGTTGGGCTTACTCGCCGATTCGCCAGCGGCGGGAGAGTACTTCGCCGCAAGTCGATTAGCCCAGCTGGTTGCGTTGCCTCTCGTTATCGTGGGGGGGGCGCTAGCGCCAAGGATTGCCGAGTTCGATAGTCGCGGGGACGGGCCTCAACTGCAAATGGTGCTGAAGACGGGTGCGCATCTGTCTTTGTGGCCAACTTTGTTGATAGCCATCGTGTTGGCGGCTTGTCCATCCTTCTTCCTCGGACTCTTTGGAGAAGAATATGCTGGAGCGAAGCCTGTATTGTTATTCCTGGTACTCGCTCAGGTTTGTAATGTTGCGGTGGGCTTGGTCGTGACAGTAATTAACATGACCGGTAACCAAAAATTTAATGCGTATTTGCTAGCTGCAATTCTTACGTTGAATATGGGCTTTAATTTGCTGCTTATTCCTATCTATGGTGCGCTAGGAGCGGGAATAGCAAATGCCATATGCCTAATACTTTGGAATTTAATAGCCTATGTTTTCGTAAAATACCGATTAAATCTCGAACCGTCCATAATGGCTTCGCTCAAGCGCTAGGGAAGCTCTGCAAAAGCCTCGATCTTTGGTGCTATCTGCGTGATCTTCCCGTTCTGAAGGCCGTAGATGCACGTGAGCCTACCTAAAAGCCTGTTTTCATGCCCGTATCACAGGAATTGGGCACGAAACTAGGCCTTTGGGTATGCTCTCTGGGATTGATGGCCCTTAGAAGTGGACCCCGCAAATTGGACAGCGCGATAAGTGCGTCCTCGGGTCAAGCCGCCAGCCTGGCAGCGGATTCGTAGTACACGCTGTCCGGCGTGCGCCGGTCAAGCGATTGGTGCCGCCTCTGCATGTTGTAGAAAGCGAAGTACCGGCCCAGTGAGCGCCGTGCGGCAACCATGCTGTCGTAGGCCTTCAGATACACCTCTTCGTACTTCACGCTCCGCCACAGACGCTCGATGAAGACGTTATCGACCCACCGGCCCTTGCCGTCCATGCTGATGCGTATCCCATGCTGTTTCAGAGCCCCGGTGAAGTCCTCACTGGTGAACTGGCTGCCCTGGTCCGTATTGAAGATCTCCGGGGCGCCATAGGTTTCAATAGCCTCTTCCAGGGCCTCGACACAGAAGCTGGCGTCGAGTGTGTTGGAGACGCGCCACGACAGGACCTTCCGCGAGTACCAGTCCATGATCGCGACCAGATACACAAAGCCCCGTGCCATCGGGATATAGGTCACGTCGGTCGCCCAGACCTGGTTCGGGCGATCGATCACCAGATCCCGCAGCAGATACGGGTAGACCTTGTGCGCCTGGTTCGCCAGGCTGAGGTTGCGTTTCGGGTACTGCGCCGTCAGGTCCATCGTGCGCATCAGTCGCTGGACCTTTTTTCGGTTAACCCGGTGTCCGTGATCATCGAGCCAGTCGCAGATGCGTCGACTGCCGTAAAACGGATGCTTCAGGTGGCAGCGGTCAATCAGCGCCATCAGCTCGAGTTCCTCGTCGGAAACAGGCTTGGGCACGTGATAGAACGTCGAGCGGGGCAGATCCAGCAACGCGCATTGTCTCGTCACCGGCAGCGGATCCTTCCGGTCTACCATTTCTTTCCTCTGGGCCCGTGAATCCGTTCGAGCCCGCGTCCTAAAAAATCATTCTCCATCGTCAGCTGGCCGATCTTGGCGTGCAGTTGCTCGATGGTTTCGGCTGACTCTTCAGCCGTCTGCGCGCCTTTGCCGAAGACATCCGGGGCGTTGCCCAGCAGCTGCTTCTTCCAGTCGGTGATCTGGTTGGCGTGCACGTCAAACTTCTTGACCAGTTCGGCCATGGTCAGGTCGCCCTGAATCGCCGCCAGGGCTACCTTGGCCTTGAACTCCGGCGAATGGGTTCGTCTTTTCCGTCTCATTGCTTCTCTCCAGAGCAGATCGCTCATCTTGGAGGAAGCACTTATCGTCGTCCAATCACTGTCCAATCAGGTGGGTCCAGCTCTCTTCGATCGAGCAAATTGGGCGGAAATGGGTATGGACGGGGCTTTCTCAGAGGTTCCCTAAAAGCATTATTTAAAACTCAAAGATCAAGAGGCATTCAGATTTCAAATGAAATATTTGAATAACATTTAAATCACTTACGTACTTTTTTTGCTGCTATTTGCTTTTTTAGGTGTCGCAGCAGGTACCAAGGTTCGATCAGGTAACGCCGGGAAAGTCGAATAGGCTCTCTGGCGAGTCGGTAGGCCCACTCCAGCCCGTATCGCCCCAACCAGCGTGGTGGTAACGATTTTTTACCGGTGACGAAGTCCATGCAGGCGCCGATATTACAGACAATGTTGCAGTTAAGATCGTGAAGATTCTCTTCAAGCCAATGTTCTTGGCGCGGCATGCCCATTCCGACCAACAGAACGTTCGGGCGGAAAGCGTTTATTTCCTCGATGATCTGTTGGTTTTCAGTTCCGTCTTTCCGAGTATTAAAGTACCCGTGCCTGCACTGATACAGCAGGCTCGGATGTAACGCCTGAAATTCCTTGCCAGCCTGATTGCCGACGCCGGGCGTCGAACCTAGAAAAAACACTCGCCATCCCTTGTTCGCAGCTGCTGCCATAAATGGAAAGATGAAATCAGTCCAGGGAATTCGGTGGGTACTGTCTAGCGGAATTTTTTGCAATTTGGCAGCGAAAATAACGGACATGCCATCGACGATGATTCGATCAGATCTTCGGCAGAACGCTTTCATCTTAGGGTCGTTATGATAAAGGTAGATGCTGTGCATATTGTGGTTGGAGATTATGCTCCGATAACCGTTCTGGAGCCTTTTATCAAAATACTCTAGCAGCGTTTCTGGCGTGAATGCGTCCACTTCGACTCCAAGAACGTGGAAGCGATCGATCATGGCGATCGTCCGTTGATTAGTGTTTCGCCAGAGTCGCTTTTACATTCGCGTAATGCGATTGTCGCCGCAATAAATACAATGGCCAGCCGGGTTCCCGTCAGTTCGTAGACGGCCATTTGCATCACACCAATTACCACGACGACATGACTGAAGACGCCAGGGATAGAAACGGCTCGCCTAGTCTTCAGTACGAGATATGCCAACCACCCCAGAAAAAGGGAAAGGCCAACGAAACCTTGGGAATACAGTACCAGCCATATTTGGCCATGAGTTCCGACACTGGGATGGCTGCTTTTTTCCTGCGTATCCGTATCTTTTACATCGACATTCATTCCACTATCACTAGCTCCCGGTGTTCCATGGCCGAATAGTGGAGCATTCATGGCGGCTCTTGCCGATTCTTCATACAACATCAACCGTGTGTTGTTACTCCCTCCTTTGTATTTCACTCCGGTTGTGACCACCTCTTTCAGAGGGGTTAGTAACACCATTCCTCCGAGCATCAATATCGGGATCGTCGCGGCCCAGGTGATTCTGGGCTCTTTTCGTGATAATCCCAATGCGATTGCGTAGATTAATCCGATGCCGGCGCTTAACCAGGCCCCTCTGTTCAGAGAAAACGTCAGGGGGACGGCGGCAAGGCCCAGCACGATAACAAGGAATGTCTTCTTCAAGTTCGATGATGACAGCGCATAGCTTGCCGCTACAAAAGGGAGAATCAACGCAAAGGCGGATCCCCATTGATTGGTGTAGGGAAAACCTGCATTAGGGCGAGGGAGGTGAAACCAGTTGATTCTAGCTAGTTCTCGTTCTATTACTGCATCCTGTACAAATTTATTTTCCGAAAGCCACGAAGGAACAAAGTGCGTCATAGGACTTTCATAGGCAAGGAGAGGAAACACTACGCCGGCGTATCCGGCGAGCGTAAACAACGTCCAGTACACAGTCGTAGACGAGATCACTCTTCTGCTCAAGTTCTCTGGTGACGCGTTATAGAAATAGATAAATACGATAGTCACTGAGAAATAGAGACTAAAGCGCCACGCGAAAGCGACAAGTTTCACCGTAGACACATCGACCAACGTTATTGCGGAAAGCGCAGCCCATATCAAGAACAAAAGCCAAAGGTAAAACCCGCCAGGTACGCGAATGTTTCGACGATTCACCACCAAGGCCCACGCCATGGGCAGGACAAGCAACGGCCAGATGAACATGTCCATCCCAAGTGCCCACCACAATGGCAAGCTTAGGAAGATAGCGTAGGGTATCCAGGACATGAATAACATCAGCGATCGTCTCTGGGTCCGCGACCTTGACGTGAGATGTCGACAGATACGAGGCCAATCATATCGATCAGTCGGTACCCGCGGTCGGGTCGGCATGTTGCCGTTTTCGTGCGTATCCAAAGCGCAAGAGCAGGGGGAAGCTTAATGCGGTTGTTACAAGTTTGGAGAAAGTCGGCATTTGCGTACGCCACGCATCGTCCATCCGCAGCGGAATCCATCCTCGTTCCGTTCGATTGGGATTTCCAAGGAGACTATGTCCTGGTTCAAGCCGGACGGCGTTGCTTGTTACAAAATCCAGCGATTCGAATGAAGGTATCTCACCGCTGAAGTCGAGAATTTCCTTTAGCGTTTCACGGGGCTGGGCAACCAAGTCTTCGTACCGGATACGAAGTACCGGACAGCCGCGCTTATCGAGTTTGGGAATGATGAAATGTGACAGAGTCCACCGGATTGCACTATGAATGGGGCTAAACTGCCTCATGCTAACAGAACTTTTTCCAACGCCAGTCCGAACAACTTTCTTTGTCCAAGAAAAAGCTACGCCGCGACTGTCCCGTACCAGTTGAACAACCCGTAAGTCGATTTCATCCAACCGACACAGTATTAATGGCAGTGTGGCGGTTTTTGATGTGTCTACGACGATGCCAGATCCGGTTTGACGGGCGATGGATTGGTAAAATTCTACGATCTTTGTTGACAGAATTTTTTCGGGGACAATACCCTTTCCTGGAAAAAGGACTTCTATAAGGCTCGAAATCTGTCTTCGCTGAAAAATACTTGTAGATGCTCGTACTATCTTTTCACGGCTAGTGTCGGTCAATTCGGTTTCTTTGAGGACAGCACCCCACAATTCACAATCGTCCAGGCGGGCCCCACATGCACAAGCATCTTGCAAGGGAGATATTCCCCAGTTATTGCTCCAGAGAACGATCGTTTCGCCACACATTACGAATTCGGGTATTTCGCCGAGCATGCGGCCCAGTAACGTGGACCCACTGCGTCCTTCACCCGCAATGTACAAAACTTTAACTTTTTTCATGTAGCTCTTCTGCTCGAATTGACTTGTTCAAATTTCCGTTTCTGCGTTCGGAGATGGTCATGGGCGGAACAGGTTGAATTGATATGCTGGATACCTTCTTTCTAGTAGGCTTCGTGCTGAGCCAGTACAAAGAAAATCGTGAGGAATATGATTTTGATGTCCAGCCAGATTGTCCAGTTTTCTATGTAATACAAATCGAACTCGATCCTTTTTTGCATTTTTTCCATCGTATCGGTTTCGCCTCTGTATCCATTCACTTGGGCCCATCCGGTAATGCCGGGCTTTACCCTGTGGCGCTGCATATATGCATTGATTTTGTTTTTGAATGCATCGTTATGAGCGATCGCATGCGGACGCGGTCCGACAACGGAAAGGCGCCCCTGCAGTACGTTGAAGAACTGGGGTAATTCGTCAATGCTGGTACGGCGCAAAAAATGCCCAATGGGTGTCACCCGCGGATCGTTCTTCGTGGCCTGTACAAAATTCGGCTTGTCATTCGGTTCGTGGTACATGCTGCGAAACTTGTAGATACGAATCGGTTTGCCATTGGTGCCATGGCGTAACTGGGAAAAGAATACCGGGCCTGGCGATGTCGCTTTAACGAGCACGGCTACCAACAGCAGGATAGGTGATCCAATAATCAGTGCGCAGAGCGCGAATAGAAAATCAAAGGTGTTTTTAAGCCAGCGATTGGCGCCCTCCAGTGGCGAGGCGTTCAGTTCTATCGTCAGCAGGTTGGCGATGCGTGTCGGAATGTGATTGAGTAGCCGTAGTGCGAATATGTCCGGTATGTAGCGAACTGTCAGGAGACAGTTTTGTAGGCTGTTTAAAGTCGCTTCGACCTGGGATTCTGCGGCTAAAGGTAAGGCGACCCAGACTTCCTTCAGTGCATATTCGCCTGTCAGATTTTCTAAATCGTCGATGCCCCCTATTACCGGAAGTCTATCCGATTGCGTCATGTCTTCTGCTGAAATGAAGCCTGCAACCTCGAGACCCAGTTCCGGTCTTTGGCCAAGGGTCTCGGAAACGTGCTTGGCGAGACTGCCTGTCCCGACGATAGCGATTCGACGCTTTCCGAGACCTTTGGTCAGGGTAATATTGCCCATGATGATCAGGGTAATGCGAAGAATAACCAGCATAAATACGGTGATAGCAGTCCAGTAGGCTATCCACAGGCGCGAAAATTCGGCGGTGGTCTTTGTTGCGGCACCAATAAAAACGAGGATTGTTACTACCGCGAACCAGCCCACAAGCGCCCTCATAAGCTCGGAGATGCCAGGAACGCCTTTCCATGATCGATAGGCGCCTGTGAGGGGAAGCACGATAATTGCCAGCGCGATGGCTAGAAGGAGCACAAGAAGTTCTTCGCGGCCTGGCGCCCAATCATGGCGCATCCAGTACGCGATCCACCCCCCAGAGATTACCGCAAGCACATCGGTAATCCGTGTTGCAGATGAAAACATGGTGCTACCCGCAGTCCCGCTAATTTATTTCCGCTCTACGGCATGCCTGCCTGTCGGAATTCGTTGTAAACAATGAAAATTATATTTGAAATCGGCTCAAAATACTGTTCCTGTGGCGAGATTTCCGTTGATGGCCAGCACAAAATTGCAGTCTAAACGGACCTGACCGAATAAAGTGTCATCAACTTCGCTTTCCTGATGATTTGCTGGCGTTGTCCCACAACCACCAGATAACAAAAACGAACAATGAGGGTACAAGGTGCAGGAGTGCTCTGTTGAGCGTCGTTTGGTTGGCAGCCTCAGCGGAATATCGGGGAATCATAAAGAAAATAAAGAGATAAGCGCTGATAGAAGCGATGATGAATAGAAAAGGTGCGAAATCACGAAGCTTGCCGGGCTGTAGTGCCAGACCAACCAGTACACCTGCGCCAAGCGCATACCAAAGCAGGCTCCAATTCGGGGACAGAAACAGTGAGGTTACCAGCGTATCGGAAACATCCTTGAATTCGAGCTGTTTCCCACCGAGATAGGGCAGCGTTATACCGTATTCGTTGAACCGCAGCCTGCCGACGCCGGGGAGCGTGGTATCTATGCCGCCCAAGGCCCAGAGAGTTGCAGCGCCGATCAGAAACAATGCACCGAACACCAGGTTTAGACGGCGCGGCAGTACTGCGACCGCGATGGAAACCAAGAGCAGGCTGCCCCAAATCGCACCTGGTGTTTTGATCAGAAAGCAAAGCAGGGAAAACAAGATCGCGACCGCGAGATCTGCCTGGTCGCGGGTGCGATGCCAACGGAGGAAGGAGAGGAAACCTAAGCACAATGTGGCTGCAAGCCAAAAATCTGCATAACCGGCGAGGGTCATGTGCACATTCAGGTAGGGCACCGAGAGCAGCAGGTATACGAAAACGATCGACAAGTTACGAGTAATGTCTAAATGACGCAGTTGGCCATAGGTTCCCAGCCCGAGTGCCACTCCACACAAGACCCAGGGAACTTTGATGAGGTCTTCGTACCAGGCGTCGAGCCCAAGGGCCGTCCACAGTAGTATCAGGGGGATGGCAGGAGGATAATTGGAGGCTTGGGCGTTGCCCAGTGTGTAATGACCATTGAGCGATGCGCCTTCCAGCCAGATATCCGGGCGTACGAAGGGTACCAGCTCCTTGAGTTCGAACCAGATTTTCGCCTTGGGTGCGAAATTCATCCAGGCGTCCCAGGCGAATAGGGGCCGGTACAGATTGTCAGCCAGTATTCCGGAAATACGTAATGCAACAAGCAGTAAAAATACTGCGAAAATGAGATTAGCCCAGGTCCAGATGCCCTGGCTGGTGCGCGTTTCCGGCTGAGTGCGGGTGTCTGGTAATCCTGGGCCGGACGTAGAGTGTCGAGGGCGAGGGACCAGGAAGGACAAACCGGCAACAATGGCCAAGGCCGCTGCTAGAGGCCAAAAAACCAGTTCAAGGCCTGCCAAGTGCCACAGGCGCATCAATAACGTAGTGAAAAGAATCCCGCTAAGATAGCCATAGCCCAGAATCGATGCCAGGTTGGCGCTCCGCCAGAGTCTTCCGAGCCAAAGGCCACCTGCCAGCCAGGGCAGAAACAGTGCTACGAGATACCCCGTCATTTCGTTGCCTCGCTGGGACCGTCGGAGATGATTCGAAAAACAGTAGCGATCGGTGAGCGATACAACTGGTCGGCGGGTATGCTGCCTTTATTTTCTACGAGCATGGTCTTTTCCGCAGCGACATATCGAACCCCGGGAGTCTGACCGACCAATACGACGTAGTCCCCGTCCCGCAGAAAATTAATCTTCGGCTTGTTACCCGTGTTGTAAATGTTGTGCGGAAGCAGATGGTAGTGCAGTCGTAATCGGTGGAAGCTGCGACTGCCGGAGTCATCTACAATAAAAATCCGCTGCGGTTCCTCGGGTAATTCCCTCGCCTTCAGCATTGACGCCAGTTGCTGCAATTGAGCATCCCGACCGAACAGGTTCTTCCTCTCCCGTGATACGTCCGCGTATATTTCCTGGGCTTGAAAAAGGTTCTGGGCCAGCACCCATTGCCAGCGCGTATCCAGCAAAAGCCAAACTGCGACGAAGACGCCGACGGCAACTGATGCGAATCCTGATCGTTTCCTCATTACCAGAAAGAAGACTGCGACGATCACCAGTGCGATGAGGGCCAACAAGGCTCCCAGCAGAGTTGGTGAGAGATCCTTCAGCTTTGCCGGATAAACCAGGGAGTTTATTGACCGCTGGCTCCAGGTTTCCAACTCCATCAAACCATCCGCATAGGTTTGAAGCGTTGCGAGCGATGACAATGGCACGAGCTCCAGGCCATTGACGGCAAAGGACCCCGTATTTTTACCGAGAAATGCGAGTCCTATCTCGGTGATCGTCCCTTTCCAGCCTGGGTGTTCTCCAAGGTTGGCGGTGTGTGATCCGCCAGCCGTTTTCACCAGTGGTGTGGATTGGAGCCGCCGGGATTCACTGGATTGCCAGTAGACACCCGCCCGGACTCCCGGCGGGAGTTGATCGAGGAAGACCTTGAACGCCGTGCTGTCGGCCGCCGCCAAGGGCATTGAGGGTGCCTTGATGATGATGCGGTCGCTTCCTGGCTCGAATGCCACCAGGATCGAATCCTCACCTTTTAGCGCCGCACCCTGTACCACCTCAAGATCCTCACCGCGCCAGGTTTGTGCGTCTGGAGCCTGCCAGGGGAGACCACTCTGATGCCACAGGAAGGCCGCCAGGGCGATGCCACTGATCAAGAGTGCAGCTATTCCGGTGATGATACGCGCGGTCAGCGTCATGGAAATCATGACCATCCGTGATTGAGATTTGCGGGAACCTTATGCCATTCTGCATCGGCAGTGCAATCCGTACGGTCTGAAAGAGCCGTGGGATTTTTCGGCGTCGCACTTTGACTGGCGTCAAGATAAAGTGCCACGGATTTGCTTTGCTGAGGCGTTTTCAATGGGGCAATCGGCAGTGAAAAAACGAGTCCAGGGCGCGCTGGACTGAAGAGATTCCTCAGCCGGAGGAGGTTTTCCATTACGACGCCAGGCTGTACTGTCTATGGCTTTCCCCGATGGGCGAAAAATTGCCCTCGGGAGGGGGCGGCTCGACGCTGAAACTACGCGAGCGCCGGTTACAATCTCCGTCTAGAATCACCCATTCAACAGAGCGATTCGAACGACACTCAGGAGTACAAATATGCGTTTTTTCGGAACTATCGCAACCGTTGCCAGCCTTGTGACGGTAGCTGCGCCCGCTTTGGCGGAGGAGGCCATGATGGTGGAGGTCAAGCGGCTCTCGCTGGATGTTGCTACCGCCGTTGCCCAGGGCGCCGTCGCGGCCTGCCGGGAAAAGGGGATTCAAATCGGGGTCACCGTAGTGGATCGCGATGGAACGGTCCAGGTTACCCTGCGGGATACCATTGCCCCGCCCATTACCCTGCCCATCAGCAAGGGTAAGGCATTGGCGGCCGTGAACTTCAGCGTCGCCACCTCAGAGCTGGTGAGTCGCGCCAACACACCGATTGGCCGGGTTCCCGGACTGGTCATGTCCACTGGCGGGATCCCCATCCAGGTTGCCGGGTCCATGGTCGGCGCGGTCGGCGTCAGCGGCGCACCATCGGGTGAGACGGACGCCGAGTGTGCCCAGGCCGGTATCGATGCCGTCATCGACGATCTCGAAATGGCGATGTGACGCACTGCTCCGGCCGGTTCGCTCCTGACACTCGCGGAACAATGGAAGCTTGCGACAGAGATGTATCGCTGGTGTCATGGGTTTGCAGCGAACCGGCCGGAGCTTTCACCGGCAGCATAATAGCTCCGGTCGTCATAATTAACGTGACAGCGCTGTTACTTGCGCAGGCAGATACGAGCAGCGGTTTGCCTGGCTACTGAGCGCAAAGGACCTCTTGCCTAATTCGGGGTCGTATTCTCACTGTGCGGTTTCAGGCCGCCCGCTACACACCGCTTCCGGATTGAAGAATTCCGAAGCTACTGCATTACCCGGTCTTTAGACGCCAGGCAAATCAGGCATTCATTGTTTCGGCGAGACGTCGCCGGATGAATCATCAGAATCCTTGATTTCCGATGTCGTGTGCGAAACGTGGGCATCCTGCCCATCGAGCAAGTGGTCCGAAGGCAACTGCGCGAGGGATTTCAACCGCAGGTGTAACGCTGCCCTGGCCATGAGGTGGGCGCCTACCGGGGCGGTAATAAACAGGAACAGCGTTACCAATATCTCATGCAGGCTCAGCCCCGGCTCCCGGTGGCTGAAGAAGACCGCCGAGGCGATGAGCAGGCTCCCGACACCCAGTGTCGTGGCCTTCGTTGGCCCGTGAAGACGCATATAAAAGTCACGGAGGCGCAACAGGCCGAGGGACCCGATGAAGGTGAATCCGGCGCCGATGATAATGAGAATGGAGATCAGGAACTCGATCATTGCCATGGACTCATTCGATGATATCCCCACGGGTGAGGAACTTGCTGAGTGCGGCCGTACCGACAAATCCCATCATCGCAATCAGCAGCGCAGCCTCGAAGTAGAGGGCGCTTGCCAAGTGAATACCCAGTAACACCAGCAGTGCGACGGTGTTTACGTAAAGTGTGTCGAGAGCCAGTATCCGGTCGGGCCTTCCGGGGCCGATCACCAGACGCCAAAGAGACATCAGAAGTGCCATGCTGACAAGGGCGAAGGCGATGTACAGGGCAACGGTCACCATGACTCGAAGACCTCCTTGAGTGGGGTTTCATAGCGCTGCCGTATGTCGTTCACGATCGCTGCTGCGTCCGTAGTATGCAGGCTGTGGATGACAAGAATCGTGCGATCGGCACTGAGGAACGCCGAGACGGTTCCCGGTGTCAGGGATACCGTGTTCGCCAGCAGGCTGATTGCCGTGTTGGTCCGTAATTCGAGGGGCATTTCTATGAACGCAGGCTCGAGCCGATCGCCATTTCCCAGAATGAGACGGGCGACTGAAATATTGGCCACCAGCATGTCATACAGCACCGTGCCGACGAAGCGCAGAAGCACGAGCGGGTTACGGACCTTCACCTCTTCGGGCCAGAACCTTGCGGTGTACAGCGGTACGGCCCATCCGATGAGCATTCCCAGGAGAATCTGCCCGAAGCTGAGAGCGTTCGCGAGCAGCAGCCAGATCACCAGCAACATGAAGGACAGGATAGGGTGCGGCAGCAGGCGCTTCATGGCCAGTTTCCTCCGGCCCCCGGGCCCAGGACGGCGCCGATGTAGTTGGCGGGTTCCAGCAGTTGCCGGGCGGCGCCGAGGGTGAAGTCATAGACAGGGCCGGCGTAGACCACCAGCACGACACCCGCGAGGGCGAAGGCCGTCGGTGCGAGCAACGCCATTTTCTGCCGCGGTTGGGCAGCGACCTCGGCATCGGCATCGACACTGAAGAACAGGCGGCTGCCGGATCGTGCGAGGCTGACGATCACCAACAGGCTTGAGATGAGCACGAAAGCGAGGACCCAGGCCATCCAGGGGGTCTCGATACTGCTGCTCAGTATCAGATATTTACCCACGAAACCGGACAGTGGTGGCATGCCCGCCACCGCTACGGCAATGACCACGAACAGACCCCCGAGTATGCCCGCACCTGCGAGTGAGGGTCCGGGTGTCAATTGATCACCGTATCGTCCACGGGCGCGCTTCAGGACGTCGGCCAGCAGAAAAAGGGCCGCACCCGCAAAGGTGGAATGGGCCAGGTAATAGAGTCCGGCGGCCAGGGCGGGTGCGCTTCCCAGTCCGAATGCGGTAATCAATGTGCCGGCCGAGACCAGCGTGAGATTGGCCGCCAGCAACGTCAGGCGCCCGCTGGCCAGTGAACCTATGGTGCCTGCCGCGATGGTGGCCAGGCCCAGCACCACCAGCCAGGGTTCCACCAGGTGTGCCAGTGATCCGGCGGTGCTGCCAAAGACGAGAGTGTAGACACGGAGTATCGAATAGGCGCCGACCTTGGTCATGATGGCAAACAGCGCGGCCACAGGCGCGCTGGCGCTGGCATAGGCGGCGGGCAGCCAGAGCTGGAGTGGCACCAGTGCGGCCTTGAGTGCGAACACCACGAACAGCAGCAGCGCGGCGCTGCGGACTACGTCGCGGTCCGCCGGCGGCAACTCGGAGACGCGCACCGCCAGGTCGGCCATGTTCAGGGTTCCGAGGATGCCGTAGAGGGTTCCGACGGCCACCAGGAACAGCGATGAGCCGATGAGGTTGAGAACCACGTAGTGCAGTCCTGCACGGGCGCGCTCACGTCCCCCTCCGTGAAGCAACAGCGCATAGGAGGCGATGAGCAATACCTCGAAAAACACGAACAGGTTGAAGAGGTCCCCGGTCAGGAAGGCGCCGACAATCCCGAAGAGCTGGAACTGGAAGAAGCGGTGAAAATGGGGGCCGGCCCTGTCCGATCCTCGCAATGCGTAGACCACCACTCCCAGGGCGAGCAACGCCGTGATCAAGACCATGGCGGCGGACAGGCGGTCTGCAACCAGAACGATACCGAAGGGGGCCATCCAGTTACCCAGTTGGTAGACGAGGATGTCGCCATCGGCGACTGCCGTCAAAAGCGTCAACGCGAACCCGGCCAGGGCCAGTGTTGAGGTAAAGCTCAAGGTGCGCTGGACCCTCGTTGCGCTGCCACGCACGAGAATCAGGGCGATTCCCGCGACCAGGGGCAGCAGCAGGGGCGCGATGACGAGGTGACTCACGCCTTCGGTTCCTCGCCGTCCACATGGTCGTTGCCCAGTTCTCCCCGTGTGCGCAGGGACAACATGACCGCGAATGCCGTCATGCCGAAACTGATCACGATGGCTGTCAGCACCAGGGCCTGGGGCAGGGGGTCTGCATAGGACTCCGCGCCTTCACGGATGACCGGTGGTGCGCCCACGGTCAGGCGGCCCATGGCGAACAGGAACAGGTTTACGGCATAGGACAGCAGCGTCAGTCCGAGGGCAACGGAAAAGGTTCGTCCCCGCAGCGTCAGATAAATACCGCAAGCGGTCAAGATGCCGATGATGATGGCAAACAACGCTTCCACTAGTCGTCCTCTCTCCCGGTGATTGGCATATCGGCAGGCCGGTTCGCGTCGTGCAGCCTTCCCAGGCGAATCAGGATTCCGACTGTCACGCCGACCACCACCAGGTAGACACCGATGTCGAAAATCATGGCCGACGCCAGCTCAAATTCACCGACCAGCGGCCAGTGGACATGGGTGAAGGTCGAGGTGAGAAAGGGAAAGCCAAACAGCCAACTCGCCAGTCCCGTTGCGGTGGCCATTGCGAGACCGATGCCCACCAGGGGGTTCAGCCGGTGGCTGAGCCGGCTCTGGGTCCAGGCTACTCCGTTGGCGAGATACTGCAGGATCAGGGCGACGGCCGTAATCAGGCCCGCGATGAAGCCGCCGCCAGGCAGGTTATGACCGCGAAGCAGAACGAATAACGCCACCACCAGGGCGAGAGGCAGCAGCAACTGGGAGAACGACGCCATGATCACCGGGTGTAAATCCCAGCTCCAGGGGCGCCCTTTGTCGTCTGTCGTGGGTGCAGGGAGGCGAAGGCCGTCGAGCAGGGCGAAGATGCCAATAGCCGCGATTGCCAGCACGGTGATTTCGCCGAGGGTGTCGAAGCCGCGGAAGTCCACGAGAATGACGTTCACCACGTTGGTTCCCCCGCCACCGGGAACGCTGTTGTCGAGAAAGTAGCCGGCGATGGATTGATAGGGGCGTGTCAACACCGCCCAGGTCAGCGCAGCGGTTCCAAGGCCCGCGGTTATCGCGAGGACCAGGTCGCGTGCGTGGCGCCCCGGCGCCGATTCAGCAGGGCTGAGCCGGGGCAGAAAGTAAAGAGCAAGCAGTAGTAAAACGACAGTGACCATTTCCACCGTCAGCTGAGTCAGCGCCAGGTCCGGTGCCGAGAACTTGACGAAAGTCAGGGCCGTGACCAGGCCCACCACGCTCAACATGATCAGTGCCAGGAAACGACGGCGATGCAGCAACACTGTCCCTATTGCGCCCGTAACCAGGCAAAGGGCGGCCACCAGCGTAATCGGGTCGACGGGGGTTAGGGTCATGGCGCCCCTCAGGGGTGCTTGTCCCCACAGGCCGACAGCGATTGCCACGACGGCGGCGCCGACAAGCACGGCGACCATCCTCTGCAGCCGGGCCGCCAGCAGATGGTCCGTGATCCATCCCGCCAGGCGATAAACGTGGTTTTCGATCCAGATGAAGATGCCTCGCCCGTCGATTCGGCCGACGGTGCGGTCATGTAGTCCGAACAGGGACTGCCTGAACCAGTAGATAAGGAGACCACCGGCAATCGCCAGCAGGCTCATGGCCAGTGCGGGCGTGAATCCGTGCCATACCGCCAGACTGTATTCGGGCAGTTCCGCCTGGAGGGTGGCCTGTGCCGCTACGGCCAGAAGAGGACCGAAGGTCAGGGCCGGCACTACGCCCACCGCCAGGCAGATGACCACCAGGATCTCCACCGGCACCTTCATCCAGCGGGGAGGCTCATGGGGTGTCCGGGGCAGGTCGACCGGCTCTCCGTTGAAGAATACGTCGTGAACGAACCGCACCGAATAGGCCACCGCGAACATGCCAGCGAGGGTTGCCGCCCCAGGCAGCCACCAGGTGACGCCCGCCTCGGTGGAGAGATACACGGTCTTTTCGAAAAACATCTCCTTGGAGAGGAATCCGTTCAGCAGTGGTACCCCGGCCATGGCCCCGGCGGCCACCGTCGCCAGTACGGCGGTGTACGGCATGTATTTCCAAAGGCCGTTGAGCTTGCGCATATCGCGGGTACCGGCTTCGTGATCGATGATGCCGGCCGCCATGAACAGCGAGGCCTTGAAGGTCGCGTGGTTCATGATGTGGAACACGCCCGCCACAGCGGCCAGCGGTGTGGCGATGCCAAACAGCAGGGTGATCAGCCCCAGGTGACTGATGGTGGAGTAGGCCAGCAAACCCTTCAGGTCGTGTTTGAACAGGGCCGTGTAGGCCCCCAGCAGGAGCGTGATGAGTCCGGCCAGGCTCACGATCCAGGTCCATTCCGCGGTTCCGGACAGCGCGGGGAAAAGCCGTGCCAGCAGGAATACTCCCGCCTTCACCATGGTCGCCGAATGCAGGTAGGCGCTGACGGGCGTGGGTGCCGCCATGGCATGGGGCAGCCAGAAGTGAAACGGGAACTGGGCGGATTTGGTAAAGATGCCGAGCAGAATCAGCACCAGCGCGGGAACGTAGAGCTCATGGGCGCGGATGATGTCCCCTGATGCGAGGATCGTCGACAACTCGTAGCTGCCCGCGGCCTCTCCCAGCAGCAGGAGCCCGCCGAGCAGCGCCAATCCGCCGCCTCCGGTGACGGCCAATGCCATTCGGGCACCCTGGCGCGCATCCTCGCGATGGTTCCAGTAGCTGATGAGCAGGAAGGAGCTGATGCTGGTGAGTTCCCAGAATATCAGCAACTGTATAACGTGTTCGGAGAGCACTATCCCCAGCATGGAGCCCATGAACAGCAGCATGTAGGCGTAGAAACGCCCCATGGGGTCCTCTGTCGACAGGTAGTAGCGCGCGTAGAGAATCACCAGCAAACCGATGACCAGAATCATCAGCGAGAACAGCAGGCCCAGGCCATCGAGGCGGAACATCAGCGAAAGCCCGGCGGCAGGCACCCACTCGTGTTGCCAGATCAGGGTCGTCCCGGACATCACCTGGCCGGCCGCTGGAAGGAGTATCAACAGTGCGGCAAGGGTGGCCGCGCCAGCGGCATAAGCCGATCGAAGGCGACCGCCACGGCACATCCGGAACGTCAGCAGGGCGCCGAGAAAAGGGATCAGCACGATCAGCGGGAGGTTCATTGGCCCGACCCTTTCGGTGTCAACCCGAGTACAATCGTTGGTTCAGACATAGGGCGTAGAGTATCGGAGTCGGGCAAGTCATCGAGCATCAGCACCGGGCGGCCCGGACTGCTTAAATGGGCAGCGACTATCGTACCTCAATTCCATATCCCTCGCTTGTTCCGGCAGGGCCGATGAGTCCGCCCCAACGCTCATGGGCACCGGCGCGGCGGGCGATCTCACGCATCTGCATTCCGGGGTGAATTGAGACCGCCCTGTTGGTCCAGATATTGTTCCCAGGGGAGGTGCTGAGCCTGCAAATCCGGATCGGTGACCCGGCACCCGAGGAACCGGGTCACTGCGTCGCCCACCATCCACGGGCCATCTCCCCGCAGCAGGCCACGAAGTGGATGTGCAGCCTCGTCCGGTGTGGCCAGGTGCCAGAACGGACCCAGGTAACGCATTCCGCATCCTGTTAACAGGCCCTGATCAGGCGGCGTGAACGGCCTGCTCGAGTAGATCGCAGGCCCGTTCGAGCTGGGCGTATGGTGTGTAGAAATGGGGTGAAAACCGCAGGCCCCCGCCACGGACTGCGCAAATCACCCGATTTCCCGCGAGGTGATGCTGCAACCGGTCTGACGGGATCTTGCGGTGTCGCAGAGTCGAAATGCCGGATTGTCGATCGGGGCTGGTTGGGGACAGCAGTTCGATATCGGGTCGCGATTCGGCCCATTGAGCGATAAAACGGGTGCGTTCCAGCACCGCCTCGCTGACCTCGTCCATGCCCACGTCCAATAGCAGGTCGAGACTTGCGTTCAGGGCATGAATGCCAAGCATGTTGGGGCTGCCGCATTCGAAGCGGGTGGCGCTGGCGCTGATTTTCCAGGGTGAGCCGGTTTCGTAGTCGCCGGGATGTTCGCGCATGTGCCAACCGAACTGGCGCAGCGTCAGGCGTTCGCGGGCGTCTGCACGGCTGTAGAAAAGCCCCAGACCTTCCGGTCCGAGCATCCATTTGTGGCCGTCGGCGATGACGTAGTCTGCCCCGATTGCCTGGGCGTCGAAGGGCAGGGCGCCGATTTGTTGAATGGCATCCACGCAGAACAGGATCCCGCGCTTGCGACAGGCCATGCCGATTTGTTCGAGATTCAGCCGGAAGCCGTCGGCGAATTGCACCGCGCTGACGGCCATCACCCGGGTGCGTGAATCGCAAAGGGCGAGGAGGTCGGATTCGGGGGCCGTCGACCGGGCGAGGTCGAGGCTGCGGAATTCCACGCCATAGTCGGCGAGGGACTCCCAGACGACCCGATTGGACGGAAATTCCTGCAGGATGCCGACCACGTTGTCGCCGCTTTTCCAGTGCAGGCCGTGGGCCACCATGGAAAGACCTTCGGAGGTGTTTTTGACGAAGGCGATGTCGTCGGCGGAAGGGGCATTGATGAGGCGGGAACAGTGCGCTCTCAGTTGGCCTTCGGTTTCCAGCCATTTGGGGTAATTGGCGGCCCCGTGATGCATGTTTTCTGCGGCGAAGGCGGATGCCGCCTCCGCGGCGCAACGGGGCCAGGGCGCAACGCCCGCATGATTCAGGTAGATCTGGTGCTCGGTGACAGGAAACTGGTGACTTGGGTTTTCCATGTGCCGCGGGCCGCCCCGGTTATCAGTGTTTGACGCTGAGGTCGAGGTAGCGCTGGCGGACCGCCACTCGACGGCGATTCTCCGCCTCGTCTTCGCGTTTCCCCGTGGTGACGGTTTCCCAGGTACCGGATTCCGTATTAAGAACCGAAAAGCTGTATTGACGTCCCACTTTGTAGACCGAGGAGACCTGGCGCTCTGCTTCCGCCCTGATCACCGGGTCAGGCATATCCTCACCCGGATCGGGAACCGAGGCGAAGCTCAGGCCGCCGCCCGCTGGCTGCTTGCGCCGGATTTCCGTATTCACCATTTCTCCCGAGGTATCCAGCGTCAGGCCCTCGATGTCCGGAGCCCTATTGAGGATATAGGCCGCCATCATGCGACCGAGGTTGCTGTCTTCGTTTTCGAGCGCGGTGAGCAGCTTGTTGCCCACGATCTGCAGCCGCTGAACAAGGTCGGGCTGTGGCACCCATTCGCGGCCCATCTGCCAGCCCTGGTCCATGTCTTTGTCCATCTTGGCGAAGAAATCGCCGGCACCGGTCACGATTTCGTCGGGGACGTTGAGTGAATAGATTTCGTCGTCGATAGTGACATTCAGTTGCATGGTCAGGGCTCCGGGAAAGCGTCGGCGCATTCTACCAAGGCAGGCTGGCGGTCGTCCTCTGATTCTGTGGTTCGCACCGGGGCCGGGGGGTATCCTGGTCGCTGCGTCAACACAACGGGGAAGCTGTGCCATGTTGCTTGAGATACCGGGACTACTGAATCAACCCCAAGTGGACAAACTCCACGAGGTTGCGGGTCGGGTGGGTTTTGTCGACGGCCGTGCGACGGCGGGGATGGCGGCCGGCAGGGTCAAGTCGAATGAAGAGCTGGCGCCCGATCCCGATGCGGTGGCCCTTGTGAACCGGATTCTGATGTCGGCGTTGGGGCACCACGCAGAATTTCGGCGCGCGGCGCTTCCCAATCGTCTCGCGGATTTCATTATCGCCCGCTATCACCCGGGTATGACCTATGGCGATCATGTGGATGACCCCATCATGGGCGGCGGTAAGTTCCGCACCGATGTTTCCATGACGGTTTTCCTCAATTCTCCCGAGGCCTACGACGGAGGGGAACTCGTGGTCAGAACCACCTTCGGCGATCGGCGGGTGAAGTTGAATGTGGGCGACGCGGTGGTCTACCCATCGGCCTCGGTCCATCACGTGGCGGAAGTGACCCGGGGCGAACGCCTGGTGGCCCTCACCTGGATTCAGAGCTTTGTGCGCGACGCGGCCCGCCGGGAACTGCTCTACGAACTGGATCTGGCTCGTGAGCACCTGCTCGCTTCGGCACCGGATGCGGATACGACCAAATATGTCGATCGTTCCTATGCCAACCTGTTACGGATGTGGGGCGACGTCTGATCGGCTGTTTTTCGACGCTTAGCCTTTAGACGCTGTGCGGTGCAAATCCTTACAGAGCTGATGCAGTCGTTTTAGCAGTCTCGGCGAGGGCCTGTAAAGGCCATCGGTATCGGCCCGGACGATGTGCGGTGCGCGCGTCAGCGGCGGCACCTCACCCAGATCAGTGGCGATGATTTCCACCTCGACGGCCGTTTGGCTGGGGGATTCGGGGTCTAGCGAAAAGCTCTTGCCCGGTACCTCTCCGAAGACGTTTTCGGCACGGCATCGTGCCAGGGCCCGAGTCAGCAGGGCATCTCTGCCCAGGGTCATCGGCGGCCTGTGCCAGAGCTGAAAAAAGTATCGAACCGGGTTGCGGTGGCCGTAGGCTTCGCCCAGTTGCTCGATTTGTTCAGTCACCTGGCTCGCGCGATCCCCGGCGATGTCTGGCGTATTCATCAGATGGCCGAGCTGGCGTATTTCCCGGGCTATATCCATGAGCGATCGGGGATCGCTGCGAAACACGAGGATGCCCCGGTTTTCCAGCCAGGCGATGTCGGCTTCGCGGTTGCCACCCTGCCAGGCGATGACCAGATTGGGGCGTAGCGACAGCAGAAGCTCGCGGTCAACGGAAAAGGCGTCGCTGACCTGAGGTAGCTTCGCGGCAGACGAAGGCTCGTCGGTAAAGGCGGCCACGCCGACCAGGAAGCTCGAACCGCCGGCGGCATCGACCAATTCCGCCGTGTGCGGCGTCAGGGTGACGATGCGCAATGGCTCCGCGCCAGGCAGCGCCGGGGCTGACAACACCAGCAGGACAAGGGCGAACGCCGCGGCGATGGGGCCGCAAGCCCGGTGACGGGTCATTCCAGCGTTGGGCCCTGGAAGACCATCATCGGTGGGCGCTCCTTGTCGGAGCGAAGACGCAAAATCGCGGCGTTGGGGATGTCCATGCGATACAGGTTCTTCAGTGGTGCGCCCATCAACCAGGAGATAGTGGCGCGCATGACACCGGCGTGGGACACAATCAAGACGTGGCGGCCGGCGTATTGGAGAAAGACTTCTTCGAGCGCCGCTGCCACACGTTGCCGAAAAGCGCTCAGCGGTTCCGCCCCGGCGGGGCGGGCTGTTTCGGGATCGGCGTAGAAACGTTGCATGGCCAGGGGATCTGCGGCGCGGATCTGGTCACCGGTTTTTCCTTCCCAGGCGCCAAAACCCACCTCCCGTAACCGTTTGTCGACGGTGAGGGGCAGACCCCCGCGTTGTGCGATTTGTTCGGCGAACGGGTGGCAGCGCGCCATGGGTGAGCTGACAACTGCATCCCAGGGTGTATCGTCTCCCACCGCCGCCCACATCTGCCGCCAGCCGATGTCGCTGAGTGGGTCGTCAAGGCCGTCTCCGCGGTAGCGGTGGCCACCCTCCGGCAGACCATGACGCAGGATATCTATCTGGGTATTGGCCATATTTTCGGGTATCGGTTCTAAATCAGGTGCGCCATTCTAGCGGTGTCGAGCGCCGCCTTCACATTTATAAATCCTGGTGAAATCGCTGCCAGTCGAAAGCGGGTCCAGGGTCACTTTTGCGTTGGGGGGCGATGTCGCGGTGACCGGTGATGCGATGGCTGGTGATTTCGGGGTAGACGGACATGATGTCACGGCTGACCAGGGCCAGTTGCCGATACTGAAAATCCGTGTACGGGATATCGTCGGCGCCTTCGAGTTCGATGCCGATGGAAAAGTCGTTGCAGGCGTTTCGGTCCGCGTAACAGGATTCTCCGGCATGCCAGGCACGGCGCCGCAGTGAGACGAACTGTATGAGTCTGCCGTCTCGTCGGATGAGCAAATGCGCCGATACCCGCATTGAGGCAACACCACGGAAGGATGGATGGTCGGAGGGATCCAGCCTGCCGAGAAACAAATGCTCGATCCAGGGGCCGCCAAAGACGCGCGCTGGCAGGCTGATATTGTGGATCACGAGCAGGCTGACGTCGCTGGGGTCCGGGCGGTCGTCGCAATGGGGTGAACAGACGCGGTGTGCGTTTTCCAGCCAACCATCGACGATGGTCACGGTGCCTCCGCAGCGGATGAGCGGCAAGCCGCTTCCAGGGCCTCGGCGATTTTTTCCGGCAGGGATTCACAGCGAATTTCGCGGTGATAGTGCCCGTCAATGTAGAGAAACAGCGCGGGCAGATGGAAGACATCGAACTCCCTCACCAGGGCCGTGTCCTGCTGTACGTTTACCTCGAACAGTCCGATATCCGCTCGATCTTCGCGGAAGCGATCGAGCGCCGACAGCAACATGCGGCAGGCGCCGCACCCGGGGGCCGTGAAGACCACCAGCGAGATGCCCTCTGTGTCTTCCAGCGAATGGTGGAAATCGAACTGTGTGAGCGGTTGGATCATTCCTCTAACTCTCGCAACAATCCCTTGATCACCATGTCGGTGAGACTGACGATGCCGACCACTTCCCGGTTGTCGATCACCGGCGAGCGCGTCAAGCGGAAGGTATCGAACAGCCGTGCCGCGTAGCGAATGTCCATTTCGGGGTGAACATGTATCACCGGTTTGGTCATGATCTCGTAGATATTGACGCGATCGAGGGCCTTGTCCTGGGCCAGAACCTTGCGTCCGATGTCCGCGAGCGTCACCACACCGTACTCGTCGTCATTGTGGCGTTTCTGAACGATCAAGGTTTTGGTTTCCACATGGATCATGGTCTGGAGTGCGTCGGCAACCGTGTCGAGCCCGTCCACCATGTCGAAATTTGTCTTCATGACATCACGGATGCGTGTGATCTCGCGTTTCATATCTCTTCCTCCACCAGGTGGGTGAGTTTACTGATCTGGTGTGCCACCCCGACGGCGTCCTCCACGTCCAGCTGGAAGGCGATTCCGGTCCCGCTCTCATCGTCGAAATGGCATTCATCCGCGATGGTTTCCAGGATGCTTCGGCTGAGGTGTTCCTCGACGAGCAGCAGGATGAAATCGCGCTGCGCTTCAAGGGTAAGACCGAAAAAAGTGGTGTGCTTCTCCGCGCCTTCACCGCGGGCCTGGGACAGCACGGTGGAGCCAGTGGCGCCGGCATGCCGGGCCGCTTTCAGCACGGCGTCGGTGTGATGGTCGTCTACCAGGACACAAATGAGTTTGAAGTGCATGGTTAGGTCTCTCTTTTCTTCAGTGCCGAAGATTTGCGGTGTTTTTCGAGAAGTGCCCCGAGCTGGGCGTATCCCATCACGCTCATGATGGGGAACAGGCTCGCAAAGGCGATAAGCCCGAAACCATCGAGCATGGGATTGCGTCCCGGCACGCTGGAAGCGAGCCCCAGGCCAAGTGCTGCTACGAGCGGCACGGTCACGGTGGATGTGGTGACGCCGCCCGAATCATAGGCCAGTGCGATGATGGACCTGGGCGCGAACAGTGTCTGAATCACCACAACGATATACCCGGTGATGATGTACCAGTGCAGTGGCGTACCGGTCACAATGCGGTAGGTGCCGAGGGAGATGCCGATGGCCACGCCAATGGCCACGGCGATGCGCAGGCCCCATACGGTGATGGCCCCACCCGAAACGTCGCGTGCCTTGATGGCAACGGCAATCAGGGAGGGTTCGGCAATGGTGGTGGCAAAGCCGATGGCGAAGGCAAAGATGTAAACCCAGTAAAACTTGTACCAGTGATCGGCGACGCGATCGCCGATGCTGACCACATCGATGCCCAGAAAAGCCGGGTCGGTGAGTTGCGCCGCCATCACCTTTCCCAGCGGAAAGAGTGCCTGTTCCAGACCCACGAGAAAAAAAGTCAGGCCCAGCAGAACCAGCAGAAAACCCAATAGGACTCGGCCTAGATGCGGGATTTTGCGGCGAAGCACCAGGAGCTGGAAGCCAAACAGAATCCCGGCGATGGGAATAACGTCGCCCACGGTCTCCAGGAAGATCCGTCCCAGGTTGATCAGCCACTCGCTCACAGGACCATCCCGTAACCCATGACGAAAATCATCGGTGTCAGCGACGCGAATGCGATCAGGCCAAAACCGTCCACCATGGGATTTCGGCCCGCGATACTGCTGGCGAGGCCCACGCCCAGCGCGGTAACCAGCGGCACTGTGATGGTGGAGGTGGTGACTCCGCCGGAGTCGTAGGCAATGCCGATGATCTCGGGTGGTGCGAAAAAGGTCATGATGACCACGCCGATGTAACCGCCCATGATGAGGTATTGGACGGGCCATCCCTTGATGATGCGAAACACACCGAGAACGATGGCGAAGCCCACCGAAATCGCCACGGTGTAGCGTAAACCGGTGGCGTATTCCTGGCCGTCTTTGATGGTGTTCGGAATCATTCCCCCCTGCTTGGCCACTTCGGCTGCCTCGGCAGCGACAGCGATGAGGGCGGGCTCGGCCACAGTGGTGCCAAATCCGAGCGCGAAGGCGAAGAGGAGCAGCCAGCCCACACTGCCCTTACGGGCAAAATCGTAGGCCATGGTTTCGCCGATGGGGAACAGACCCAGCTTCAGCCCTTCGACGAACAGTGAAAGGCCGATCATCACCATCAAGGTCCCGCCGAGGAGTTCCAGCACGTTCGGAACCGGCTGACGCAGCACACCCACCTGAAAAAACACAACGACCAGGACGATCGGGGCGAGATCCCGAGCGCTGTCGAAAAGAGAGCGGGCGAATTGCCTGAGCACCGGCACCAAGGGGTTGGAGAAGACTGCCGCAGCATATCAGTGGCCTAAAGCCAATACAAAATGAATCCAGGACCGGCCTTTCGGGAGGGTGCTCCCGGCCTTTACAATAGGCGCCTTTGCTAGCTGGAGACGATTATGGGCGAACGCATCACGGACACGGGTCTGAAAATCGAAGACCTTGAACAGGGCGACGGCGCCGAAGCCATCTCAGGAAACAAGGTCACTGTTCATTACACGGGTTGGCTCACGGATGGCACCAAATTCGATTCGAGCAAGGACAGGAACGATCCCTTCAGCTTTCCGCTGGGCGGTGGGCGGGTTATCCGCGGTTGGGACGAAGGCGTTGCCGGCATGAAAATCGGCGGCACGCGTCGACTCACCATCCCCCCTCAACTGGGTTACGGCGCGGCGGGTGCCGGCGGTGTGATTCCGCCCAACGCCACTCTGTTGTTTGAGGTGGAACTCCTTGCCGTTGACTGAAACCGGATTGCAGCTGCCCGCGCTCGAAGAGATCCAGACGCTGGTGCGTACCTGCCTGGCCGAGGATGTCGGAGGCGGGGATATCACCGCCGCTTTGGTGGCTTCTGACGAAATCGCAGAGGCGAGGGTGGAGGCGCGGGAGGCGGGCATTCTTTGCGGAACGGCCTGGGTCGACCAGGTATTTCGCGTGATCGATGATGCCGTCACCGTAGGTTGGCAGGCCAGGGACGGGGATACGGTGACCCGGGATCAGGTGCTCTGCGTACTTGGGGGGCCCGCCCGGGCGTTGTTGACCGGGGAACGCACTGCGTTGAATCTGCTGCAGACGCTTTCCGGAACGGCCACCGCCGCGCGACGATTTGCCGACGCGGTGGCAGGTACCGGAGCCCGGATTCTGGATACCCGAAAGACGATCCCCGGACTGCGCCTGGCTCAGAAATACGCGGTCCGATGCGGCGGTGCCCGAAACCACCGGATCGGACTCTTCGACGCGGTGCTGATTAAGGAAAACCATATTGCCTCGGCTGGAGGCATTGCTGCCGTGCTCACGGAGGCAGATCGTCTGGCCGCCGGAAAACCGGTTGAAATTGAAGTGGAAAGCCTCGCTCAACTCGAGGAAGCCCTGGCGGCGGGTGCGCAACGCATATTGCTGGATAATTTTTCGCTGGAGGATCTCAGTCAGGCAGTGGCGCTTAACGCAGGCCGGGCGCGACTGGAAGCCTCGGGAGGCGTCAGTCTCGAATCCGTGAGGGCCATCGCCTCGACCGGCGTGGATGATATCTCGGTGGGTGAGATCACCAAGCACCTGACCGCGCTGGACCTTTCAATGCGATTCCGTTAGCGTCGCGACCGCCGCCCGTCCAGATCAGATCCGGGCAGGCGTATCATTGCTGACTTCGCAGCTGTACCGCGGATCGAACCAAGTCCACCAGATTTCCAGAATCCTTAATTTCTCATGACTGAAGATACCGAAGTCGTAAAACGTCGCACCTTCGCGATCATCTCGCACCCCGATGCGGGCAAGACCACCCTCACGGAAAAGCTGTTGCTGTTCGGCGGGGCGATTCAGTTGGCCGGCACGGTGAAGGGCCGCAAGGCCGCGCGTCACGCCACCTCGGACTGGATGGAACTGGAAAAACAGCGCGGAATTTCCGTGACTTCTTCGGTCATGCAGTTTCCGTACAAGTCGCGGATCGTGAATCTGCTGGATACCCCGGGCCACGAGGATTTTTCCGAAGATACCTACCGTACCCTCACCGCAGTGGACTCTGCCCTGATGGTGATCGACGCGGCCAAGGGTGTTGAGGGTCGCACCATCAAACTGATGGAGGTGTGCCGGATGCGGGATACGCCGATCCTCACCTTCGTCAACAAGCTGGACCGGGAAAGCCGCGATCCCATCGAACTGATGGACGAAATCGAAGAGGTGCTCGGTATGCCCTGTGCGCCGGTGACCTGGCCCATTGGCAGCGGAAAACGCTTCAAAGGGGTTTTCGATCTGCGTAACGACACCATTCACCTGTTTTCGGCGCAGCATGGCGGCAAGGTCCAGTCGGGCGAGGTGATCGAGGGACTTGATAGCCCGCGCATCGACGAGATATTGGGTGACCAGGCCGTCGAACTCAGGGAGGAGATCGAGTTGGTGGCCGGCGCCAGCCATTCCCTCGACCTGGAGGCCTATCTCAAGGGGGAGTTGACGCCGGTGTTTTTCGGATCGGCCATCAACAATTTTGGCGTCAAGGAATTACTGGATGCCTTCGTGGAGTACGCGCCGCCGCCGCGTGCCCGCCAAACACGGGAGCGGCTGGTCGAACCCGACGAGAACAGGTTCTCGGGGTTCGTGTTCAAGATTCAGGCGAATATGGATCCCGCGCATCGCGACCGCATTGCCTTTCTGCGTGTTTGCTCGGGCACCTACGGCAAGGGCATGAAAATGAAGCACGTGCGGTTGGGCAAAACCGTTCAGGTTTCCAACGCCATCACCTTCCAGGCCGACGAGCGCAAGCAGGTGGAGGAGGCCTGGCCCGGCGACATCATTGGATTACACAACCACGGGACCATTCAGATCGGCGATGCCTTTACCGAGGGCGAGGACCTCAAGTACGAGGGAATCCCGTACTTTGCCCCCGAGATGTTTCGGCGCGTGGTGTTGAAAGATCCTCTGAAAAGCAAGCAGTTGCTCAAGGGGGTCACTCAACTGGCCGAGGAGGGCGCGACCCAGGTTTTTCGCCCGCTGCGCAACAATGATCTGATATTGGGTGCGGTGGGGGCGCTGCAGTTCGATGTGGCGGTGCATCGCCTCAAGGGCGAGTACGGCGTCGATGCTATTGTGGAGCCGGTGGGCGTGGCCAGCGCCCGGTGGGTGTCCTGTGACGACCCGAAGGCGATGCAGCGACTTCACGACAAGGCCTTTGAGAATCTGGCGGAGGACGGCGATGGCCAGTTGGTCTACCTGGCCCCCACGCGGGTTAATCTCAGCCTTGCCGAGGAGCGTTTTCCCGATGTGCGTTTTCTTGCAACGCGGGAACTATGAGCCGGAATCCGATGGGGCCGGTTTCTCTGACCCGAAACGCGGCGCAAGCTGGCTGATAAATTTTTGATGCATGCCGATCCAGACGAGGATCGGGGCTACCGCCGGCAGAATCAGAAAGCCGAGCTGGTAACCCAGGGCAATGGCGTCCGGCGGCAGGCCGATGGCGTCGTAGGACTGTTGGGCGACCTGGGGGCCTAACTTGAAGTAGAGGGTCTTGAAGGCATCGAAGGCGACGCCCCAGGCCTGAAAAGGCAGCAGGATGATGCCGCCGGCCAGGACCTTG
The DNA here is from genome assembly GCA_963820915.1 of uncultured Gammaproteobacteria bacterium. Taxonomy (GTDB): domain Bacteria; phylum Pseudomonadota; class Gammaproteobacteria; order Chromatiales; family Chromatiaceae; genus CAWGBV01. The sequence continues at coordinate 78,219 of CAWGBV010000026.1, read as the reverse complement.
AGGATTTTGTTCTCGATTTCGCCGGGGGAGGCCAGGATGAGGCCCGTCAACAGTGGCAGGCCATAGCCGTAGATCAGCGGATTAATGTCGAAGACGATGGTGCCGGCCGGACCGGGCGCCTTGCTGATCAGCGCGGTGTCGAACGCCGTATCGATTTCGATCAGATTGCCGATCTGGAACACGTTGGAAAAGGCGCCTGGGAAAAAGCCGCTGAGCACCAGGTCCGAAACCCAGGCGATGGGCGCCACGTGCATGATGGACAGGTAGTACCAGGCGGCGAAGGCGAGCGGCAGCCAGAGCGTAACCTTGAGCAGAAAGAATTTTACGCTAGGCATTGGCGGCAGGCTCGGTCTGGCGTCCGGGAAGCATTCGCAGCCATATCAGAAAGACCACGAGCACATCGAGCATGATCAAGGCCTGCCACACATAAAGGTGGGCCCATTCGAAGACGTTCATGTTCCATTGGCCGATGTAGAACAGACTGATTATGCGTACGATGTTGACGGCCTGAATGGCCAGGGTGCCGATGAAAAAGCCGATCAGCTTGCGTTTCCAGGGTGCGGGGAACGAAAAAATGGCTGCGGCCAGTACGATCATGGCCTCGACGCCGTTGCATCCAGCCTCGATAGAGACGGCGAAACCGTTGTCCATGGACCGGATTACCTTGCCGACTGCCACTACGCGGTCGTCGAACAGCGTGACCAGAAACACGCTGATCTTGGCGATGAGTTCGGTGAAGGGCACGACGAAGTGTTCCTGAACCACGGGAGTCAGTTCGGCGGTGAACAGAACAAGCTGGATGGCGACGAAAAGCAAAAAGAATTTCAGCATCAGTTAGGGCCTGCTAACACTATGCGAACGCCCAGCGTTGGCGCTCAAATGAGTCCAGGCAAGGCGCGCGGAGTGCGGTTTGGTTGTTCCAAATAAACGACGCGCAACGCGGTATGGTCTCATTTGAGCGCCAACCCGAAGGGCCGGGGCCATTTTTCCCCATGACTGCGTTGCACTTTCGCTTGTGTACGGCAGGTACAGGGCGCTCAGTGCGCCTTGTCCTGCGAAAAAATGGCCTCCGGCGATGATGGTTCGCATAGTGTTAACAGGCCCTGGAGTTGACGGCGACGGGTGGAGTGTAGCAATACCCGGCCCCATAAAAAAAGGCGCGGCAGGAGGTGCCGCGCCAAAGTTCCACCAAAGGAGGATGGAGGAGTTTGTACCGATTCAAGAGGGGAGAATCAGTACTTAATTAGATTCTAATATAATGATGCATAAGTCAAGCCATTTCTCTGTGTAAAGCCAGGCGAGATAGTGGAATTTAATAAATATCAACAAGATGGGGCTGCGCGCCGCGGGCGGCTGGATTTTGGTCGGGGTGTCGTGGACACGCCCGCTTTCATGCCTGTGGGCACCTACGGGACCGTCAAAGCGATGACGCCGGAGGAGTTGCAGGGCCTGGGCGCACAGATCGTTCTGGGAAACACCTTCCATCTCTGGCTTCGCCCGGGCACGGAAATTATCCGTCGCCATGGCGATCTGCACGAGTTCATGAACTGGCCGGGGCCGATTCTTACCGATTCCGGCGGCTTTCAGGTTTTCAGCCTGGGCGGGATGCGCAAAATTACCGAACAGGGGGTCCATTTCCGGTCGCCGGTGAACGGGGAGAAGGTCTTCATGGGGCCGGAAGAGTCGATGGCGGTCCAGCGCGAGCTGGGTTCGGACATCGTCATGATTTTCGACGAGTGCACCCCCTATCCGGCCACTGAGACGGAGGCCCGGGAGTCGATGGAGCTGTCACTGCGCTGGGCAGCGCGCAGCAAGACGGCCCATGCGGACAACGCCGCCGCCTTGTTCGGGATCGTTCAGGGCGGCGTTTACGAGTCGCTGCGTGACGTCTCGCTGCGGGGCCTCGTGGACATCGGATTCGACGGCTACGCCGTGGGCGGTCTATCCGTGGGCGAGCCGCCAGAGGACCGCTGGCGGGTTCTTGATTTCCTGGCTACCCGACTGCCGGAGCAGAAGCCTCGTTACCTGATGGGCGTGGGCACCCCGGAGGATATTGTCGAAGCGGTGCAGCGAGGCATCGACATGTTTGACTGTGTGATGCCCACCCGCAATGCCCGCAACGGTCACTTGTTCACCCATACGGGAACGGTGCGCATCCGCAACGCCCGCCACGCGGAAGACACGGGACCGCTCGATCCGATGTGTTCCTGTTACACCTGCAGTCACTACAGTCGCGCCTATCTCCGACACCTGCACCGCTGCAACGAGATCCTGGGGGCGCGCCTCAACACCATTCACAACCTTCACTACTATCAGGACCTGATGCGGGGATTGCGCGATGCCATAGAGGCGTATCGCCTGGATGAGTTCGTTCGCAGCTTTTATGCGTTGCGGCGTGATACCGCTTAGCGGTCGACCGACGTGGTTTGGACGATCCTCTCTATTGTTCTGCCGGTTTTCGCCATTGTGGCGGTGGGTTATCTGTATGGGCGTCGGCATGCGCCGGAAATGGCGGTCGCCAACCGGATCAATCTGGATGTCTTCATCCCCGCGCTGATCTTTTCCGTGTTGTCGAATCAGTCGCTCGATCTGCTGGGATACTGGCAACTGGCTGTGGCCGCGGTGGTGGTGGTGACGGGCTCGGGCTTGATCGCCTGGCCAGTGGCCCGCTGGCTCGGTTTTCAGCCCAGAACCTTTGTTCCACCGATCATGTTCAACAACTCGGGGAACATGGGGCTGCCGTTGGCGTTGCTGGCATTTGGCGAGATCGGGCTGGCGGTGGCCGTGGTGTTGTTCGTGGTGGAGAACGTCCTGCATTTCACGCTCGGCACCTGGATGCTGGCCGGGCGTCCACACCCGCTGAAATTAATACGAATGCCAATGCTGGCGGCGACAATGCTGGGCGTGGTGTTTAACCTGGGCGGACTGAATCTACCCTCTGCGCTGGCCACCGCAGTAGAGATGCTGGGCGAGATCGCGATACCGCTGATGTTGTTCGCCCTTGGTGTCAGGGTAACCGCTATTGACCTGAGTCATTGGCGAATCGGGCTGGCTGGAACCCTGGTCTATCCGGTCGCCGGCCTGGCTTGCGGATGGGTGGCAATAGGGGTGCTCGGACTCGAAGGCAGGGACGCGGCGCAGGTTCTGATGTTTGCTGTACTGCCGCCCGCCGTGCTGAATTACATGCTTGCCGAACAGTATGGTCAGGAGCCCGACAAGGTTGCGTCCCTGGTGCTGCTGGGAAACATTTCCAGTTTGGCCGTCATCCCATTGGTGCTGGCGTTCGTGCTTTGAAGGGATGGAATTATATACTTATAACACAACAGGTTAAGCGCCTGGAGTCTCTCCCGGCCGGATGCTATTCGCAGTCATAGTCGTGCAGAATCAGCCCTTCCAGGAGGTAATCGGCCACCAGCGGTGTCGCCAGAAGGTAGCTGGAGGTGCGATCCGTCCAATTGGCCTCCGCCTCCGCCAGAGCGGATTCCCATTCGCTGATTCCATAGTCTCCCCGACCGAGCCACATCAGCGCGACGAGGACTATTTGCTGATCGGGCTCCAGGTCGTCGATGGTATCCCTGATTTCCCGGTAGCTCATGTCGTCTTCGTGCTCGGCAAGGGCGTCGATGGCCAGCTCGTCCCCGGGGGTGAAATGAGCTTCCGGCAGGACTACGGCGTCTTTCGACTGGAACTCTCGAGCGCGCTGAATCACCTGGCAGACGATTTCCGGATTCATTTCGATCATCGGGTGATTCCTGCTATCTGGCGAAAGGGCGGATGATTCATTATGGACCCTTCTCCAGACCGCTGAAAGCTGTTAACCCTCCGAAATTCCGGACTGTATGGAAAGTCCCGGATGCGGTCCCCGGCTCATCTCTGGTCGGGATCGAAAATGCCATAGGGAAGGCTTGACAGTGGCGGCGGAATGGGTACACTTCTTCGCCTCTACGCGGGAATAGCTCAGTTGGTAGAGCACAACCTTGCCAAGGTTGGGGTCGCGAGTTCGAATCTCGTTTCCCGCTCCAGGTTCGAAAAACCCCGCCGTGGCCCGCGGGGTTTTTCGTTTAAGCGTTTAAGTTTTCAGGCTGAGTGGCAGAGTGGTTATGCAGCGGACTGCAAATCCGTGGACCTCGGTTCGATTCCGGGCTCAGCCTCCATCTTTCCGCGGAACGATTTCCCGGCCCGGATGGCGAAATTGGTATACGCAGCGGACTTAAAATCCGCCGGTCATTGCGACCGTGCCGGTTCGAGTCCGGCTCCGGGCACCACAAGTCCAGCGACACTGGTCCATGACGCCAACACTGCATTGCGAGCTGGCGGTTCATCCAGTACAGCCAGAGACCGCCGACGTAAATGCCCCCGAAACTTGCTTGAAGGTTCCGGAATTTGGTATTTTGGCGGGCTAGTTGGGCATGGTTGATAGTCTTGTCCTGGAACCGGCCTTTAGGACGACGGATATAACGTCCGCGGAACCGTCGCTTTGACGACATAGCTGATTGGGAGATGAATTCGATGCGCCAACCACTGGTTGCCGGCAACTGGAAGATGAATGGAAGCCGCGACAGCGTCGCAGAGTTGCTGGAAGGCATCAAGGGCGGGATCGGCGAGGTTCGCGTCGCCGAGATGGCGGTTTGTGCTCCGGCGATCTTTATCGGCGACGTTCAGGCGAGCCTGTCGGGCAGCCCCGTCCCATGGGGTGGCCAGGATCTGTCGGTCCACGAAAAAGGCGCCTATACGGGCGAAACTGCCGCGTCGATGCTCACCGATTATGGCTGCAAGTACGTCATTATCGGCCATTCCGAGCGCCGCACCTACCATGCTGAAAGCGATGCCTTGGTGGCCGAGAAATACGAAGCGGCCTTGAAAGGTGGATTGGTTCCCGATTTTCTGCATCGGCGAGACCCTCGAGGAGAGGGAAGCGGCATTACCGAGGAAGTGGTTGGTCGACAGATTGACGCGGTCATTGCGCGTCTCGGCGTTGAAGCACTGGCCAAGGGTGTGATCGCCTATGAGCCGGTCTGGGCGATCGGCACCGGCAAAACCGCCACGCCTGAACAGGCGCAGGACGTTCATGCCTTCATTCGTTCCCGTGTCGCCGGCAATGACTCCGCAGTGGCCGAGGGCGTAAGGATTCTTTACGGCGGCAGCATGAATGCCGGTAACGCGGCGGAGCTGCTGGCCTGCGCGGATATCGACGGCGGCCTGATTGGTGGAGCTTCCCTGAAGGCGGACGATTTCCTCGCCATCGGCCGGGCTGCGAACTGATCCAAACCAGGATTCTCACATGCAGACGATATTGGTAGTTTTTCACCTCATGCTGTCTCTGGCCTTGATCGGTCTGGTGTTGATTCAGCATGGCAAAGGGGCGGATGCCGGTGCAGCCTTTGGTAGTGGTGCTTCGGCCACGGTTTTTGGCTCCCAGGGCTCAGCGAACTTTTTGAGCCGTACCACCGGAGTTCTGGCTGCCGCCTTCTTTGCGACCAGTATGGTGCTGGCCTATTTTTCCATGCAATCGGGCACCCAGCCCGGCCTGATGGACGCCGAGCAGGCGACAGCACCGGCATCGATCGAGCAGCAGGTACCGGAGATGCCGGCGCCGGCGCCGGTTGCAGAATCCGATCTTCCCGCGATTCCGGCGCCCGCCACCGAGTAGGGGATACGGATTCGCAGCAAGTTTTCTAGCCGAAGTGGTGGAATTGGTAGACACGCTATCTTGAGGGGGTAGTGGCGTAAGCCGTGCCGGTTCGAGTCCGGCCTTCGGCACCAAAATGGAAAAGGCGGCACCCGCAAAGGTGCCGCCTTTTTTCTTTCCTCCAATGGCAGATGGCGGTCGTTGTCGGCATGGTTGTGGCCGTAGCCACCCGTATCTGAGGGAGAATAATCGGCGGTCCCGAGAGTGCGCAACTTGATTTCCCATTGCAAACTCCCTCTTCAGTTGAGATGAGGGGGGATGGTTGCTGGGTCCGCGCCCGTTACCGGCGGCGAACGTGTGAAATGCCCGTAATGTATATAACTATATGAAATTATTAGCGAAAAACCCGATCTATGCCCTTGACACTGAGGGTGCTGATCGATAGACTCCCTATCCCGGTGAAGCAGGGCCGGCAAAACAGAACCTGGCGAATGAATCCAGGCGTAGCCCTGCAGGAGGAAACCCTGCCATGCTAGAAAGCTATCTGCCGATACTGGTATTCATTGTCGTGGGCGCAGTGATTGGTGTGGTAGTCGTCGCCCTGGGATTTGTACTGGGTCCCCAAAGACCCGATGCGCAAAAGGGATCCCAGTACGAGTGCGGGTTCGAGGCGTTCGAGGACTCGCGCATGAAATTCGATGTGCGCTACTACCTGGTCGCCATCCTCTTCATCATCTTTGACCTTGAAATCGCCTTCCTTTTCCCCTGGGCGGTCGTACTGGATCAGATCGGCATGGTGGGATTTATCGCCATGGCGGTATTCCTGGGCATTCTGGTGGTCGGTTTCATCTACGAATGGAAAAAAGGGGCCCTCGAATGGGAGTAGAAGGCATCCTCGAGAAGGGCTTCGTCACCACCAACGCCGACAAGCTGATCAACTGGGCCCGTACCGGCTCACTATGGCCCATGACCTTCGGGCTGGCCTGTTGTGCGGTGGAAATGATGCACGCGGCCGCAGCGAGGTATGACACCGACAGATTCGGTATCGTTTTTCGTGGGAGCCCGCGTCAGTCGGACGTGATGATTGTCGCCGGCACCCTGGTCAACAAGATGGCGCCGGCATTGCGCAAGGTGTACGACCAGATGGCCGAACCCCGATGGGTGATTTCCATGGGGTCCTGCGCCAACGGCGGGGGTTACTACCACTATTCCTATGCGGTCGTGCGCGGATGTGATCGCATCGTGCCCGTAGACATCTATGTGCCGGGTTGCCCGCCGACGGCGGAGGCGCTCATCTACGGCGTCATCCAGTTACAGAATAAAATTCGGCGCACGAATACCATTGCACGCTAAACAGACAGAGTTATCGGAACAGTACCTATGACGCTGGAACAGCGCCTCGACCAACTTGCAGAAGAACTGAAGGAAGCCTTCGGTGATCAGGATTGCGTCGTCGCAACCGCCTGCGGTGAGGTGACGCTCGAAGTTCCGCGGCAGCGGCTCACGGATGTCATGCAGCGTCTTCATCGTGGCGAGGCCTTCCAGTTTGAACAGTGCATCGATGTTTGCGGCGTGGACTACTCCGCTTTCGGCGATGCAGAGTGGGCGGCCGGAAGCGCCTCTGACAGCGGGTTCAGCCGGGGCGCCGAGCGAAATGGCACCTTCGTCCCTGACCCGTCGAACCGATTTGGTGTTGTCTACCATCTGCAGTCGTTGGCGCTCAATCATCGGCTGCGGGTCCGCACCCTGCTGGATTCCGACGAGCCCGTCGTCGATTCGGTGGTCGATATCTGGTCCTCTGCCAACTGGTTCGAGCGCGAGGCTTTCGATATGTTCGGGATTCTCTTCGACGGCCACCCCGATTTACGCCGCATCCTCACCGACTACGGTTTCATCGGTCATCCCTTCCGCAAGGATTTTCCGCTCGAGGGGCATGTGGAAATGCGATATGACCCCGAACAGAAGCGAGTGATTTACGAGCCGGTGAAGCTGGAATCCCGGGTTCTGGTTCCTCGCGTGGTGCGCAACGATCAGCGCTACGATGCAGGTACCCCGGCTGCCGCAGAGGTGGAGGGAAGCGAAGACGATGTCTGAGATTCGCAACTACACGGTTAACTTCGGTCCCCAGCACCCGGCGGCCCACGGCGTATTGCGCCTGGTGCTGGAACTCGATGGCGAGGTGGTCCAGCGCGCCGATCCCCACGTCGGTCTCCTCCATCGCGGTACCGAAAAACTTGCCGAAAGCAAGCCGTTCAACCAGAGCATCGGCTACATGGACCGTCTTGATTACGTGTCCATGATGTGCAGCGAGCACGCTTATGTGCGCTCCATCGAAAAACTTCTGGGAATCGAAGCCCCGCTGCGGGCGCAGTACATCCGTACGATGTTCGACGAGATTACGCGGATTCTGAATCACTTGATGTGGCTCGGCAGTCATGCGCTCGACATCGGCGCCATGACGGTCTTCCTCTATGCCTTTCGTGAGCGCGAAGACCTGATGGATTGCTACGAGGCGGTGTCCGGCGCGCGCATGCATGCGACCTACTATCGTCCTGGCGGTGTCTATCGTGATCTTCCTGATCAGATGCACCAGTACGAAAACAACCGCTTCATGTCGAAGGCCGACATCCGCTTCCGGAATGCCAATCGCCAGGGCTCCCTGCTCGATTTCATCGAGGATTTCGCCGATCGTTTTCCGGGCTGCGTGGACGAGTACGAAACCCTGCTCACCGACAACCGGATCTGGAAGCAGCGTACGGTGGGCATCGGTGTGGTGACGCCGGAGCGGGCACGCAACCTCGGCTTTACGGGGGCCATGCTGCGCGGTTCGGGCATTGCCTGGGATTTGCGCAAGAAACAGCCCTATGCCGCCTATGCGGACATGGACTTTGATATACCGGTGGGGCGAAATGGCGACTGCTATGACCGCTACCTGGTGCGGATCGAGGAGATGCGTCAGGCCAACAGCATCATTCGCCAGTGTATCGCCTGGCTGAGGGAGAACCCCGGACCGGTGATGATCGGTGATCACAAGATCGCACCGCCACCGAGGGCGGATATGAAGGACGACATGGAGGCGCTCATCCATCACTTCAAACTCTTTACCGAGGGTTACTGCGTCCCTGCGGGCGAGGCCTATGCCGCGGTGGAGGCCCCCAAGGGGGAGTTTGGTGTGTATCTGGTGTCGGATGGTGCCAACAAACCCTACCGGCTCAAGATCCGGGCGCCCGGTTTCGTGCATATGGCGGCCATGGGTGAGATGGCGCAGGGTCATATGTTGGCGGACGTGGTGGCGATCATCGGCACCATGGACATCGTTTTTGGCGAAATCGACCGCTGAACAGCCGCGGGACAAAAGGTAAATGACGGCAGCGTTGGAAATCGATAAAGAAGCCCTCTTCAGCCCGGATATCCGGGCCGAGATGGATCATTGGATTGCCAAGTACCCGGCGGACTGGAAACAGTCTGCCTGCATGGCGGCATTGCGCGTGGTCCAGGATGCCAACGGCGGTTGGCTGACCGAGGCGCTGATGGACGATGTGGCTGCCTATCTCGATATGCCCCCCATCGCGGTTTACGAGGTGGCCACCTTTTACTCCATGTACGAGCTCAAGCCGGTCGGGCGGCACAAGATCTGTGTATGCACCAATGTTTCCTGCATGGTCTGTGGCAGCGAGAATATTGTCGATCACCTCGAAGACAAATTGGGCGTGAAACTGGGCGAGACCACCGAAGACGGCCGCTACACACTCAAGGAGGTCGAATGCCTTGGTGCTTGCGGTGGCGCGCCGATGATGCAGATCGGTCGTAAATACTACGAAAACCTCACGCCTGACCTGATCGATTCGATCCTGTCGGAACTGGATTAACGCGATGGCCAACGAAGTCTGCTTCCGAACATTGCACCTGGACCAGCCCTGGAAACTCGACCAGTACCAGAAAGAGGGCGGTTACGCGGTGCTGAAACGGATTCTCTCCGAGAAGACCCCGCCCGAGCAGATCATCGCCGAGGTGAAGAAGTCGGGTCTGCGGGGTCGCGGCGGCGCCGGTTTTCCCACCGGACTCAAGTGGAGCTTCATCAACCGCACCGCGCCGGGCGAAAAGTACGTGGTCTGCAATTCAGACGAGGGTGAGCCCGGTACCTTCAAGGATCGCGACATCCATCGCTACAATCCGCACCAGCTGATCGAGGGGATGATCATCTGTGGCTACGTGATTGGCGCCAAGGCGGGCTACAACTACATACGCGGTGAATTCTGGGAGCCCTACGAGCGTTTCGAAGGCGCCCTTGAAGAGGCCCGGGCCGCAGGACTGCTCGGCAACGACATTTTGGGTTCCGGATTCGATTTCGATCTGCATTCGCACCTGGGTGCGGGTGCCTATATCTGCGGTGAAGAGACCGCCTTGCTCGAATCCATCGAGGGCAAGAAGGGCCAGCCCCGGTTCAAGCCGCCGTTTCCCGCCCAGTTCGGTCTTTACGGCCGTCCCACCATCATCAATAACACCGAATCCCTGGCATCCATTCCGATGATTCTGTCCGAGGGAGGTGACTGGTTCCGGGACATCGGGGTGGAAAATAGCGGCGGGCCGAAGTTGTTCTCCATATCCGGCAACGTCAACCGGCCCGGAAACTACGAAATTCCCATGGGCACACCCTTTGCGGAACTGCTGGAGATGGCCGGTGGAATGCGTGACGGCCGGCCGCTCAAGGCGGTGATACCCGGTGGATCTTCCGCACCGGTGATTCCCGGCGACGCGATGATGGGCCTCAATATGGACTATGACAGCATCGCCGGCGCCGGTTCCATGCTAGGGTCAGGCGCGGTCATTGTCATGGACGATACCAACTGCATGGTCAAGGTTCTCGACCGGATCTCGTATTTTTATTACGAGGAATCCTGCGGACAATGCACACCCTGCCGTGAGGGCACGGGTTGGATGCACCGCGTTGTTCACCGCATCGAACACGGTCAGGGCCGTCCTGAGGACCTGGATCTCCTCGATGACGTGGCCGCCAAGATCGCAGGCCGTACCATCTGCGCCCTCGGTGATGCGGCCGCCATGCCGGTGGCCAGTTTCATCAAACATTTTCGTGACGAGTTCGCGTACCACATCGAGCACGGCAGGTGCATGGTGGGTGCGGAGCACAAGGCAGAAGCAGCCGGGTAGAAAAGGCAATCGATGTCCGACGAGCAGAAATTCACCATCGAAGTTGATGGCCAGGCCCTGGAGGCTCGGCCAGGGCAGATGCTGATTGAGGTCACGGATGCCGCGGGTATCCCGATTCCGCGGTTCTGTTACCACAAGAACCTGTCCATCGCCGCCAACTGCCGAATGTGTCTGGTTGAGGTGGAAAAGGCTCCCAAGCCGCTGCCGGCCTGCGCCACGCCGGTTACCGATGGCATGAAGGCCTACACGCGTTCGCCGCTGGCGCGCGCGGCCCAGAAGGGAACCATGGAGTTCCTGCTCATCAATCACCCCCTCGATTGCCCGATTTGCGACCAGGGTGGCGAGTGCGAGTTGCAGGACATGGCCATGGGCTATGGTGGCGATGTTTCGCGCTTTTCCGAGCGCAAGCGTGTCGTCCCCGACCCGATATCGGCCCCTTGGTGGCCACCGACATGACCCGCTGCATCCATTGCACCCGTTGCGTCCGGTTTGGCGAGGAGATTGCGGGCTTGCGTGAACTGGGCGCCACCGGTCGTGGCGAGCACATGAAAATTGGCACCTATGTCAAACATGCGATGTCGTCGGAGTTATCCGGCAATGTCATCGATCTTTGTCCGGTGGGTGCGCTGACATCCAAGCCATTCCGCTACCAGGCCCGCGCCTGGGAAATGACCCAGCATGCCACCATCGCGCCGCACGATTCGGTGGGATCCAATCTTTACGTCCACGTGCGTCGCGGCCAGGTCATGCGCGCCGTGCCGCGTGAGAACGCCGAGGTCAACGAGACCTGGATTTCCGACCGCGACCGTTATTCCTGTGCCGGCCTCAACACCGATCAGCGTCTGCTGAAGCCGATGGTGAAGGACGGCAGTAAATGGCGCGAGGCCGAATGGGAAGAGGCATTGCTGAAGGCCGCGACCGGAATCCGTACGGTCGCCGACGCAAATCCCGAAGAATTCGGCACCCTTATTACCGCCACGGCGACCCTGGAAGAACTCTATCTCGCGCAAAAACTGACCCGCGGGACCGGTAGCCACAATATTGATCATCGCCTGCGCACCGGCGATTTCCGGTCTCCCGAGGCCGATCCGGTATTGCCCTGGCTCGGACAGTCGATCAGTGACCTGGAGTCCATCGACGCGGCCTTGCTGGTGGGCTCCAATGCGCGCAAGGAACAGCCGCTGATCAATCACCGGTTGCGCAAAGCCGCCAGGGCCGGCGCCTCGGTGATGGCGTTGAATCCGGTTGCCTTCGAATCGAATTTCGATCTTGCCGCTTCGCTGGTGGCCTCTCCGGTACAGATGGTGGATGAACTCGCAGGCGTGGCCCGCGCCGCCGGCGCTGAGCATGGCTTGGCGGCAAACGCCAGGGTCAATGACGCACACCGCCGTATCGCTGACGCCCTCAAGACGGCGGACAATGCCACGGTTTTACTTGGCAATCTGGCCGTGGCCCATCCCGACTATACGATTCTACGTTCGCTGGCCGCCGCGGTGGCCGCCGCCACCGGCGCGCGTCTGGGGATAATCCCCGAGGCGGCCAACAGCGCAGGGGCCTGGCTGGCGGGTGCTGTTCCGCATCGCGGAGTCGGCGGCGTTCCCCTTGCCAACGGTTCCGGCCGGGCGTTTGACGACATGGTGTCGGAATCTCCGAAGGCCATGTTGCTGGTAAACCTGGAGCCCGAGCGTGACGTCTTCAATCCCTCGGCGACCATGCGGGCACTCGGCGCCAGTGATTTCGTCGTGACCTTGAGTGCTTACCGCACCCGGCGTTGGAGGCGGTTTCCAATGTGTTGCTGCCGGTGGCCGCCTTTACCGAGACATCCGGTACCTTTGTGAATGCCGGCGGCGTACCGCAGAGCTTCGGCGGCGCGGTAAATCCGCCGGGCGAGGCGCGTCCGGCCTGGAAGGTGCTGCGCGTACTCGGCAACATGCTCGACCTGGAAGGCTTCGACTACAACAGCAGCGAAGAGGTGCGCGAAGAGGTGCTTTCCCAGGTTCCGGGTGGCCTGCCCGATGTAACCTCTGGCAGTTATCCGGCCGAGCGCCGGCTCACGGCCAGCGGTCTGCAGCGCATCGGCAACGTGGCGCCCTATTCGGTTGACGCCACCAGCCGCCGATCGGCTCCGCTCCAGTCCACTGAAGATGCCAGGAGCGCTATTCGCATCAGCGCCGGGACAGCGGCAAGAGTGGGACTTGAATCGGGCGACGAGGCCGCTGTACTGCAGGGTCACGGGCGCGTGGTTTCCGCCGTGGTCATCGATCCGGCGGTACCCGACGATTGTGTCTGGTTCCCGGCGGGTGTCGACGGTAGCGAGGTTCTTGGCGGCATGTTCGGCGACGTGAATCTGGAGAAGGCGTCATGAGCCTGCTGGTGGATTTTTGGAATTGGCTGCCGATCGTGATTCAGATCATGATCAAGATTGTCGTGATCGTGTTGCCGCTGATGGTTCTGGTGGCCTATTACACCTATGCCGAGCGCAAGATCATCGGCTACATGCAGGTGCGCATGGGGCCGAACCGGGTAGGCTTTTTCGGCTTCCGGTTGTGGGGACTGGGTCAGCCCATCGCCGACGCGGTGAAGCTGATGTTCAAGGAAATCGTCATCCCCACCAAGGCCAACAAGTTGCTGTTCCTGATCGCGCCCATGCTGACGCTTGGACCCGCATTGGCTGCCTGGGCGGTTTTTCCCTTTGATGAGGGTGTGGTGCTCGCCGATATCAATGCCGGCCTGCTCTACATTCTGGCGCTGACGTCGATGGGCGTTTATGGCGTCATCATCGCCGGTTGGGCCTCCAACTCCAAGTACGCCTTTCTCGGCGCCATGCGGTCAGCCGCGCAGATTGTGTCCTATGAGATCGCCATGGGATTTGCCCTGGTGGGTGTGCTGGTGGCGGCCGGCAGTCTCAACCTGGGCGAGATCGTCCAGGCTCAGGAGGGTAGCCTGCTGCACTGGTTCTGGCTGCCGCTGTTTCCGCTTGTTTCTGATCTACTTTATTTCGGGTGTTGCCGAGACCAACCGTGCGCCCTTCGATGTTGCCGAGGGCGAGTCGGAGATCGTAGCCGGTTTCCATGTCGAATATTCCGGCATGGCCTTCGCGGCATTCTTCCTCGCTGAATACGCCAACATGATCCTGATCTCGGCGCTGACCGCGCTGATGTTCATGGGTGGCTGGCTGTCACCGTTCCAGGGTATTCCGGTGCTCGAATCACTGTTCGCCTGGGTACCGGGATTTATCTGGCTGGTGGCGAAGACCTTTTTCTTCATGTTCCTGTTCCTCTGGTTCCGCGCAACCTTTCCTCGTTACCGCTATGACCAGATCATGCGGCTTGGGCTGGAAGGTGTTTATCCCCATTACCATCGTCTGGATCATGGTCGCGGGCTGGCATGGTGGTGAACCAGTGGCCTTGGTGGTTTGACTGATGACGATGGTAATCAACATACATCAGCAGCCTGTTTCTGTTCGAGTTGCTGCAGGGAATGAGCCTGACGGGACGATATTTCTTCGCCCGTAAGTTCACGATTCCCTACCCGGAAGACAAGGCGCCGGTCTCTCCGCGCTTCAGGGGGCTGCATGCGCTGAGGCGTTACCCCAATGGCGAGGAGCGTTGTATCGCCTGCAAGCTGTGCGAGGCTGTTTGTCCCGCCCTGGCGATTACCATCGAGGCCGAACCACGCGATGACGGCTCGCGCCGAACCACGCGTTACGACATCGACCTCTTCAAGTGCATTTTTTGCGGATTCTGTGAGGAATCCTGCCCGGTTGACTCCATCGTGGAGACCCGGATCTACGAATATCACTTCGAGAATCGCGAAGATAGCGATCATGACGAAGGAAAAATTACTTGCCGTCGGCGACAAGTACGAGGCACAGCTGGCGGCGGACCGTGCCGCCCAGGCGCCATACCGGTAATGAGGCTTATGAGTTTCGAAAAGATACTTTTTTACGTTTTTGCCGCCGTCCTGATTTTTGCCGCGGCGATGGTGATCACCCGGCGCAATCCGGTGCATTCGGTGCTGTTTCTGGTGCTGGCATTTTTCAATGCGGCCGCACTCTGGATGCTGGCTGGAAGCCGAATTTCTCGCCATCGTGCTGGTGCTGGTCTACGTGGGCGCCGTGATGGTGCTGTTCCTGTTTGTCGTCATGATGCTGGACATTGACATGGCGGCCATGCGCGCCGGCTTTATCCGATATCTGCCCATCGGCGGTCTGATCGCAGCGTTGATGCTCGTGCAAATGTTGATGGTGGTGGGGCCGGCGCATTTCGGCCTGGAGCAATTTGCTGCGCCCATTGCCAGGCGGGCGGACTATAACAATACCGCTGAGCTGGGCGCCGCCCTCTATACGGTTTACATGTATCCCTTCGAGGTGGCCGCTGTGATCCTGCTGGTGGGCATCATCGCGGCCATCAGCCTGACCCTGCGGCGCCGACCAGAGACCAAGTACCAGGATCCGTCGAAGCAGGTCAAGGTGAAGCGTGCTGACCGGGTACGCCTGGTGAAGATGGAGGCGGAAAAATGATCGCCTTGTCTGATTTCCTGGGCTTGGGCGCGATCCTGTTCGCCATCGCCATGGCGGGGATCTTCCTTAACCGGAAGAACGTGATCGTGCTGCTGATGTGCATCGAATTGATGCTGCTGGCGGTGAATATCAACTTCGTGGGGTTCTCGCATTTTCTTGGCGATACCGCCGGGCAGGTGTTTGTGTTCTTTATTCTGACGGTGGCGGCGGCGGAAGCGGCCATCGGGCTGGCTATTCTGGTGGTTTTGTTCCGCAGCCGACAAACCATCAACGTCGAGGATCTCGACACACTGAAGGGGTGAGGCCGGACCGGGGCTCAAACAGAGTCCGAAATGTATCGCCAGGGAGGGCGAGCAGGTTTTTTAAGTCGGCGTGCTGTCCCAGGGACATTCACTGCCGGCCCAACACCCGGCCCAGGCGGGCACGGGTGGCAACAATCGTAGATAGGCGATCGGGAACTGAACGCGACTTTGATATGAAGGTACGACCAGGCAAATGAAGAGCATCTATCTCACCATCGTGCTCGCCCCGCTGATCGGCGCCATCCTCGCTGGTTTCGCCGGCGGCAGGATGGGACGAAAAGGGGCGCACTGGGTTGCCAGTACGGGCGTCGGTATCTCGATGTTGCTGTCGCTTTATGTGCTGAAGCGCTTCGTTTTCGATAACGAGGCGGTTTTCAACGATTCGCTCTATACATGGATGGTCAGCGATGGCCTGCGGATGGAAATCGGCTTCCTGGTGGACAGCCTGACGGCGATGATGATGGCAGTCGTCACCTTCGTCTCCTTCTGCGTCCATATCTACACCATTGGCTACATGGCTGACGACGAGCATAACTGGCCCAACGGGAGTCTCGCCGGTAAAAACAGCTATCAGCGCTTTTTCGCCTATATCTCGCTGTTTACCTTCTCAATGCTGATGCTGGTGATGGCCAACAACTTTCTGCAGCTGTTTTTCGGCTGGGAGGCCGTGGGCCTGGTTTCCTATCTGCTGATCGGGTTCTGGTCGGTCCGCGAGTCGGCGGTATTCGCCAACCTCAAGGCCTTTCTGGTCAACCGGGTGGGTGACTTTGGATTTTTGCTCGGCATTGCCGCAGTGGCCATGTATTTCAACAGCCTGGACTATTCAGAGGTCTTTACCGCGGCGCCCGGCCACGCGGATACCACCATCCAGGTCTGGGGCGACAGTGAATGGTCGTTGATGACGGTGATCGGCATCCTGCTGTTTATCGGCGCCATGGGTAAATCAGCGCAGGTGCCGCTCCATGTCTGGTTGCCGGATTCGATGGAAGGTCCGACGCCGATCTCTGCACTGATTCACGCCGCCACTATGGTGACGGCGGGCATTTTCATGGTGGCGCGCATGTCGCCGATGTACGAATTGTCGGAAACCGCCCTGAGTTTCATCCTGATCATCGGTGCCACCACGGCGATATTCACCGGACTGATCGGCATCGTGCAGAACGACATCAAGCGTGTGGTCGCCTATTCCACGCTTTCTCAGCTCGGCTACATGATTACCGCACTGGGCGCCTCGGCCTATGCCGCCGGTGTCTATCACCTGATGACCCACGCCTTCTTCAAGGCGCTGCTGTTCCTCGCCGCGGGTTCGGTCATCATCGGATGCATCACAATCAGGACATCCGCAAAATGGGCGGTGTGCGCAAGTACATGCCGGTTACCTATTGGACCTCCCTGTTGGGCACCTTGGCCCTGATCGGCTTTCCGTTTTTCTCCGGCTTCTTCTCGAAGGACGCCATCATCGAGGCGGTGCATCTGGCTGATCGAGCTGGCTCAGGTTACGCATATTGGGCCTTGCTGCTCGGCGTCTTTGTGACGGCCCTCTACAGTTTTCGGATGTTTTTCCTGGTCTTCCACGGTGAAGGTCCCCGTGACGAGCACGCCAAGGATCACCTGCACGAGTCGCCCAAGGTGGTGACGCTGCCCCTGGTCGCTCTGGCAATCCCCTCGGTGGTGATCGGTTTCTTCACCATGGGTCCCATGTTGTTCGGTGACTTCTTCGGAAATTCACTGTTTGTGATGCCCCAGAACGATGTGCTGGCTAAGCTCGGTGAGGGTTTTCACGGTGCCTTCGCATTCACCTTGCACGGTATCGCCGGTCCGGCCTTCTGGTTGGCAATGGCCGGTCTTTTCACGGCCTGGTTCGTATATATGAAGAAGCCGTCCATCGCCTTTGAGGTTCGTACGCGATTCGACTGGCTTTATGGCCTGCTCGACAAGAAGTACTGGTTCGACGAGATCTATCAGTTTGTATTCGCCGGCGGCAGCCGGCTCCTGGGCAAGGTCCTATGGAAGGGCGGCGACCAGTTCCTCATCGACACCGTCGCCGTGAACGGCTCCGCTTACAGCGTGGGTCGGCTGGCTGGATTGGTGCGGCGACTGCAGACGGGATACCTCTACCACTACGCCATTGCCATCATCGTCGGCCTGTTGGGGCTGATGGCGTGGTTCGTAACACGATAAGTCATTAGGAAAGCGGCATGATCGCAGACTGGCCCGTTCTGAGTTTCACCATCTGGTTGCCCATCATCGGCGGCCTCATGGTGCTTGGCAGCGGCGATAAATCGCCAAACGTCGCGCGCTGGCTGGCGTTGTTTGTGGCGGTATTGACCTTTGTGGTCAGTCTGCCTTTGTGGGCGGGTTTCGATATCAATACGGCGGCCATGCAGTTCGAGGAGTTCGCGCCCTGGGTTCCGGCCTTTGACGCCAACTATCATCTCGGCGTCGACGGTATCTCCATGCCGCTGATCATTCTGACCACCTTCGTCACCGTGCTGGTGGTGATTGCCGGCTGGGAGGTCATTCAGTACAAACCGCACCAGTACATGGCGGCCTTTCTCATCATGGAAGGCGTTATGGTGGGTGTGTTCTCCGCCCTCGACGCCATGCTCTTCTACGTATTCTGGGAGGCCATGCTGATTCCGATGTTCCTGATTATCGGAGTCTGGGGTGGCCCCCGTCGTGTCTACGCCACCATCAAGTTTTTTCTCTACACCTTCCTCGGTTCGGTGTTCATGCTGGTGGCTTTGCTTTACATGTATTTTCAGTCCGGCAGTATGGAGATCCTGGATTTCCATGCGTTGAAGCTGACCCTGACCGAACAGATTCTGATCTTCCTCGCCTTTCTGCTGGCGTTTGCGGTGAAGGTGCCGATGTGGCCCGTGCATACCTGGCTGCCCGACGCCCATGTGGAGGCGCCGACGGGCGGATCGGTGATTCTGGCGGCGATCATGTTGAAGATTGGCGGTTACGGTTTTCTGCGCTTCAGTCTTCCCATTACGCCGGATGCCAGCAACGAGCTCGACTGGCTGGTCATTACCATGTCCCTGGTGGCCGTGGTCTATATCGGTTTCGTTGCCCTGGTCCAGCAGGACATGAAGAAACTGATCGCCTATTCGTCTATTGCCCACATGGGTTTCGTGACCCTCGGTTTCTTCATCGTGTTCATCATTCTGGGCCGTGCCGATGTGGAGCAGGGTGCCATCCTGGGCCTTGAGGGCGGCATGGTGCAGATGATTTCCCACGGCTTCGTCTCGGCGGCCATGTTCCTCTGTGTAGGGGTGCTGTACGACCGAATGCATTCGCGGGAGATTTCCTCCTACGGCGGCGTGATTCACACCATGCCCTGGTTTGGCGGCTTCCTGGTCTTTTTCGCCATGGCCAACGCCGGTCTTCCCGGAACGTCCGGTTTCGTCGGTGAGTTCATGGTGATCCTGGCGAGTTTCAGAGCCGATTTCTGGTTTGCCTTTCTGGCGGCCACCACCTTGATCATCGGCGCCGCTTACACCCTGTGGATGGTAAAGCGCGTGGCCTTCGGTCCTGTCGGTAACGACAATGTCGCTGCTCTGCAGGATGTGGACAGACGGGAATTTCTGGTGCTCGGCGTGCTGGCCATTGCCGTGCTGGTGCTTGGCATCTGGCCGGCTCCGCTCATCGAGGTGATGGACGCTTCGGTCGAAAACCTGGTCCGCCATCTGGCGGTCTCGAAACTGAATTGACACCCGTGCGGATGGCGGAATAACGATGGCATTCGACAGCAGCAACCTGATCGTCGTACTCCCGGAGATTGTTCTCCTGACGGCGGCATGCATCGTACTGGTCGTGGACCTCTTCGTAACCGACGAGCGGCGCAAGCTGACTTACGGACTGACACTGCTCTCTCTCGTGGCGACTCTGGCGGCGATCGGGGCGAGCTCCGGCGCGGGCGCCTTCCACGTATTCGACGGCAATTACGTCAGGGACCCCATGGCGGATGCCCTCAAAGTATCCATCCTGGTTATCTCGCTCGCGGTCTTCGTGTATTCGTACGATTACCTCAACGCCAGGAAATTAATGCGCGGCGAGTTCTTCACCCTCGGTCTGTTCGCGGTGCTGGGGATGATGGTCATGGTGTCGGCCGACAGCTTCCTGACGGTCTATCTCGGCCTTGAGCTGCAGGCCCTTTGCCTTTACACGCTGGTCGCCTTCGACCGGGATTCCAAGCAGGGCGCCGAGGCGGCGATGAAGTACTTCGTGCTGGGCGCGCTGGCCTCGGGGATGCTGCTTTATGGTATCTCCATGATCTATGGCGCAACCGGGGCCATTGATTTTGCCACCGTCAATGCGGCGATCACCGCAGGCGACGCGGACAAGACGGTGCTGGTGTTCGGTCTGGTGTTCGTCGTGATCGGGATCGCGTTCAAGTTCGGTGCCGTGCCTTTCCACATGTGGGCACCCGATGTCTATCAGGGTGCGCCCACCGCAGTGACCCTGTTCGTGGCCTCCACCCCGAAGATTGCGGCCTTCGCGCTGGCGATGCGGATTCTGGTGGACGGCCTTGGTTCCTTACATGCCGACTGGCAGGGCATGCTGGTGATTCTGGCGGTGCTTTCGCTCGGCCTGGGTAATGTGGTGGCCATCGCTCAGACGAATATCAAGCGCATGCTGGCCTATTCCACCATCTCCCACGTAGGTTTCATCTTTCTCGGGCTGCTTGCGGGCACCAACGAGGGCTATACCGCCGCTATGTTTTACGCGGTGACCTATGCGGCCACGGCCGCCGCCGGTTTCGGCGCACTGATCCTGCTTAGTCGCGATGGTTTCGAAGCAGAACAGCTGCATGACCTCAGGGGCTTGAACGATCGCAGTCCCTGGTTTGCCGCCATGATGATGCTGGTGATGTTTTCCATGGCCGGCGTCCCGCCCATGGTTGGGT
The DNA here is from genome assembly GCA_963820915.1 of uncultured Gammaproteobacteria bacterium. GTDB lineage: Bacteria > Pseudomonadota > Gammaproteobacteria > Chromatiales > Chromatiaceae > CAWGBV01. The sequence goes on along the minus strand of CAWGBV010000026.1, from coordinate 57,685 downwards.
TCTTTGCCAAGTTGTTCGTGCTGGATGCCGTGATCAGTATCGGCATGACCTGGCTGGCCATCGTCGCCGTCTTCTTCTCTATTATTGGCGCCTTCTACTACCTGCGCATCGTCAAGTTGATGTACTTCGACAAGCCCATCGAGGGCGTTGCCGCACTGCAGGCGGGCTCGGGTACGCGGGCAATACTCACCATCAACGGGCTCGCCATCCTGCTATTCGGGATGTTCCCGATGCTGCTCCTGGGACACCTTGCCGGTACGCTCGGCGGCTGATCGACGGGCCGAGGTTAAGCCTTTCAGTCAGCGTTGGATGGCGGTCGAATGCTTCTCCGTTCCAACCTTTGCGCCTGTCGGTCGTAGCCACGCAGCCTGAGTTCCGAGATCTCTATGGTGCGGTCCAGGGCGATGTTGAGCACCTCTGCGCGTTGTCTGTCCGGCAGGTTCTGCTGGGCGGTGAATACCTCTACCAGGGTCAGGAAGAGGCGTTCCTGGCTCATGGTCCAATCACCCTGTTCTTCCTTTACGTGGCCTAACCGGCTCATAACCTCGTGGTCCGCCATCAGGTCGATGTGCTGAGCACGGCGGTAATACAGGTCTGCGATGGTGCTTTCGGTGCACGAATCAGCAATCGCTCTGACCCTGTCAGACGTAACTTCCTGATAGGGATAGTCTAAATTGTGGCAGGCCGGGTGTTCTCCGGCGGCGAGGGTGGAGGCAATCACCAGCCCAACGATACTCGGCAGGATTCTGTTCATGTCATCTCCCCGTATCGCCGCATCCTGCGGCTTGTTGCTACCTCAATGTAATACAATGTAATACATTGCGCTACGTCATGTGTTGCCGCCTGTCCGATGAGGGCAGATGACTGGTCAGGGAAAATACCCGATACAACGGCATCAAGCGCCTTTGGAGGCGGGCGGGGATTTCAGCAGAAATTCGAGGCGGAACAGTGCTTCGACGTCCGATCAATTCGATTCGAAGCAGCCGACTGAAGCATCTCGACGATCAACAACGCCGACGGGTAAAGAAGGCGGGATTGAACATGCGCCCGCCTTAAAGGCTATCGTGAATCTGCCGGCAATGGGTTTCGCGGACTCGCAAACTGGCGATGAAGGCGATCGTGGCGAAACCGAAGGAGAGCCACAGGCCGTTTTGATAATCCGTGGTGCTGTAGATGCGTAATCCGTCGACCAGACGGCCATCCCAGGTACGGTCCAGCACCCAGCCAAAGGCCGGTTGCAGAATAGCGGCGCCGAGGAACAGGCCCGTGTTGACCAGTGCGATGGCCATGCCGGCACTGGACGGTCGGCACACCTCTTTCGCCGCCGCATAGGTGACGACAAAACCGCCGGCAACAAATCCCAGCAGGCCGAACAGCAGGTAGCCGCTTGCTCCGGGGCCCCAGGGGGCGAGGATGAAGGCGAGCCAGGTCGCCATCGAAAGGATGCAGGCGCCCATGATGACGGGCTTGCGCAATTTAAGGTGGTCGGAGATCCACCCCATGAGCATGCAGCCGACGGCGAAGCTGGCCAGGCTGGTAGTGGTGTAGCTCGATGCCGCGGTCTTCTCCAGCCCGAACAGGTCCTGCATCAGGGGTATTCCCCAGAGACCGGCCAAGCTGAAGAGGTTGCCGGTGATGCCGAAGTTCACCCAGAAGCCAGGCCAGGCGGCGCGGTTGCGAAACACCGCCATTTGCGCCCGAAACCAGTGCTGGTTGTGGGGTTCGTGAGCGGGCAGGCCTTCCATCTCGCGGACCGAGGGAAAGCCCTTGTCTTCAGGCTTGTTGCGGACCATCAGCCAGGTGACCGCCGCCATGAACAGTGAGAAGACACCGATCACGACAAAAACCTGGCGCCAGGTAAAAAAGCCGACGATGACGGCCAGAGGCGCCGCCGCCATGATCGAGCCCAGGTTCCCCAGCAGCAGGGTCAAACCGCTGATGCGACCGTAGTAACGTTCGCTGAACCAGGCGGTATTGCTGCGCATCAGGCCGACGAACACTACCGACACACCCAGTCCCACCAGAAAGCGGCCCACCGTCGCGGCGGTGAAATCAGGGGCCAGACCGAACAGTATCGAGCCGGCGCCGGCAACGGCGGATCCCACGGTGACACTGACCCGTGGCCCCAAGGTGTCTGCAAGCAACCCGGAGGGGATCTGCATCGCCGTGTACACGTAGTAGTAGGTCGCGGCGAGAGAGCCCAATGCCACCCCCGTCGTCTGGAAGGTCTGCATGAGCTCCGCAGCCACCGCGCCGGGCGCCATGCGGTGGAAGAAGACGAGCATGTAAGACACCACCAGCAGACCGTAGGTGGTCCAGCGGACGTAGAGAAACCGTCGCTGTTGATCCTGTGAAAGCACGGTGGCCATGGTGTTGTTTGGGGTCTGGGTTTCCCGGCGATGCTACAGGGTAATGTGCGGGCGGGCCAGGTAGTCGAGAGATTGCATCTCGGTCAGGCGACTCTTCAGGCGCTCGTACTCGAATTCCAGCGCCTTTCCCTCGTACAGCTCATCCAGCGCGACTTCCGCCGAGATGATGAGCTTGATGTTGCGGTCGTAGAACTCGTCCACGAGATGCAGGAATCGACGCGCGGCGGCATCCAGCGCAGGGGTCAGGCGAGGGATGTCCGACAGCAGTACGCTGTGGTATTCGCGGGCAATTTCAATGTAGTCGGAGGTATTGCGTGGTCCCTCGCAGAGGTCGCTAAAACGGAACCAGGCCACGTCCGGCGCCAGTTTGAGGGCGCTGATATCCCGGTGATTGATGTGGATGACCCTGTTCGATTCCTTATGCCCGCCGCAAAGGTTTGCAAAGTGTCGCGCCATGCCGCGCCCGGCGTGGTCGTCGAGGGGCGTGAAATAGACCTCGGCCTGTTGCAGGGCGCGCAGGCGATAGTCGGTGCCGCCGTCCAGATTGAACACCTTGGTGTTTACTGTCAGCAAACCGATGGTGGGCAGGAACCGGTCCCGTTGCAGCCCGTTTTCGTAGAGCCGCTCCAGTGGCGTGTTGGAGGTGGTCACCAGGGTGATTCCACGCGCGAAAAAGGCACGCATCAGGCCGTGCAATATCATCGCATCGGTAATGTCGGTTACCACAAACTCGTCGAGACAGAGAATTCGCACATCAGACGCGAGACGATCAGCCAGCACCTCGAGCGGATCGGGCTGTGGCGGCAGTCCCGCCAGTTCTTCATGTACGTTTTGCATGAAGTGGTGGAAGTGCATCCGACGTTTTCTGGTGCCGGGGAGGGACTCGAAGAAGCAGTCCATGATATGAGTCTTGCCCCGCCCGACACCGCCCCACAGGTAAAGGCCTTTGACGAATTCGGGCTCGTTAGCGAAGCGTTTTTTCACCCGGGCCAGCCAACCCTGAGCCGGCGGCTTGTAAGGAGTTTCGCGAAGTCGTTCCGCGACTTCTTCCAACAAACGCCAGGCAGCAGCCTGGGCCTCATCCATGGGGATGAAGGACTCGGGATCCGATGGTTCGAGGGGTCTGATAGCGGCCATTGTGTTGTTTTTGTTGCAGCGCACAATACTTTTAGCACAGCCAGACGCTGCGTCAAGGGATAACCGGGAAATGCCCGGATAAGCTTGGTATGGTCGCGTGGCGCGAAGGAGGGCCGGTTAGGTAATCCATCGGGTCCCTAATATAATCCTCTACCCGATCAGCCAGTGGAGACCGATTCATGGAGACATCAGCCGTACAGGCACTGATACAGGCGGGCATGCCCAATGCGCAAGTGGATGTGAGCGGCGATGGCCGGCACTTCGAGGCCGTTGTGGTCGCCGCCGATTTCGAGGGGAAATCCCTGGTCGAGCGCCACCGTATGGTGATGTCCACCGTCCATGATCAGATCGCCAGCGACGAATTGCACGCCCTGTCCATCAAGGCCATGACCCCCCGCCAATGGGAGGAAAAGCAAGGCTGATGGAACCGGAGCAGGGCATCTGGCGCGGTCGGGCACCGCGCCTGAGTCCTGAGCCGGACCGCCTCAGCCCTCCTTGACCGGGATCTTGCCGATGCGCATCTGCCATTCCCGCGGTCCGCTCCGGTGAACCGATTCCCCGCGGGCATCCACCGCCACGGTTACCGGCATGTCCACCACGTCGAATTCCCGGATCGCCTCCATGCCCAGGTCCTCGAAGGCGACCATCCGTGACCCTTTGATGGCCTGTGCCACCAGGTAGGCCGCGCCGCCAACCGCCATCAAGTAGACCGCGCCGTGCTTGCGGATGGACTCGATGGCCGCGGGTCCGCGCTCGGCCTTGCCGATCATGCCGATGAGTCCGGTCTCGCCCAGCATCATCTCCGTGAACTTGTCCATGCGTGTTGCCGTCGTGGGGCCGGCTGGTCCCACCACTTCGTCGCGTACCGGATTCACCGGGCCGACGTAGTAGATGAATCGATTGGTAAAGTCGACGCCGTCCGGTAACGGCTCGCCCCGGGCCAGCATGTCCTGAATGCGCTTGTGGGCGGCATCGCGACCGGTCAGCAATCTGCCGGAGACCAGCAGGCGATCGCCCGGCTGCCAGGTGGCGATTTCCTGCCGTGTGATCTGGTCGAGATTGATCCGTTTCGCGTCCGGTCCCGCCTCCCATTTGATGTCCGGGTAGTCCGACAATTTCGGGGGTGTGAGCCGTGCGGGTCCAGAGCCGTCCAGTTCGAACTCCACATGACGGGTCGCTGCGCAGTTGGGGATCATGGCCACCGGCAACGAGGCGGCATGGGTGGGGAATTCGTTGATCTTCACGTCGAGCACGGTGGTGAGGCCACCGAGGCCCTGGGCGCCGATACCCAGGGCGTTGACCTTTTCGTAGATCTCGACCCTGAGTTCCTCGAGCGAATTCTGCGGCCCGCGGCGGATGAGTTCCTGGATGTCGATGGGCTCCATCAGCGCCTCTTTCGCCAGGATCATCGCCTTTTCGGTGTTGCCGCCGATGCCGATACCCAGCATGCCCGGCGGACACCATCCGGCACCCATCCCGGGCAGGGTATCCACCACCCAGTCAACGATAGAGGCGGAGGGGTTGAGGATGGTGAATCGCGATTTGTTCTCTGATCCGCCGCCCTTTGCCGCCACCTTGACCTGCACCTTATCACCAGGCACCAGCCTTACGTGTACCACCGCTGGCGTGTTGTCGCCGGTGTTACGCCGTTGACCAAAGGGCGGACTGACGATGGAGGCGCGCAATATGTTATCCGGATGCAAGTAGGCTTTGCGCACACCCTCGTTCACCAGGTCCTCCAGTGCACGATCGGTATCGAATCGCACCTGCATCCCAACGTCCAGAAACACCACCACGCTGCCGGTGTCCTGACAGATCGGTCGATGGCCCTCGGCGCACATCCGGGAGTTCAGCAATATCTGCGCCATGGCATCGCGTGCAGCGGGAGATTCCTCACGCTCGTAAGCCTCTGCCAGGGCCTTGATGTAGTCCTCGGGGTGGTAGTAGGAAATGAACTGCAGGCTGTCGGCGATACTTTCGATGAGGTCGTCTTGTCTGATGGTGGTCATCGGTCTTGATTCCGCTGAAAAAGGCGGCCGCCGGGCCGCCGTGTCTGAAAATGTGTCGGGCAGCCCGTCAAATCTGCAGCAAAAGGCGCGCAGGATCCTCGAGGCACTGCTTGATGGTCACCAGCGACTGGACGGCTTCGCGGCCGTCGATAATCCGGTGGTCATAGGACAGGGCCAGATACATCATCGGGCGGACGACGATTTCTCCATTTTCCACGACGGGCCGCTGCTGGATGTTGTGCATGCCGAGAATGCCGCTTTGAGGCGGATTGAGGATCGGCGTCGACAGCATCGAGCCGTAAACTCCGCCGTTGGAAATGGTGAATGTGCCGCCCGACAACTCTTCGTAGGTCAGGGTGCCCTCGTTGGCCTTCTTGCCGAACTCTTTGATGGTCTTTTCGACCTCGGCGAATGAGAGTTGATCGGCGTCGCGCATGACCGGAACCACCAGTCCGCGCGGTGAACCCACGGCGATACCGATGTCGTGGTAGCCGTGGTAGACGATATCTTTTCCGTCCACGGATGCGTTGAGCACCGGGTACTTCTTGAGCGCCTCCAGCACGGCCTTGACGAAGAACGACATGAAGCCGATGCGCACCTCGTGTTCACGCTCGAATGGTTCCTGGTACTGCTTGCGCAGTTCCATGATGCGCTGCAGATTGACTTCATTGAAGGTGGTGAGGATGGCGGCGGTCTGCTGGGCCTCCACCAGGCGTTCGGCGATGCGCGAGCGCAGCCGGGTCATGGCCACCCTTTGCTCCGGACGGGCCCCGGGAGCGGCGATCGGTTCGTCGGCGAGGCCGCCGCTGAGTGCGCCGATATCCTTGTCGCTGTCATCCTTCTCCATGCTGTCGAGATAGCGCATCACGTCGGATTTCAGGATGCGTCCATCTTTGCCGGTACCCGGTATCTGGGTCGGGTCGAGATTCATCTCCTTGACGAGCCGGCGCACGGCCGGCGTCAGTACCGGCGCTTCAACGGCCTCCGGAGCGGCTTCCTCGGTTGGCGCCGATTCAGTGGTCTTTGCCTCTGCCGGTGGTTTTGCCAGCGCCGCTGATCGCCCGGCGCCTTCCTCGATGATGGCCAGCAGGTCATCGGCTTGCACGGTGTCGCCTTCGCTGAAGCGTATTTCCTGTATCACCCCGTCGGCGGGCGCCGGAACCTCGAGCACGACCTTGTCGGTTTCCAGGTCCACCAGGTTTTCATCCTGCGAGATGGTCTCTCCTGTCTTTTTGTGCCAGGTGAGGATGGTGGCGTCGCTGACCGACTCCGGCAGCGCGGGGACGCGAAGTTCTAGACTCATGTGGGGATCCTGGTGTTCATTTCCGGGTTGATGTTGCCCTCGATCGCGTCTTCGACGAGGGTTTCCTGCTGAATCTGGTGCAAGCGGGGATAGCCAACGGCCGGTGCCGGCGATACAGCTCGTCCCACGTAATAAAGATCGGCGCCCGGCCACAACTGAGCGGCCAGTCGATGCTTGGTCTGATCCCAGGCGCCCTGGTTCTGGGGTTCTTCCTGACACCAGATCACCGTGTCCACATGCCGGTAGGGATTCAGAACCTCAATCATGCATTTCTTGGGGAACGGATAGAGTTGCTCGAGGCGAATGATCGCGGTGTCGTTGCGCTCTTGAGAACGCCGGAGTTCGAGCAGTTCATAGTAGACCTTGCCACTACAGAGAATGACCTTCTTGACGTTCTCCGGTTCGATGGGATCGACTTCCGGGATTACGTTGAGGAACTCACCCTCGGACAGTTCTTTGAGGGTGCTGGTGGCGTTCTTGTGGCGTAACAGGCTTTTCGGTGTCATGACGATCAGCGGCATTCTTAACGGCCGTACGACCTGACGCCGCAGCAGATGAAAAATCTGTGCCGGGCTGGTGGGTACGCACACCTGCATATTCTTCTCGGCGCACAGTTGCAGGAATCTTTCGAGCCGCGCAGAGGAGTGTTCCGCGCCCTGGCCCTCGTAACCGTGGGGCAGCAAGAGCGTCAGCCCCTGATAGAGGCCCCATTTTGCGCCACCCGATGAGATGAACTGGTCGATGACCACCTGCGCCACATTGGCGAAATCGCCGAATTGCGCCTCCCACACCACCATCCGGTCCGGGTCGTCCACGGCATAGCCGTACTCGAAACCCAGTACGGCCTCCTCGGATAACAGAGAGTCGATGACGGCCACAGGGGGCTGGTCCTCGAACAAGTTCATCAGGGGTGTGTAAGAGTTGCCTGTTTTTTGATCGTGGACGGTGGCGTGACGGTGGAAGAAGGTACCGCGTCCCGCGTCCTGTCCGCACAGTCGTATGCCATGACCTTCGTTGATCAGGGTGGCGTAGGCCAGGTTCTCGGCGAAACCCCAGTCGATGAGCTGTTCGCCGTTGGCCATGCGTCGGCGGCCTTCGAAAATCTTTTCCACACGAGGATGGAGTTGGAAGCCTTCGGGCAGGGACAACTGCGCCAGCGCCATTTTCTCCAGGGTCTCGCAATCCACCCTGGTATCCACCGGATCCTTCCAGGTGCCGCTGGGTGTGCTTGTGCCAGTCGATGGCATAGGGGTTTTCCAGGCCGTAAAGCACCGGCCTTGTGGCAACGACCCCCTCTTCAAGTGCCTTGCGGTACTCGGCGACCATTTCGCGAACTTCTTCAGGCTTAACCACGCCGTCGGCGAGCAAACGGTCGGCATACAGGGCCCGGGTCGGCGGGTGACTGCGGATTTTCGCGTACATCATCGGCTGGGTGACCGCCGGCTCGTCGGCTTCGTTGTGACCCAGGCGCCGGTAGCAGATCAGGTCGATGATCACGTCTTTTTTGAAGGCGATCCGGAAATCCAGTGCCAGGCGGGTGGCGAATACCACCGCTTCCGGATCGTCGCCGTTGACGTGGAAGACTGGCGCCTGAACCATTTTCCCGACGTCAGTGCAGTAGGTGGTGGAGCGCGAGTCGAGCGGGTTGCTGACCGTGAAACCGATCTGGTTGTTGATGACGATGTGCACGGTGCCGCCGGTGCGGAAGCCCCGTGTCTGGGACAACTGCAGGGTCTCCATCACCACGCCTTGGCCGGCAAAGGCCGCGTCGCCGTGAATCAGCACGGGCATAACCTGCTCGCCGGCGAGATCGTCGCGTCGCATCTGGCGCGCCTTGACCGAGCCTACGATCACGGGGCTGACGATTTCGAGGTGGGACGGGTTGAACCCCAGTGCCACGTGCACAGGTCCACCTGGAGTTTCCACGTCCGAAGGAAGCCCATGTGGTACTTCACGTCGCCGGCGGTCTTGATACCGCGCGCCTCTTTGCGGCCTTCAAACTCGTCAAACAATTCGCGTGGCGGTTTGCCGACGATATTGGTGAGCACGTTGAGGCGACCGCGGTGGGCCATGCCAATAACGACCTCTTCAATCTTTTTGCTGCCCGCGCGCTGGATCAGGGTGTCGAGCAGCGGAATCAGCGATTCGCCGCCTTCGAGCGAAAAGCGTTTTTGCCCTACATAGCGGGTGTGCAGGTACTTTTCCAGTCCCTCGCTGGCGGTGAGCAGCTGGAGTAGCCAGCGTCGATCGTCGTTGGTGAGTTCGGGTTTGGCGCGATAGCCTTCGATGCGTTTCTGTAGCCACCGTTTTTCCTCGGTGGCGGTGATGTGCATGTATTCAAAGCCGATGTGGTGGGTGTACACCTCTTTGACGAAATCGATAATCTCCCGTAACAGCATCCGATCCGGGGCGTAGAGCGAACCGGTGTTGAAAATGGTATCCAGATCCGCGTCGCTAAGACGGTGAAAGGCCGGATCGAGCTCGGAGAGATTTTTCGGATCACGCAAATGCAGCGGATCGAGGTCGGCATTCTGGTGGCCACGCACGCGGTAAGCATTGATGAGGCGCAGTACCGATCCCTGTTTTTCCGCGGCAGCGGGTGAAAGACGTTCGGTTGCCTTGACCGCCCCCGGCTTTTCACGCGCCAGGCGGGCGAAGTTTGCCCGTACCGGACGGTGAGAGATATCGGGTACTTCGTTGGCCGATTCCTGCAGCAGATCCTCGAATTTTTGACGCCATTCTTCGGAGACGCTGGATGGATCCTGCAGGAAATCTTCGTAAAGTCCTTCGATGAACGCGGCGTTGCCGCCCGAGTAGGCGGAGGTACGCCGCAGCAGTTCCAGCAGGGAGGCACTCATTATAATATAACCGTCCTATTTAATGGACCCATAAGTTATTAGCGAAATACTAGCATGCTGCGAAAAAAACGAACGCTGAAATTTAAATAAGGACAATTGTCCTATTTAATAGACACGAAAAATCTGAAAATTTTTTCCGGAGTCAGCTTGAGGGCGGTGCGGGCGGTGTCGGCGAAACCGGTACGATGCCGACTTCGTCACCGTTTTCGAGGCTGGTAAAGGGTTCGGCGAACTGTTTGTTCACCGTCACCTGGACATTGTCCGCCGCAAGGAGGTAGCCGCGCTCCCGTTTCTGGCGCTGCAGAAAGGTCAGTAAAGTGGAGACATCGCCCACCGACGCCGGCAGTTCCAGGGTTTCGCTCTCGGTGTGGAGCTTGTTTGGCAGATAGGCGAAATAGAGCAGGGTGATTTCCCGCTTGCCTTGCGTTGCAGCCCCCTGCTCCGCGCGCCGGATACCGGCCGATTGCAGCCGGTCGAGGTACTGCTGCCATTTTTGTTCGCGGTTGCGGCCCAGCTCGTAAAGCGTGCCCCAGGAGTAGATCCCGGTGTCGTGGCCGTCATCGAACACCAAACGAACGGCGTAGGACCCCTGGGGTTCCACCCGCTCGATATTGACCCCTTCCTTGCCCGACTCCGGCACGTCGCGCGTGACCACCTCGGCGGCCGGCGAAAACACCCGCAAGTATTCGCAGGGCAGTTCGAAGCGTTTGCCGTCGTCGAAGGAAATCGACAATACGCGCGATTTGCGGTGCAGGCTGATATCCGTGGGCAGGTGCTTGGAATCCGGTTTGTTCATGGTCGATGCGTCGGGAGGGACGGCTGGATTTTGTCAGGGTGGCGCATCGTGGCATGCACAACCCGTGCGATCAACCGGGCGATCGCGTGGTAGGCATCGTTGAGGCTGGGCAGGTCAAAACATCATGTCTAGCTTACTGCGGCGAGGCGGTGACTGAAAATGCTAGAATCCGCCGATCACATCTTCAATTAAATACCGGTTGCGAAAGAGGCAGGGGTAGCGCATGGCTGGACACAGTAAATGGGCCAATATCAAGCACAAGAAGGCCGCTAACGACAAGAAACGCGGCAAGATATGGACCAAACTCATTCGCGAGGTAACGGTGGCGGCACGCGCCGGCGGTGGCGATGCCAACGCGAATCCGCGATTGCGTCTTGCCATGGACAAGGCGGTCGGCGCCAACATGCCGAAGGACACCATAGAGCGGGCCATCAAGCGTGGTGCCGGCGGCGAAGACAACAACGATTACGATGAAATTCGCTACGAAGGCTACGGTCCCGGCGGTACGGCCATCATCGTCGATTGCATGACCGACAATCGCAACCGCACTGCCTCGGAAGTGCGGCACTCTTTTTCCAAGCACGGCGGCAACCTGGGCACCGATGGTTCGGTGGCCTATATGTTCACCAAGCAGGGCATTATCAGCTTTGCGCCAGGCGCCGACGAAGACGTGCTGATGGATGCCGCGCTGGAAGCCGGCGCCGAAGATGTGGTCTCGGACGACGATGGTTCCATCGATGTGATCACCTCGCCGGACGATTTCGAACAGGTTAAGAATGCGATTACCGCCGCCGGACTGAATCCCGACAACGCCGAAGTCACCTTCAGCGCATCCACCACTGCCGAGCTGGAAGGCGAGGACGCGGAAAAACTGCTGAGGCTGGTGGACACACTGGAGGATCTCGACGATGTGCAGGATGTCTATACCAACGCCGACATATCGGCCGAGACGCTAGAGGCCATCGGCTGATTTCCAAGGCACCTTCCTGGCGGCGAATTCTCGGCATCGATCCGGGCTCTAGGGTCACCGGCTTTGGTGTCATAGACACCGACGGCCAACGCAACAGGCACGTGGCCAGTGGTTGCATCAAGACCACCGAAAAGGACTTTCCCGCCCGCCTTGGCGAGATTTATCGGCAGCTTGACGAGGTCCTCAGCGCCCACGAGCCCCAGGAGGCGGCGGTGGAGCAGGTATTCATGGCGAAGAACGCCAGTTCCGCCCTCAAGCTGGGCCAGGCCCGGGGGGCGGCCATTGCGGTCATCATCAATGCCGGTGTGGCGGTGTTCGAGTACCCGCCGCGCTCGGTAAAACAGGCCATTGTGGGTACCGGCGGTGCGGAGAAGTCCCAGGTGGCACACATGGTGCGTATTTTGCTCAATCTGCGTGAACAGCTTTTGCCGGATCAGGCCGACGCCCTGGCGGTGGCGCTTTGCCATGCCCACGAAAGCGCTGTGCGTTCGCGCCTGGCGGGGATAAGGACATGATCGGGCGGCTGCGGGGCGAGATTCTGGCCAAGCACCCGCCGACGCTGCTGGTGGATGTCCAGGGCGTGGGTTACGAGGTGGAGGCGCCCATGTCCACCTTTTACGATCTGCCGCCCGTGGGCGAAACCACCGTCCTGTTCACCCACCTGACGGTGCGCGAGGATGCCCACATCCTTTACGGGTTTCGCAACGAGGCCGATCGGGCCATGTTCCGTGAGCTGCTGCGCGTCAGCGGCGTTGGCGGCAAAATGGCGCTGGGGATTCTGTCGGGCATGACCTCGGACGAATTCAGTTTTTGCGTGCAGGCGGGCGATGTGGTTTCCCTCACCCGGGTTCCCGGTGTGGGTAAAAAAACCGCGGAACGCCTTATCGTCGAGATGCGCGACCGGTTGGAGAAATTCTCGACGACTGTTGACGGCAGGGTGGCGGCGTCCGCGATGCCACCGTCGGCGAGCCCGGCGGCGGAGGCCACCAGCGCGCTAGTGGCCCTCGGTTACAAGCCGGTAGAGGCGTCGCGCATGGTCAAGGCTGTGGCGGACGACGAGCTGGCGAGCGAGCAAATCATCCGCGCGGCACTGCAGGCCGTAGCGGCCAGGGGATGAACGGACGGTGAGCACATCGGATCGACTCGTAGGCGCGGCGGCAGAGGGTGAAGATGCCGTCGTGGAGCGCGCCATCCGGCCCCGCAAGCTCGCCGAGTATGTGGGTCAGCCGGTGGTGTGCGAGCAGATGGAGGTCTTTATCGATGCCGCACGGGGTCGTCAGGAGGCCCTTGATCACGTGCTTATTTTCGGCCCGCCCGGACTGGGCAAGACCACGTTGGCCCACATTGTCGCCAACGAAATGGGCGCCAATCTGCGACAAACCTCCGGACCGGTGCTGGAAAGGGCTGGCGATCTGGCGGCGCTGCTCACCAATCTCGAGCCTGGCGATGTGCTTTTTGTGGATGAGATCCACCGTCTCAGCCCGGTGGTGGAAGAGGTGCTCTACCCGGCGATGGAGGACTATCAGCTCGACATCATGATCGGCGAGGGCCCGGCGGCGCGATCCATCAAGCTCGATCTGCCGCCCTTCACCCTGATTGGCGCCACAACCCGTGCCGGATTGCTCACCTCACCGTTGCGCGACCGCTTCGGCATCGTGCAACGGCTGGAGTTTTATTCCAGCGAGGACCTGGCTCACATTGTTGCCCGCTCTGCGGAGATTCTGAATATCGAGGTGGATACGGCGGGGGCGACCGAGATCGCCCGCCGCTCCCGCGGCACGCCGCGCATCGCCAACCGACTGCTGCGGCGCGTCCGCGACTATGCCCAGGTCAAGGCCGATGGGGCCGTCAGCGTAGAGGTGGCTGATGGCGCTCTCAATATGCTAAGCGTCGATGCCGAAGGCTTCGACAACATGGACCGGCGCCTGCTGCAGGCGGTGATTGAAAAATTCGACGGCGGCCCCGTGGGCGTGGACAGCCTGGCCGCGGCCATCGGCGAGGAACGCGGCACCATCGAGGACGTTCTCGAACCCTTTCTCATCCAGCAGGGTTTCCTGATGCGCACACCGCGAGGACGTATGGCCACGCGAGCCGCTTACCTTCACTTCGGCCTGATGCCTTCGAAGGACTCGAATGCGGGTGATCTGTTTGGAAAATAAAATCTCTCGCCGATTCGGGAACCATGCCATGTTGCCTCAGTCCCATATCGCAACATGAGCGCTGAAACGGCGGCAACCGGACTGCCGGTCCGGGTGTATTACGAGAACACCGACGCCGGCGGCGTGGTGTATCACGCCGACTACCTCGCCTTCATGGAGCGCGCCCGGACCGAATGGTTGCGGACGATGGGTTTCGACAACAGCGGGCTGGCCAGAGATCACGGCGTGGTGTTTGCGGTGCGCCGCGCGGAGGTGGATTTTCTCAAGCCGGCCTGTCTCGATGATGCACTCGTGGTGACGGCGGAAATTTCCAAACGCGGTCGAGCCAGTCTCGATTTCGAACAACAGGTGTTGCGGGACGAGGAGATCCTCTGTCGTGGCATCGTGAAGCTGGTCTGTGTCGCTTGCGAAGGCTTTCGACCGACCGCAATCCCGGCGGTATTGCTGGACAGGGTGAACAATGGGCGATGATCTGAATTTCTTTACGCTGATCCTCAACGCCAGTGGCGTGGTGAAGATCGTGATGGCCTTGCTGGTGTTGGCCTCCGTGGCCTCCTGGGCCATTATTTTCGACCGCGCCCGCGCCCTCAAATCTGCACGCAAGGATGTCAAGACCTTCGAGGCGCGCTTCTGGAGCGGTGGCGACATGGCGCAGCTTTACCATCGTGTGGATGCGGACGGCACCCCGGGATTGGCGACGGTATTTCATGCCGGTTTTCGCGAGTACGAGCGCTCCAAGGAAAATCAGATGAGCTACGCCGTGGTGGTGGAGAACGCCCGCCGGGCGATGCGCGTCGCCAGTGGCCGAGCCGCCGACAAGATGCAGAAAAACCTGTCGTTTCTGGCTACGGTGGGGTCCACCAGTCCCTATGTGGGCCTGTTCGGCACGGTGTGGGGCATCATGAACGCCTTTCATGCCCTGGGCGACGTCAAACAGGCCACCCTCAATCTGGTGGCCCCGGGCATTGCGGAGGCGTTGATCGCCACCGCCATGGGGCTGTTCGCCGCGATTCCCGCGGTGATCGCCTACAATCGCTACTCTCACGATATCGAGGTCCTCGAGAATCGCTACGAGGACTTCAGCGAGGAATTCACCAACGTACTGCTGCGTCAATTGCACGCGGCGGCTCGCTGAGGAAGCGCCGTGGCGCGGGGCAAGAAACGCCGTCCGGTCTCGGACATCAACGTCGTTCCCTATATCGATGTGATGCTCGTATTGCTCGTGATCTTCATGGTCACCGCGCCGCTGCTGGTGCAGCGGGTCGATGTGGATCTGCCGGTGAAACAGGCCTCCCCCATGCTCGCCGAAGATAATCCGCCCATCGTGATTTCGATCCTGCCCGAGGGTCTCTACAAGCTTTACAGCGGCGGCGACCCGGAAACCCTGGATGCCCAGGCGGCTGCGCTGCAGGCCGTCGCACTTCAGCGGATCAGCCCCGAGCGATCCATGCTGGTCCAGGGCGACAAGCGGGTGCCCTACGGAACGGTGGTGGAGTTGATGTCGCAACTCGAACAGCTCGGCGCGACCCGCATCGGGCTGGTGACCCTGGCGCCACCCGGCGGAGGCTGATTCGTGCTGAGGCGGTTTCAGCTCGGTACCTGGGCCTGGATATTGTCGGTCCTGTTCCACCTGATGTTGCTGGTGGCCCTGACCATTCAATGGACCTTGCACTCCGCGGGTACGGCCGAGGGGGTGGGTGGTAGCGAGCCCATAGTGACCGAGTTGGAGGTGCCGCTGATCACCGATGAGCGCCTGATCGAGGAGGTCGAGCGGCTTCAGCAGGAAACTACAAGGCGCGAAGAGGCCACTATCGGGCTGCGCCAGAAGGAAGACAGCCAACTCGCCGATTTACGTCGCAAGGCCGAAGAGGAAGAGCGTCGACTCGAAGAATTGCGCAAGCGGCAGGAGGAACTGACGCGCCAGCAAGAGGCCGAGCAGAAACGATTGGCCGCCATTGAGTTGGAGCGAAAGGCCGAGGAAGAAAAGAAGCGCCAGGTCGAGGAAGAACGAAAGCTCGCCGAGGCCGAGGCAAAAAAACAGCAGGAGGCCTTGAAGGAAAAGGAACTCGCGGCAAAGCGCAAGGCCGAAGAAGAAGAGCGTAAGGCCAAGGTCGCCGAGGAAAAGCGCAAGGCCGAGGAAGAAAAACAAAGACAGGCCGAGGCCGAGCGAAAGGCCGAAGCGGAAAAACAGAAACAGGCCGAAGCCAAGCGCAAGGCCGAAGAGGAAAAACAGAACAGGCCGAAGCGAGCGCAAAGCCAAGCGAAAAACAGAAAAAGCTCGAGGCGCAGCGCAAGGAGGAGGCGCGCCAGAAAAAGCTGGCTGCCGAGGCCGCCAGCAAAAAGGCGGAACAGAAAAAGGGCCAGGCCGCTGCGATTACTTGGGGTAGCGGCAGTGGAACAGGCGCCGGGTCGGGTGCAGCCGCGCGGGGCGCGGGGCGCGGGTCCGGTGGCAGCGGGGCGGACCGGTATGTATCGGCCATCAAACAGAAAATTGAGCGCAACTGGCAGCGTCCGCCCGGCGTGAGCGAGGGTATGTCCGCCGAGCTGCGCGTTAAGCTGTTTCCCGGTGGTGGCGTGGCGGTGGTATCCGTCGTACGCTCCAGCGGCAACGAGGCATTCGACAGGTCGGCGGAAAGGGCTGTGATGCGGGCAGAACCACTGCCCGTGCCACGAGGCAGCGACTTCGACCTGGTTAAGGATTTACGATTGAGATTCGACCCGAGCGACGTTCGGTAGGAGGGTGATTGTGCGTTGGATAGGACTTCTTTTGCTGTGCGTGTCCGCGGTGGCGCGCGCCGAGTTGACCATCGAGATTACCGGTGGCGGTGAGAACGCGATACCCATTGCCGTGTCGCCGTTTTCGGCCAACGGTGTCGCCGTTCCGGAGGACGTTGCCGGCATTATCGCTGCAGATCTGTACCGTTCCGGACGTTTTCGAACCACTCCGCCCGATCGTCAGCCCGAGCTCCCGGCCTCGCCAACCAGTGTGAATTTTCCCCTGTGGCGCAGCGCCGGCATCGAAAATCTGGTGATGGGCGAGATTACCCCCAGCGGTACCGGCTACTCGCTGCGGTTTTACCTGTTCGATGCGTATCGTGGCGAGCAGCTTGCCGGTGACACGGTGACCGCCGCCGCCAAAGACCTGCGGTTTGCCGCGCACTATATCGCCGACATCATCTATGAGCGCCTGACCGGGCAGCGCGGCGCCTTTGCGACCCGCATCGCCTACATCAACTCCAGCGGTCGTGGCGAGGGCGCGTCGGTGACCCTGAATATCGCCGACTCGGACGGTCACAATGCCGTCACCATCGCCCGCTCCAACGATCCCCTGATGTCGCCGGCCTGGTCACCCGATGCAGGCCGCCTTGCCTATGTGTCCTTCGAGGGTGGCAAGCCTGGCATTTACGTTCAGGAGCTGTCCAGCGGTGGCCGCGAGCGCATTACCTCGTTTCCGGGCATCAACGGTGCGCCGGCCTGGTCGCCGGACGGAACCCGGCTGGCCGTGACCCTCTCCAAGGGCAGTAATCCCGACATCTATGTGGTGGACGTGGCCAGTCGCGCCGTCCGCCAGATCACCACCCATCGCGCCATCGACACCGAACCGGCCTGGTCGCCCGATGGCCAGAGCATTGTGTTCACCTCCGATCGGGGCGGGCGGCCACAGATTTATAAGGTGGCGGCCGGCGGCGGTGCGGCCCAGCGCCTGACCTTCGAAGGCACCGAGAATGCGCGGGCCTCCTATTCCCCCGACGGCAAGAGCCTGACCATGGTCACCCGGCTCAACGGACGCTTCCAGATCGGGCTGCTCGATCTGGAAACCCGCGGACTGCAGGTGCTCAGTTCGGGCGGCCTGGATGAATCGCCCGGTTTCGCCCCCAATGGGGCCATGATAATTTACGCATCCAGCGACGGTGGTCGCGGTGTGCTCAATTCGGTAGCCGTGGAAGGCGGGGTTCAGACCCGTCTTGCATCCCAGGGCGGAGAAGTTCGCGAACCGGCTTGGTCGCCGTTCCTCAACAGGAGATTCTGATGAACAAAATGGGTCTATTGGCGGCTGTCCTTGCAGCCAGCGTCCTGATCGTGGGTTGCTCGTCCTCTGGCGGATCGAAAGACGGTTATGGCAGCAGCGGTTCAACCTCGGGTTACGGATCGATCGGCCTGACAGCGGACCAGTTGCAGCAGGCGGAAAACCGCACCATCTATTTCGACCTTGACGAGAGCGATGTCCCGCCGCGCTATCACGATGTGTTGCGGGCGCAGGCGCTCTTCCTGATCGACAATCCGGACACGACTCTGACCATTGAGGGCCATGCCGACGAGCGTGGATCGCGCGAGTACAACATCGCCCTAGGCGAGCGTCGCGCCAATTCCGTGCGCCGGTTTTTACAGGCTGAAGGCGTGGCGTCCAACCGCATCACCACCATCAGCTACGGCGAAGAGCGTCCCGCTGATCCAGGGTCCGGCGAGTCGGCCTGGGCCTTGAATCGCCGCGCGGTCGTGCTGTACTGATGCGTTACTTGATACCTTTGGCGTTGGCCTGCATTTGGCCAACGACGCTCTGGGCCGGCGTCTCGGATCGGGTGGACACGCTGGAGCGCCGCATGGATTCGGTCACCCAGACCATGCTCGACGTGGAGCAGCTGAAACAGGAAAACGCCGATCTGCGCGGTCAGGTCGAGTTGCTCCGGCACCAGATCGACCAGCTGAAGAATCAGCAGCGCGAGCTTTATCTGGATATGGAGCGGCGGTTTTCCGGCGGCAAATCCACATCGACGCCGCCGCCTCCGCCGCGTGCGCCCGAGCCCCGCGCCTCGGCGCCGCCACCACCACAGGCGCCCCAGTCCGCCTCGGCGTCGCCAGGCGCCAGCTCGGACGAAGCGGCTTACAAGCAGGCCTATGAGATGCTGGTCCAGAAGCGCCAGATAGATCCGGCCATCGGCGCCTTCGAGTCCTTTCTCAAGCAATACCCAGACAGCGCCTACGCCGACAACGCCCAGTTCTGGCTGGGCGAGGCGCGCTACGCCGGGCAGGACTACGGCGGTGCGATGAATGATTTTCAGCTTCTCGTCGAACGCTACCCCCAAAGTCCGAAGGTGCCCGATGCCCTGCTCAAGGTGGGATACATCCGTTACGCGCAAAGTGACTACACCAAAGCGCGCGAAGTGTTTGACGGCGTCGTTCGTCACTATCCGGGTACCACCGCAGCACGTCTTGCCGAACAACGCCTGGCGGCCCTGACCAACGAAGGGCGATAGTCGCGATGAGCGCCGATGCGCGCCTGCGCGTCACCGAAATTTTCCATTCCCTCCAGGGCGAAAGCCGATTCACGGGCTGGCCAACGGTCTTTGTGCGCCTCACCGGCTGTCCGCTAAGATGTGGTTATTGCGATACCGCCTATGCTTTTAAGGGAGGGGAATGGATGAGCATCCCGCAAATTCTGGAGACCACGGCCGGGTACGCAACGCACCACGTCACCGTGACCGGCGGCGAACCGCTGGCCCAGCGTCCGTGCAATGAGTTGCTCACCGCCCTCTGCGACGCGGGCCACGAGGTGTCCCTGGAAACCAGTGGTGCCGTCGATATCTGCAATGTCGACCCAAGGGTGGTGAAGGTGATGGATCTCAAAACACCGGGTTCGGGCGAACTGGACAAGAATCTCTGGTCCAATCTGGGCTGCCTGACCGCGCAAGATCAGGTCAAATTCGTCATCTGCGACCGTGGTGACTATGAATGGGCGCGACGCACCCTGGCGGACAATCCGCTGCCCGACGGTTGCGAAGCGCTGCTTTCCCCCTCACACGACAACCAGGACCCCACTGAACTGGCCGAATGGATGCTCGAAGACCGGCTGCCAGCCCGTTTTCAACTGCAACTCCACAAGCTGCTATGGGGTGAGGAGAGAGCACGATGAGGGATTCCTTTCCCAAGGCCGTGGTTTTGTTGTCCGGAGGGCTGGACTCAGCCACTACATTGGCGATTGCCCGCGATCAGGGATACCGGTGCTACGCCATGTCCATGGCCTATGGCCAGCGCCATTCGGCGGAACTCGAGGCGGCGGCGTCCTTGGCGAAATCGATGGGTGCGGAGGAGCACAAGGTGGTTCACATCGGCATGGACCTGATCGGCGGTTCGGCACTCACTGACACAGATATCGCCATACCCGACGAGGCCAGTGATGGCGTACCCATTACCTATGTGCCGGCGCGCAACACGGTGTTTTTGTCACTTGCCCTGGGCTGGGCGGAAGTGCTGGAGGCCTTCGACATTTTCATCGGCGTCAACGCGGTGGACTATTCCGGCTATCCGGACTGTCGGCCAGAGTTCATCAGCGCCTTCGAGGGCCTGTCCAACCTGGCCACAAAGGCGGGCATCGAGGGGCATCATTTCCATATTCATGCACCACTGGTCCATATGAGCAAGGCCGATATCATCCACGCAGGCACCCGTCTGGGTGTGGACTACGGTCTCACCGTGTCCTGCTACCGGGCCGACGAGCAGGGCAGGGCGTGCGGACGCTGCGACTCCTGCAGATTCCGCCGCCAGGGGTTCGAGGATGCCGGGCTCCCCGATCCCACCACCTACGTGTCCGACCAAGGCGCATAGAACCGGCGAGTATCCACATTTCAAGTAGGGACAAGCTGCTCGATATCACCCACGAAGGCGCCGACTATGCGAATACGGACGCCAAACAACGCAAAAGGGGTTTTCCCCACCGTGCCGATTCCTTATAATGCCGCTCTTCCATAGGGGCCGTTAGCTCAGTCGGTAGAGCAGTTGACTTTTAATCAATTGGTCGTAGGTTCGATTCCTACACGGCCCACCAATTTAAGTCAGTAAGTTACGAATTCTGGATGTTTGCGTGAGTTCTTTGGGATTACCAAGGGATTGCGCGGACGCCAGTTTTCGTAGGTTACCAATTTCCTTATCCGATATTCAGTGGCTGAGTCACGACTGTGTGTTGCGCAGGTACAGTGCGGCGCTCTGAGTAGCGCCCGCTGCTCATCCCCATGTAGAGCGTAGGCGCGAAAGAACAGGCGTTGGGCCGGAGCGCGCCCTGGGGCAGTGCTCGAGCCTGGATCCAGTTACTATTTCCGCCTCTCCGACAAATTTTTTCCCACCAAATTTTCCGCAGCCTGGGAAACCAGCCTATGCTGATTCGAGGAGGTTCCAATGAGTCTGCCATTTACGTTCTGTACCATTGAAAAATAACATTCCTCCTTTCATCGTAACATCCTACTGTAGTTCTCGGGTATCCGGTCTCCCCGTGTCGTTTATGAATCAATTAGGTTATATTTTTGCTTCAAACGCAGCGCTTTAACGACCCGATATGCACAAGACGATTGGTGACCAGCCACTTACCTATCCCGAGGTCAAGTACATCAATGAATCTGCGGTTCAGTCTCTTCTCATGGAAGATACAGTCAGTTATCTGGATTACCTTGAAACAAGAATAAGAGCAATCGCTCTTCGTAAAAGTCTGGCCTGGGTCAAGCCCAAGGTCATCTATGATGACCCCGTCCACCCGGATGAGGGCGACATCCGCTCAATGACCTGTTTCACGGATATCGTGAAGGTTGTAAAGATTATTTCCACCAACCCCATCCGTCAAAAGCATTGGTCAGTTTCTGTTGGTGCAACCCTGATGCTTGACTATGATGAGAATCACCCTGTTGCAATATTCGATGCAACAATGATGAGCTCCATACGAACAAGCGCAATAGCAATCCTCGGCGCCAGGTTTGCCGGGTCTGATATAAAAGAACCGCTTCTTATTGGATATGGTCGGGTTGGCTCATTCGCTGCCGAAATATTTACCAAATTAGGCAGCCAGCCCAGAGTCTACGACATCAACCTGCCGCCACAGACAAGAGACGCTATTAGTATAGAAACCAACCTTGAGCATTTTGAAGCAGCCACGATCATTACCGCAACAACCAGTCGAAAACCGTTTCTGACTCCTGAAAATACCCATGCCGACCTGATTATCAGTCTGGGTGCAGATACCGCGTTCAACTTTGAGTTGCATACAGGCCTGATTGAACAACGTGGCGGACTATTTGTTGATTGCCCTGATGCCGCACATGTTGGTGACCTGTCACAGTTAGAAGATGCAATAAAACTAATACAGGGAGACGTGCTTGACCTCTATAGGGCAGGCAAAAATGCAAAAACTATTATCTCTGTTGGAAGTCCACTCATGGACGCACTGACAATTGAATACATGGCAAAAAAACTCAACTTACTCTAAACATAACGTTTCTTACAATCGATGCATCTACAAGCACATAAAAACTTCAAGCTGACCAGGAATGAAAAGGAATTTTTCCTGGAAAATGGTTACATGATCGTTGAAAATGCCATCAATGATGTTTTGCAAGAAGCGCTGGAAGCCGATTGCCAGGTAATTGCGAGTGAATCAGAAAGTGCTCATGTGAACGAGGCGGATATTATTTCCCGGGGCATGTCGTTTATAAAACTGGCCACGCTGCCAACTATCCTGCCCAAGATAACCGGTCTGCTCGGCTGGAATATCTGGATTAACCACAGCCATGTGAATCTCCATCCACCCAATAAGCTCGAGAACGATGGCAGTTTTGAGTATGGATGGCATCGTGACGGCGGAGCTATCGAAGATGACTTACTGGATGAAACACCCTGGTTTGGGATTAAAGTTGGTTTTTTTCTGACAGATACCGTCAGCGAGAATACAGGGACAACATTGTGCATACCCGGATCACACAAGGACAACAGATCATTACCCGGTGATTTCACTTTACCTTCAACTGCAGTCCCGATCTCTGTGCCTGCAGGAACAGCCCTGCTCATGCACCCGAGGATAATACACAGTATTCGTTCTCAGAATTTCACGAATCATTTTCGCAAGGTGGTCTTCGTCCAGTGGGCATACCGCTGGCTGCATCCTGTCGATGCCAATACAACAGCAAGGATCGATCACAAAGTAAGTGATCCGTATGAAAGACAGCTGCTGGGCTTGTCAACGAATCCCAGCGCGTTGAAAGAAAAATACGCGCGTGGAAGGTCTGGATGGTACTACCCTGGTGATGAGGAAGTACCTTTGAAAAAATACCTGCAAAAACTTTACGGAACGACTGACAAAAAGTATTTTAAACTTGCCTGAGGCAGTGGAGAAACTCTATTCCCGCCCCTCGCCGGTCTGCTCCTGGTTTGTAAAATCAGAGGTAAAGTTTTGAAATTTTCCACCTTCGGGTCTTTCGATTACATCGACGTACTTGACAGTCAGCTTGGGGGCTTCATCATCGACTGCCTTATTCCAGGATGCCCTTAAAGCCTGCTCAAACTTATCAGGTAATTTTTTAACTGCAACAAGTCTTAGTTCATACGTTTCGTCAAGATACTGGTGAAACTGGTACTGCCTGAGACCCTCTGTCAATGCCTGATCTGCATCAGATATCACATGTAATATCGCATACCAGTAAGACTGGGTATCAGGCGGACAAAGTATTGTGCGACGAAAACGCCCGTGAAGGTTTTTAAAGGAAGGCAATGTACGCCCACATGGGCAGGGACCTTCCACTGCTTCTGCCAGATCATCAGTATCATAACGAATTAATGGCATTGCGGGATTGTTATAAACTGTTAACAGCAGCCGCCCCGTCTCTCCTGCCCGTACCTGCCGGCCATTTTGGTCAACAATTTCTACGGAATAGAACTCATTGTGCACATGGTATCGTCCGCCTTCAGGACAACGTGCTGCCACAATACCTGCTTCGTTTAAACCATAGTTTTGATGTACGGGCACTTGAAAGGTTGTTTCAACACGATGACGCATATCTTCAGTCAACTGTTGCGAGATCACCTCAATCCCGGAAAAACCATCAAACAGTTTTTCCCCCTGCATGGCCAGGGCGAGATGTTCAATGGGCGCTGACTGGGCCAGAAGATAAGCTGGCCGTTGTTCTTCAAGCCAGGCTATCTGCTGTTCTACTGGCGTAGTCTCCGATAGTCCAACCCACGGTCCTGTCTTGAACCAGTAACCGACTGACGGCCAGGTCTCCCGCAAAAAAGTTTGATTTGGCTGGATAAGTTCGCCATCTATTCCTGGCAAATCACCGGGATTGCGAATAGATGACAATTTTCTGGATGGTTCATATCGGAACCATCGGTACTCTCTGAGTTTCATCAGGCCGAACGTTCTTGCGTACTCCTGGGTTTGAAGAACTTCAACTGGTTGACCTGATGTGCCTGACGTCCGTGTAGGCCCTGTTATCACAAAACCTTTTGGTAATTTTTTTGTCTGCAGCCTCTTTGCCTGTCCCTGAACTACATGACGCTCCAACACAGGTAATGCTGCAAGGTCCGAAAACTGCCTGACAGAATTGGGATCAAACTTTAATTCAGCAAACAAGTCTTTATAATAAGGAACAACCTCAGAGCAGTATTTTAACAAACCAGACAGGTTTTTCTGTTGCCTCAACTCCAATTCTTTCGGTTCAGTGAACTCACTTTGAATGATGGATTTAAAAAGCCGGCCCAGTGACTTGAATTGAGGCCGTAAACGCCAGCAGTCCTGTTGTTCTATCTCATTTTGAAGCAATGTTTTCATCTCAGGTAAGCTTCGCCTTCTAGACAAACATGTGATGGCCCCCAGCTCTGCTGGGGCGGCACGAGCAGTTTGACAGTAACAGGAACCTCAGTAACTCCGAAACGTGAGCCGCCAAGCACCACGCACCAGAGAGACCATGAGATTAGCAGGAAGTTTAAGTCACGCGCGATGGGAGTGTAAGTATCACGTTGTGTTCAAGCCGAAGCATAGGATCCGGGTGAGCCTTCAAAATATCTCAGCGAGCCTCTTGTTGGCAGGAACCGTGCTATGCCCCGTACAGCCTGACGACCCAGTCGACCTGTCAGAAAATACCTTTTGAGTTAAGAAACAAACCCAGAGATTTGTCACATCCGGACATGTGGTCCAGCGCCCAGTCCGAGGAGATATCATAGTCCGAGTAAAAGGTTGGATATCTGCCACTAGCTACCGCTTTAACGAGGTTGTCCATGTGTTGAAGCAGAATTCGATGCTCTTTGTAGTGGGGTGCGAGACCAGGATAATGATGCTCCTTCATCAGTTTTTCTTCCCTGGAAAAATGGCTGCGAGTGAATTCAACCAAATCAACCAGTTTTTGGTGCAGGATATTTTTTTCGACGCGGTCTTCTACCGACGAATGCAGGTCATTGACGAGTTCAAGCATCCGCTGATGATCGCCATCGATTTGTTCAACATTGACGCTATAGTCATCACTCCAGGCAACGATCGGCATATTATTTCCTCTTTTCGATCTCGATACGGTTTATCAAATGATCCCGGGCACCACTGATTGCTTTTCTCCACTCGGATCCGGAGAGAACTAAAATTCGACGAATCAGCCATTATCCGCACGAAGCACGTTGAGTCCTTCTTCAACTTGGCGCGGACGTTATCGCTGATATTCCTTCCGGTTGGTCCCCAATCCTCCCATCGGGGACGGGGTGGCGCAAGCAGGATGCGAACCTTAAGGCTTCGCTTGATTGGCTGCCGTACTGAACATTCCCACTTTCGCGGCAATATCGGCGTGTTGTCATTCCTGGCGCAATGCCCGATGTTACCGGGTTCAGACCTGATAACCGGAGATTACACCTTGATCTGGCTTCCACCGTAATCGTTGCCACGCAAAGCGCGCTGATCTGGAAACTGGCGCGCGTCTACAGCAATCCCTGTCCCCTTTACGCCCATGGCGAACATATTCACGGAAGGGGCAGGCTTGCGGTGGCCGGCATGAAAATGGGCGTATCGGCCGCAAAAGATAATCCTTACCTTTTCCTTAGTCGTTTCTTCGTTTGCTATCTCGTTGATTTCCATTAAGTAGGCTCTGTACGGCCCGGGATTTCTGTTCTGGCCGGAAATCGTTCACTAACTCAATGGAGAGCCATATGGCACGCTACCGAATTGATTGCAGAGACTATCCTGCGGATGGAACCGGCTGTACCGTCGCTTTGAGTGCGGATTCGAAGCAAGAACTGGTCGAAGCCGTTATCCAGCACGGTACCCATGTTCATGGATATGCGGATACCCCCGAGTTTCGACAACAACTGATAGAGGGGTGCAAGGAGGGAGAGTCTTCCGGTTGATCCATGTTGCGGGCAGGGAGCCGCCAGGGAGCGGTGGCTTCTCGGATCATCCTTGCTCACCAGGAGAGCAGGGCTGATCTGCAGATCCCGGCTACCAAAGATCCAGCGGCTTCAATGATTTGATCAGGTGGTTGACCTGGGCGCGATCTGTCATTGGGTAGTTTTCCACCCACTCCGAAAGGCGAAAATCAGGGTTAAGCGTTCTGATCTCCACGACCTCCCAGGCGGCTGCGTCCAAGTCCTGCTCAAGTAAGTCTGCAGCCGCGAGATATAGCCTGGCTTCTATGTTCGTCGGATTGCGCACTAACGAGTGTTGCAGGTTGATGATGGCTTGCTCGTGATCGGACAGAAAGAAGTAAGCCCGGCCCAGCAGGAGGAAATAGAGATAACCGGCATCTGGTTTGAGGCGCATGGCCTTGCGAAGTAATGGAATGGTGTTTTCGGGATTGCCGTTGTACGTGCTGACGCCCCCCATGAGTGCGTACGCATCGGCATAGGAGCGGTCGAGTTCCAGCGCTCGCTCTAGCTGGGAGTTTGCGGCTTCGTGTTCGCGTTTCTGTGTGGCGACGTAACCGAGAACCCAGTGTATTTCGGGAATTTCAGAATCGATTTGCAGCGCGGACTCGGCCATTTTGTAGGCTTGTTCCAATGCCAGGTTCGGGTTGTCCGTCCATTGGTTTCTGAAATCCGCCGCAAAGCTCAACGCTATTCCCGCATATGCTCGACTGAACGCAGGATCCAGATTTATCGCTTTCCGGTACCAGTCGCGGGCGCTTCGGTTGGCTTCCTTCTGTCGCAACAGCAGTTCGGATTGCCCACGCTGAAAAAACTCATAGGCCTCCAGATTCCGCGTGTACCGTTTGGCGAGGCGTTCGTATTCTGCCGAAGTGAGTTCGACCGCGAGTTGCTTGACGATCTCACTGCTGATCGCCTGCTGTAATTCGAAGAGATCTCCGGTGGGCCGTTTATAGCGTTCAGACCAGATCTGTTGTCCGGTGGAGGCGTCCATCAAACGTACATGTATCTGCACCTGATCAGAGGATCTTTGCACGCTTCCTGATACGACATACCCTGCGATGCCGGACCCTGATTCAATGAGTGAAGACCGTATGACCAGTAAGCTGGAGATCTTGGCAAGATCGGTACTCAGATCCGCGGTGATACCGCGCGCCAGATTCCTCTGGCTTGGGGTGTCGCCAATGCTTTCGAAAGGTGCGACCGATACACTCATGGGCACCGATCCTCGCCTTGGCGTGGCGGGAGGTTCTGACAGGAACCACCACGCCAACAGCACGACGACTGTCAGTGAGAGAATGCCGGGCACACCATAGGTCGCGAGAAAACCTGGGGCCGGCAAGACATTGTGAGGGGTTTCGGGGCTGACCTCCGCCACCAGGCGATAGCCCCGTTTTGGAATGGTCTCGATGTATTCGGGCGCCCGCGAGTTGTCTCCCAGCGCCTTGCGTAATTTGATGATGACCTGGGTGAGCGCATCGTCTGTCACCACAAGACCTGGCCACGCGCCATCGAGCAGTTCCTGGCGGGTGACAGGTTCGCCCGCCCGTTCGGCAAGCATTTGTAGAACTTTTACGGCCTTGGGTTCCAGGTGAACGACTTCGCCGTTGCGTTCCAGGCGGTTGAGGGAGGGGTGGAGGCGCCACAAAGCAATCCGTAGCGGTGTATTCGATGGGGGGTTGCCCCGTGTTTCCTGGGCCATTCACTGCCTTATGGGAGTTCTACAACCTGTTGATCTAATGGAGAATTGTAGTTCTCGTAAAAAATTAGTAAGTCCTAAGGGATTTAAATTCCTGTGGTGCCCAGAATCAGAGCCACCTTATGTCGGGCACGTAACCAGACTATAGGGGCTATTGATCTTGTGTGCCTGAATGACACGTGCCAAAGGCAGGGATGGGTCCGAATTCACTGCGCTTCCCGATGTCCCGTATGGCCCCGAAAGACAATATGAGCTTCCGAGCTGGAGAAGTCCGATGACAAAACTGGCGATCATCCAACATGCCCCTGAATTTCTGAACCTGGCGGGTACTATCGGTAAAGCTCGCCAGTTTATTGAAGAGGCCGCTGCCGGGGGCGCAGAGCTGATTGTGTTTCCTGAGGCCTTTTTCCCCGGGTACCCGGCGTGGATATGGCGACTGCGTCCGGGGAGCGATTGGAACCTGTCCAATGATCTTCACCAAAGATTGCTTGAGAATTCGGTGGACCTGGACGTCAATGGGCTGAGTGCGATTCAGGATGCCGCGAAGGATAATGGCGTTACCGTTGTTTGCGGCCTTAGCGAGAGGGATGGCCAGACGAGCCGGTCAACGCTCTACAACAGCGTTGTCACTATCGGGCCGAATGGCGGGATTCTCAACCGCCATCGCAAACTAATGCCAACGAATCCGGAACGCATGGTTTGGGGGTTTGGCGACGGCTCGGGTCTGAACGTGGTCGATACGCCCTGTGGGCGACTGGGTTCCCTTTTATGCTGGGAAAACTTTATGCCCTTGGCGCGCTATGCCCTGTATGCCCAAGGCATCGAACTTTATATCGCTCCCACTTACGACAGTGGAGAGGGGTGGATAGGTTCCCTGCGCCATATTGCCCGCGAGGGCTGCTGCTGGGTTATCGGGGCTGGCGTGGCGCTGCGGAACAAGGACCTTCCCGAAGACATTCCGGACAAGGGGCGGCTTTACCCGTCCGATGAGGACTGGATCAATCCCGGTGATTCTGTCGTGATTGCACCTGGTGGTGATCTGGTTGTGGGGCCGGTCCATGAAACACAGGCCATCGTTTATGCAGATATCAGGCTGGAGCAAGTTGCGATATCCAGGCGGGCGTTCGATGTTGTTGGCCACTACTCGCGTCCTGATGTCTTTACCCTGAACGTCGATACACGGGCTCGCATGCCCGTTAAGTTTTCTTGATTGGTGAATGCCTGAATTGCGCCGGCAGGTTTCCCGGTCGCGGCCGGTTTCGCTCTGCGCCGTTGAAAAAACAATCTCCGTGAAAATAGCGCTTGGGATTGGAGGTGTTCGAGTGTGTGGCGACCAGGAATTGGGGCATCTGCAGGCGGGACTGACCGGCGGAAATCGGAGTTTCCCTGATTTCGCCCCGATTTACCGCCCCTCCAGCCAGTGCGAACCTGGATTGAGGAGGATATAGCTGTGGCGCGTATCAGATTCAGTCAGTCGTGCAAACTGTATTGATTACCGCAGGTTATGCGGGCATGCGGCGATCGGTGAGAACCCCCCCGGGACAGGAAGACAGCCAAAACACAGAACAGACGGAAAACAGTGCGTTGATTTTGGGCGCGGGCGTTGTATACTTTTTCGTGTGTGACATTTATTCACATTCTTCCTGCGGGTAGGAAATCCGATGATTATTGGCGATTTCAATACGTTGAGAAACCCATCCGGTCCGATTGTCAGGTATTGGTTCGAACATGATTCCAACAACGACAACTGGGTTGGAAGAGTGACGCGGAACGGGACAGAAGTCTGCGTGGTCGTAGGCGCTTCACACCAGGAAGTGGTGAAGAAAGCTGAACAGCATTACCGCAAGCTGGAGCCGGTAGCCGCCTGAATCGACGTTTTTCCGCTTTTACCCAGGCCCCAGTCTTCGGCCTCCAGGCTGGCTGCCGGGTCAGGTTCTTGATCCGACCCCCTGGCTAATGCCACAAGAGTTAAACCGTATTTTCCCCCTTATCCGCTGCCGGTATCGACAGAGAAGCGCATCTTGCGTTAACCAACTTCGTGCGGTCTATTGAGCTATCGAGGCTCTCGATGCGGTTGAATAAACGCTCACTGATTAGCTGCAGCAGGTAAAAGCCAAACTGGGGATTCTGGTAATAAAGCTCCAACACGCGGGAGTAACGGACCCTGAGTAATACGCCATCCTCGGTACATTCAAAACTGCACATGCGCCGATTGTCCGGCGAGACCAGGCCCATTTCACCGATTAATTCCCCTTCGCCGATTGCAATGCCAATTTCGGGTAAGCGATAGCGGCCCGCCAGTGTGAAGAACATCTCAGTCGATGGTTCACCCTTTTGGAAAATGACATCGCCTTTGCGTACCTCTCGTCTGGTCATAAAGGGTTTGAGCCAATCCATGGACAAATTGCCACTGGCCGCCGATGCGACTTGTTGCGTCAATCGCCGCATTTCCACCAAGCGCCATGTGTTCAGTGGCAACAGTATCCCGTGCAGCAGTAACTGGGGATAGACTCCAGCCAATATGCCGTAGAGGATGAAAAAAACGTTGGCGCAAATGCCGACGATGCGAAGCGGCATCATGCGGCGCATAGAATAGGTCGCCACCGTCAGGGCCACTCCAACATACCCGATACCTTCTATCCAATAAGCCGCTGGAATGCTCATGCCCAACCCGCAATAAAAGTGACATATAGGTCTTGATATTAGTTCATGGCGAGTCATTCAGTTTCGCGACTGGCTTACGCGGTGACTTCTGATCCGTAGAGGAACTCGGTGATAGACGTCCTCCCCAGCCGTTAAATTCGAGAGGTGTCTATACGTTGAGCCGCGGACGAATGTGAGAAGACGGACGATGGTCTCGCTTTCCTGTTCCGGGTTGGGCGAACCTGGAGCTCTCGGGTCCGAGAACAAAGTTTGCTAGTGGGACTGCTGCGGACATCCCTAAATCAGCCCTGCTGCCTTCAGAACACTGGTGTGATCCAGTTACCCCAAAAACCCTGCTTTTTTCTTCAGCCATCGGACTTTAGACTGTCCCTGATGTGTAATGAACAACCACCCTATAAAAGGAGATCCACGATGGTTTCACGATTGTTCGGAGTGGCGGCATTTATTTTTCTGAGTACTCTGCTCGCGACGGGTGCTGCCATGGCTGAAGGCAAAGAATCTGAAGGTGGCCACGCGATGCACGGTGTTTCCCAGCTGGATGCCGGCGCCGGCAAGAAGGGTTGCAAGCACGGGAAGGGCAAGCAAGGGATGCACGAAGGCAAAAAGGGCCACGGCGGATGTAAGAAACACGGCGCAAAGAGTGGCGCAAGCGCTTCGGATAAGCATCTTTACGGCGCGAACTGGAAACAGAGCCTGACCAATGATCAGAAGGCTGAACTGGACCGGCTTCATCTGCAGTATGCGCGGATAAAGGCGCCGCTCAAGGCCGGTATCAAGGCACTGGAGGTGCAACTGGCGGTGCTGGCCACTTCCGGTGACTCAAATCCGAAGGCGATCGATGGGCCGCTCATGGACCTGGTGCTGGCCAAGCAGGAGATGCTGCGCGCCAAGTACAAATACATATCCGCTCAACGGCAAATGCTGACGCCGCAACAGCAGGTTTCCTTCGACATGGAGGTCATTCACAAGGCCATGCATGGCAAGAAGGACAAAGAGAAAAAAGGCGGACACGGCAAGCACTGACAGCTGTTGCCAACAGTTCCGCACTATTCGCATTTAGAAGACCCGTCGCCAGAGAAGCATAAAAAGCCCCGCCGTATGGCGGGGCAAAATGTGTGTTCCATTCGAGGGAGATTGGAAGCGCTTCGTTGAAGAAGCATGTTTAGCTTACTGGCGTCCTCAAGACCGCGCTTGGCTCTATCCGCCAACCGTTTGCCGTCCACATTGGCTAGCTGCGTTTTCCGTCAGCGCTAACGTCGTTAATCTCCCATTGCAGGAAGGAGCTGATTGCCATTCGTCTTTAGGCTGCGGGTTACGCCGTAATGCGGGAATGGTGTTAGGCTCAGGATTACTGACTGACGCAAAATGGGCGAAACCACCGATGGGCCTCTTTGACTTTCTGAGTCCGAACAAGAAGGCGGCGAAAGCAGGATGCGAGTGGGCGATTGGCGACTACGAACGTGCCAGGAAGGCAAACCCGTCTCGGAGCAGTGAGAAGATTCTCAATAATCTTTTTGAGGCGAGATTCCAGCGCGCTTCTCTCTCGAAGGACCAAAAAGAACGCTTTGAAAAATACAAAGGGAAACTGCGTAGCCTGTTCGACCTTGTAATGGCGACGGGTGATGTTGAGTCGAATATCTTCCAGGACCCCAATGCGTTCGATGATGCCGCTCGGGCCGTTTACGATGAGCTCAGCAGGGCCCGGTACATTTCTGTTGCCTACCAGGTCTGCGTGGACCGGTTTCTGGAAATCAGCTAACGGAGCCCAAGGACGCTTGTTGGACTGGCTGGATTAATCAATACGATCACAAGAGACGAAAAAGCGACCCTGTTATTTGTCGCTACGGATCGCGATTTGAGGTGTAACGGGAATGTCAGTACTGGTTCTGCTAATTGGTTTTCTTGTCTTGTGCATCGGCATCATCGCGCTGCTGTCGCCCACCTCCGTCCGTCCTCTGGTTATAAGGGCCATTGAGGAACGCTGGTTGTATTGGATCAGCGGTATTCGTGTGCTGATCGGGGGTGTCCTGGTGCTCGCATCGTCTGCAACCCGAATGCCCGGATTCATCCTGGCCATCGGCGTTTTGTTCATCGTGGCAGGGGTATCGGCCCCGCTGATTGGCGAAGAACGAGTAGCGCGTTTGGCCGACTGGTGGTGTCGCCAGTCAAATATGGTCATCAGTGTCTGGGGGGCGGTGACGGCGGCGCTGGGTGCGGTGATCATGCTGGCGAGTCTGAGTTAATCACTCGGCTTGGTGAATGTGGCGGACAAGACAAGCGGCGATCGCGCCCGTTGTCTCTCAGGGCTGCCTTTCTTTTGTAGCTTCCCGACAATCAATGATCGATGAGAGAAATTACTGTCCCGTTAATCCGCGCCCGTGGCGTTGTTATTTGGCCGCTAAATGTTGCATCCGTTTCTGATAGCGGCCGGAGGAGCGGTTCCGGCAGTGCGGATTCTGTTCAGATGGCGCCAGTGGGTAGCCAGTGCAACTGAATTGCAGTGCCTGCCTGGTTATTACCATCCCGCGGAAAACTACAGGTGTCTTTGTCTTTCTGAAGCGGAGGGAAAATCTGAGCCGGCGCCGCTGGATCTTCTTCGGACGAGCGTGGCTGCTGCGGCTGCCCGGAATGGTGGCGCCGTTTATGGACGAATCAGGCCGCGTCGCGCCGCATTTCGGCAAAGAATTGAATGGCGTCCGCCATCACTGTTCTGCGTGACGCCCCAACGCTGACGAATATTTCCTGGCCTTTGTGGGTGACGGTGACGGTCCAGAGGTCCAGTTTGGCGTCGTGCTCGAACCAGTACTTTATTTCTGACTTCGTCAGGGGCTTGCTGGGCATTTTGGTGATCTCCGCACACTCGTCAAAGACAGCTGTCTGGCAGGTCCAATGCCAATTGTGAACAACTGTAACTTGACTATAGGGTGTTGCGGAGGAATGTCAACAAGATGTTGTGGTTAAGGCGATTTCTTCCAGTCACATGTTGTGCTTTTTCGTGATAAATGAAGGATATATGTCTGGGCCGAAAAGGCGCGACAAGCAGACCTGAGAGGCTGAATTTTTCTGGCGGGCAGTTTGATAGCCACAGGCTCACCGCCAGGTGAGCGGCAGATTGGACCTTTAGGGCGGAGGCCGGGCCCCCGGGATCATTGTGGAACCAGGACCGGCTTCCAGCGCTGGTCAGGCCGCCGATTGGGTCGGGCTGCGGTCGATCAATCGGTTGGCTTCGGCCATCACCGCGTCGCGGGAACTGTCGACAATGACACAGACCTCCTTACCCTGGCGGGTGATGGTGGCTGTCCACAAACCAATGGCGGGATTGTGCTCGAGCCAGAGCCGAAGCTCCGGACCTTCTTGGGGTGCGTTCTGCATGTTTGCGCCTATACAACCAAACCAAGTCGTTCCCGACCGTCGTTGCGGGCGGGATTATGTGTATATGATGCGCCTTATCGGGCGGCCCATCTGTCAACTCCTGCAAAGCGTCAGACTTTCAGTGCCTTGGCGAGGAATCAAACGGGCAATCTCCGATAGATAGAGCAGGGCCCGGTTGGATTATTAATCGGGCGACACAACAGGGGCAGCGGGCGGAAAGGTGACTACTGAGTGATCCGTTTCACCGATGCAATCATGTTTGCTCGAAGAAGTAGTTGGTGGCGGCCACAAAGCCTTCCACGCTGCCGCAGTCGAAGCGTTTTCCCTTGAATCGATAGGCCACCACCATGTTGCGCTGGGCTTGGGTGCGCAGGGCGTCGGTGATCTGGATTTCGCCGTTCTTCCCCGGTTGAGTGGTGCGGATAATGTCGAAGATGTCCGGCGTGAGAATATATCGCCCGATGATGGCATGGTTGCTGGGTGCGTCCTCGGGAGCGGGCTTTTCCACCATGTCGGAGACCATGTAGAGGCCTTCTTCGATTTCCGACCCGGCGATGACGCCGTACTTGTCTATTTCGTCCGACGGCACCTCTTCGATGGCGATCACGCTACAGCGGAATTTTTCATAGACGCGGGCCATTTGCGCCATCACGCCGTCTTCCTCTCCAACGCAGAGATCGTCGGCCAGGATGACGCCAAAGGGTTCGGGACCGATGAGTGTCTCGCCCGTGAGGATGGCGTGTCCGAGTCCCTTCATTTCGACCTGGCGGGTATAGGAAAAGGTGCAGTTGTCAATCAGGGCGCGAATTTCGGTGAGCATGTGTTCCTTCGACGTGCCCTCGATCTGGTGTTCGAGCTCGTAGCTGATGTCGAAGTGATCTTCCAGCGACCGTTTCCCGCGGCCGGTGACGATGGCGATGCCATGCATGTTGGCTTCGAGCGCCTCTTCCACGCCGTACTGGATGAGTGGTTTGTTGAGAATCGGCAGCATTTCCTTGGGCATGGATTTCGTCGCCGGTAAAAAGCGGGTGCCGTAACCGGCGGCGGGGAAAAGGCATTTACGAACCACGGGAAACTCCTCGATGTTGTGTCAGGGCGCTTGATTGAGTTGCCAGGTTGGTCGGTCGCCGGCGCCAATCAGGCCGCGTGTATGAAGCCATTCTGCCGCATCTGCGGCATCCTTGTGAAACCAGGCCGTTGCGGAGCCGAGGCGGAAGGTGTAACCCCAGGTATCCATGTCGTGCATCATCTGGTCGCTGTCGTATTGATCGAGGTGGTCGGCCAACAGGATCTGCAG
Organism: uncultured Gammaproteobacteria bacterium; assembly: GCA_963820915.1. Classification (GTDB taxonomy): domain Bacteria; phylum Pseudomonadota; class Gammaproteobacteria; order Chromatiales; family Chromatiaceae; genus CAWGBV01. The sequence continues at coordinate 22,896 of CAWGBV010000026.1, read as the reverse complement.
GTAACAGACCGCGTTCTCCTCGTCGTAGTCGCCGCCGGCATCGGTATCGAGCCCATCGCGGCGCGCAGCGTCCATGCAGATATAATGAGCAGCTTCATGGAACATGGAATGCACGGGCGTATCCTGCCGGACATAGAGGCGTTTCTCAATCAGTCCGGCCTCGGGCGGTCCCCAGAAGGATCCGGGGATTGCGTCCTGGGCTGATACCAGGGTCAGTTCGAGCCCGTAGCGGCGGAGAAGGGCCCTCTGGTCCTCGAAGCCGATATCGCCGCATAAACAACCGGTTGTTGTTGCAGGTCGTGCAATTCCTACTCCGTTAGCTGGGACATATTTTACGGGCTGAAGCCTCGACGATGACAACGAAGATCAATAAATCCTCGAAATCGACCACCTACTGGCTGATGAAGACCTGGAGTCTTTTGCCCCTGCCTTTGGCTCAGGGCATTGGCGGCGGGATCGGCTGGCTGCTTGGCAAAGTGCGTAATCGCGAACGACGCGTCGCCGAGGCCAATATCGAGGCCTGTTTTCCCGAAAAGTCGGGCCAGGAGCAGCGAGCGCTGCGAGCACAAAGCCTGATTTCTTCGGGCAAATTGTTCAGCGAAATCCCCGCGGCCTGGTTGCGTCCGCTGTCGTATTGGGACGACCGGATCGAGAGTGCCGAAATGGAGCGACGGGCGGCGGATCTGCTCGCCCGGGGAAATGGCCTCATCCTGGCCGCGCCGCACCTGGGTAACTGGGAGATCGGGGTCCATCGACTTAATCGGATCGCGCCGGTGACCGTGATGTACCGTCAGCCACGCAAACCGGAAATCGAACCCATTATGGTGGCGGGACGCGCCCTCGGCGGCGGCAGCCTGGTGCCCGCTAATCGGCGGGGCGTGAGGGACGTAAGTGTGGCCCTGGGCCGGGGCGAGATGGTGGCCATACTGCCCGATCAGGCGCCAAAGATGAGTGATGGACGCGGGGCGGGCGTGTTTGCGCCTTTTTTCGGCAAGCCCGCTTACACCATGACACTGGTTTCGCGACTGGCGCGACGTTCCGGCGCCCCGGTGTTGTTCATCTATACGGAAAGGCTTGCCGGAGGAAAGTTTCTGCTGACGTACTGCGATGCCCCGCCAGGGGTGGATTCAGAAGATCTGGTAGAGGCGGCCACTGCCCTCAATGCGGGTGTGGAAAGCTGCGTTCGGCGACGTCCCGAGCAATATCTCTGGACCTACAAGCGGTTCTCGCCGTCGGCGCCGGGTGATCCCTGGATTTACTGGAAACGAAGAAAAGCCCGACGCAAGGTCGGGCTTTAATTGCACCAAGAGCCTGGATCTATTATTTACGAGCGCCGGGACCGTTCAGTTCGAGGCCGTTGCTCATGTGGGTCAGGAAGTATTCTAGATTGCGATACTCCTCACCCTGCGCATCAAAGGGCTTGGCGCGAACCTGCTTGTTACAGCCGGTGAAACGGCGGTGCAGCGTGCCCAGTTCACCCCACTTGGAACGGTAAACCGGCCAGTGAGTGGTGTGTCCGACTGCCGGGCTCAATTTCTCGGAGCGGATATTCTGCCCCGAGCTGTCGAAGTGGCAGTGGGAGCAGGCAAAGTTGAGCTGGCCGCGACGGGAGAAGTAGAAATTCTTGCCGTCATTGTAGGCCGCCACTGCGTCGGGGTCGTCCATCGGTACCTTGACGTCGGTGACCTGACCGCGTGACTGATAGGCGATGTAGGCCAGCAGACTGGCAATAGGGCCCTTCTTGTACTTAAGTGGCTTTTCACCGTTCGCCTCGCGGCACTCGTTGAGCGCGAGCGGCAGCGTCATGACTTGCTTGCGTTCCTTGTCCCAGTAGGGGTATTTCCCCTGGATCGCCGGGCCGTCACTGAAGCAGTCGGCATAGCCCTTGCCATTGGCGAACTTGGTGTTCCACATGTCCTCGCCTTCGTCGAGCATCGGCTCGTAGGGCGGAAATTCTTCAATGGCCTCCCAGTTGGCGCGCTGGGTTTCGTCGAGTGCGTAAACACCGTTGACATAGTCGCTCATCTCGACCTTCGGAAAGCGCTCCGTGAAGTAGGCCTTATAGGCCTCGAGATCCTGTTCCGGCGTCGTGTCGGCAGCCATTTTGTTTGCCATGGCCGCCGACATGCTTACTACGCATGCGATGGCCACTCCTGTCATGATCTTTCTCATTATTTCTCCTCCCGAAGTGGGTGTGCTGGTGTGGTGGCGCCGGGGGGGGGTGAGTCCGGCGCCACCGGGCGATCAGCCGATGCTCCCTTCTTGCGAGTCGCCTTCACCCTTGTTGTCGGACCAGGCGAGTGTGATGGGATCGCCCTTTGCGCCACCCTTGAACTTGAAGGTGACATAGGGGTTTTTGGACACACCGCCACTCCAATGTGCGGTCATCACGGTATTGCCACCGTGTTCGCAGGTCACTTCCTGAATGAAGTGCGCGGGAATTTTTTCACCCGTTTTCTTGTCCTTGCGAGCACCGGTTTCCATCGGGTGGGTGATCAGTGCCTTTACAGTCACCACACCATCGTTCTCTTTAGCCTTCAGCTTGATGGTCTTTGCCATGTCGTAATTTCCTCAAAAAATCTGAATCGGGTTTCTGCGGATGAAAACAGCGTTATCAGCCGCCGCAGCCGCCGATGGTGACCTTGACGTTCTTCTTCGCGGTGTAAACGGTGTCGCCGGCCTTGACCATTGCGACCACGTCTCCGGTTTTACCCATTTTGATGCGGGTCCCGGCGAAGCCCATAGCGCCTTCGCCCAACACGAAGTTGGCGACCAGTGGCGAGGGGTTCTCAGAAGCGACGATGGCGATCGACTGAATGCCGTCGATAGAAGTTTCGACGGTGATTGGCACCACGGCGCCGTTCTCAGCGATGTCAGGCGCTTTGACATTGATGTCAGCGCTTTCGGTCATTGCGTCTGTACCCAGCAGTTCTTTGATGACGGCATCCACGGCCTTCGCATTGAAGGCAGCTTCAGGCCATGCAGCCAAGACGGCCTGCGGGGTGAGCAGGCCTGCGCCTACGGCAACGCCGACGGCACTGGCCGCAACGGAGCCTTTGAGGAAGAGACGACGCTTGGTATCGGTGCTCATGTAAGAGTTCTCCTGTTTTACGTCTTTTTAAAGCGTGTAGATATATTCGACGATGGCGTCTAGTTCGGCATCGCTGATAATCCGGTGTTTGCCAAATGGCGGCATACGGGTGTTCGGGTTTGTTATCATCGGGTCGTAAATCTGTTCACGCAGCTTGGCCTTGTCGGGGAAGCGGGCTTTCATGGCCACGAGTGGCGGACCGATATTCCCGGGACTCGCGCCATCCCCCATCATGTGACAGGCGAGGCAGTTGCCCTTTCTGCGATCAAACGCAACATCTTTGCCCATTGCAATCATGTCAGAAGCGCCCTCAGCCGCGGAGATCTCCAACGGAACTAGGGTGGCGCTACCCAGAATGGCTGCGAAGGAAAGGGCCGTAGCAGCACTTTTGGCTGTTTTCCGCATATTCATCCTCCTAACGGTGGTGTTCGGATTTAGTTTTAAAAAACGATCTTGCCGAAATTGTTATTTGGCCGGCTTCGGCACCGGCTGTATTCACAGTCTTTTTATCGGATCGATTTTTTCAATCCTGCCGGTCGGCCCTGTAGCATAACGTAACCCTGTGATCTCGCAAAGGGTCCCAGGGTTCCGGTCTGGCCGGCTCCGGCTCGCCAGTGGTGTCTATCAGCCACCCCTGCCGCTTGTTTCCTTCTTGAGTTCGGCCGATTCCTCTCGAATCAGCTCCAGTCTGGCTTCCACGCGTGACCGGGTATAAAAATCACTTTTCTTGTCCCGTGCGGCAATTTCCAGCTGCCGGACAGCAGCATCCAGTTCGCCGATGCCGTAGTGATACTCGGCAAGGAAAACATGCGATTCCGCGGTCTTGCCGATTGCCGCCGCCGCCCTCGCCTGCAGGCGCCTTATTTCCGGGTCATCGGGACGTTTTTTTGCCATCCCTTCCAGCACCCCATAGGCCCCCTTGTTGTCTCCAGCACCCAACATGGTCTGGCTCAGCGTCAATGACAGCGGGTAGTTGCCCGGTCTTTTTGCCAGAGCACTCTTCAGGTCGCCTGTGGCGCGGTTGTAATCCCCTGCTTCCGTGTATAGACGCGCCGAAGCGACCTGATATTCCAAACGATTTGGATTTTGGGCGAGTAGGGCGTTTATCTCCTTTCGCGCCGCCGAAGTCTGGCCCGCCCGCTGCAGTGCGAGCGCGTAACCGTAATGTTCGGCATTTTCGTTGCGGTACCGGCCGTCGCGAAGGGTGGATTTGAAGTGGGCCACCGCTTCTGCCGAGCTCGGGTATTGGGCCACACGCAGGGCCGCGCGGGTGAGGTGATAACGCTCGTCTTCGGGAATCTGGCGGTAGGAATAGCTTTCTGCCCGAGCCAGTGCGTCGGAGACGCGGCTGGTGCTGACCGGGTGGGTCTGGAGGAATTCCGGCAATGTGATGCCGCTGGTGCGGCTGGCCCGTCCCAGTCGCTGGAAGAATACAGCCATCGCGCGAGGATCGAAATCGGCCTTTGACAGTACCTGCATGCCCACGCGGTCGGCCTCTTTTTCGTTGGCGCGGGTGAAATTGATTTCCTTTTGAAGGAGTGCCGCCTGACCGCCCACCAGGGCTGCGGCGGCTGCGTCACCTCCGCCGGCGAGGCCGAGCAGTGCGGAGGCCAATAACAGCCCCGCCGCCGGCAGGCTCATCCGGTCGGCGGCCTCGATCATGCGCGAAATGTGATGCTGGGTGACGTGCGCTATCTCGTGGGCGAGCACGGCGGCAAACTCGCTTTCGGTTTCGGTTTCGAGAATCAGGCCGGTGTGGACACCGATATTCCCGCCTGGCCCGGCGAAGGCGTTGATGGTTTTGTCGCGAACCCAGAAAAAATCGAATGTTGCCCCGGGATTATCACTATTTCTCGAAAGTTTGGTGCCGATGGAGTGCAGGTAATCGCCGATGACGGCATCATCCTCTAGCTTTTTGGTGGCGCGGACGTAACGCATAAAGGCCTGGCCCAAACGCTTGTCGCTGCCGGGCGAGAGGTAACTCCCCGAGGAGTCGCCGAAATTGGGCAGATCGACGTCCGCGGCCATCAACGGGCTGAGCGGATAGGGTATCAGCAGCAGTGCCGACAGAAAAATAGGGCCTAGCTTTGCAAGTGGTGACATCTAGAGGTGTTTATTGCGGTTGTGAAAAGGAAGACAGCGGCCATGGGGATAAGGTTCCACCCTGACGCGCTACGGGTCAATCGGGCCTCGTCTGCCCGCCTCAATTGAGTTGAATGCGTTCGCCCCAAGGCGTTTTCTCCCGGCCCTTGATCAGCCAGAGTACGGGATAGGGCGGCGGTGCCTCTGGGAAGGGGCCCTGAGCGTCCGTGAAGTACACCAACAGATCCGGTTGAAAGCCATTTACCTCTATCCACTTGAAGATCGGCCGGAAATCCGTACCGCCGCCTCCGGACAATCGATCCGGTACAGTGAAATCCTCCCACGGCTCAAAGCACCAGGGGGCGCCCTCCACCAGTGCGGCATCGCAGGGTAGCAGTGTGATTCGCGCGCGGATCTGGCCCTTGATGGCGTCGATTTCCGATATGAATTCCTCAATTTCACTGTGCTTGATCGATCCGCTCGTATCGACGGCGACGGCGAGGTCCACCTGGGCGCTGCGCAGTGACGGAAAGATGGCGTCTCCCTCGCGGCGTGAAGGTCGCATGTAGCTGAAGTCGTCGCGGGCCAGGTTCGACAGAAAACGGGCCAGCAACATGCGCCAGGGAATCCGCGGCTGGAGGAGATGATCGATCAGGCGTGCCAGGGTTCCGCCGAATTTTCCCGCCTGCATTGCCTGCTGGGCGGCTCCCGCCATGCGCTGCTGCCACTGAATGCTGAGCGTTTCCTTTTCACCGGGAGTGAGGGGCTCGGGTTGATCGGCATCGCCGTCATCGCTGTCGCGCTCCGCCTCGCCCTCGCCGCTTTCGTCTTGCTTCGAGGACTGGCCGCCCTGACCTCGGTCGCTGCGTTCTTGCTGTTCGCCGGCGTCCGGCTTTCCGTCGTCCCGCCGCGGCGGCGGTCGTTCGGCTGCGCCGCCTTCGCCACCGCCATCACTGGTGGCGTCGTAGACATGCTGATCCAGCGTCTCGGATTCCTCGCTGTCCTCAATGAGTGGATAGATCTCCTCGGCGGTCATTCCCTTGTATTCGTCGAGGATTACCGCTTCGGGTGGCGGGTCCAGGCCTTCTTCCACCAGCAGGGGGTTGATAGCGAAATCACAAGCGAGGTCCCACCGGTGTTTGATGCGGTGACCGCGGCGGGCGAAGTGGCTGAGCGCACAATGCAGGGCCTCGTGGGCAAGCATGAACTGTGCCTGTGAGAGGCTGAGCGAATCGATGTATTCGGGATTGAAGTAAAAGCCCCGAGCGTCGGTGGCGGTGGTGGTGCACCAGCTTTTGTCGGCGGCCACCAGCGGCAGTCGCAGCACGAGCGCTCCGAGAAACGGCTTGTCGAGTATCAGCTTGGTGCGCGCCGCCGCCAGCTTTGTCGCGATTGCCTGTCGGTCCATGGTCAAAGATTCGAATGGCCTGTGCGGTCCGTCCTGACTGCTCAAAGTGTCACTCGTAGAGCATGACGTCGGCGATATCGTTTGCCCAGTCGGTGAATTCCGGGACCTGGAACAACAGTTCGCCGGTGGCGCGATGCAGGTCCGAGACCAGCATCACACCCATTTCACGCTGGGGAAAGCGGCGCGCATAACGCAGGATATGTCCGATGACCGTGGCGGCGTCTTCCTCTTCGCGGGAGCGGATCGCCCTTCCCACCAGGGCGGCCGCCACGGCGTACTGGAGGTCGATCTCTTTGGGAACCGGCACCTCGTCGCCTGCGACGATGGCATCGAGATCCGGCATCTGATCGAGACTGTTGACGAAGGCATTGAGCTCGATGCCCGCTGCGGGACCCACGCAGGCCTGCAGGGTGCCCTGCAGCAACGCTGACTTATCGGCGAATTTTTGCAGGGCGCGGTGAGCGAATTCCCAGGATCGGGGAGAGGGGAATGCCACTGGATTGTGGGCCGGGTCGAAGTCGAACAGCAATTCGGGCCGAAATCGCAGAAAGGCGATGATGCGTTCGTCGATGCCATTGGCGTAGGCCCAGGCGACCCAATCGTCGAGATTGGTCTCCACCTCGAAATGGGAAAACCGGTTGGCCAATGGTGCCGGCATGGTGTAGGTGACGCCGCGGTCCCCCTGGCGATTGCCGGCGGCAAAGATCGCCCAGCCGTCGGGGACACGGTATTCACCCAGGCGCCGATCCAGTATCAATTGATACGCCGCAGCGGAAACGCTCGGCGGCGCCGAGGTGATTTCGTCCAGAAACAGGATGCCATTGGCGCCGTGGCGATCCGTGTCGGGCAGGATGGCGGGTACGGCCCATTCCACCTGGCCATCGACCCGAAACGGGATGCCCCGGAGATCGGACGGCTCCATCTGGGACAAACGGATATCGATTACCGGCGCCTCATGCCTGCCACCGATTTGTGCCACGATTTGCGACTTGCCCACGCCGGGCGGTCCCCACAGCATGACCGGGGTGTGATGCCCTTCACGGGTGCTCATGAACTCCGTTTCAAGAACTGTTGTTAACTGCGCCGGACGCATAGGCTTTTCGGATACTCGAGTTTTCGACAAGGTCCGGAGGATGCTTTTAGTCCATTAAAAGATCAACCCCGAGGCAGCAACGGTTGCGCATTCGGGGAGCAAAGGGTCTGGCTTTCATTAGAGAAACAGAGTATTCTGATTGAATCAGTCACGCCGGGTTTTGGTGTGGCCCAGAACTTCCGGGTGCTCTGATCGGCACCAACGGAAAAGCGCTTTTAGAGTTGACGAAGAGAGGCCGCGCGGATGCCGTGCGGGCGTCATTGGTTTAGACAGATATTTGGAGACCGGACGTATGAACCAGTTCTATTACGACGCCGTTACCAAGATGGAACAGTTGGCTGTCGATGAAGAGTATATCCAGGGCTGGCAGGCAGGCTTCCTGCAGAACCCCAAAAGAGAAGAACAGCGTGTGACTGAGGCCTATGAGGCGGGTTACGGCGATGGTGAGGAAAAGAACACCGAAAATTTTGGTAACTGGGCGCAAAGCTAACAGCGTACCTGCGTATAAACAGTGCTGAAGCCCCGCGCGCGGGGCTTTGTTGTTTCTACGAGGGACGCCGGATTTAGGAGATAACCGATGGCAGTTGTGGAACTGACTCGCGAAAATTTCGAGGAGACCATTACCTCGAGCTCATTTGTAATCGTTGATTTCTGGGCGCCCTGGTGTGGTCCCTGTAAATCATTTGCGCCCACCTTCGAAAGCGTATCCGACGAGCATCCGGATATCGTATTCGCCAAGGTCAATACAGAAGAGCAGCAGGAAATTGCCGCCCATTTTCAGATTCGTTCCATACCCACGCTGATGATGTTCAGGGACCAGATCATTATCTTCAGTCAGCCTGGTGCCTTGCCCGAGTCGATGTTCAAGGAAATCATCACCAAGGCCGGCGAACTCGACATGGCCGAGGTGAAAAAACAGGTCGAGGAAGGTAAGCAAAGCGCCTGATTCGCAACCCTGCAGATTTGTAAAAAGCCCCGTACGCGGGGCTTTTTCATGCCTGAATGCGTTGTCGCCAAGTGGTGGCGCGATCGAGGATTTCAACCTCGTCGAGGGTGGTCAACTGGGTGTCGCGCAACAGTTGTCGTCCGCCGACCCAGACGTCGGACACCTGATCGCGACAGGCGGCGTAAACGAGCTGTGATACCGGGTGGTAGGTAGGCGAGGTAGCCGTTCTGGACAGATCGACGGCCACCAGGTCGGCGGCCTTTCCGGCTTCGATGGATCCGGTGATGGCCCCCAGCCCCAGGGCACGGGCACCATGGATGGTTGCCATGCGAAGTACCTCGAAGGCAGGCAAGGCGCGCGCATCGCGCGCCGCCCCCTTGCCGAGCAGTGCCGCAGTGCGCATTTCGCCAAGCATGTCGAGGTCGTTGTTGCTGGCAGCGCCATCGGTGCCGAGACAGACATTTACCCCTGCGGCGGCCAGTTCGGCAACCGGACAGAAACCGCTGGCAAGTTTGAGGTTGGACTCCGGGCAATGCACCACGTGGGCGCCGGCGTCGGCGAATCGGGCGATTTCCTCCGCTTCAAGCTGGGTCATGTGCACGGCGACCAGGCCGGGACTGATCAAACCCATCTGCCGAGGCGATCGATGGGACGGCGTCCGTGCTGATCCAGACTGTCGCGGACTTCGCCAGCGGTTTCGTGGAGATGGATATGAACCGGAATTTCCAACTCGTCGGCCAGTGTTCGCACGCGTTCCAAGGGTGCATCCGAGACTGTGTAGGGGGCGTGAGGCGCGAAAGCGGTGGTTATCAACGGGTCTCGTCGGTATTCGTCGTGCAGTTCCAGTCCTTTGGTGATGTAAGTGTCAGCGTTGTCGGCCCAGACGCTAGGGAAATCGAGCACGATCAGTCCAACGATGGCGCGGATTCCCGCATGGGCGGCAATTCGGGCCGTGACGTCGGGAAAGAAATACATGTCGTTGAAACAGGTGGTGCCGCCACGCAGCATTTCGGCCACCGCCAGCCGCGTTCCGTCGGCGACGAAATCCTCGCTGACCCAGGTGTCTTCCGCCGGCCAGATGTGCTCGTTCAGCCAGGCCATCAACGGCAGGTCGTCAGCGAGTCCCCGGAACAGCGCCATCGAACTATGGGTATGGGCATTGACCAGCCCGGGTATCAGCAGGTGGCGGTCAAGTGCGTGGCGGCGTCTGGGACGGTACTTGCGCAGCGCCTCCTCGGTGCGCGAGCAGCTCGACGATGTGGCCCTCGTGTATGGCGACGCTGTAGTTTTCGAGTACCCGTGCGTCGGGCTCCACCGGTACGATCCAGCGGGCTTGAATCAGTGTGTCGACATCATGCATGGACTGCACTCGAAGCGGGCATAATAGCCGCCGAATGTGCCACGAGGAGCCCATTGATGGAAGCGATTATCTTCGATAAACCGGCCGATCCCGATGAGGCCATCATCTGGACGAACGATTACCTGCTGCTGTTGGACCAGCGAAAGCTGCCCACTCAGGAATGCTATCTGCCGTTGAACAATGCCGCAGAGACGGCCGACGCCATCCGTGACATGGTTGTCAGGGGGGCGCCGGCGATTGGCATCACCGCAGCCTATGGCGTGGTGCTTTCCGCCCGCGGTCATTACCGGCAGGCGCCCTCGAATTGGCGGGAACCGGTGGCGGCCGACATCAAGCGACTGGCGGCCGCACGGCCCACGGCGGTCAACCTGTTCTGGGCTTTGGACCGCATGCGCGCCGTTATCGACGCCCTCGCCGAGGATGATCCGTTCCCAAGGTTGCTGGCAGAGGCGATAGGCATTCACGAGGCCGATGCCGAGGCGAATCGAACCATGGGCAGCCTGGGCGCCGAATTGATTGGCGACGCCACCAATGTCATCACCCATTGCAATGCCGGTGCCCTGGCGACTGGCGGTCATGGCACCGCGCTGGGTGTTATTCGCAGTGCCTTTGCCCAGGGAAAGATATCCCGGGTCTATGCCGATGAAACGCGCCCCTGGCTGCAGGGTGCCCGGCTGACGGCATGGGAACTGCAGCATGACGCCATTCCCGTTTCACTCATGGTGGAAGGGGCCGCTGCCGCGCGCATGGCTCGCGGCGATATCGGTTGGGTGATCGTGGGTTCCGATCGCATCGCGGCCAATGGCGATGTCGCCAACAAGGTGGGCACCTATGGTCTGGCCGTCCTTGCCCGGCAGCACGGAGTCCGCTTCATGGTGGCGGCACCCACCTCGACCGTTGACATGCAGGTCGCCACCGGTGCGCAGATCCCCATCGAGGAACGAGACCCTGCTGAAGTGCTGCAGTGCGGGGGTCACCAGGTCGGCGCTGCCGGCGTGGATGCCTGGAACCCGGTATTCGATGTGACTCCGGCCCGTCTTGTGGATGCCATCGTCACTGAAAAAGGGGTGGTGCTCAATCCAAATTCCGAGCGAATGGCCAGGATGATGGCGGACTAAATGGTGCCGCCGCCTTCGCAGGCCGCGATCATCGCCGTCGCGGCGTTGGACAGTGTATGGCCCTCGTGAGTGGCGATGCCGAGCTTCCGGCTCAGCTTGAGACCCGGAATCTCCAATAGCACCAGGTCCGAATCCATCATCGAGAGCGGAAGCAGGGTCCAGCCGAGTCCCGTGGCAGCGAGCATCTTCAGGGTTTCCAGATAATTGGTGGACATACCCGCCTTCAATCTCTCGGCATGGGCCCCCAACGCCTGTTCCAGAACGGCCCGCGTGAAGGTGCTGGGCGCCGGCAGGACAGCAGTGTGTTCGAGAAGCCTGCGTAATGTGGGCCGCGATTTCGGGTTCGCCAGGGGATGTGATTTGCCCACAACGACCCCCAGGGGATCCGGCCACAGGGGACGCAATTTCAGATCCGGGAGTGGCCGGCGAGGGAGTGTCACGACGCCGAGTTCCAATTCGCCCTTTGCCACCGCATGACAGGCAATCTCTGAATCCATGAAACGGATGTCCAGCCGCACAGCCGGATAATTGGATGAAAACGCCTTAAGGATTTTCGGCAGGTGATGCAGACCGATGTGATGACTGGTCCCCATCACGAGTGTGCCGCTGACGGTCCCGGAGAGGTTGAGGATCCTGCGCTTGGTATCGGCAACGTTGTCGATCAGCGTCCTGGCCCTGGGTAACAACTCGCGACCGACCACGGTCAGCCTCACCTGGCGGCCGATACGGTCGAAGAGGCGGGCGTCAAGTTCCGACTCCAGCGCGGCAATGCGCTTGCTGACGGCGGGTTGGGTGAGGTGGAGCTGTTCCGCGGCCCGGGAAAAGGATTCAGCGTCGGCGACCGCCACGAATGCGGTCAGGGCTTCAAAATCCATGGACATACTCAAGTATTCCTTATCGGAATTGATTATATGAAAAAATACCATTTGAGTTATCAAATTGCCGCCACTAAGTTAGCTGGCAATCATTCGAGGAGAGCGCAATGAGCCCCAGGACGCTTTACGACAAGCTTTGGAATGCGCATTTGGTGCGTGAGGATGCGGACGGATCGGCATTACTCTATATCGATCGCCATCTCGTTCATGAAGTCACATCCCCCCAGGCCTTCGAGGGCCTGCGGCTTGCCGGTCGCCAGCCCTGGCGGGTGGACGCCAATCTGGCGACACCCGACCACAATGTGCCGACGACCGACCGTGACCGGGGCATTGCCGATCCCGATATCGCGTCTGCAGGTGGAAACGCTCGACCAGAACTGTGCCGAGTTTCGGCATTACCGAGTTTGAGATGGACGATATCCGCCAGGGTATCGTGCACGTGATAGGTCCGGAGCAGGGCGCGACCCTGCCGGGTATGACGGTGGTCTGTGGTGACTCCCACACCTCCACCCATGGTGCGTTCGGCGCCCTGGCATTTGGCATCGGTACGTCGGAAGTGGAGCATGTACTCGCCACCCAGTGCCTGATCCAGAAGAAGTCCAGTCGATGCTGGTGCGCGTTGAAGGTCGAGCCGGGTCCCGGTGTGACGGCCAAGGACATGGTTCTGGCCATCATCGGCAAGATCGGCACGGCGGGCGGCACCGGCTATGCCATTGAGTTTGCCGGCAGGCCATCCGCGATCCTTGTCGATCGAAGGCCGGATGACCGTCTGTAACATGGCCATCGAAGCGGGTGCGCGAGCCGGAATGGTGGCTGTTGACGAAAAACCATCGATTATGTGAAGGGCCGCCCCTACGCGCCGACGGGTGAGCAGTGGGACAAGGCCGTGGCCTGCTGGCGCACCTTGCACAGTGATGACGGACGCGGAATTCGACCGGGTGGTACTTATCGACGTGCCGCAGATATCGAGCCCCAGGTGACCTGGGGTACTTCGCCGGAGATGGTGGTGCCATTTCCGGTGGGTGCCGCGATCCCGAACCCCGAGATCTGATGAGCCGTCAAGGCGGACGGCATGCGGCGCGCGCTGGAATATATGGGGCTTGAGGCCGGGACACCGATCGCGGATATTCCGCTGGACAAGGTCTTTATCGGTTCCTGCACCAATTCGCGCATCGAGGATTTGCGTGCGGCGGCCGAGTGGTCCGCAGGGCGGCGCGTGGCTGACAATATGATCAGACTTGCGATGGTTGTTCCCGGTTCCGGCCTGGTCAAACAGCAGGCCGAAGCGGAGGGTCTGGACAAGGTATTCGTCGAGGCCGGATTTGAATGGCGTGAGCCTGGCTGTTCCATGTGCCTGGCGATGAACGAGATAGACTGGAACCGGGCGAGCGCTGCGCCTCTACGTCCAACCGTAATTTCGAAGGGCGCCAGGGACAGGGCGGCCGTACCCACCTGGTCAGCCCGGCGATGGCTGCTGCAGCGGCGGTGGCGGGCCATTTTGTCGATGTAAGATCGATGTGATATGACGTGAACGAGTTACCAACACCGAAGAAGGAAACACGATGAAAAACGTACTCGGAAGCATTTTGGTGGCAGTGATGTTGTTGGGTGCTGTCGGTTGTGAAACCGTCAAGGGCGTTGGCCGCGATGTGGAAAATGCGGGCGAGGCCATTCAGAAATCCACGCAATTGATGAAACCATGGAACCCTTAGAAGAAGTGACGGGCATTGTCTGCCCGCTGGATCGCGCGAACGTGGACACGGATGCCATCATTCCGAAGCAGTTTCTCAAATCCATCAAGCGTTCGGGATTTGGTCCCAATCTGTTCGATGAGTGGCGCTATCTCGATCATGGCGAGCCGGGGATGGACAACAGCGTGCGGCCGCTGAATCCGGATTTCGTGTTGAACAAGCCACGCTATCCGCGCCGCATCTTGCTGGCGCGGGAGAATTTCGGCTGCGGATCGTCCCGTGAGCATGCCCCCTGGGCGCTGGCGGATTATGGGTTCCGGGTGATCGTCGCGCCGAGTTTTGCCGACATCTTTTTCAACAACTGTTTTAAAAACGGCATCCTGCCGGTGGCTCTCGACGCCGGGCAGGTCGAGACGCTGTTCACGCTGTCGACGGGCGAGGTTCCGCTGGAGATGACCGTGAACCTCCACGAGCAGGCGTTGATCCTGCCCGATGGCGCAGCGTTTCGGTTTCGAGGTGGACGGGTTTCGCAAGTCCTGCCTCTCAAGGGTCATGATCATATCAGCCGGACGTTGCTGCATGTGGACGACATCCGCGCTTATGAAAAGCGCCGTCAGACAGAAGCCCCCTGGTTGTTCCGGTAGCCGTCCGGGTCTCAGTCCCTGGTGGCAGGAGCGAACGGCTCTGGGTTTTAGTCGTTTGCTCCTGTCATACCACCCCGCTATTGATCGGTGCTCAGCGAGATTTAAGTGTCTGGGCATCACAAGGAATCTGACAAATGAGTAAAAGAATCCTGATTCTGCCCGGTGACGGCATTGGTCCGGAGATCGTCACCGAGGCGGTGAAGGTGCTGGCGCGTTGCGATGACGATTTCGGACTGGATATCGAGATGGACGAGGCCCTGGTGGGCGGGTGCCGCCTACGATGCCACCGGGCACCCGCTGCCGGATGCGACCCTGGTTTTGGCGCGTGAGGTCGATGCGGTGTTGCTGGGCGCGGTGGGTGGTCCTAAATGGGAGTCGCTCGATATCAGTTGCGGCCGGAGAAGGGCCTGCTGGGCCTGCGTTCGGCGCTGGGACTGTTCGCCAACCTGCGACCGGCGATCCTGTATCCGCAACTGGCCGGGGCCTCGAGCCTTAAACCCGAGATTGTTTCCGGCCTGGACATCATGATTGTTCGCGAACTGACGGGCGGCATCTATTTCGGTCAGCCGCGTGGCGTTCGGCAACTCGACAATGGCGAACGCCAGGGTTTCAATACCCTGGTCTACAGCGAGTCGCGAGGTGGATCGTATCGTCCGGGTCGCCTGTGATATCGCCCGCAAGCGGGGCAGGGCGGTTGTGCTCGGTGGACAAGGCCAACGTGCTCGAATGCACCGAACTCTGGCGTGAGGTGGCGACGCGGGTGGTGAGCCAGGATTACCCGCGACATCGAGCTCAGCCACATGTACGTCGACAATGCCGCCATGCAGCTGGTGAAGTGGCCGAAACAGTTCGACGTGATGGTCACCACCAACATGTTCGGCGACATCCTGTCTGATGCCGCCGCCATGCTGACCGGCTCCATCGGCATGTTGCCCTCGGCGTCGCTCGACGAGTCCGGCAAGGGAATGTATGAACCCATCCATGGTTCTGCCCCGGATATCGCGGGTCAGGGTGTGGCCAATCCATTGGCGACGATGCTGTCGGTGGCGATGATGCTGCGATACAGCCTCGATGAGGGCGATCGGCCGTTCGTGTCGAGCAGGCGGTGGACCGGGTACTGGACTCCGGTCTGCGCACGCCGGATATCATGTCGGAAGGAATGACCGAGGTGTCGACGGAGGCCATGGGAGACGCCGTTGTCGAGGCACTTTAGGCTTTAACGATTGTATTCCGCGTCATGGCGACGCGCTCTGCTAATGTGGATAAGGTGATGAAACGAGTTGGATTTGTAGGTTGGCGCGGCATGGTGGGTTCGGTCCTGATGGACCGCATGCGGGACGAGGGCGATTTTGACTGGATCGACGAACCCGTATTTTTCACGACCTCCCAGGTGGGGCAGGCCGGGCCGGATATCGGCAAGGAAATTCCACCGCTGAAGGATGCAACCGATTTGGCGGAGTTGAAGGCGATGGATGTCATCGTCACCTGCCAGGGCGGGGGCTACACAAACCAGGTCTATGCGGATTTGCGCCAATCAGGCTGGAAGGGATACTGGATCGATGCCGCCTCTGCCTTGCGCATGACCGATCGACAGCGTCATCGTCCTCGACCCGGTCAACCGTGATGTCATCGACCAGGCCCTGGCCGACGGCAAACGCGATTTCATCGGTGGCAACTGCACCGTCAGCCTCATGTTGATGGGCCTCGGTGGCCTGTTTCGCAATGACCTGGTGGAATGGATGACCGCCATGACCTACCAGGCCGCCTCGGGTGCGGGCGCGCGCAATATGCGCGAGTTGCTGAACCAGATGGGGCATCTGCGCGATTCAGCGGCTGCATTGCTGGATGATCCGTCGTCGGCGATCCTGGATATCGATCGTGCTGTCACCGATGACCTGCGCAGCACCGGTTTCCCCACCGAGAACTTCGGTGTGCCGCTGGCCGGCAGCCTGATTCCCTGGATCGATGTGGCGCTCGAAAACGGCCAGAGCAAAGAGGAGTGGAAGGCGGTATCGGAGACCAACAAAATCCTGGGTCGCACGGACGACATCATTCCCATCGATGGCACCTGCGTACGGGTCGGCGCCATGCGCTGCCACAGCCAGGCGTTGACCATAAAAATGAAAAAGAATGTGCCAATCGACGAGATCGAGCAGATGCTGGGCGAGGCCAACGAGTGGGCAAAAGTGGTGCCCAACGACCGTGAATCGACCATCAGGGAGTTGAGTCCGTCCAGGGTTACCGGCACGCTTTCGATCCCTGTCGGCCGCCTGCGCAAGATGAATTTGGGCGACAAGTACCTGAATGCCTTTACTGTGGGCGACCAGTTGCTGTGGGGCGCTGCCGAGCCGCTGCGTCGGATGTTGCTCGTGTTGAAGAATGTATGACGGCAGAAAAAGCGTTGTCGACCAAAGGGGGCTGTCGGTGGATGGCCCTCCTGGTTCCACTGGTTGCTCCTTGCCGCTCGCCTGGTATTCCTGTAAAAACAACGGCACCCAGCGGGCTTTTCACCAAAAATCAAAAAACGAAGAGCGCCGGAAGACTCATTGATTCAAAACGTCAAACGGGGCCCCGGAATACGGGATGCCGGGATAATCGGAGGTAACGATGGCTCGTAAGAAGCTAATCGCGGTGGCGATCGGGTTGCTTTTGCCCGTAGCTGCGGAGGCGCTGACCCTTGGCTATATCAAGGTTGGATCCCTTCTAGATCAGCCTCTAAAGGCAGCAATAGAGGTCACTGCGGATAAGCCGTCCGAGCTCCAGTCGTTGAAGGTGAACCTGGCGCCAGCCAGTCAATTTTCCAAGAAAGGCATTCCGCGACTATCCATCCTCGACAATCTGCGGTTCCAGGTCGTGCGTAGAAACGACAGCAGCGCGATGATTGTGGTGACATCCAGTACCCCGATTCGCGAGCCCATTTTAGACATACTGGTGGATGCAAAGTGGGCCGATGGCCAGGTAACGCGCGAGTACACGCTGTTACTGGATCCGCCGCTGACCGCAGATCGTAAACCGCCGCAGATCGATATCCCGAAGAGTGCTGTGGTCGTAGCGCCTGCACCCGCAGCGGTTGCCAAGAAGCCAGCGCCCGCCGCGGCCGCACCAAAGGCGGCCAGTAAACCCGCACCGGCAAAAAAACAACCCGAGGTGGCCAGGGAGCCGGCTCCTCCCCGTTCAATCCGGTCAGCCTGGCCCTGGGAGCCGAAGCCAGTTTTGTGGCCAGAACCATCGACATGGATCGGAATCTGACGGTGGATATCCTCCAGAAGGCCTACGACCACGTAGGAACCGCCTTCATCGAGATCTACCAGAACTGCAACGTGTTCAACGACAAAGCGTTCATCGAACTGACCGGCAAAGAAACCAGACTCGACAACCGGATCAATCTCGAACATGGCCGGCCGATCACGTTTGGAGCCGAAGGTGAGCACGCGGTTGTAATGGTCAACGGGTCCGCCAAGGTCGTCCCGACCGCCAGCGTGGCGGCCGGTGACATCATGGTGCACGATGCGCACACTCCCAATCCCAGTGCCGCCTTCGCGTTGAGTCGCTTGTCGCACGGACCGTACGGACCGACCCCGGTCGGCATCTTCCGTGACGTGATGCGCTCTTCGTATGAGCAGGACGTGGCACAGCAACTGGTCGACGCTCAGGAGAAAAAGGGCCCAGGCGATCTATCCAAATTGATCCGCTCCCTGGGAACCTGGAAGGTCGAATAATCCCGTTTTGGCGTCAAAGTGACACCGGACCCGGTGGAGGTTTGACGCCGCAAAGCCCCATTTGTCACACCTGGAACTCATTCTTTCCGGATGGGAACTCGTGAGACTGATTTCATCGCAATCGCCAACGCCCAGCATGGGGTGCTCGCTCGAAGGCAGATTCTGAGTCTTGGGTATTCTCGACGGCAATTCGACCGGCGAGTTGTCGAGGGTCCGTGGATCAGAGTCACAGAAGGCGTCTACCGACACCTCGCCGCCCCGGATACCTGGGAAAGCCGGTTGATGGCGGCCTGTCTAACGGGGGGTCCGGGGACGGTGGCATCCCACCGATCTGCCGCCGCCCTTCACGGTCTGACTGGAGGTTCAACGGCTCTTGTTGAAATCACCTCGCACCGGTGGCGGAGAAGCCAACACCCCAACCTCATCGTGCATGAAACCAAGTCAATCACCGACGTCGACGTCACCGAAGTGGCAGGCATCCCCACCAGCACCGTCGAGAGGACTCTCCTAGACCTGGGTGCCGTGCGGGGACGTGTCACAGTCCAAATGGCCCTTGACCGTGCCTTGCATACGCGGGCGACAACGTGGGAACAAGTAAATGCAACCCTTGCTCGGCTTGCCAAGTCGGGTCGACCTGGAGTCGAGAAACTCCGTAGGGCTTTGCAGGCGAGACAACCCGGCGGTGGAGTCCCGGAGAGCGAACGTGAGACTCAGCTCCTGGATTTGCTCGCGGGTCTAGGGTTGCCCGCTCCGACAGCGCAATATCGCGTTTTCGACCACCAGGGCTTCTTTCTCGGGCGGGTGGATGCCGCCTACCCGCAGCATCGCATCGCCATCGAGTACGACAGCGATCAAGAGCACAGCGACCCGAAAGCACTTGCGAGCGACAACGCCCGTCGCAACCGGCTGATGGCTGCCGGATGGACGGTTATCTCCGCCCGGAACTCGGACATCCAGTCAGACCCCGGCGATCTGATCCGTGCTATCACCGCATCCCTTCGCTCTGGCGTCGATCTTCCACCACGACAGGTGTACGTTTGACGCCAAAAGCCGACTAGAGGATGTGTTTGGTGGCCTCGCGGAAGCTGAGGCCGGACAGTTGATCGCGGTGGTCGAGGGCGAACCGGCGAACCGCGTCAGGCTCGGTCTTGGCATACTCGCGCAGGGCCCATCCGATGGCTTTGCGAATGAAGAACTCCTTCTCGTCCGCCCTCTTCAGGCAGTAGCCGAACAGCTGATCCTGATCGGTGCGGTTCTTGTGTTTGATCTGGCTGAGGATGGCGCTCCGGCGGATCCACATGTTGGGGTCATCGATCCATCGGTCCAGCTTGGGGTGCATCCGCTCCCGATCGTCCAGCAGGATCTTCCCGACCAGCCGGATGGCGATGTCGTCGACGAAGTCCCACCAGGCACCTTCGACGATCATCCGCCGGTAGAGCGGCAATGACCCGATGGTGATGTACTCGGGATTATCGACTGCCACCCCGATCGCGGAGTACTTCTCCTCTCGATGAGGTCGCTCCCACAACGCCAGGATCGCCTCGACATATTCAGCACGACTCCCGATCGGGAAGCGCCGGCGCATTTCCCGGTACACCTTCTTGCGCTCGGGATTCGGGACGCCGTAGAACGGCATGTCGGTCTTCATATACCCGGCCATGTCCGACGCCCGCACCGGATCACCGATCTTGGCCAACTCGGACGCCAGGAACCGAGGTCATCTCATCCATGTAGCTACCGTAATCCCCTGTCATGGTGACCGTGCAATTCTTCAAATATCCGGACCGTCTGCATTGGCGGCACGAGATGCGCCGATTGGGTGAGGACGCCCACGGCGTATGGCTCGGGGCGCCGGCCGGTTCGATCGTTCAGCGTGGCACCGAACCTCCCATGCAGCTCGACCGGCCCTTCGTGCAACTGATCCCTCCGGCGGCTTTCTGGTCGTTGATCTACAACGGCGAGAACAACAAGTACCCCGTCTACGTCGACATCGCCACCCCGGCTGAGTGGGTCAACGACCACCGGGTCGAGATGATCGACGTTGATCTCGATGTGGTCCGGCGGCAAGATGGCTCCGTCGACGTGCTCGATGAGGATGAGTTCCTCGAGCACCGCGTCCGGTTCGAGTATCCGGATTGGCTGGTCGACCGGGCCCGCAGCACGGCCGCCGAACTGTTCCTCGAGGTCGAGGCACGACGAGAGCCCTTCGGAGCGACTCCTCGAGGCTGGCTGGAGCAGGTCTAGCTCAGAATCCTTGCCATGGCTCGCAGTCATCGCTGACGACGACTATCTCATCGGATTGACAGGTCTCGAGGGCGTCGATCATCGCCATGGCCAGCTCGTGAAGCTCGGCAAGTACCTCCGGCGGCCGCCCGAATTCCATGTCATGGCGGGAAGACACACCATCCCGATCCAGCACCACGTAGGCGGCTCCGCCATCGGCGCAGTCGGGGCAGCCGTATACCGACTCCAGCGGCAGGCTTCTCAACTTCTCCGCTGCCGCCGAGATCAGCCCTTGCCCTTCAGCAGTCAGAGTGCCCCGATTCTCGTCAAGCGGCTCATCACTAGTCCATCCGCCTCCGACAAGAGTCAGCGAACCGTCGATCGAAACGAGGTCGGCCGTGCAGTAGCCTCCGCACATTCCAAACGACCAGCCGGCCCCCACCAAAGAAACGCGACCGGCAACCGGCACCTCTCCAACCACGACTCGCCCGATTTGCTCACCATTGAGCACCACCGCCAAATCGGCGGTCTCGAACGACCCGAGCGCGATCGAAACCTCGAACGGCTCGAGCACTTGTGCGCAATTCTGGCCGAGAGCCACGACACTCCACAGCGCCACATCGATCGACCCTCCCCCGTCGCTCAACCGACCACTGGAGCCCATGGCAGGGAGTCGGCAACGAACCATGCACCAACAACCGCACCTGGACCGGGAAACTCTCGAGGTAGAGGATCTCCGTCGAATCGATGAACACCGGGCCCTCGATTCCTCCGGCAGGCGTGGTCGTGGTGGAGCTTTGGCCAGGTTCAGAATCATCGACCGCGGAGGCACCCAGCACAACCGCCAGGACACAAAGGCAGGCGAACAATCTCATCTTCATATCCTTAGGACGGGGTGAATGACTGCGTGGGTTCCCACCTCTTCGGGCCTTCGCCCCTGGTCAGACGAAAACGTTTCACCCGAAACACGATGCCCCAGTGTGCCGAAATCCCCTGTGACACATTTCGGTTCCGTGAGACCTTATGAGGTGAGGAACGGGGAACGAAGTGGTCATACCAGCCACCTTGGAGCAGAGTTTCACTTCCTTTGTCAGGGAGACCGAACCAAAGCTCCGGGCCGGCGCTGGTAGCCCACTTCGGGACTGAGCGGGGCCGGGAGGCAACGGCCGAGGCGCTGGCCTACGGCTGGGAGCATTGGGAAAGGATCTGCCCCATGCAAAACCCGGCCGGCTATCTCTATCGAGTGAGCCAGCACACCGGCTTCCGCAAACCCCGCCGGGCCGCTTTTCCGGACGTCCCTCACCACAGTGACCCAATCGTCGAACCGGCCTTACCGTAAGCCATGGCCAAGTTGTCGACCAGGCAACGGACCGCAGTGGTGTTGGTGCACTGCTTCGCCTGGACCCCGGCCGAGGTGGCCGAGTTCCTCGAGGTGTCGGTCAGCACCGTCCGCAACCATCTCGACCGAGGAATGAGACGACTCCGAGCGACCCTGGAAGGTGTGAGCTGATGCAGGATCTCGAACGTGAACTGGCCCAGTACGGGACGGTGCTTCGAGACCGGGCACCGGCCGTCGATCTCGACGAGTCGAATCCCGGCTTGAGAGGCCCCGAGCCGCCACCGCCCGGTCCGAGCGGTGGTCGCGGGCGCCATCGTGACATTGGCCTCTATCGGCCTGGTGTTCGTGCCGGCGCATTCATCGATCCGCTGGGCGGCGCTCCATCCGGCGGCCCACTCGGGCCCCTGCAGCTGAGACTGCCACAGGCCCGGCGGCGCTGGCCCTCGTGGCCGGAGCGGTGCCCCGCGATCCTGGTCGGAGCGGCCGTGGTCGGTCTGAAACGTCACCACGAGAAACAGAACCAAAACGAATTGCAAAAACACGGGAACGGAGGAAGAAGAAGATGCACACCATCGAGAAGCCGGTTGCACCGGTCGAAAAGCTCACCCGGCACAACCGGTACCTCATTCTTGGACTGGTGTGGCCGTCTTGTTGGCGGCCGGGCTTTGGAGCCTGGCTGATCGTCGACAATATCCGCACCGGCCAGTCGAGTCCCGACATCGCCGCTCTCACTTCGACGACTATGGCGCCGCCTGGTAAGCCAATGACGGTGCAAGCCGTCCCCGCCCTGATGACTCGAAGACGGCGCCGTCCTGGCCGGCAACGGCCGGACCTTAAGCGGAGACGAACTGGCTCCGTTTGAGGTGGACAACCTCGGCGAATTCCCCGTCGAACCGGTCAGCGAGGTTCTCGTGAGATCTACGAGCGTGCAGCCAGGATGGCATATCGCGTGGGTCCAGACGAACATGGTTTGGAATTGTTCAACATCGTTGAACAAGACGGGAACCATGCTGATCAGATTCCACGAAACCTGGCGGGAGGTTCTAACTAACCCAAGTACCCCTGCAAGAATCGGGAGCCCGGTCACAACGGCCGGGCTCCTCTACGCCATTGCCACCAATTCCAGCAGCGACTCGTCGAAGAAGTCGACCGCCCCGTCGGGCATCATCATCACCCGGTCGGGATGGAGATCCTCCACGAAGTCGGTGTCGTGGCTGACCAGTACGATCGTGCCCTGGTACAGCCGCAGCGCCTCGACCAGCGCTCCTTTAGCCTGGGGGTCGAGGTTGTTGGTCGGCTCGTCCAAG
>CAWGBV010000025.1:0-16873 GCA_963820915.1 uncultured Gammaproteobacteria bacterium | reverse complement strand
AGCGTCATCTGAAATCGGCAGGAATCAGAGAACTCCAGGTTGTCATTACGGAACCCGATATGAAAGAAGGTCTGATCAATAGTCCGGCGGCAGGTTTTCAGGCCGCTTTTTTTGGCTTGAAAATCATTACACGACCGGGTTTGAGACGCTTTGTTGCCATTCCCTTTCTGATCAATCTGGTGGTGTTTGGCGGAATGATCTGGTTTGCCGGCGACCAGTTCGAGCTGTTGCTTGACCGGTGGCTTCCCGAAGACAGTTGGCTGGCGTGGTTCCGCTGGATCCTCTGGCCGTTGTTCGCCGCAGCCTTTGTTCTCATCGTCTTCTTTACCTTCACACTGGTGGCCAATCTACTGGGCGCACCCTTTAACGACGTACTCTCCGCAAGGGTGGAGGCCATGCTCGGTGGGCAGGCGCCCGATGACGGCCTCTCCAGTGTGTTCGCTGCCGTTGGTCCGGCGGTGAAATCCGAGCTTCAAAAAATCGCCTATCTGCTGCCACGGGCGCTGCCGCTGTTATTGCTGTTTTTGATCCCCGGCATACAGGCGCTCGCGCCTATCGTCTGGGGATTATTCAGCGCCTGGGCCCTTTCGCTCGAATACGCCGAGTACCCGTTTGGCAACAATGGCATTGGCTTTCGTCGACAACGCGAGGTGATGAAACAACGCCGTCTGACCGCCCTGGGTTTCGGCGGCGGAGTAATGCTGCTGATGTTGATTCCCGGCGTTAACTTTCTCGCCATGCCGGCGGCAGTGGCAGGTGCGACGGCACTCTGGGTCGAGCGATTCAAGGACGCGGCAGCGGAGCCCTCGTCGACCCGTTAGTAAAGCAGTCCCACCATGGCGCCGGTAAAACAGCTGGCCAGGGTTCCGGCCACAATGGATTTCGGACCAAGGGCGATGATCTCTCCCCGACGTTCCGGGACCATGGCGCCCATGCCGCCGATCATGATGCCGAGACTGCCCAGGTTGGCAAAACCGCAAAGCGCATAGGTCATTATCAGCCGTGAACGTTCGCTGAGTTCGGCCCCGGTCAACTCCGCCAGCTGCAGGTAGGCCAGAAACTCGTTGAGTACGGTCTTTACGCCAATCAGGCTGCCGGCGACGGTCATTTCGCTGGCGGGCACGCCCATCAACCATGCTACAGGGGCCAACAGCCATCCGAGTATCTGCTGCAAAGTGAAAGGTTCACCTGAATGTGGAACCAGCGTGAGTGCCTGGTTCGCCAGCGCGACCAGCGCCACGAGAACGACCAGCATGGCAACAATGTTCAGCAGTAACCCGACTCCGTCCATGGTGCCCCGGGCGACCGCGTCCATGGCACTTTCCGCCTGCCTGGCGGGTTGCCACTTTGATCGGTCCGGCGGTTCCGCATCCGGAATCATTATGCGCGCCACCATGATGGCCGCGGGCGCACTGATCAAAGACGCCGTCAGAATGTGCCCCATGGCATCCGGAATGCTCGGCGCCAGGATACTGGCATAGAGCACCATCATGGTTCCGGCGATCGTCGCCATGCCGCAGGTCATGAGAATAAATAATTCGCCTCGCGACAACCGCCCGAGGTAGGGCTTCACCAGCAGTGGAGATTCCACCATTCCAATGAATACGTTGGCGGCCACGCCGACACCGGTTGCACCGCCGACGCCGATGGATTTCTCCAGCAACCAGGCGAATCCCCGGACGATTCCGGGCAGTATGTTCCAGTAGAACAACAGCGCGGACAGTGCGCTGAACACCAGGACCAGAGGCAGTGCCTTGAACGCCAGAATAAAGCTGCTCGCGCTTCCCGTGGACTCGAAGGGCAGTTCCCCTCCACCCAGATAACCGAATACGAAACTGGTGCCTGCCTCCGTAGCCTGTTGCAGCGCCATCACCATCTGGTTGAGCAGCAGAAAGGCGTCCCTGAACGGGGTGACCTTCAACAGCACAACAGCCAGGACAAACTGCACCAGGAGTGCGATGGCGACGGATTTGTGATGTATCGCGCGTCGCTGCTCACTGAACAGATAGGTCAAAGCGAGCAGGCCCGCCAAGCCCACAAGGCTTTGCTGCCACACGCTAGTCGCCCCTGTCGATCGATGATCGTCGATAGATTGGCGGGTCACCAGCCACCGACGACGGCTCAACGCTCATTGAGAAACCTTTCGATACGCCGTACGCCCTCAGTCATGCGCTCAATGGTGGTGGTGAAGGCAAATCTCACATGCGACTCCGGCCGGTTATGGCCGAAATCCTTACCGGGGGTGATCGCCACGTCTGCCTCTTCGAGCAACGCGCGAGCGAACCGGTGGCTATCGTCGGTGAGCCCGCTGCAATCGGCATAGAGGTAAAAGGCTCCGTTCGGGATGGGGCTTAAATTGAAACCGAGATGTTGAAGGGCGGAATAGAGGAAATCGCGGCGTCTTCTGAATTCGTCCCGTCGCTCGTCCAGCAATGGCCTGGTGGACGGCTTCAGTGCTTCGATGGCGGCGTGCTGGGAAATGGTTGGTGCGCAGAGGTACATATTCTGTGCCAGCTTGTCCATGACGGGCACAAGCGGCGGAGGCACGACCAGCCAGCCCACACGCCAGCCCGTCATGCCGAAATACTTCGAGAAACTGTTGAGGACGATCACATTGTCTGCTGCCAGCGACAGCGCTGTTACGTCTTCGACGTCATAGGTCAAGCCCTGGTAAATCTCATCGACGATCAATGTCCCGCCGAGGCGTCCCGCCAACGCGGCAAGACTGCGCAGTTCGGAGGATGAAATCAGGCTGCCCGTAGGATTGGCTGGCGATGCCACCATCACCGCCCGGGTGGCATCAGTCCAGGCCGATTCCACCTGCTCGGTTGTTGGCTGAAACCCGGACTGGGCCGATACGTCCAGCGACAACGGCCTTCCTTCCACCAGATAAACGAAATTACGGTTACAGGGATAACCGGGATCGGTGAGAAGCACCTCCTCGTCCACGTCCACCAACGCCGACATAACCATTTGCAACCCCACCGAAGAGCCTGGCGTGATGATGATCCGGTCCGGCGCAACGCCGACACCGAAGCGCTCGCCATAGTAGTTGCTGATGGCCTGGCGGAGGGACGGCAGCCCAAGGGCCGGGGTGTAATGAACACGCCCGTCTGCCAATGCGTTTCGACCCGCCTCCAGAATGGGCTTGGGTGTGGCGAAATCGGGTTCTCCGATTTCCATGTGGACGATGTCCCGGCCAGCGGCCTCGAGTTCCCTCGCCCGCGCCAGCAGGTCCATGACATGGAACGGCTGTATATGCGCCACCCGGCGCGCTGTTTTCACGCGGTCATCCAGGCAGCGTCGTGAATGCGGTGGAGTAAGGCAACGTCGACACAATCATCGGGGACCAGTACCCCGTCCAGCACCTTGCCGGGATTGCCAGGCTCGCCCAGCTGGTCCAGCACCAGCGTCGCCCCGTTGAAATCGTGATTGACAGTATAGGCATTGGTGGTGACTACCAGGGACCTGATACCGGCATCGATCACCGAGCGCACACCATTGTCGGAATCTTCTAAGGCGAGACAGCTTGCGGGCGCCAATCCCATCCGCTCCATGGCCCAGAGATAGATATCCGGTGCGGGTTTCTTGCGGGGAACGATATCCCCCGCGGCAATCACCTCAAACCAATCAAGCGAATCGGTTCCCAGCGTATGCTTGAGCAGCGCCTCAACGTTGGCCGGCGTGGTGGTTGTGGAAATCGCAAGACGCAGCCCGGCGGCCATGGCTTCGCGAAGCAGGCGTTCCACGCCGGGCCGCAGGGGAATCTTGCCGGCGCCTAGCAGCGAGGTATAGTAATCCGTTTTGCTGCGATGGAGCGCCGCAATGGCCTCGTCCGTATCGCCCTCGAAGCGGAACTCCGGCAGCTCTGTTGCCAGAAAATGACGAATTCTTTCCTTCCCGCCAGTGACGGACAGCAAACGCCCGTAGCATTCCACCGACCATTCCCAATCCAAACCGGCCGCGGTAAAGGCCTGATTGAAGGCCACGCGATGACCATCCCGTTCCGTATCGGCGAGTGTCCCGTCCACATCAAACAACAGGGCTTCGAGTCGAGCCATTTCTCTCTTCCATATTCACCACAACAGGGCGCACAGGATAGAGATAAGCCTTTGGGAAGGAAAGTGGCGGTGGAGTACGGGGAGCCCGAGACCTTTGTCGGAGGGGACGTCTCGGACTCGTCCTTGAGCCTGGTCGAACAGTCAGACTTTGACGTACACCCAGCCGTCTCTGAGGCGATCGATGATCCGATCCAGGGCCGACCGGGCAAATTCCGCTTCCGGAATAAGGTCCACATCCACGCCCCGGTCGATCAAACGCTGCACCGCCAGGCGGCAGGCGAGGATGGTGACGTAATCGTCACCCGCCAGTGATTTCACCTGATTTTCATAGGGAGAGGTCGCGGTGCGAATCAGGTCGAGCCCGTAACCATTGGCGACTATCTCCACGGATACCTTCTGATTGTCTTCCCGCTGTTTGCCCACAAAGGTCTCGAGCTTTGTCAGGGCGTCCTCAATGCGGTGACGGTCATTGGTCGTTACATGAAGAATGATACTGGACGGCATGCCGCGGACGGACTTCGCCTCGTGCAGCGAAAACATATCATTGATGTCGAGAAAGACAGGGTCTTCCGGCATGGCCTGGGCAAATTCCTGCTTATGGGAGACCCAGCCGATGCCGATGCCGATCGCCATAACGGCTACCATCGCCGCCGCGGTGGCCATCTGTTTCAGTCGATCCGGCTTGAAGCTGCCGCCAGAGGCGGAAGAACCCGCCTGTGGCACGTCAGAGTAGGCATGAACCACCAGCTCTTTGAGGTAGCGAAGCTCGCACAAGCGGGTACGGACATCGTCACGTTCCTCGGAGGCGGTGAGAATCTCTACCGAATCCTGATGGTCCAACTCACCGTCCAGAAAGGAGTTGAGGGTCTCATCGGTGTAGTTAGCGTCCTTCATCTCAGTGGCTCCACATCCCGGGTCATTTGACGCTGTGCAGGTGGCGCGCGGTGGCTCCCTCCCGCGGCACCGTGCTTTCTTCGAGATTCGCCTTGAGTTGCTGGCGTGCGCGGGACAATCGGCTCATTACCGTCCCGATGGGGATATCGAGCACCCCTGCGGTTTCTGCGTAACTGAATCCTTCCAGATCCACCAGCGACAGCACCTGCCTCTGGATCATTGGAAGGCGCGAGATGGCCGTCCTGACCCGCTGTACGATCTCAATGGCGTCGGTGGCCTGTTCCGGACCGCTTTCGTCCACGGGCTCGTGAAATTCCAGCGGCTCCAACTGGCGTTCGCGTCGGTGCCAATCGCGGAAGGTGTTGGCGAGAATCCGATAGACCCAGGACTCCAAGCGATCTATCTCCCGCAATTGAGAACGTTTCTCCAGCGCCTTGAGCATCGTCTGCTGCACCAAATCCTCGGCCAAATACCGGTTATGGCACCAGGCATAGGCCATGCGATACATACTGTTACGCGTTTCCTCCAGGCGCTTATTGAAACGGCGTCGGGAAAACAGGTCACCAACCTGAGTCACTCGCACTCCTCCGGAACACGGCTATTATGATTTTTCCGCGTCTAACTGATTGACGCACAAGCCCTTAGTTTATTCCCACAAAACAAGTACGCACGTATTTCCTTTATCCGCCGGAATAATAGCCCCGGACCGCGCGTCAAACCAGCAGTGATGCAGAAACAGCCTTGGTAAGCGAGCGCCAGACCCCGGCCAAACCAAGGTTCCAACTGTGCAAGAACCCCTCTGCTGATCGCCCTCCGGAGATCAGCGAACCCCTCACCCGGCCACCCCGCCGGGTTCTTTTTTGCCCGACCCTGATCCCGACCGGCCTGAAGCGATGGTTCATATCAATTTCCGGTACATGGACGCAAACCCTTGACGAGGAACAGTGAACCCGTTGTCATTGGCATCCCGCACTTCACAGGCCTGCTTTGGTGGACGAAATTCCGATCGGCGTGCTTTTCGGCACGCTAGCACTACTGATTCTCTTTTCTGCGTTTTTTTCAGGTTCCGAAACCGCGCTCATGATGCTCAACCGCTACCGATTGCGGCATTTGGCGGATCAGGGACACAAGCGCGCCCGATTGGCGGAAAAACTGCTTAAAAAGCCGGACCGCCTCATCGGCTTGATTTTATTGGGGAACAATTTCGTCAATATCCTCGCGTCGTCAATCGCTACGCTCATTGCTCTGCGGTTGGGCGGCCAGGGGGCAATAGCCATCTCGACCTTTCTGCTCACGCTGGTGATTCTGATTTTCGCCGAGGTCACGCCAAAAACCACCGCCGCCCTTCATCCCGAGAGAATCGCCTTCCCGGCGGCGCTGATCTATACGCCCCTATTACGCGTCATGCTGCCGTTGGTGCGGCTCGTCAACCTGATCGCCAATGGCGTGATAAGACTGCTCGGCGTACCACCCGATGCAGCCGGCAATCAATTGAGCAAAGAAGAACTCCGCACCGTGGTCAACGAGGCGGGGGCAATGATTCCCGAACGCCATCAGGCCATGCTGCTGGGCATCCTCGATCTCGAAAAGGTGACCGCCGAGGACATCATGGTGCCACGCAACGAGATTTCGGGCATCGACCTCGACGAACCCATCGAAGATATCGAGGATTTTCTAGAAAATACCCATTTCACCCGCATTCTGGTGTTCGAAACCGGACTCGACAACGTCATTGGCATGGTGCATGTACGCCGCTGCATGCAGGCCATGATGAAGGGCGAATTCACCAAGGAACTGATTCGCAGAATCGTCAAAACCCCCTACTTCATTCCCGAAGGCACGGAGTTAATGCGATTAATGTCGAATTTCCAGCGAGACAGGCGCCGCATGGGGCTTGTGGTGGACGAATATGGCGACGTCCAGGGTCTGGTGACCTTTGCCGATCTCGTGGAGGAGATTGTCGGTGAGTTCGCCACGGATCCCTGGGACTCCATCAGCGAGGTAAGAGTACAACCCGATGGCAGCTTTCTGATAAACGGCTCCGCCAATATTCGCGAGATCGTCCGCACGCTGAACTGGGACCTGCCCACCGACGGCCCCAAGACCTTCAACGGCCTGATTCTTGAACACATGGAATCCATCCCTGAACCGAACACAAGCCTGCTGTTGGCGGGTTACCCGGTGGAGGTTCTGCAGACCGATGGCGGCATGGTGCGACTGGCGCGTTTCTGGCCCGAGAGACGACGCACGCAGGTGGCGGACGACTGACTGCTTGAGGGTCTTGGGGCCTGTTAACAGGCCTCCTGGGAAAGCTTGTCGAGAGCGTCGCCGAGTCGTTGCACCGGGATCACCTCGGCGCCAGCGGGCGGTTTCTTGGGCATATTGGCCTGCGGCACGATAATGCGGGTAAAGCCATGCTTGACCGCCTCCTGAACACGCACCACGCCATTGGGCACCGGACGGATCTCCCCTGACAGACCCACCTCTCCAAAGGCCGCCATCTGGCTCGGCAGCGGCCTGTCCCTGAGACTCGACCGTACGGCCAGCAGCACCGGTAGATCCGCCGCCGTTTCGGTAATGCGCACGCCACCCACGACGTTGACGAACACATCCTGATCGAAGGTGGCGACGCCCGCATGCCGATGCAGCACCGCCAGCAGCATGGACAGGCGATTCTGCTCCAGGCCCAGGGTCACTCGCCGGGGATTGGCCAGGGGGCTCTGATCCACCAGCGCCTGCACCTCGGCGAGCAGTGGCCGGGTACCCTCCCAGGTCACCAGGATGCTGCTTCCGCTCACCGGCTCGGGATGGCGCGACAGAAACATCGCCGACGGATTCGCCACTTCCTTGAGTCCGTGATCGGACATGGCAAAAACGCCGAGTTCGTTCACTGCGCCGAAGCGGTTCTTGATGGCCCTCACCATCCGCAAGGGACCACCGGCTTCCCCCTCGAAATAAAGCACGGTATCCACCATGTGTTCCAACACACGAGGCCCCGCAAGGGCGCCTTCCTTGGTCACGTGGCCCACCAGAAAAACCGCTGTCGAAGTGGCCTTGGCATATCGTACCAACTGGGCGGCGCTTTCCCTGACCTGCGCCACGGATCCGGGGGCGGACTGCAGTTGTTCCGAATAGAGCGTCTGAATGGAATCGATCACCATCACCCGCGGGCGGTCGCTGGCCGCCAGGGCCAGAATCCGTTCGACGCCGGTTTCTGTCAAAAGACGCAAGCCGGCGGTGGGCAGCCCGAGTCGCTGGGCGCGCAGGCCTATCTGCTGTGCCGATTCCTCGCCAGTGACGTAGAGCGTGGACAGATTTCCGGAAAGTCGTGACAGCGCCTGGATCAACAGCGTGGACTTGCCAATGCCCGGGTCGCCGCCAATCAGAACCACGGCACCCGCCACCAAGCCTCCGCCCAGTACGCGGTCCAACTCGCCGATCCCCGTGGGAGTACGCGCCTGATGCTTGGCGGTAACCGCTTCCAGCTGCTGGATGCCAATCTCCGCCAAGGCGCCGGCATAGCCACCACCGCGTGCCGTCGATCTGGGCGCAGCAACGCTCTCCTGAAGCGAATTCCAGGCGCCGCAATCAGCGCACTGACCTGCCCACTTCGGTGAACTCGCTCCGCATTCCCCGCAGGTGTATATCGCCTTGGCGGACTTGGCCATGCTCACACTTCCTTTTCGACGGTGGAATCTTCGTATCGGAACTTCACCCGCCGGGTAAGGCGGCAGAACAACTCGTAGGAAATGGTATTGGCGGCCTTGGCCACTTCCTCCACCGGCAATCCGTCACCCCAAAGGACGACCGGATCGCCCATCCGCGCCCCGGGCAGATCGCGCAGATCGACCACGATCATGTCCATGGAGACCCGCCCAACCAGCGCAGTTCGGCGTCCCGCCACCAATACCGGTGTCCCCGGGGGGGCATGACGGGGGTAGCCGTCACCGTAGCCGATGGCTGCCACTCCGATCATCATATCGTTGGGACAACGCCAGGTACCGCCGTAGCCGACAGTTTCCCCCTTGCGACAGGACTTTACGGCGATCAGGCGGGTGCGCAGCGTCATCGCAGGCACGAGTCCTTCAGCTTCAGCGGTGCTGTCACCAAAGGGTGAAGCGCCATAGAGCATGATGCCTGGCCGCACCCAGTCGCCATGAGACCCTGGCCAGCCGAGAATCGCCGCAGAATTCGCCATGCTGACGACGGGTTGAAATCCAGTACAGCAGTTTTCGAAGCGATGGATCTGGCGCTCGGTCATGGCGTCGGCGCGGTCATCCGCGCTGGCGAAGTGGGTCATCAGCCCGGCGACGACCACACCCTGTATCCGGCCAAGCCTTTCGAGGCCGGATTTTGCCGTCTCGGGGCTGAACCCGAGGCGATTCATGCCGGAATCCACCTTCAGCCAGCAACGGACTCCCACAGCGGACCCGGACAAAATTCGCTCCAGCCAGGCGATCTGCTCTTCACAGTGAATCACCAGCTCGAAAGCGCCGCTGAGTGCGAGGGACAATTCCGTGGGACTGGCCGGGCCTTCGAGCAGGATCACTCGATGTTCAACACCGGCCCGACGCAGGCTGAGCCCTTCTTCCACTCGGGCCACGGCGAGGGCATCAGCCCCCGCCTTCACCAGCACATCCGACACCTCAAGGGCACCGTGGCCATAGGCATTGGCTTTCACCACCGCCATGACCTGGCATCCGGGCGCAGCCGACCGTACCCGCATGAGATTCTGTCTCAGGGCATCAAGATTGATTCGGGCAACGGGGCCGGTCATGATTTCGGACACCTCTCTGGAAGTCGGGCAGATTCAACCGAAACGCCGGTTTTCAACGATTTCGTCAATCCACCGGAAACAGGGTGAAAGGAAATGCGAAATCTGCCGGTCATCTGAACCGTAGGCGTAATGGCCTCCGGGTGTGGGACAGCATGCCCGGACATACGCCGAATCGATATCCCCCACTCCGTATTCCCCGCCACCCCCCGGCGGGATTTTTTTTGCTGCAACCGGTTAATGTCGGTTTTGCAGGATATTCTCCTGTATCCGCCTTATTTAGCGCGACCCAGGACGGTGAGGTAAGCCGGTGGTACCGCGGCTCCCTCCACCTTGAACTGGTAGCCGCCGGTAAAGAAACCGCCCAGAAATACCGTTTCGCCGGCAGGATAGGTGCCGATCTCCACGCCATAATTACGGACAAGGTACTCGCCATCCCCCGGCGGCATCCGAAAGTTCACCTTGCAGGGCTCGGCCATGCAGATGGTTGAACATCCCGGCTGTAGGCTGACCTCCTCAAAATTGTTGCCGCCACAGGCGGTACTCATGGTGGGTGCGGCACTGCACCCAAACTGAACGGATGCAGCAAGGCACAAAGGAAACAGGCGCAGAAATGGTCGCATTATCGCTCCACCTTTGATCATATTCAGGATGGCGAAGGACATTTTTTCGTATCGGCCACCCCGGTGCGCCCGCTCCTGCCGATCATGTCTTCAAGACCCTGGTTGCTTAACGTCTGCCCCGAGAACCATTGGTCATGCCATTTGTGATCGAGCACGCAACAGCTAGTTGTAATCCGAGCCGTAGGCGTTGGCGATATAGTTCTCGAACTTGGTGTACTGGCCCAGGAAGGTCAGGTTGCAGGTTCCAATGGGACCATTACGCTGCTTGCCAATGATAATCTCCGCCTTTCCCTTGTCTTCCTCGGGCACATCGGGGTTGTAGACTTCGTCGCGGTAGATGAACACCACCACGTCGGCGTCCTGCTCGATACTGCCCGATTCACGAAGATCCGACATGACGGGACGCTTGTTGGGCCGCTGCTCCAGATTTCGATTGAGCTGAGAAAGGGCCACCACCGGTACATCCAGTTCCTTCGCCAGTGACTTTAGAGACCTGGATATGGCCGAAATCTCGGTGGTTCGGTTCTCACCCATTCCGGGGGCCTGCATCAGCTGAAGATAGTCGAGCACGATGAGGCCCAGTTTCGATTTGCACTCACGACTCAGGCGCCGCGCGCGCGCGCGAAGCTCAGTCGGGCTCAAGGACGGGGTATCGTCGACATAGAGTGGTGCCTCGGCCAGCAGGCTGACGGCCGATGTGAGACGCGGCCACTCGTCTTCCAGCAATTTGCCGGTGCGAACCCGCTGTTGGTCGACCCGGCCCAGAGAGGCCATCATGCGCATCGCCAACTGCTCGCCCGGCATCTCCATACTGAACACCGCCACCGGTTTGCGCGTTTTGAGGGCAACATTTTCGGCAATGTTCATGGCGAAGGTGGTCTTACCCATGGAGGGTCGACCCGCGACGATCACCAGGTCCGAAGGCTGAAGCCCGGAAGTCATCTCGTCGAAGTCGGCAAAGCCGGTGGACACGCCGGTGATGGCGTCCTCCTGTTGAAACAGCGTCTCGATGCGATCCAGCGCCTTGGTCACCAGTTTTTTCGCCGGCTGAAAGCCATCGCCGCCCCGACTTCGCTGCTCGGCAATATCGAAGACCTTGCGTTCGGCAACATCGAGCAGTTCCGCGCTTTGACGGCCTTCGGGCCGAAAGCCGCTGTCCGCGATTTCGGTCCCTACCCGAATCAACTGGCGCACCACCGAGTGCTCGCGAACGATATCGGCATAGGCCTGAATATTCGCCGCACTGGGAGTGTCCTTGGCCAAGGCGCCCAAATAGGACATGCCACCGATGCCATCGAGACCCTTATGGCGCTCAAGCTCTTCTGCCAGGGTCACCACGTCAAAGGGTTTCCCCTCCTGGGCGAGTTCAGCAACAGCCTCGAAAATGGCCCGGTGTTCGCGTCGGTAGAAATCCTCGGGTCCGACGCGATCAGCCACCTGGTCCCATGCTTCGTTGTCGAGCATTAAACCACCCAGAACCGATTGCTCCGCCTGCACCGAGTGCGGTGGAACGCGCAAGGCATCCATTTGCGGATCAGAACCGCTGGTCAAGGATTTTATGTCGGCCATTGCGTCCTGATGTGGTTAGGTCTGAACAGGGATCGACCCGATCATACAACGAAAACGGGGATGCCCCCATGGGACATCCCCGAATGTCTTGACTGTGGCGAACGAAGCGCGATCAGGCTTCAGGCACGATGCTCAATCTGACCGTGGTATCCACATCCGAATGGAGATGAATGGCCACTTCGTAGTCACCGGCAACCCTCAACGCCCCTTCCGGAAGGCGCACTTCGTGTTTGGCGACTTCGGTCCCGGCAGCGGTAATGGCCTCGGCGATATCGGCGGTACCGACAGAGCCGAACAGCTTGCCCTCTTCCCCTGCCTTGCGGGCAACGGTGATGCTGATCGCATCCAACTGGGCCTTGCGGGCCTCGGCGGCGGTGAGCTTTTCGGCGGCGAGCTTTTCCAACTCGGCGCGGCGGGCCTCGAAGGCCTCCAGGTTGCGCTTGGTGGCCGGCACCGCAAGCCCGGCGGGAATCAGATAATTACGGCCATAGCCTGGCTTGACGGCGACTTTCTCGCCCAGTTCGCCCAGATTGGCGATCTTTTCCAGCAAAATTACATCCATCTTCAGATCTCCCCAATCACAGAACTCAATGGCTGTCGCTAAAAGGCAACAGGGCCAGGAACCTTGCACGCTTGACGGCGGCGGCCAGCTGACGCTGGTACTTCGCGTTGGTGCCGGTAATGCGGCTCGGTACGATCTTGCCGGTTTCTGTGACGTACTGTTTCAGCAGGGCGAGATCCTTGTAATCGATCTCGGTGATGCCCTCTGCGGTGAATCGGCAATACTTTTTACGACGGAAATAGCGGGACATGGTGAAAACCTCGTATAGGAATTAGTGCGGAGACTCAGGCAGTGGGCTCTGAACTTTCAGGCTTTTCAGCTCGCTCAGGCCGCTCGGTCCGTTCAGGCCGTTCGCTTCGCTCGGTCCTTTCAGTGCTCTCTTCGCGGTCGTCCGGCTTCACCAACGGCGAAGGGCTGGTAACGGCCTCTTTGCTCTTGATGGTCAGGTGACGCAGAACCGCGTCGTTGAAACGGAACGCACTTTCGAGTTCCTTGAGGGTCTCACCGTCGCATTCGATGTTCATCAGCACATAATGTGCCTTGTGAACCTTGGTGATCGGGTACGCCAGCTGGCGACGGCCCCAATCTTCCAGGCGATGAATCGTGCCGTTCTGGCTTTCGATCGTGCCGCGATAGCGTTCGATCATGGCCGGCACTTGCTCACTCTGGTCGGGATGGACCAGAAATACGATTTCGTAATGTCTCATGATTTCTCCTTTCGGATCAGTTCAGCCTCCCGCAATTTCGCGGTGAAGCAAGGAGCACCGCCCTTGTGGGCGGATAAGCCGGCGGATAATACGCGCCATATAAGGGATTAGCAACCAAGCCCAGGCGCGGGAAGGATCAGACAGCGCGCTGGCGGAAGGACTCGAACAGGCATATTCCCGCGGCTACCGACACATTGAGGCTCTCCACCGAGCCCACCAGCGGAATACTGACAAGCTGATCGCAGTTTTGCCGCGTCAGACGCCGCATCCCCTCCCCTTCATTGCCGAGAACGATGGCCAGAGCGCCGGAAAGCTCGGCCTTGAACAGGCTCACCTTGGCCGTACCATCGGTGCCGACCCGCCAAACACGGTAATCGTCGGCCAATCGGCGCAGCACTCTGGCCAGATTCGTCACCTGAAAGAAGGGAACATGCTCGGCGGCGCCGCTTGCCACCTTCACCGCCACCGGGGTCAAGCCGACACTGCGGTCTCTCGGTGCGATAACGGCGTCCACGCCGGCCGCGTCCGCTGTTCGCAGACAGGCACCGAGGTTGTGAGGATCCTGCACGCCATCCAGCACCAGCAGCCAGGGTGGTGCCTGCAGATCGTCGAGCAATCGCCACAAAGCCGCCTCATCGCGGGCCGTGGGTGTTTTCGCTCTCAGTGCAATGCCTTGATGATTGGCGCCTTCGCAGAGTCGATCCAGGGTTTCCCGATCCGCGTCCTGGTATGGGATTCCGAGTCCTTTCAACTCCGCCAGCAACTCGTTCAACCGCCGGTCCCGCCGACGGCTGTCGACCCAGACCTCGCCGATGGCATCGGCGCCGTGTTTCAGTGCCGCACGAGCACTGTGCAGGCCGCTGACAATATGGCTACCTTTCTGATGCTGGTCTCGCGTCACTTGCGCCGTCGCTTGCCCGATTTTGATTTGCGGCTGCGGCGTTTGGGGGCCGCCCCATCATCGCCTGCGCCAGATCCGGCCAGCACAAAATCGATCTTGCGTTCGTCGAGATTGACCGCCGCCACCACCACGTCCAAGGCATCACCGAGACGGTAGGTTCCCCCGGTACGCTCGCCCACCAGCCGGTGGCCCACGGGATCAAAGTGATAATAATCCCGGTCCAGCGCGGTGATGTGCACCAGGCCGTCCACATAGACGTCTTTTAGCTGTACGAAGATGCCAAAGCCGGTGACGCCGGAGACGATGCCTGCAAAGGTCTCACCGACCTTGTCCAGCATGTACTCGCATTTAAGGGTGTCCAGCGCATCACGGGTCGCGTCATCGGCACGCCGTTCAGTCGTCGAACAATGCTCGCCGAGCCCCGCCAGTTCGGCGCCGGAATAGTCCAGGGTGTCCGCCTTGCCCCCGGCCAGCGCATGGCGGATGGCCCGATGCACCAGCAGGTCCGGATAGCGGCGAATCGGCGAGGTGAAATGGGCATAGGCCGGATACGAAAGACCGAAGTGCCCGACATTTTCCGTGCTGTAGACGGCCTGCGAGAGAGACCGCAGCATCACGGTTTGTATCAGATCCCAATCGGGCCGGTCCTTTACACTCTCCAATAATCTTGCATAGTGGCT
Source organism: uncultured Gammaproteobacteria bacterium (assembly GCA_963820915.1). Taxonomy (GTDB): domain Bacteria; phylum Pseudomonadota; class Gammaproteobacteria; order Chromatiales; family Chromatiaceae; genus CAWGBV01. The sequence continues at coordinate 2,102 of CAWGBV010000025.1, read as the reverse complement.
CGCCCCGGGTTTTTCCCCGCCTCCGAGACTGAGTCCAAGCTCACCCAGAAACTCGCGCAGATTGCTGAGCTTCTCTGTGGTGGGCCCCTCGTGGATGCGATACAGCGCCGGGATCTTTTTTCGTTGCAGGAATCGCGCAGCGGCCACATTGGCGGACAACATGCACTCCTCGATAATGCGGTGGGCGTCGTTGCGGACAACCGGCACGATATCGGCGATTTTGCCGTCGTCGCCAAAGACAATGCGTGTTTCCACCGTATCGAAATCGATCGCGCCCCGCTGGGCGCGCGAGGCCAGCAGAACCTCGTACAGCGCATACAATTCATTGAGAACGGGCAATACCGGCTTGTACTGGCGACGCAATGCTTCGTCGCCGTCCACCAGCATGGCGGCCACCTTGTTATAGGTGAGACGGGCATGGGAGTGCATGACGGCCTCGAAGAATTTCGAGCGGATCAGCTGCCCGTCTGCATCGATGAACAATTCTGCCGCCATGCAGAGTCGGTCCACCTGGGGGTTCAGCGAGCAAAGGCCGTTTGACAGGACCTCCGGCAACATCGGGATGACCCGATCGGGAAAGTAAACCGAGTTGCCGCGAGATTGGGCTTCGCTGTCCAGGGCGGTTCCGGGCTGCACATAGCTGGACACATCGGCGATGGCGACGATGAGCTTCCAGCCCTTGGCGGTTCGCTGGCAGTAGACGGCATCGTCAAAATCCCGTGCATCCTCGCCGTCGATGGTCACCAGCGGCAGCTTGCGCAGGTCCTGGCGCCCCTGTTTCGCGGCCTCGGGGACCTCCGGGGAGAGTCCGGCCACCTCAGCGGTCACCTCTTCAGGCCAGTCCACCGGAATTTCATGGGTGCGGATGGCCACATCCGTTTCCATGCCCGCCGCCCGGTGTTCACCGAGAATCTCCACCACCCGCGCCATGGCGGGTCGCCGCCGGGTCGGGTAGTCAGCAATCTCCGCCACCACCATCTGTCCATGGCTGGCATCGCCACGATGGTCAGCCAGGATGAGTATTTCCTGGGTGAGCCGCTTGTTGTCCGGTACGAGTACGCCGACCCCGGCCTCTTCCAGGAATCGGCCCACGATCTGGTGATTGTTGCGCTCGAGAATCTCCACCAGGGCGCCTTCGCGCCGACCGCGATGGTCAATTCCCGCCACCTGCACCACGGCCCGATCCGCGTGCATCAGCACCCGCATCTGCGTCGGGGGCAGAAACAAGTCCTCTCCCCCTTCGTCCGGGACAAGAAAGCCAAAGCCGTCCGCATGGCCGATCACCCGCCCGGCCACCAGGTCCTGTTTGTTGACCAGGCAAAAGCCGTCACGGCGGTTGCGGATGACCTGGCCGTCACGCTCCATGGCGCCGAGTCGGCGACGGAGCGCTTCGAGGGCATCGTCAGACTCCAATTCGAGCAGAAAGGCCACTTCCTGAAATTTGAGGGGCCGGGCCTCACGCCCCATGAGTTCCATGATGAACTCTCGACTGGGGATGGGGTTGGAGTATCGACGCGCTTCGCGAGCGCTGTGTGGGTCTTTATGGCCGCGCCGGTCGCGACTTTTATTTTTACTCAAAAAACACCGCCTGAAGGTTTCCTTACGCTGCAGGTCACATCGTCCTGCAAGCATCTAATCCTCTATTGTACGTTGACAACCGGGCATCTGTCGCTGTAGAGTTCGCGCGCTCGACAGTGACGTCGAACCCCGCCTGCCGAGGTGGTGGAATTGGTAGACACGCAAGCTTCAGGTGCTTGTGAGAGCAATCTCGTGCGAGTTCGAGTCTCGCCCTCGGCACCATATTTTGCTTCGTTAAATTCTCACGCTAAACCTAAGAGTTGCGGAATCCTCAACTGTTGACGATTGCGCACACTGACTGAACTGTCTAACCGGCCGGCTGGCCGTCGATCAAACGGCATTCTCGGCGGACAGTGACCGGCCCCGGTTGATGATCAAGGAACGAACACCCACGGCGCAGATGCTGTCCGCCCACTCGCCGAGAAAGATCACCGCCCGGGTTGCAAGCGACTCGATGATCAATAAAGGCAAACTATCGACCATATCCTGCCGGTGATTCGCCTCAAAACCCATGGGCGGAGATT
>CAWGBV010000024.1:0-16317 GCA_963820915.1 uncultured Gammaproteobacteria bacterium | reverse complement strand
GAGCTAGGTGCCCGACACCGGTGCGCGAAATCCCGCATCTGAAATACCCATAAGCATTACCGGGGTTAGCTAGGTCTGGTCGCGCTAATCTGGCGCCTCATCGCGTTACGGTGATGGACCGCAAGGCGGGAACCGGAATCAACAAGCAGACGATCCAAGAGGAATTTAATTATGGAAGGTCAGGCACTAGGGGCCATTGCAGGAATCGTTATCGCGCTCGTTCTGATCGCGATCTTCGTCGTCATCTTCCGCTGGCTTTGGAACAGCACCATGCCGGACGTATTTGGCTTCAAGCAGCTGTCTTTTGGTCAGGCACTGAAGATTCTGATCATGGCGGGCATTCTGTTCGGCGGTCACCGCATGTGGAGGTGCCGCAGGAGGTGTCGGGGGACGAGCGTTCCGGCGCAAACCCAGGCTGAATCGTAAGAGCGGAGAGTAGATATGGATAAGTCAGTAATTTCGGTGGCGGCTGCCGCTTTTTCACTGTGCCTGTTCATACCAGGCGCAGCGATGGCCTCTGAGGAAGATCGTGCCAAGCAACTGTGCAAGGATAAGATAACGGACACCTATGGCCTGAATAATCTTCGACAGGTCTGGGGCGAGCAAGTGGGCAACCACAATTACAAGATTCACGGCCAGGCGAAAGTCGACAACCACAAGTATCCGTTCAACTGCAAAATCAAGAACGGGCACGTCAAGTCCTACGCTTACGACGGGCCTCATGACCGCCACCGGGATCATGGCGATAGTGACGACAGCGATCTCGGGACCGCGCTGGCGGTTGGGGCGGGTCTGGCCATCGTGGCGGCTCTGGCAGCGTCACAGGACGGCGACACCGGCAGTTCCTCGAAACTCCAGGTGAACCAGTCGGTTCTGGAGGACGACTGCCACGATACGTTGCAGTACCGTATCCGCGATGAACACGACTACACGGCGCGAGTCAAAATCCAGAGCGCGCGCATCGAGGGAAACAACCTCGTCGGCGATGCCAAGGTGAAGTACGAAGGCAGGCATGCGCATCAAGCGACGTACAAGTGCCATTTCGATCGGCATGGCCGCGTGATGGACAGCCATTATCATCTCTACTGACAATAGTCCGGCAAGTCAGCGGATGTGCGGACCACGCTTAGTACGGCCCCGGCGACCGAGGCCTGTCGGGTTTGAGATTTCGAAATGGAGGTTCCCATGCGAGTAGCAGCGATATCCTGTGCATTGGCGGTTGCTGCGGCCCTTTCGGTGCCCCTTGCGGCAGAAGCAGACAGTGTCGATTCCCGGTGTGACATCCACCCCAAGGGGGAAGATCGCGCTACTGCTTCGCTGGCCTGCACCTTTTCCCAGTTCCAGGGCAACGTCTACATCGATCGCAGCGACGGGGTGAGTTATGCGTTCGTGCCTGCCGGCGACCAGCCGGGCAACTATGTCGATGAATCCGGCGCGGCCGTTTATCGTAACCGGGGTCTTGGTGATGACGGCCTGATATTCCGCACAACCCGCGAGTCGGTTTATGTCTACTGGGACGCGTCGTCGCTGGACGGGGGAGGCGGCGGTGACAGCCTCGTACCCGCCGCGGGTGGGCAGGATCAGGATGTTTACGGGCAACCGGACGCGCCCCTCGTGGCCGAGGTGCTCGGTACCCGGGTCCGCACCACTGACCCGGAGGAAATGAAGTACGTGATCCTCGGCGCGCTGACGGACAAGTACGCGGCGGGTGACCAGATCCAGGTCGAACAGGAAGAGATCGATGCCTATGTCGAGACCATGAACCGCGCGAAGGAGCAGGACCACAGAAAGCGCAAGGACCGCCGCGAGGAGATCGAGCGGCAACTGGCATCCGGCAGCCTGGACGATGAGCAGCGCAAGGCGCTCACCTCTGAACTCGACATGCTGAACGAGCTGCTCGCCAGCCTGGGCGGGGGAAGTGACAGCGACGAGGAACTTCGGGAAGAACGGGCGGCCAGGGAGCAGGTAGCCTCGGCGTTCATCCTGCAGTGGAAGATCAACCAGGCGCTGTATCGCCAGTATGGGGGTCGCGTTATCTTCCAGCAGGGCGGACCGGAGCCGCTGGACGCTTATCGCCAGTTCCTCGAGGAGGCGCAAAAGCGGGGTGACTTCCGCATCCTCGACGCGTCGCTCGAGCCGGGCTTCTGGCGCTATTACAAGACCGATTCGATCCACTCCTTCTACCCCGAGGGAAGTGATGAAGAGGCCCAGGCATTCGAGACGCCCTGGTGGCTGACAGGTGACACCGGGGAGGCCCGCTGATCCCCGCGCAGGGGCGGCCCCGACGCGGAATGCGGCTGGCGTTGAATAGCGCGAATCGTAATAAAAAATTCAATTAAATTATTAATTAATGAGGATTATTTAATGAAAAAAATCATTTTAATGCTGACCGCACTGACCATGGCTGCCCTGATCGGCTGCACCAAGCAGGAAGAGGGCCCGGCGGAGGCGGCGGGCAAGCAGATTGACGAATCGATGAAAAAGGCGGCGTCCTACGCCGATGAGAAAAAGAAGGAAATGGGCGAGGCACTCGAAAAGGCCGGCAAGGACATGCAAGAAAAGGATTGAAATTGCGGTCGTGATAATGGGCGGGTTCCGCGCGTGGGCCCGCGTACAGCACTGAACTGACCGCGGGCGGGCCCCGCAATCGACCGGGATTGCCCGCCCCGCGGACTGGGAATTCGTTTTTTTAATGTATGGAGGTGACATCATGCCGCTCAAAGTTTTCTCGACGCCAGCGAGCGTGAAAAAAAAGTCTGGCCTGCCATTGCTTGTTTTCCTGATCTTTATGGGTCTCGACGTCACGGCTGATGAGGCGACATTGACGGCTCGCGATGGTGGACCAACCCGGTCGGAGATGCTTGCCGGAGGAAGCGGTGGCCTGAACGGCATGGCTTTCGTGAGACCCGTCCTCAGTGGCGTGCTGTACCGCGCGGGCTTCCGGGGCGGCGACAAGGACCGCTCAGGACTTTCGGGCGAACAGCGTGACGCCCTTTGCAGGGCAGGTTTTTCGGACGCCCGCTATATCGATTTCGGCACGAAAACGACCTACGGCTCGACCTCTTGCGGCGCCAACACCCTGGCGTACGAAAAGGGCAGCTCGAGCAACACACGTGCCCTGATGCAAGAAATCCACTCGGTCATCAAGGACCCCGACAAGGGTCCCATCCTGGTCCATTGCATGTGGGGCGTGCACTCGTCCGGCGCCGTTTCCGCGATGGCGCTGGTTCAGTTTTGCGGCTGGTCTGAGCAGCAGGCAAAAAAATACTGGAACGAATCTCGTAACAACGCGCCTTGCAGCGGTGGCTGCGACAAGTGGATTTCGGGAAAATTCAAGCACTTCAAGCGGGACCCGGCGCTGAAGATCAGCGAGGCGGAACAGCGCTCCATCTGTCCCAAGCCTTAAAGGCCCCCTGGCCGGCAAAAGCCCTGCCCGTAAAGGATCAGGAACGCATTCTGGCGTTCTCTCAACACAACAGGTTGAGGTTATCAATGGACAGACAAACCAGAGCTTCACCGCAATCATCATTGCGGTCATTTTCACGGCGGTAATCTCCGCTATTCTGATCTGGATTGTCGGCCAACTGGGCCTGGGGTTGGCGGTTGATGGCCCTGGCTCCGCCTTCATTGCCGGTGCCGCGATTGCGGTGATCGGCGGTTTCATCACCTGGCTGATCAGCCTGCGCGAGATCAGGCCTGGCAATCAGGCCGTGCGCTTTGTCATCAACGTACTGCTGGGCGCTGTGGTGCTGTTGATTTGCGGCCGGGCCCTCCCGGGGCTGAGCACGGACGGCTTTGCCGGCGCACTGCTCGCCTCTATCTCCATCGGCATCATCTCCTGGCTGCTGAGTCTGCCGCTGAAACGGATCAACCAGGCTGCGGCAGGAAAGGATCAGGATAACCCGCCTCCTTCCTGACTGATGACGACGGGCGCGCACCCTGCCTTTCTTTGCGTGCCCAAAGAGAGGCAGGCCAAAGAAATGCACCGCTGCGGCTTGTCCGCCGCTACGCTGCGGATGCCCTGTGCTCCTCGGCCAGAACCGGCGCTGCGCGGAACTCGCGATCCCTCATCGCTCAAACAGTTCTCGCTTCTCCCGGTTTTGCCGTGCGGTGCTTGGCCGCGTCGAAGGGGAACTGGAATGATGTCCGCCAGCACTTAACGGGGACAAAGCCAAAAAGAAACCCCGCGCCATATCCTGGCGCAGGGTTTCTCGTTTGCTTCAATCAGTAGGTGGCTGGCCCTATCCCTTGAGCATGGCCACCGCGCTTCCCGTCCAGGGTTCATGGTGGATAGACCGGAAACATCCTCTTATTCCATCAACAGGTTCTGTCCAGATCGTGCTGACCGGGAACGGATCTTAGCCGCCGGTGATCAGCGCGTCAGCAAAGCGGTAGAACTCTTTATCCGCGACCGATACCGACCAGGTGTCTCTGTCTTTCGAAACCTGCAGCCGGGCGCCGTCGCGATCCGTGAACTCGCCGCGCGAAAACTCCAGCACACGATAGGCGGGCTTGTCCTTCACCGCGATGTTCGAAATCCAGATTTCCGCATCGCCGTTCGACTTGCGGATCACCCGCCAGCCGCAGGCCTGGTCATAACTCGGCGCGCCGGCCGAACATTTCATGGTTCCGCTGGCATCGTATTCCATGGGGCCAAGGTTACCCGGTTTGACGGAGGTTTCGCCGCCGCACGCGACGAGCGTAAGTGCCAGGACGGGGAGGGCGATGTTACGCGTGGAAAAGAGTTTCATGGGTCGCAATTGCTCCTGTTTCAGGTTTTTCACCGGGACGGTTGATCATACGGACCGTTTCAGGATGAAAATCCGCCGATGGCGTGCACCGTCAGCAGAGGCTTCTCCCGGTGAGCATCATGGCTGCGGCCGGGCATCAAGCGCCCGGCGCGCGGTGCTTCCTTAAAGCCGCCCTTCGTCAGTGAGCGACATGATGCCACCCGTCGTACCGTCGCTGTAGCCGATACAGCGCCAGCGGGCGCGCTGCGGACCAACGCCGACGATGACTTCGGTTCCGGCCTGGGAGAAACTGGAACCGAGTAAGACGACATCTGGATTGTTCGTCGTTCGTGTCACGTCTCTGAGGCAGGCTTGCTCGGCCTTGTCGGGCATCGCAGAAGAAGATCCTCCGCCGTTCGCAGGACGGTCAGGGTTTCCCCCGCATCCGGCCAGCGCAGCGGTTGCCAGGGCAATTGCGGACAGTTTGATAATGCGGTTCATTATTGCGGTCTCCTTAGTCTTAAGTTTACGTGTATTTGTAGGTGGGGGATGGCTTGCCGGCGCCGTTTCCTTCAGTCCCCTGTTTCATTCCGGTTCGAGGCATCAATCGATCCCGATGATCAGGTTGTAGGGGGTCGTGCCATTGCCCCGGTTCATCACTTCGATTACATGGTCCCCCGACTGCCAGAGCTCGCCCCTGTACTCCTTGTCAGGCGTCATCTGATCGAGCAGGAACGAGCCGTCGGGATTGAAAATCTGGTAATAGATGCCTGGTCCCCTTGGCGCGACGCGGACATAGAGATTCTGGCGGTTCTTCGCATGGAGAACGTATCGAGTGGAGCTGCCCGGCGTCAGCTTTGCCGTCAGTTCCGTACCCGAAGTTCCCGCGCCGAAGCGCACGCGTTCGGTCGATGTTTCGGGTTCCCCGCCCGAGTGGTGGCCGTGCGCACCCGCCATCGCGCCGTCGCCGTCATCGGCCGCCTCGCTCACACTGAGCTCGTCGACCGTGCCGTCGGAAAAGGCCCGACAGCGCCATACAGTGCCCCCGGCGTCGCGCAGCATGACCAGCGTGGAGGCTTCTGAGTAATCGGAACTCAGGACTTTGCCACCGCTTCTGGCGTCCGGTCCGCCAACGCTACGCATCTGGTTTATGCAGCCGTCGATGGCCTCCTGCTCGCCGGAAATGACGGGGCCGGACGCACCGATTGCCGCCATCGCAGCGGATGCCGCAAGAAACTTCGAGATTCGATTCATATTTGATGCCTCTCTTGTGAAACCGGGCGCGAACGAAATCGCTAACGGGTGAATGGTAAACGAATTTGAGGATTCCACGACTCTTAAGTGACGAGGATTATCCTGATCGTACGGCGCGGCATACCCCGACCCGACTAATTAAAGAAACCAAGCGTCATATATATGTAATGACGAGCGGAGAATAGCCTGTTTCCCATGTCAGATTTTCCTTGAGCTTGCAGAGGTTTTAACAGATTCGTAAAGTCGAACAGGGCAAGACTGCGCGGGATTCTTTATAGCTGCCAACCGGTCGAAGCCGGGCCGGTGTCGCGAGCGGCGGATGCAGGTGATATTCGGGCATGTACTGATCACGATCCGTGTTAGTATGCGCGCGTCCCTTGTGCAGGTCGGATTGGTCCGGCTATGGCACCTTTTCAAAGTCACGCGCGCTTCGCCACGGACCTGGCTGCGGGCGATCCGATTTATACGCCAGGGGGTTGGGGTGATTATCGTAAGTCACGTCAGCGGCCTTGAAACTGTTTTTCGGGAGAATATCGATCGTGAAGAAAATGAGAAGAACGAACCGGACAATGGCAGTCGTGTTGCTGCTGCTTGCAGGTGGGATGTCCGTGTCGCCTGTTATGGCAGATTCGCAAGGGCCCAACAACCCATCTACTGCCACAAGCGAAAATGTCGATGGCCCAGATGTTGCGTGGAACAATCCGACCAACGTCTTAAGTGATGACGGGCAGTACGCAACCGCCACCCTACAACAAGCCGGAGTAGGGGGAGTTATTCCCACCCAAACGCTTCTGGTTCGCGGGTTCAATTTCGCCATTCCCACAGGCGCGACGATTAACGGAATCGAGGTGTTCATCGACAGGAGCTTCGTGTGTGCGGTAGGCAGTGGATGCTCCGCCGACGCTGGCTTTATCAGCGATGAATTCGTCGCCCTGGTCAGGGACGGCGTCGCCAACACGCAAAACAAGGCCACGGCCACTGCCTGGCCGGCCTCCGATGCGGATGCGACTTATGGCGGCCCCGCCGATCTTTGGAATGCGGTCTGGACTCCCGAGCTCATCAATGGAAATTTTGGTGTCGCCATTCAGGCAAAGTACAACGCGACGGGAGACGCCAGGACGGCCCGCGTCGATCACGTGACAATCACGGTCACGTATACGCCCCTTGATACCATGAAAGTGAACACCACCACGTCAGTGACCTGTGACAGTCCGGTAACCCTCGGGGAGAGCAGTTCCTGCACCGCGGTTGTCACCCGTGCCTCGGGCGGCAATACCCCGAGCGAAAGCCCGGGCGTGGGCTGGGGGGCAACCGATTTTGGTGATTTTGTTTCCGCAGGCCCTTGTGCACAAGACACGTCAGCGGGGACGCTGACCTGCGCTGTGACATACACCCCCAGCCACGAGGGTATGCCCACTGTCCTCGCTTACTACTTTGGGGATGAAAACTTCAACACCAGCCAGGACGAAACCGATGTCACGGTCACCTTGGCCGCCCTTCCCGTTCCGGCAATGACGCTCTTCGGACTGTTGTTTTCCGGGCTGGGTCTCGGTTTGCTGGGTGCGCGGCGGATGCGCCGCAAGCAGCAGTAGGCGACCCGTCCAAATCTGTCCGGCTTTGATCGACAGCAGAGAAGGGAGGCCATTTGGCCTCCCTTCATCGTTCTGGGGCGCGTTGGTGATCCCGCCGCCAGGGGAACACCGGTCGGCGTTGCCGCAGCCTGGCCGACGCCAATGCCTCGGCGGGACGATCCGGGCCTTGTGACGATTGTGTTGAAGGACGGCGTCGAAGATGACGTCAGCCTTTGTTCCAGCAAGCTCCGATTCGCGGATGCGGATCGCGCATCGCACCGGGCCGAAATGCTCGCACCCGCTTCGACCGCACTACCCATTGTTTCGATGGCGCGCCGTCCCCTCGTTGACCTTGCGGCCTCCGGGCCTGTTTGCGCCCGGCCAAGAGACCCTTGCGTTCACTTCGGCCTTCCGGAGAGAACGGCGGCGACCGAATAGACCGTGATCGCGTTTGCGGCGCCCAGGGTCGCTAGTACAGCAAGCCAAGTCAGGACGTCGCCGATACGCTCGGGAAAAATCTCCGGTCCGACCGCGGAACGGATAAGCAGCGCGGTGAGTGCGACGACAATGCCGGCAACGATACCCTCGATGAGCACCTTGATCGTCCGGCCGGGTCTGCCCGAACCCGACCAGGACTGGTAGACGGGAAAACGAAGATAAACCGCGACCGCGCACGAGAACACGAAAGGGACCAGCCAGAGGAACCCGATCGGCGGTGGATGGTCGGCTCCCGCGTAGAGGATGGCTATCCATGCGACGAAAAATCCAGCAGCGATAACGGCGGGGGTATTGACGCGCATCGGTTACCTCCGCTGTGGAACCATAGACGCCTGGAGCATCACCGGTTGTCGCGATCCATCTGAATGCCCTCCCCGGGGGGCTGGAGCCGGATGTCATCGGACGAGGCCACTTCCAGGTACAGGCCGGTCAGCTTGCGGGCCTGCATTGGCGCCTCGTACCGGAACAGCCGGCCGCGCACGAAAACCCGCGTGGATCTCTGCGCCTCGGCGTCTGCTGCAAACCGCTGCAGGAGGTCCTGTCGGCCGGGATCGTTGACAACGAACACGGCAAACGAATGCCCCACCGCATCGTCAGGCGCGGCCTTCAGGTTGAAGCGCCAGCTGCCGACCTCCCGGCTCTCGCCGCTCCACCACTCCCCGAGAATCCGCCTGGCAGTGGTGTCGCCGTAGAGGTTGCCGTGGTCGACGTAGCCCGACAGTTTGATCTCCCGCCCCTGAGCGGCGGCCGAAGCTGCCGGGTCGCGAAGAAAACCGTTGCGCGCGATCTCCGCCACCGGGATGTAGCCGTGGCTCTCCGGGCCGCATCCCGCGATCGCGACGATGGCAAAAAGCAGCGCAGGCACGGCCCGGCGACAGTACCGCGCCTGGCATCGGGTATTCGCCATCCGCAATCAGCGAGAGTCGGTAGCTGCTGCCCAGAGAATCGACTCAACCGCCTTCTATGGCGGCCAGCGGCACCTGGTAGATCTCCCCGTTATCGAGCGTCACGATCCAGGTGTCGCCTTCCAGGCGGGCTTCGACCTCGTGGTTGGTGGCGTTGACGTAGCCCGTCATGAAATTGATCGTGAAGCGCTCGCCGAGCTGGCTCTGAACCGTGACAGAGGCCTGGCGGTTCTCCATGCGCGCGACGCCCGCCGGGCAGTTGCCGTACTCGGTATCGCCCGCCGCCCTGCAGCGCAGCAGGGTGGTGGCGTCATAGTCCTTCGTCGAGAAGGGCGCCGTGGGGTTGTCCTCGTCGGACGGGTTCAGGGCCGAGGTGTCCCAATACAGGAAGATGCTGATGTCCTCGAACCTGAAGATCTGCCCCTGGGTACCGAGCCCGCTCTGGCGGTAGACGGGATGCCCGTCCCGGTCGCGGTAGTTGCCCGGCGCGTCGCCGACCGGTTCCAGTTCGTGGATGACGCCATCGTCACGGCGAATCGTGATGTACCCCTGGCGCTGACTGAATACGCAGGGGATCATCTTGTCGAGCCGATCGGAGCCCTTCGGGTAGATATCGCAGCGCGCTTGAGCCGAATCCGCCAGCGCGGGACCCATCCAAAGCGCCCCTGCCAGCAGCGCAATCATCTGCCAAAATCTGGACTTCATTTTGCTGTTCCTCAACGTCTGCTATCAATGAACGTGTTATTCATGAAACGATCGGCGTGGCGGGCCACGGTTGATCGGAGTGCGCTGCCGGGGGGTTATTCGCCATTTTGTGGGCTTCAGCGGGAGTTGGTTGCCGATTTCGCCACAAATAATAGCGCCCACGCCAGTTCCCCGCAATTGCGGTTTCCTGGCTGGCCGGTGCAGGACGAGAGGGCGTTTACACCACCAGTACGGTTGTATTGGATACGGATTCCGAGGGGATTAGAAGTGAGCACCCCGTGTCTAGTGGCCGAAATCGACCGGCCGGACGGCCGTGACGACGCCGTTCGTGTCCAGGCGGACGAGAACGCCCTTGCCGGATTCCATGAACTCGCCCGTCAATGCGGTAATGGTGACCTGGTGAGTGACAAGGACGAGGGGACCAGCTTTTGCCGGCTGGGTGGCCAGGAAGTCTTTGAGGGCCTCGACTGTGGGCTCGCGTTCCTCGGGGCGCTGAAAAAACGAGTTCAGCGCTGCCAGCGGCGTCACCCGCCCCAGGTCCATGAGCACTGCGGTCTCGACGCAGCGGCACCACTCGCTCGAATAGACACGCGCACGGCCTATGCCACTTTCCCGCAACCAGTCGCCCATTGCCCTTGCTTGTTCGCGCCCTTCGTCACTGAGATTGCGCTGGGTTGCGCAGTTACCGGGGCGGAATCCGGCGGGATCCCCTGTGCCCGGCGCGTAGGCGTGGCGAACGAGCAGTACGTGATCACCTCCGTGCATTACCCGGGAGAGATCGTCCTGCCACGCGCCGAAGGCTGGCCCCAGGATCGTCACGATACCGACAAGAAGTAGAAATCTCATATGGCTTCTCCAAGCGATTACCGGCACACGTCTACTGTCCGATCTCGGAATCCGGTCAGCAGATTCGTCAAAACGGGAATCGGCACAGTTTCACCCGGTCCGGCGTTCAGGCCCTTGCCGCCTGGTGGACTCGGGCGTCGCGGCTGGCATCCGCGGCAACATCTATCAGTTCGTGGAGCAACTGTCGGCTCGTACTCCCCGTTTCATCGATCATGCGTGCCCGAACCGCCAGGCTCATCGCCAGTGCCTGAAGTATGTCGCCGTCACTGATGGCATGGGTGGTCGTGGTGAATGCGGAAATGCTGTCTAGCAGTGCGGTCAGCAGATCGGATACCCCCTGGTCGGAGCGGGTGTGCTCATGCAGGGGGAAGCCGATATCGAAAGCGCGGCCACTCGATGTGACCGCGGTGAACTGAAGTATTTTTTTGTCGCCGCCCATGTCGTTATCCTTCGGCCTGTTTCAGGTCCCGGTGGCCGTGGTCCTGGCCGACACAAGGGACCGCAGTTGCAGGGTCATCGCAAGTGCCGACCACCATCGAGCGGCAGTATGCGACCGGTCACGTAGCGGCTGTCGAACAGATAGTCGACCGCCATTTGCAGCTCTTCGAGCCCGCCTTCGCGTTGCATCAGGCTCTTCGCCTTTGCGCTTCTCCCGATAGGCGGTCATCGTCACCTTCGTTGAACAGCAGCAGCGCCGGGGCCACGCTGTTCACCTTGACCTTGGGCGCCAGCTTGGCCGCAAACGACAGGGTCAGGTTGTCCTGGGCCGCCTTGCTGGCCGCATAGGCGATGTGTTTATTGCTGCCGCGACTACTGACGTAGTCGCCGATGTGGATGATATCGGCGTGGGGTCCCTGCAGGCCAGCAGCAGGGGCGCCAACGCCTGGTTCAGCTCGTACGGCACGGCCGGCGTGGACGCGCATCATTGCTTCGATGACGTCGTTCGGCGGTAACGGGTCCCGTCGTCACTCAGCCAGTCCGAGGCGTTGTGGATGATTCCGCGCAAGTCGTTCATGGCCGGCCGTGATCGCCGCGACCAGGGCCCATCGACACCTGGCCGCTGCTGAAATCGCAGCGATGCAGTTCCGCGCCCAGCGCTTCGAGCTTCCTCCAGCCGGTCGTAGTCGGGTCCGATAGGTGCCGATCACCGGCATGCCACGCTCAGAAACGTCTCGGCCATGTGGAACCCGGCGCGACGGCCGACACCGGTGATGAGACGTGGATCGGTCGTCACGGGTTCAGAAACTCGGCCCGGGTGTGGATGTTGTCGATGAAGCAGCCGCCCAGTGCCGTGGTGCTGGTCTGCGAATTCGAATCCATCACGCCGCGGGATTTCACGCAGTAATGGGTGGCATCGATGCTGACCGCCACGTCCTCGGTGCCCAGCAGGGTCTGCAGCGCGACCAGGATCTGCCGCGTCAGCCGCTCCTGGACCTGCGGGCGCTGGCCGAAGAAACGCACGATGCGGTTGATCTTCGACAGGCCGATGATCTTGTCCTTCGGGATGTAGGCCACCTTGGCGCACCATCGATGGTGACGAAGTGGTGCTCGCAGGTGCTGGTCATGATCGATTTCGCGAATCTTGACCATCTCGTTGGCGCCCATCTTGTTCTCGATCAGCGAGAGTTTCGGGAACTTGGTGTAATCCAGCCCGGAAAAGATCTCGCGCACGTACATCTTCGCGATGCGGTGTGGCGTCTCGGCGAGGCTGTCGTCGGTGAGGTCCAGGCCGAGCGTGTATCATGACGTCGGTCATCGACGACCTTGATGCGATCGTATTTCTGATCGCTGCTCAGCCCGGTGTCGATCATCGGCGTTTCGAGGCCCTTGCTCGATCAGCGTGTCACGGACAAGCGCGGCCTCGGCGCTGATTTCAGGATGCTTTGCTAAGCGGACGGCGTTGGTATTCGTTCCATGGAGTTTCTCGCTCTTGAATGGGCTTGGGGTTCTGTCGTATGCCAGGGTCACCGAAACAGAATCGGCGAAACGCAGCGCGTGTGGCTTATCCACGGTCACCTGGGCGTGCAGCACGGCCGGATCAGCGCAACAGATGCCGAGCAGGTCCTTGACCAGTCGCTCCAGCAACAGAAATCGGCCTTCTTCGACGTGTCGATGATGGCTTTCGTGATCGATTTGTAATTGAGCGCCGCTCCACCTCATCGTCGAAGGCCGCCGGTGCGGTCTGTGTGCGCATCTCGATGTTGATCACCACGTCCTGCTGTTTGGCGCGTTCCTCCGGATTGAATCCGATGAAAGTGCGGAGCCGCAGGTTTTTGATCGAGATCGTGGCCGTTTGGGCAAGTACGTTTCTGGCGTGTTCTTGCGGCGCGAGGCTGGAGTAGTTCATGGATTTCAAATTCTCATGTGAGTGAGGCGGGAGGCGACTGGCCGGCAATCTCCGGCTGCTGCGCCGGTATGGTTAGGAAGATTCCCCCAGCAGTTGCTCGATCGCCCGGACAAGTCGGGGGTCGTCCGGCGCAACCTGGCTGGGAAAGCTCGCCACCAGTCGGCCGTCTCTACCGATTAGGTATTTGTGAAAGTTCCAGCGCGGGTGTTCCCCGGAGATGGCGGCCAGCTGGCGGTACAGCGGGTCGCTGGTTCCTTCTCTCACCGATGTGGCCTCGAACATGGGAAATTCCACGCTGTAGGTGAGCCGGCAGAACGCCTGGATTTGCGTCTCGTCTGTATATTCCTGGCGGAAGTCGTTGCTGGGAAACCCGAGGACCACCAGGCCATCCTTCTTGTGCTTGCGATACAGGGCTTCGAGGCCGTCGTACTGCGGGGTGAATGCGCACTTGCTCGCCGTATTCACCACCAGCACCACGTTACCTCGGTACGCGTCGCACAGGTTCACGGCGCGATCCTCCGCAAGGAAGCGTTTCTCCACGTCCAGAGTCGGCGGACAAGACGCGGTCTCTATCTGAGCCTGCGCGGTCAGGGTCGTCATCAGGACGATCGCTGCGATGAGGGTGCTCCAGGTATTCATTCTGTTATCACCTGCCGGTTTAAAAACGATGGTGTTGTACAAGTATTGCATATGATCGCGCGAAATCAAGCGTTCTGTCCAGCAATTTTTCGGGGGCTCTACGGGAGCCAAAGGCGCGGGGAATAAGAGGAAAAAGCGAATTTATACATTGAATTCAGTAGCATTTGTCGCGTTATGTTCCACGGGCGGGCGCCCGGCGCATCATATTGACAATTGCAGAAACGGGGATAGTATGTACACGTATTGCACAATAATGTGGAGGTACTCACCCAGAGGATGACGCAGATGACCCCAGAGCAGTCCCGCGCACATGCGTTCAAAGGAGGCGTTTCGGAAGAGACCTTCCCGCCTGCACCCCCGGGTGACCTCGGAAGAGCGGGTATCGCGGCTGGTCAAGGAGTTCCTGGCACTCATCGCGGCAGAGGAACCCGGGCTGGATCACACTGACGTTTTGCAGGCCTTAGCCATTACCACCGCGCTGAGACTGGCCGTGGCCAACCAGAAGCCGGGGATCGAACTGGCCATCGAGCTGATCGACGTGGCGACGGATTCCCTGACTCACGCAAGCCTCGACCCCGAACCTGCGGTGTACACCTGAGCGGCGGCCGAAGCTGCCGGGTCGCTGAGAAAGCCGTTGCGGGCGATTTCCGCTACCGGGATTTAGTCGTGGCTCTCCGGGCCGCATCCCGCGATCGCGACGATGGCAAGAAGCAGCGCGGGCATGGCCCGGCGACAGTGCCGCGCCTGGCATCGTATATTCGTCATCCGCAATCAGCGAGAGTCGGTCGCTGCTGCCCAGAGAATCGACTCAACCACCTTCTATGGCGGCCAGCGGCACCTCGTAGATTTCCCCGTTATCGAGCGTCACGATCCAGGTGTCGCCTTCCAGGCGGGCTTCGACCTCGTGGTTGGTGGCGTTGACGTAGCCCGTCATGAAATTGATCGTGAAGCGCTCGCCGAGCTGGCTCTGAACCGTGACAGAGGCCTGGCGGTTCTCCATGCGCGCGACGCCCGCCGGGCAGTTGCCGTACTCGGTATCGCCCGCCGCCCTGCAGCGCAGCAGGGTGGTGGCGTCATAGTCCTTCGTCGAGAAGGGCGCCGTGGGGTTGTCCTCGTCGGACGGGTTCAGGGCCGAGGTGTCCCAATACAGGAAGATGCTGATGTCCTCGAACCTGAAGATCTGCCCCTGGGTACCGAGCCCGCTGGCGGTAGACGGGATGCCCGTCCCGGTCGCGGTAGTTGCCCGGCGCGTCGCCGACCGGTTCCAGTTCGTGGATGACGCCATCGTCACGGCGAATCGTGATGTACCCCTGGCGCTGACTGAATACGCAGGGGATCATCTTGTCGAGCCGATCGGAGCCCTTCGGGTAGATATCGCAGCGCGCTTGAGCCGAATCCGCCAGCGCGGGACCCATCCAAAGCGCCCCTGCCAGCAGCGCAATCATCTGCCAAAATCTGGACTTCATTTTGCTGTTCCTCAACGTCTGCTATCAATGAACGTGTTATTCATGAAACGATCGGCGTGGCGGGCCACGGTTGATCGGAGTGCGCTGCCGGGGGGTTATTCGCCATTTTGTGGGCTTCAGCGGGCGTTGGTTGCCGATTTCGCCACAAATAATAGCGCCCCACGCCAGTTCCCCGCAATTGCGGTTTCCTGGCTGGCCGGTGCAGGACGAGAGGGCGTTTACACCACCAGTTAAGGTTGTATTGGATATGGATTCCGAGGGGATCACTCGTGAACCCCCGGGAGATCGCAAACTGGTCAGACCTATTAGGGCCATCTCGTCCGACAGAACTATCTCCTTACCCTAGTCGGCGCCAGCGTGGGATCGTCAATCTGAGCGGCGACGATCCTCTGGCCGGCAACCCGGCTTCCGAGCCCATAGGCCAGTGCGCACGCGCACTTTTCCCGCAGCCGCCTGCTGTCAGACCGGCGCATCCATGGCTTTGTGGGATCTTGAAGCCTCAGCTCTGATGCCAGCCAGTGCCTGTCATTGCTTGCGAGTACCAGTCATTCCCACTCGATGGTGGCGGGTGGCTTCGTTCGATCCGATCCGCATCGACGGGACTAGCGTCCGCTGGAAGGCCCCCTGCCAGACACAGAAAAAAAGCCCCGCCGGGCGGCGGGGCTGTCGATGCTGTTCGACCGGCTTGCGCTTACCTGCGGCGTACCCAGCCCGCACCCACCAGCAGAAGGCTCAAAAGACCCAGCCCCCAAACCGATAGCACCGGCACCGCTGCCGCCTGTTGGAAGCTCACCATCGACGACTGGTCCTCCTGGATATTCGTGAGATGGCAGTACTCACTGGCGCCCGCCGACGCGCAATCTCCTTCCCAGTCGCTGACCTGCCATCCCAGAGCGGGCACGGCGTGGCAGGTGCTGTCGCCCCCGCTCGCCACCGTTCCCGGGGCACAATCCACCGTGCCGCTGCCGACGACGGCCAAGACCGTGTATGTCGTCGGGGCGTCAATCCACCTGAGGACGACCTCGCCCGAGGCACCCGCGCCCCCCGTCTGCTTGAAGCTTTGTCCCGCGTTGTCTCTGGCTCCGCCACCGCCGCCGGGAGCTTGGCCCGGGTTGCCGTCCTGTTCCGCGGAGGGCACCAGTGACGCCCCCCCGGCTCCCCCGATACTGGTCCCGAGCCGTCGACTGACGAGCCCGAAAACCAACGGTTCAGTTCAAATGCTGCGCTCACACCGCCGCGGCAGGGGTTCGTCGTGCCGAATGGCGGGAGTGGAGCCGACTGTGGAGAAAAAGTGGGCGTGTTTACAGCGACGCGAGTGAATTTCAGGCCCATTCGGGGCTGTCGAACGGTAGCGCC
>CAWGBV010000023.1:0-26019 GCA_963820915.1 uncultured Gammaproteobacteria bacterium | reverse complement strand
GCCATGCGTTGGTGGACGGGCAACTCTATTTCGCTGGAAAAACTCAGATTGCAGCTGTCTTGGGACTATCACTGGCATGCGCATTGAGCCTGCCCTGGCTGATGCCGCGCCTGTTACGTGCCCGATTCTTTCCGCGAAACGAAATTGCCAACCGCTTGCCGGCATGGCGCTGGCATCTCGGGTTCGATCTGCTGGTGGCGCTGGGCATGGGAGTGGGTGTCGGGACGGTCGGTCTGATGGGGGCCTTCGCGCTGGTGTTCCTGCCACCATGGATGGCGTTTCGGGTGGCGTCGAGCTGGCGCTCGACCTTGGCGCTTAGCGCGGGGCTGGCCGCATTGGGATACCTGGCCGCCTTCGTGCTGGCGTTGACGATGGACCAACCCTTCGGACCTGTACTGGTGGCTGTCCTATTGATGCTGGCGATACTGGTGGAGTTAAGCACCCGGTTTTGGTCGCGCGATAGCATGTTCAGCCCCAGCTCAAAATAAGGGAGCAGCGAAGTCGGCCTTGCCTTGAACCCGAAACCTCAGGCTGCGCAGAAAGCGACTGTTTAGTGTTCAGGTAAAGAAGCTTTTTGCTCAGAGGGATTTTTCCAGAAACAGATATCGTACCTGTCGCTTGTCAATAATGGCGCTGCGAAATCCTTCCGATTCATAGAGTGCACTGGCGGCCGGGTTGTCTTCGCGAACCTCCAGGGTGAGCTTGCAACAGCCCTCCTTGCGAGCCTGTGCTTCCACGGCGTTCAGTATCGAGCGCCCCACACCCAGTCCCCGCCAGGGCGCCAGAACGGCGATATCGTGCACGTTCATCAGCGGGTATCCCCGAAACGTCGAGTAGCCGAGAAAACAGGTGGCGAATCCGCCCAATTGATTACCTGTTTCAGCGATAAATACTCTCGCGGTGGGGTGTTCCGCAAGATCGCAAACCACCCGTTCGAGCGTGTCCTCAGTCAGCGATGAATTGCTCCCCATGGGGTCGCTGGCGTAGGCATTCAGCAGCATGCGGTAGCTGGCGGCGTCCTCGTTGGACCTTAAATCAGCAAGTCGTACGAAAATGGCTTGACGCTTGTTTGTCGTCAACGGCCTAGCCAGTCCACCGCAAACTGACGGGCGACCCGGCCGCTTCGAGAACCGCGTTGAGTGGCCCATCTCAGGGCCTCGGTACGGGTGGCGTCATCCATGGCTTTCTTCGATCCCATTCGAGCCAGCCAGTGAGCCACGATCTCAAGATACTCTTCTTGCCTGAAGGGATAGAAAGACAGCCAGAGGCCGAATCGCTCGGACAGGGAAATCTTCTCTTCGACGGCTTCGCCCTGGTGGATCTCTCCATCCACCGGCTTTGCCTGGCGGTTTTCGTCGAGATACTCGGGCACCAGGTGCCTCCGGTTGGAGGTGGCATAGATGAGCACGTTTGCCGGGGGTGCGGCCACTGTGCCCTCGAGTATTGCCTTCAAGCCGGTGTAGCTGGCGTCGTTGGCGTCGAAACTCAGGTCGTCGCAGTAGAGTAAAAAGCGTTCCGGTCTGTCGTAGAGCAGCTCAAGAAGATCGGGTAACTCCATCAGGTCGGGCTTTTCCAGCTCAATGAGTCTTAGTCCATCGGCTTGATAGGCGTTGAAAACGGCTTTCACCAATGACGATTTTCCCGTTCCTCTTGAGCCCCACAAGAGCACGTTGTTAGCCGGCCGGCCCGCGACAAACTGGCGGGTATTGCGAACCACTTTGGCCTTCTGGCGATCCATGCAGAGCAGATCCTCAAGCTGGATTCGATGGGGGTGGCTCACCGTCTGCAATCCCCGTTCCCGATGCCAGCGGTAGGCCGTGGTGACTTCCAATCCGGTGCTGTGGCCTGGGAAGGCAGTAAGCGTTCGGCACGGTCCATCAGCCGGTTAAGGCGTTTGAGAAGACGGCGTGTTTTCATTTTGCGCATTGGTTGGGCCGATGTCGTTGAAGTAGGTTCTATCAACTGCAGTGTCACCAGAACCGCGGCCCGGATGCAACTGCTGTGATTGCCCCATATGGTGTACTGCGATACCGGGCGCCGAAGCGCGGCAGCCACTTTTCTGATCCGAGAGCGAGGCCAAAATGCCTTCCAGCTCGAAGCCGGGCTGGAGGCAAATCCGCCATCTTCGTTGCCCTATTCTCAGCACTGATTGCGAATTGCCGGCGGCAAGCGGTTTGTTCAGGGTGAGTTGTCACGGTAACCGCGAGCCGGAACGGGCTGATCGAACAGCACCGCGGTGTGTACCAGCAATCGTTCAATCGGCTTCAGCTCCGATCGTTCTTTTACCATCTTGCGCGCCATTCCGGGCTCATCGGTGATGATGCCGTCGACCCCCATCGACATCATCCGGGACATGGCGGCGGCATCGTTGACCGTCCAGACAAACAGCTGTTTACCGCTGTTTTGTACCCGGCGCACAAAGCCGGGTGTCGCCATGCCCATACTCACCGCCAGAAAATCTGCATCGACGCTGGTCAAATCGCCGATTGCCGTGGCGGACAGCAGGCCGACCTGCCAATCGGGCCGCAGGGCGCGGATCTTGCGGATGCCACTGTAGTTGAGTGACATGATTGCAACCTCGGAGACCATGCCGGCTTGTTCGACCACATCGATCACCCGTTGCTCCAGTTGCTGATCGTACCCGTAGTACTTGAGCTCGATGACGACCTTGACCCTGTTGCGTGAAACATCCAAAACTTCCGCAAGGGTGGGCACACGTTCCGCGGAAAACTCGGGAGCGAACCAACTACCGACGTCAATGGCCTTGATCTCGTCAAGGTAGCCGTTCCAGACATTGAGATCGACGCCGGCCAACTTCATGAAGTCGCTGTCGTGAATCACCACCACTTCGCCATCGGCCGTTTCCTGGACATCGATTTCCACCCAATCGGCGCCATCCTCGATGGCCTGTCGAATGGATGCCAATGTGTTTTCGGGGGCCTTTCCGGCTGCGCCGCGATGAGCGGCGATAATAAAATCATCACGAAGCTCGATACCATTGACAAGCCAGACTCCCGACAGCGCAGCGATCAGCAATGCACAGAGCGCAACAAGGACTGCGCGTGGCACGCTTAACCGCCATTGGCGATTGCCCATGGGTGACCTGGTCTGCCAGCGTTCGGCAGCCTTCAGTCCCGCTACCAAGCGCTCGGAGAGATCAATAATCAGGACTGCGAAACTGCTTGCGGTGACCGCCGTCACCAGCAGGTTAATCAGCGACCAAAGTGCCGCCAGTCCACCGAGAACGACGGCCGTCATCATCAGCGACTCATTGAACAGCGGTACCAGCCAATGGCCAAGCCCTTGAACGAGACCCACCGCCAATGCGCCAAGTGCCAGGCTGGTCAATGCCCAGACCGCCATCAGTCGCAGGGTCAATGATCGTCGTCCTGCGGTGAGGCTTGCGCTGCGCGCGCAGGACTGGCCGGCGGGTGATTCGAGAAACACTGAGATGGGCAGCGCCAGGGCCCATGCCAGAAGTTGACGGATGATCAACGCCGCCATGGCCGCCATCAACAGGACCAATAGCCCGGCGGTCATCCAGAATTCCGGTGGACGGGCCTGAAGGTAATAGTTGATGTCATATTCGGCCAACTGCCACCAGACGACCGCAGCGCCGACAGCGAGAAAGGGCGCGGCGATCAGCAGTATTCTTGCGACGATGTAAATTGCCAATCTGAAGGCGCGGTCGGCGCGCAGAATGGAAAAGCGAACGGCGTTGAAGGGGGAGTCGCTTTTTCCGTCCAGGGTGTTCGTGGTGACGGCCATCATGGCGACCTGACCCAGTGCGGTAATTCCCACCATGATGGACAGGATCAGGATCAGCGACAGAATGCCCAGCGGCGACAGCAGATGAAGGGCGATATCGGTGTCGGCGAGCACCTGTTGACCCGATAAGCCGATCAGGAAGCGAAGCAACACTCCCGCCAGCGGGAACAGCAGAACGAAACCGAGCGCACTGTAAACCAGGTGAACAAAGAGCAGGCGCCATGCATTGCGGCGCAGACGATGTAAAACGTCCTTCCAGATTCCGATAGCGCCCTGGTTCATGCTCAAGCCCTCAGGGTGACGCTCATGGGTGGACCGCAGTTTTCAACACAGCCCCGGCAACCGGTCCGCGTCTGCTCGATTCCAAAGACTATCAGGTATCGTGCAGAGGCAGCGGTGCCTGAGGGCGGATTGTGGTCTAACGCGCGATGGGCTTGTACTTGATTCGATGGGGCTGATCGCCTCGTCACCCAGGCGGCGTTTCTTGTCTTCCTCGTAATCGGCAAAGTTCCCGTCAAACCAAACCACGCTGGAATCGCCTTCGAAGGCCAGAATGTGGGTGGCGATGCGGTCCAGGAACCAGCGATCGTGGCGAGATCACCACCGCGCAGCCGGGGAATTCCAGCAGCGCCTCTTCCAGTGCGCGCAGGGTTTCCACGTCCAGATCGTTGGTCGGTTCGTCCAGCAGCAACACGTTGCCGCCCGGCTTTCAGCAGTTTGGCCAGGTGCACGCGGTTGCGTTCACCGCCCGACAGGTCGCCGACGCGCTTCTGCTGGTCGGAGCCCTTGAAGTTGAAGCGGCCGACAGTAGGCGCGGGACGGCATCTGGAACTTGCCGACAGTGATCATGTCCTGGCCGTCGGAAATCTCTTGCCAGACGGTTTTTTCGTCGTCCAGGTCGTCGCGGCTCTGGTCCACGTAGGCCATCTTCACCGTCTGGCCCGATCCGCACTTCGCCGCTATCGGGTTGTTCTCTGCCGCGTGATCATGCGGAACAGCGTGGACTTGCCGGCGCCGTTGGGGCCGATGATGCCGACGATGGCGCCCGGCGGAATTTGAAGCTGAGGTTGTCGAACAGCAGCCGGTCGCCGAAGCCTCTTGATGACGTTCTTGAACTCGATCACCTTGTCGCCCAGGCGCTCGCCAGGCGGGATGTAGATCTCGTTGGTTTCGTTGCGCTTCTGGTAATCGCGTACACTGCAGTTCCTCAAAGCGCTGCAGGCGGGCCTTGCTCTTGGCCTGGCGGCCCTTGGGGTTTGAGCGCACCCACTCCAGTTCCGCCTTCATGGCCTTGACGCGCGCGTCTTCCTCGCGGTTTTCCTGCTCCAGGCGGGCTTCTCTTTCTGCTCCAGCCAGGAGGAGTAGTTGCCTTTGCAGGGGATGCCGTGACCGCGGTCCAGTTCGAGAATCCAGTCGGCGACGTTGTCGAGGAAGTAGCGATCGTGGGTGACCGCGACCACGGTGCCGGGATAATCGTGCAGGAACTGCTCCAGCCAGTCCACCGATTCGGCGTCCAGGTGGTTGGTGGGCTCGTCCAGCAGCAGCATGTCGGGCTTGGACAGCAGCAGGCGGCACAGTGCCACGCGGCGCTTCTCACCACCGGAGAGCTTGCCGACCTCGGCATCCCAGGGCGGCAGGCGCAGCGCGTCGGCGGCGATCTCCAGCTGGTGTTCCAGGTTGTGTCCGTCCGGCGGCCTGAATGAGGTTCTCCAGCTCGGCCTGCTCTTTGGCCAGCGCGTCGAAATCGGCATCCGGCTTCAGCGTAGGCGGCATACACCTCGTCGAGTTCCTCTTTGGCGCCCGACGACTTCGCCCAGCGCCTTCTTCGACGTGCCGCGCACGTCCTTGTCCGGATTGAGCTGCGGCTCCTGCGGCAGATAGCCGATCTTGATGCCGGGCTGGGTCGGCCTCGCCTTCGATTTCCGTGTCGATACCGGCCATGATGCGCAGCAAGGTGGACTTGCCCGAGCCGTTGAGGCCCAGCACGCCGATCTTGGCGCCGGGAAAAAAAGACAGGGAAATATCCTTCAGGATCTGGCGCTTGGGCGGCACGATCTTGCCGACCCGGTTCATGGTGAAGATGTATTGAGCCATGTTTTGTCAGGTGTCTCGGGTCAAGGTTATGTTCGGGTTCGGCGGATCGCACACCATCATCCGTAGGGTGGAAGCCCGCAGGGCGTTCCACCGAAACGCCGAACGGCGGATCGCCTTCGGCATCCGCCCTACGATTTGCTCATTTATTCCGCAGCACCGGTTCTGGCGCGGTACGCCTGCAGGGTGTTCTCCAACAGCGTCGCGACGGTCATGGGGCCAACGCCACCGGGTACCGGCGTGATCCAGGCGGCTCGTTCCTTGGCGGCATTGAAATCCACGTCGCCGCAGAGCGTTCCGTCGTCCAGCCGGTTGATGCCCACGTCGACGACCAAGGCGCCTTCCTTGATCCAGTCGCCCTGAACGAAGTCGGGACGACCGACCGCAGCGACCAGGATATCGGCACCACGAATCTTGTCGGTGAGATCCCTGGTACGGCTGTGGCAGACGGTGATGGTGCAGCGTGCCATCAGCAGTTCCAGCGCCATCGGACGCCCGACAATGTTGGATTGGCCGATGATCACGGCGTCCATGCCTTCGAGTGTCTGCCCGGTGCGTTCCAGCAGCGTCATCACGCCCTTGGGCGTGCAGGGTTGGAGCAGGGGCATCTTCAGTGTCAGTCGCCCGACGTTGTAGGGGTGGAAGCCGTCCACGTCCTTGTCGGGACGGATACGTTCGATCACGGTTTCCTCGTCGATGTGGGCGGGCAGCGGCAGCTGCACGAGAATACCGTCGATCTCGTCGCGTCCGTTGAGAGAATCCACCAGCGAGAGCAGTTCATCCTGCGGTGTGTCGGCGGGCAGCTCATGAAGTTCCGAGTGAAAGCCGACGCGGGCACAGGAGTTGCGCTTGTTGCGCACATATACCTGAGAGGCCGGATTTTCACCCACGAGCACCACGGCGAGACCGGGGCGTCGTCCGCCCCGCCCGATGATGGTATCCACTTCGCCGGCAAGGCGCTGCTTGATGTCTTCGGCGACGGCCTTGCCGTCGAGGATGCGTGCGCTCATTTCCCCTCGCTTCCGTGGTGGAGTGATTCTGGCGGGTGGAAGGCCTTCAGGTCGCGAAGGCCATGGGTCGGGATTCAGGCCAAAACCTGTTCGATACGATCCAGTGCGTTTGTCAGATTCTCCATGCTGGTGGCAATGGAGATCCTTCCGTGCCCGGGTGCACCGAAGGCCGAGCCCGGAACCAACGCCACACCGGCATGTTCGATGAGGTGCTCGGCGAGTTCCACGTCACTGCTGACGCCATCCACCGCATCCATCAGTCCCTGGATGCTGGGAAAGGTGTAAAAGGTGCCGTCGCTCGCGGGGCATTCGATGCCGGGCATCGTGTTGAGCCTGCCGACGACATAGTCGTGTCGTTCCTTGAAGGCCTTGAGCATTTCGGCGATGCATTCCTGGGGGCCGTTCAATGCGGCCTCGGCGGCATACTGGGATATGGAGGTGGGGTTGGAGGTGCTTTGGGATTGAATCTTCTTCATCGCCTTGATCACTTCCGCGGGACCTGCCGCGTAGCCGATGCGCCATCCGGTCATCGAGTAGGCTTTGGAGACCCCGTTGAGGACCATGGTGCGATCCTGCAACTCGGGGCAGGCATTGAGAATGTTGACGAAGGGATCCTCGGTCCAAAGGATATGTTCGTACATATCATCGGTAGCGACCACCACCCGTGGGTACTCGACCAGCACCTTGCCGAGCGCCGCCAGCTCATCCCTGGTGTAGGCCATTCCGGACGGGTTGGATGGGGAGTTGATGACCACCAGACGGGTTTTCTCCGTGAGCACGGCGGACAGTTGCTGTGGTGTGATCTTGAATCGCTGATCCATCCCGGCATGGACAAAGACCGGAACGCCGCCGGCCAGCAGCGCCATGTCCGGATAGGACACCCAGTAGGGCGTAGGGATCACCACCTCGTCGCCCGGATCGAGTATCGCCTGGGCCAGGTTGTAGAAACTTTGCTTGCCGCCGCAGGAGACAAGAACCTGATCGGGCTCGTAGTCGAACCCGTTATCGCGCTGGAACTTGGCGATGACGGCCTGCTTGAGCGTGGTCGTACCGTCGACGGGTGTGTATTTGGTCTTGCCGTCGTGGATGGCGCGTATGGCCGCTTCCTTGATGTGATCCGGGGTGTCGAAGTCGGGCTCACCGGCGCCGAGGCCGATGACATCGCGGCCGGCGGCGCGCATAGCGGCGGCTCGGGCAGTGACTGCGAGGGTGGGGGACGGTTTGACGGCCTGAACGCGTGCGGAAAGTTTGATGCTCATGCAACAGGATCTCGGTGAATGACGAGGGAAAGGAAATCAACAGAATGCCTAATGATATCGCGTTGCCCTCCTATCGAAAATACCCGTAGGACGAACTGATAGAAGAAATCAGCCATATGGCGCAAATCAGCGGCCGGCAGCGATGCTGATGGAGCAGGCAGCGCAGAAACTTTGCTCTGGTGACCCTGTTCGCCTTGTCCTGATGGTCTGTGGATCAGGCTGCCGGCAACCGTGATTCGGTTTCGGCGAAGGTCAGTCGTTCCCGGAGCCCGGCTCGGTGCCGAGGAAGCGGAAAACCAGCATCGTCTTGTCGTCCGACGGGGGGGCGTCATTGGTGAACTCGTGTATGGCTCGATTGATGCGATCGGCCATTTGACCTGCAGACATGCCCTGTGCCTCCTCAAGGCATTTCTTCACCCGGCTCAGGCTGAACAGCTTGCCCTCTGTATTTTTCGCCTCGGTGATTCCGTCGGTATGGAGAAACAGCACGTCGTCCTTGTCCAGGGTGAGGGAGGCGACTTCGTACTCGGAGTCCTTGTCGATACCGACAAGAATACCATCGGGCGGTGATAATGTTTTGAATCCCCGTCCCTTTGCGCCGAAGATGATGGCGTCATGGCCGGCGTTGGCGTAGTCGAAGCGGCCGCTTCGCGGATTGAGGAGTCCAACCGTCAGGCTGGCAAACATTCGGCTCGTGTTTTCTTCGCAGAGGGTGGCGTTGAGGTGTCTCAAGGCATCGGTAATGGGCGTACCTCGAAGTAATTCCGTCCGCAGCAGTGTCATGGTGCGCACCATGAACAATGCTGCCGGTACGCCTTTGCCGGCCACATCACCGATCACCACGGCGTATTCTTCCGGTCCGACCGGAAAGGCGTCGTAGAAATCGCCACCCAGTTCGTGAGCGGGCTCTGTTCCGGTGGCAATATCGACTGATTCGCCCATATTGAGCTGGTGCGGCAGCATGCTCATCTGGAATTCGTATGCGACGGCGAGTTCCTTCTGCAGGAACTCGTAACGGCGCTGTTTTTCCAATGCCTGCTGCATTGCCCGATTACTGGCGCGAAAACGGTCCGCAAACATGCGCATGAAGTTTTTGGCGACCTGCGGAACCTGAATCAGTTTTTCCCACAGCACTGCTTCGGGCAGGACCAGGACCTGGCTGGGTTTGTCCGCGACCACATAGGCGCTGGGTGGCTTGTTATCCACCACCGAAATTTCCCCCGCGCACTCGTCGGGTTTGATCAGGAAGCTGTCCTCCGAGTCGATCCGGTCGAGATGAACCTTGAGTTGCCCCTCGAGCAGCAGGTAGAGATTGGTGTTTTCGATACCGGGTTCGAGCAGCACGTCGCCCGGTTCCAGGTGTCGGATTTCACCACCTTTGGTGAGTGGCTCCAGGAGGTGTTTCGAAACACTGTCAAACAGGGCGTGTCTCGCGATCAATTCCTGCGTGTTGTCAGCGGAATTTAACGTCATTTTCTCCTCGCCGGCCGTTCCGGTTGTCGGTGGTTTTTGCATTTCCCGCTTTGAGGTTACCCGAATCGTACCTGGAACCATGAAGACGGCTACCCGAATTCTTTACAGGTGGACCAGTATCCGCCCGCAGCATGCCTGCCGTCATGGTCCCGGGTGTAAATTTTCATTACGTGACGACAGTCGCCTGTCGGTAACAAAGTACTGGTGGCAGGCAGGTCCGTCCAGGGTTGGCCGACGCTCCGGGCCGGCGACCGATGCACAAACCATCTTGCGGCCTGAGGTGGGGGTTTTCCAATGCTGTAACAACAACCTGATGGTGTGATGGGGGGGAGAGCCGAGGTGCTGACGATCGTGCGAATCGGTTCAAATCCCGCAACGACACGGATTGGATGTCAGCTCCAGGGGCGATGAAAAAAATAAAGTATAAAATTAAAAATAATTAATAACCAACTGAAAAATATATATTATATTACTTATTAATCCAGCGGAAAAAGAATAGGCGGATCAACCGTTCGGTGAAATAATAGGGCCTGTTAAACGCGGCAGAGAATCGATTGAGCGAAAAATTCAAACTGGAAGCCCGCTACAGCCCCGCCGGAGATCAGCCGGAGGCTATTGCCCGACTGGTGCAAGGGATCGACGACGGCGAAGCGGGAATGACGCTGTTGGGGGTTACCGGCTCCGGCAAGACGTTTTCGATTGCGAACGTCATTGCAGCGACTCAGCGGCCAACACTGATTCTGGCCCACAACAAGACCCTGGCGGCGCAGTTGTACGGCGAGTTCCGCGAATTTTTTCCCCACAACGCGGTGGAGTACTTTGTTTCTTACTACGACTACTATCAGCCCGAAGCCTATGTGCCCGCATCGGATACCTTCATAGAGAAGGATGCCTCCATTAATGAGCACATCGAGCAGATGCGCCTCTCCGCCACCAAGGCGCTCCTCGAACGGGATGACGCGATAATCGTTGCCACGGTTTCCGCCATCTACGGTCTGGGCGACCCGCGCTCATACCTGTCGATGGTGTTGCATCTGGTGCGCGGGGACCACATCGACCAGCGCGCCATTCTCAGGCGACTGGCCGAACTGCAGTACAAGCGCAATGACATGGGGCTGGAGCGGGGCACCTTCCGGGTGCGCGGCGATGTTATCGACATCCATCCGGCGGAATCCGACGATGCCGCTGTCCGTGTTGAGCTTTTCGACGACGAGATCGAACAACTCAGCCTGTTCGATCCCCTCACCGGCGAGGTCTCTCAGCGCTTACCGCGGTACACCGTGTATCCGAAAACCCACTATGTCACTCCGCGAGAAGTCATCCTGCAATCGATTGATGCCATCAAGGCGGAACTCAAGGAACGGCTCGAGGTGTTGCGCCCGGCGGGCAAACTGGTGGAGGCGCAGCGTCTCGAACAACGCACCTTGTTCGATATCGAGATGATGCTGGAGCTGGGCTATTGCTCCGGCATCGAAAACTATTCCAGGTATCTGTCAGGCCGCGAGGCGGGTGAGCCACCGCCGACCCTGTTCGACTATCTGCCCGACAAAGCCTTGCTGGTGGTGGACGAAAGCCACGTGACCATTCCTCAGCTGGGCGGCATGTACCGCGGTGATCGCTCGCGCAAAGAAACACTGGTGGAATACGGTTTCAGATTGCCGTCGGCGTTGGACAACCGGCCGTTGCGCTTCGAGGAATTCGAGGCCCGGTCGCCCCAGACCATCTATGTCTCGGCCACCCCCCGCGACTACGAGATCCAACACTCGGGTGCGGTGGTGGAGCAGGTGGTGCGTCCCACCGGCCTGGTGGACCCCGAGGTCGAGGTGCGCCCGGCCACCACCCAGGTGGACGATCTGCTCTCCGAGATCAACCTGCGGGTCACCGCCGCCGCCCGTGTGCTGGTGACGACCTTGACGAAACGGATGGCCGAGGACCTCACCGAGTACCTGATGGAACACGGGGTGAAGGTTCGGTATCTGCATTCCGACATCGATACCGTCGAGCGGGTGGAGATCATCCGTGATCTGCGCCTGGGGACCTTTGACGTCCTGGTGGGCATCAACCTTCTGCGCGAAGGCCTGGACATGCCGGAGGTGTCGCTGGTGGCCATTCTCGATGCCGACAAGGAAGGGTTTCTTCGCTCGGAGTCCGCGCTCATACAGACCATCGGCCGTGCGGCGAGAAACGTCGATGGCAAGGCAATTCTCTACGCCGACAGAATCACCGGCTCCATGGAGCGGGCGATCGGCGAAACCGACCGGCGGCGGCGAAAGCAAGTCGCATTTAATAAAGAACACGACATTACGCCGAAGAGTATCCAGAAGAACGTCGCCGATATTCTGGAGGGCGCCTATCCGGGGGCGCCCATGTCGGCACGACGCTATGCCCAGGTTGCCGACGAAATGGGCGAGTATGCCTCCCTTACGCCGCAGCAGATGGCCCGCAAGATCAACGAATTGCAGAAACAGATGCACCGCCATGCGGCCAATCTGGAATTCGAGAAGGCCGCGACCATTCGGGACCAGATCAAGGCATTGCGCGACAAGGGGCTGGCCGCCTAGACGCTGCACCAGGGCCTGTGCCCCAGAGACCCCGCCGGAGAATCTTCCAATCGATGGCGCTATGCGGCAAAAGCTCCCGCTGAAACCGCTATAATGGCGGGCTTCGCTGAACCGACACGAACATCAGGCCGCAAACCATGACGGACCAGACCCTCGACGAAAACCAGCTGATCGCCCAGCGCAGAGAGAAGCTCTCGGCGATGCGCGAGCAGGGCAACGCCTTTCCCAACGATTTTCGTCGTGACATCGTGGCGGGCGAACTCCATGCCGAATATGGCGACAAGGACAAGGAAGCGCTCGAGGCGTTGGGCCTGCGCGTGCGGATTGCCGGGCGCATGATGAGCCGCCGTGTCATGGGAAAGGCGAGTTTTGCCCATGTCCAGGACATGTCGGGGCGTATCCAGCTGATGGTGCGGAAAGACGCCCTGGGTGATGAGTCCTACGACTTCTTCAAGCGCGATCTCGATGTGGGCGACATCATTGGCGCGGAAGGGCTGCTGACAAAGACCAACAAGGGCGAGCTGTCGATTCGATGCGACAGCCTGCGACTGTTGACGAAATCGCTGCGTCCGCTGCCTGAGAAATTTCACGGATTGACCGATCAGGAGCAGCGCTACCGCCAGCGTTATCTCGATCTGATCATGAACGAGGCCTCTCGCGAGACCTTTCGAGTCCGCACCCGCGCCGTGCAGTTCATTCGCAATTATCTTAACGAGCGGGATTTCCTCGAAGTGGAAACGCCCATGATGCAGGTGATCCCCGGCGGTGCGGCCGCGCGGCCCTTTGTCACCTATCACCACGCGCTCGATATGGACCTGTTTCTGCGGGTGGCACCGGAGTTGTACCTCAAACGGCTGGTAGTCGGCGGGTTCGAGCGGGTTTACGAGATCAACCGCAATTTCCGCAACGAGGGATTGTCGACCCGGCACAATCCTGAATTCACCATGCTCGAGTTCTACGAGGCCTTCGCCGATTATCGCGACCTCATGAACCTTACAGAGGACATGTTGCGCAGCCTTTGTCTGGAGATCACCGGGTCGACCACGGTGACCAGTCAGGGAGAGTCCTACGATTTCGGCCAACCTTTCAACCGCATGACCGTTCGAGATGCCATTCTTCACTTCAATCCGGAATTGAGCGGATCTGACCTGGACGACCTCGATGCCGCCCGAAAGGTGGCGGAGAGACTGCATCTCCCCCTCAAGCCAGGTTGGGGGCTGGGTAAGGTACAGATCGAGGTATTCGAGAAGACGGTGGAAGGTGAACTCAAGAACCCGACTTTCATCACCGAATATCCTACCGAGGTTTCGCCACTGGCGCGCCGCAACGACGACAATCCCTTTGTCACCGATCGCTTCGAATTCTTCGTCGGCGGTCGTGAAATCGCCAACGGCTTTTCAGAGCTCAACGATGCCGAAGACCAGGCCGAGCGTTTCCGCAAGCAGGTCCAGGAAAAGGACGCGGGCGACCACGAAGCCATGCACTTCGATGCGGATTATGTGCGCGCCCTGGAGCACGGTATGCCGCCGACGGCGGGAGAGGGTATCGGGATTGATCGTCTGGTGATGCTGCTGACGGATTCTCCGTCCATACGCGACGTGCTGCTGTTTCCGCATATGCGGCCAGAGTAAATCCGGGTTGAGTCACCGAAGGTGACGGTTACTATTTGACGGGGCTTTGCGCCCCTGCGGTTGAATTGTTTCGATTTGCCGGTTAGCTGAAAACATCGGGATCGAAGTTGGAATCGCCTTCGGCATCCACCCTACGGTGCGCACGGTGTTTTCGTAGGGTGGAAGCCCGAAAGGGCGTTCCACCGAATCTCATCGGCGGATCGCCTTCGGCATCCACCCTACGGTGCGCACGGTGTTTTCGTAGGGTGGAAGCCCGAAAGGGCGTTCCACCGAATCTCATCGGCGGATCGCCTTCGGCATCCGCCCTACGGTGCGCACGGTGTTTTCGTAGGGTGGAAGCCCGAAAGGGCGTTCCACCGAATCTCATCGGCGGATCGCCTTCGGCATCCACCCTACGGTGCGCACGGTGTTTTCGTAAGTGGAAGCCCGAAAGGGCGTTCCACCGAACCTCATCGGCGGATCGCCTTTGCCTTGCCTTGATGCAGGCGGTGCGACTTTTTGCGCTGCCGGGCATCGCTGGCCGGCACGGAGGTTCGAGCGAGGGCGTGTTTGAGCCACCTTCGGCATGGCGAGTTTCCGAGCGCCGTGTCGGGCGAGAAGCACAGGGTGAGCGGGAAATAGTGATGGGTCCAGTGAACCCATCACCCCGCGAACGGGTCCGCCAGGGAAGGTGGACCCCGGGTTTCAAGCGAAGCAGGAGTGCGAAGCGTAGAAACCGGAACAAGCGAAGGTCAGTGCAACGGAGCGGGGCTTTTGGGTACTTTTTGCCCGAAAAAAGTACCACGCCGCAGGGGCGCGGAAGGCCCGCTTAAACAAAAACCGTCACCGAAGGTGACAACATCATCTGGCCGCTGCCGAATCCTCGAACGCGTAAGGCAGGTCAAGAAACTTCAGCGTGGTGCCATCGGTGCCGCCCAGCTGAACCTCACCACTTTCCGCCGCTGCGATTTCCACCACGGCGAGGGCTTCGCAACCGCCGTCGGGTGAGGGGGCAGCTGTGACGATTCGGCCGGCACCCTGTCCGGAATCACTGTCTCGGGAAAACAATTCGGTACCGGCATCGGGGCAGGTGTCGCTGTCGATATGGACGTGAAACATCCGGCGTTTGAGTTTCCCCAGATACTGCATGCGCGCCACCACCTCCTGTCCGGTGTAACAGCCCTTGGTGAAGCTCACGCCGTTGATCAGGTGCAGGTTGGTCATTTGCGGCACGAATGCCTCCGCGGTTTTTTCCTCGACGGTGGGAATTCCGGCGCGGATATCGAGCAGGCGCCAGTTTTCGGCGGCTGCCGGTACCGCGCGATGTGCGGCTTTTTCCCATTGGGAAATGACCGCGTCGGGCGTGCCCGTGATCAGAAAGCGCGGTTGTTCCCCGGCAAGGCGCACCACGACCAGGCCGTCACCCTGTAGCGCGTCGTCGATCCCGGTGGGAGCCAGATCGCCCAGAATGGCCAGTGCGCAATTTCCGGCCAGGGCAATTTGCACCAGGTCGTCGCTGGCATCCGTCAGTTCAACCTTCGATCTCAGCACGAACATCCGCAGCCTTTGCAGGATGGGAGCGAGGCGCTCCCGAGGCAGTTGCATGAGGATGTCGTCTCCCAGACGGTATAGCCGGAAGCTCGCCATCATGCGGCCCTTGGGACTGCAATAACTGCTGAGCTGGCTCGAATCGCCCTGCAGCGCTCGGATGTCATTGGTCAACTGGCCTTGCAGAAAGTCCTCGATCTCCTCACCACTGGCGCGAATCAGCCCAAGGTGATTGAGGTCGAAAACGTTACATTCGCCCAAGTCGCCCGGGCTGATATTCGCCATGCCGTCCGAAACAGAGATGCCGGCATTTTCAAGAAAGGCCTGCCATTGAGCGTTCATCGATACTGCCTTGTTGGAATTGGGGTCATTGCGGATAGAGACTGCAGGCGACGGGCACAGGTTTCAAGCCCTGACGGCGAGCGGTTGTCTCGGGGTATGGCGGCCTCGCGGCGCCTGGCGCCACCAGCGTGCGTGGCTGCCCTCCTGGCTGGCGTCCTCATGGGGCGTGTAGACCTGGCCGCCGGCAGAATCGGTGGTGAGGAACCCCCAGTCCTTGATGCGCCCGGTGTGGACGAAAAAGGTCCAGGCCTCGTTTTCATTGGGCAGCACGACGCGATGAAAGTCCTCGCCACGGAGCCGGTTGAGCCTGCCGGGTCCCAGGCGCTGCTCGCGGACCTGATCGTTCACCAGCCGTTGTTCGAGATAGCCGCCCGAGAGCACGATGCCGAGGGCGCGGCGCCAGGGGTGGTCGTGCAGACCGCGATCAGGATCGCTGTCGAGAAACCGGTGAATATAGGCGCCGCCGCCGCCCGGAAGGCGAAACAGGTGATAGCGCTCTAGGTAAGGCTCGCCGTGGTTGCCCCGGATAATCCGGCAACGCAGCCAGCCGGTCAGCCGGAAGAGAAAGCGCCCGAATGTGGTTGATCGATGTGTCATCTTGTCATGAGAGTTGGCAATCGGCGGTATCATACTGCACCCCGAACTCATCATGTGAGCCTCAGCGCCACATCCAGGAATTTTGCTGTATGGCTCAACGTATCGGCCCCGGAAATCTGGTTCTCTACAAATCCCGCCCTGCTCGGGTTACTGAAGTCAGCGACAAAATCGAGATTTCCTTTGGTGGCAAGAACAAGCCAAAGCGGGTGCGCGACAAGGACGTGCTTGTCCTGCATCCCGGGCCCGTGTCCGATCTGAACGATTTGAGCGCAGGCGCCACCGGTCTGGACGACGCCTGGGAACTGCTCCAGGGGGAGACGGTGCCTCTGGCGGACATGGCCGAGCTGGTGTTCGGTGATTTCACCCCGGCCGCCGCCTGGTCGGCCTGGGAACTGGTGACCGACGGCCTCTATTTTACCGGTACCCCCGAGGCGGTGACCGCCCGCGGTCCGGACGAAGTAAAGGCCGACATTGCCCAACGCGACGCCAAGGCTGACCGAGAGGCCGCCTGGGAAGGCCTGATCGATCGCCTCAAGCGCGGCACCATGGCCGACGGCGACGCCAAGGAACTGGCCGAGGTGGAACGCCTGGCCCTGGGCCGGGGCAGTGCCAGCCGAATCCTGCAGGCCCTGTCCATCAACGAGACCCGCGAACATGCCCACCGGCTGCTCACCCGGGTTGGCTATTGGCCCGAGGAATACAATCCGCATCCGGCGAGATTCGAGGCGCCCGAGGCCTCGGCTGGTGCTCCGGTGCCGGATTTGCCCGCCGAGTCACGTCACGACCTCACCCATCTGAAGGCCTATGCGATCGACGATGAAGGCAGCGAAGACCCCGACGATGCGGTGAGCCTGGACGGCGACCGCCTCTGGGTTCACGTGGCCGATGCCGCGGCCCTGGTGGCGCCCGATTCCGAACTCGACATAGAGGCCCGCTCCCGCGGCGCCAACCTCTATCTGCCCGAAGGCGTCATCACCATGCTGCCCCCGGAAATCACCCATCAGCTGGGGCTGGGGCTGCAGGAGATTTCCCCGGCACTGTCCGTCGGTGTCAGGGTGGACGGGTCGGGCGAGTTATCGGATATCGAGATTCGCCTGTCATCGGTGCGGGTCACCCGGCTGTCGTATCGGGAGGTGGACTCGCGAATCGAAGAGGATGAGTTTGCCCGCATCCACGAGATGACCCGACGTTATCGCCAGCGCCGGTTTGCAAACGGTGCCGCCCGGCTCGACCTGCCCGAGGTCAGCGTCCGGTTGGTGAATGGCGAGATCCGGTTTCGACCCATCGAACCCATCGCCAGCCGCGAGATGGTAACCGATGCCATGCTGATGGCGGGGGAGGCCGTGGCGCGCTTCGCCCTGGATCAGGACCTGGCCATTCCCTTCGTGGGGCAACCCACGCCCGAGGAAATCCGCAGCCCTGAAACCCCCTCGGAAATGTTTGCCTACCGGCGACTGTTCAAGCCCTCCGTGGCTTCCACCGTGGAACAGGCCCATTTCGGCCTGGGGCTGCCGATGTACACCCGGGCCACAAGCCCGCTGAGGCGCTATCTCGATCTGCTGACCCATCAGCAGTTGCGCAGCCATTTGCTTGCCGCCGAACCGCTGACGAGGGAACAGATCGGTCAGCGCATGGCGGAAGCCGGCACCGCTGCATCCGTTGTGCGGCGTACCGAGCGGGCCGCCAACCAGCATTGGAAGCTTGTCTACCTGCGCCGTCATCCCGATTGGACCGGAGAGGCCATTGTGGTGGGACTGGAAGAGCGCCGCGCCATGATCATGATTCCCGAATTGGCGCTCGAAACCCGGATTCGGCGCACCCCGGAGATGGCGCTGGACGGCCGTCTCCAATTGTCTGTACAGGACGTGGATCTCGCCGAGCAACTGGCGCGATTCAAGGTGGTTTCCTGATTCGGGCTGGATGGTCCGGCAGCGGATCTTTATACTGCCGGGGGTCAAAATTTAACCACCTGGAGATGCGGAAAATGTCGGCTGAGGAAATGCGGGGACCGCTCGTGGAATTCCTGACGTACTGCAACGAGGAACGTGAACGCGGCCGCAATTCGGGCGAGGAGTTCGATGAAGCCTTCTTTGATACGGCGGTGGATCTTGCTGAACGCAAGCTTCGTACGCTGATGGGCGAGGAAATCGGATGATCATCACAGGATTACACGCCGAGAACGTCCTCAAGTACGCCGCACTCGACTTCCAGGATTTGCCGGCCGAGGGCCTGATCGCCATCAGTGGCGCCAACGAATCCGGCAAAAGCACCATCGGTGAGACCATTTGCTTCGCCCTGTTTGGCCGCACTTTTGCTGTCGGCCCGGACGATCTCGAAAAGGTCATCCGTTGGGGCGAAAGCCGCTGCCAGGTGCGGGTCAATTTCCGCACCCCCGACGGTGTCGAGTACGAGATCAGCCGGTATATGGACCGCGACGGCAATCACAGCGCCCGGCTGGTGGTTTCCGACCAACAGGATGCCCCGCTGGCCAAGGGCGTCAAGGCGGTAGCCCGAACCCTGTCCGACCGGTTGGGTTACGATTACGCCGAGTTTATCGAATCCTTCTATCTGGCCCAGCGCGAAATCTCGACGCCGCACCCTCACAGCGGTGCGGTGCGGATGATGTCGGGCGTGACCCTGCTCGAAGACGCCCGCGAGGCCTTCTCCCACGAAATCGAATACGAAAACGCGGCCATCGTCGAAGCCGACGAAAGCGACATACGGATTCAGGAGGAGCTGGCCGAGTTGGGTATTGAAGATGGCCGGTTGAAGGACCTGGAGGATTTACGCGAGCGCCTTACCGACGCCCGCGAGGCCAATGACCAGCGCGGTGAAGAGCTGACCCTGACCGCAGAACACTATGCCGACGTCATTCCGCGCATGAATGACGCGACTCGCTCTGCCGGGCGCTCCAGCTTCTGGCAGTACCTGTTGTTGCTGATCGGCAGTGGTTTGGCCGTTCTCTGGCTGATGCTGACCCAGCTGCCGGACCACGATTTGACAATCGGACTGGCGTCGTTTGTGGAGCAGAACATTCCGGCCTGGAAGCCGGAATTCCTGCCGTACCTGGTCTACGTGGCCGGAGCGCTGGGCGTGTTGGCGTTGCTGCTCTGGATGAGCGAGGCGGGCGCCAGGCGTCGTGTCCGGGATCTTCGGGGCGAGTCGGAGAGCTTGTTGACCAAGCTCGACGAACTTCGTGATTACCGGCATTCGGGCGAAGCCGTGAACGAGCTGGAGGATCTGGCCGAAGGCGTTCAGATCGACTACCCGGACGAAGGCCGGCTCGACGCGCTGCGTGCATCCATCGTCGCCTACAATGCCGACCCCAACGACGTGCGCGAGGAAGCACAAATCGAGAACAGCTGGCTTGACCAGATCATCGCCGCCGAAGGCGATGTCATCGCGCTCCTTGACCAGGAAATCGGCCAGGAGAACGAGCGACTGGAAATGCAGCAGCGCCTGATTGAAGAACAGGAGCGTTACCGCCATTCCATCGAGCAGAGTGGTGAGCGGATTCGCGTTCGCGAGCTGGGCACCAAACTGTTGAACGGCTCGATCAAACGCATGGCCCATAACTTCAACCGCGATCTGCGCGAACTGACCGCCGACTCTCTGCCGCTGTTTACCGAGGACCGCTATCAGCACATCCAGCTCGACGATAACCTGGAGGTTCGCGTGTTCTCCAACGACAAGGGCGATTTCGTCGATTTCGATGAGATTTCCAGCGGAACCCAGCGCCAGGTCATGCTGGCCGTGAGGTTGTCCATGTCCCAGTTGTTGGCGCGTAATACCGTGGGCGGCGCCCAGTTTGCGTTTCTCGACGAACCCTTCGCGTTCTTCGATGAAGAGCGTACCCGGCACGCGTTGCAGACCCTGCCGAAGATGACCGGCCTGCCGCAGAAATGGATTGTCGCCCAGCATTTTCCCGATACCAGTTCCTTCAGCAAGCACATCACATGTTCCCGCTACGAGCTGAGATTGACGGTCTGAATCCAACAACTGACAAATCCCTGGTTTGTTGTAGAATGCGCAGCCTTGCCTGACGGCAAGGCACAAAACACGGAGAGGTGGCTGAGCGGTTGAAAGCGCACGACTCGAAATCGTGTTTGGGTTTACGCCCAACGAGGGTTCGAATCCCTCCCTCTCCGCCACACAGTCTCTTATCTTCTTGTATCTGAAGAAGAAAAAGGTTTTTGGAGGCATTCCGACAGCTGCTAACCCTACTCTGAATGATGCATCAGGCGGCCTCTTTTTATCTTGTCTCCGTCTCCAGAAGCAGCCTTTCTGAACCCTATTCGTCTCTGTGAGAAAACCCGGCGCGAGATACTTGCGAGTATTCAGGACGTTGCAAAGGCATTGCCTCACTAGAGTTCGTATCGTGTACTGCCCAGCGCAGTCTGCTGCTAACCCTGCTCTGTTTTTCAAGAAATTCCCTTGAGAAGGGATTGCCAAAGACTGCCAGCACCGCCATCAAGTCTAGGCTTTTTCCAGTCTCCGAAAACCGGAACGGAGAAAGCCCGAAGAATCAGGCCGATACGTCGTATCGGCCTTTGTTTTCTCTGCTTAGAGATGCTTGCCGAGACGCATATTCGGCGTGGTATGGGCGGTTTTCTCTAACCGCTGTTTCCGAGAGTGCTTCCGACCCTTCTTTGTGCAAACCCGAACCGCTTCCGCTGCGCGTTCCAGTCCAGTGGGATGTCCTCTTTGAAGCGTTCGTATCAACACTCGGGAGGAACATGACCGTCGAGGATGGCCTGGATTATGTCGGGTGCCAGGTATGCCATGTGAAGGTGACGCGCGGCATTACGTGAGTTCAGACCTTCGCGTCGGGCCAGCTCGTTCGCTGATTCTGCTTCGCCAGTAACCAGTGCCTGGTGCCAGGAAAGTGCTCTTACGAGTGTCCGTTGCAAGCGGGTGACGGTTTCTTGCGGTGGTGCCGCTACGGAAGAAAAGAAAGATCGTTTTGGCCGATGGCGCTTTGGAGGATCTACCCTAACCAGATGGTCTGGCTTCCTAATGATCATATAAGGACGGTGCTTTTCCCCGGCATCAGCGCGGAGGTATGCAACTTGAAGTCTTCATGTTGCCGTAGCAGAGGTGTTGAACCACAATCGGTCACACGGCATTCCGGTTTTCCTTTGGGACACTGGTTGTAGCTGCAGAGGCGCCCCAGGTAACGATCAGTGCCAGGCTCCATGATGAAAATGTCGACCTGGTGATGGGCCACACCGATTCGCTGCTTTTGCCACAGTTTGTTCAGTGCTTTGGAGCGGGCCTTCTGCAGGGCTCGCAGACAGCCAGAATCACTTAACCAGACCGCCAAGTCTATATCCTTACACTCATGTAACATGAGTCCGCCGGCACGCCGATATTGACGATAGCGTGGTTTCTCTTCCCGCAGTGGGCAGGCGACAGAGCCGAACAACACCACTTTTTCCACCCCTGTTATCTGCCCGCATGCCTGTGCGACATATCGGGCAGCCAAGCGGAAGTCATCCTGCCGTTTTCGTGCGCGTTGATTTTCGCGCCAGATCTCCCGGTACAGGGGGGACTCAGACAATCCCAGTGGGTTATCATCGTCCCACAAAGCACCGGCATACTCGTCCCAGTCCGTTATCGTCGGGTGCGGGGAGTTGTCACTGTTCCCCGTCAGTCCAGGTCCGCCGGCGTAGACTTGTAGTGGAACAAGGGCATCTGCAGCGTGCTTACGCTTGAGAGTCTGTGAGTTATGGCGTTTCGTTACAGCGGGTTTGCCGGTCTTTCCCTCATACAGTTTGTGGATCCACTGCTTGACTGGCAACTTCCAACGCCGGTTCGGTGAAGGGATGTTTTTGATCAGGGAGCGGGGATTGAGGCCCACCTCCTTGGCCATTCGGATATCCTCCAGATTGAGACGGCAACGTCGTTTGGCCTCGGCCCACAGCCGATCCTGCTTCACACCGAGTTGTATCTTTTTGGTCACCGTTACCTTTCGAGAAGTACTGACTGTCAGAAGTTCTTCGACGATTCCAGGAGCGAGGCGGCTTGCGAAAGGAGACGGTCGCTTTGTGCGAGTAGTGCAGCGCCCTGGGATTCATCCCACTCGGACTGGTTTTCTCGCAGATGCGTGATCAGAGATAAGGTTTCAACAGGAACAAGACTTGTTTTTACCAGCACTGAGTCAATCAGGTCGGGTTCAGGCGGCGTCTCGCTGTTGTGACCTTGCCAGACGACAAGTGCCCGCAAGGCGGCCTCCACGGCGTCACGGATCGGTGGGATGGCCTCCACCGAAAAGCCACCGCCGATGAGCACTTTCGCCATGCGGCGTTGATGTTCACCCCGGGCCAGATGTTCGCGGGCCTCGGCCAGCCGTTTTTGCGGTTCGTGGTCTTTCGGTTTGTCTGTGGTTTGATACAGCGTCCTGGCGTTCTCCTGATTGGCACTCAGGACGCCGGCGTCGATCAGCTGCTGGATGGTTGCGAAGGCGTCCGGATCCAACAGCTGCAGCTGCGGCGTCTGCTTGGGAAACAACGCTTTCAGTTGATCAGTAAGCGCGCTCTGTAGCGCGTCATTGATCGGGTCCGCCACGACCAGTAGGGTGCGTCGCTCGCCTTCACCATGCAGCTCCATCCGTTCCAGTTGATGAATCCACCGGGAAAGAATCTCGTCCCGCAACCGGTCATGGGAATCGCTGGCCGACATTGAAGGTCCTTTTTCATCTCCAGGCATCAGGGCATCGAGCCGTTCGAGAAAGGCGGCCCGACCGGAGGGCAGGGCCATCTCGTTTTTGCCCTTGCCATCCACCACGCCTTCGGCCAGGGCGCGTTTCTGCTCCAGCAGAGAGAGCATGCGGTGTTCGATGGAGTGTTCGGATACCAGATTGATCACCTGCACTGATTTTTTTTGGTGCTTGCGCCAGGCGCGGGCGATGCGCTGCTCCAGCTTGGCTGGGTTCCAGGGCATGTCCAGATTGATCACCACATCGGCCACCTGCAGGTTGAGTCCCACGGAGCCCGAGTCGGTGGAGAGGAACAGTCGACAATCGGGATCGTTTTTAAAACGCCGGATCTCCGCGCGGCGTTGCGGTTGCGGGACCTTGCCGGTATGCCAGGCGTGGCCCAGTCTCATCTCATCGGCCTGAACGCGGACCAGTTGCAGCATGCGCTCCCATTCGGAAAAGATGATGATCTTGTGATCGCCATCCTCCATGAGCTCCTGAAGTATGTTACCGAGCTCCTTCAGTTTGGGCGAGATGCGGCAATCCGGGTCCAGAATATAGGGCGTATCGCACAGCATGCGCATGCAGGCAAGATACTGCTGTAGCCGCTCCATCTCCTCTTTGCGTAACGGCCGCTTCCTGGCCATGGTGGCAAGGCGCGCCACCTTGGCTTCGTACTCTTCGTATCTCAGCGCCTGCTCTTTGTGCATGGGGACAAAATAGGTGTTGACCGTGCGGCCGGGCAGTTCTCCCTCCACGTCTTCTTTGCGTCGGCGCAGCAGGATGGGCTGTAGCCGTTCATGCAGCCGATCGAGGTTCTTGTAGCCGATGGCGCGGCCTTTCTCGTCCAGCTGGTAGAAGTCACGGTTGAAGCGGAACAGGGGGCCTAAGAGTAGAGGGTCGAGGAATTGGGTGATGGAGTAGATCTCGTCGATCCGGTTTTCCACCGGGGTGCCGGTCAGCACAAAAGCGTAGGGGCTTTGCAGCCGCTTGACCGAGTTGGCGGTCTTGGTCTGCCAGTTCTTGATGCGCTGGGCCTCATCCAGAATGATGACGTCTGGCATCAGGGTTGTGTTGATCTCCTCCACGTCCGGCCGGATCTGTTCGTAGTTGGCGAGAAAGAAGAAGGCGCTTTTTTTGTATTGTTGCAAGCGCTTGGCGCGCGGTCCCTGGACGATATGCGAAGGCAGCTCGGTGAACTTGCCGATCTGCTCCTCCCATTCACCCTTGAGCGAAGCGGGAGAGATCACCAGCACCCGCCGGATGTCCCGGGTGCGGCGCAGCAGCTCACAGGCGGCAATGGCCTGGACCGTTTTTCCCAGGCCCATTTCATCGGCCAGCAGAGCACCGTTTCCGGGAATGAGGCCGGGTCTTTGATGAGGTTGGTCAGCATGTTTTCCCCTGGTGCAGCCTAAACGTCGGGCCGGCAAATCCTGCCATTGTTGGGTGAGAAAATCGCTCTGGTCAACATGAAGGCGGATTTGCCACGGCTTATCAAGGCCAGCGCCGTGAGCGGCAAACCAATAGGAGGTGCAGGTGGCCAGTAGCCGCCCCGAGGCCTCGCGTAGCGCGGGATCAGCAGCAGGTTCAGGACCACATTCAGGGCGGCCCCGAGCGCCAGCGTCACAAGATAGATTCTGTTCCAGTTCATCACGTTGAAAAAGGCGCTTGCGGGCAAGCACCAGAAAAGTGAACAGGTTTGCCCAAATCATGACGGCCAGCATCAGGCCGGCCTCGGCATAGGCTGTACCGAACAGGGTGAGGACCAGTCCATTGGCGAGGAACGTCACAGGGATCAGCAATCGATGTACGCCGAAAGGCGCCATCAAATTGTAGTACTTCTGCAGGCGCTCGTAAAAGATCTCTCGTCTGGCCCTTTTGGCTTTGACCAGGCCCGGCGGAACCGACCAGTAGACCGCTGTGGGGATAAAGTACCAGACCTCGGTCAGGCGGACCGCCACCGAATAGACGCCAACCGCTTGGCTGCCACCATCTCGCCGAGCATCACCTGGTCGATCCGCAGGTAGATGATGATGACGATGCAGGAAAAAATGAACGGCCAGCTGTCCTGCAGCAGGTGCTTCGCCGTGTTCAGGCGACCCCGCCAGTCTCTGAGCGAATGGCCGCGCCAGCGATAAACGCCACCAGGGTCGCCGCGCCGGCCAGCACCTCGAAGGTGCCGACCCAGGCGAACGCAACCAGGGTGCCCCGCCGAGATGAGGGCGACCTTGACCACCGCGCACAGCGCAGAAAGGCCGGTGTTTTGAGGCAGTGACCGTTATATTTGGCCTGGACCCGGGCGTTAAACCAGAACTCGATCACTTGGAACGCCTGGAACAGGGCACCGGCGGC
The DNA here is from genome assembly GCA_963820915.1 of uncultured Gammaproteobacteria bacterium. Lineage (GTDB taxonomy): Bacteria > Pseudomonadota > Gammaproteobacteria > Chromatiales > Chromatiaceae > CAWGBV01. The sequence continues at coordinate 711 of CAWGBV010000023.1, read as the reverse complement.
CACGATCGCCACGAGTCCGTGGCTTACGGCGTCACCCGGAGGCGCACCCGTGTATCGCCGCGGTGGCCGCGGCGAAAGAGGCCGCGCCGCCGAGCAGTTTCAGGATGAACGCCGTGCCCAGGGCCGCGTCCCGGATGGTCGGGTCGCGCGCCAGATTGCGTACCGCGATATCGTCCAGGCCCAGGGAGGCGAGCGGCGAAACAGGCTGACAAACGCCCAGGGCGAAACTGAGCAGGCCGAAACGGACGGGCCCGAGATAGCGGGCGACCCAGACGCCGAGCAGCAGCCCGATCCCCATTCGCACAAGTTGTCGGCGAACTGCCAGCCGGTATTGCCGATGACCTGCTGAAGCTCAGCGCGCGTCTCCAGCTTTTTCCTGAGGAATCCGGGAAGAAACCTGATCCAGGCCTGATCCCTGCGCTGACTGTTTTCTGGCTGATCAGTCATTCAATCTCAATTTTCCGTGTCCTTCTGCAATAAGCGGCATATGCCGAAAGCCTTGCCATCGTCACTCGCGCAGAGGGTGTTCCCCCAGAAATGGTGCAGATAATCGAGCGGCAGCGGCTGCTGCGGAACAGCTTCTTTGAATAAGGGCTGCGCGAACATGGCGTCCGGCTGATATGCCGTGCAGTCCCGGCAAATCGGGGCCAGTCGACCATTGCTGAAGAGATCGAAAATACGGCGCGCGTTGCCCCGGACCACGCTTCGGCA
>CAWGBV010000022.1:0-48528 GCA_963820915.1 uncultured Gammaproteobacteria bacterium | reverse complement strand
GGAGGTGAAAGTCGCTCTAGACACCCGGCAAGGGGAAGTGTTAGCCGAACGGCAAGGGTGTCGCGGGTGACTGCGAATCTGGAGGAAGCCGAAGCCAAAGCGCTGGCCTGACGAACAGAAAGCGGATAGCAGGCAAGGTGTCGGGATGTCCTTGGAGAAGTCAGCAGAGGCCATAGTAGGTGGCGACACCGAAGGGCCGAACAGGGAATGCCGCGAGTAGGCGGCGGGGTCGGGTGGATCTCGCAAAAGCAGCGGGATCGGCGTGTGGCGAAGTGCGCGGAGTGGCGCGGTGGTAAGCTCACCAAATCAGAATTAGCCGGAAGTAGCGGGTCTGTCTCATGCACCCTGTGCACCCCTGGAGTTTGATTCCCTTGCTCTTTGTTTTCTCTGTCGCGGCCTGCACCAGTCCGCCGCAAAGGCCCGTGATGTACCCCAATGCCAAGGCCACTTCGGTGGGGCAGGCGCAAATGGCGAAGGACGTGGATCAGTGCATGGACCTCGCCCGCCGGTACGGGGTCAGCGAAACCCAGGAAGCCAGTATTGGCAGGAATACCGTCACGGGAGCCTTGTTAGGGGGTGTTGCGGCTGGCGCCTGGGGGCTGGTGCGAGGGGATGCGGGTAACCGCGCTGCGGCTGGCGCTGTGGCTGGCGCCGCGACCGGGGCGACCAAGGGGGTGATCGAGGCGAATCAGCATCGCCTCAACCCGACCCTTTTCCGCTTCGTCCAGCGGTGTCTCCAAGAGCGAGGCTATGAGGTGATCGGTTGGGAATAGTCAGCAGCCGGTCTTTTGGCAACCAGTTCGTTGGGTATGGCTCTGGCCGGAGTGCAGATGCGGTACGTTTCGATTGCTGATAATTTGCAGCTAAAAAGTCTGATCATGCCTGGTATGGTCGGCAACGCGCAAAAATACGGCGAGGGCGGGGTGTCTGTTTCCGCTCCAGTGACAGGGGGGGTGTTGCCCCGGGGTGGGCACGTCACGGCATTCTGTGCCATGGCTGACGAAGCAGGGGATGCGGCAGAGGTAAAAGAGCCCGCGCAGCCGGTTCTCGGCACACGCTTTTCAGGCTGGCGTCTGAGTCACTGTAGCCAGCAAAGCTTGGATTTTTGCCGGGTGCCGGAGGTCCGGTCAGTTCAATCAGACCAGTTTATGACGCTTGCGGAGCTCGCTGTAGACGATGTCTGAAACCTCGCGGATCACGTTGCCACGGTCGCGAATCCAGCGGCCGTATGAGTGAGGGCGCGTCTGCTTTTCGATGATTCCGATCACCGTGTAAGGATAGGTTTTCCCGTTGCGGCCTTTCGCCACGACAATACCCATATTGCCGCAGAGGTGGGCAGTGGAGCCTGTTTTGTCCAGAACTTGCACAGACTTTCGGGAGTTTTCCGGTGCCCTGATAGATGCGGTCGGCGTTGGGCAGAGCCATGAGTTCCTTCATGTGCTCCGCGCCTGGTAATCTATTGTTCCAGGTGCCATAGAGAAATCGACTGTAGTCGTGCGCGGAGGCCTTGTTGCGATAGGTTCGGCCACCTTTTGGAATGTATTCAACAACTTCGACCTGCTGGAAGATGCCGGGAGCCTGCTCGCGCAGGATCCGCTCTTCTTGTTTAGGCCGGTTGGCCCATTTCTTGTTGCTGACGCGAGCGATAAGCTCGTTGGTGGCCTGATTACGGCTGTGGCGGATCATCGAGGCCATCAACTGCTCCACTTCCGAGTTGTACGGGTAGCGTGAAGGCGAGGCCACGTGGCGGTAGAAGTACGCTTGAGCGATGAACGGCTTGATCATGCTCGCTGCCTGGCGAGGCACGTCTTCGTTGATCGCCACCAGCTTCGCCCCGGTCGTGAAATCGTAGACAGACCAGGAGGTTTTCTCGTCGCGGGAAACCCGCCCGCTACGACGCTGCGCCCTGACGTGGGCGTTGACCTTTGTTTGCAGGCTGGTTTTTTTGCCGGCGGCGATGGCAACCGCCGGTGCGCCCAGCGCGAGGCTCCCCAACCCCAGTGCTGTTGCTGCCTGCAGGATACTTCTGCGTGACTCCGAAATTTGTTCTTTCAAATTATCCATGAATATCAATAGAGTATGGATACTTTGTAATTTGATGAATCAATAATAGAGGTTGTTTGCGGATTTGCCAATAGTTTTTGATAAATAAAGTTGTCCGATTGTCTTTTCCTCCGCCGGCCTGGCGGGTCAAAATCCCGGCTGTCAGGCGTCACTCAAGGGCGTCCGGCGCGAGATGCTCGCGGGAGAGTTGTCTACTCCTCCCCGCGAGTGGGTTGCCACGAATTCTGAGAATACCCGTGGTTAAATTGCCATCTGCCTATTGCCTGCCGCTTTGCTCCAAACGGAGCTGCAGGCTGAGATTGGTTTGCGACTCAGCATGGCGCAGTGCCTCTTCCTTGGAGATGCGGCCTCTTTTGTACAAATCGTAAAGGGCCTGATCGAACGTCTGCATGCCCTGCTCGGGGTTTTTCATGGCTTCCCGGATAGTGGCGATTTCTTCGCGCAGGATCAGGTCCGCCACATAGGGTGTGTTCATCAGGATTTCGGCGGCGGGCAGTCGCTTTCCATCAACGCCGGAAACCAGTCGCTGGGAAATGACGGCGCGAAGATTGAATGCCAGGTCCATGAACAGCTGTTTGTAGGCCGAGTCAGGGAAAAAACTGAGAATGCGGTCTATGGTCTGGTTCGCGTTGGTGGCATGCAGTGTCGACAGGCATAGGTGTCCAGAATTGGCATAGGAAATGGCCTGTTCCATGGTTTCCCGGTCGCGGATCTCGCCAATCATGATGACGTCCGGCGCCTGGCGCATCGCCCTGTGGAGGGCGGTGGTGTAAGAGTTCGTATCGACGCCCACTTCGCGCTGACTGATGACTGACTTCTTGTAATTGTGGACGAACTCGATGGGGTCTTCGATGGTAAGGATGTGGCCGGATTGATGTTGATTGCGGTGATCAATCATGGCTGCCAGCGTCGTGGATTTGCCGGAACCCGCGGGACCCACCATCAGGATGATGCCGCGTTGTACGTCACCAGTTCGTTCAGCACCAGGGGCAGGTTCAGTTCCGCGACGGTGCGAATCTTGTCAGGAATGAAACGGACCACGATGGCCACGTCGCCCCGCTGGCGGTAGACATTCATGCGAAATCGGCCGAGACCTTTGCCGGTAATGCCAACGTCCAGTTCGTGACTGCCTTCGAACGCCTTTATCTGGGCGTCGTTCATGATGCTGTACGCGAGCGCACGTACTTCCGGGGCGGTCAGGGGCAGTTCATTTGTCGAGGGTCTGTGTTCCCCTCGATTTTTATGTGGATGGGCGCGCCGGCGCTGAAGAACAGGTCGGACGCCCGCCTCTCCGCCATTATCTTCAGGTACCTTGAAATATCTATCGTCGTGCCGGTGGCAGACATGGGCGACTCCGGGTGATTAAAGTACGTTGATTGGTGAGTGGACCAGTATGTGCGGTTCCTGGCAGATCGCCTTAATTTTCTTATTCTTGAATAGAAACGCAATGGCGGAATTTCTTCAAGTGGGCAACCGATATTTATCCTGATGTCGGGGCAGGATCAGACCTGCGCTTTGTTGCTGGTTGCTGATAAGGTGGTTGTGAGGCGTTGGAGGGGATCTTTTGAAACAGTTTTTTGTGAGCGTGTTGTTGGTATTGTTCGCTGCGGGGGCGGTTGAGGCGAAGGCGCCCAAATTCGGGTCACCCTATACCAAGCAACGGGTCGAATTGACCGACGAGACAACAGGAAACCGTCGAGTGATCACGCTCGAAAAGCGCGCCGACGGCGATTACAACCTGGAATCGGTGCTCATAACGACCGGCGGACGCTCATCGGGCGTGCTCCGTTCAGACGGTGACAATCGTTACAGCGGTGATATCTTTGATGTCTCCACGGCGACCTTTCGGGAGGTTGTGGTGGTTGAGCGCGAAGACGGTGAATTCGGAATCGAGCAGTTTGACTATGCTACGGGCAAGCGTGTATTCGGTGCCATGCGTTGCGGGCCGGCCGGGTGTGAGTACGAGCGTCGACAGCAACCTTGAGACTGGCCTGAGTGCGGACGGACACCAGCAATGTGAAACGAGCCGGACAAGCAACTTCCGACTCCGTTCGCGTTGATTTGACGGCTTACTTGCCCGATTGAGCTACGGAGCCTGCGTGCTGCTTGGCTGGCGGCAAACCGATTTCCACCACCTTGATGGTGGCGGGTCCAACGGCAACCACCATGGTTTCCAGTGTTGCGGTATTTGCTGAAACACTTGCCGCAACGGACAAAAGTGCGCCGACGATCATGGATACGGTGAGCTTGCGCATGATTGCGCCCCTTAATATTTAGAAGATAAGCAAATACTAATATTAAGCGAGAGACGGGTCAAGCATGAATTATCCGCGATTCGGTTCATACTTCCTCTGCGCGAGTCCCGATCGCTGCTTGAAGCACGGCAGATCGGGTTCCAGTGCGGCAGCTATCAGGGCCGGATATCGGGGTGCTCTGCTACCGGGGTTGTCAAAAATTCACAGAAAAACCCAGAAACATTGTGCAGCAAGTTCGCGGAAAACCAGTATGCTTTCTGTTAAGGCGTAACGCCTGACAAAAAATAAACGGCGGGGATTACAAATCATGGCGCATCTGACATGGTCAAATGACCTCGATACCGGTATCACGGTTATCGACAATCAGCACAAACGGATCGTTGAGTACATCAATCAGCTCAATCATGCGATCGAATCTTCGGACCGCGATGAGATTGCGGAGGTTCTTGAAGAGCTTGTGGACTACACGCTTTCACATTTCGCCTTTGAAGAGGAGTTGATGCAAAAGGCGGAGTATCCGTTTACCAATGCCCATCGGAAGGTGCACAAATTGTTCGTCAAACGGGTTGCCGATTTTCAGCAGCGCTTCGAACTTGGCGAGGACATTGGCAGGCAGTTGCACACCGTGCTCAAGACCTGGTTGCTGAACCATATCCGGCATGATGACGCTGACTACGCTGATGTCGTGAAGCGGGATATGAACGAAGGGCAGAAGCGAGGATTTTTCCGTCGTCTTTTCGGCGGTTGAGCCGGATAAAAAAACACCATACGCAGCGAATGCAGAAGCGGCGCCGGTAAAGGCGCCGCTTCCACGATGAATAATAAGCAACGCCCCAAACCCAAAGGAGCGAAAGATGGCCTTTTTCGAATGGACCACCGATCTGGATACGGAGATCCCTGTCATAGACCGACAGCACAGACGTATCGTGGACTACATAAACAGGCTGGCGAGTGCCATTGAAGAAGAGTCTCGCGAGACTGTCGAAGAGGTGCTTGAAGAATTGGTGGACTACACCATGACCCACTTTGCCTTCGAAGAGGAGCTTATGGAGATGGTGGAGCACCCATACATCGAAACGCACAAGCGCACCCATCGGCTGTTTTCCGACAAAATGGACAGCTATAAGGCGCGGTTTGGCGAGGGCGAAGAGGTTGCCAGCGAACTCAACGCGACACTGCGGTCCTGGCTGATCAACCATATACAGCACGACGATGGTGACTACGCCATGGCGGTCCGTGAGTTGGTCGCCAGTCAGCGGGCATCCAAGCCGCTGAAACGGTTGATTGGCTGAGCGGCTTTTCCTCCCATATCTTGCCGGCGGGTCTCCGCCCCACCCTTTTGTTGCTCACCGGGGCGTGCGCGCTGGCGCCCAGACGCTGACCCGGGAGACGCCGGATTGCTTCAAAACCTTGGCTATTTCGGCGGCTGTGCTGCCCGTCGTGACCACATCGTCCACCAGCGCAACATGGGCTGCCGCCAGTGGTCGCCGGAGGCTGAACGCGCCCTTGAGGTTGCTCAGGCGCTGTTGGCGGGAGAGTTCGGTTTGCGGGTCGGTGGCCCGGGTGCGTTTCAGGGTTTTCGAATCCATGGGCAAATCGAGCCGCCTGGCCAGCAAACGTCCGATTTCCAGCGCCTGATTGAATCCCCGTTCACGAATCCGTGACGGGTGTAGCGGTACGGGCATCAATAAATCGGGCATGGGGCTTTTTTGTTTGGCGAGATGCTCGGCAAGTAGGTCGCCGAGCAGGCGCGCGCAGGACAGATTCCCGGCGTACTTCAATTGAGTAACCAGAAACCCGATTTGGTCTTTGTACAGAAAGGGTGCGATGCACCGATCAAAGACGGGTGGGCGGCGCTGGCAGCGGCCGCAGAGTCCCTGATGGGTCCCTTGAGGAGGGAGCGGGATTCCACAGCGCTCACAGGGCCGAACGATTCGCCCTAATTCCGCCTCGCAAGCCGAACACAGGTCGCGACCATTCTCAGATACCCCGGGTTGGCCGCAAAGCAGGCATATTGGGGGGAATAGACCAGATAGTAGCCAGTTGTAAACCATAAGCCTCCCTGCTTGGTTGACAAATGAGGGTGCCGCCTTAGTATGCAGATTGCTTTCGTAACAGCGGTTGTCCGGGAAGTCACGAGCGATTTGCATCCCACCGCGGCCCAGGGAGGCCGCTGGTATGCGTTGTCCCCGAGCGCGAACGCGAGCCTTTAAAAACCCAACCCCGGATTCGACCGATGACCATTATCACCCGCCACGACTGGACAATCGACGAAATCACGAGCCTGTTCGATCAGCCGTTCCACGATCTGTTGCACCAGGCTCAGCAACTCCATCGCCAGTGCTTCGACCCTAACGAGGTCCAGGTCAGTACGCTGTTGTCCATAAAGACGGGGGCCTGCTCGGAGGACTGCGGATATTGCTCGCAAAGTGCCAGGAACCACACCAATCTGGAGCGGGAGAAGTTGTTGCCGCTCGACGAGGTGGTGGGCGCAGCTTCTGCGGCTCGGGAGAAGGGTGCTACGCGCTTCTGTATGGGTGCGGCCTGGCGCAATCCCACCGACAGGAATCTCGATAAAGTGGTGGATATGATTCGCGCGGTGCATGACCTGGGAATGGAGACCTGCGTTACCCTGGGCATGCTTACCGACCGTCAGGCGGGACGACTCAAAGCGGCGGGGCTCGATTACTACAATCACAACCTCGATACATCGCCGGAGTTCTACGGTAACGTCATCACCACCCGTACCTTCCAGGACCGGCTCGATACGCTTGGCCATGTCCGCGATGCCGGCATCAACGTTTGTTCTGGTGGAATTCTCGGCATGGGCGAGTCGCGTACCGACCGTGCCCGCATGTTGCAGGAGCTTTGCAACCTGCCGCAGCACCCCGAATCCGTACCCATCAACCTGTTGGTCCAGGTGGAAGGCACTCCGCTGTTCGGCGCCGATTTACTGGATCCGCTGGAATTCGTCCGTTCCATTGCAGTGGCTCGCGTCCTCATGCCGTGGTCGTTCGTGCGCCTGTCCGCAGGCCGCACGGAGATGACCGACGAGTTGCAGGCCCTGTGTTTTCATGCCGGTGCCAATTCCATTTTCTACGGCGATCGATTGCTGACGACCGATAACCCCGGGGCCGATCAGGATCGCTCACTCCTGGACCGGCTGGGGATGCATATGGCCGAGCATCAGGAAGCCGAATTGCAGGCGACAAAGACCTGCGCTAAAGCGGGCGCCGACGCGGCCTGACCGGGTTGGTGGCGCCAGGGCCTGCTCCCATGAACGCGCTGTCTGCAGCGCTTGATCGCCGGCGGGAGGCCGGGCTCTATCGCTCGCGCCGGGTAGTGAGCAGCCCTCAGGCCCCCGAATTGGTGGTGGACGGCCGCAGGCTTCTGGCATTCTGCAGCAACGACTACCTTGGCCTGGCGGCGGACGAACGCGTCGCCCGGGCGCTGCAGCGTGGTGCAGAGACCTGGGGCGCCGGCAGTGGGGCCGCCCATCTCGTGACCGGCCACACTGCCGCGCATCACCTCCTTGAGGAAGAGTTGGCCGAATTTACGGGTCGTGAGCGGGCCTTGTTGTTCTCCACGGGCTACATGGCAAATCTCGGCATACTCTCGGCCCTTGCCGGGCGCGGCGACACCGTCTGCGAGGACCGCCTCAATCATGCTTCTCTGATCGATGGCGGGCTCCTGTGCGGTGCGAGGTTTCGTCGTTTCCCCCACGCCGATGTCGACGCATTGTCAAAGCAACTGGCCAAAAGTTCCGGCGTGCGCCTGGCCGTCACCGACGCGGTCTTCAGCATGGATGGGGATCTGGCGCCTGTGCCCACAATGGCGGAGGTCTGTCGTGATCACGGCGCTTGGCTGGTCGTGGACGACGCGCATGGTTTCGGCGTGCTTGGCGAACAGGGGCGCGGCACCCTGTCTCACTTCGGCCTGGGTCAGACCGAGGTGCCCGTACTGATGGGAACGCTCGGCAAGGCCCTCGGCACCTCGGGTGCGTTCGTGGCGGGCAGCGAGGAGTTGATCGAGACATTGATCCAGCTGGCGCGCAGCTATATCTACACTACGGCCCCTCCGCCGGCATTGGCCGAGGCAACCCGTGAAAGCCTGCGTATCGTCCGCGAGGAATCCTGGCGCCGCGAGAAGCTGACGGCCTTGGTGGCGCGGTTCAGGACCGGCGCCGCGGAAATCGGACTGCCCATCATGTCTTCGTCTACGGCAATCCAGCCCATATTGGCCGGGTCCGCCGAGCAAGCGGTTGCCTGGGCCCGCACCCTGGAGCATCAGGGCATACTGGTGCCGGCAATCCGTCCGCCGACGGTGCCGGAAGGGAGCGCCCGACTGAGAATCACCTTTTCGGCCTGCCACCGGGAAGCGCAGGTGGATCGCCTTCTTGATGCCTTGTCCCGGCTCGTCGATCAGCAGGAGTCGATCTCGTGACCTTGCACGTCGGCAAACTGGGCAGTGGTGCTGATGTCGTGTTGTTGCACGGCTGGGGTATGAACGCCGGCGTCTGGGCCCCGCTTGCCGAGGGCCTTGCGAATCGATTCAGACTTCATCTCGTGGATCTGCCGGGCCATGGAAAAAGTGATCTCGATCCGGATTGCCGCAGCCTAGCCGATTGGGCGCTTGCGGTTCGCCAGTCCGTGCCTGATGGTGCGGCCTGGATTGGCTGGTCGCTGGGCGCTCAAGTGGCGATTAAGGCAGCGCTGGATGACCCCGGGATGGTCGGCTCCCTGTGTTTGCTGGCTGGAACCCCCCGCTTCGTTGACGGGCCGGATTGGCCCCATGCCATGTCTGAGAGCACCTTTCGGCAATTCGCCGCCAACCTCGCCCGCGATCACGGAGCAACGCTTGAACGATTCCTGGCGCTACAGGTTCGCGGAGCCGAGCATGCAGGCGAAACATTGCGATGGCTGCGCCAGGAGGTTCGTGAGTGTCCGGCGCCGACGGACACAGCCCTCGACAATGGCCTGGAATTGCTTTTGAAGACCGATCTTCGCTTGCGCCTTTGCGATCTGGCTTGCCCGACACTTTGGGTGCTGGGTGAACGCGATACTCTGGTACCCGTCGAGATGGGCGATGATCTTGGGGGTCTTCAGCCTGAGGCCGATGTGGTGGTGGTGTCTGGCGCGGCCCACGCCCCCTTTCTGTCCCATCCTGCCCGGGTTGTACCCATCCTGCAGCGATTCCTTTCCGAGGTTCCCACCCATGCCTGATCGTCGCTCATCCATCGACAAGCATGTTGCACGGCAGTCATTTTCGCGCGCCGCCAGTACCTACGACGAGGTGGCTGTGCTGCAGCGTGAGATTGGAGAGCGCATGCTGGAGCGACTCGACTATGTCCGGCTTGAGCCGGTGCTGATCCTCGACGCGGGATGTGGCACCGGTGTTGGCGCAGAGGCACTGGCTCGCCGTTACCGAAAGGCGCGGGTTATTGCCATGGATTTCGCCTTTCCCATGCTGGAGCAGGCTCGCAAGCGCGGGCCATGGCTGCGCAAGCCGATGTGCCTTTGCGGCGATATCGAGCAACTGCCGCTCGCGGACAGGAGCGTGGATCTGGTGTACTCCAATGTGGCATTGCAATGGAGTGCCGATCTTGAACAGGTATTCAACGAGTTTCGGCGCGTTTTGCGTCCGGGCGGATTACTGATGTTTACCACCTTCGGTCCGGATACTTTGACGGAATTGCGCGCCGCCTGGGCGGACGTGGACGGCCACAGTCACGTCAGTCCCTTCGTTGATATGCATGATATCGGCGATCAGTTACTGCGTAGCCGTTTTGCCGAGCCGGTGATGGATGCGGAATGGTTCACCCTGACGTATGGCGATGTCGATGGGTTGATGCGCGATCTGAAGGTGCTTGGGGCGGGGAATGCTACCGTCGAACGGCGTCGCGGATTAACCGGAAAGGACCGTATGGCCGCCATGCGGACTGCCTATGAGGCATTCCGCGCAGACGACCGGTTGCCGGCAACCTACGAGACCGTCTACGGTCACGCCTGGGCGCCAGAGGACGAGGTGCAGGCATCAAACATGGAGGCGGGTGTCAGCCTGGTATCGGTTGATGATGTTCGCCGCCCCGGATCCGGGTAGCCGCGCCGGGCGGCAGAGACAAATAGTAGATTTTTGTGACGCTTCTTTGGTGTGGTACAAATCTGACAAATCCGTCACGAGTTGATTTATATTATTAATGAAATCCCCTCTTTCTTTTCATAAATACTATCGAGATGTTTCAAAAAAACGCGCTAATTCATAAGGTTAAGGTAATTCATCCGTAACTCTCTGACTTGCCTGTAAGAATCCCCTGAATTTTGCGTTTGCACTTGACAGCTTTACGAGTAACAATTTAGGCATAAATGGATTTCTCCCTCTCTACCTGACGTGAGGGCGGCATACTTCTAGGAGAACTTTGGAAGTGAAAAACAACAAAATTGTCGTGCTGACGGTTGGCCTGAAAGACGAATACCAGAAGGAGCTTGGTTCGCGTCTTGAAACCTATGGCGAGATTGAAACCAAACATCTGAGTGCTTGGACCTTTACTGTGTCAAACGCCAATATTCTCATTTTGAATGTTGATAGCGACGCCGGCCAGGAAACCATGTCCATGCTTCGGAGTTTTCGTGGCCCGCATGACCCGATCGTAGTCACCTTCTCGGAAAGCGACGACCGGATGCACGCGTGGCGCGGCAAGGGCGCACATCCCGATAACACTCCCGAAGACATCATCCCCGGGTTCTGCAAGCGACTAGAATCCGCGTTGCAGAAGAGCGGGTGTCAGAACGCGCACCTCGATCCTCTGGAGCGAGCCCAGCCAAGTGATTCCATGGAAGATGGCAAGAAACCCGATACCGTCGTAACCGGTATGCGTTGGGCGGGCTAGCGCTTAACCGCTCCAATCAGGTCAATACAAACCTCCCATCGCCGTGCGGCGCGGGAGGTTTTTTTATGTCCCCGGTTCTTTCTAATCGTTGTATTCCCGGTCGCCCGGTCTACCCCACGAACAGCGTGTCTCGAGTCTCTTGAATCAGGATCTCGTTGACCAGTTGCATTTACTGGTCGAGCGTGACCAGGAAACACGATCTCGGTTGTAGGCTGAGGGCCGCCTGTTTGGCGGCTATGCGGAGGAGATGCGAAAAGTGCATCGTGAAAATGCCGAGGTGCTTGACGGGCTTTGCTCAGCACATGGCTGGCCTGGCGTATTCTTGGTCGGCCTCGAGGGTTCCAGAACTGCGTGGGTCATTGCCCAGCACGCTATCTGTAGCCCGCAACTGCAGCGAAAATTTTTGCGCTTGTTGCACGATGCCGCTGACCAGGGTGATGCGCCATTAAAACAGGTAGCCTTGCTAACCGACCGAATTCGTTTCAATGAGGGCAGGCCGCAGATTTTCGGCACCGTGCTGGATTGGGGCGACCACGGTGAACTTGATTGCGATCTTGATGATCCCGAAACCGTTGACCAACGACGGGCAGCGGTTGGGCTGCCGCCTTTCCATGAGGAATTGATAGCGCAACGTAACGAAGTTAAAGCCGAGGGTGGCAGGCCACCTGAAGACTACGAAGCGTACCGGGCCGCGGCCCTGGCATGGGCGAAGGAAGTGGGCTGGCGGTAATCTGAACGACCGGATTTTTGCGGAAAGCAGGCGAGGACCGGGCCGAGTCAGGTTGCCGAAATGGCGCGTGCCGATCCTGACCCTCTGTTTTTATTGGGGGGATAACGAAAAAGGGCCGCTTGCGCGGCGCCTTATTCGGGGTACTTCCCTGTACCCTGTACTACTACAGCAAGTTTCCTGGATCAGGAGGAAACTTACTTAGCCGGTGCAGCGGGAGCCGGAGGAGCAACCGGGGCGCCGTAGAGCGGTGCATAGGGAGCGCCGTAAGGGGCGTAAGGAGCGCCGTAGCCGTAAGGGGCGCCTAGTAGCCGTAAGGGGCGCCATAGCCGTAGCCGTAACCGCGGCCATAGCCAGACCCGTAACCGCTACCGCGGCCGCCAAAGCTCATGCTGAAATCGCCAGAACCGTCGCCCCAGCCGTCACCCATGCCATTCCCATACCGTTCCAAGGACCACCCCAGCCCCATGCGGAAGCGGAAGCGGAAGCAACAGCGAGAGTAGCAGCGGCAGCAATTTTTGCGAAAGTTTTCATGTTGTAATTCACCTTATTGATGGAACTGTTAATAAATTGGTCTTTTTGGGAAAGCTGTTACTGCCTCGCTTTCTGTAAGTCCACAATATTAGAATATTCTAACGAACGCAAGAACTTTTTTCGGCAAAATCCGATAAAGCGGGGTTTTTGCGCATTTCCGGGCTGCTCACCGGCACCGGTGAAACGGTGACTTTCCGGTTTCTTGTGCGTGAAAGCCTGGATGCCGTCGACCTTTCGCGACATGGAAGCGAGCTGGTTTGAGGCCTTTGCCAGACGCTTCAAATCAAGCCAGGAATGGCAGCAGCCTGCGCCGATTGAATCGCTGTGGGCATTTCAAGCGAGTCTTTGATCTCGTGATGCAAAACGGGACATCCTAGTGCCCCTTTTGCACTCGATCTTCGACCGTCTGATAGTGCCCCGGACGCCGTGCGTGCGCTGCAACTCCATACTCCCTCGTTGGGGAGCATTCCGTTACAGCCCCCTCAAATATGGCTTGACGTCGCGTTCGGATGCGATCTTTGCCTGGCCTCCGGCGCTAACCCACGCCGGCCCGGCAGTATCGCCTCGCGACTTCCGCGGACTACCCGCCTTCGCTTCGCTTTCCATGGCCGGCAGCGGTCGAGTAACCTGTACTCGAGGCTGCCCGTATCCGGTTGTCAAATGACCAACGCGTTGCCGCTGCCTTGCATTCCTGGATTGCGGGAACTGGAACCATCACCCTGGTGGAGTTATGTTCCAGAGGTCGTTCTAATGAAGAGAGGGTGTCTTTGCAAAACAATCGCGTTGGCGCGTCGGGTCTGTTTGTCACTGGCACGGACACCGAGGTCGGCAAGACAGAAGTTACCCTTGGGCTGATGACCGCCCTGCGTGCGTCCGGATCGACGGTGCTGGGTATGAAACCAGTGGCATCGGGCTGTAAAGAGACGGCTGAGGGACTTCGAAACAGTGATGCGCTGAGGATCTCCTCGGTGGCCAGCAACGAAGTTGCCTACGAACTCATCAATCCGTTTGCATTCGAGCCGGCGGTGGCGCCTCATCTGGCTGCCGCCCAGGCCAGTACGAAAATCAGCTTCGGCGTTGTTGTGGATGCCTTCACGATGCTTTCAGAGAAGTCGGATATCACCCTGGTGGAGGGCGTTGGCGGCTGGCGAGTTCCACTGGGCCCCGAGGGGGACCTGTCTGATCTGGCCAAAATGCTCGGCCTGCCGGTGATTCTGGTGGTGGGATTGCGGTTGGGCTGTATCAACCACGCCTTGCTGACGGTGGAAAGCATCGAGCGCAAGGGCCTGAAACTGGCCGGCTGGGTCGCTAATGGGCTCGACCCCGGGATGGTGCTGAGCGATGAGAACATCGCTACGTTGCGGGATTCGATCGCAGCCCCCTGTCTTGGCATGGTTCCCTGGATGGAAAACCCGACGCCGGAAGCGGTAGCGTCGCGGCTGGACCTCCGCCCCTTGGGCTAAAGCTGCAGGTATAATGGCCGACTAGTTTGCGCCGACAGTGAGTGAGGCCTATGGACATCGAACAGTTTGAGGAGTTGTCACTGACGGTTGGACTTTCCAGCCTTGTGCTCTTCATGATGTTCGTCGTCTGGCGTCTTGCCAAGGAATCCAACGCGGGCAAGTTCGGCACCTTTATCCTCTTTTTGGTGCTGGGGCTCGGCATCTTCGGCTTCGTGATGAAAAAGTTTATCGCCTTCCTGCTGGGAGTCTGATTGTGGGTGACCTGCGTTTCGATCTGCCGGTTTCCGCTGGCCTTGGCAGGCCTATGGCCGCTGCCTGGCTGAAACTGGCGGTTCTGGCCCTGTTGGGTTCCGGTTTTTTTTCCATTCTTCTGGTTCTGTCCCGTACCCCGGGAATCCACGAGTGGATACCCCTGGTGGATTTTTTTCACACCGCACTGGTTGTCCATGTGGACCTGTCGGTGGTGATCTGGTTTCTGGCCTTCGCGGGGGTCTTCTGGTCACTGAACAGCGATGTGGGCAACGCCCGACTGGAACGTCTTGCCTGGGTGTTGACGGCAACCGGGACTGCGGTAATCGCCTTGTCCCCGTTTCTCGGCGCCGGTGACCCGTTGCTCAACAACTATGTGCCGGTGTTGCAGCATCCGCTTTTCTATATCGGCGGGTTTCTGGTTCTGGGCGGGTTTCTGCTGTTGGCGGTTCGGTCGTTGGTTACCGCTGTGCCGAGAGACAGCGGCAACGAGCAGGGAGTGATGCGTGCCGGTGTTTTCTACAGTGTTGTGGTCTCTCTCATCGCCGTGGCGGCCTTGGGCGCTTCTTTCTTTATGGTGCCGCGCAGTCTGGAGTCCCAGGCGTATTTCGAGTTTTTGTTCTGGGGCGGTGGCCACATTCTGCAGTTTACCCATACCGTCCTGCTGCTGGTGGCCTGGTTGTGGCTTGCCGATCAGGGCGGACTTGGCCCAAAGGTGTCACCCCGGCTGGGCATTTTTTTCTTTCTATTGGCGGCAGCGCCGGCATTTGTCGGCCCCCTGATTTATTTCTACGACGGCGTAGTGACGGCCTTCCACCGTATTGCCTTCACCGAACTGATGCGATGGGGTGGACTCCTGGCGCTACCGCTCGGATGGGTGGTTTTACGCTCGGTGATTTCCGGGCATTGGTATTCGCCGGCGTCGGACGCTGCCCGCATCGCACGCTCCGCCCTTTATGCCTCACTGGTGCTGTTTGCTTCCGGCGGGGTGATCGGGTTTCTGATACAGGGCGCGAACGTTGTGATTCCAGCCCATTATCACGGCTCTATCGTGGGCGTCACTCTGGCGTTTATGGGGGTGGCCTACCTGCTGTTGCCGCGTCTGGGTTTCGATGCGCCCATGCCGCGCATCGCCCGCTGGCAGCCGATGGTCTACGGAGGCGGGCAACTCATGCATATCGTCGGGCTGGCGGTATCCGGCGGTTACGGCAATATCCAGCGCAAGACCGCGGGTGCAGCGCAAGGCTTAAGTGATCTCCCCGAAATTGTTGCCATGGGCTTCATGGGCCTTGGGGGCTTGATTTCCATTATTGGCGGCGTCCTGTTTCTTGTCGTTATGATCCGGGCCATCTGGTTGAAAGGCAGAGGCTGAATCCCGTTGCTTTGGCACAAGCGGCTCTGGAGTTGCCTGTGCCGTGTTCGACCGGCAATCTTCGATCTCTAGGCAGAATGATCTGCAGAACTGATTTTCTCCCAGAGATTTTCACGCTTGATCTCGCTTCGGATTGCTTATCCAACAACCATTTTTGGTTGGCTGCGGTTATCTCCTGATTCCAACGACCTCGCGCCGTCCCGGCATTAAAATCCCTGTTCTGGAATCCCGGGGCATTGCCTGCTTCGGATATTCCTTCCTATCAAAGCTGGATTCATCGGCAGGGCTTCGGATATCCCGTCTGAACAGCTACGCCAGGCTAGGTCGTAAGGGCTAAAGTTCCCACCCCAGAGCATCAGGGGCTCGCTCGGTTGAGCGCTATACTGGTTGCAATAAGGACCTGTGGAGGAGCGGAATGTACCGGAAGATTCTGGTGGCGGTAGAGTTTTCTACCGAGGCGGAAAAGGTGTTGCTTCGTAGCCGTGAACTGGCGGAAGTACACGGAGCGTCTGTGGTACTGGTTCATGTGACCGAACCCGCTGCCTTATCGGCGGCAATGGTGGGGCCTGACGGACTAGGCCTGGTGACCGAAGACGTCGAGTTGGACGAACAATTGATTGAGGTGTCGCGAGAGCGATTAACGAATCTGGCGCGTGATGCGGGATTGACCGATACGGAGCTGCGTGTGGAGCTCGGTATGCCTGCGGCCACCCTGGCTCGCGTCGCCGAGGAGACGGCCGCCGATCTCGTGGTGGTGGGTCACCACGAACGCCATGGTTTTGCGGCGCTTTTCGGCTCGGGAACCGACACCGGAGTGCTGCACCACGCTCCCTGCGACGTGCTGGCGATTCGCGTCTGAATGAACCGGCGAATATCTCCCCGGATGCACGAGCCTGTCATTAAGCGAGCGCCGCACGGATGAACTCGCGGAGATAGTGGTCTGCCAGGAGGAAGGCAAAGAGCGCGCTGAGATAAAAAATCGAGTAGCCGAATGTCTCCATGCTGTAGGTGTCGCCATCGCTGAAATAAAGACGTGCTGCGTGATAAATGAAGCCCACGCCCAGGGCAATTGCGCCGGAGATGTAGATCAAGCCGCTCATCTGTATGACGAAGGGCAGCAAGGTCACCGCAAACAGCATCAGGGTGTACAGCAGGATGTTCAGTTTGGTGAACTCCACGCCATGGGTGACGGGCAGCATGGGAATGCCTGCCTTGGCGTACTCACGGCGCCGACGAATGGCCAGGGCCCAGAAATGGGGTGGAGTCCAGATAAAGATGACCAGGAACAACAATAGCGCTTCGGTGTTGATCTCACCGGTAACCGCGGTCCAGCCGAGGACGGGCGGTGCGGCGCCCGCCGCGCCGCCGAGCACGATGTTGTGCGGTGTCGAACGCTTCAGGAACATGGTGTAGACGACGGCGTAACCTACCAGCGATATCAGCGTCAGCACGGCGGTCAGCAGATTCACAAAAGTGACCAGTATCACCATCGACAAAACACCAAGACCGATGGCGAATGTGATGGCGGCTCGCGGCGTCAACTGGCCTCGTGGCAGAGGCCGGTTCTGGGTGCGTTCCATCACGGCGTCGATGCGCTGATCAACCCAGTGATTGACGGCGGCCCCGGAGGCGGCGCCGAGCGCGATACCGCTGATGCCGAAGAACAGGGTGTCCAGCGGAATCATGCCGGGACTGGCCAGCAGCATGCCCACCAGGGCGGTGAAGACGATGAGCGAAACCACCTTGGGTTTGCACAAGGCGAAATACTCACGCCAGTGAACCCGTGATGATTTCGTGGCCGATAGGGTGCTCATGATGTGGATCCTTCAGCGTTATAGATGCTGACCGTGTCCTGGCGCACTTGATGGTTCAGCGCGACGAGGGACAACAGCAGCAGGGCAGCGACACCGTTGTGCGCTACCGCTACGGACAGGGGCAAGCCGAGCACGACGTTACCGATGCCGAGAGAAACCTGCGTGGTGAGTAGAGCCAACATGGCAATACCCGCCGGTCGGCTAACAGAACCGCCGCGGGTGACGGCCAGAATGCCGATCAATCCAAGGTAGATCAGCGTTACGATGGCGCCGATTCGGTGAAGGTAGTGCACGGTCACCGATTGAGCGTGGTCCAGCTGGCCGCCTTCGTAGTTCACACCCGGGTGGCCCACCAGATGGAAGGCGCCCTCGAACTCCAGATCCGGTATCCACTGGCCCTGGCAGGTGGGGAAATCGGGGCAGGCAAGCGCTGCGTAATTGGTGCTGGTCCAGCCCCCCAGCGCGATCTGTATCGCGAGCACGAGCAAGCCGGCGGCGGCCCAGGGGCGCAAGTTGATCTCGGTTGGTTTGCGTACGTAGGTTGCTCCCGTGCAGTAGTGGCGGAGTGTCATCCATGCGAGCAGCGCCAGCGTCGTCAGCCCCATTAACAGGTGCATCGTGACGATGGCGGGGCGAAGCAGCATGGTCACTGTCCACATGCCCAGTGCGCCCTGGAACAGGACCATGCCCAGTACCAGCAGCGGCATGACACGCTGTTGGGATATATCGTGGCGATTGCGCCAGCTGATCACGGCCAGGGCGATGATCAGCAGCCCCAGGGCGCTGGCGAGATAGCGGTGCAGCATTTCGCGCCATGCCTTGCCGCTGTCCACGGGCGCATGCGGAAAGGCCGACATGGCCTTCGCCACGTCATCAGGCGCTTTCGGTACGGTGATTCGTCCGTAGCAACCGGGCCAGTCAGGGCAGCCGAGTCCGGCGTCCGTCAGGCGCACCCAGGCCCCGATAATGATAACCACAAGGGCGAGTACCGTCGCGATGGCGGCGATTCTGCCAAACCAGGTACGCAGCCGCTGGCTGTTACTCACAACTGCACCACTCTCAAAAGGCGTTCCAGATCCTTCACCACATCCTTGGCTTGGGGCGTGGGCGGGTAGGCCATCATCAGTTTGCCTTGCGGGTCGATGAGATATACCCGGTTGGTGGCAGTGATTCGGTCACCCGTGGATAGCGTGTCGAGCAGAAGGTCGCGATCGGCTTCGGGGCCGGTAACGACCACCGTGCCTTCAAAGGCATCAAGTTTTGGCCGAAGCTGATCAAGTGCCCGGGTATCCTCAAGGACGAGCACTCGCAGGATGCGACGGCGGTCTTCACCCATGGCCAGGCGAATCTGTCGGAGGTGGTAGAGGTTCAGTGCGCAATCCTGATCGCAGCTGCTGCCGGCAACGGTCAGCAGTGTCCAGTTGCCTTCCAGTTCGCGGCTGTCGAACGGGTCGCCGTCGAGGGTGTTCAATGTCAGTGCTGGCAGCGGTCGTGGCGGCGTCACGAGTTCGCCACGGTTCGATTTCTGGATGGCTTCCATCAACGACGGGTTCAGGTAGACCACCCAGGCGGCGGCGAAGGGCAGCACCGTAATGGCGATCAGTGCCCAGAGAGGACCGTTCGAACGTTTCTTCTCGGCCGTCATGCGGGCCTCCTCATGCTGACGGCAATATAGGTTCCAGCCGCCGCGACGGCAAACGCAAACCACTGAATGGCATATCCAATGTGCATCCCTGACTTGGCGTCGAACTCAGGATCTTTGTGGCGCAGAACGGCATCGTCGGTGGCATGAATCACGAAGTTGGGCAGTGGGGCGCCCAATCGGGCGGCAAGGGCCTCCATGTCGAGGTAAGGCCACAAGGTTTTTTCGGATTCGACAGGTCCGGGGATAATGACGGGTGTAGAACGCGGATAGTCCAGCCAGCCCGAGACAGGGATGACGCCTGTCGCCGGTGGCATGTCGGGAACAACGCCCCGTTTCGCTCCCTGGGCCAGCCAGCCACGGTCAATCAGGAGATACCGGTCGGTGTCTTCCAGTCGCATTGGCGTGAGCACCTGGTAACCCGGCTGACCGTCGAAGACCACGTTGTCTATAAGAATCTGGTGCATTCCGACGAATTCGCCGATGGCGGTGGCGTTGCGGTAGCGATAATCCTCGATATCGACCGGCACGTTGGCCACATCGACCACAGGTAGGCCGCGCTGGGCCTCAAAGTCAGCTGCCATGCGCTCTTTCTGACCAATGCGGTCTAGCTGCCAGACACCGAGGCCGACGAATAGCGCCGTGAATATCACGGAAACCACGGTCGCAGCAGGGTGTGGGCGGAAGCTGCGTTGTTTCAACTGAGTGGCCATGCTGGCTATACTGCTCCGTAACGGTTTTTCTGCCCGCGGGTCATATTCGTGTTTAAAACACTGATTCTCATCAATCTGGCGCTCATTCTGTTAAGCCTGGCATCAGGCGTTTTCTTTCTTGCCAAGGACGATGGCAAGTCAAACCGGGTTGTTGCCTCATTGACGATTCGGGTGGCGTTGTCGTTCACCCTCATCGCGCTGGTAGTCATCGGCTTTCTCAGCGGGGCTATCGTTCCCCACGATATCCGGTAATTTTATTCTTTTCCTTGACGGGAAAGGCGCTGCATTTAGCAGCGCCTTCCGCTCGGACACTTCGGTTCAGTTACAACCAGTAAACGAAGATGTAGAGGCCGATCCACACCACGTCAACGAAGTGCCAATACCAGGCGACGGCTTCGAAGGCGAAGTGGTTATGGGCTGAAAAATGCCGCTTAATGGCCCGAATCATCACCGTGATCAGCATGATGGTGCCGATGGTGACGTGCAGGCCGTGAAAGCCTGTCAGCATGTAAAAGGTCGAACCGTAAATACCCGACCGCAGCGTCAGATCCATTTCCGCGTACGCATGACCGTACTCATAGATCTGGAATCCCATGAAGGTCAGGCCCAGGGCAACGGTGATGCCAAGCCAGATCACAAGCTGTTGATTGTTCTCTTTCTTGAGGCCCCAGTGGGCGACGGTGAGGGTCGCACCCGAGGTCAGCAGGATGATGGTGTTGATCAGCGGGATCCCCATGGGTCCCATGGCCTGCTTGGCCTCGACGTAGTTGGTGGCGTCGGGCAGTGCCAGCGGTGGCCAGGTGTATTCGAAGTTCTCCCACAGCAGGTGGGAACTGCCGAGCCAGCCTTCACCGCCCAAGTAGGGCAGGGTGATATTCCGCAGGTAGAACAGGCAGGCGAAAAAGGTCAGGAAGAAAAACACTTCGGAGGTGATGAACCAGAACATTCCATGGCGAAAAGACCGGTCCACCTTCCCGTTGTAGCAGCCAGTCAGGTTCTCGCGAATGACGTCGCTGAACCAGCCGTGAAACAGATAGACAATGACCGCGGTGCCCGCGAGCATGATCCATGGCCCCATGCCCTGGCCGTTGACCCAGAAAACAATGCCGAACAGAAAAATGAATATTCCGATGGAACCCGTGATGGGCCATCGGCTTGGCTCCGGAATATAGTAGCTGTCAGAGGTAGTGCTTGCCATGGCGTTTGTTGCTCCCCCAAAGGTAGTTATGTTTGTTTATCCTCAATAATCTCAACTGTCGGTGGCCGCTGCGCTGCCGAGGTTTTGTCGGAGGCGGCCAAGCCGGTATCCATAAAGGTGTAGGACAGGGTAACGACCCGGTATTTCTCGGGCAGTCCGGGATCGATGACGAATCGCAGCGGCATTTCCTTGCCTTCCCCGGCCTGGAGCGTCTGTTGTGTGAAACAGAAGCACTCCGTTTTGTTGAAGTGATCGGTGGCCTGCCATGGCGTGACGCCCGGAATGGCCTGGCCCACGATGGCCTGATCCGAGTTGTTCTTCGCGAAATAGGTCACCTCGTATATCTGGCCGGGGTGAATATCCATCTTTCGCGTCATGGGTTTAAATTCCCACGGCATGTCGGTTTCCACCGTGGCGTCGAACTCCACCGTGATGGTACGTGTGGTGTCGACGCGAAAATTCTGCAGTTGCTCCTCGCTGGCGAAGACGGTCTTGCCAGCGCGATTCATTCCAGTGATGTCGCACAGCAGGCCGTAGAGGGGCACCAGGGAAAATCCAAACACAAACATCGCGATGCCGCCGCCGGCCAATAGCCGCACGGTGCGCTTGTTGCGTTGCCCCTGGTCATCGTTTTGACTCATCCGCCGTTGCTCATTTGGTTAAGCACGTAGAGAGGCCACAGCGCCAACAGCACTGCGATGGCACCCAGAATCAGTGCCAATCGGATATTCGATTTCCGTTGCTCCGGAGTTTGCTCTTTGCTCAAAACCCTAATACCTCGGTTTGTTAGGGCGGATCAGGCAACCCTGCGTGCAGGGCTCTCTGATCGGTCCGTGACCGGCGAACGCCACTCCGTAGCCGACGGAGTGGCGTTCGTATTCACTTACTTCACTACCGGCGGGGTAGTGAAACTATGGAACGGAGGCGGCGAAGACAGGGTCCATTCCAGACCCGGCGTGCCGATTCGGGCGCCGTCCCAGGGCTTGTCTTCCGCCTGTTTGCCGCCGCGGATCGTCTTGATGATAATCCACAGGAACAGCAGGTGAGACAGGCCGAAGGCAAAACTACCGATACTCGAGATGACGTTGAACTCGGTGTAGATCGAACTGTAGTCCACGATACGTCGTGGCATTCCCGCCAGTCCGGAGAAATGCTGGACGAAAAACGTCAGATTGAACGCGATGGTGGTCCACCAGAAAAAGATCTTGCCGAGCTTCTCGTCGTACATGTGGCCGGTCCACTTGGGCAGCCAGAAGAAGACGCCCGCATAGAGGCCGAACAACGCGCCCGGAATCAATGCGTAGTGGAAATGCGCCACCACGAAATAGGTGTCGTGGTATTGCAGGTCGGCAGGCACCACGGCCAGCATTACCCCGGTGACGCCCGCGAAGGAGAACATCAGGATGATGGCGATGGCGAACAGCATGGGCGTCTCGAAGGTGAGCGAGCCCCGCCACATGGTGAATATGAAGCTGAACAGCATGTAGGCCACGGGTATCGAGATCAGAATGGTGCCGATCATGAAATAGGTGGTGACCGTCTGCGACATACCCACGGTGTACTGATGGTGCGCCCAGACCACCATGCCAAGGCAGGTGAGAAAGATCATGGAGTACACCAGCGGCTTGTAGGCGAACAGCGGTTTGCGCGAGAAGGTGGGTACCACCATGCCGAGCACACCGATGGAGGGCAGCAGCAGTACGTATACCTCGGGATGGCCGAAGAACCAGAACAGGTGCTGGAAGAGGACCGGGTCACCACCGCCGGCAGCGTCGAAAAAGGCGGTGCCGAAATGGCGATCGAACAGCAACATGGTCACGCCGCCGGCGAGGACCGGCATGATCATGATGAGCAGCAGTGCCGTCAGCAGCCACGCCCAGACGAACAACGGCAGCTTCATCCAGGTGAGGCCCGGCGCGCGCATGTTGACGATGGTGGTGACGATGTTGATGGCGGCCAGGATCGACGAGATACCGAGGAGATGCACCGTGAAGATCAGGAAGTCCATGCCCATCCCGGACTGTACCGATAACGGTGGATACAGTGTCCAGCCGGTGTTAATCGGCGTGCCGGCTCCGGCGAAAAAACTCTGATTTGCAAACATGGAGATGATCAGCATGGTGCCCGCTGCCGGCAACAACCAGAAACTGAGGTTGTTCAGCCTCGGCAGCGCCATGTCGGGCGCACCGATCATCAGCGGGATCATCCAGTTGGCCATGCCGGCAGCGGCCGGCATGACCACGCCGAACACCATGATGAGTGCATGGTTGGTGAGCAGATTGTTGTAGGTATCGGGGTCCAGGATCTGCAGTCCGGGCGTGAACAATTCAGCCCGCAGCGCCATTGCAGAGGCCCCTCCCAGGAACAGCATCACCAGCGCAAAGATCAGGTACATGGTCCCGATGTCTTTGTGGTTGGTGCTGTACAGCCAGCGGCCGAAGCCTTTGGGTGGGCCGTGATCGTGATCGTCGTGTGCGACTGCTTCAGTCATGGTGTTGTCTCCCATCTCTCCGATGCAATTCCATTATTTAGAACGGGCGGCGGCAACGTCTGCCGGCTGCAACATATCGCCCTTGTCGTTACCCCAGGCGTTGCGCTCGTAGGTCACCACAGCGGCGACCTCGAGGTCGTTCAACTGGTTGCCCCAGGCCACCATCACCGGGTTGGTCTTGCTGCCGTTAAGCACTATGTCGAGGTGACCTTCGATGGGGCCGGTGGTGATTGGGCCGCCCTTCAGGGCCGGGAATGTCGGCGGCAGGCCTTCGCCGTTGATCTGATGGCAGGCCACGCAGTTGGTGGTGTACACCTTCTCGCCGCGGGTCATCAACTCGTCGAGACTCCAGGTCTTGTCCGAGGCGGCATCGGCGGCGGCGGCGGCTTTTGCGCCCTGTTGATCGGCTAGCCACTGCTTGAAGGCGTCTTCGCTGACCGCGTTGACGACGATGGGCATGTAGGCGTGGCCGGTGCCGCAGTTCTCCGCACATTGTCCGCGGTAGGTGCCTTCGTTCTCGATCAGCGTCCAGGTCTCGTTGATGTAACCTGGAATGGAGTCCTTTTTAAAGGCAATGGCCGGTACCCACCAGGCGTGCAGTACATCGGTGGCGGTGTGCAGAAACCGTACCCGTTTGCCGATGGGCAGTACCAGTGGGTTGTCCACATCGCGCAGGTACAGCGGGTCGTCGGGTTCGAGTTTCTTCAGATTGCTGACCACTTTAAGGTCGTGATCCAGATACTCGTAGGTCCATTTCCACTGGGAGCCGATGACCTTGACCGTGATATCGGCTTTGCTCTGGTCCTCGATCAGGTCGAAGGTCCTTGATGCGCTGCCGGCGATGCTCAGGTCGATGCCGAGAACGAGGACCGGTACCAGAACCCAGCCGAAGGTGCCGAACCAGCTTGAATTGAAGTTCTGATCGGCCACAGCGCCGGCGGATCTGCGAAATTTCCACAGCGCATAGACAATGATGGCGGTAACGATGATCATGATCACCGTTCCGACGTATGCCGTGAGCATATGGAGGTCGAATATCTCCTTGGTGGCCGGAGACTGCGGCGTCGGCAGGTTAAGGCCGAACTCCGCGCTGGCTACGCCGGCAATGGATGCCAGCAGGCCCAGCAGAATCAGCCTCAACGGCAGGTTGCGGTTAATCATGCACAACTTCTCCCCTGATAGTTTTTCGTAGCTATTTTTCAAGAATCGCCTCCGCCCGGGGCTACCTGTCTTACCAGGCGGCGTTTTAATTCGTCAGACAGCTGCTTGCGTTCCGCGTCTGTCAGGCTGTTGCCGATTTCCAGTTGCTTGCCGTGGGAGCGCAGATACAGTCGACTGGGGTACCAGTTGGCGGGATCCGGCTGCAGCACAACCTGCACCCAATAGGGCTGAAAATGCCACTCCTGGCAACTGCGCCCATCATCGCGAACCACGCGCACGTCGCCGTCGTCCACATCTATGCGTTCGTATCTTCGTCCATTTCGCGCCACGAGAAAAAACGCGATGCCGAGGACGCTGATTTCCACGATCGTCAGCGGAAGTACTATCCAAGCCCCCATCAGCATGAACCGCACGGCAATAAACAAGGCCAACGCGCCCACTCCCGCCACGAACCAAATCATGCCGCGGGTGGACAAAGACCGATTCGGACGTAATACGTAATGAAAACCGCCCGACGGATCACGATTCGCTGTCAGCAAACTTATTCTCCGGTCGGCCGGTCCGGCTCGGCCCGTTCTCCGCACAATGGCTTTGGGCGCTCCCACGGGCCAGCCTGCGGAAACCCAGTTAGGGGATTTTGCCTAAAAAACGCAAAGCAAACAAATGGATACATAGGTATATGCGAATTAATTAATTTGCCGCAAAGGCGCTGAACGCTCATTTGTCAGGGGTACTGATTGATAAATCTCAATCGAAAGAACACCTTAAGTAAGTTTAATCTGCCCTATGAAAACCAAATCCTGCTGTGGGCGGCATAAAAATATTTTAGGAGCCTGGTGCGGCATGGAAGGTTGGTTGCTCGCTGTTTGTGGTCCCCGGGTTTTTTTGCCCATCGAAAGCGAGGCCACTATGATGCGGGTCTTGTTTGCCGCGAAAGTGGCGTTTGCATGAGCTTGAAGGCTGCGAGGGCGTTCCCGCGCGAGTCGACAGACCGAGTAGATGAGCCAGACGTCTTCCATCGATCCAGCCGATACGAACCATTGTTTTCACTGTGGTGAAGCAGTGCCTCCCGGCAGTGATTACGCGGTGACCATCGCCGGGAAATCCCGTCCCATGTGCTGCATCGGCTGCAGGGCAGTGGCGCAGGCCATCGTTGATGGCGGCCTCGAGACTTTTTATCAGCATCGCACCGGTACCTCACGCAAACCCGAAGACCTGGTCCCCGAGCAGTTGCGACAGCTCGATCTGTACGACCAGCCGAAGATTCAGGAGAGTTTTGTGCAACGCGAGGATGCGGTGATGCGCAGCGCCTCGCTGATCCTGGAGGGTATCACCTGTGCGGCCTGCGTCTGGCTCAGTGAGCGCCATGTGCAGGAACTCGAGGGGGTCTCGGAATTCAGCGTCAACTACAGCACCCACCGTGCGCGTGTTCGTTGGGACGACAATCAGCTGCACCTGTCGGATATTCTGCGGGCCATAGCGGCAATCGGATACGTGGCTCATCCCTTCGATCCGGGGCGTCAGGAAATCCTGCAAAAGAAGGAGCGCCGGATTGCCATGCGCCGGCTGGTCATTGCCGGGCTGGGCACCATGCAGGTGATGATGCTCGCGGTTCCGCTCTACGCAGGAGACGCGTCCGACCTGGATGAGTCTATGCGGACCTTCCTGCGCTGGGTGAGTTTGGTGCTCACCGTTCCCGTGGTTCTGTATTCGGCCCAGGAGTTTTTTCGGGGCGCCTGGCGGGATTTGAAGCTGCGCCGGCCGGGCATGGATGTTCCCGTGTCACTGGCGGTGGGCGGTGCCTTCGCCGCCAGCGTCTGGTCCACCTTGACTGGCGGACCCGACATCTACTTCGAGTCGGTCTGCATGTTCACCTTCTTCCTGCTCACCAGCCGGTATCTGGAGATGGGGGCGCGTCATCGCGCCGGGCAGGCCGCCGAAGATCTCGTTCGCATGCTGCCGGCGACGGCTACCCGTCTGGTCGACGGCGTTGAGGAAGTGGTCGCCGTTGCCGAACTTGTGCCCGGTGATCGACTGCGGGTCAGGCCCGGCGAAACCGTACCGACGGACGGGGTGATTGCCAGCGGGCGCAGTTCGGTGGACGAATCGTTGCTGACGGGAGAAAGCCTTCCCCGCCTGCGAGAGATAGGTGACCCATTGGTGGGGGGTAGCGTCAACGTGGAAAGTCCGTTGGAGATGTCCGTGACCCGGATAGGCGAGGACACGGTGGTATCCGGCATCGTCCGCCTGCTCGATCGCGCCCAGGCCGAAAAACCGCGGGCGGCCATGTTGGCTGACCGGGTCGCCGGCTGGTTTGTTGCCGGAATACTCCTGGTCGCCTCCATCGTTGCCCTGTGGTGGTGGAATGCCGATCCCGAGCGGGCCTTCGCCATCACCCTGTCCGTGCTGGTGGTCACCTGTCCCTGTGCCTTGTCACTGGCGACGCCGGTGGCTGTTACCGCAGCGACAGGCGCCCTGACCCGGCGTGGCCTGCTCACCACGCGCGGCCACGCGCTGGAGACCCTTGCCCGCGCCACCCACCTGGTTTTCGATAAGACCGGTACCCTGACCAAAGGCCTGTTGACCCTGGTCGATGTGAACATCCGGGGCGGGATCGGGCGAAAACGGGCCCTGTCACTGGCGGCGGCGCTGGAACGGCACTCGGAGCACCCTGTTGCGCGGGTACTGACCGAGGCCGGCGACAGTGAATTAACCGCTGAGGTGGTTACCGCGGTACCTGGCGAGGGCCTGGAGGGTGAAATCGATGGCATCCGCTATCGCATCGGTAACCCCCGTTTTGCCGCCGGCCTGTCAGGGACAGGGGCCCCTGAGCCAGGGGAGACCGGCACCCTGGTCGCCCTGGGTGACGAACAGGGCATTCTCGCCACCTACAGACTCAGCGACGAACTGCGCGGGGATGCTGCAAGCGCCGTGGCCGATCTCAGAAATCTCGGCCTGACGATCGGGCTGTTGTCGGGCGACGCCGAACCTGCCGTCCGTGAAGTGGCGGGACAACTCGGTATCGACGAGTATGTTGCCAATGCGAAGCCCCACGACAAACTGGATCACATCCGCGGACTGCAGTCGCAGGGCGGGGTGGTTGTCATGGTGGGCGACGGTGTAAACGACGCTCCGGTGCTGGCCGGCTCGAACGTCTCCGTGGCCATGGGCAGTGGGGCCCAGATTGCCCATGCCTCGGCAGATCTCGTCATGCTCTCCGAGCACTTGACCTATCTTGCCTCTGGCATCGGAATGGCGCGGCGAACGGTACGTATTATTCGTCAGAATCTGGCTTGGGCGCTCGTGTATAATTTATCGGCCCTGCCTTTGGCGGCAGCCGGGCTGGTGGCACCCTGGGTGGCCGCGATCGGAATGTCTGCCAGTTCGCTGGTGGTGGTGGTCAACGCCCTGAGGTTGCGGCGCATGGAGGACTGATACGCCGGCGTCTTCTTTCCCCCCTGATGCCTGTACGAGGCAAACGCGTGACGATTCTTTATCTCCTTATACCCCTGGCCGTGATCCTGATGGGAATTGCCATCGGCATTCTCGTCTGGTCCCTCCGCAGCGGGCAGTACGACGACCTCGAAGGGCCGGCTTACCGGATTCTTATGGATGACGACGACCCGATGATCCCGGGTAATCAGCCTTCGGAAAAAGCAAAGGCAGAGCCTCCGGAACCCTCGAAAGAAAAAGATTAGGACGGCCCAACGAAAAAGCCCCGCACGAGGCGGGGCTTTTGGGGCGCTAGATAAGGGTGGTTACGCGGCCATCTCGGCGCGCATCCGCTTCATCGCCTGCTTCTCGATTTGCCGGATGCGTTCTGCAGACACCTCGTATTTGTCCGCCAATTCCTGGAGAGTCATCTTATTGTCGCCCAGCCAGCGCGCCTGGAGGATATCCCGGGCCCGGCTGTCCAGGTGGGCCAGCGCTGAGTAAAGGCGTTCACGACGGTCCGTTGCGGTGTCTTCCCGCTCCAGTTGCAGGCCTGGTTCCATCCGTTCATCACCGGCGAGATAGGCCGAGGGAGCGGTTCCCACCTCGTCATCATCGGCGTCAGCCGCACCATCAAAGGACATGTCGTGGCTGCTCAGGCGGGATTCCATTTCAAGGACGGTCTCGGGCTTCACGCCGAGGTCCTGGGCGACATCCTCAACCTCCTGGCGTGACATCCATCCAAGGCGTTTCTTGGCGCTGCGCAGATTGAAGAACAGCTTGCGCTGGGCCTTGGTGGTCGCCACCTTGACGATGCGCCAGTTGCGCAGAATGTATTCATGGATCTCGGCGCGAATCCAGTGCACGGCAAAAGACACGAGGCGTACGCCCATGTCGGGATCGAAACGGCGTACCGCCTTCATCAAGCCCACCGTGCCCTCCTGGATCAGGTCCTGTTGGGGCAGGCCGTAACCGGAGTAACCGCGGGCAATTCTGACGACGAATCGCAGATGCGACAGGACCATCGCGCGGGCCGCTTTCAGATCATTGTTTTCCCTGAGATTTCTAGCGTGCTCGCGCTCTTCTTCCGCGGTCAGCATGGGCAGTTGGAATACCGAGCCCACATAGGCCTCTAGGCTGCCGGTCGGCACATAAGACTGTAATGCCAGTTTATCGCTCATAAAACCTCTGTTCCTGAATATATCTCAGTAATTTAGTCGGAATTTAGTCTAGCACTCTAGGCATAAGAGTGCCAGATCGGTGGAAGGTTCACCAGAATGGGTCAGGACGGGGTGATGGCCTGCAGGTGACGGCCAACGGCGACCCAGGCCCCGCCAAGCCCCAAAACAATGCCCGTGGTGATCAGTCCGGTGAACGTCAACGGGTGCCAGGCGGAGACGCGAAAGCTACTGTCGTACAGACCGGCGAGTTCCGCGATGGGGTCTGAAAGGGCGGACAAGGCAGTGCCCACCAGCAACCATGCGGCCAAGCCCCCGGCCAGTCCATACCAGATGCCGCGATAGAGGAAGGGGCGGCGTATGAAGGCGTTGGTGGCGCCCACCAGTTTGGTGATTTCGATTTCCGGCTGGCGGTTCAGTATCTCAAGGCGAATGGTATTGCCGATGATGAGCAGCACCGCCAGTCCCAGCGAAACGCCGAGGACCATGGCGGCGCGTTGACCGATGGCGGCCATGGCGCGAAATCGCTGCAACCATTGATGATCGTACTGCACGAGATCGGTTTCCGGTAAGGCGTTTACCGTATTGACCAGGCCGGTGACGACCTCCGGGGAGGAGTTGACAGGCTGGACCAGCAATACCGAGGGCAGCGGGTTGCCCTCCAGTGCGTCCAGCGCCTCGCCAAAACCACTGTAACGCCGGAATTCCTCGAGGGCGTCATCGCGGGTCATAATCTGGACGTGATCAACCTCGGCCCGATTCTCCAGGTCCGCAGCCAATGCCAGCGTTTGTTCTTCATCGACGTCCATTTGCAGAAATACCGAAATCGAGGTGCTCTGCCGCCATTCCCCGCCCAGGGTTTCGGCCTGGATGAGGGCGATCAGCATTCCTGAGGGCAATGCCAGGGCGATCCCGATCACCAGGACCGTCATCAGAGAGCCAAGTGGCCTTCGGGCGAGTTCACCAAGGGTTGCCAGTGCAACCTGCGCATGGCGGGAAAGCCAGGTGCCTGGCCGGGGCAGGCGATTGCTGCCGATCAGCTGGTTGATACTGCGCCTCCGCCCGGGCATCAGGCTCTACCCACCCGGGAAGGGTGATCGGCGGCGAGGGTTCCATCGCTGAGCTCGATGATGCGATGGCCCAGGCTGCGGATGAGGTCGAGATCGTGGCTGGCAATCATCATGGTGACGCCAACCTGATTGAAGCTGGCGAACAGGGCCATGATTTCCCGCGACAGTTCCGGGTCGAGATTGCCCGTGGGTTCGTCGGCGAGAATGACCGGTGGCCGGGATACGACGGCACGGGCAATCCCCACGCGCTGTTGTTCCCCGCCGGAGAGCGTCAGCGGCAGGGCCTTCTCCTTGCGCAGCAATCCCACCTTGTCGAGGGCGGCTCGCACCCGGCGGCTGATGTCCCGGTGTGGTACGCCCGCCACCACCAGTGGGAGCGCCACGTTATCGAAGACCGTGCGGTCTGCCAGCAGGCGGTGGTCCTGAAAGATCTGCCCCACCTTGCGGCGGTGGTAGGGAATGCCGCGGGCCGGCAGCTTGGAAAGATTCTGGCCCTCCACGATGAGTTGCCCCCGGGTGGGGCGCTCGATCAATCCGATCAGGCGCAGCAGCGTGCTTTTCCCGGCGCCGGAATGGCCGGTGACAAAGATCATCTCTCCGTCGTTCACCTGGAGGTTGATGTCGCTCAGGCCGTAGTGGCCGCCCTGGTAGCGTTTGCTGACGTGATCGAACTGGATCATCGGGCGTATTCAGTCGTCGAACAAGGCGGCGACGAATTCGTCCGCGTCGAAGGGCCGCAGGTCATCCATCCCCTCGCCGATACCGATGTAGCGGATGGGTACCCGCAGGCGTTCGGCGATGGCGAACAGAATGCCTCCTTTCGCGGTGCCGTCGAGTTTGGTGATTACGATGCCGGTAATGCCAACGGCGGCATGAAACTGCTCCGCCTGGGTGAGGGCGTTTTGCCCCGTGGTTCCGTCCACCACCAGCCAGACCTCGTGGGGCGCCGCTTCGTCGATCTTTTTCATGACGCGGGCGATCTTGGCGAGTTCGTCCATCAGATTGGTTTTGGTGTGCAGCCGCCCTGCGGTATCGGCGATCAGAATGTCGGTTTGCCGTGACGAGGCGGCCTGCAGTCCATCGTAGATAACCGACGCAGCATCCGCGCCGGTGTGCTGGGCGATGACGGGGACCTGGTTGCGTTCGCCCCAGGTCTGCAGTTGCTCTACGGCGGCGGCGCGGAAGGTATCGCCGGCGGCCAGCATTACCTGTTTGCCATCGGTGCGAAAGCGTTTTGCCAGCTTGCCGATGGTGGTGGTCTTGCCGGCGCCGTTGACGCCCACCATCAGGATAACGCGCGGCTTGCCCTCGCCGGCCTGTATCTCCGGTTGTTCGGCGTTGTGAAGGATCTCGCTCAACTCCTCGCGCAGGCGATCAGCGAGGGCTGCCGGGTCGGCGAGCTCGCGCCGTTTCACGCGCGCCGTCAGGTCGTCGATGATCCGTCGCGCGGCGTCCACGCCCACGTCCGCTGTCAGCAACAGGGTTTCCAGATCTTCGAGAAGATCGTCGTCGATCTGCTTGCGACCGAGCAGGATCGATGCCAGTCCGTTGGACAGATTGTCGCGTGTCCGGGTGAGTTTGGACCGCAGCCGCTGAAACAGGCCGCCCTGATCCTCCTTGGCTTCAACGGAATCGCCGCCTGGGGTGCTGGAGGACGCTTTGTCTTTTTTACCGAATCCGAACATGACGCGGGTGGTTTTAATGCCTTGGAAAAGGGCATTATGCGGTAAAGATCGCGCCCTTGCGATGACGGGGTTTATGGCATCGCAGCCATCCCTTAACATCGGAAGGATTCTGCCAGCCACAACCCCCGAACGGTATATGGACATAGTCTTTATTCGCGAATTGAGCATCGATGCCACCATCGGCATTTACGACTGGGAGCGGCAGATTCGCCAGACCGTGGTCCTGAATCTGGAAATGGGTGCGGATGTTGCCAGGGCCGCGGCTTCGGATGCCATCGAAGACACGCTTAACTACAAGGCGGTGGCCAAGCGGTTGATTCAGTTTGTCGGAGACAGTGAGTACCAGCTGGTGGAAACCCTGGCCGAGGAGTGTGCACGTATTGTGCGAGAGGAATTCGGTGTTCCCTGGGTGCGCCTGACGCTCAACAAAAAGGGTGCCGTTCGCGGTGCCGCCGGTGTCGGCATCGTGATTGAGCGCGGGAGCCGGGGTTTTCCTGAATAGCTGGTTTTGATGTGATGTTGGCTTATGCCTCCGGGGTTTGCTCAAGAAAGGCCGAATCGATGGGTTGAAGCCCACTCCTGTCCCCTTCGAAATTATCCCAGATTTCAGCGTAGGTCCGTCCGCTCACGGGGTGTCTTTCCTCGGGTGCCACGTCGGCCAGCGGCTTCAGGACAAAGGCGTACTTCGTGATGTCTTCCCGGGGAAGGGTTTTTCCGCTGGCATTCAAGACCTGGTCGCCATAAGTCAGCAAATCGAGATCCAGCGTCCGCGAACTGAATCTTTCCGATGTCCGCGTGCGCCCGAACTTCGCCTCGATCTCGCTTAGCCGCCGTATCAGTTCTGTCGCCGTTGCGGGTGTATCGATTCCCGCAACCAGGTTGAGAAAGGGTGAGGCCTTAAAGCCGACTGCGGCGGTTTTGTAGAGGGGCGACAAGCGCAGGTTCCCGTACTCTTCCCTGATCATTGCCAGGGCGCCGGATACGTTGGTATGAGGGTCGATGTTGCTGCCGATGCTGATCCAGGCTCGAACCATAAGTGTGTCAGCGGTTCGACAGGAATTTGGGCACTATCGCGTCCATGTCCGTCGCGGCAATTCCCAGGTCCGCCAAGCCGTTCCTTGTGCAAACGCTATCGGTCTGCAGGCTCAGGTAATTGTCCAGGGAAAAGGGCTTTCCGGGCAGGCGGCCAAGAAACTTAGCCTGCAGTCGCGACATTTTGTCACTGAGCTTGATGATGCCGGGGTACCTTCCCGAGTGCCAGGCGATATAGCGCACCACCTCTTCAAGGGTGAATACCCGGGGCCCGCACAGCTCGTAGGTCTGCCCGATGGTGGCGGGGTCGGAGAGGGCCCGGACAAAGGCCTCGGTGACGTCGCCTATGAACACGGGCGCGAACCGGCTGGTGGCGCAAGCGAGGGGGAATGGTCCCGGGATGCGCAGCAATTGGGCGAATCTGTTAATGAAGCTATCGTCCGGGCCGAAAATCACCGACGGCCTGAAGGAGGTGACGCCAATATCGGGTTGTCCCAGTGTATGGGCGCGGTTTTCGCCTTCGCCCTTGGTTCGCAGGTACTCGCTGGTGCCGTTGGTTTCGCTGGCATTGAGTGCACTCATGTGCAGGTAACGCCCGACGCCTGCCTGGCGAGCGCCTTCGACGACCGCTTCCACCAAATCCACGTGCGCCCCGCGAAAGGTCGCCCCGGCGGTTTGATTGAGGATGCCCACAAGATTCACGATCACATCGCACCCGGACATCGCCCCGGCAAGAGCGGATGCCGAGAAGTCTTCAATCGCAACCACCTCGTTTCCCCGGGGGACCCCCAGGTCCCGGTGCCGATGAGGATGTCGGGCCAGCACGCGAACAGCGGTGCCTTCCTGGGCCAGGCGCCCGACAAGATGGCGGCCGACAAATCCGGTACCGCCCACAAGACATACGCGAAGGGGTTTCATCATGGCAATGGTATTGTGCAGCGTCAGTTAGGTGCAATATAAGCGCCTTGCCTCTCCACTCTCAACCATGGAGTAAATGGCGGCGTGGAACTTCTGGTGTATTTGGGCGTAGGCATGGTGGGCGGTCTTCTGGCCGGTCTGCTGGGGGTCGGCGGTGGAATTGTGATTGTTCCAGTGCTGCTTTGGTTGTTTCGTGGCCAGGGATTCGAGGAATCCCTGGTGCTGCATCTGGCGATCGGCACGTCGTTGGGGACCATTGTCGCCACGTCGCTTTCTTCGATTCGCGCGCATCACCGGCGTGGCGCAATTCTATGGCCATTGGTGAAGCAGCTCACACCGGGTATCTTGCTGGGCGCCTGGTTCGGCGCCTGGGTGGCCGACCAGATTACGACCTTGTGGTTACAGCGCCTATTTGCCGTTTTCCTGCTGGGCGTGGGTCTTAACATGTTGATTAATCCCACCATTGCAGCGCATCGCCGGTTACCTGGTGGAGTCGGGATGACGGCGGCGGGATCGGTTGTCGGAACGATTTCGGCGTTGGTGGGGATTGGCGGCGGCACCGTCACGGTGCCGTTTCTGTTGTGGCATGGTGTACGGACGGTCAATTCCGTGGCCACCTCCAGTGCTTGTGGACTTCCCATAGCGGTGGCGGGTGTTGCCGGTTTCGTCGTGATGGGGTGGGGGCAGACGGGACTGCCGATCGGCGCCACAGGCTATTTGTACTGGCCTGCCTTCGCCGGCATTGTGGTAACGAGCGTGTTAATGGCGCCGGTTGGGGCGGGACTCGCTCATCGATTGCCGGTGACGACCCTTAAGCGGATATTCGCCTTGCTGCTTCTCGCGGTGGGAACCAAGCTCATTTTCTGACGATGGGACTATCGGACGCGCTTGAATATCTGCACATTGCCCGCGTCGTCCCGCAGACCCAGGTACTGGCCTCTAAGGCCGTACTCAAACCGCATCACCTGTTTGGTTTCAGGAATCCCTATGTACAGATATTGTCCCCGAGTCAGCACCCGGGCGTCGCTGTGTACGTCGCGGTAGACGCGTACCCAGCCGTTACGAATCCACAGCCTGTCACCGTTCGGACCTGCCCAGCGCCCGTCTATTTCACGGGTGGGGGAGTCCGGGTCCAGGCTGCCGTGCCTCTGCTGGGTGCCTCGCGGCATGAATTTCGACCACTGATCGGGCTTGGCGTAACTCCAGGGCGACATCGAGCCGGGCATGCCCGGTGTCATCTGCGACCAGGGTGAGCCGCCGATTCCGGGCATCATTCCCGACCAGGGCGAGCCGCCGGTCCCCGGCATCATTCCCGACCAGGGCGAGCCGCCGGTCCCCGGCATCATCCCTGACCAGGGCGACATTCCAAAACTCGACATGGCGCCCATACCGGACCAGGAGAGCGAGTCAAACGGCGATGCGCCGGTGATGGCGCCGAACGGATCGTTATCGGGGAAGGGGCTTGAGTTATCCTCAATGCCCATGGCATCGAGCATGGCGCGCATCGCCGCTACGAAGGGGTTTTCTGCGGCGGATACCGGTGCTGCCATAATGGCCAGCAACAGTACGAAAAGAGATCCGCGGGAGGCCGTACATCGGCCGGAGGATCTGGCATATTTCATTACGCGTCTCGTTGTTACCTGAAGGGCCTGATTGTTACACTGGGCCAACACTAGCAGAGGGGATTATGCGTAGCCACGACATAATCGAAAAAATGTTGCGGGAGCGCCAGGAACTCCTGGTGGCGTTCTGTGGATTGACCGGCCGCGAACCCTTTGCGGATGATCAATCCGCCCTGCAGCCCTTGGCCATGTTCTGCCAGACCCTGGTGGATTATGCGGGGTTGGCCCATTTCGAGATATTCGAAAAACTTGCCGAGGATTCGGCCGGGGATTCAGAGATTCGCCAGCGCGCCCGAGCTCAGTACAGGCCTCTGGTGGACAACACACAGGGGCTGGTGGATTTCAATGACAAGTACGATGCCGCCAATGATGATTTCTCGCTTGCCCCCCTGGCTCGGGACCTTTCCCAACTTGGCGAAAATCTGGCGTCTTCGATTCGAACTGGAAGATCAGCTGATTCAGTTGCTTCGGGAATCGGAAGCCCGTGACTAAGGGCCCGTCCCCCGCGACGCTTCAGGCCGTCACCGCCCTGGAAAAGGCGGCGTCGAATGGTCATAGCGAGGCACAGTTCAGGCTGGGTGTCATGTACGCCAACGGCGACGAGTTGCCCCTCGACTACAGCCGGGCCGCGCAGCTGATTGGCGAGGCGGCGAATGCCGGCCGGGCGGACGCCCAGTCGACATTGGGCTGGCTGTACGCCAATGGCTACGGTGTTGAACAGAGTGACGAACTTGCCTGCCAGTGGTATCTGAAAGCGGCGGAACAGGGGTCGGCGAAGGATCAATACCTCCTCGGCACCATGAGTCGATTCGGCCAGTATGGCCAAACGCGCGACCCGCAGGCGGCGCTGACCTGGTACGCGAAGGCGGCGGATCAGGGATTTGCGCCGGCGCAGTTTGCCATCGGCAAGATGCTGATGGACGGCAAGCATGTCACTGAGGACCGCGTTGCCGCATTCCAGTGGTTGTCCCTGGCGCACGTGAACGGCAGCAAACGGGCGGAGGAGACTGTGAAGGAACTCCTCAAGTCGATGACGACTGAGGAGGTACTTAGGGCCAAGGCGCAAATGATGGCCGCCGCCGGCGGTCAGCTTCCATCTGGTGGCGCCGAATCAAGCTAGCCTGGATCAGGCTCCCGGGCGGGTGCTGCGCATGCGCTCGCTGAGGCGCCTTGTCGGATTGCCGAGCCTTCCGTCGTAAATGATGGCGTAGGCCAGAACCCGCTGCACATAGGTTCGGGTTTCCTTGAATGGGATCATTTCCACCCAGAGATCGACGGGAAGGGTGCTGCCTTCTAGCCAGCGAGTCACCCGGTGTGGGCCGGCATTGTAGGCCGCGGTGGCTAGAACCTCTTCCTGATGGAGGTCATCCAGCATCATTCGCAGATAGCCTGTGCCCAGGGCGATATTGGTATCCGCGGTGATGAGCGTGCTATTGGAGGGTTTGGGCAAGCCTTTCTCGCGAGCCACCAGGCGCGCGGTTGCAGGCAATAACTGCATCAATCCGAGTGCCCCGGCGGTGGAGCGGGCGTCGAGGATGAAGGCGCTTTCCTGGCGTAATACACCGAATACCCAGCTTGGATCGAGGTTCCGCTTTTCCGCGTAGTGCCCCACCAGGTCGGCGTACTCCAACGGAAAGCGAAGTTCCAGATCGTCCCAGTAGTCTGCCCGCGCGGCGGTGAATATGCGCCCGGTCCAGCCATCCCCATTCGTCGAAAATCTGTGATGCAGCCAGCAGTTGGGATCGATCCAGCTCCGGGATCAGAACCAGCCATTCACGCCGGGCATCGACGAATCGATCAAGGCCGTAGAGTTCCCGCATTCTCTGTATGCCGGGCAACTGCTTGACCTGCGCCAGAACTTCATCTCCGGCATCGATTTTGTTGTGGTCAGAGCGGTAAGCCTTGCCAATCTTGTCCGCCGCCAGAAATCCGTAGTAGGTGCGTTCCTTCGCCGCGGTTTCATAGAGGGCCAGCGCCGGCTTCTCCTGGCCTTGTGCTTCCAGCGCACGCGCCTTCCAGTAGAGCCAGCGTTCGTTCTCCCGCATATTTTTCGGCAGTTCTTCGATCCACCGTTCCACCGTCGGCCAATCGCGCTGTAGCAGCGCGGCCCGCACCCGCGACTCCAGCATGCGTGGCTGGTTTTCGCAGGGCTTTAATTGCTGGAAGAAGGCGTAGGAACGCAGGTCTGGTTCGTCTTCCAACGCGATCGCCAGACGCCCGTCCACAACGCAGGCTTCCTCGGTGGAGAAGTCGTAACGGTCACGGTTCTCTTTCCAGATTTCTGCGGCACGATTAGCGTCGCCTCCCGAAAGCCGCCGGATGCCATGGACGAATATGGCCTTGTTGATATCGTCCACCCTTCGGCGCTCGAGGGTGGGAAGCCAGGTGCCCGGGTCGCTGTGGACCTTCATCAAAAAATCGAAGGCGGCGCGGTCGGATGCGGGTAGGAAACGTTCGAGATACTTGGCCAGATCGAGTGAACCTGCCTCCATGGCCAGTGCTATTCGGCCCCACACCAGTTCCCGGGTGAGTTTGCCGGCCTTGCGCCAGGACGCAATGGGCGCATCGCAGGCTTTGGGTCCTGGATCTGCCATGTAACCAGATTGCCGGGGTCGCGGCGTAGGCTTCTTTGGATCGCCCGGTGTTGATCAGTGCGCGCAAGTGCTCGCAGCGCGGATCACGCTGGGGTCCCTGGGGTCGTAAAATGCCAGGAAATCGGCCCACCGATTTTCTTGACAAGCCTGTCGAGCCAGGCCTCACGAAGACGGTCCGCGGTGGGTGTCGATGGGTAGGTTTCCAGATAGGCCTGGATCTTGGAAGATTGGACGCTTGATATGCGGTTGCTGAGCAACTGGTATTCGAGATAGGGCACCAGGGGGTAATCGCCCAGCCGCGCCTTCAGTCGTTTGTAGGTCTCCAGGTCGCCCTGCTTGATCGCCTCCTCGGCGTTCGAAAAAGTGTAGCGATCGGGTGTTCCTCCTGAAAATAGTGCAGGTGGCATAATGCAGAGGGATAGTATGAGAAACAAGCTGTTTATGCGCGAGGGCTTCCAATCCATTGGGCCTGACGTTGTGTATAGGTTAGACGGTATTCAACCGAGGATTCGATGAGTGGTGTGTGGGGTGTTGAGATGGCGGTGACATTGCCCTTGAATAGAGGACTGGCTGGCGCAGAGCGGTGGCTGCCCTCGCCAACAAACACCTGATGTCCCGGTTTGGCAAGGTCACGGGGTCCGAAAAGGCCGATGGCAGTTTGCTGACGGAGGCGGATTTAGCGATGAGTCGGCCCTGATCTCGACGCTTGTGGAGCATTCACCGGAGATTCCGGTTTTGGCCGAGGAGCAATCCGAGGAGAGAAACGAACACGTCTTCTGGCCGAATCGGCAACGGGGGTTTGGTGCCTGGATCCGTCTGGACGGCACCACTAATTTTACCTCGGGAGTGCCGTTTTTTGCGGTGTCACTGGCCCTCATCGGTCCTCAAGGAGTGGAATTCGGCCTCGTCTATGATCCTTGCCGACAGGAGAGCTTTACGGCCATCCGGGGGGAAGGTGCCTGGCTTGACGGATCCAGGTTGAAGCCCAAGGCCGCGATTAGATCGTTGGCCGGATCGGTGGCGGTGGTGGATTTCAAGCGACTGCCGGGACCGCTTGCCACCCGCCTGGCCGTCTCGCCGCCCCTCCGGTCTCAGCGCAGTTTCGGGGCGGTAGCGCTGGACTGGTGCTGGCTCGCCGCTGGGCGCTTTCAGCTCTACCTGCACGGCGGACAGAAGCTCTGGGATTACTCGGCGGGTCATCTTGTCGCCAGCGAGGCCGGAGCGGCAGTTTGCCTGGGCGAGGCCGTGGAAGACGATTGCGGTTTCGATACTGTCCTGGGTTCGAGAGTGGGCAGCGGTGCGGCGAGCAGAGAGCTGATGCGGGATTGGCGGGATTGGATGCGCAAGGGGTGAGCCGGGCCTGATCGGCACAAAAAAAGCCCGAGTATCGGGCTTTTTTCCGGTGGAGGCGCCTTTCAGCTACTTGATTTTGCCTTCCTTGTAAATTACGTGCTTACGGACCACCGGGTCGTATTTTTTCATCTGCATCTTGTCCGGCGTATTGCGCTTGTTTTTTGTGGTCGTATAGAAATGACCCGTGCCGGCCGAAGAATTCAGTCGGATTTTGTCGCTAGCGGATTTTGCCATGGCTGCGTCTCCTTAAACCTTATCGCCGCGTGCGCGGATTTCGCCCAGAATGGCATCAATGCCCTTCTTGTCGATGACACGCAGCCCCGAGGTGGAGACGCGGAGGCGTACCCAGCGTTTCTCGCTCTCGACCCAGAACCTGTGGTAATGCAGGTTGGGCAGGAAGCGTCTCCGGGTCCGGTTCTTTGCATGGGAAACGTTGTTTCCGCTCACCGGCCGCTTGCCGGTTACTTGGCATACTCTCGACATCTCTGTTGCCTCGATCGAAATCGCTGGGTTTCGCCCACCAGGGCGAACGAAAGGCGGCAATTTATACCAGAGACCCCGGCTGTCTGCAACTCCGGTCAGGCCTCATCTTCGGTCTCGACCGATTCCGCGAAGCTGCACTCTTTTTGCGGGCAGACCTTCTCGGTGCCCCGTCGTTTGGTGGTTTTGAGGGTGAGCACCGGCCAGCCGCAACTGGGGCAGGGTTCATCCAGGGGTTGATCCCAGACGGCGTAGTCACAGGTCGGGTAGGTATTGCAGGAGTAGAAGATCTTGCCGCGCCTGGATTTGCGCTTCATCAGCGTGCCCTTGTTGCACTGGGGGCACTTGACGCCGGTGTCTTCAGGTTTTTCCAGGGGCTCGATGTACTTGCAGGTGGGGTAGGCCGAGCAGCCGATGAATTTCCCGTATCGGCCGGTTCGCACCAGCAGGTCGGCCCCGCATTCCGGGCAGGCCCGGCCTTCCACCTTCTCGGGTTCGGACTTGCCGCTGCCGTCGCCCATGTCCCGCGTATAGTCGCAGGTGGGGTAGGCGGTACAGCCGATGAAGCGCCCGTTCCGACCCAGGCGGATCACCAGGTCAGACTCGCATTTGGGGCATTTCTCGTCGATTTTTTCCTGGGTGACATCGGAGCGTTGTACGTTTTCCTCGGTGTGATCCACCTTGTCCTTGAAGGGGCGCCAGAACTTTTTCAGCAGGGGTACCCACTCTTCCTCACCGCGGGAGACGGCATCGAGTTCGTCCTCCAGTGATGCGGTGAATCCGTAATCCACGTACCGGGTGAAGTAGTTGGTGAGAAATTTTTTGACGATCCGGCCCACGTCCGTGGGATAAAACCGTTTCTTCTCCATCTCCACGTATTCCCGGTCCTGCAGGGTCGAGATGATGGAGGCATAGGTCGAAGGACGACCGATGCCGTGTTCCTCCAGGGCCTTTACCAGCGTGGCCTCGTTGAATCGTGGTGGCGGCTCCGTGAAATGCTGTTCCGGTCGGATGCCCAGCAATTCGACAGTTTCCCCCTCCTCGAGCGGCGGCAGCATTTTTTCGTCGTTATTGCCGGCATTGTCATCGCGACCCTCGAGGTACACCGCCATAAAGCCGGGCTTGGCGATGGTGGAGCCGGTGGCGCGAAAGATGCCTTTGTCACCCGCAGCCAGATCAGCGGCCACCGTATTGATGGTGGCGTGGTTCATCTGGCTTGCGATTGTTCGTTTCCAGATCAGCTCGTAGAGTCGAAACTGATCACGCGAGAGGTGTTCCTTGATGTCATCGGGCCGCAGTTTTGCCGAGGTGGGCCGAATGGCCTCGTGGGCTTCCTGGGCATTTTTGGCCTTGGTCTTGAAACGGCGGGCCTGCTCGGGCACCTGGTCATCACCGTAGCGTTCGCGGATGAATTCGCGGATCTCTTCCAGGGCTTCGTCCGCCAGGGTCACCGAATCGGTACGCATGTAGGTGATCAGTCCTACCGCGCCGCTACCGGTGTCGACCCCCTCGTAGAGTTGTTGGGCGACACGCATTGTCCGCTGTGCGGTAAACCCGAGTTTGCGTGACGCTTCCTGTTGAACGGTGGAGGTGATAAAGGGCGCGGCAGGGTTGCGACGGCGTTGTTTCTTTTCAACCTTGGCGACCGTCAGATGGCCTTTCGCGGCCGCGGTGAGGGTTGCCTCGGCCTCGCTGGCCTGTTTTTCATCAGTGATACTGAACTGTTCGATTTTCTCGTCGCCATAGCGGCTGAGCTTTGCCGAGAAGGCCTGGCCTGACTTGGTGGTGTCGGCCTCAATGGTCCAGAATTCGCGCGCCTTGAAGGCCTCGATTTCCTCTTCCCGCTCGACGATCATCCGCAATGCGGGGCTCTGTACGCGCCCGGCCGAAAGGCCACGCCGTACCTTTTTCCAAAGCAGCGGGGACAGATTGAAACCCACCAGGTAGTCCAGCGCGCGCCGTGCCTGCTGGGCGTTGACCAAATCCATCGACAGGGGTCTCGGATTGGCGACCGCATCCTGTATGGCCTTTTTGGTGATTTCGTGGAACACCACCCGATGAACCGGCTTGTCCTTCATGGATCGGCGGGTCTTGAGGAGTTCGTACAGGTGCCAGGAAATGGCCTCTCCCTCGCGGTCGGGGTCGGTTGCGAGATAGAGCGCTTCAGCACTCTTCATCTTGTCGGCAATGGCCTTGACGTGTTTTGAGTTTCGGTCGATAACCTCATAATTCATGCGGAAATCATCGTCCGGTAAAACGGCGCCTTCTTTCGGGATGAGGTCGCGCACATGGCCGTAGGAGGCGAGGACGTCGAAATCCTTGCCGAGATATTTTTTGATGGTTTTCGCCTTGGCCGGCGATTCCACAATGACCAGATTCATTCGAATTTTTTTCCGCTTTTAGGGGCGTATATCTTTTTAGCAATAGCCGGGGAGGAAAACGGGTGTCAAGCGTAATTTCTTTGGCGTTGGCTAAATCGTCGGCTGAGGGTAGCCCATCTGGGGAGGCGGTGGGCGGCTTTCGACGGTGGTTTGACGATGGAGGAAAGCGGCTGTCGCGGAGGCGGTCTAGTGAAGGTATTCGGGTAAACCGTTATAAACCAGGTCCTGCATCAGGGTGAAGGCGGCCTCCTGGCCAGGCTGATTGACCAGTACCAACAACACGATCCACTTAACATCATCCGCACTCAGTTCGTCGGTATCCAGGGCCATGGCGCGGTCGATGACGATCTCACGACTCAGTGGCGACAAAATCCCGTTCTGCTCGAGGTAGAGAAGCATGCCGCGAATTTCGGTGTCCAGCTTTCTGCATTCGGCCTCTATGAAAATCCGCACTGACGGCAGCGGGACGCCGTCGCCATAGTCCAGAGTACCCTGACTCCAGGCCAGCTCGTCGAGCCAGTCGAACGCCTTTTTGATCTCGTCCTGCTTGAAGCCGGCCTCGAGCAGTTCTTCCTGCATCAGGATGTGGTCCGCCGGCACCGGCTGATCACCATCCATGTAGGTCTCATAGATGTAGATGAGGACGTCTATGACGTTTTCGTTCAAGGTGTGCTATCCGTTACGGTTAAGAACTTGAGGAGACAGCCGTATTGTACGGCAGCATTAAGCCGGGGTGTCTGATCCGATGCGACTGAAGCGCCCACCTGGATGAGTCGATACATAACCTTGCAGCTCCAGGATCAGACAGCATGGAGGAAAGTGCTTCCGGCGTCAATCCGGTGCGCTCGGCAAGGGTATCCATGTCCTCGGGATCGAAACCGAGCGCGGACAGCAGTTTTAGATACTCCGGGTCGAGGCAGGGGGCCTCGACGTCGTTAAAGGCAGCGGGCGCCGGGTTTGCCGTGATGAGTGTCTGAGAGGGCGGCAGTTCTTCCAGAATATCCGCGGCGGTTTCCACCAGTTTTGCCCCTTGCCGGATGAGTTTGTGGCAACCGCGGGCAAGGGGACTGTGGATGGAGCCGGGGATGGCGAATACCTCCCGGTCGTACTCGGTGGCCATTCGTGCCGTTATCAGTGATCCGCTTTTATCAGCCGCCTCCACCACCAGAACGCCAACACTGAGGCCGGCGATAATGCGGTTGCGGCGCGGGAAGTGCCCG
This sequence comes from uncultured Gammaproteobacteria bacterium, assembly GCA_963820915.1. Classification (GTDB taxonomy): domain Bacteria; phylum Pseudomonadota; class Gammaproteobacteria; order Chromatiales; family Chromatiaceae; genus CAWGBV01. Next base: position 4,994 of record CAWGBV010000022.1, on the reverse strand, counting down.
GCCGAGGGTGCGGTTCCCGGCGGATATTCGCTCAGGATCAGCCCGGAGGCGGCTATCAGGTGAGCCAGGTCACGATTGCGGGCGGGATAAATACGATCGGGTCCGGTTCCCATGACCGCGATGGTCATGCCGTCGGCAGCCAACGCGCCCTCGTGGGCGGCGGTGTCGATTCCTTCGGCCAGACCGCTGGTAATGGCCAGGCCGGAGGCCGCCAGGTGCCGGGCGAATTCGAAGGCGGTTTTCCGGCCTGAATGCGTCGGATTGCGGCTGCCCACAATCGCCAGTTGGGACACGGACAGCAGGTCGAGATCGCCGGTGGCGAACAATGCCAGCGGCGGATCGGCAATGGCCCGCAGTCGCGCTGGAAACCTGGGGTTCGTGCAGCCGATGAGATGCCGGTTGTCCGCCGCGTCCAGCCACGCCAGATCGGCATCCACTCCCCGGGCCTGGGTGTCGTGGAGGGCCTTTACCGCGTTGTCGGAGAGACCGGCGGCGCGCAGCTGACGGTCAGAGCAATCCAGGATCCGCGCCGGTTCCTCGGAATCCAGCGCCTCGGCAAGCGCACGAAAGGCCCGCGGTCCGAAACCCGGAGAGCGGACGAGGGTCAGCCAGTTGCGCAGACCGGCGGCGTCTTCCATGACGACCGACTCAGGTTAGGGGTAGTGGACCTTGTCGCCTTTCTTCATCGGGCGGTCCGAGACCATCACCAGGGCCATGCTCATGCGGTCGAAGCATCGAAGACGATCACCGCCCCGGCGCTTTCGTCCGGCAGCTGAACTTCCGGCACAGATCAGACTGGCGGACGGCGCCGCCGATGTCCTCGATGACCCGCTGTTCCTCACGAGGGCCCCAGTAATCGCGAATGATGCGGCCGCGGTTAGCGACGAACAGGGTATCGCCCGGGGCCAGGCCGTCGTCGCGGCCGCGGTCGAGCAGAACGACTTGGTGTATGCCCACGAAGCCCAAGGATTCGTAAGCGTCGAGAATGGTTCCGTTGACCCGTTTTTCCGGGGTGCTGGGGAAGAAATACTCTGGGTGGGCGCGTTCGCGCGCCGGTACCAGACGGTCGACCGCGCATGACCTCGATATCGGTGGTGTCCAGGTGCACCGTCGCCGGGTTGCCGCCCCGTGAAAGGGTGGCGGTGCCCACGTAACGGGCGACGTATCCAAGGTCTTCGCCCGAATCCCAATCGGTGTAACTTCTGCCACGGCGAAGGATGTCGAATTTGGCAATGCTGACGTCGTTGTACATGTCGTGAGCGTAAGCCCGCATGCCTTCCCCGCCCACCAGATTTCCATCCGGAAAGCCGATAATGTGCGGAGCAGTTCGCAACATTTCAGGGTCGACGCAACGCGGGGGTGGGTCAGGAACGGCTTTATGGCCTCGATCGGGATGGGTGGCACCGCCACGTCCGTCCGGACTTTTGGCACCAGCTTGACCCTGTTGCTGGATGCCGATGCCGGCGCCCGCCGGGCCTTTCCTTTGCGCACCAGGCGAGGTTTGCCGTCAACGTACACCAGTTCCAGAACGTCGCCGGGATAGATCAAATCCGGATTCTTGATGTCCGGGTTCGCCTGCCAGACGTCCGGCCATGCCCAAGGATTCTTGAGGAACCGGCCCGATATGTCCCACAGGGTGTCGCCTTCTCCACGGTATAGCTTTTCGGATGGTCCGGCCGTACCTCTGCAGTTGCCCACAACGCCGCCGGGAGAAAGGTCAATGCCAGAACCAGAAAGCACATGACTCGCCGCATCTTCAATGACTCCTTAAACTGGGTACCGCCGGCATCCCGGCGAATCGAATTGGACTCGCCGTCCGGGAGGCGTATATTATCCGGTGGCCAAGGGTGGTCCCGTTTTTATTTTATCGCCACCGTCAACTTTAGCAGTTTTTTAAAGCGACATCTTCATGGCAATTCTAGAAATCTTGCATTATCCGGATTCACGGTTGCGCACCAGGGCGAAACCGGTCGAAAAAGTGGACGAAGCCGTTCGCCAGTTGGTGGACGACATGTTCGAGACCATGTACGAGGCGCCCGGCATCGGATTGGCCGCGGTTCAGGTCAACGTTGCCCAACGGGTGGTGGTCATCGATATCTCTGAGGAGCATGACCAGCCCCTATGCTTCATCAATCCCGAGATCCTGGAAAGTAGCGGTGAGGAGACCATGGAGGAGGGCTGTCTTTCGGTGCCCGGGTACTACGATTCGGTGACTCGCGCAGAGACGGTCAGGGTTCGTGCCCTGGACCGCGAGGGTGCGCCATTCGAGCTTGACGCCGATGGCTTGCTCGCGATCTGCATCCAGCATGAGATCGATCATCTGGATGGCAAGCTGTTCGTGGATTATTTGTCGAAACTCAAGCGGGTGCGGGCCCGCAAGAAAATCGAGAAAGAACTGCGTCAGCGGCCAGGTCAGGCCGATTCCGAATCTCACACATTAATCTGAGCGCGGGACGAACCGTCCATGTCAGCACCGATTCGCATCGTATTCGCGGGAACTCCGGACTTCTCGGTGGCGGCTCTCGAGGCCTTGCTGAGTGCCCCCCATGAGGTCGTCGGCGTCTACACTCAACCTGATCGACCTGCCGGTCGTGGCCGCAAGCTGACGGCCAGCCCGGTCAAGCGGGCCGCGGCAGAGCCCCGGCATCCCGGTTTACCAACCGAAGTCCCTGAAGGACGAAGCGGCCATTCAGGAACTGGCCGGGCTGGCCCCCGACCTGATGATTGTGGTGGCTTACGGTTTGTTGTTGCCGCAACGGGTGTTGGATATTCCGCGTCTGGGCTGCGTCAACATCCATGCTTCACTGTTGCCGCGTTGGCGCGGGGCGGCGCCGATCCAGCGCGCCATCGAGTCAGGTGACGACTCGAGCGGGGTTGCAATCATGCGCATGGAAGCAGGCCTCGATACCGGGCCGGTCTATCTGATGAAGGAAACACCCCTCACCGGGAAGACACGGGCGGGCGGCTCCACGATCGCCTCTCCTCCCTGGGCGCAGAAGCGCTGTTGGAGGCACTGCCTGGAATCGTCGACGGCAACCTCGTCCCCCAACCTCAGGATGATGATTCGGCGACCTACGCCCACAAAATCAACAAGTCGGAGGGAGAGATCGACTGGCGCGCCAGCAGCGTCGAGATTCAACGAAAGATTCGCGCGTTCAATCCCTGGCCCGTGGCCTACACGCGCCAGGGCGCCGATGTGTTGAGGATCTGGGAAGCCAGATTGGTAGAAGGCTCGGGCGGCAATCAGCCCGGCGCCGTGATCAATGCCTCTCGCGATGGTATCGATGTGGCCACCGGTGACGGAATACTGCGGCTGCTCACCCTGCAGCCGCCTGGCAAGCGGGCCATGTCTGCAGCGGAATTTCTCAATGCGCGATCCCTGGACGGAGTCGTGCTTGGCGCGGAGTAACGGTTCTTCGGCGGCGCAGACACGGGCTGCAGCCGCCACCGCCGTCCTCGCGGTGGAGCACGGTCGGGCACTCGATGAGGCGCTGGCCGCCGTCGCGAGCGAAATTTCCCCGGATCAAAGGGGCCTGCTCGGCGAGCTCGCCTTTGGCACCTGTCGTTGGTACTACCGGCTTACCGCCGTTGCCCGGCAAATGCTGCGCAAGCCGCTTCGAAAACAGGACAAGGTGCTTCTGCCACTGATTCTCGTCGGCCTTTACCAGATTCTTTATACCCGAATCCCCGCTCATGCTGCCGTTGCCGAAACCGTAGAGGCTACCCGGGTGCTGGGAAAAAAAGCGGCAAGCGGATTGGTCAACGGGGTGCTGCGGCGCTTTCAACGGGAATCAGAGGCCCTGCTGGCCACCGCAGACGCCACAGTCAGCGGGCGTTTTGCCTTCCCTGACTGGTTGGCGGCGGAAATCCGCTCGGCCTGGCCCGACGACTGGCAGGCTGTGCTCGACGCCAGCAACGAGCGCCCGCCGATGACCCTGAGGGTTAACCTGGCGAAGGGCTCCCTGGAGGAATATGAGGCCGCATTGCGCGCTGAGGACATCGGTGCCCGGCGTGTAGTCGATGTCGCCACTGCCTTGACGCTGGATTCACCGATGCCCGTCGAACGCCTTCCGGGATTCACTGAGGGCCGCGTTTCGGTGCAGGATACTGCAGCGCAGATGGCCGCCCACATTCTCGGGGCCCGAGCCGGCGAGCGAGTGCTGGACGCCTGCGCTGCGCCTGGAGGGAAGACCACCCATATCGCCGAGTCGGCGGCGGGTTTGAAAGAGTTGGTGGCCCTCGATTCCGATCCCACGCGTTTGGAACGGGTCCGCGAGAACCTGCAACGCGTTGGCGTCGAGGCGCTCATCGTCGAGGGTGATGCCACGGCGCCCGACGGTGGTTGGGCCGATGGAGTCTACGACCGAATCCTTCTGGATGCGCCGTGCTCGGCTACCGGCGTCATCCGGCGTCATCCCGATATCAAGCTCTTGCGACGCTCGCGGGATGTTGCCGATCTCGTCAGGCGTCAACGGCAAATGCTCGACGCCCTCTGGCCGCGGTTAGCGCCGGGGGGTATTCTCCTTTATTCCACGTGCTCGGTACTCCCACAAGAGAACAGGATGCAACTGGAGGGATTCCTAGACCGGCAATCCGATGCCGCTGCCCAGCGGATAGCCTTGTCATTCGGTCGGATGTCGGGACCCGGATGGCAGATTCTGCCCGGCGACGGCGGGGCGGACGGGTTTTTCTACGCCGCCCTCCTGAAACATAAGCCGTGAGACAACTTCGTCAGATCCTGGTTTTCGGTCTGGCGGGCCTCCTGGTCGCATCAACCACGGCTTACGCCTTCGTCATCGAAGAGGCGAGCGCCAGACTGGAAGACGGCGCGTTTCGCATCGACGCCAACATCGATTTCCGCTTCAGCGACGAGGCTTTGGAAGCGCTGGATAACGGTGTCCCGCTGACGGTGATCGTCCAGGCAAGGGTAGAACCTGAGGATGGCTGGTTCTGGCAACGTGCAGTCGCGGTGCGCGAACTGAAATACGAGGTTC
>CAWGBV010000021.1:0-80565 GCA_963820915.1 uncultured Gammaproteobacteria bacterium | reverse complement strand
GCGGCATTTCCTCTCCTCCTGGTAAGCGATCAAGTTTACGCGGCACCCGCCGATATTGCACCCAAGGCCGCCTCGTCCAGGCGCCTTCTGTCCACCTTGAGGTAAGCCGTCGCATCGGCGGCGATCACCCGCGCCTCCACCACGCCCGGCACGTCACGCAGACGCTGCTCCATGACCATGGCAGCACCGTCGTCCACCACATCCACATGAATGAGCCGTGAACTCACCGAGCCCGGAAACCGCATTCCCCGCGCCACCAGCAACCAGAGCACGGCCATCACCCCGCCGAGCAGAAACACACCATGAATGCCCATCTGCTGGTGAAGCCAGCCGCCCATTACCCCGCCGACGAAGGCACCGGCGAACTGCGAGGTTGAGTAGATGCCCATGGCCGTGCCTTTGCTGTCGGCGGGCGCGAGACGGGATACCAGCGAGGGCAGGGTGGCCTCCAGCACGTTGAAACCGGTGAACAGCACCACCAGCCAAAGCGCCAGGGCCCACAGGCTGGCGGCCGCAGTGGCCATGCCAAACTGGGCAATGGCCAGCAAGGCGATGGCCACGAGAAAAACACTCCGCATCCGCCCCTTGCGTTCCGCCTGAATAATCATCGGCACCATAAAGGCAATGGAAATCAGCAATACCGGCAGGTAGACGAGCCAATGGCGGTTTACCGCCAGCCCCCCCATGTCACGCAGTTCGAGGGGGACCACCAGAAAAAGCGCCGTCAACATCATGTGGAGCGCGAAGATACCGAAATCCAGGCGCAGCAAGACCCGCTCGCGCAATACACTGCCAAACTGCTCGGCGACAGGTTCCGCATCGCGGTGAATTCTCGATTCCACGGGCGTCGGTATCGCCGTAAACAACAGAATCACCCCCGCCAGCGCCAACACGGCGGTCAGCCAGAAAATCCCGGCCACACCGATCCAGCCGTCCAGCACCGGACCCGCCACCAGGGCCAGCATGAAACTGAACCCGATGCTCATGCCGATGACCGCCATGGCCTTGGTGCGCTGCTCTTCGCGGGTCAGGTCGGCAGCAAGCGCCATCACCGCCGCCGCCACCGCGCCGCTGCCCTGCAGTACACGACCGAGGATGACGCCCCAGATGCTGTCGGACAGGGCGGCCACCACGCTGCCCACTGCAAACAGGAGAAGACCGACGGCGATGATCGGTTTGCGGCCCAGGCGATCGGAGAGCATGCCGAAGGGAATCTGGAAAATGGCCTGGGTCAGGCCATATACCCCCACCGCCACGCCCACCAGCAGGGGCGTCACACCGACCAGTCCCTCCGCGTAAAGGGCGAAAACCGGGAAAATCAGGAACAAGCCAAGCATGCGCAAGGAAATGATGATGGCCAGGCCGAAGGAGGCTCGCTTTTCAGTGGCATTCATGGCCGATTCCGACGTTTTTTTCATCACTCGCTTTGCGGCTGTCAAACAGAACGCCGTATATTAACGGATTCACTGCTTTGGCCGTAACGCCCGATGGACGAAGTCCGGATCCGCGGAGCCCGCACCCACAATCTGAAGAACATCGACCTGGACCTGCCACGGGACCGTCTGGTGGTCATCACCGGCCTGTCGGGGTCCGGTAAATCCTCGCTTGCCTTCGACACCATCTACGCCGAGGGCCAGCGGCGTTACGTGGAATCCCTCTCCGCTTACGCGCGCCAGTTCCTTTCGATGATGGAAAAGCCGGACATCGATCATATCGAAGGCCTGTCGCCCGCCATTTCCATCGAACAGAAAACCACCAGCCATAACCCCCGTTCCACGGTAGGCACCATCACGGAGATCTATGACTACCTGCGGTTGCTGTTCGCCCGCGCCGGGACGCCGCGCTGCCCCACCCACGGCCTTACCCTCGAGGCACAAACCGTCAGCCAGATGGTGGACCAGATCCTGACGCACCCCGAAGGCACCAAGCTGATGCTGCTGGCGCCGGTGGTATCGAACCGCAAGGGCGAGTACCACAAGCTGCTGGGCGAACTTCATGCCCAGGGCTTTTTAAGGGCCCGCATCGACGGCGATATTTTCGAACTCGACGATCCGCCGGAGTTGGATGTCCACAAGAAACATTCCATCGAGGTGGTGGTGGACCGCTTTCGCGTGAGGGCCGATCTTCAGCAACGCCTCGCAGAATCCGTCGAAACCGCCCTGGCCCTCGCCTCGGGCGTGGCCCGCGTGGCCTGGATGGACGACACCGCCAGGCCCGATCTCGTCTTTTCCGCCAATTTCGCCTGCCCAACCTGCGGCTACAGCATCGAGGAACTGGAACCGCGTCGCTTCTCCTTCAACAACCCCGCTGGCGCCTGTCCCACCTGCGACGGCCTCGGTGTCGAACAGTTCTTCGATCCCGCCAAGGTGGTCTCCAACGAGGAACTCAGCCTAGCCGGGGGGGCAGTACGGGGTTGGGACCGCCGCTCCACCTATTATTTCAGTCTGCTGAGATCTCTCGGCGGGCGATACGGATTCGATGTGGAGGCGCCCTGGTCGGACCTGTCCGAAGAGGCCCGCGCCACCGTCCTGTACGGAACGGCAGGCGAAAGCGTCGACTTTACCTATTTCAACGAAAACGGGCGTTCGGTAAGCCGATCCCATCCCTTCGAGGGGATCATCAACAATATGAAGCGCCGTTACCACGAGACCGAATCGAACACGGTGCGGGAGGATCTGGCGCGCGCCATTTCCTCGCGGGCCTGCCCCGAGTGCGGCGGCACCCGGCTGAATGAGGCCGCCCGCCACGTTTTCGTCAGCGAGCATACCCTGCCCGAACTGACCGCTTTACCGGTGGACCAGGCCCTGTCCTTGTTCGACCGCTTCGACGTGCCGGGACGAAAGGGCGAGATTGCGGCCCCTATTCTCAAGGAAATTGTTCAGCGATTGCGCTTCCTGGTGAACGTGGGACTCAACTACCTGACCCTCGATCGCGCCGCCGACACCCTGTCGGGTGGCGAGGCGCAACGGATACGGCTCGCCAGCCAGATCGGCGCCGGGCTGGTGGGTGTGATGTACATCCTGGACGAGCCCTCCATCGGGCTGCACCAGCGGGACAACGAACGCCTGCTCGACACCCTGCGCTATTTACGCGACCTCGGTAACACGGTAATCGTGGTGGAACACGACGAGGAGGCGATTCGCACCGCCGACCACGTGGTGGATATCGGGCCGGGTGCGGGCGTTCATGGCGGCCACATCATCGCCCAGGGCACGGCAGCCGAGGTCGCCGCCCACGAGACCTCGCTGACCGGACAGTACCTCTCCGGCCGCCGCAGGATCGCCCTGCCGGGGCTGCGCACACCTTTCGATCCCAAACGACTGCTGAACCTCGTCGGCGCCCGTGGCAACAATCTCAAAAAGGTCGATCTGCAAATTCCCGTGGGTCTTTTCACCTGCATCACGGGCGTCTCAGGCTCCGGAAAATCCACCCTCGTCAACGACACCCTTTACCCCGTTGCCGCGAATCAACTCAACGGCGCCAATCAGCAAAGCGCGCCCCACGACCGCGTGGAAGGGCTGGAACAATTCGACAAGGTGGTGGACATCGACCAAAGCCCCATCGGCCGTACCCCGCGCTCCAACCCCGCCACCTACACCGGACTGTTCACCCCCATCAGGGACCTGTTCGCCGCCACCGCCGAATCCCGCGCCCGCGGCTATACAGCGGGGCGCTTCAGCTTCAACGTCAAGGGCGGGCGTTGCGAGGCCTGCGCCGGAGACGGCGTGATCAAGGTGGAAATGCACTTTCTGCCTGACGTTTACGTCCGCTGCGACGTCTGCCAGGGCCGACGCTACAACCGCGAAACCCTCGAAATCCGCTATAAGGGCCGGACCATCGACCAGGTGCTCGCGATGACGGTAGAGGAGGCGCTGGCGTTTTTCCAGGCAGTGCCGACCCTGAGGCGCAAGCTCGACACCCTGATGGACGTGGGCCTGTCTTATATACAACTGGGCCAGAACGCCACCACGCTGTCGGGCGGCGAAGCTCAGCGGGTGAAGCTGGCGAAAGAACTCTCGAAACGGGACACCGGACGCACGCTCTACATCCTCGACGAGCCCACCACCGGCCTGCACTTTCACGACATCAGCCATCTGCTCGACGTGCTTCACCGCCTGCGGGACCACGGCAACACGGTGGTGGTCATCGAGCACAATCTGGATGTCATCAAGACCGCGGACTGGATCGTCGACCTGGGCCCGGAGGGCGGTGAAGGCGGTGGCGAGATCCTGGTGGCCGGAACGCCGGAGACGGTAGCCGCCCACGACCGCTCCCACACTGCCCGGTTTCTCAAGCGGTGTCTTGAACATTAAGTTCTGCAGGCCGGCTCCCGGACTGTTGTCCCGATAGTCGGCAAGGAGGGATGCTGGCGGCTCAATCTCCGGCGGTCTGACGACGCTCGCGGCAACAGGCGAACGCCTGGTTCCAAACGGGGATCGCCAAGGCAAAACGCTCGACGTGTTTCAGTTTCCCTGAGGCTTCTGTATCTATCGCCGGCGGAGGTCCACGCAGTATCTTGAGGGCGAAATCAACCGCTGCATTCACATCCGCCTTCCAGGTCATGCAGCCCTTTGGGGTAGTCGCAAGCGCCTGATTCAGGGCTGCCACATGATCTGCAAGCATCTCATGGTAGGTGGCTATCTGCCGATCGAATACCTCCCGCCCCTTGTCCTTGGCCATCACCCGCAGAAGGGTATCGGAGAAAATCTCGATCTTGCTCACCGGTTCCGCATCATAGGGAACCTGGGTTGCGTTCAGGTAGTGGGTAGCCATCTCCACTGCCGTCGGATTGTAACCAAGCAGTTGCGGTGATATCGCCCAGGGCCTGGGAACTTCCGGCCTGTGCTCGAGACTGAAGTTGAACCTCAAACCGAAATCCCGAGGGTAAAGAAACTTGAGCATAGAACCGATCATCGAGTCCTCGCCGCGACCCGTTGGCAACACAGGAGCCATGTATGGATCGAGATCGATCCCTGCGAAGGTTGCACGCTGGAACTTGACAGAGCTCACAAGGGCATGATCGCGCTGCCCCCAGAAAACACAGCGCTGAGCCTCCCGGAAGAATCGATATTTTTTCTCGTCACCCGCCACAGTGGTCAGGAAACGGGCACCCGGCATGAACACGGTGTAATCGCTGACCGTGCCGGGATCACCCACCAGGCCATTGCGGGTGTACCGAACCCTGCTGCCGGCACCCAATCTGACCACGTCTTTGTAGGGTGCCCCTTCGAAAGATTGGGCAGCCGCACCCGCATGTCCAGTGCGCAACAACTCCCCCAGCCCTAAACGAATGGACTTCGTGTGCGCGGCAACCGGATCATCACTGTATCTCTTCAGCTTTGCCGTTGCCGCCTCGAATCCCGGCGCCACCAACGGAGAATCCGCACTGTTACCAAACCGTATGTCGCCTTTGCTGTCCGGTCTGATCCAGGCGCGGGCCACCGTATCGTCGTCAATCAACACAATTCGCGAACCGGCATGCTTCAAAAACGCCAGATTCACCGGAACACCGTAAGTCGGCAGATCAGCGTTCTCGGGGTGAGCGCTGGAAAGCAGCCAGGGCAGCACGCCTTGAGGATCGTCCACGTGCGAGCCGATCCAGTTCAAGAACTCGTTTTGTTCGTCAGGGCCGAAATATTCGAGAGGAATCCGTTGCGAGGCGTTTCGAACGAGTTCCCTGTTTTGTTGCCGACTGCCCTCTCCTCTCGAGTCGTCGAAAACCTCGCATTTCCATTCACCGCCGAAACGATTTCGGTTATCAATCAGCGATTCAAGCAACCTGTCCAGACACGATGGTCGATCGCAAGTGGTGATCACCAGCGTGACGGGATCCTGTTTTTCAGATCCCGCATCGCCAGGAACAAGTCGCCCGATGAATTCCTCAGCGGAAACGAAGATCCCGGTGACCAGAAGTTTCTCCAAGGCCCCTCGAAAGAGATGTTCGCGGCCGCTTAAGGAGGCTTGGCTTTGTGTAATTGCCCGGGCATGGCCCTGCACGGTCCTGAACACCTGCAGATGTGGCAGAAAGGGTTCCCAGTTCAGGTCCACTGCCGCTGTTGCGCCATTGTCGCGACGCACCAGAAGCATGTTCCGCCCGTCAAGGGACTTCGCTATTACAGGGCCCAGCGCCCACAGGCCGGCCGGCTTCTGTGTAGTTGTCATTGGGAGGTGGCCGGGCTTTTCACGGACAGGTTCAGACGGCTACGAGAGGCATGATCTCATCCAGCGAATCGATCACCGCATCCGGCGCCGAATCCCGGATATCCTCTCCATGGTTGTAGCCGTAGCTCATGCAGACGATCCCGAATCCGGCCGCACGGGCCGCCTTGACGTCGCTGACCGAGTCGCCAATCATCAACGCCCGCTGCGGGGCCACCCCGAAAAATTCGGCGGCATGGAGCAGCGGCGCGGGATCTGGCTTTTTCTGCGGCAGGGTATCGCCGGAAACGACGATCCCGAACAGGTCCCTGATGCCCAGATCACGCAGCAGGGGTTCGGTAAAACGCGCTGCCTTGTTGGTCACGCAGCCCAGCTTGAAACCCGCGGCCCGCAACCCGTCCAGGCCCTCGCGAACACCGGGATAGAGGTGCGAACGCTTCGAGGTGTTGTCCGCGTAGAGTTCCAGAAAAAGCGGATAGGCCCGCGCGAAATCCTCATCGGATGGCTCGCCGTCCAAGCTGGCCCACCAGGGCGCGACGCACCAGACGCTCCACGCCATTGCCGACCCAGTCGCGGACCTTGTCCTCTCCGTGGACAGGGCGACCCAGGCGTTCCATCATCTCGTCAACGCAGTAGGCGAGGTCCGGCACGCTGTCCACCAGAGTGCCGTCCACGTCGATGAGGATCATTTCGGGTTTGCGGAATCATCGAACGGGGCTCGGCGCTGACTGCGGTCACAGGCATCAGCCTGCCTTGGCCATCTCGGCGCGCATCTCGCCAGATGATGGTGTCGAACTTGTTGGCGTCACCGGCGTTGCGTCCACCGAAGATGCCCGAGCCGGAAACAAAGGTATCGGCGCCCGCGGCCTTGATCTCGCCGATGTTGTCGGCCTTGACGCCGCCATCGATCTCCAGGCGGATGTCGTAGCCGGAATCGTCGATCATCTTGCGCACCTCGCGCAGCTTGTCCAGCGCCGAGGGAATGAAGCTCTGTCCGCCGAATCCGGGATTCACCGACATGAGCAGAATCATGTCCACCTTGTCCATCACGTACTCGAGGTAAGACAGCGAGGTAGCTCGGATTGAACACCAGGCCGGATTTGCAGCCGCTCTCGCGAATCAGCTGCAGAGAGCGATCCACGTGCTCGGACGCTTCGGGGTGGAAGGTAATGTAGCTGGCCCCCGCCTTGGCGAAATCCGGAATGATGCGATCCACGGGCTTGACCATGAGGTGAACATCGATGGGTGCGGTCAGGCCGTGCTTGCGCAACGCCTCACACACCAGTGGACCGATGGTCAGGTTGGGCACGTAATGATTATCCATCACATCGAAATGAATGATGTCCGCGCCCGCGTTCAGCACGTCCACGCACTCTTGGCCCAAGCGCGCGAAATCCGCGGAAAGGATGGAGGGGGCGATGAAATCCGGTTGTCTTGCCATGGAGCTTCTCCTCGAGGCCGGTGCTTTTGAGCCGGGCCGGTGACCTGACGAAAACGCGCAATTTACCCGAAGCCGGCCTTTTTTTCAGCCGCAATCCGCAATTGTGGCACACAGCCCGGCTCCATCGACCCTGATCGGGCCACAAATTCAGTACCGGTAGGCCGACTCCACCATCTCGGGGGTGAGGATGCCGTAGATCCTGCGGATTCCCGGCGCGGTCGTCCTTTCCACGTAAAGCGCCTCGGCGGATTGGTCACGCAGGGTGTCGAGGGCCTCCTGCAGCGTCGCCTGCAGATTGACCGGAGCCACGCTGAGTCGCTGCCCCGGTATCTTCAACAGCTCAATTTCCCCGATCTCGTCGGCTTCAGCCGCCGCTTCCAGATGGCGGACCAGATCGACGGCTCGCAGCAGACTGCCCGGAGCCTCTTCGTTGCCGACCAGCAGCCAGCTCGGCTCTTTTTCGAGCGCCTTTCTCGCCTGCGCGGATGTGATCAGGGCGGGAACACGGGCAAACCGCGTGGACATGACACTGGCCACCCCCTCGCGGCGCAACGCCTGGACCACCGGGCTCGCCTCGTAGTCCATCCCCGCCGACTTGAGCATGGTGACGAACAGCGATTCCCGGCGGAACAGTTCACTGGCCGTCAGCGAGGCGATGATGACCGCCAGCATGCCCGGCATGATGATGCCCGGGCTGTTGGTCAACTCCATCATAGCGGTCAGCGCGGCGAGCGGCGCCTGCAGGCTGGCCCCCATCATGGCCCCCATGCCCAGCAGCGCGAAAAATCCCAGCCCCTCGCTGACGCCCATGGCCTGGCCGAGCCAACCGGCCAGGCCGCCCACCCCAGCGCCGATAAACAAGGATGGCCCGATCATGCCCCCCGGCACCCCAAGACCGACCGCCGCGGCCGTGGCCAGCACCTTGGCCACCACCAGCAGGGCGAGGGTCGCCAGCGCGAACTGGCCCGCCAGCATGTATTCGACCGTGTCGTAGCCGATCCCCATCACCTCGGGCACCAGCAGGCCGGCAACGCCGCCCAGTACCCCGGCCAGCAGAAGGCGCCACCAGATGGCCAATCGCCGTCCGGCGACAGCAGTCCGATGTAACAGATGATTAAACCCCGAGGCCAATACACCCGCCATAACGCCCACCAGGACCACCACCAGCACGTCAGACAGATCCGCCAGTTTCATTGGCGGTACGGTGAACGCCGACTCGCCACCGAAGGCCGCGTGGGAAACCAGCGCCGCCGTCGCCGCGGCAAGAATTACCGGCACGAAACTGGCCAGAGTGTATTCCAGCATCACCACCTCAAGGGTGAATATGACGCCAGCCAGCGGCGTGTCGAAAGACGCTGAGATGCCCGCCGCGGTGCCGCATCCCACCAATGTCCGGATGCTGTTGTTGGGCAGGGCCAACCACTGGCCGAGAAAGCTGCCCGAAGCGGCGCCCAGATGAACATGGGGACCTTCGCGGCCCACCGATTGGCCGCTCACGATGGCCAGCGCCGCGCCGACAAACTGGAGAACGAACTCCCGCAGCGTCAGGTAACCCTGGTGGTAGGCCATGCGCTCCAGCACCCGGGCCACGCCCAACACCTGAATCCCCTTACCCCACCAGCGGAACAATGCCGCCAGCAAGATGCCGCCGAGCACGGGCAACGTCAGCCGCCAGTACCAGGCGAGCTCTTCGTAATTCTCCGCCTCGCCCCCCGGCAGGAAGCTGGATTGAGTGCCTTCCACAACGTAGCGGAATCCGACAATGACCAGGCCCGCAGCCAGGCCGGTGATAATGCCGATCCACGCCAGCTGGAGCAGGGCATCCGGGCGGGCAAGGTGGATACGCGAACGCTCCATCTGCTCGTGCCAAAAACGCCAGTTTTTTCGGGGGCCCGCCATGGGACACATTATGCCCTCATCGGGACAATCGCCTTACAATGGGATTTTCGCCGAATCAGATCGTCATCGGACCCAGCCGCCATGCAGATTCTCAATACGGGACCGTCGCGCCAGGCCACGGAGATGGACATCATCACCGAAACACTGCCCCTCAACGGCGCCCGGGTTCTTGAACTGGGCTGCGGCCGGGCGGCGACCACCCGCCGGATCGCGGAAACCTTCTCGGTATCACGCCTCATCGCCACCGAGGTGGACCGGCGGCAACACGCAAAAAATCTCGGGATATCCGACCTGCCTGATGTGGAATTCCTGCTCGGTGGCGCGGAAGCCATTGATCTCGGCGACGCCAGCATCGATGTGGTGATCATGCTGAAGAGTCTTCATCACGTCCCGAAGGACCGCATGGCCGATGCCCTGCGGGAGATAACCCGGGTATTGGCCCCCGGTGGGCTCGCCTATATTTCGGAACCTGTTTACACGGGTGATTTCAACGACATCCTGCGCCTGTTCAACGACGAAAAGAACGTGCGGAAGGCAGCCTTCGAGGCAATCCGACAGGCGGTGAACGAAGGCCCGCTTGAGCTGGCAGCCGAAATCTTTTTCGATTCACCGCGACAGTTCGACGACTGGACCGACTTTGAAAACCGCATGCTCAGGGTGACCCACACCGAGCACCGGATCGACGCCGCTCTCTACCAGCGGATAAAGGACACCTTCTGTCGCCACCTCGGCCCGGGCGGGGCCCACTTTCTGATTCCCTCGCGCCTGGATCTGTTGCGCAAACCCGGCCAGGGCTCCGCAACAGGATCCGCAGTCAATAATTATGAACATTAGTTGACAATGATTTTCTGATGCTCCATCCTTGATGAGAATCATTCTCGATACCTGTCGATGGACATGTCATCCCCGACCGAACCCCTTGCCACCCTGCCACTGGACACCGCGCCGACGGGCAGCGAGGTACGGATCAGCGCCATCGACGCACCGCGGCCGCTACGGCATCGTCTGCTCGGCCTGGGCCTGCACCCCGGCGAATCGCTGAGGGTACTGCAGCGCCGCGGCACCGGCCTGGTTCTGGCGGTCGGCGCGTCCCGCGTGGCCCTCGACCTTCGCACGGCCCGACTTCTTGAGGTCGAGATACTCCGGGTGGAGGCCATCGGCTGAGATGGGCTGCGACACCTGCCAAAGCTGTCCTTCCGTCTGCCCGTCCCGGGGCAACCTGGCCATCGGTATTGCCGGCAACCCCAACTGCGGCAAGTCGGCGCTGTTCAACGCCTTCACCGGCATCCACCAGCGCACCGGCAACTGGCCCGGCGTCACCGTCGACCGCAAGGAAGGCCAGTTCGATCTCCAGGGCACCCCGGCCACCCTGATCGATCTGCCCGGGGTGTACTCCCTGGATGCCACCAGCATCGACGAGCAGGTCACCCGCGATTTTCTTCTTGCCCGGGATGTGGACGTCATCATCAACGTGGTGGATGCCAGCAACCTCGAGCGCAATCTCTACTTTTCACTGCAATTACTGGAGATGGGGCTGCCGCTGGTGGTGGCCTGCAACATGATGGATGTGGCGCGCGACCGTGGCATCGATCTGGATTGCGGCGCACTCGCAGCGGCCCTCGGCTGCCCGGTCGTCCCCATCGTGGCGGTGGAGAACGAGGGACTGGGCAATCTCGCGGCCGCTGTGGTCGATGTCGCCGAAAAAACCGCGCCCGGGCGCGAGCCGCCCGCGCACAACGCATTGATCGACAGTGCCGTCGACGAACTTGCCACCCTGATGGCGGACGAAGACCGGCACAACGCCCGCTGGCTCGGCCTGAAACTTCTCGAGGGTGACGACCTGGCCGCCACGCGCGCCTGCGAGGCGGCAAGAACACACGCCCTCGAATGGCAGCAACGAATCCGCCGGCAACTCGATGCGGAACCCGACATTGCCATCGCCGACAGCCGGTTCGCTCAGGCCCGCCGCCTGGCGGCGCTGGCCATAGAGGCCCCGGGGGCCGCGACCACCACGTTATCGGACCGCATCGACCGGATTACCCTGCACCGACTGCTGGGTGTGCCGGTGTTTCTGGCGATCATGTACCTGATGTTCACCTTCACCATCCATATTGGTGGCGCCTTCATCGACTTTTTCGACGGCGTGGCGGGCGCCCTGCTGGTGGACGGCCTGGGCCTTTGGCTGAACACCCTGGACGCGCCCGAATGGTTGTCCGTCCTGCTCGCCCAGGGGTCGGCGGCGGGATACAGGTGGTCGCCACCTTCGTGCCCCTGGTAACCGCCCTGTACCTCGTCCTGTCGGCACTCGAAGATTCCGGCTACATGGCCCGCGCCGCCTTCGTCATGGACCGTTTTTTACGCGCCATCGGCCTGCCGGGAAAGGCCTTCGTGCCGCTCATCGTCGGCTTCGGGTGCAACGTCCCCGCCATCATGGCCACAAGGACGCTCGACGACGAACGGGAACGCAAGGTTACGGTGCTGATGAACCCCTTTATGTCCTGCAGCGCGCGCCTGCCGGTGTATGTCCTGTTCGGCGCCGCCTTTTTTCCCCTTCACACCAGCGATCTGGTGTTTTCCATGTATCTCATCGGTATTCTGGCGGCCGTCCTGACCGGGCTGGCAATGAAACGCAGCCTGCTGCCCGGAAATGCAGCGGGCTTTCTCATCGAACTGCCCGCCTACCACCGGCCAAACCTGAAGGGTGTATTGCTGCGAACCTGGGACCGGTTGCGGCTATTCGTACTGGGTGCCGGCAAGATCATCGTCATCATGGTGGTGATTCTTAACGTACTCAACACCATGGGCACCGACGGCAGTTTCGGCAACGAGGGCCGGGAGAGCTCGCTGCTGAGCGCCATTGGGCAGGAGGCCACCCCGTTGTTCGCGCCCATGGGGATCGGCGAGGACAACTGGCCCGCAGTGGTGGGACTGTTCAGTGGCATCCTTGCCAAGGAGGTGGTGGTGGGCACACTCAACACCCTCTACGCCCAGGAGGCTGCGGCCTCGGAAACCGGCGACGGCTTCAGCCTCTGGCCGGCCATCGGCGAGGCTTTCGCCACCATACCGGCGAATCTGCTGACGGTGGTGGATCGCTTGACCGACCCGCTGGGGCTAAGCGAGGCGACGCGAGATTCGGCAGGCAGTGACAAAGACGGCGTATTCGGCGTCATGTCCAGACACTTCGACGGCCAGGCCGGCGCCTTCGCCTACCTGCTGTTCGTGCTGCTGTACTTTCCCTGTGCTGCCACCATCGCCATCATCGCCCGGGAGACCGGCCGCGGATGGGCAGCCTTCGTCGCCATTTGGACAACCTCTGTCGCCTATCTCGCCGCGACGACCTTCTACCAGGCGGCGACCTTCAATGAGCACCCGGGGTATTCGACTTTGTGGCTGATCGGGTCCGTGGTTACGGTGACATTGGCACTGACCGCCCTTAAATGGTGGGCGGCGCAGTCGGCCCGACCCCGGCCCTGCCCGCTCGAAGCCTGAATTTTCGCCTGTGACCAGTCAATAAAGCTCTTCAGCCCAAAGACTCGTTAATGTTCTTTGAATGCGCGCCCATAACGGAAAACGCGCGAATATCCGGCCTTGAATCACATTCAGGCACCGGAGAACCATCCCCCGGACTTTCGGAATACGCTTAAAGCAGGCGCCGACCCTAATTATATTCAGGGCAAGCAGTCAGGGAATATCGGGCAACCGAGTCGGATGCGTGATGGATGAAAAGAATGCAAAGCATGACGAAGTGTCGCCCCGCGTGAAAAACAATCCGATCACAATATACTTAAATATCCTGGACGATCACATAACTGGCGCCGTGAAGCGAAAGAATTGCCAGTATGAAAAGTTCTAAAATAATCATGCCTGACTCAATTCTAAAGGAGAACAAATGAAACGCCTGACAACTGTGTTGGCCATTGTGGGAGCAATGACACTTACCTCAACGGCATGGGCACAATTCTCGCAAACTGATCAAGCAGATACCTGGTTCCCGTCGCCAAATATCGAAGCCAGGATGAAATGCGGTGGCAACTGTGAAGGCAATCCAGCAGCTGACTGGGAAGTTGCGTGGTTTCAGAACCCAGGCACTGTAATCGAAGACAGGGACTTGATTTTCTCGTCGGGTACACCCCTGAATTTCAGCATCACGTACGAACCGAGTACCAGTACCTATACCTTCACCGTGAATGGCGAGTCGGTTGACTACGTAGTCTCCGATACGGAAGAAAACATGGCGCACTGTGAAGTCGGCATTCAGCTCAAGGCGCGTACAGACACCACCGGTAATGACAACCTGACTCAATCTTCTGCGGCGATAAATGGTCTTGCAATTAATGGAACGGCGCAAGATCCCTCTTACTCTGCGGCAAGTGATGGCACCCAATTGAGGTCGTGGACTTTTGCAAGTAATGATCCCACAGAGGCTGTAACTGACGTCACCGGCACTGGGGTGTTGACGTGGCTCGGTAATGGTAATCCCGATACTGTAACTGCGTCTATTTTGTTCCCAAATGATGAAGGCGACGTTTGCGAGTACGTCGAGCCCGAAGCGTTAGCAGTCCCGACTATCCGGGAGTGGGGCAAGATTTCACTGGCCTTACTGGCATTGCTAATCGGCGGATTCTACTTGCGTAGAAGGGTCGCCGCATAATTTGCGTAAACACACATTCCGCTAGATAAATCGTTCAACCCCGCTTCGGCGGGGTTTCTTTTTGTGGCTATTCAATACCCGGTTCCGCGGGATAGTGTTGAAAAATTCGTGAGGGCGAAAAGGTCCGCAAGAAACAGCCCGTATCGCGCACACGAGAACCACATTAGACAAGTATCGAGGCGGAAATTTCTATTTGGCAGTGCTCTCGTGAAGATTTGTTCTTCAGGAAAACGAGGGGCAAGAGTTTTTCAAAAAATTGCGGCTTTTACGCTGTTTGTGTCAACTAACCGAATTGCCTGGGTTGCACATGAAACCAGACCCATTCGACATGATGTCGGGCCTCCCTGCTGCACTGCGCTATCTTTCAGTAGAGGACTTTTCTATTCGATCACATCGCCTCAACTCAACCGCGGGCACGCACGATCATGCTGTCGACGCGATTGTCCTTGAGGCGGTTGTGAAGCCCGTAGGCCTGCTCCTTGTCGAAAGGTCCGCTTCGAACACGGAAATAGGTTCCCTTGTCGTCGATGGTCACCTTTTCTATGCGCGCGGTGATGCCGATCAAGGCCAGGCTGGCCTTGAGGCGTTCGGCGTCGCCGGAATTCCGGAATGAACCCAGCTGCAATTGATACACCGCTTTGGCGCCGGGCGTCGGTTTCGGTGTGGCCACGACCGGCCTGGTATCGGCGCCAGGCAGCTCGGGCATGGCCGTCGGCTTTGGCGGCGGCGGGGGTGGCGGAGTCTTCGGACGCAAATCCTCCGGCGGGATGACTACCTCCATCTCGGGCAGGACTGAATAATATTCGAAGCGAGGCGGCGGCAGATCCGAGGGCCTTTGCTCCTGTTTCCCGGCATCAGGTTGCGGGGGTGGCGGTACTGCCACCGGTGCAGGACCCCGCGCCACGGCGGGGCGCCCGGAAACGGTCGGATCCCATTTCAACCAGGCCAGCCCAACCGAGACCGCACCCACCAGAATGCCGACGAAGAACCAGGCCCAGGGCGAGGATTGGCGACGTTTGCGTGACTGCGCCCGGTGTTTGTAATCCCTCGGCATCCTTGTTTCCTTACATCTCTTCCGGCGCGGAAACGCCGATCAGGTTGAGCCCGTTACGCAACACCTCTCGGGTCGCCAGGATCAGCTTGATCCGCGCATCGCGCAGCGGCGCATCCTCGACCAGGAACTGCTCGGCGTTGTAGTAGGTGTGAAAGGCGTTGGCCAGCTCCCGCAGATAATGGACCAGTTGATGCGGCTCCTCGTTGAGCGCAGACGCCTCCACCACTTCGGGATAACGGGCCAGCGACTTCAGCAGGATCAACTCGTGGTCCGGCCTGCAGTTGCTCCAGATTCGTTTCACCCTCGATGGGCTCGTATATCGATCCGCTTTTCGGCGGCCTGGCGCAGCACCGCAGCAAATCCGCGCATGGGCATACTGGACATAGTAGACCGGGTTGTCCGACGACTGGGATTTCGCCAGGTCGAGATCGAAATCCAGATGCTGTTCACATTTGCGCATGACGTAGAAGAACCGCGCCGCATCGCGACCCACTTCCTTGCGCAGCTCGCGCAGGGTGACGAACTCGCCGGAACGGGTGGACATCTGCACCTTCTCGCCGCCGCGGTAAAGGACCGCGAACTGCACCAGCAGCACATCGAGTTTCGTCGGATCATCGCCCAATGGCGCTCAAGCGCCGCCTTGACGCGGGGCACATAGCCATGGTGATCCGCGCCCCAGACATCGATCACGCGGTCGAAACCCCGCTCGAGTTTTTCCATATGGTAGGCGATATCGGAGGCGAAATAGGTTGTCTGGCCATTG
The DNA here is from genome assembly GCA_963820915.1 of uncultured Gammaproteobacteria bacterium. Lineage (GTDB taxonomy): Bacteria > Pseudomonadota > Gammaproteobacteria > Chromatiales > Chromatiaceae > CAWGBV01. Next base: position 64,598 of record CAWGBV010000021.1, on the reverse strand, counting down.
TCGCGCACCACCACCCGGTCTTTTTCGTCGCCGAATTCGGTGGAGCGGAACCAGCAGGCGCCTTCCTTTTCATAGATATGCCCGGCGTCGCGCAGTCGGTCCATCGCCTTGCTGACGGCGCCGGATTCCATCAGCGAGCGCTCGGAATACCATGTCCTGGTAGTTCACCCCGAACAGGCCGAGATCATCACGGATATCATCGAGAATCATGTTCAGGCCCAGTTCGAAGACATAAGCGGTACCGGTTGTCGCCCAGCAGGTGCTTGGCCCGGTCGATCAGCCCGTCGATGTGGACCTCCTTGTCGCCACCGGCAGGCTCGTCCGCGGGGATTCCGCGAATACCGCATCCGCCGATGTGCCGATAGGCATCACCGTGTTCACGATGCAGGGTAGCGGCGATATCACAGACATAATCGCCCTTGTAGCCATTGGACGGAAATGCGAAGCTTTCACCGCCAGTTCCAGGTAACGCAGCCAGACCGAGGTCGCCAGGATATCCATCTGCCGCCCGGCATCGTTGACATAGTACTCGCGATGCACCTCGAAGCCCACCGCCTCCAGCAAATCGGCCACCACCGCGCCGTAGGCCGCGCCCCGGCCATGCCCCACATGCAGGGGACCGGTCGGATTGGCCGATACGAATTCCACCTGGATGCGCTTGCCCTGTCCCAGGTCACTTCGGCCATACTCATGTCCCTCGGCCAGTATTTCGGGGACCACCATCAGGTGGCCCGGTCTCAGGAAAAATTGATGAATCCCGGACCTGCGATTTCGACCCGTTCCACACCGGGATCCGCGCCAGGGCATCAACAAGGGCAGCGGCCAGGTCTCGTGGCTTCATCCCCGCCACCTTGGCATTTATCATGGCGGCATTGGTGGCGAAATCGCCATGGCTCCCGTCGCGGGTTCTTTCCACGACAGGAGCGACAATGGCCTCGGCGCTCAATTGACCGCTGGCGGCTAATGCGTCGAGCGCCTGCTTCACGAGCTGTTGAATCTGGGATTTCATCGGCGTTTATGGCAGAAAAATTCGCGCAAGGATATCAGGAATAGGCCACCGGTCTGAAGCCTCTAGCCAAGATCGGCGGGATCCACATCCACCGACCAGCGTATCCGGTTGGCGCCCTCCACAGCCGAAACTTCCGCCATCAACCTCTCCAGAGATTCCTGCAATGCCCGCCGGTCGTCCGCCTGTAGCAGCAGGTGAACCCGGTAGTGTCCCGCGCGCCGTTCCATGGGGGCCGGCACCGGCCCCCAGGCCTCAACCGCAGCGCCCGAGGCGGACACCCGCGCAGCGAGTTCGGCGAGAAAGGCGCGGGGTCGATCGGGCGCGGAAGACTCGGCCCTCAACAGGGCCTGGTGCGCATAGGGTGGCAGGTGCGCGGCTCGGCGCTCCTCCAGTGCCGCTTGGGCAAACGCATCGTATCCCCGCTCCACCAGACACTGCATCAACGGGTGGTCGGGATGGCGGGTCTGTATCAGTACCCGCCCGGGGTCCTTCGCCCGTCCCGCGCGCCCGGCAACCTGGTAAAGCAGCTGCGCGGTCCGTTCGGGGGCTCGGAAGTCCACCCCGAACAGACCGGCATCGGCATCCAGAACGCCGACCAGGGTCACGCCCGGAAAATGGTGTCCCTTGGCCAGCATCTGCGTGCCCACCAATAAAGAGGCCTCCCCCGATTCCGCCGCTGCGAGTATTGACTCCAGGCTGCCCTTTCGCCGCGTGGCGTCCCGATCCACCCGAACCAGCGTGGTGTCGGGAAACACCCGGGCCAAGGTCTCTTCGAGTCGTTCCGTGCCCTGGCCCAGTGACCGTAAATCGCCACTCTTGCAGTCAGGACAGGTGGCGAAGGCCCCGCGTTGAAATCCACAATGGTGGCACCACAGGCGGTTTGCCTGCTGGTGCCAGGTAAGACGGGCATCACAGTGAGGACACTGCGCCATCCAGCCGCAGGCATGACAGGTCACCACCGGCGCGTAACCGCGACGATTCAGGAATAACAGCACCTGGTTGCCGGCGGCAAGCTCCGAGCGCATCGCCCGCAACAACTGTGGCGCCAAGCCGCCCTCGAGGCGTTGCGCCCGGATGTCCACCGCCAACATTTCGGGCGGTACGGCGCCACCGGCCCGACTGCCCAACCGCAGCTTGCGATAGCGGCCGCGTTCGACATTGGCGATGGTTTCGAGAGAGGGCGTGGCCGAACCCAGTACAACGGGGCAGGAGGCAAGGCGCGCCTTGACCATGGCCAGATCCCGTGCCGAATAGCGAAATCCCTCCTGCTGCTTGAAGGAGGGATCGTGCTCTTCGTCCACGACCACCAGCCCCAGGCGCGGCAACGGGGTAAAAAGCGCCGAACGCGTTCCCACCAGGATATCCGCCTCGCCACCGGCAGCCGCCATCCAGCTGCGACCTCGAGCACCCTCGGCCAAACCGGAATGTAGCAGCGCGAACCGCGCCTCGAGGCGGCTGGTAAGGCGCCGCACCAGCTGTGGCGTCAGGGAAATCTCCGGCACGAGAAAAAGTACCTGTCGGCCGCTCCCGATCACCTGCCTCGCCAGCTCGATATAGACCTCGGTCTTGCCGGAACCGGTCACCCCGTCAAGCAGAAAGGGCTGAAACCGCCCGAGGCTTTTGCCCGCCTCATCGATAGCGGCCAGTTGTTCCGCATTCAAATCGGGGCCTGTGCCACCGGTACCGCAGACAATCTCAGACCGGGTCAGCACTTCGGACGCCTCGATCCAGCCATGACGATGGAGGCGCGTCAACACACCGCGCACGTCCCCGCTGATCTCGGCGGTCAACGAAGCCTGGGCGATACCATCAGGTATGGCAGCGAGCCGCTCGAGCACCGCCTGTTGACGCGGAAAGCGCACGGCGCCTTCCTCAAGAGCCTGCCGGCCCTCGTCGGTCACCCGCCAGCCCCTGGCGCGGTTGGCGAAGGAACTTCCCTTGCGCAACTTGACCGGCAAGGCGGCAGCCGCAACCTCGCCCAGCGGATGTTGGTAATAGCGCGCCGCCCACCCGAGCAAAGCCAAGTCGGCCTCGCCAAGCAAGGGCGATTCGTCCAGCACCTCTGACACGCGCTTCAGATTCCGCGCCTGAGTTTCGGCTCCGCCACGCCCCCAAACCACGCCGATGCGCTCGCCCCGACCGAAGGGAACGCGCACGCGGGATCCAGCCGCAGGAAATGAGTCACCCAGCGGTGGCAGGTAGTCGAACAAATTGCGTAAAGGGGCAGGCACCGCCACCTTCAACACGTCACTCTTGGTCATTGTGTCAATCGACTTCTGGCAGCCACGCAAAAAACTGAGGGTTAGCTCGCAAACCTGACGATCTTCGCCAGTAAACGCCGTAACGCGATGGTTTGTATTCGGAAAATAAGGTTGTCCACAGAACCTGTGGATAACTTTGTGGATAGATGCCCTCTATCTCCCTGCAAACCGCGAAAAACCTTGTTTGTCACCGGATTGTAAAAATAATAGCCAATGCCTTTTATTCGTTAAAAAACAGAATCTTAAAGAATATGATCGGTTTCTAATGGAGTTCGCTGGCGTGCTGCAATGCAGCAACGCCTGGGATGCCGACCGCTGTGAAGAACTGCCCTTCGGCTGGCAATACATCAATTCACCCAATATCCGATTTGACCCTCAACAGCCGATCTGTTTACTGCCCTGGACGGGCCGCACCACGCCTGGATTCGTCCTGGCAATCTCACGGTTTTTCGGTGCGCTTAAAGGGCCTTTGTTCGGATTAGACCGCAACGCTCACACCTGAGCACTGTTACCAGCCGACCCTGCTTGACATCGAATTGCGACGCCTTTTCCACCCCCCACTTGTGGTGGCCATGCCGGCACAGCGTGGATCCGGTCCTCGCACCTGCCCCGCCACGCCGGAAGGGTAGAATGTCGCCCATGCCAAATCACCCACGAACCGGAGATACCAGGTCCAAGGATACGGCTTTTCCGTTGATCGTGGGGACCCTGGGCTGGAAACGCGACAGCTGGCTCGGGCATTACTATCCGCCGGACCTTCCCGACGAGTGGCAACTTGCCTTTTATGCCAACGACTTTTCAGGTGTTCTGATTCCCGCCATCGAATGGCAGGCGGCCGATAACCGGCAATGGCGCCAATGGCGCGAGGAAACACCAGGGCAGTTCGCCATGCTGATCGAAGCCGCCCCCGGAACGGTACCGGACCGGTCGCGAATCGATTCACTCGGCAGCCGTTTCGCCGGTATCGTGAACATGGCCGGCAGGCCCCGACCAGGCCTGTTGCAGTCGGCAGCCCTGGACAATGCCGTTCAAGGCGAGGGAGAGGTAATCCTGCTGACAGCCAGGGATTTAAGCGATACACGCCGGCTGGGCCAACAGCTGATCGCCCTTGTCTCGCACCGCACGCCCGTACAGGCGCTGATCGTCACCGGTGAGGTGGACGCCAGTGCGGTACAGGATCTTCGCGTTCTTGCGGAACTTACGGGGCTCGCTTGACGCCGCCCGGCGGCAAACCCAGAATGGCGGGTCTTGTCTTCACGGCCAAAGCCCATATTCCCCAATGACCGAATCCACGCCCCTGGTAAAAGTCCGCGGTTTGCGCTTTTCGCGCAACGACCGTGTGATTTTTGATGGCGTCGACCTGGATATTCCGAGGGGTAAGGTCACCGCCATCATGGGACCGTCGGGGACCGGTAAAACCACCTTGCTGAAGCTGATCAGCGGCCAGCTGAAGCCGGACGCCGGTCTCATCGAGGTGGACGGACAGGATATCCACTCCCTGGGCACCAGCGATCTGTTCCGCCTGCGGATGCGCATGGGCATGCTATTCCAGACCGGCGCCCTGCTCACCGACCTCAACGTCTTCGACAACGTGGCCTATCCGCTGCGCGAACACACGCGACTGCCGGCGGACATGCTTCGAAAACTCGTGCTGATGAAACTGGAGGCGGTCGGGTTGCGCGGCGCCCGCGACCTCATGCCCGGTGAATTGTCGGGGGGAATGGCGCGTCGCGTCGCCCTGGCCAGGGCCATCGCCCTCGACCCCATGATGGTGATGTACGACGAGCCCTTCACCGGCCAGGATCCCATCTCGCTGGGCGTGCTGGTGCAGCTCATCCGCCGGCTCAACGACGCCGCCCACCTCAGCAGCTTGGTCGTTTCCCACGACGTGGAGGAAACCTGCAGCATCGCCGACTGGGCTTACGTCATCGCCAAGGGGCGCATCATCGAAAAGGGCGACCCGGATCGCCTGTTCAATTCGCGCTCGCCCTGGGTCAGACAGTTTATCGAGGGCTTGCCCGACGGGCCGGTGCCCTTCCACTACCCGGCACCGCCGATCGAGCAGGACCTGGTGGGGCCGCGGCCTTGATCGACGCACTGGCTCAACTTGGCCGGAAAGGCATTGCCGCCACCCAGCGACTGGGACGCGGTCATCTGCTGCTGCTGTCCATCCTCAGGGAGAGTGGCGAGATCGTCCGCTACCCCCGTTTACTCCTGGGTCAGATCTTTTCGGTGGGCGTGCTGTCCATCCTCATCACTTCGGTATCGGGCCTGTTCGTCGGCATGGTGCTCGGTCTGCAGGGCCACTACATCCTGTCGCAGTTCGGTGCCGAGGCCACTCTCGGCGTCATGGTGGCCGCCTCTTTGGTCCGGGAATTGGGACCGGTGGTGGCGGCACTGCTGTTTGCCGGCCGCGCGGGTTCCGCGCTGACCGCCGAGATCGGCCTGATGAAGGCCACCGAACAGATGTCGGCGCTGGAGATGATGGCGGTCAACCCCATTCGCCGCGTACTCACGCCGCGTTTCTATGCGGGCGTCATTTCCCTGCCGCTCCTGGCCGCCATGTTCTCGGCACTGGGCATCCTGGGGGGCTGGTTCGTCGGCGTCGGCCTGCTCGGAATCGACGACGGGACTTACTGGTCGCAGATGCAGGCAAAGATTGATTTTGACGGCGACATCGTCAACGGAATGATTAAAAGCGTCGTTTTCGGGGTGGTATGCACCTGGATCGCGCTGTTTCAGGGTTATGATTGCGTGCCCACCTCCGAGGGCGTCAGCCGGGCCACCACGAGGACAGTGGTACATTCGGCGCTGGCGGTGCTGGGCCTGGACTTCGTGCTCACGGCGCTGATGTTCGGCAACTAATCGATTCGGGAGAGATAACGGATGAGGCATTCACGTACGGCCGAATTTTTCGTGGGCCTGTTTATGCTGGCGGGACTGGTGGCCCTGTTTTTCCTGGCGATGCAGGTGAGCAACCTGGGCGCGATGAGCGGTGGTGACTCCTATCGGATCACGGCTCGATTCGACAACATTGGCGGCCTCAAGGTGCGCTCGCCCGTCACCATGGCCGGTGTGCGTGTGGGCCAGGTCAGCGAAATCGGCTTCGACCCCCAGACCTTTGAAGCGGTGGTGTCCCTCGATATCAATGATCGATACAACGGAATTCCGGACGACACCTTCGCTAAAATACTTACCCAGGGCCTGCTCGGAGAACAGTACGTGGGCCTCGACCCGGGCGGCAGCCCCAATCAACTCGGCAACGGTGGCGAGATTCACATGACTCAATCGGCACTGGTGCTTGAGGAAATCATCGGCCAGTTCTTGTTCAGCAAGGCAGAGGAGGCCAGTCAACTATGATCAGAAGCTATCAAATCCTGCTCGCCGCGGCGGCCTTACTGCTGGCGATTTCAGGGACGGCGATCGCAAAGCCGTCCGATGACGTGATCCTGGAGCGGGTTCAAAGCGCGGCCGATCAAGTCATGTCCCGCGTTTCGGAGCGACGCGCAGAGTTGGAAGCGCATCCCGAAAGAATCCACGATTCGGTGTCGGACGTGGTCAAGACGTACTTCGATTTCGGCTCCATGTCCCAGTCGGCAATGGGCAAATACTGGCCGCGCTCCAGCGAACAACAACGCCAGGCCGTGGTCGCTGAATTCAGCGAACTGCTGATTCGCACCTACGGCACCACGGTATTGAAGTATTCCGGCAAACCCATCCGCTACGGTAAGGTGGATTGGTCCAGCGACGAAAAGCGTGCCCGGGTTGCGACCACCGCCGAGCCGGAGGTGGGAACCGCCGTGCAGATCCTTTACTACCTGCACGAGAACGGCAACGGATGGCAGATTTACGATGTGGTGGTGGAAGACCTGAGCCTGGTCACCAACTACCGGGCCAGCTTCTCGAGTGAAATCCGCGCCGCAGGCGTCGACGGGCTTATCGCCAAGCTGCGCGCCCGCAACCAGGAACTGGGGGGATGAGCGCGACCCTCCAGCGCGTCTCTGACGATCGCTGGCGGCTCAGCGGCACGCTCGACTTCGAGACCGTTCCGGAATTGCGCCCTCGCATCAGGGAGGCCCTGAGGCCCGGTGCGAACGTCAGCATCGATCTCGGCGGCGTGACCCAGACCAACAGCGCCGGGGTGGCGCTGGTCATTCAGTGGCTTGAAGACGCCAGACAGGATGGCGCCTCGATAAAGGTCATCAACCCGCCGCGAGCGTTTTCAGAGCTTATCGGCCTCTCCAACGCCGAGTCGCTGCTGACCGGCTGAACCCCCGCGCCAACGTCGCGCCTGCAAGGTGACCCCGATTTCCGCTAACATTGCGCCTTTGCTCGCGCCCGACCACCCCGACAGGGGCTGCCAGACACACCAATACACCATGGATAAACTGCTGATTACCGGCGGCCCGCCACTAGCGGGCGAAGTACGTATCGCCGGCGCCAAGAACGCCGCTCTGCCAATCCTCGCCGCAACACTGCTCAGCGAAGAGCCGGTCACGGTTAGCAACGTGCCGCATCTGCAGGACGTCACCACGACGATGGAACTGCTCGGCCGCATGGGCGCAGAGCTGACCGTCGACGAGAAGCTGCGCATCGACGTCAACACGAGGAATCTCAGCAACCTGGAAGCCCCCTACGAACTGGTCAAGACCATGCGGGCTTCGATTCTGGTGCTCGGCCCGCTGCTCGCCCGATTCGGCGAGGCGAGCGTCTCCCTCCCCGGCGGCTGCGCCATTGGCTCACGACCGGTCAATCTGCACATCGATGGACTGCGCGCCATGGGCGCGGACATCAGCGTGGAGAACGGCTACGTGCGCGCCAAGGCCAACCGCCTCAAGGGGACCCGGTTGGTGATGGATGTGGTATCCGTCACCGGAACCGAAAATCTGATGATGGCGGCAACCCTGGCCGAGGGCGAAACCATCATCGAGAACGCCGCCCGCGAGCCCGAGATCACCGACCTTGCCCGCTGCCTCAACGCGATGGGCGCAAGGGTTGCCGGTGCCGGGACCGACACCCTGGTCATCCAGGGAGTGGAGAGACTGCACGGCGCCGAACACAGCGTGGTGCCCGATCGGATCGAGACGGGGACCTTTCTTGTCGCCGCCGCCATGACGCGCGGACGGGTACTGATCCGGGATACAGAGCCGCACTTGCTCGACGCGGTCGTTTTGAAACTGCGCGAGGCAGGCGCGCGCATCGATTCCGGACCCGACTGGATCGAACTGGACATGGCCGGCAAGCGCCCCTTGTCCGTGGACATCCATACCGCGCCCTATCCCGCTTTTCCCACCGACATGCAGGCGCAGTTCACCGCCCTCAACTCGGTGGCGGAAGGCGTCGGCACCATTACCGAGACGATTTTCGAGAATCGTTTCATGCACGTGCAGGAGCTGCAGCGCATGGGCGCGAAAATCCGGCTTGAGGGCAACACGGCCATCTGCACCGGCACGGCCCGCCTGACCGGCGCCCCGGTGATGGCCACGGACCTTCGGGCATCAGCCAGCCTGGTGCTCGCCGGCCTTGTAGCGGACGGAGAAACCCTGGTGGACCGCATCTACCACATCGATCGCGGCTACCAGGACATCGAGGAAAAACTGGCCGCACTTGGCGCCACCATTCGCCGGGTCCCCGCCTGAACCCAGACGAGACAACAGCGTGAACTTTGACCTCCCGATCACCATCGCCCTTTCCAAGGGCCGCATTTACAAGCAGACCCTGCCGCTGCTGGCGGCCGCCGGCATCGAACCCGCAGACGACCCCGAGACCAGCCGCAAACTGATTCTCGACACCAACCATCCCCTGGTGAAGCTGGTCATCATTCGCGCCACCGATGTACCCACCTATGTGCAATGGGGTGCTGCCGACATCGGCGTGGCCGGCAAGGACGTGCTCATGGAGCACGAAGGCGAGGGTCTGTACGAACCGCTCGACCTGAATATTGCCCGTTGCCGCATGATGGTGGCGGGCAAGCCGGACACTTCGCTGGCCGCCGACCCCGGGGGCAACCGGCTGCGCATCGCCACCAAATACGTCAAGGTGACACGGCGCCATTTCGCCAGCCAGGGCAAGCAGGTCGAGGTCATCAAGCTCTATGGCTCCATGGAACTGGCTCCCCTTGTCGGCCTCGCTGACCTGATCGTTGACCTGGTGGAATCCGGCAATACCCTGAAGGCGAACGGCCTGGTGCCGCTGGAGCACATTGCCGACATCAGTTCGCGGCTGGTGGTCAACAAGGCCTCGTGGAAGATGAAGCACAAGGCCATCTCCGGCGTTATCGGCCAGTTACGGCAGGCGGTTCGGGACAGTCACGGCTAGGCCAGCCGGGACCGGGTTTCCAATCCTCCCGTCCGCACTAACATGCCGCTGTGCATCGCCATCTGCTCTTCCAACGACACCAACTCTAGGACCCGGTCATGGCAGAAATAACCCGACTCGATTCCAGTACGGACGATTTTGGCCAACGTCTCGATGCCCTGCTTGCCTGGGAGTCGGTCTCAGACGGCGCGGTGAACGACACGGTCAACGCCATTATCCAGGCCATTCGCAGCCGGGGCGACGCCGCGTTGATGGAGTTCACCGCCCGTTTCGACGGCTGGCAACCGGCGGATGCCTCGGCGCTGGAGATCCCGCTGCAGCGCCTGCGGGCGGCCTGGGACGCCATCGGCCCGCCACAACGCGACGCCTTGCGCGCAGCGGCAGGCCGGATTCGCAGCTACGCGAAAAACCAGAAAATGGAAGGCTGGTCCTACACCGAGGCCGACGGCACCATGCTTGGCCAGAAGGTCACCCCGCTTGACCGGGCCGGCCTGTACGTGCCCGGTGGCAAGGCCGCCTATCCCTCTTCGGTGCTGATGAACGCAATACCCGCCAAGGTGGCGGGCGTGCCCGAGCTGGTGATGGTGGTGCCGACACCGGGCGGCGAGGTGAATGATCTGGTCTTTGCCGCCGCCCATGTCTCCGGCGTGGACCGCGTTTTCGCCGTCGGCGGTGCGCAGGCGGTGGCGGCGCTGGCCTATGGCACCGAAACCATACCCGCGGTGGACAAGATAGTCGGCCCGGGAAATATCTATGTGGCCACGGCAAAACGCGCCGTATTCGGACAGGTGGGCATCGACATGGTGGCCGGCCCTTCGGAAATCCTCGTGATCTGCGACGGCCAGACAGATCCCGACTGGGTCGCCATGGACCTGTTCTCACAAGCGGAACATGACGAAGATGCCCAGGCCATCCTGGTCTGCCCCGACAGTGATTTTCTCGACCGCGTCGAGGCCAGCATCAACCGCCTGCTGCCCGGCATGGAGCGGCGCGAGATCATCGCCACCGCTCTACGCGACCGCGGCGCGCTGATTCTCGCCAGGGACATGGACGATGCCGTGTCGGTGGCCAACCACGTGGCACCGGAACACCTCGAATTGTCGGTGGCCGAACCGAGAGCTGGCTGGACAGCATCCAGCACGCGGGTGCGATCTTCATGGGCCGGCACACCTCGGAGCCCCTCGGCGACTACTGCGCCGGGCCCAATCACGTGCTGCCCACCTCGCGTACCGCACGCTTTTCCTCTCCGCTGGGCGTCTACGATTTCCAGAAGCGATCGAGCCTGATCATGGTTTCCGCCGATGGCGCCGACACCCTTGGCCGGGTGGCCTCGATCGCTGGCCCGGGGCGAGGGCCTGACGGCCCACGCACGGTCCGCCGAGTACCGCTTGCGCGACCGGACATGACCAACAGCGACATCGAAGCCCAGATCAGCCGTTGGGTCCGACCGGCGATCCGGGCGCTGACGGCCTACCATGTGCCCGATGCCACCGGGCTGGTGAAACTGGACGCCATGGAGAACCCCTACGTCTGGTCACCGGCTATGCGGGAAGAGTGGGCCGGGCGACTTAAGCAGATTGAACGTCAACCGCTACCCCGACCCCCATGCACGGCAACTGGCCGGGGCATTAAGAACGGCGCTGGATGTGCCCGCAGACGCAGGCATGCTGCTCGGCAATGGCTCGGATGAGATCATCCAGATGCTGGCGATGGCGGTTGGCGGGCCGGGACGAAGCCTGCTAAGCGTCGAGCCCGGGTTCGTGATGTACCGGATGATCGCCCAGTTTACCGGCATGGACTATATCGGCGTTCCGCTCACACCGCGACTTTCAGCTCGATATAGACGCCATCATCCATAGCATTGAGCACAGGTCGCCGGCGTTGGTGTTCCTGGCGGTGCCCAACAATCCCACCGGCAACCTGTTCGACGAAGGGGATCTGCTGCGGATCATCGAGGCCGCGCCGGGCCTGGTGGTCATCGACGAGGCCTATGCGCCCTTTACGGATCTGTCCTTCCTGAACCGACTCGGCCACACCCCCAATCTGCTGGTCATGCGAACCGTATCCAAGATGGGGCTTGCCGGCCTGCGTCTCGGATTACTGGCCGGACCACAACCCTGGATCGACGAAATCGACAAGATCCGCCTGCCCTACAACATCAATATACTCACCCAGGCAAGTGCGGAATTCGCCATGGCGCACAAGTCCCTGCTGGACGAACAGACGCAGCAGATTCGACGCGACCGGGAGTCACTCTTCCAGGAACTGGCGGCGATGCCCGGCATCGAGCCCTACCCCAGCGATGCGAACTTCATCCTGTTCCGGACCCGGGAAGGCCGGGGTAGCGAGATTCACGGGGAACTGCGCCAAAAGGGTATTCTCATCAAGAATCTCGACGGCGCCCATCCGATGTTGAAGGACTGTCTGCGGGTTACCGTCGGTACCGCCGAAGAAAATCGCCAGTTTCTGAACGCCCTCGCCGCCGGCTGATCAAATACCGCCGTAGACGCCGATACCGATGTGGAGCTGAGGCGGCCACCAGCCACCCGGTGACGCGGCGGGAACCGTCTCCCAAAGGCGCGTCTCAGCCGCTTCCAGCAATGGATAGCGATAGATCGCCTCACCAACCTTGCCGTCGACGGTGCCGGCAATATTGCCCCGTACGGTCACCCGGCGCCCGGGGGTGTAGTCGGCCGGATCCAGAAAGCCCCAATGGTCCGAGAGAAACCGCCCGCTCGGCTGCCTGTTCACCCTCGGCACACCATCGGCATCCAGCGGATATGCAAGCACCTCGAGTCGCGTGCGATCCTCGCGGTTTTCCACCCGGATGACCGTACCGCCCCAGGCAACCTGCTGACCAAGCACGGCCGCCCCCGCGGCCGCTTGTCGAGGCTCCAGCGTGGTCTCCGCGGGACTCGTCCGCAGGGCATCGCGGCGCTGGCAGGCGCTGCCGGCGAATAACGCCAGCAGCATGATCAGAATCAACAGTTGCCGGATTTGCGTCACGTCACCACCAGTAAGGATATCTGCGCCAGGGATGGTACCCGGGACCCCAGGGGCCCCACCAAGGGTCATACCACGGATAATAGTAGGGCCTGGGCGGGGGCTCGATTTCTTCCCGGCTCCGCCACAATTGCAGGATGTCGGCCTTGACCACGGGAAAGATGTATCGAAATTCGCCGACCCGGCCGTTCTCCGAACCCTTCACCTCGCCGACGACGGTGACCCAGCGCCCCTCAGCGTAGTCAGAAGGATCGAGAAAGCCGGCAACCCGCGCGCGGAACCGGCCCTGACCGGGCCCGTCGGGTTGCGGGGCACCGGAAGATTTCAGGGTCCGCGCCAGCACTTCCAACACCGTGGAATCCGATCGGTTTTCAACGCCGACGATACTGCCGCCCCAACGCACCCGCGTTCCATCAAACGACTGGGGCGAAGCGCGCACCTGGGCGACGCTCAGGGCCGCCACTTCGGCGTCGCGCAGGGGGTTTGGAGTGGTCGCGCAAGCGGTCAGCGCCGCTGCCGCAAACAGGGCTATCAGACTGTTTCTCATGGGACGGGCACCCCCTTACGCCGACGAGCGTTGATTCGGCGTCGAGAATTCACGACCCCGTTCCGATAGAATGCCGGGTTTTTGCATCTCAGGAAACGGCTCTTTGGCACCTGTACAATGCTGGATCTACAAAAGCTCCCGCCGCGAAGGTATGTATCTGTACCTTTCCGGGGAGGAGGCATTCGACCAGGTGCCCCCGGAACTCCTGGCCCAGTTCGGCGATTGCGGTTTCGTAATGACCCTGTCCCTGACCCGGGACCGACGCCTGGCCCGTGCCGATGTCCGCGAGGTCCTGGCTCAACTGGAAGCTCAGGGCTATTACCTTCAGATGCCGCCGTCGGACGCTGAGCTTGCATCTTTCGAAGAAAAAATGAACTCATGAAAATTTTTCTTGCCGTCGTCGGCGCCATCGCGCTGTTGATCGGGGCAATTTGGCTCATCCCCGGCGATAAGCACGATCTTTACGATCTGGAGGGCCTGGACCTGCCCTGGCAGGTCAAAGCAGGGCCGGACGGGACCTCTCATGTGCTGGGCCTGAACCTCGGTACCGCCACGCTGGCCGACGCCATGGAAAGGTTTGGCGAGCTGGAGGGCATTGCACTGTTTCTGCGGCAGGACGAATCCCGCAGCCTCGAGGGCTACTTCGGCAAAGTCCATTTCGGTCCCTTCGAGGCCCGCATCGTGACGACCCTGGTCGCCGATGAATGGCAGCTGGACGGCATGGCGATACGCGCCGCGGGGCGGGATCGCACCCGCAGCGGTGACATCAAGCTGTTGCTGGCCGACGCGGACAAGGCGGCGATGGTCAATCAGCCCTTGAAGACCTTGACCTATATTCCCGCCTACGGTGGATTGGACGAGGATTTCTTTCGCGCGCGGCTGGGCGAACCCCATGCCTGGCGCGAGGAAAGCGAGTCGGCGGTCAGTTGGTTCTACCCCGAACTGGGCCTCAGTCTGCTGATCAACTCGGAGGGCAAAGAGGTCTTTGAATTTACCCCTCCGCGGGATTTTCGCATGCCCAAAGACGCCACCGTCCGGGAAATTTGAGCCCCGGGGATTCATGCCTGGCGAATCAGCTCATCCATCCGGGCTCTGGCGGTTCGCCATTCACTTCCGCTATTGTCCCCACGCGCCATCAGTTCCATGAGACAGTAGGCGAGTTGACGGTCTTCGCCATCCAGATCACGCAGTTTCGCCAGCTTGAACAGGAAACCGGCTCGCTCGTGATCCAGCGTGCAGGCGAGCGCGTAGAGAGTCAGCGCACCCGCCGATTGGGGTGCGTCGCCGATTCTGCGCAGTACTTCGGAAATCGTGTCGGGACTCATGGGTACCTCTGTCGATTCTAGGCAGGTCAGAGTGCGATCAAAGATTCATCAGATCAAGGCGGAAATCGCACCTGACAGCCAGCTGTTACGAAGATCCTCAACGCGCAGACGAGGGACCCGGAATTCAATATGCTTGTTCATGAATTATCAGCGGTGCCCGCATATGACCCCTCCCAGGGGGGCCACCGATGCGAGCCCCATCATTCACGCGCTCAGCGGGCGCCCCCCGCGCGCGCGTTCTGTTAATATGTTCCGCTCATTGGGCTGAACCAAAATCTGCAGAGGAGACTCCCATGCCAAGAATGCCCACGCTTCTGGCTGCCGCTATCGCGTCCCTGATCGCCGCAACATCCGTTTCGGCAACCACAGAGGGCGCGACCTTGATCACGCCGGAAGAACGACAGGCCCATGCAGAGCGCATGCAGGCCATGACACCCGAACAGCGCGAAGCCTACCGCAACGAACAGTACCAACTGCTCGTGGAGCGGGAAAATCCCGCGGCGTGGAGCTTCCCGCAACACCGCCCTGGCAGGTGGAGCAGGCAGCCACACCGGCCCCGCCCCGGCGGCAGGCCCTGCGCCCACACCAGCCCCGGCCGCTACACCAGCCCCGGCCGCTCACCAGCCCCGGCCGCTCACCGGCCCCCGCCCCGGCACCAGCCCCCGCTGTCGCAGAGGCAAAACCGGCGGCGCCGCCGGTATCGAAGGGCACCAGTATCGGACCAGGACCCACCCCAGCCGCGGCGGCGCCACAGCCGGCGACCGCTGGCACGGCAGTCGGTCCCGGTGGACCGGCGGTCGCCGCACCCAGCCGCGAGGAAATGGCCAAACGCCTGGAGGATTGGCAGGCGAAACACGTCAAAGACATGACGGCTCAAAAGGAGAAATCCGACGCACGACGTGCCGACATGGAAAGCAAAGCGGATGCACACCGCACTGAAGCCAAGGAACGGATGGCCGAGCGCCCGGCGGCGCCGAAACCACCCGAACAGCACAAGGCCATGCAGGAACAAAGCGAAGCCCGCCGTGCCGAGATGAAAGAGCAGGCCGAGGCGCACCGGGCGGAGGCAAAGGCCAAAATGGCGGAGCGTTCCGCTCAACCCAGCTCGACGGAACTCGCAGAACGTCGCGAAGAACTGGCCCGTCACGCCGAGATGAAGGCACAGGCTCAGGCGCGCCGGGAAGAAATGCAGGCCAGAATGGCCGAGCGTTCTACACAATCCGGTTCGGCGGAAACCTCTGAACGTAGCGACGAATTGACACGCCACGCGGAGATGAAAATGCAGGCCCAGACGCGCCGTGCCGAGATGCAACAGCAGGCAGAGGCCCGCCGTGCCGAGATGCAGGCCAGACAACCCGAACGCCGTCAGCCGCCCCAGGCCCAAACGGCAGCACCGGGCATGGAGGCAGGACCCGACGCCGCTCGCCAATCGATGGACGCTCGACGTGCCGAAATCGCTGAACAGATGGCTCGCCAGCGCGAACAGATTCAGCAACGCATGGATTCAGCCATCAACAATATGCCGGCTGCACCGCTGGGCGCGGAGCAACCCATCCAGGCACCCGCGCCAGTCGGACAGGTACCACCGGCACCTGCCTATGGATACGGGTATGGGCAACCCGGCCCCGGTTACGGCGGTTACTACGGGCAACCCCCCTATGGCTACTACGGCGCCGGCCCCTACGGTTACGGGTACCCCTGGCGGCGCTAGCGCCTGACGGTCGTACCGGTTACCGGCATCAACAGGCCCGGGAACTCGCTTTAGCAGCGAGCTCCCGGGCTTTTTCATTGGCGAGCCAACGCCAAGGCAAGGGAATCAGCGCCGGGACATGGCGTCGATACTCTCGATACAGCTCGCCGTGATAGACCAGAAGCTTGCGCTCCTCGAAACGGGAGCCGATAAAGAAATACAGGGTCACAGCGATGGCCGACACCAGCCAGGCCGCTGGCATATCCCGCGTCCAGACCAACACCAGACCCAGAAAGTACCAGGGATGCCGGACAAAGCGATGAAAAGGCGAAATCCGGAATCGCTCCAGATCCTCGACGCGAGACTCCCGATCCCGCCACTGTCGCAGCCCCAGAAATTCCGCCCCATCGTAATCCCTGAGCGTGATGAAGAAACCCGCCACGGCAAGCAATGCCAGCCCCTGGGCCAGCCACCAGGCCGCGCCGGTCCACGCCCAGATAACGTCTCCGGGGCAAAGGCGAATCCATAACACCGCGGGTATGAGTAATACCAGCGCCAAAAGATTGTAGACGAGACGATAGGCCGGAACGACGCCCGGCCAGCGCCGCGCGATGGTGTTTTTCAACGACAGCGACGCCCACCAGGAATGAAGCGCGAAGTAAGCGCCCCAGTAAAGACCGAACAGCATCAGCGGTGGACAGTCTCCTGCCATCCCGCTGCCTGCCTCAATCCACGAACTTGCCGCTGAGCATCCGTTGCGCTTCCATCATCTCGATTTCCCGGGCGCCTGAGACGACAATCTCCGGATCGGGAACGAAGTTGATGGACGCGCTCCTGTCATAGGGCACGGAATTGAGAATCACCCGCATGGCGTTGAGCCGGGCAAGGTGCTTGTTGTCGGAGCGGATAATGGTCCACGGCGAATGCGTACTGTGGGTACGCTTCAGCATCTCGTATTTCTGAGTGGTGAAATCGTCCCAGCGCTCCTGGGCCTGGAGGTCAACCTCGCTCAGTTTCCACTGGCGCAGCGGGTCGTTTTTACGCCGGTCGAAGCGCCGCGCCTGCTCCTCGCGGGTGACACTGAAATAGAGCTTGATGAGAATGATGCCGTTGCGGTCCAGGTCCTTTTCGAATCCCACCACGCCGCGCATGAAGTTCTTGTAGTCCTCTTTTGTGCAGAAACCGAAGATGGGCTCCACCATGGCGCGGTTGTACCAGCTTCGGTCGAACAGCACGACTTCGCCTGCATGTGGTAACTGACTGACGTAGCGCTGGAAAAACCATTGGGTGCGCTGCTCTTCGGTGGGTTTCCCCAAGGCCACCACACGATAATGTTTTTCGTTCATGTAGCGGGTGACACGCCGGATCGTGCCACCTTTGCCCGCCGCATCCCGGCCCTCGAACAGAATCACCATGCGATCGCCGGTTTCCTCCAGGTGCTTCTGCATGCGAATGAGTTCCGACTGGTAGGGCTTCAGCTCCTCCTCTCTCAGGTAACGGCGTTCCGCTTTATTCTTGGTCTTGTAAAGCTTGCGGTTGTCTTCCCGGACACGCTGGTATTGGGCAACCAGATCCTCAAGCAGGATCTCTTCGTCATCCACTACAGCCACTTTGCTATGGTCTTGATCGTTCATTTGCCTTTACCAGAATTTCAACGCCGAAGGTCAAATTATATCCGGATATTTCAGCGTCGTTATTGATCCCGGCCCATCAAACCGCGAATTCTGTGGACATAACCACGAGTCTCGCTCGGGGCAAAGTCCTTTACCTGATGCCAGGCGGTGACGTCACCGTGTTTCTTGACGGCCTTATCGTAGGCCTTGCTCATGCCGCCGAATCCGGCATTGTAGCTGCCAAAGGAAAACGCCAGCCGCTCATGGCCTTCGAGCCCCTTGTTCCACTTCCGGTACATCTGGCGGTCGTAGTAAATGCCTGCCGCAATGTTCCACCTCGGCTCGTGGATATCGGCAAGATGGGGGTTAAAGCCCCTGATCTCACGAAAGGTCGAGGGAAGAATCTGCATGATGCCGCGGGCGCCCGTTGGGCTCTTTGCATCGGGCCGCAGGTTGGATTCAGCAATGCCCTGCGCCTTGAACCAGCGCCAGTCCACATGAGGGCCGAAATAGTGTTTTGAATACTTGCGGAAATGCCTGTCGTATTTATCGGTCCAGTAAGAGTCATCCACTCCCGGGTCCACCGCCGCCAGCACCAGCGCCGGCAGCAGCATGCCCAGCCAAGGCCACCAACGCGGCATCAGTTCAGCCCGAGGCCTATCACCAGCCCCATGGCGATGCCGATGCCGATGAACATGCCCATGATCATCTGGCCCACCGCCGTATTCCCTTCCGCCAGCTTGTCCGGGATGCTGAAACTGACGAGATGACTGAACACCTTGCATCCCAGCCACATGAACGACAAGGTCAGAATTCCACCGAACACCGCATAGAGCACATTGAGTACAAGCGGATCGAGCATATCTGTCATGGGTTTTCCCCTCTTATTCGGTTAGATACGCGCCGTATGATGCATACGGTAACGCTACAGCCAGTATGGCACAGCCCGCGACGATCGGATTCACTTACCCTTCAGGTATTCGTCGTCCCGGAACGACCCCACCCACCAGGGCTTGAACACCACAAGCAGCGTCATGGTCCAGCCGTTGATAAAGGCTTCGGGAAGGAACATCAGAGGAAAGAAGGGAAGAAACGTGGCCTGCATTTCAGACCAGCTGTAGGCACCGGCGGCCATCAACAGCATGACGGCAAAGTAGCCGGACAGCATCCCCACCAGACCGCCGACAATAAAGGCATTAACGAAGATATAGATGAAAAAATGCTTGGGCAATGCCGAGCGCACCAGCACCAGCGCCACCTGAGTAAGGGTTACCGGTACGACCACCTCGGTCAATGCATTTACGGGAAATCCGGCCCAATCGGCGAGTCCCGCCAGTGTTGCGCCAAGCAGCACCAGGCTGCCGCCGATGACTGCCAGGGACCAGCCGAACATGAGCGTCAGCGAGGTCATCGCCGAGAGATGAAAGACCAACCCATCGGCCACCTCCGTGCGCAAGGCCCAGAGCGCGAGCAGTCCCACAACCGAGCCAAAGAACACGTTCGACTGCTTACTATCAAGCAGCCGTTTCCACGGCATCAGTCGCAACGCCAACAACAGCGCAGCGCCGTAAACGACGGCCGACGCCGCCACAGCACCTGTAGAGAACAATTCGCCGGAAACCTGCATTGCGAACCCAGTGGGTGTCGAAAGATGACAGCAGCGATCTTACCGCCCCGCCGCCGAACCCTCCAACCGGTAAAAAATACCTGTTAACGTCTGCGATCGGAGATTTGATAAAGAGACCATGCAGCCATGTTGTACCGCCCACTCGCCACCACCGATCTGGAGGTCAGCGCCCTTTGCCTCGGCACCATGACCTTTGGTGAGCAGAACACCGAGCAGGAGGCTCATCGCCAACTCGACCTGGCGCGCGAGGCAGGCGTCAACTTCATCGACACGGCGGAGATATATCCGGTGCCGCCACGAGCCGAGACCCAGGGGAAAACCGAGGCCTGTATCGGTAGCTGGCTGCGGCGCACCCAATGCCGGGACGAGATTATTCTCGCCTCCAAGGTGGCCGGGCCCGCAGACTGGCTTCCCTACCTGCGCGACGGCAAGGCCCGGCTGGACCGCCACAACATCCGCACCGCCCTCGAATTGAGCCTCCAGCGTCTTGGCACGGATTACATCGACCTCTATCAGATACATTGGCCTGAACGCGACACCAATTTCTTTGGTCAGCTCGGATTCACTCCACGCGAGGAAAGCAGGCAATGCACCCCCGTCATCGAGACGCTGGAGACCCTGGCGGAGCTGGTCAAGGAAGGCAAGATCCGCCATCTGGGCGTGTCAAACGAAACGCCCTGGGGCGTCAGCCAGTACCTGCATCTGAGCGCATCATCGGACCTGCCGCGCATCGTCTCGATTCAGAATCCCTACAGCCTGCTCAACCGCAGTTTCGAGGTGGGGCTCGCCGAGTTCAGTCACCGCGAAGATGTAGGGCTGCTGGCGTATTCTCCTCTCGCCTTCGGCGTGCTGTCCGGCAAATATCTCGGCGGCAAACGCCCCGAGGGAGCGCGTCTCACCCTGTTCGAACGATTTAGCCGCTATTCGAATCCCGAATCCGAAAAGGCAACGCAAGCCTATGTGTCACTCGCCCGGCAACATGGCCTGGACCCCGCGCAAATGGCGCTTGCCTACGTCACCTCGCGGCCCTTCGTCACCAGCAATATCATCGGCGCCACGACCCGGGAACAGTTGCAGAGCAATCTCGCGAGCATCGATCTCAAGCTGTCCGAGGAGGTGCTTGAAGGCATAGAGGCCATTCACCAGGGGCAGCCAAACCCGGCGCCCTGAGGTGTCAGGCCGGGTCATCAAGCAGGATCACGCGACCCTCAATCACCTCGACCCCGAGCGCCTTCAGGGATTGACCGGCGCAGGGACCCGCCACGCAGTAACCGGCCTCCGGTGTGAACAGCGCGCCATGTGTTGAGCATTCGATATACATGCCGTCCAGATCCAGGTATTCATTCGGTAACCAGGCAAGCCCCACTCCCGTATGAGGGCAACTGTCCTTGTAGGCAAAAACCGAATCGCCCCGACGCACCACGAAGCCCTCGAAGGGATCGCCGCTTTCGGCGCTCAGGGTGAAGCCACGGGTACCGGGATCGGTCAATTCGGCAAGCTCGCAGATGTAATGGGATCGGGTCATCGGTCTATTCCGTGCAGCACTACAACACCTCTTTGGCAACGGCGATCAGGGTACACTGAGGGGCATAATTTCAACAGACAGAAGAGGCCATATCCGTGTTTGGAGTGCTCCCCGCCCCGCCAATTGAGAGTCACTGACCTATGCATCGCGGTGTGGTGGCCGCCGGCCATCCCGTCACCGCAGAGGCGGCCCGGGATATATTGGCGGCGGGCGGAAACGCCTTCGACGCCGTCCTCGCGGCCATGCTTGCCGCCTGTGTGGCCGAGCCGGTACTGGCCTCTCTTGGTGGTGGCGGCTTCCTCCTCGCCCACCCCAGGGACCGCGCTCCTGAGTTGTTCGATTTCTTTGTTCAGACACCGCAAAGGCGTCGCGACCTGGCGGATATTGCCTTCGATCCGATACTTGCCGACTTCGGCAGCGCCCAGCAGGAATTCCACATCGGTTTAGGCACCATCGCCACCCCCGGCGCGGTGGCCGGCCTGTTCGAGGTCCATCAGGCAATCGGCAGCCTGCCCCTGAGTCTTATCGCCGAACCTGCGATAACCGCAGCCCGCGATGGCGTCATCGTAAACGGCTTTCAACACTACATCGCCACCATCGTGGCACCGATTCTGCGCGCCGGCCCTGCGGGATTGGCCCTTCATGCCAGCACAAAGCACCCCACCGAGCTGGCCGCGGAAGGAGAAATCCTGGCCAATCCCGAGTTGGCCGACAGCATCGAAAATCTCTGTCGCGAAGGCGTCCAACTCTTTTACGAGGGTGAAATCGGCAAGACGATCGCCGATGCCTGCACCCTGGATGGCGGCTGGCTTAAGCGTGAGGATTTTCTAAGCTATCGAGCGCTTCGCCGTTCACCTTTAACAACCCGGTTTCGCAATCACCAACTATTCCTCAACCCGCCGCCGTCGATCGGTGGCATGCTGCTTGCCTTTTCACTGGGCCTTTTGGACGAGACGACTCGCGCCGATCCTCGAACCGATGCGGGAATACTCGCGATTGCCGAGGCCATGGCCGCCACCCATTGGGCGCGTCGTGATCATCGCGTCGACTTCGGCGTGGATGACGCGCTTGCCCAACGCATACTCAAGCCCGACTGCCTGTCCCGGTACAGAGAGGCCCGCTCCGGTGCTGTGAGCACCAGGGGGACCACGCATATCAGCGTTGCCGATCAGGCCGGCAACCTCGCCAGCCTGACGCTTTCCAACGGCGAGGGCAGCGGTTACGTGGCGCCGGGAACCGGCATCATGCTAAACAACATGCTGGGCGAGGAAGACCTCAACGCCCGCGGCTTTCACCAGTGGCCACTCAACACCCGTGTCGCATCGATGATGAGTCCCACCCTCGCTTGTACCGATGAGGGCGCCTGGTATGCCATCGGCTCGGGCGGATCCAACCGAATACGCAGCGCCATTCTGCAAACCCTGCTGCATCTCTTCGAAGGCCAAGGCGAACTCAGCCATTCGGTGAACTTTCCCCGTGTTCATGTGGAGGGCGAGCACCTGAGTGTCGAAGCGGGGTTTTCCGAATCTGCCCTGTCGGCGCTTTTCCAACGCTTTCCCGACAACCATCTATGGCCGTCGATCAATCTGTTCTTCGGCGGCGCCCACAGTGTGCTGCGGCTTCCCGACGGCACCCTGGCCGGTGCCGGTGATCCTCGTCGCGGCGGTGTATCGTTATTCGCATAGTCCGTGAGAAATGTCATCTATGCCTCATTTACACCCGCATCCCAGCGATGATGACGAATCACGCCCGACCGCCATTGACGGGATTCCACCACTTTAGAAAATTAGCGAACTGTCTTTGATGCATTGCCGCATGACGAATCCAGTGTGGCGAATACACTCGTGCGATCAATGAAATCTTTGAAGGGGGATTCAACCCCTGAGATTAATGATTTTGTCTTCTTGTGAAACCCAATACCCCACGCCATTTACAAACGTCAACAGGCCCATTGTTGATCCGCAATTCTTTATTAATCGCACGAACACTTGAAACTTTGTTGACTTGTTCTATACCTGCTCTGAATAGTTGTGGTATTTTCGCGTAGGACAGTCTACCAAAACCGTTTTATTTGAAGAGGAGTCAAATGAATGGCCGCTAAAAAAAAGGCAGCTGCCAAACCCGCCGCTAAGAAAGTCACCGCAATTCGAAACAAGCAAACCAAAGCACAAGTCATCCAGGCCATCGTCGACGATACCGGCATCCCCAAGAAGGAGGTCGCCGCTGTATTCGCCGCACTGGGCGAGCTGGTTCATCGCCACATGAAACGCAATGGATCCGGTGAATTCCAGATTCCCGACACTGGCGTCAAGATCCGTCGTGTGAAGAAGCCGGCACGCAAGGCCCGCATGGGACGCAATCCTGCAACCGGTGACATGATCAAGATTGCCGCGAAGCCTGCGCAAACGGCTATCAAGGTATCCGCATTGAAGGCCCTCAAAGACACGCTTTCCTGAGTGCCCGAAAGCACGATAAGTGAAAGGCGCCGGTAAGGCGCCTTTTTAGTGAGTGTGGCCATCTGTAACGAGCGTTCGTTAGTGCCCATCCTCGCGCAGTGTCAACGCATCGTCTTTTTGAATCATCTCAACCCGTTTCAAAAAACTCATCCCCAGCAACACCTGGCCACCGAGATTCGGCAACATCACTGCGGGAACCGTCTGCTGTCGGATCCCCGCCACATCTATCGACGCGATCAGGGTTCGCCACCCCCTGACCACGCCGTTGGCAGTTTGAACGGACCAGGGACTGCCCCGCTCCAGGCCCATAGCCTCTCCCACATCGACATCAATTGCCACCAGGGTGGCGCCGGTATCCACCAGAAAACTTACCGAATGTCCGTTGATTGAACCGTCCGCCACATAGTGTCCCGCCCGGTTTCGCTGCAAAATCACTTGCAGCGAACCCCCTTTCCCACGACTGGCGGTGACTTCACGATTCGGATGCGCCTCGTGTTCGAAAAACCCGCCGGCGAGCCATGCCAGGAGCAGCAACAGCAGCGCCCAACCCGCAAGCGTGAATATCAGGCCAAGTCGTCGCTGCAGTGTCGGCATGACTGAAAGAAGTTGGAATACAGACAAAAAGGGCCGGTCAGGATACCGGCCCCTTCATCCGAACTGGAAGGTATCGGATCAGCGATAACCGCCGCCCTGGGGCGGACCACCGGCACGGCCGTACATCGCCTGCTTGAAGTAGTTTCGATAGAAGGCCAGTGCACTGGTGTTGTTGGCCGCGACGTCCACAATCTTCCAGCCATCTTCACCACGAAGCAGCTGAAAATCCAGCTTCGACGGATAGCCTGCGGGATTCTGGATCAACACGCCGATGGTGGCGCGATTACCTCGTCCGCGACGCTGCGGCATGTACTGCACCTGCTGCTGGTCGAAGCTCGCCAGACGCTGGGCCAGCGTCCCCAGAAACATTTCCTTGAGCTTCTGCTCAAGACGCGCACGCTGCGCCGCATCCATATTCCGGTAAACGGGTCCGGCTGCGGCCTGCGCCATGTAGGTGAAATCAAAGGCTGGAGCCACTACCGTCTCGAGATAGACGGCCATCTCCATCGGGTTAGGTGGCGGAGACTGGCTAAGGAACGACAACATTTCGTCCATGCCCTTTTTCAGCACGGCGGCAGCATCCGACTGCTGCGCTGCGGGCGCCTGCTGACCGCGGTAGCCATAAGCGCCACGCGGTGGCTGCGTAGCGCCACCGGAATGGTAACCTCCGGCTCCCGGTCCGTAACCGTAATACGGCTGTGCCGTAGCGGTGCCGACCAAAGCCATTCCCGCCACGATACCCGCCAACACGACCTTCTTCATAGTTCCCCCTGCTGGTTTGAATGCACCTCCCGCCGGCGACTCCAACGGGGTGGTCGGCCGGTGAATCCGGCCCGTTGATCTGCTCGCCACTATAAGGCTTTTGCCTTCGCCGGACCATCGGATCCACCACAACCCGTAGCTTTAACATGGTTGCCAAAGGGCGTAGGATTGAGCGCCTCCCCGTTCGTGAACACCCTCCGCCAGGATGCGTATCGGACCCTATTCGCTGACCAACAACCTGATTCTCGCGCCCATGGCCGGCGTGACCGACCGCCCGTTCCGGCACTCTGCCGGCAGCTGGGCGCAGGGCTGGCCGTTTCGGAAATGGTCACGGCAGATACCACTCTGTGGGGCAGCCGAAAATCATTGCGCAGGCTCGACCATGCAGGTGAGAGCGGCCCGGTGTCGGTACAGATCGTCGGCACCGAATCCGGCCAGCATGGCCGAAGCGGCCCGTCTCAATATCGACATCGGCGCCGCACGATCATCGACATCAACATGGGCTGTCCGGCAAAAAAAGTCTGCAAGGTCGCTGCGGGCTCGGCGCTGATGAGAGACGAAAGGCTGGTCGGTGACGATTCTCGATAGCGTTGTGAATGCCGTCGACGCCCCGGTCACGCTCAAAATTCGCACCGGCTGGGACCACGAACAACGAACGCCCTGGCCATTGCCCGGATCGCCGGAAGACTCCGGCATCCAGCGCCTTGGCGATTCACGGCCGCACCCGCGCCGATAAATTCGCCGGCGAGGCGGAATTCGACACCATTCGTCAGGTCAAGTCAGTGCTTACTATCCCTGTTATCGCCAACGGCGACATCGATTCGCCATCAAGCGTCAAAGGTCTTGGCATAAACCGGCGCAGATGCGATCATGATCGGCCGTGCTGCCCAGGGGCGGCCGTGGATATTTGAAGATATCCTGGCACTATCTCGAAGAGGGGAAACCTCGCTCCGATAAAAAGCCCCGCATGGATTTCGACAATCTCTGCTGGAACATCTGGACGAACTCTATCGCCACTATGGCAGACACCATGGCGTACAGATCGCCAGAAAACATATCGGCTGGTATAGCAAGAGCAACACCGGCAGTGCGCGAGTTTCGCCAGGCGATATTTAAAACAGAAACACCAGATGAACAGACTCGCATTGATAAGCGAGTATTTCTTAAAAATTCGCGACAATACAGAGGAAATGGCAGCATGACAAGCAGAACAACTGCCGTACATAAAACCATCCAAAGCGGCTCCATGGTACCCCAGGAAAATGCCGACAAGCCCTTGCGCGAATGCGTCAAACGCGCAGTCGACTCCTATCTCAATCATCTCAACGGACATCGCCGCTGACGGTCTCTACAACACTGCTCATCAGCGAGGTCGAAAAACCCTTGCTGGAAGCAGTCATGCAGCACACCGGGCAGCAATCAGGTCCGCGCGGCGCAGGTACTTGGCATCAACAGAACCACACTTGCGGAAGAAAACTCGATCGCTACGCATTTTCGTAGTTTTTAATGTATGAATCGCGGGACGACCCGCCAAGCCTGAACCCCGGAAACTGCCCATCAGCTATCACCCGTGCGCTGATCAGCGTATCCGATAAATCCGGCATTGTCGAATTCGCCCATGCGCTTGCACGAACGCAACGTAGAAATCCTCTCCACCGGCGGCACTGCCAAACTGCTGCGCGACAGCGGGCATTCCGGTCATCGAGGTCTCCGACTACACCGGGTTTCCGGAGATGATGGACGGCCGCGTCAAGACCCTGCACCCGAAGATCCATGGCGGCATCCTCGGCCGGCGCGGTATCGACGAGGAGGTCATGGAAGCACCACGGCATTGCGCCCATCGACCTGGTCGCGTGAACCTCTATCCGTTCGAGCAGACCGTGGCCAAACCCGACTGCGACCTCGACGACGCGATCGAGAACATCGACATCGGCGGCCCACCATGCTGCGCGCGGCGGCCAAGAACCATGCCGCGCGTCGCCGTGGTCGTGGATCCAGCACGACTACGACCGGGTGATCGCCGAGATGGATGCCAACGATGGCGCGTGTCAGTGACGAGACCGCGTTTCGACCTGGCGGTGAAGACCTTCGAGCACACTGCCCGCTACGACGGCGCTATCGCCAACTATCTGGGCGCATCGATCGACGGCGAAACCAGCGGACTTTCCGCGTACCTTCAACCTGCAGTATCGACAGTGCCCAGACCATGCGCTACGGCGAGAACCCGCATCAGAAGGCGGCCTTCTACACCGAACGTGAGCAACGAGGAAGCCAGCTGTCTCCACCGCGCGCCAACTGCAGGGCAAGGAACTCTCCTACAACAACATCGCCGACACCGATGCGGCGCTGGAATGCGTCAAGCAGTTCGACGAGGCCCCGCCTGCGTCATCGTCAAGCACGCCAACCCCTGCGGCGTAGCCGTGGCGCAGCAACATTGCTCGAGGCCTATGAGCGCGCCTTCAGCACCGATCCCGAATCCGCTTTCGGCGGCATCATCGCCTTCAACCGGGAACTGGATGCCGAGACGGCCGGCACATCGTCGAGCGGCAGTTCGTCGAAGTGATCATTCGCCGCCGAGCGTCACGACCGACGCCCTCGAAGCAGTGGCGGCCAAGAAGAACGTGCGCCTGCTCGCCTGCGGCCAGTGGACGGTCGAGGACATCCACCGCCTCGACTTCAAGCGCGTCAACGGCGGCCTGCTGGTCCAGGATGCCGACCTGCAGCTGCTACAACGAACTGAAGGTGGTCACCAAACGCGCAGCCCACCGAAGACGAAATGCGCGACCTGCTGTTCACCTGGCGGGTGGCCAAGTTCGTCAAATCCAACGCCATCGTCTACGGCCGCGACGGCATGACCATCGGCGTCGGCGCGGGCCAGATGAGCCGCATCAACTCCGCGCGCATCGCCGGCATCAAGGCCGAACATGCGGATCTGGAGGTAAAGGGCTCGGTCATGGCCTCCGACGCCTTCTTCCCGTTCCGCGACGGTATCGACGCTGCCGCCGAAGCCGGCATCGCCGCCGTCATCCAGCCCGGCGGTTCCATGCGCGACGACGAGGTCATCGCCGCCGCCGACGAGCACGGCATGGCCATGGTCTTTACCGGCATGCGCCACTTCCGGCACTGATCGTCGGGCCATCCCGCGTTAGCGCACCCGGCAGGAATCGTATTCCATGGCTGATCGCATCCACCCCACCGCCATCATCGAGGATGGCGCGGTGGTTCACGCATCGGCGGTGATCGGCCCCTATTCAATTGTCGAATCGGGCGCGGTGATCGGCGCACACTGCATCATCGACAGCAATGTCCGCATCTATGGCTTGACCCGACTCGGCGATCACAACCGCGTCTGCCACGGCGCCACCCTGGGCAGCGAACCCCAGGACCTGGGTTATACCCGCGAGAGAGCCAGGCCCCTGACCATCGGCGACCACAATCACTTCAAGGAGGGGGTGAACATCAGCCACGGCATCAAGGAAGACCAGGGCACGGTCATCGGCAACCAAAATTACCTGATGACCTATTCCCACGTGGGCCACGACTGCGTGGTGGGCGATCACAACATCTTTGCCAATACCGCCACCCTCGCCGGCCACGTCACCGTGGAGCATCACGTGTTTCTCTCCGGGCAGACCGCCACCCACCAATTCTGCCGCATCGGCGCCTATTCGATGATCGCCGGCGTCACGGGCGTGCCGCGGGACGTCCCGCCCTTCGTCATCGCCGACGGGCATCGCGCCGAGATCGTCGGCCTCAACGTGGTCGGCCTGCGTCGCAACGGCTTCTCCCAGGAGCAGCGCAGCGCCATCAAGCGCGCCTACCGGCTGATCTACAAATCAGGCCTGACACCCAAAGAGGCCCTGGAGCAACTCAGGGCCGAAGAGTCATCGGACGAGATTGCGCGAATCATCCGCTTCATCGAAGGCAGCAAACGCGGACTTATCGATCATCGTTAACAGTGTGGCCTTTACCCGAGCCCGGCTACGTTTCCGTGGCGTTTGTCCGTAAAATCCAACCCATCGTAAAACGATGTCAGGAACGACTATGAACGTATTGGTGATCGGCGGCGGCGGACGGGAACACGCATTGGCATGGAAACTGGCCCAATCGTCGCTGGTGGACAGCGTCTATGTGGCTCCGGGTAACGCCGGCACGGCGCGCGAGCCGACGATCAAGAACATCGACGTCGGCGCCGAAGACATTCCGGCCCTGGTGGCCTTTGCCGACGAGCACGACATCGGGCTGACGATTGTCGGGCCTGAAGCGCCCCTGGTCGCCGGCGTGGTGGACGCCTTCAAGGCCGCCGGACTTAAATGCTTCGGTCCAACCGCCGGTGCCGCCCAGTTGGAAGGATCGAAGGCCTTCACCAAGGATTTTCTCGCCCGCCACGCAATCCCCACCGCCGACTACGAGACCTTCACTGAAATCGACCCCGCAATGGCCTACCTTGAGCGCAAAGGCGCCCCCATTGTGGTCAAGGCGGACGGACTGGCGGCCGGCAAGGGTGTCATCGTTGCCGAAACCCTCGAAGCCGCCAAAGAAGCCGTCCAGGACATGCTCGCCGGCAATGCCTTCGGCGAGGCCGGTCGCCGCGTGGTCATCGAGGACTTTCTCGACGGCGAAGAGGCCAGCTTCATCGTCATGGCCGACGGGGTAAATGTGCTGCCCATGGCCACCAGCCAGGATCACAAGCGCGCCGGTGAAGGTGACTCCGGCCCCAACACCGGTGGCATGGGCGCCTACTCGCCGGCACCGGTGGTTACCGATGCCATTTATAAAAGCATCATGGACGAAGTCATTCTGCCCACCGTCCGCGGCATGGCGGAAGACGGCCTGCCCTACACCGGCTTTCTCTATGCCGGGCTGATGATCATGGCCGACGGTACGCCACGGGTGATCGAGTACAACTGTCGCTTCGGCGACCCGGAAACCCAACCCATCATGCTGCGCATGAAATCCGACCTGGCCGCCCATTGCCTGGCCGCACTCGATGGCGCCCTCGACAAACAACAAACCGACTGGGACGATCGCGCCTCGCTCGGCGTGGTCCTCGCCGCCGGCGGTTATCCGGGCAGCTATGCCCGTGGCGATGTCATCCGCGGCCTGGATCGGTCCGAGGAACCGGACCGCAAGGTATTTCATGCGGGGACCGCCGAGAAGGATGGCGAAGTGGTAACCGCCGGGGGGCGGGTGTTGTGCGTGACCGCACTCGGCGACACGGTCCGTGAAGCCCAGGCGCGCGCCTACGAGCTGGTTCGCGAGATTGAGTGGGAACGGGTGGTCTGGCGTGGCGACATCGGTTATCGCGCCGTGGCCAGGGAGCGCCAGACCCGGTAGACCGGCGTCTGCCGCCAGCCACAAAACCCCCGCCGTACCGGGTCTATCGCGGCCAATACCGACCCTATACTGAGGATCCACAGGGGAGGAAACGCCATGTTCGGTCAACTGAAAAAACGCACATCAATACCCAGCGCCGACGAATCACTCGCCGGGCGGGACGTTCCGATGTCCGTTCCTGAACGTCATTTCGTTTTGGGAACACCGATCTCCCCGCCGTTTCCCGCCGGCATGGCTACGGCCATGGTGGGCATGGGTTGTTTCTGGGGTGCCGAGAAACGCTTCTGGGAGACCCCCGGCGTGTTCACAACGGCAGTGGGATATGCCGGCGGGCACACGCCAAACCCCACCTACGACGAGGTCTGCAGCGGGATGACCGGCCACAACGAGGTGGTATTCCTGGCTTTCGATCCGAAGAAGCTCGACTACTCATCGCTATTGCGCCTGTTCTGGGAAGGCCATGATCCCACCCAGGGCATGCGCCAGGGCAACGATGTCGGCACCCAGTACCGATCGGGCGTCTATTGCTACGACGCGGACCAGCTACAGGCTGCCCGGGATTCCGCCAAGGTCTTTCAGGCGGCGCTCCGCACGGCGGGAAAGGCGGACGACATCACCACCGAGATCATCGCCGCGCCCGGATTTTATTACGCGGAGGGGTATCACCAGCAATACCTGGCGAAGAACCCGGGCGGATACTGCGGGCTGGGAGGCACGGGAGTTTGTTATCCCGCAACGGCATAGGCTATCAGGCGTCGAGATCGGGGATCAGCAGACTTTCCAGGCGTTCGAGTTCATCGCGAAGTTGCAGCTTCTGTTTCTTCAGGCGACGCAGGCGCAGCTGGTCCTGGTAGGTGGCCTCGTGCAGTTCGTCGATGGTGCTGTCCAGGTCCCGGTGCAACTGCCTCAGTTCGGCAATCCTCACCTGGATGGAGAGCTGTCGGGAACTGTCGTCTTCGTACATCCAGATGACCTGCTCGCTAGTGGGTGGAAGGCGAATCCAGCGTCACGCCGTCGGTAAACAACGCGGCCACATCCACAGCATCAAAACGATAGCGACGGTTACAGAACTCGCAATCGGCCACGATTTCACCTTGCTCGGCCAGTATCGAATCGGTCTCGGCAGGCCCCAGCGCCTTCAGGGTATCCTCAATACGTCCGCGTGAACAGGTGCAACGGAAGGCCAGCGGCTCGGCCTCGAAGAGACGCACCTGTTCTTCGTGGAACAGGCGGAACAAGAGATCTTCAAGGGAAAGCTCGAGCAGTTCCCGGGGCGTCACCGTCTCCGCCAGCATGGCGACGCGCGACCAATCCTCCTCGTCACCCTGCCCCGGCAGCCGTTGCAACAGCAAGCCCACCGACCGCTCCCGCCCCGACGCCAGCCATAACCGGGTCGGCAACTGCTCCGACTGGTCAAAGTAATTCTCTACCGCCGCACCAAGATTGCCCCCTTCCAGATTGACGATGCCCTGATAGCGATCGGCGCCCGGCGCCTCGGCGGTCATCACCAGACGCCCGGCGCCGAATACCGCGTCCAGATCAGGGCCCATCGGAACCTCACCCTTCCAGCGGGCCAGTCCGCGCAAGGTGCGATCACTGCCGGCTTGAGCCACCAGGGTGTTCAACGGCCCGTTGCCCTGCAACTGGAGTATCAGCGACCCCTGGAGCTTGATGGTGGCCGACAACAGGGCCGTTGCCGCCAGCGCCTGCCCCAGCTGCGTGGCCACCGTCGGCGGGTACTCGTGAATCTCCTGAACCGCCTGCCAGGCGGCATCGAGGTACACGGCCTCACCGCGAATCCCAGCGCCTTCGAAGACGAATCGATGCAGGGCGTCCTTATCGGAACGATCGGCCATCATTCGCTCCGGTGCAGCAGATTTCCCGATTCATCCATCAGTTCCACGGAAATTGGAATGCCGTCGCGAATTGACGAACTGACGACGCAGAAATCCTCGAACAGCTCCTTGCAGCGGGCCATGCGTGCGGCGGTGGCCACTTCGTCAGCCACGGTCATCCGGACATCGAGTCCGCCGATACGCAGCCGCTTTTTATCGTTACGCACCATTCGGCAGGTTGCCGATGTCTTCAGGCTGTCCGGCGGCACCTCGTGCTTGGCGACGCAATACAGCAGACTCGCGCTGAGGCAGTTTGCCGCCGCCGCGGCCAGCAACCGGGCAGCGTTGGGGCCCTGCATTTCCCCCAATGGCGCCGGCTCGTCCATGATGAGGTCCGCGGCCTTGTCCCAGTCGAATCTGACGCGAAACTCATAGCCTTCCAGGTGCTCCATCTCGATGGAGAAACGACCTTCTTCAGACATGGCAACCCTCTAAAACCGGATACAGATCCTCCGATTGAACGCCGATCCGCGGCGGATGGCAATCGGCCGCTTCGGATCACAGGGCAGCGACCGTTCGAACAAGCGACAAAATTGGCGCTGGCCAGCGACCTGTGCGGGCTTGTTGAGGGACTCATCTATCGACATAGTGACCGGATGAACGCTCATCGACCCTCCTGATGTCGAACAAACCGCCGACCAGGCCAGCGCCTCGCGGACGGGGTGCAACCTATAACCCGGCGAACCGCTATCACAGCACCGAGACGGTGGCGGAAGACGACGGCTGGGGAAGCCTGGACGCAGAGACAGAGACGCTGGCCACCACTCTGGAGGTGGACAGCAGCCGCTCGGTCATCACATACAACAGCTCGCCCGACATCCCTTTCGATCGATCCATTAACCCTTATCGAGGCTGTGAGCATGGCTGTATTTATTGTTATGCCCGCCCCAGCCACGCCTGGCTGGGACTGTCGCCGGGGTTGGATTTCGAATCCCGGCTGTTCTACAAGGCCGACGCGGCCAACCTGTTGCGCAAGGAACTCGCCCACAAAAACTACCGTCCCGCGCAGATTGCCCTCGGCGCCAATACCGACGCCTATCAGCCGGTGGAGCGCAGGCTGGGCATCACGCGAAAAATCCTCGGGGTGCTGGCCGATTGCCGCCACCCCGTCGCCATCGTGACCAAATCAACCCTGGTGGAACGCGATATCGACTTGCTCACCGGGATGGCGCAAGACGGCCTGTCCGCCGTGCACATCTCCATCACAACCCTGGACGCTCGTCTCGCCCGCAGCCTTGAGCCCCGGGCTGCAGCACCGCAAAGACGCCTCAAGATCATCGAACGCCTCGCCGAGGCCGGGATTCCGGTGGGCGTCATGGTGGCACCGGTGATCCCCGGCCTGGGGGACGCTGAACTGGAAACCATACTCAGTCGGGCTGGCGACTGCGGTGCGACCTTCGCGAACTACAGCCTTCTGCGCCTGCCCGGCGAGGTGGCACCACTGTTCCGGCAGTGGCTCGACCAGCATTACCCCGATCATGCACGACGGGTTCTGGCCATATTGCGGGATACACGCAAAGGCGCCGACAACGATGCGCGCTTTGGCAGCCGCATGTCGGGAGAGGGACCGTTCGCGAGCCTGATCGCCCAACGCTTCTCCCTGGCAAAGCGTCGCTGCGGCTACAACGAACCGCCGGCATTGGAGACCGATCGCTTTTTACCGCCAGCCGCCGATCAGGCTCAACTGAGCCTGTTCTGATGGGGATGACGGGCGACCTGTTCGATGGCTACCGCGCGGCCAGGCCCACCATCGGCTCGTCGCGCATCGCCGATTCCGGGAAGGGGCCGTCCCTGGCCTCATCCCAGCGCCCGACTGCGGGACACCTCATCACTGGGCGAATAAATCACTGAAGAACGCCTGCATACCCTGCCAGGACTCAAAATCGGCCTGGGCATCGTATTTCAGCGCATCAATGCCCCGGGCGTCGGCGCCGGGGTCGGTAAAGGAATGACGCACATCGCCGCCGAAAACGTGGAAATTCCATTCGGCGCCCGAGGCTTCGAGTTTTTTCTGGAATTCAGCGGCAATCTCCGGCTTGACGAAAGGATCGGCATAGCCATGGTAGGCCAGAATTCTGGTGTCGATTTTGCCCGTCGATTCTTCGGGCGCCGCCGGCAGGGAGCCGTGAAAACTGACAATGCCCTTCGCGGCAGTGCCAGCGTAGGCCATCTGCAGCACGGTGCCCCCGCCAAAGCAGTAACCGATGGCGGCCAACCGGTCGGCATCCACCATTCCGCTGGCCGTGAGCTGGGCGAGCCCGAGTTCCGCGCGCTCCTGCCAACCCTCCACGTCCGCCGTTACCGCCTGCATCCATTCGCGGGCCTGATCGGGTGAATCCGTATACATCCCGCTGCCATACATGTCGGCGGCAAAGGCCACGTAACCCAGTTCGGCCAACATGTGCGCCCGCTGCCTGGTGTAGTCGCCAAGCCCCCACCATTGATGAATAACCAGCACGCCGGGACGCGGTTCCGTCATCACGTCGTCCCAGTAGAGATAGCCGGTGAGCTTTTCGCCGTCGTGGTCGTACTCCACGGCCTTGGACTGGATCTCGGCCATGACCGGTGCTGAAAGCGCGAGCAGCAGTGCCAATAGTGTGCGCATCCTGTTATTTCTCCTTTGGACCTTCTGTTTAATTACCGTTGTAGTATGAATTCGACCACGGAAGTGGCCGCCTCGGCCAGATTCCCGGCCTCGCTGCGACCGGAAGATTTCCGCGGCTTGAAGCCGTGGTCTCCGTCCTCCAGCCAGCGCAAAGCGATGGCGTTGGAAAGGTCATAACCCTCGACCTCCTCACGCTTGCCGAAGGGATCGCGGCTGCCCTGGCAGATCAGGGTCGGCGTCCGCAAATTTTCCAGATGCGCCGTACGCAGCTTGTCCGGCTTGCCGGGCGGATGAAAAGGATAGCCAAGACAGACCAGGCCGGCGGCACCCATTTCGTCGGCAATCAGGCTGGCCATTCGGCCACCGAGTGATTTCCCGCCGATGAACAGATTGCGAACGCCCGATTGCTCATGCTCGATCACCTGCCGAAACGCCTCCAGCAGCACGGGCTGGCGATCCGGCGGCCGTCGCCGACCCATGGCTATGGCTTTCACCATATAAGGGAAGTTGAAACGGACGACGCGAATCTCCGGGCCTGATATTGCACCTGCCATCGCCGCCATGAAGTCCGAGTCCATTCCCTGGCCGGCACCGTGGGCGAGGATCAAGGTGGTCTCTGCCGAGCCGGCACCGTCCTCACGCGATTCCGGTAACGGATGGTATGCTGATTCGGACATGTCACCTCCCCTGCGAGTCGCCATACTCCACCCCGACCTGGGTATCGGTGGCGCGGAACGCCTGATTGTCGACGCTGCACAATGTCTCACGCAAGCCGGCCACCGGGTTACGCTGTTTACGACAGCGCACGATCCCGAACGCTGCTTCCCCGAAACCCTCGACGGCTCCATCGATGTGCGGGTAATGGAGCGCCCCGATCCGCGATGGTTCAAAGATCGCTTGCTGGCCCCCCGCGCCATGATGCGGATGGCCCGGCTGGTCCGCACGGCGGCACGCCAGGAGGCCCGTTTCGATGTGGTGCTCTGTGATCTGGTAGCCCATGTAATGCCCCTGGTGGCGCGCTGGATGCCCCGTTCCCGCCTTCTGTTCTACTGCCATTTTCCGGATCGGCGACTCGCGCCGGCGGGTGGCCTCCTCTACCGCCTCTACCGATGGCCCATCAACCGGCTGGAATCACGGGGTATGAGCCGTGCGGACCTGGTGCTGGTGAACAGCGAATTCACCCGCCGGGAAACCCTCACCGCTTTTCCCGGCCTGGCGCCGAAACGGGTGCAGGTTCTGCATCCCGGCGTCCGTGCCTTCGCCTCTCCGACCGGCGCGGAAAGAACAGACCCCGTTGTGCTTTCCGTGATGCGATTTTCTCCCGAAAAGAATGCGGCGCTGCTGGTGGAGGCCTTCTCCCGCCTGTCGGGCCTGCTCCCTGAAGAGTCTTTTCTCGCGTTGCAGACTGGTGATGGCGGGCGGATACGACGATCGTCTGCGCGACAACCGCGACACCCTGGAACAGCTGCGCCGCCGGATCCATGAACTGAATCTCAACGATCAAGTGACCCTTATGCCCGGCGCATCGCCGGAACAACTGCAATCGCTGTTTGCCGATTGCCGGTGTCTTGCCTATCCGCCTCGCGCCGAGCACTTCGGCATTGTGCCCGTCGAAGCCATGGCCGCGGGCAGGCCGGTGGTGGCAGTCAACACCGGGGGACCGCTCGAAACCCTGGTGGATGGTGAAACCGGCTTGCTGTGCCCGCCCTCGGCGGACGCCTTTGCAAAGGCTTTATCGCGTCTGCTGGCGGATTCGTCCCTGGCCGCAGAAATGGGCAGGCAAGGTCCAGCGCGAGCCGCGCAGTTTTCCCATGAGGTTTTTTGCCGCCGGCTCAACTCGTTGCTGGCCTGAGCAGCGGTAAGGCCGCCGCCTGTCCAGGCTTCCCTCCAGATCTCGCCCGCCTTTACCTGATCACGCATGCGCCCGAGGCGCTCCTCGCCCTGCGACGAGAAAAACAGCATCCAGAGCAGCCCGGCAAGGCCCTCCGCATCGACAAAGGTCATCGCGTCCTCCCCCTCGCGAATCAATTCGTCGATGCAGTCACCGTAGCGCAGCACCGCGGCCGGCAACCCGGCCTCGAACATGTCCACCACCTTGATGGGCAGGTCGACGCCCGAGGTCGATCGATGCAGTGAAAGGCCCAGATCCGCACACCCCAGAAGTCGACGATAGTCCTCGGGATGCAGCCAGACAGTGGCAAGGCAGAGATGCCGGTAATGGCACTCGGCCAAGGCCGCTTCAAAGTCGGACTTGCCCGGCCCCCGGCCACTGAGCAGTATCACGAGACGGCAATCGCCGGTACCGTGATCAATTCGCGCATCGAGCTGTCGACAGGCATCGAGCAGCAACGACCAGTCGTCATCGACGCTCCAGCTGCTCGGCGCGACGACCAGCGGCACAGCGGGAGTTCGCGCCGCAACGGCACCCGGCCAGCCAACCGGCAGGCGGGTTGGGAGAGACCCGAGGCGCCGGCAATCCATCTGGTCCGGCGCCAACGAACCGGCTCCTGCGTCGAACTCGATGCGCTGATCGATACCTGCTGTGGACAATCCCGGCACACAGGAGGCGATTCGAAACATCAACGCCTGTTGCTCGGCCAGGGGGACTTCCTGCGCCATCGCCAACGGACGATCGGCCAGGACCTGCACATTGGTCATCGACCAATCGCGCTCCAGTTCACGTCGCATCGCATACGAAACGCAAAGGTGCCCCTGGGCCGTGCGGGCGCTAACGCCTTCGATCCAGCGGGCAAGGCGGACCGCCGGACTATGCTTCCCGAGCCTCAATGCCAGCATGGAGGCACCGAAATTGTGCCAGTCCACATACCAGCGCCGTCGGCGGATTCGCGCGATCATCGCAACAATTGGCAGCACGGGCACCGCCGGGGGATTCTGCACCAGGATGAACTCGGCCTCCCCCGCCTCGCCCCATAATCGGCGCCAAAGCGCGCTGCCCTGAGACAGTGCCTGCAGTAGCCCGCGAACCAGGTAGCCGACACGCCCACCTGATCCTCGCGCCGTCAATCTGGGGGTTGGCAGGACCGAGGTCTTGATGAGCACCTGAGCGGCAACCATCGGATCCACCGGCGATTCCAGATGGCCCATCAGGATGACGCGAACACCCTGTTCGGCAAGCGCCAGCGCATGACGCTGCATACGAGGACTGCGGCCAATATCGCCGAGCACCACCAGCAGCGCCTGGGACGGTTCGGGCGCGCTATCGGTCGGAACGCTCATCTGTCCATGCCCTACGAAATTTCCCGCCTCGCGGAGACAGGCTTGTTGGTATCCTCTGGCGGATGACCTCCGCCGTTGCCCCCACAGACCCTGATGCGCCACCATCGGCCATCGCGATTGCGGCGGGCAGCACCGGCGGCCATCGCCATATCGGTCAAGCCATCGGCGAAGCCTATCAAAACGCCTGCCCCGAGGCTCGAGTACTGTATATCAGCAGTACGCAGGATTCCCGGTTGCAGCTCGACCCGGTGCCCGGCTGGCGCTACGAACGAATTTCCAGCTCGCCCTTTACCGGGCAGAAAGCAGCCGGAAAACTCCGCGCCTTGCGTACGCTGGCCGGCAGCATCATCTGCGCCCGACGATTGCTGGCGGCACAGCCGGTAACAATGGTGATCGGTTGCGGCAGCTTTGCCTCGGTGGCGGTTGTGCTGGCCGCCCGCACGCTTGGTTTGCCCACAGCCGTTCACGAGGCCAACCGGGTACCCGGTCGCGCCAATCGACTGGTGATGCCCCTGGTCGACCGGATATTGCTCGGCGTGGAGCCTGATGCGGATGTTTGGAACCCGCCCGGTCACCTGGTGGTGGGAAACCCGATTCGCCGCGCCCTTGCCGACGCCGCCGGATCACCGGCCATCCCATACGACGAGCGCCGCGACCTGCTGGTGCTGGGTGGCTCACAGGGCTCGGCCTTTTTGAATGCACGCGCACCTTTGCTCATGAAGGCGATCTCCGGCAACGGGCGAAACCTGCGAATATGGCACCAGGCCGGTGAGCACCCAGTCGATGTCATCCGGCGTGACTATGACCGTCTGGGGCTCAAGGCGGTGGTAGAGCCGTTTATTGACCGGCTCGATCATCGCTACGCCAATGCCCGTCTCGCTGTCGCCACCGCCGGGGCGGTAACCCTCGAGGAGCTCGCCGCCTTTGGCCTCCCCGCCCTCCTGGTGCCCCTGCGCAATGCCGCCGATGACCACCAGAGCTACAATGCGCGATACGTTGCCCAAATCACGCAAACCCCCTGGTGCGCGGAAACCGACTGGGACGAAATCGCAATCGCCCGACAGCTCGATGCATTGCTGTGCGACGAGACAAGATGGCAAACGGTGGCGAGTGCCATGAAGGGGCTCTGGCGCCCCGATGCAGCCGACGCCATTGTCGCCTCCTGCCGTGGGTCGATCCGGTACTCGAACCAAGGTACGGCGGCGACCCGGACATGATGCGCTCCGCCCGCCAGGCCTTCTTACTACTCTCCCCGGCACTTCGCCTGCGCTGGATGGGTTTGATTCCGCTGGCGGTGGCCGTCGCGCTGCTCGAAACCCTGGCGGTAGCCGCTATCTTCGTGCTGGTGCGCCTGATCGATGACCCTTCCGTGGCCGATTACAGCCGTTTTGTCGCCCTGCTCCAGCCGGTTCTTCCGCAGGCAGGCAATCGGGCCGGCCTGCTGACCGCCCTCGCCCTGGTGGTGGTGGTGCTCTACCTGGCAAAAAACGCGATCCGGCTGTCGGGCATCTGGGCACGGCAAAAATTGATCAGGGACGCGACCATCTACCTCGTCGACCAACTCGCCCGACGATACCTTCATGGGCCGTACAGTTTTCACCTCCAGCACAAGCCCACCGAGTTGATGCGCAACCTGCAGACGTCGGCGCCCACCGTCGCCACCCACATCTACGAATCCACCTCGGTGATTCTTTCCGAATCCCTGGTGATCCTCGGCATCGCCGTGGTCATTGTTCACTCGGCACCCGCCGAGGCGCTGGGCGGAATGGCGATAGTGGTGGCGTTGATGATGGCCTTTCTGTGGCTTACCCAGCGGCGACACAAACGCTGGGGCGACGCCGTCCACCAGGCCGGCGAACAAATGAACGGGGCACTGCTCAACATGGTGCAGGGCATCAAGGAGATCAAGGTGCTCGGCGAGGAGAATTTTTTCGCCGATGAGCTTCATCGTCACCGCACCACCCTGTCCGATCTGGGCATGCGCCGGACCGTATTGGCCAACCTGCCTCACCTGATCGTCGAGACCTTCTTCATTGTCGCCATCGCTCTGATGGTGCTGTTGCTCGCCGGACGGGAACCGCTGGAAACGCGGCTTTTGCCCCTGCTCGGATTGTTCGCCTACGCGGGCCTGCGCATCCTGCCCTCGCTCCACTGGATCGTTTACCACAGCAACAACCTTCGCTTCGCCACCGCGCCCCTTGAGGAGATCCGCGAACACTGGCAACTCGCACCCGAGGCCTCGACCCCAAGTGCGACACCAGGCCTGGCAGAAAAAGCAGGCATTCGTTTCGCCGGGGTGTCCTTCCGCTATCCCGGTGCGGCGAAACCCGCTCTGCGGGACGTCGACCACGAAATCCCCTACGGCCAGACTGTCGGGGTGGTCGGGCGTTCCGGCGCCGGCAAGACCACCTTTGCCGATCTGCTGCTCGGCATTCTGAGCCCCAGCGAAGGCAGGATTCTCGTAAACGGCAGCGGTTTGGAGGAAATCGGGGGCGCCTGGCGCGGCCAGGTGGGCTATGTGCCCCAGCATGGCTTCCTGGTGGACGACAGCGTCACCCGCAACATCGCCCTGGGTGAACCGGGGCTGTCGCCTGACGCGGAACGGGTCGAAAAGGCTGTAAAACTGGCCCAGCTCGATCACTGGATTCAGCATCTTCCGAACGGGCTGGACACGCCGATAGGAGACCGGGGCATTCGGCTTTCGGGTGGAGAGCGCCAGCGGCTGGCCGTTGCTCGCGCCCTGTACCGCAACCCCCAGGTGCTGGTTTTCGACGAGGCCACCTCGTCGCTGGACTATGAAACCGAGGCCGCCCTCGCCTCGGCCATCAACGCTGTCCATGGCCACAAGACCGTCATCATCATCGCCCATCGGCTCTCAACCGTGCGGCAGTGCGATCAGATTCTGTTCTTCGACGAGGGCAGACTTGCCGGCTGCGGCCGATATGACGATCTCATGGCGGGCAACCCAAAGTTCCGGGAACTCGCCGAGGCCGGCGCGCTCTGGTGACCCACTACACCATTTCGGCGACGTGACGCCGCAGTTCCATGCAGAATCGTTCCGCCGTAAACCGCCCTGCCCGCTCGCCGCTCGATCCCCGAAGTTGCTCCTTCAGTGCGGGACGGCTGAGGACATCGATGAGTTTATTGACAGCATCCTCGTTGTCCTTGAAGAGCAGCCTTGAATCCCCCCCGAGTATCTCCCTTGGGCCTCCCGAATCGTGGGCCAGGGTGAGGCAACCGCATCGCTGCAATTCCGCCACGGCAATCCCGAAATGTTCCTTCTCCATGGTATGCAGGCCATATCGCTGCCGCGCCACGAACTCGAGCATCCGGTCCCTCGGCAGATCGGAGTGAATTTGAAGCCAGTCAGGGTAGCGCCGCTGGGCGGAAAAGAGCTTTTCCGCGTAAACAGGGTCATCCACGCTTCCCACCAGGTGCAGCTTGAGATCGAATCCGGCGGCCCGCACCCCTGAGACGATCTCAACGGCTTCCAGCTGGCGCTTCTCTCCCGAGAACCGCCCGATGCAGACAACTGCCTCATCACGCGCCCCCCAGGGAACCTGGGGGAACTGCCCCGGCACCGGCGGAAAAAGCACCTGGGAGTCTATCCCGTGAGTATTGCGCACCAGGTCGCCGATATAGGCGGAATTGGTCAAGGTGCGATTGGCGCGAATCCGCTCGAGCGATGAACCACCCAGGACCTGCGAGGCCGCCCGATAGACCGTCACCAAACCCGGCACCCGGTGAATCGGGCGCAGGTCCTGGGTCGGCCTGGGCATCGCCGCAGCCGGATAGTGCACATACTGGATCGCCGGCGGACCCAGGTCGGCCTCGTTGTGGGTGCTCAAAGCCAGCACCTGTTTGCCAAGCTGCCGGCGCAATCTACGGGCATAGCGGTGCAGTAGCTGCGACTCCAGCATCGCGAACGAAGATGGTGAACGATCTATGGTTCGCGCAATGAGCCGGGGAAAGAAACGGACGCGGAACTGATCCGGCCTCAGATCGGTTCCGAAATAGCTGTTTACCCGGGACAGGTCGTGGGGGCGCCAGGCCAATAACGTGACGTCGTATTGGCCCACCAGGGCCGATAGCGCCCAGGCCCCGACCGCATTACCGCCGCCCGGTGGGTTGAGGCCCGGGTGAACCAGCAGCAAGGGAGGCTTTGAGCTCATGGTTGTATCGCCATTTGGGGAAAGTATTCGTAAATTCGCACCGCCGCCAGCGCCCCTCCGTTTGGGGCAAACCGGGCACTGACCGACCCGGATTCAAACACTGGCTCAAGATCCGATATGGCGTCCAGGGGGACACAGCTGAGGAGCGGATCGGGGCATGCCAGAACCCATTCGCCCTGCCCCTCTGCGGCGGCCATGGCAACGGCTTGCGGGTAACTCCGTGCAACAGAGGCGACCTGCCAACCGCCAGCCCGCGGGGCCAGCAGCTGAACCGGACCTTCAGCTGCCACCGCGCCGACACCGAACAGATAGAGTCGCGAGAGCAGGCTGCGATAGTAAGCGGGCAGGAAGGACTGCCCTGCGTCGCCGTCAGGCGGGTGCTCCAGGATGAAATCGGCAAGTGGAAGACGGGCGGATCGCACCAGATAGCGAAAGCCGCTGACGACCTGTGGCGCCTTTCGAGGCTCACCCGCCAACATTTCGTCAGTCACCACAACATAGCCGGCCCCCA
Source organism: uncultured Gammaproteobacteria bacterium (assembly GCA_963820915.1). GTDB lineage: Bacteria > Pseudomonadota > Gammaproteobacteria > Chromatiales > Chromatiaceae > CAWGBV01. The sequence continues at coordinate 22,111 of CAWGBV010000021.1, read as the reverse complement.
GGTCGCCGAGTACCGCCTGCGAAACCTTTGCCGCATCGGCGACATAGGCCCGACTGGCTTTTTCGAGCCCGTTCTGGGTGGGATTGGCGATGGGAACGCGGCGTCCCCGCTCGACGATCCAATAGCCCGCATACCAGGGGGCGAGAACACCATATCGCGCTGTATCGCACTCAGGCGAGACGCCTGTGTAACAGTCGTTACCGGCGGCAAAGGGCTCCGGCGTGGCTTCACGCAGCCACCGCAACGCCTCGAGCCAGGCGGTATCCGCTTGGGTAGCGTGGCTGACCCGGTCCACCGACTGGCGCCAGCCCACGGCGGAAAACGCCACCACCAACACCAGGGCGGCACCGGTAGCGATCCTGTTCCGATCGCCCGTCTTTAAGCTGAACGCCAGGCTCAGTCCCACATCCCGCAGCACCCAGGCCAGCATCAGCGGCAGACTGACGGCCAGGTAATACCCGAACCTCCGCTGGCCGAGGGCGGCGACCAGAAAGAACAGGCTCCAGACGAAGAACAGCAGGGACTCGGGTCGTTGTCGATGGGACTTTTCCATCAACCAGATCATCAGCCCACCGACGAACAAAAAGCCGGTGAGCCCGAAATGCGCCATAAATAGCCCGAAAGAGGCGCCTTCTTCGCCGAAAATCAGAGAACTGGCCTCTCCCACGAGACTCGGCTGCGCCGTCGGCAGCAGTCGTCCGAACTGGCCAACCAGCGAACCGAAGAAGTCAGGCGCAGCAACAATCATTGCCGCACTTCCTGCCATCAACACCCCGCCACCGACCAGCGTTCGCTGCCACGAGGGCCTCCCTGAGGGAAGCCACCATCGCAACACCCAGGGCGTCACCACCAACAGGGACAGGGCCGCCAGGGTGATGGAACCACGCGGCAGCCAGCCGACGACGGGCAACAGACACAACAAGGCCACCGCGCCGGCGCCCGAAAACAGCCGCAGATAACCGGGATCACGATCGCACCCCACATCGACCATATGCTGAACAGAGATCCACAGCAGCAACAGGGCCACCAACAACGCGCCGCCGCCCCAGGACGCCAGATAGGCCGACAGCAGCACCCCAAGCAGCAGCATCGTGCCGATGGGTCGACCGGCGGATTGCACCCGCTGCAGCAGCACCACGGCGGCCCAGAGCACGGCACTGCTCAGCAGCACTTCAGCGGCGTGATGATCAATCGCCCCCAGCTGGGTTCGATCCAGGAAGTCCGGCGGGTAGACCACGGCCAGCATCGCCGCCAGAAGGCCGATCGCCGGGTCAACAAGGCGGCGCCCCACCGCATATACGAGCCAGACCGTGACCAAGGCCATCAAGGGCGGAAACCAGGCCGATAGATATTGCAGGCGCTCGCCGCCATTTGCCCCGCCGCCCGATAACCTGGACGCGGTCACCACCGCCCAGTCAAACAATGGGGCGACGGGCACCGTCTGCCCCGTCGGATAGAGCGCGTAGGGGTCGTGCCCGAGTGGCAGCGGATAGTTTTCCGCAAGCGCTGTCTGCAGCCGGGCGTGGTACCAGGGATCCACGTAGGGAAACACCACCTCATCGCCACCAAGCACCTCGTCGTATGTCAGTCCGGCCCGCAGCCAAAGGGTCGCGGCTGAAATCGCCACCAGAATGATCAGCGTCCAGGCCCGCCCAGGCGTGCCAATCGTCACCTGTCGGCGCTCATCAAGGGCCTCACAGCAACTGTCGCCAAGCAGGATGGTTGCCGATCCGGGCCAGGGCCGCGGCAAGAAGTTCCTTACCGGGCGAGGTTCTGTGCCAGGTGGACGCACCGGAGGGATGGGGCAGGGGGATACAGTCGGTGGCGGGGCCAGGTTGATCGAGGGTGATAGTGCGGCCCACCACATCGGTGAGGCGGGACACCGGTAGAAACCGGGCAATCGCCAGTTTGCCGACGGGAATCACCAAGCGGGGTTTCAACAGGTCCATTTCGTCGTCGAGCCACTGCCGGCAGTTGGCAATTTCCGCAGGGGAAGGAACACGATCGCCGCCCTTTGGCGCCTTACCGGGAAAGCAACGGCAAATGGCAGACATGTAAACCCGGGCGCGAAAGGCCTCTTCGTCGAGACCAATGCCGGCAAACCACTTGAACAGGGTCTTGCCCGCCGTCCATGCGAAAGGCCTGCCCGCCGGGCCCTCCTTGTCGCCCGGCGCCTGCCCGACCAGCAATACCGGTGATTTCACCGCCTGACCCGTCACCACCGGCGGCACCATCTGGGCGCAGCGCCGACACTGGCGCAAGCGGGACTGGTGGCGGGTTATTGCCGCGATACCCGGGTCCACGGCATCATCCACCGGTCTATCTTTCCTCATAAGGGACTCTCATCGTGGAAGCCATCCTCGGACTGGGCGCCGGCGCGTTGCTTTTAAGCGTGTTTATCTGGGTCTTACCCATTCTACTCATCGCCGGATCCAGCAAAACCTCCGGCCAGGAAAAACTGGTGTGGATTCTCTTGATCCTGTTCTTCAGCTGGTTCGCCTGGATCTTTTACATGCTCCTGGCACCCCTTAAATCCGAGGATCGCCAATGAAAGCCGTAGTCATGACCGCCGTCGGAGGCCCCGAAACCCTGAAACTGCGGGATCTACCCGAGCCCGGAATCACCACCCCGACGGGGATCAAGGTGCGCATCCGGGCCGCCGGCATCAATCCCATCGACACCAAGGTGCGCAGTCGCGGGCTTTTCCAGGGCAAGGTGCCCGCGATTCTCGGTTGCGATGGCGCCGGGGAAGTCATCGAGATCGGCGGGGACGTTACCCGATTCAATCCCGGCGACCGGGTGTGGTTCTGCCACGGCGGGCTGGGCGGCGCTCAGGGCAACTACGCGGAATACACGGTGCTGGACGAAAGCCACGTCGAGAGAATGCCGGCGTCCATCTCCTTCGAGGAGGCTGCTGCCGCCCCCCTGGCGCTGATCACCGCCTGGGAGTCGCTCATCACGCAGGCTGCCGTTTCCGCCGACGACAGCGTGCTGATTCACGCCGGCGCAGGCGGGGTAGGGCACCTGGCGATTCAATTGGCAAAAGTGCGCGGCGCCCGGGTCCTGACCACGGTCAGTTCCGACGAAAAAGCGGCCTTCGCCCGTGAACTGGGGGCGGACAAAGTGATCAACTACCGAGACGAGGACTTCGTTGAACGGACACTCGCACTGACGGACGGCGAGGGAGCAAGTGTTATCTACGACACCGTGGGAGCTGACGTATTCAGCCGATCCATCGAAGCGTGCGCTCACTATGGAAAGCTGGTAACCCTGCTGGACCCCGGCCCGGGGATCGACTGGAAGGAGGCTCGCACTCGTAATCTCGGCATCCATTTCACCCTGATGCTGACACCCTGGTTGCGAAATCTGTCAACCCACTGGAAGCGTCAGAACGAGATCCTCAAGCAGTGCGCAAGCTGGATCGACGAGGGTCGCCTGCGCATCAATGTGGGCCAGTCCTTCCCCCTTGCTGAGGCGGCCCAGGCCCACCGGTTGATTGAAGAGGGGCATGGCCTGGGTAAATCGGTCCTGTCCCCATAACCCAGATTCTTACGCGGCCGCGGGAACCCGGTTTCCTTCACCCCAGGACGCGGGGAACCCCTGCACAGCGTCGAAACCATTGATGAAGGCACAGCATTCCCCTAAACTCAGAGGCGATTACACACTCAATAAAGTCATAGGGCGCGTTCATTATGAAAATCTTATCGACCCGCGTATTCGCCAGCATCGTCGCGCTTGGTTCAGCCGGATCAGCAATCGCCGGTACCCCGACCCAACCGCCCGGATGGGGCTGGATGGCGTTCAACGGCGCGAGCGTACCGGTGGACTCTCCGTGGGCCATCGCCGGCTTGGGCGCCATCATCGCCGTCGTTGCGGCCAGAATACTCATCAACCGTCGCAAATAGCGCTCCGGATGCGGGAGCGTGGCGCACTTTGCGTTTTCTCCGGCGCATCGATAAAAAGGCAAAGCCCTGCAGGCTCACAAAGAGATCCAAGTGAGATATGTTTCCGGCATCGCTTTATTGGGCAGTTCCGCCGCAGCTTCGCGGGCAAACCCTCGATCGGCGCCACGGGCGTACCCGTTGATTCCCCCTGGACTCCTGGCAGTCCAGGGGCCTTAGTCGCGCTCATTGCCGCACGAATTCTCTTCGCCCATCGAAAAGAGCACGGCTGCCGGCGGTTCGATTGCGGATTAATCCCCCGCCGGGGAATTGCTGTCCAGCGTATCGCGGCTGGGTGTACGTCCGCCGAAAAAAGGCCTCCGCAGATGGAACCATTTCTCGAAACCCACGGAAACACGATCCTGCTAGGGGCGGTGATCTGCCTGTTTCTGGTGGCAATGTTCTGGGAATTGCTGGCGCCTCGCCGGCCCGAATCCCGCAGCCTGCTCTATCGCTGGACCAACAACTTTTCGCTGATGGCGATCAGCCAGGTCACCAATCAATGGACCAGCGCGGTCCTCTCCATCGGCGCCACCATGTGGGCCGTTGAAAGCGGCCGGGGCCTGCTGCAGCATTACGATCTCGGTTTGCCTGGCAGCTTCCTGGTAACGCTCCTGGTCATGGAGTTCACTGGCTATGCGTTCCATGTACTCTTTCACAAGGTCCCGCTGTTCTGGCGTGTGCACGCGATGCACCACAGCGACACCCAGGTAGATGTGTCAACGACATACCGGCATCACCCGTTCGAAGGCATGTTTGTGATCGTCACTTCGGTGCCCCTGGCCGCCGGACTGGGTGCGCCCGTTGCCGCCATGGTGCTTTACCAGCTGTTGAGGATGAGCATGAATATCCTCAGTCACAGCAACATACGGATTCCCGAAAGCATCGAACGCTGGCTGAGGTACGTTATCGTGACGCCGGATTTTCATCATCTCCACCATTCCAGCGATCAGCGGTTCACGGACAGCAACTACTCCGCCGCCGTGCCCTGGTTCGATTACCTGTTCGGGACGGCGACCAGGAAGCCCTATCCCGGAGTACGCAACCATGGAACTGGGCCTGGAGCGGTTTCGAGACCCCATAGATTCGCGAGTCGACCAGGTACTGTTGATGCCTTTCAGAGGTCAACGCTACAGGGCCTCACCGGCCTCAGGGTCGTACACTGGAACGGACGAACCAGCCACGAGATAGGAAGGGCACCGACACGAAGGTTTACGACTCCGGAAACTCGCCCTTTGAGTCGCAGTTGGTTACCTGCCAAATCGATAGTGGAGTCCCGGGAATAAGCGCATGATGAACATCGCAAAAAGGCACTTTCTCTCTTGGAGCCGGACGGGTCGTCATTGCTACAATCATCGCGGCAAGAATACTGATAAGCCGGCGCAGGTACGGCGCATAGGTTACGTTGGCCGCACCCTGGGAACAGACCCCGTTGCGCGGCCCTTCTACCCCGCCGGAGCGCGCTAACCAATTATTATAATTAGATTTTTTACGATCTCGAAGCTTTCGATTTACTGATCTGGAAGAGGCACAATGCATGAAAAAGCAAATTCTTAGTTATGTTTCCGGCATCGGGATGCTGAGCGCTCTCGAATCTGCCATCGCCGGCACTACCGGATGGACGATCAATGGGCCCACCAGTGTTCCTGTGGACGCCCCCTGGGCGCTGGCCGGTGTCGGTGCCATTGTTGCCCTGGTGGCAGCAAGGATTCTGATTAACCGCAGAAAATAAACCGGAAATTCGTTGCTCCCGTCGTCACCTCGACGCTGAAGCAACTTCCATCTGGGAAACCCCGGCTCGACCACCGCCCACCCGTGTGGCAGCCATAATCGTCACGGTCGCGAATGGAACATTTCCTCGAAAGCCACGAAAACAACCTCGTTTTCGGCGCCATGATCGGCCTCTATCTCGCCGCGCTGGCTTGGGAATTGCTAGCCCCGCGTCGGGAGGAATCCAAGCGACTCTTGTTCCGTTGGGTAAACAATATTGCAATAACGGCAGTGTCGCTGGTCGCTGTGCGGTGGACCGGCGCCATTCTGAGTATGGGTGTAGCAATCTGGGCGGTAGAAAGTGGACTGGGCCTGCTACAGCACTACGATATTGGTTTGGCCGGGGCCTTCGTGGTCACGTTACTGGTCATGGAAATGCTGGGCTATGGGCTGCACATTTTCGCCCACCGGGTTCCTCTGATTTGGCGCCTGCACGCCATGCATCACAGCGATACGGAGGTCGATTTCACGACGACCTACCGAAACCACCCGCTCGAGAGTGTATTCATAGTTGTCTGCGCGGCTCCGGTTGTAGCCGCATTGGGGGCACCGGTCGCAGCCATGGCGCTGTATCAATTGTTGAGGATGAGCGTGAATATTCTCAGCCACAGCAATGCGCGGATTCCTGAAGGCGTTGAAAGATGGTTGCGCTACCTCATTGTCACCCCGGACTTCCATCATCTGCATCACTCCAGTGACCGAAAGTTCACCGACAGCAACTATTGCTCTACCGTGCCCTGGTTCGATTACCTTTTCGGTACGGCAACCCGTAAACCCTTTCCCGAATACGCGACCATGGAACTGGGCCTGGAGCGGTTTCGAGACCCCATCGATTCGCGAGTCGACCAGGTACTGTTGATGCCTTTCAGAGGTCGGCGTTACAAGCGCTCTCCAGACAGGCCATCACCGCCCAGCACCGCCTGATCGCGGCAAACTGCACCTGTCCGCCAGGCAATTTCAGTTTACCGATGGCGAAATTCCACCTAAACTTCGCCGGCAGGGCCCTTTTCACGCATCAGGGCCGTCAAAATTATTCTTAATGTTCAACGCGTCTTGGGGACAATCACCGATGAATACTTTCCAGAAAACTTTACTCGCGCTGAGCGGCCTAGCTTTCGTCACGCCCGCCTCCGCCGCCATCATGCACGCCTTCTCGGCGGTTTCCGTACCCGTAGATTCACCCTGGGCGCTGGGGGCACTGGGCGCACTGGTGGCTGTCGTCGTCGCCCGGGTCCTCCGCAAGCGCTGAGCCTGCTGGCGAGCCCAGCCGATGGAAGGCTTTCTCGAAGCCAATGAAAACAGCATCATCTTCGGAACGCTGGTAGGCGCCTATCTCGTTGCCGCCACCTGGGAGGCAATCTGGCCCCGGCGCAGGATTCAGCCGCATTTGGCTCGCCGCTGGACAGGCAATATCACCCTGACCCTGACCAACCAGGTCCTCATCTTCTGGCTGGATGCCGCCGTCACCATCGGAATCGCCTGGTTTGTGGCGACCTGGCACATCGGACTGTTCGCAGGTACCGACGTCAATTTCTTCGTCGCCTTGGCGGCAACCCTATTGGCGCTGGAGATGACCACCTACCTGGTCCATCGCATGATGCACCAGGTACCATGGTTGTGGCAGATTCACGCCGTACACCACAGCGACACGGAACTCGATTTCACCACCACCGGCCGCAATCACCCGCTGGAATTACTCGCGGTGCTATTCGCATCGGCCCCCGTCATCGCGCTGCTGGGGCCTCCGGTCGCGGTGGTCGTGGTTTACCAGATCATGCGGACCAGCGTGGTCATCCTGGCCCACAGCAACATTTATCTCCCGGAATGGATCGACCGGTGGTTACGCTATCTGATAATCACGCCGGATTTTCACCGGATGCACCATTCGGACGACCGGAGATTCACTGACAGCAACTACGGCGCCTTTGTGCCCTGGTTCGATTATCTTTTCGGCACGGCCACGCGCAAGCCGTTCGACGAGCAGCCCACCATGACTGTCGGCCTGGAGTATTTTCGGGATCCCGTGGAATCTCGGTTCGACCACCTGTTGACGATGCCGTTTCGCCGGCATCCGCAAGACTCCGCCTCAACGACCCCATCGGCCGCATCCGCGCTGGCGCCGGAAAGCAGAAGAACCTGACGTCATCCGGTCACGGGGCAGACACGTTTTTCAATCGTAGGCTCCACAAGTCCAGCCACAGAAGGTCAATTACCAAGGAAGCCATTCGAAATGAAAACATCTCACCGAAAAATTGCCGTGTTCTCGGCCGCGTTACTGGCATCACAGGCCTGTATTGCAGGTGTCTGGCAAAACAATTTCACGAGTGTGCCGGTGGATTCTCCCTGGGCCCTGGCCGGTCTGGCCGCGGTCATCGCCCTGATCAGCTTCCGACTACTACGCAACCGCAAAAAATAAATAAAGCTGTCCGCAGGCTGAGCCAGGCACAACCCCCGTTTCTATTATCCTGGCGACCAATATTGTAGTATTGGCGGGTTTACGCGCGCAAACATCACAACAAGGAGAAACGAAATGAACCAGATCCGTCAGATCGCCCTTTTAATGACTGCGGGATTGGCCGCCACGAACGCCGCGGCCGCCAACTGCGTTGCCATCGTCACCAGTGTACCGGTGGACTCTCCCTGGGCGCTGGCCGGACTCGGGACCATAATTGCGTTGATTACCGCTCGCGCCCTGCGCAATCGCAACAAGTAACCTGAACTGAGCCCGCTTTCCGATGACCGACTTCCTTGGGAACCTTGAGGAAACCCTTCCCGGCATTCTTGCGCTGGTGGTCATCGGCAGCTTCGCGGTAGTGATCTTTTGGGAGATGGTTTTTCCACGCAGGACCCCTCAAGCCAGCCAGAATTACCGCTGGATCAACAACATCGCTCTCACGATACTTAACCATCTCGTTCTGCGCTGGGTCACCATCGGGCTCACGTTGATAGTGTCTTGGTGGTCGTTTTCGCAGGAGGTTGGTCTGCTCGCCCATTTGGATGCAGGTTTCGCGGCCAGCGTCGTTATTGTATTTCTGGTCTTCGAGTTGGCGGGCTATGCCCTGCACCGACTGTTTCACCAAGTGCCCTGGCTGTGGAGAGTTCACGCAGTTCACCACAACGACACGGAAGTGGATTTTTCGACCAGCTACCGCCATCACCCTATCGAAGTCCTCCTCGCCACCGTGGTGATGGTGTCGGTAGCAGCCTTGCTCGGCGCGCCGATAGAAGCCGTTGCCGTGCGCGAGATTGCGCGAGCGATGCTGCACGGATTGTCCCATGGCAATGTTTATATACCAGCCGGCATAGACCGGGCATTGCGACATATCGTGGTGACGCCAGATTTTCACCGTCTCCACCATGCCAGTGACCAACGCTTTACCGACAGCAACTATTCCACGGTGCTGACGATTTACGACCACCTTTTTAAAACCGCAACGTCGAAACCGTTCGACGAACAGACCACCATGGAATTGGGTCTCGAGTATTTCCGCGATCCGAAAGACTCGCGCCTCGACCGGCTGTTGCTACTTCCGTTCCTGCAAAGATGGAAGACGCTTCGCACCGCGTCCGCTCCCGCCTCGCAAACCACCGCCTGACAGCGTATCCAGGCTCGATCGTCAATACTTCACCATTTTTGAAGGCGACGCTCGCCAGAGTCTCGCCATCGAAAACCCGCGGATCACTCACTGCCGATATTTTTTGCTTCGCAGAAATCTGCCGCAGTCACGACAGCTTGGGGCGGGGGAGAGCGGAAGCCGCATAAAGTGATCACTCCGCCGCACCCACCACCAGGGTCGTTCCGTCCACGCTGACCACGCGCACCCGGGAGCCGGTGGCGCAATCCTCACCACGAATCTTCCAGGTGGTGTCGTCGACGCGGATCTTGCCGAAGCCGTTCACCACCGGCGCTTCGAGGGTGAAAACCCGACCCACGTACTGTTCACCGCGACGGTTGAGGTTGGGCTGATCGGTATCGATGGGATGGCGTTTCAACCAGAATCTGCCGGCTAAAACACTGGCGACACTGAGTGCCGCAAACAACAGTAACTGCGTTTCCCAGCTCAGCGCCGGCATGGCCAGCAGAATCACCCCCAGGACACCGGCTGCCAGCGCCAGCCAGAGAAAAAAGGCCCCTGGCGCAAATACTTCGAGAATCAGAAGCACGATGCCCAGCACCCACCAGTGCCAGTACGCCATGTCCTTGAAGAAATCCATCACCCTTTCTCCCCGCCCGCCACAGACGCCTTGGCGACTTCGGCAATACCCGCGATCGACCCGATGAGGCTGGACGCCTCGAGCGGCATCAGCACCAGTTTCTGGTTCTCGGCGGTGCCGATGGCCTGCAAGGCCTCGGTGTACTTCTGGGCGACGAAGTAGTTGATCGCGTTGACGTCCCCCTTGGCGATGGCATCCGAAACCATCTGGGTGGCCCTGGCTTCGGCCTCTGCCAAACGCTCGCGAGCCTCCGCCTCGCGGAACGCGGCCTCTTTATCGCCTTCAGCCTGGAGGATGGCGGCCCTTTTATCGCCATCGGCCTTCAGGATGGCCGCCTGTTTGAGACCTTCAGCCTCAAGGATGGCCGCGCGCTTTTCGCGCTCCGCCTTCATCTGACGGGCCATGGCGTCCACCAGATCCTGCGGTGGGGCAATGTCCTTGATTTCGATACGGGTGGCCTTGATGCCCCAGGGGGTGGTGGCATCGTCCACTACCGCCAACAACCGGGCGTTGATGGCATCCCGGTTCGACAGCAGCTCGTCGAGGTCCATGGACCCCATGACCGAGCGGATATTGGTCATGGTGAGTTGCAGAATGGCGCGGTAGAGGTCGTTGACTTCGTAGGAGGCCTTGGCGGCGCTCAACACCTGGAAGAAGACCACACCGTCCGCCCGCACCAGTGCGTTGTCCTTGGTGATGACCTCCTGCGAGGGCACGTCCAGCACCTGCTCCATCATGTTCATCTTCGACCCGATCTGGTCGACCAAGGGGAAAATGAACCCCAGACCGGGACGCAGACTCTTGGTGTAACGACCGAAGCGCTCGACGGTGTACTCCATTCCCTGGGGAACACGCTTGACGCCCTGCACCACAATGATGACGGCGAAGGCGGCGACGAGGTAGGGCAGGGCGTCGATGACGACGGGCAAGGCTTCCATGATCAATTCTCCTGGTCGGAACGTCTGGGATGATTATATTCACGATACACTACGGCCGTCTGACGAGCCCCTCGAACCATGGATCAAGCCTCTCTGAAACCACCCAAAAGCCTGCTGCGCAAGGTCGGGCGCGCCATTGCCGATTTCGACATGATCCGCGACGGCGACCGCCTGTTGCTGGGGGTTTCGGGCGGCAAGGATTCGCTGGCCCTGCTCCATGTGCTGCGCCACCTGCGGACCTACGCCCCGGTCAAATTCGAACTCGGCGTCATCACCGTGGACCCGGAAGTGGAGGGATTCGATCCACGATCGCTCACCGCCTACTACGATGAGCTCGGGCTGCCCTGGCACTACGAGGAACAGCCCATCATGGAGCAGGCCAAAAGCCACATGGACGGCGATTCGTTTTGCGCCTATTGCTCACGAATGAAGCGCGGCATCATGTATTCAACCTGCCGGCGTGAAGGCTACAACGTGTTGGTGCTGGCGCAGCACCTGGACGACCTCGCCGAAAGCCTGCTGATGTCGCTGTTCCACGGTGGCCAATTGCGCACCATGAAGGCCTGCTATCTCAATCGCGAAGGTGATGTGCGCATCATCCGGCCGCTGGCCTATGTGCGGGAAACCCAGACCGCCGCCTATGCCGCGGCCACCGATCTGCCCGTGGTGCCGGATTCATGCCCCGCCTGCTTCAGCGCCCCCACCCGTCGGGAACACATGAAAAAACTGCTGGCCCAGGAGGAGCGCCAGAGCCCTCAACTGTTCGCCAATCTGCTGCACGCCATGCAGCCCATCATGACCGAGGACCTGTCCCGCGACGAAGGCCCCCGGTTCCGGGACTAGCCGCCGAGCGTCGCCGACGGATCTCCCGCCACCGCGTCTTCCTCCGGCAGGGGAATCGTCTCCCGATACGCATGCCAGGTGGCATGGCCAATCAACGGCAGTATAACGGCGAGCGCCAGCAGTGCGGTGAGAAAGCCGGCAATGACGAGGCTGACGATGATGGCGCCCCACAGGACCATGACGCCCTTGTTCTTGAGCACCGCGTTGGTGCTGGTGAGGGCGCTGGTGATGGCGTCGGTTCCCCGATCCAGCATCATCGGCAGGGAGAAGGCGCTGGCGGTAAACACCAGGCCGGCGAATATGGACCCCACAGCCGAGCCCACCGCGAGAAACTGAATCCAGCCGATAACACCCAGATCCTCGCTGACCGGGAAAAACACATGCACCATGGCCGCTGCCCGGGCCCAGATCAGCAGGATAATGAGGATGACGAGGGCGAACAGCAATTCATTGCGCAGGTGGTTTTTGCTCGCCTTCAGACAATAGCCCAGTTCCGGCTTGAGGCCCTCTTCGATCTGCCGACTGATCGAATACACCCCGAAGGCCAGGACCGGCCCCATCAGCACGAAGCCGGTAACCAGCGTGAACAGCAGGACCACGTTACCCTCATCCCAGGCCAGCCACACCAGCAGGTAGCCGAACAACACCAGGCCGAACCCATAGGTCAGGCTCTGCATCGGCGCCTGTTTCAGATCGGACCAGCCGGCTTTCAGCCAACGCATTGGCGCGCCGGTATCCAGGGTATTCGACGGGTAAAACAGGGGTTCAATCAACTCTTCGTCATCGTCGATTGAGTCGACGTTACGTTCTTCCATTCTCTCCTCCAATTCCAGTTTTATCGGTCCTTAAGGACTCTGATTCAGGGCGGGACTTGAAGTCCCGTGCCGGTAACAAGTATGCCTCAGCGGCAGCCGGTTTTACCGCAACCGGGATCTACATCAAATTCGGATACAGCAAGGACAAAGGGATTCAGTCAAGATCCGGCGTTTCGGCGTTCACCATGAACACCACGCGCTCGGCCACATTGGTCACCCGATCACCGACACGCTCAAGATGGTAGGCGATCCACAGAAGATGCGTGGCATGCATGCCCTTATCCGGCTCCGTCATTAATCGCATCATCAGGCTCGATACGGCCTGTTCATCGAGATCGTCCACCCGGTTGTCGTCCGCGGCAGCGGCAACGGCCAGATTCGGATCACGATTTTCGAAGGCCTCCATCACCCGCGTCAGCATATTCTGGCAGGTGTCCTCCATTTCGGCGATGCGATCCAGCGGACCATGGAAACTACTGCCATCCATTCCCAGCACGATGGAGGCGATGGATTTGCCGTGATCGGCGATTCGCTCCAGATCACCGGCAATCTGCAGACTGGCGATGATTTCCCGCAGGTCACGGGCCACCGGTTGTTGCAGGGCGAGCGCCTCCAGGCATTCGTTTTCCACAATGCGCATCAAGGCATTGATCTTCAAATCCGCAGCCACCACCTCCTGGGCGAGCTCGGCGTTCTGACTCATGAGGCTGTCCGTGGCCTTCGCCAACGCTTCTCCCGCCAATACAGCCATCGCCATGACGTTGTCATGGATCTGCTTTTCTTCGCGGTCGAGCACGACACGCACATCACTCATTATCTGTCCCCCAAGGTGGCGCATGATTGGTGAGCGGCCTGTCGTCATTGGCATGACGATCACCGCCTTTAGTGAATCCGGATTTTGCCAACCGGAACACACTGAGGGTTTTATTCTCCCGGCTGACAGCCTTCGGCGCAATCACCCGCCCGTATAATGGCGGAATGCAGGCGGCTCCCGACATCTTCAGCTGGCGGCGGCACTGGGCCCATAAGTTCGGTCCGGCCCCCACCTTGCCCACCACCAGGGCGGAAATGGACCTGCTGGGCTGGGACAGTTGCGACATCGTGATCGTCACCGGCGACGCCTACGTGGACCACCCCAGCTTCGGCATGGCCGTCATCGGCCGGTTGCTCGAGGCCCAGGGGTTTCGAGTGGGCATCATCGCCCAGCCCGACTGGCGCGACATCGAGTCCTTTCGCGGGCTGGGAAAACCCAATCTGTTCTGGGGCGTCACCGCCGGCAACATGGACTCGATGGTGAATCACTACACGGCCGACCGACGCATTCGCTCGGATGACGCCTACACGCCCGACGGCGAGGCCGGCAAACGGCCCGACCGGGCGGTCATTGTCTATGCCCAGAAGGTCAGAGAGGCCTACAAAGGCGTACCCGTGGTCATCGGCGGCATTGAGGCCTCGCTGCGCCGGATCGCCCAGTACGACTACTGGTCCGAGAAGGTTCGCCGGTCGGTGCTGCCCGACTCCAAGGCCGATATGCTGCTTTTCGGTAACGCCGAAAGGGCCGTGGTGGAACTCGCGCACCGACTCGCGAAGGGCGAGAAGATCACGCAGATCAGGGACATTCGCGGCACCGGATACATGTGCCAGGGCACGCCGACGGGCTGGACGGAGATCGACTCCACCGATGTGGACCAGCCCGGACCCCTGGCAACCCACCCGGACCCCTACGCCGCTGAACCAGGCTGCGATTCCGCCGAAACAACGGAGAATTCCGCCGAGCCATCTTCACGACCGGTGACCTTCCATCGCCGTCCCCGGCAACTGGACCGCGCCACGAACGGTGGTGCGACTGCCGTCCTATGACCAGGTGGTTACAGATCCTGTCCGCTATGCCCATGCCTCACGGGTTTTCCACCAGGAGACCAATCCGGGGAATGCCCGGGCACTGGTGCAACGACACGGCAAGCGCGATGTCTGGCTCAATCCGCCGCCGATTCCGCTGACGACCAAGGAACTCGACCGTGTCTACGAACTTCCCTACACCCGCCAGCCCCATCCGTCCTACGGAGATGCGAAAAATCCCGCCTGGGAGATGATCCGTTTCTCGGTCAACATCATGCGCGGCTGTTTCGGCGGCTGCACCTTCTGTTCCATCACGGAGCACGAAGGACGCATCATCCAGAGCCGGTCCGAGGCCTCCATCCTGCGCGAAGTGGAAACCATTCGCGACGAAGTGCCGGGATTCACCGGCAACATCTCGGACCTCGGCGGACCCACCGCCAACATGTGGCGCCTGGCCTGCAAAGACCCCCGCATCGAGTCCTCTTGCCGCCGGCTGTCCTGCGTCTATCCCGGTATCTGCCCCAACCTGAACACCGACCATCAACCCCTGATTCATTTGTATCGCAAGGCCAGGTCGTTGCCGGGCATCAAGCGGGTGTTTATCGCATCGGGACTGCGCTATGACCTGGCGGTGCGCGATCCGGATTACGTCAAGGAACTGGTGACCCACCATGTGGGCGGTTACCTGAAAATTGCGCCAGAGCACACCGAGCAGGGCCCCTTGTCGAAGATGATGAAGCCGGGCATCGGCACCTACGATCGCTTCAAGCAGCTGTTCGACAAGTTTTCGAAGGCGGCGGGGAAAGAGCAGTATCTGATCCCGTATTTTATCTCCGCACATCCCGGCACCACCGATGAGGACATGCTCAATCTCGCGCTTTGGTTGAAGCAGAACAATTTCCGGCCCGACCAGGTACAGGCCTTCCTGCCGACACCCCTGGCCATTGCCTCGGCCATGTACCACACCGGGCTCAATCCGCTGAAGAAGCTGCGCCGCACGGGCAACGAGACGATGACCGTCGTCACCAAGGCGCGACAACGCCGCCTGCACAAGGCCTTCCTGCGTTATCACGATCCGAAAAACTGGCCACTGCTGAGGGATACGCTGAAAAGCATGGGACGCGCCGACCTCATCGGCAACGGAAAGCGACACCTGGTGCCCGCCTGGCAACCGGCGGAACCCGGTCAACCGCGTCGACAAAAAACCAGAGACGCACAGCGCCCCTCTGCCAAGCCCTCCGCCACACCACGCCCCGGCGGTAAACGCCGTACCAAAGCCAAAGGTTCGCGCGACTCCAACCGTTAACGGTAAGTCGCCGGGTATCCGGTTCGCCGTAACGGATTCCGTTTCTATTCGGGTTACGGCGGCCCTGACCCGCAGAACTGCGGGCCGGTCTAGACGATGCGATTACGCGCCTGGTTATCGGCAAACGCCACAATGTTGGCGGCCACCTCATCCAGCAGCCGCTGGCGCGACGACTGCGTTGCCCAGGCGACGTGTGGCGTCACGATGAGATTGGGCACCTCCTTGTCGAGCAGAACATTGCCATCGCGCGGCGGTTCAACACTCAGCACGTCCACGCCCGCGCCGCCCAATCGACCGCCGCGCAATGCATCCACCAATGCCTGCTCGTCCACGATGCCGCCACGGGCCGTATTGATGAGCAAGGCATCGGGCTTCATCAGCCGCAACTCGCGGGCACCGATCAGATGGCGGGTATTCTCCGCAAGCGGCACATGCAGTGAAATCACATCGGACCGACTCAGTAGGTCATCCAGCGGAACGCGGCCATCGGCGGGAGCGCCACCGGGCCGTTGCGCCACCAGGACCTCCATGCCAAAGGCCCTGGCCAGATCGGCCACGCCTCGACCGAGTTCGCCATAGCCCACCACCCCGAGAACCAATCCACTGAGTTCGCGAATGGGATAATCGAGCAGGCAGAACGCCGGGGCTCGCTGCCAGTCACCGCGCGCGACGGCGGAGCGGTAATCCACGAAACTCGTACTCAGCGACAGAATCAGGGTAAACACATGCTGGACCACCGAGGGAGTCGCGTACCCGGAGACGTTGGCCACGGCGATGCCCGATGCCCGCGCTGCCTCAAGGTCCACGTTATTGGTCCCGGTGGCGGCGACACAAATGAGTTTCAGGTCGGTAGCCGCTGCCATGGCCCGCGCATCGATCACCGCCTTGTTGGAGACCACCACCTGCGCATCCACGATTCGACCGGCAATCTCGGTCGGCGAAGTGTAATCATGGAACTCCCAGTGCCTGGCCGTGGCGAGCAAATCGTCACGCGACAAATCGCTGCAATCCACTGTCGCCACGTCCAGAAAGGCGGCTCGATTGAAGGCCATAGTCCGCATCACCTCAAAGAATCAAGTTTGGTCGCCACGATGGTACGACAGCTGGCAGGGCAGGCCTATGGTCGCCCGGATCGACATTGTGCAACCGGCAAGTCGTCAGCAGGCTCTGGATGATGTCGACGCTGCCGGTCGTGTTCTGTATCAGTGGTGAGATTCAGCCAAATGTGGTCATTGCGAGCCGGGGGTTTTATGCCTTATAAAAGGTCACTCATGGATACATGACAAACACCCTGGAGGAATCGAATGAGGAAGTTAGTTGTTGCTGCCATGCTTTTTAGCGTGCCGTTCGCAGTCAGCGCAGACATGGACCAGAATACGGCAGAGGCGAAGAAGATCACCGCCGCATTCTTCGAAGAGCTGAAGGGTGAACTGGGCAAGGGCATGAAGGCCGGCGGCCCTGTTACTGCGATTGGTGTATGCAACAATGTTGCACCGGCGATTGCCATGAAACACTCGAAAGACTCTGGTTGGGACGTTGCCCGAACCAGCCTCAAACTGCGTAATCCCGATAATGCTCCGGATGCCTGGGAGACCAAGGTGTTACAGCAGTTTGAAGAACGACGCGCCAAGGGTGAGGGCCCGGACACCCTGGTCTATACCGAAACTGTTGAAGAAGGCGGTGAAACTTACTTTCGCTTCATGAAGGGCATCGTTATGCCGCCCCTGGAAAAGATGCCCTGTCTAAAGTGCCATGGCGAGGACATCGATCCCAAGACCGCAGCCATGCTCGATGAACTGTATCCTCAGGATGAGGCGCGTGGCTACAAGGCCGGCCAGGTTCGTGGTGCCTTTACCCTGAAAAAGAAACTGTGAGACGCCTGACAACTACATAAAGAAACGGGGCCTCGGGCCCCGTTTTCATTCCACTCAATGTCTCCGACGTGGTGAATTCAAGGTCGAGTACGGTGTCGAGGTTTAAATAAATCCCGTTTCGTCGTTTTGAGCTAATCTCTGATCCAGGTGGCAGTTTTTCGCAAAAGGAGGCGACAAGATGGTCAAGCCCGCAAAAAGCATAATAAATTTGCGCCTTTGCGGAGGCTAACGGCTAAGAAAAACTCGGGGAAAACGGGACAGATTTATTTTCAGTCAGACCTCTGCTATGGAAAATAAATCTGTCCCGTTTTTGAGGTGCTCCATTAATTGCTCGTTACCTTATTGGGCATAACGACCAAGCTGTGCGGTGCAAACGAAGCGCAGCGTAATTTCCATCCGATTTACGGCGCTTGTTATGCGGTTTTTTTCATCAAACAAGCCTAATGGTTGAGCGTTATAAAGTTTCTTTTTCTTGTTTTCATGTATATTGTTAATGATTTCACTTAAATTTTTCTTAGTCAAAATAACAACATTTTTATCTTCCGTAGTTAGCTGCCTGTTTAAATCAAACATTGGGTTATTAGCATCAGTATCTTCGTTATACATTACAGCACGAGGGATATTATAATTTCTGGCATATTCCATTGCCAATCTAGCCCCACTATCAATTTTTTATCACGTATATTCATGTTCTGCTGAGTCTTGGGCGTAACTTGCCTCTAGGATTATCGTGTCACTAAAAAGCCTGCAATCTATCGCGTTCTTTATAACGACTACTCAATTGCCATTTTGGATTTGAATTTTTCATCATATTCAGATACCAGCAGGCCACCTTGATCTACAATTTCATATGCTAGCCCTCTATTTTTGGCTGGCATATATCATTAAGAGGGTTGGTAAACTTGCTATAATTTTGCCGCTATTATGGCACTTATAGCCACCCTTTCAAAACCTTAAGCCAACCCGCTTCTTCTGCAATATCCGCTTGGCAATTAACTCAACTTCTTGTTCTCTCGTGCTTCGATTTCTTCATCTGGACTTTGCAAGCCATTAACTGCGATTTATTATTTTGAATTCTTATGAATTACATTCACCTTATAAAATAGACAAATGGGCTTTTCGCTTTCTTTTACTTCCCACCTTTTGGAAAATCGTTTTCGCCTCTAGCTAACATGCCATCAGCAATCATCGAAAACAGCTAATTTTTCTTTGATAATTGTTTTTTCCCACTCAAAATCATCAACGGTAATATTGTTTTGCTTTGCTTTCTCATTTAATAATGAAACTATTTCATTAACATTTTCATTTCCCTTTAGGTTTTTAACAACCCAAGCCCTGCCAACTCCTTCGTAAGACTTTACTGTTAAGATGTTAGCTGCTTTTCAGTATAATTCATATTTTTTGCCTACAGACTTAGAATATAACTGTATTTGCACCATTATTAATGGCGCCTGATAGCGTCTTCAGCTATATATACATGTGTTGTATAAATATCAACTATTAACAATAGATGCCTTCCTTTTAATTCACTAGTATATCGCAAGTTTTTTAGTGAAACCAGGCTATGGCTATCGCCGTCTCCAGCATACGGAGCAGCACGGGGGGAATGTGCCAAATGAGTTGTTTTTGTATCTGTATGCCTCACTATATAGTTTGAACCATCTTGAAACCCTAGTTCATTAATTAGATATTGGATTACTTTTTTAAATAACAGTTGATTATAGCTTTACATCTTTCAATTTTATCTCGGCACAATACATCTTGTTAACTTTTTATCGAATTGTGATAGATCTGTTTTTAATACATCTCCCAGCTCTTGACCTGCTTTATTTAACTTTTCTGCTGTAAAGTTAGCCGGAGCTTTTTTAGGTCTTGTGCTATTAAGGATTTCCAACATTTTTATACCGCGTGTAATCCGCTTGATCTACGCTGGATAATTGTATCCAAATATTCATCCTCAAAACAATTATATAATTATTCAGGCAATTCCCTTTCAAAACATTTACATTATTACAAACAGATTGCCAGTGCAATAGCTTTTGTTTTTCATCGTTATCATTTTCAAATACTAAAATTAAATTGCACTAACCAAAATAATTTATAACATGGGTAAATTTGCTCTTCTGGTTGTAGTCTTCTTTGAAAAACATATAATCAAAGATATTTGTTAATCCATGATGCAGTAGAACCATTTTAGCCCTTCTTTTCGACTACTAGTGGCTAATATTATTTTATTGGTATTAATGTAGTTTTCTATAATGCCAATTACATAAGCGCTAACTTTAGACATAGGCAAATATTTTTGATAGACGTCATTCTTCATCTCTATAATATTTTCATATTGCATGTCTGTTAATTATAATAAATGAAAATATCTTTTCTCTTGTGAATCTTTCATCTTTGCTATGCGCTATCGGCAAATCCAATCCCATAATTTGTTGAATAGCTTCTTTATAAGCAAGATAGTTCACCATATCCGTGTTTACCACCGTCCCATCTAGATCGAATACTAATAAATGACTATCAGTAATATTGTTGGTGTTTGTATCTTCAACCATGCCTTATTTATCTGCATAACCGCTAAGCATTTATCCATTGTGCGCAGCATGATGGATAAATGTCTGTTGGACTAAGCCGCTTGGCCACGGGGCTCCTTATCTATATAGGGGATTGTTTTTGCGGGCGGCGTAGCAGCAGGGGCTGTGCCGGGTCTTGCGACAGGATCTTCCCATGGTTTGCTTCCATTGATCGCCATCGTCCCTCGCTCCATTGGCGGTTTGTTTCCCTTTTTAAAGGATTTTCGGCGCTTTTGCACCCACACGCACACACCCGGACCCAGGCCGCTGCACGGGCCTGTCGATCACACAGGAGGTGGGGGTTTCTTCGATTCGCCCGTTCGCGTCACCCTCCGTCACGGCGCTTTGGCGCCATCTGGGCCATCACCCTCAAGCGGCCCTGGCCGCATTTCGGGCAGGGGTAGCCGTCGAACGGCCCGCTGCACCGTGATGCACCACCCGGCCCGTCCGTCGCCGCCCGTCCGCCCTCAGCTGGCGCTTCAGCGGCGATCATCCCGCGGATCCGCTCGAGTCGCTTCGCCCGGCAACAGTTGGCCAGGTACCCATAGTGGCGGATGCGCTGCAACCCCTTCGGCAACACGTGCAGCAGGTAGCGGCGGATCAGCTCCGTGCCCGCCAGGCTGATGGCCTTGTGACGCCCACCGTCGCGGTAGTCCTTGACGTCGAGACGCACCCGCCCCCGTTCATCAAGACCGCTGAGACGATGGTCGCTCAGCGCAATGCGATGGGTGTAGCGGGCAAGGTAATCGACCAGGGCATCCGGGTGGTTCAGGCAGGCCTTGGTGTAGACCACCCACTCGGTAGCCATTAGCTGATCAAGGACCGCTTTGATCTGTTGTCGATTGGCCAGCCGTGGCAGTTCTCCCGCCTCGATCCGGACACGCAGGCGACTGACGAAGCCACCGCGCAGCTTTCTCGACAGCGCCCGCACCGGGAACAGGTAAGCGCCCCTGGTCTCGCGCCAGCCTTCGGCACCGAGGGCGCCACCGGGCACCAGGCAGTGCAGGTGCACATGACGACTGAGATTCTGTCCCCAGGTGTGCAATACGGCCACCATACCCATCTGGCCATCAAGGCGCTTTTGGCCAAAGGCGCTCAGCGTGGCCCACACGCACTCGAACAGCAGGGCATAGAGCACGCGGGCGTGCACCTCGAACCACGGATTGAGGCAGTGTGGCAAGGTAAAGACCAGGTGATGGTAGGGCACCGGCAGCACCGCCCGGCGTTGGCGCTCGGCCCACATCGCCGAGGCCTTGCGCTGGCAGCGCGGGCAGTGGCGGTCGCGGCAAGCGTAGTGCAACACCGGCTGATCACCGCACCGGTCGCAGCTCAACCGCAGTCCGCCCAGGGCCGCGGTGCGACAGTCAAGCACATGGTGGCAGACCTGGCGCTGACGGGCGCTCAGACGGTGTTCCTGACAATAATCGTCAAGGCAATGCATCAAGACCTGCTGCAGGGAGGCCAGCTCAGGCATGCTACCTCCAGCGCCGCAACCAGGTCATGGACCCCGCGGCCTTCGCGGTAGCTCGGCACCCAGTGCACGTAGCGCAGGGTCGAGTGCAGGTCCCGGTGGCCGAGAGCCGCTGCAGGCGGTGCACCGGCATTCCCGCCTCCAGCTGGTGGGTGGCATAGGCGTGGCGCAGGCTGTGGATGCCGCCGATCTTCTCCACCCCGGCGTGTGCCTTGGCGAGCGGAAGGCCTTCTGGATGCTGCACAGGCTCAGCGCCCGCTCCAGAGTGTGTCCGGGAACAGCCAGGGACCCGGATGGAAGCGTTGCCGGTAACCGCGAAGCTGCGACAACAGCGTCGGCCCCAAGGGCACCAGCCGGTCCTTTGCCCCCTTGCCCTGGTCGATGCGCAACAGGCCGCGCTCTCCGTCGATGTCGCGGACCTTCAAGTGGACCAGTTCGCTCACCCGCAGACCGCAACCGTAGCAGGTGGCCAACATCATCCGGTGCTTGGGGTTGGTGCAGGCCGCCACGATCGCCGCCACCT
>CAWGBV010000020.1:0-19435 GCA_963820915.1 uncultured Gammaproteobacteria bacterium | reverse complement strand
CATGGCACTACCCAAAACCGTGTTCGCGGCAATCAGAAAGGTGAGGCTCCAGCCGATGAAAATCATAAAGGCATAGACCGAATTGCCCCGACCACGCATGACCGATTTACCTAACGCCCCAAACCCCGCACCTACGATCCCACCGACAACGACCGGGATATGCAGCGCCAATCCCAAAAGACCGGTAGCACCGGCGAGGTGTGCCAGGCCCAGCGCGGCCAGCCATTCGTCGCGAAGCCGCAGAAGCGCTCCGAGCAAAGGCAGCGTGATGGCCAGTATCAGACCCGTCAGAAAGGGCAGTCGGAACAACGGATCGAACAGAAGTGAAAAATCCATCAGGCGATCTCGATGAGACGGGTACAACTACCTTGAAGAAACCCATGCTCGTGACTGACGAGCAAGACAGCGCGCCGCCCCTGCTCCGACCTTATGATTGACGCGAGTATCTCCTCGCCTTCCGGATCGAGATTGTTGGTGGGCTCATCGAGAATCACCAGGTCGCAATCGTTCGCCAGGGCCGCCCAGGTACTCAGCAACTGAAATTGACCTCCGCTCAAACGATCGATTCGTTTGCCGAGCCATGGCCGCAAACGTCCAGGCACCGCCTCCCGGTCGGCTTGTGCAAAATGCAGAAACTCATCGGCGGTCAAGGGCATCTCGGACAGCCTCACGGGATGCTGCTCCTGATAGGCAATCCTCAAACCATCGGCCCTTTTGAGCCGCCCGCCCAGAACCCGCGCACCGTTGCCGATGACATTGAGCAACGTGGATTTGCCGGTCCCGTTTGCACCCCAGAGACCGACCACCTCTCCTTCGGAGACTGTGAATGACAGCGGCCCCACCACCGGCCTGGTGTAACCCGCCTCGAGATCCACAGCCTCCAGAAGAATACTCATGTCACTTCTTTGCCGATGCGATCACCATCACCCATTTATCTATCAGGGATAGATAGCCGTCGCCGTCCGCATCCTTGGGCGGGTCAAGGGGCAATTTGACGGCCTCCCAGTCCAGATCGCCGGCAAGCTTTTCTGGCGCCTGAGATGACTTGAACACCGGATAAATGATGATGCCCTCGCGGCCGGAATACTCATCGTGCAACTGCTTCAGGTGCGAAGCCGTCGGCGGAACACCCGGCACGGGCTCGATCTCGCCCAGCAAAGGGACTCCGAGGCGGTCGAGCAGGTAGATCGCATCCCGGTGGTAGAGCACCACACCCGGCGCACCGGCCGCCACATTGCGCCATTCCTTCAGGCGCTCCGCAACCTTTGCGGAGAAGGCCTCTGCGCGGGCGGTATAACCGGCGGCATTGGAGGGATCGAGCCTCCCCAACTGCACCGCCAGGACCCGGCCGACCTGCGCCATACGCTGGGGGTCCAGATTCACATGGGGATTACCCACGGGATGCACGTCTCCCAGCGCCCGGTCGGCCGGTCCGCCGACGTCCAGCAGGTCCACCTGTGCCGCGGCCTCGAAATACCCGTCACGGCCAGGAAGGATGCGGGGATTCGCCGCACCGGATATGGCCACCGGCAGCCAGCCCACCTCCAGATCCGCACCCACGGCCAGCACCAGATCGGCGCTGCGCAGGCTGCGCATCATTGTCGGCTTGGCCTGCAGTGTATGTATGTCTCGGTCGGGCGGGGCCAGTACCTTGAGATTGACGTCATCGGCGCCGATCTCCCGGGCCAATGCCCCCATGCTCGGGCTGGTGGCGACCAGGTTCAGCTTCGCCTCCGCAGCAACGGTCCAGCTCATCAAGAAAACTATCAACAGATATCGAATCGACATTGGAGGACTCCGTCAGAATTTGTGCGCGCCGTGCGACCCAAGGCTCATGAGAAACTGCAGATAAAAGGCGTCGAAGCGTTCGCGTTCGTCCTCTGCCACCAGAATGTCGCTGCGGGCATACTGGGCGCGTAACCTGGAATATTCGCTCATATTCCAGGTGAGATTGGCCGTCCACCGGTCCGACGAACCGAAGCTCTCGTCGGCCGCGCCGCCGACCTTGTTGGTCAGGCCGAACACATCGTAGCGCAGGCCAAGCTGCAGCTTGGGAAAGATGCCGTAGACACCCTGGACATAGAGACCGTCAGAGGTGAAATCCAGCGATTTTCCAATCACGTCTTCCTCTCCACTACGCACCTTGGTGTCCCTTGTTGAGCGCAGGTATTCGGTCTGAAGTTTGAAATCCCGGTGCCCATGGTCGCCGTCACCATCAAACTTGTAGACGAGATCCAGGCCCCAGATTCCGGCAGTGCCTTCGTATCCCGATTCGCCGTGCTCTTCCTCGCCAAGGTGGTCCTCTTCTTCCTCGTGCTCGAACTCGTACATGCCCTGGTGCTGTTTGTTGTGGGCATAGGAAACCCCGAATTGCAACGCATGTTTGTCACCGAGGTCAGGGGCAACCTTGGCAAAGGCGGTCCACAATCGCGGCCCACTATTCGTATCGTCCAGGCCTAATTCTGCCTGCTCATGATCATCCAGGGTGACACCCAGTCGTTCCTGGTCCCCCTGGCCGAGTTCCAAACCGAGCAAGGTGTAGACAGGCGTTTCCGGCAACCAGGTCAGTTGCAGTCCGGTCTCCTGCAGACCGTGGTCGCCAAGCAGATTCAAGTAGGCGAGGTTCTGGTCCGCAAAATCCCACTGGTGGGGATGCTGATTATTGACGTACCCGAAATCACTGAAGAACTTGCCGCCCTTCACCTTCAGACCGTGCGGCAGATTACGGGTCTGGAACCACGCCTCCTCGAGATCGACGTTACCGTCACCGTCGACCACCACGTTGACAGCGGCGTCGAAATAGGGATCTACGGTGGCGGCGAATACAAACTCCGCCTCACGGAAGTTGAAGCCGTTGGAGGTGGTGGCGTGGCCGTGATCGTCGTGGCCTTCCTCTTCATGTTCATGGCCATGACCGAGTTCGGGCTGGAAGGCTTCACCCACAAGGGTTGCACCTTCGCCACCGATACCATCGTGATAGTAGTTGCCGTCCAGAATGATCGACATCTGGGGATTAAATGCCGAAGCCGATGACAGGGCACTGTTTCGCGGAGAGGCCGTGCTTGGTGCCGGCGCGGCAGAAGATGCAGGCCTCGATTCCACTTTCTGGTCTAAAGCGACCAGCTGTTGAGACGCTTGGGCGGCCTGACTCTCCGCAGCCACCGATCGTTTGTTGGCAGTCTCGGATTTCTTCTCGGCCTGTACGGCCTTTTTCTCCGCAGCCGCGAGTCTGGACTCCAGATCCGCGATGCGGCTTTCGTAATCGTTCTTCATTTCAACGAACATCGACTTCAATTCGGCGATGTCGGACTCAGTTGACGGGTACGCTACTGTGGGCAGGGCCAAGGCCGCCGACAGGGCGCATCCGATGGGTAGCTTGTGCATCAAAATGACTCCTTCGCAATGTGGCAACCGAGCAAACTCATCAGAAGTCCGCCCGTATTTGTGTCAGCTATGCAGAAAGAACCGTTGAAGGGGGACCGCGTGGACGATTGGAAAGGTAACGAGAGGCATGAGAAGAAAACCGGGAAACGCGGGCCGCTACTCGTCGCTGAGAAACGAAAACGAGTTCGAATCCCTCGACGCCGGCCAAATCGTCTGAACTGGTACCGATAACACAGATTTCACAGAATTCGGCCGGATGATCGCCGATGTGCTCAACCTGGTGGCTCGCCTGAACAGCCTGTGCGAAGGTGAAGATCGCCACCAGCACCAGTAGCGCGACGCTCAGAGAGCGCTCGGCTACAGAACCCATGATTCGCTGATGTCCGAAGATTTGATACATTACCAAGCGTCACTTCCGAAGGTCCCGGACTGCCAGAGCCGAAAGAACTTAGAGGCCCGAGAATGTTACATTGTAACAATTTATAAGGCAAACCATGGCGGACCTCGGTGCAAATATTGAGGCGCCGCTCAGATTTCCAGCAGCATGCGCTCCATCATCCCGATCGCATGATCGGCTTAAAGCTCCTCATCTCCCTCGGATTTCGCGCATCAAAGAAAACTGCCACAATCGAATACTCAAATACCAATCGGTTTGTCACCTATACAAGGCATCACGCCATCGGTGCAGTCCCGGATGCTTGGCGATCAATCCGTCAACGTCTATGAAAGTTCAGCTGCCCTAAGCCACGCTTCGGGTCGTGGCGAAGTGGTTGCAGCGGCCCGCAGCAGGCGGGGCAGCATCGCCTTCAGATCAAATCGGCGGTTGAATCGATACTGATATTCTGCCAAGTAGCGCTGAGCGTATTTCTTGAAGCGAAACGCGTGGTAGGTACCGGCAAGCGCGGTTTTCAGGTTACCCAGCAAGATGTTTAGCCAGGCAAAGCAGGGCATGTCGGTACTGCGCCGGTGCTTTCCCACCACCTCGCGCTGGTGCGTCATACCGGCCCCAGTAACCGCAGTGAAGCAATTCAGGCCGTCGCTGACAACGAGGCTGTCAGGGGTCATGAAACGCCTTGCCCATTGGTCGATCTGCCGTTTCTTGAAGCCGTCCACCCGGTCGAAGCGGGCGACCTGCGGCCGTCCTTGTTCATCGAGTTGAACGGCAGCGACGAAAGGAACCTTGTTTTGCGAACCGCGGCCGGCCTTACCTGGCAACTCGCCACCCAGATACGCATCGTCGACGACCACATGGCCGCTCAGCACCCGTTTTTCCTCGCGCTCAGCCATCACCTGCATCAGCTTGTGCTTGATCCGCCACGCCGAAGGATAGGCCACGCCGAGTTGGCGCATCAGTTCCAGTGCCGAGATATTGTTCTTCGACTGACTGATCAGGAACATCGCCTGAAACCAAACACGAAGCGGCAGGTTCGAGCCCTGGAAGATCGTGCCCGAACGCAGGCTGGTCTGATGACGGCAGACGCGGCATTGCCAATAGGTATGTTGGCCCCTGTGAAAGCGGCTGTGATGAGATTTGCCACAGTGCGGGCACTCAAAGCCCTGCGGCCAACGGGCCTTCTCAAGCGCTGCCTCACATTGCACCTCGGTGCCATAGTCTTTGAACAGCTCGCTCAGACTCAGGCCCGCTTGAAATTGAATGAGATTCTGTGCCATGCCAGTGCTCCTGTTGGGGGGGCTTGGCATCAGTCTGCGCCGACCCTGAACTCATTACATGAGCCTCGGCTGAAGATTCGTGCTAATCAACTCTATTGGCATCGATGAAACGGCTATTAATCCAGAGTTCGATGACGTCAGCTTCCGTTCGCTACCAGCCCTTAGGGGCTATTCGGAGCATGTCCATTACCGTCACAGCTACCGCGGATCAAGGCACAGGCTCGCACGGCCAGGTTTTCAACCCCACAAGAAAGGGCGCCCAAGGCGCCCTTCTCAAACTCCGACTCTACCAAGTTTGGATCAGTATTCCTGCAACCCGGGATTACCGTCCACGTTCACCAGTTTCGGCGTGTTTATCTTTTCCAGCTTCACGGACTTAGTGTCGCGCAGGTAGGTTGCAACCGTCTCCCAGATGGGTTCTCCCGGTGACTGCGATCCCACCGTCGCCCACCCTGCTACCACGTACTTCTTGTCAGCCTCGACCTTGGTGCCGTCGTCGAGGGTCATGTCATTGATACGATTGCCGATCGTCGCTGTGGGATCGCACACGTAGTCGAGACCGCCCAGACGCACCATGTCCCCACCCTGTTGGATATAGGGGTCGGGATTGAAGAGGTTGTCGCACACATCTTCCAGAATCAGCTTGATCTCGGCGCCCGTCATTTCCCGGCGATAGGTCTCGGGATAGGTGATGCAGGTCTGATCCATGACGTTATCCATGGTGATGTCCTGGCCCGGCCGCACCGTGGTGCCCCAGCGAAAGCCGGGCGACAACGAAACCTGAGCGTCGTTGACCTTGAGCAACGCATCGCAGATTACCTGGTCGAAGGTCCCGTTGAAGTTACCGCGACGGAAAAGTGTTTCCTCGGCAACCGCCAGCTTCTCTTCCAGCTTGTCCTTGTAGGGCGCCCGGACCTCATCGATGTAATTCTGCATCTCTGCATTGGGTTCCAGGAGGTTGGAGAACACCGGCAGCAGACGGTAGCGAAAATCGCGCACCTTGCCATCCTTGATGTCCAGGTCCATAACACCCAGAAATTTTCCGTTGGAGCCCGCATTGGTCACCAGGGTCTTGCCACCGGCATTGTTTACCACCGTAGGCGCCGGCATACCGTCATGGGTGTGACCACCAAAAATCGCATCGATACCGGTGACCCGGGAGGCCATCTTGAGGTCCACGTCCATGCCGTTGTGAGAAATCACGATCACCGCATCCGGCTTCTCGTTTTCGCGCACCGCATCCACCACGCCCTGCATCCGTTCATCCTGAATGCCGAAGGTCCAGTCCGGAATAAAGCGCTGGGGATTGGCGATGGGGGTATATGGAAAGGACTGGCCGATCACCGCGATGCGGGCGCCGCCCACGTTCTTGATGGTGTAGGGCTTAAACGCCAGTCCGGCGTCTTCGTCGAAGCCATCAAAATCAGCGAACCGGTAATCGAACAGCGCTTCTTCGCGGATTCCCACGTTTTGCGCCACGAAATCGCCGTCGAATGCACCGATGTTCTTGATGACCTCTTCGTCAAGGTAGGTGAATTCCCAGTGGCCGGTCATGACGTCCACACCCAGACGATTACAGGCGCCCACCATGTCCATACCGCGCGTCCAATACGCGGTTCCCGAACCCTGCCAGGTATCTCCACCATCCAGCAACAGGCTGTTACCGGGACCACGGTCATCGCGAATTCGGTCCACCAGGGTCTTGAGGTGCGCAAACCCCCCGACCCTGCCGTATTTGGCCGAGGCCTCATCGAAATTCAAAAAGGTAAAGGCGTGAGACTCGATGCCTCCACCGGGAATGTCGAAATGCTTGAGAAAGGCATTGCCCACCACATGGGGCGCCTTTCCAAAGGCCGGTCCTATGCCGATATTGACGTTCGGCTCTCTGAAGTAGACCGGATTGAGCTGCGCGTGGCAGTCGGTAATGTGCAGAATGCTGGCGTTGCCGAATTTGGGCACCTCGTAGAGATCCGATGGTTGGCGCATGGCCGCAAAAATAGAGGACGGCATCATGCCAGCCGCTCCCGCCATACCCAGCAGTCGAATAAATTCACGTCGAGAAATAGTCATTGGATCTACAGCCTCCTCAGTGGTCCGGGAAACCGGCGCAAACCGATCTCCGCCTGATCTCATAGTTATCTGGTTATCGATCGCATCAGGTTGAAGACGACGGACCGGACGGGAATATTCCCTTGAGGTGGGGTTTTCCGGGCAAGTGCCGCGACATCAGGTTCCAGTGTCGGTCTGCCTCCTGAAGCAGACAGCCAGTATACCCGACCGATCAACGAATCCCGCGCAGGCGCTTTAGACGGAACGCCAGCAGAAATATCAGGACCAAGGCATAGATCAACGGGTCCAGCACATCGGCTTTCACCAGCCACCAGTAGTGGAGCACGCCCAGCAAGGCGGCGGCATACACCCAGCGGTGCAGCGACTGCCAGCGTTTGCCCAGGCGACGCACCATCGCCTTGGGCGAGGTTGCGGCGAGCACGGAAACTATCAGGAAGGCCGCAAAACCCACGGTGATATAGGGTCGTTCCACGAGGTCGGTGAGGATCTCGCCCCAGGACATCTGACGATCCAGCCAGAGATAGACAGTGAAGTGACTCACAACGTAAAAAAAGGCGAAAAGGCCCAGCATGCGGCGCAGCTTCAGTGGCCAGCGCCATCCGGTCAAAACCCGTAATGGCGTCACCGCCAGGGTCACCAGCAATAGTCGCAGGCCCCAATCGCCCGTGCGATGCAGCAGCGCTTCCACCGGATTGGCCCCCAGCATGCCGCTGAAACCGTCCCAGAACATCAGCGAGGCCGGTAACAGGCAAGCGATAAAGACCAGGGGTTTTACCGCCCAGCGCACCAACTGGCCGTCTCTGTTCAGCCGCGCCAGCAACTCCGCCGGCCCCCTCAATGTCGCCACGTTCGCGGTCATGACATCAATAATTCTTTCTCAGGTCCATACCGGCGTAAAGATCCGCCACCGCATCGGCGTAGCCGTTGAACATCTCGGTTTTCTCCCGCCCGGAAAACAGACCGCCACCAATCACACGGTGACTGGACTGACTCCAGCGGGGATGATCGACCTTGGGATTAACGTTGGCAAAAAACCCATACTCTTCGGGCTGCAGCAATCCCCAGGCGGTTTGCGGACGGCTTCGCGAAAAACGGATCCTGACAATGGATTTGGCGCTCTTGAAACCGTATTTCCAGGGCACCATCAGTCGCACGGGCGCGCCATTCTGATTCGGCAGGGTTTCACCATAGAGACCGGTGACCATCATGGTCAGCGGGTGCATTGCCTCGTCCATCCGCAGACCTTCGGTGTAGGGCCAGTCCAGTATCCGGCGTCGTTGACCCGGCATCTGGTCCCGGTCTTTGAGGGTTTCGAACACCACGTAGCGCGCATTGGCCGTCGGCTTGAAGTCCTTCAGCAACTCGGACAGCGAGAATCCCTGCCAGGGAATCACCATTGACCAGGCCTCCACGCAACGCAGCCGGTAAATTCGCTCTTCCTGGGGATATCGGCTGAGCAGATCCTCGATACCGATCTCTCCCGGGCGTTCGCATTCACCGTCCACACGGATCGTCCAGGGACGGGTCTGCATTTTATGGGCGTATCGAGCAGGGTCCCCCTTACTGGCTCCGAATTCGTAAAAATTGTTGTACCCGGTGACGTACCGATGGGGCGTCAGGGCATCGCCCTGGGGTGATTTCCTGCCTTCGTATCCCGGCCAGGGCGCGTCGTCGTCGATTTCGCCCCGGTCACTGCCACCCTTGGCGTCACAGGCGCCCAGCAGGGTTCCCGCCAGGGCATAGGCGCCCGCCTGGATAAAGCGCCTCCGCGACCGGTAAACATCCTCATCGGTCACCTGGGATTCGGCCAGCTCCCAGGGTTTTGGTATTTTTATCAGCATGGTTGTGTCCCCGAGAATTTATTCATCGAGACTAGGACCCGAAAACCCGCCAGACCATTTCATCGGTTGGCCCTTGAATTCACAAGGAAAAATCGGAATTGGACGCGTTCAGCCCTGGAAACGCCGTAACCGCAGGCTGTTGGACACCACGAAAACACTGGACAGGCTCATGGCCGCCGCCGCCACCATGGGACTCAGCATCCAGCCCGTGAGCGGATAGAACACCCCCGCGGCCAGCGGAATCAACGCGGTGTTGTAAGCGTAGGCCCAGAAAAAATTGCCTCGAACCACCGCCAGTGTCCGCCTTGCCAGGGCAATCGAGCGGCTGACCCCGCGCAGATCCCCACCCATCAACACCACGTCGGCGGCCTCCATCGCCACATCGGTACCGCTGCCGATGGCGATACCCACGTCCGCACGGGCAAGTGCCGGTGCATCGTTGATGCCATCGCCGACGAAGGCCACCCCATGCCCGGTTTGCCGTATCTCGCTCACCAGGTCCGCCTTTCCGCCGGGCAGAACCTCCGCCTCGACCCGCTCAATCCCCAACTGGTGCGCCACCGTCTCCGCCGTCGCCTTCTGATCGCCGGTGAGCATGACCACGTCCAGACCCTGTCGGCGCAGTTCCGCCACCGCCTCGGCACTTTCCTCTTTGACCGGGTCCGCCACCACCAGCAAGGTCGCCGCGGAGCCGTCGATCGCAAGCCAAAGCAGACTTCGCCCGCCTTGCATCGCCTTCCTGCCCGCGTTGTCAGCAACACTGGTGTCAATTCCCAGTTTGACCATATACGCGCGGGAACCGACCGCCACCTCTTTGCCGTCTACCCTGCCCCGAACCCCGTAACCGGGATCGGCGGCGACGCCCTCTGCGTCAATCAAAGACATCTCGGCGGCCTCTGCGGCGGCCACCACTGCCTTGGCGTAAGGGTGTTCGCTCTGGCGCTCCACCGCTGCCGCCAATCGCAATGCCTCTTCGCCGTTGCCGTGAAGGTCGATCTGCTCCACCATTTCCGGATGGCCCTTCGTCAGGGTTCCGGTCTTGTCCATAATCACCGTGTCGACCCCGGCAAGCGCCTCCAGCGCCGGGCCGCTGCGAAACAGCACCCCCAATTCGGCCGCCCGGCCGGTGCCCACCATCACCGCGGTGGGCGTCGCCAGCCCCATCGCACAAGGACAGGCCACCACCAACACGCTGACCGCGGCCACGAAGGCAAAATTCAACGAGGGTTCCGGTCCCAGTACCAGCCACACGCCGAAGGTGATCACCGCCACCAGCATCACCAGCGGGACGAACACGGCGGCGATCCGATCCGCCAATGCCTGAATGGGCGGTTTTTCTGCCTGGGCCTCCTCCACCAGCCGGATGATCTGGGCGAGCACCGTGTCGCCGCCCACCCGGGTGGCACGCAGTTTCATGGCCCCGGTCTGGTTGACGGTGCCGCCCACAACGCTGTCCTCGGGCCCTTTGGCAACGGGTACCGGCTCTCCGCTGATCATGGACTCGTCGACCCAGGAAGTACCCGCCACCACCATGCCGTCCACCGGCAGGCGCTCACCGGGCCGGACCGCCACCAGGTCGCCGGCAGCCAGGGTATCCACCGCCACCTCTCGCTCTTCACCGTTGCGAATGACCCGGGCGACGGCGGGCTGCAGTTGCACCAGCCGGCGGATGGCCGTCGAGGCACGCCCCTTAGCCCTGGTTTCGAGCCATTTTCCGAAAAGAATCAGGGTGACGATGGCCGCGGCCGCCTCGAAGTAAAAATGGGCGGTACCTTCCGGAAACAGGCGCGGCGCAATGAGCGCCATCAACGAGTATCCCCAGGCGGCCGAACTGCCCACCATGACCAGGCTGCTCATCCCCGGACTCAGATCGCGCATTTCCGCCATGCCCTGGCGGAAGAACCGGCGACCGGCGACAAATAAAACCGGGGTTGCCAGCACGAGTTGCAGAACGCCCATCCCGATGTGACCCAGATGAGCCATCGCCCAACGGTCGAGGGCGGGCACCATCATGGGCCCCATGGCCACCAGCAACAACGGTATGGTCAAGGCCGCGGACAGACCAAAATCCCTCATCAGCCGTTGCTCTTCCGAAGGGGGTTGAGCCCCTGCCTCCTCCGTCTCCAGGCTGGCGATCTCAGGAACGCGGTAGCCGGCATCGCGAATGGCCTGCTCGATTTGAGGCCGCCCGATAGTGGCGGGCAAGAATCTTACGCTGGCACGCTCGGTAGCCAGATTGACACTGGCCTCAGCCACCCCGGGCAGCTTGCGCAGGGCCCGCTCGACGCGGGCGCTGCAGTTGGCACAGGTCATGCCTTCTACAGCAATGTCCGCGCGTTCCTCCACGACCTGGTAACCCGCGTCTTCGACTAATGCCAGCAATTCAGGCACCGCGGCCTCATCGAATCTGATGGTCGCCATCTCTGTGGCCAGATTGACATTGGCCTCACCGACGCCGTTCGCGCGACGCAATACGCGCTCGACCCGCGCACTGCAGTTGGCGCAGGTCATGCCACGAACAGCAAATCTGATTTCTGTCGTCATATTCGGGGCGCTTTTCCGCCTTCTAGAGTCCTTGCCCGGGACGGCTCGGTGCCAGTCGAAATTGGCACGATGCAGCGCGGTATGTCAGGGACAATGGCACCCTTCGGAATAAATCGCTTGCGCCACCTCCGCATCATAGCGTTAAAATTAGCGGGTTTTTTGTACGGAATATCAGCCTTGGTCAGCATCCGAAACAGGAAAAGATGGCATAACGGCGCAGCCTGGCTGCTCGTCGCCGGCATCCTGTTGCAGCCGATCATCAACTATCTGGTGACACCCTGGGTGTCGCTGGATTCGCGCGGTCACTATGTGCTGATGTGCACCCTCGACGGCCTGCAACAGGTCCTGGTCGAGGAATCCGGCGCGACACCGGCCGAAGACGAAGCGCCCTGTCCCGCCCTGGAATTGATCAAACTGGTCGGCAGTGCAAAGCCTGCCGCCTCCTTTGAACTGCCCAGTGTGGCTATGCGTGCGGTTCGCACCGCCGCACCCGCCACCGTCAACCCTCCTACCAACCGCACTGCTGCCAATTACGCCATTCGCGCCCCGCCGATTGCCTGAAGTCGTCTTTCCGACCACTTACAACAGCAATCGACTCCAAGGGGTGATTCATGAAATTTCGTATGACCTGCACCGCTGCTGCGGTGGCGGGCCTGTTGGCGCAAGCGCCGGCACAGGCTCAAACCAGTAATTCCAGCGCTACCGATCCGGAGATGCTTGATGTCGTCGACGTCACGGCAATCGACGAGGGCCTTGCCATTACCATCACACCGGCCAATTTTCAGGCGGTAAAGGAATCGGCTGAAATTCTACGCGCCGTTCCCGGCGTGGATGGCTCACGCATCGGTGGACATGGACTGGATCCCGTTATTCGCGGCCAGTCACAGAACCGCATCAATATACTGCTCGACGGCGCCTACACCTTCGGTGGCTGTCCCAACCGGATGGACCCGCCGACGGCCTACGCACCGCCGTCAAGCTACGAAAGCATTCGCGTGCTCAAGGGACTCCAAACCCTCGAATACGGTGCCGGCGGTTCCGGTGGCACCCTGCTGTTCGAACGGGTCACGCCGAGATTTACAGACGAGAAAAAGTACCGCGGACGCGTCGAAGGCGGATATCGGTCCAATGGCGACGGCTGGGATGTCGCCGCTGACGTCGCAGGAGGAACCGATACCGCATTCGCCCGCGTCATCGGCAGCCACAGTGAGTCCAACAATTACACCGACGGCAACGGTAACGAGGTACGTTCAGGGTATCGGACCAATTCCGGGACACTGATCCTCGGCTATACGCCCAGCGACGACATGCGCCTGGAATTCAGCGCCGAACGCAACCAGTTGCGCGACGAGTTGTTCGCGGGCGCGGGCATGGATTCACCCAGTTCGGACAACGATATCTATCGGCTCAAATTCAACGCCACCAACCTCGAGTCCTTTGTAGATGACCTCAAAGTGGAGGTGTTCCGCTCCGACGTGGACCACGTCATGGACAACTACACGCTGCGCGCTCCGGCGAATCCGATGATGTTGATGCGCGCACCTTCAACCTCCGACACCACCGGGGGCAACCTCGTTGCCGGCATCGACTCGGACTTCGGCCTCTGGAAGTTCGGGATCAATGTGCTCAACAATGATCGTGACGCCATCCGCGTCAACGATTTCAACAACACCTTGAACTCCGTGCTCTGGCCCGGCGTATCCATCGATCAGCGTGGCCTGTTTGGAGAACTCAGTCACGACCTGAACGACAGCAACCGGGTCATCGCCGGACTGCGCTACGACCATGTCGACTCGAATGCCAGCAAGGCCAATCTCACACCGGACAAACCGCCCCTGAGCCCGAACGATCTTTACAGCATTTACTATGACGGGGCCCAGGCGAAAAAACGCACGGAGCATAACTGGGGCGGCCTGTTACGCTGGGAACACGACCTCGACAGCGGTTGGGGAACCACCTACGCGGGCATCTCCCGTACGGTGCGCACCGCCGACGCCACCGAACGTTTCATCGCCTCAAACGGTGCCAACCCCAGCATGCGCTGGGTGGGTAATCCCCTCATCGATCCCGAGAAGCACCACCAGTTTGAGATCGGCGCCCTGCTGGGCGAAGGTCCCTGGGAACTCGATGCCTCGATCTACTACAACGATGTCTCCGATTACATCCTGCGCTGGCGCTATCACGAGCCCGACAACAACGCCACCATCTACAAGAACGTGGACGCCACGCTCATCGGCGGTGAAGCCACGCTCTCCTACCGCTGGACGGATAACTGGCGAACGGATGCGGGCATTGCCTACGTCTGGGCCAACAACGACACGGACGATGCCGCCATCGCACAGATACCTCCCTTCGGTGGTTTCCTGTCGGTGGACTACCTGGCGGACAAGTGGCAGGCGGGTGCACGCCTGGACGCTGCCGCACAACAGAATCGCGTGGACGACGACCCGACGACGGGCAGTGGACTGGATTCCGGCAAAACGCCCGGCTGGGCAGTGGTGGACCTCTACGGGCGCTACACGTTCAGCGATGCTATCTCGCTGGATGCCGGCATCGACAACCTGTTCGACAAGGCCTATGCCAATCACCTGAACCGATCGAGCGCCTTCGACCCGACACAGATCCAGGTGAACGAACCCGGTCGCAGTTTCTGGGCGAGGCTGACAGCGACTTTCTAGACACGTTTTTTACGGCCGCCGCGGGGATTAAATTCCGTGCACACCGGAATGCTTGGCAGACTCCCCTACCCGCGGCGGCCGTTTTTTTCATGACGTGAAAATCAACCCACCCAAGACAGGAGCGCCTTTATGGACCTTCTGAAACAGTACCTGGACATTGCGGTATTTGGTGTGCTCGGACTCATGAGTTTCCTCATGATCGCCTATACCATCGAGCGCTATGTCTATTTCGCCAGGATCGATGTCGCGGAATTCAACAATCGCAATCTGCTGGGCGTGGCGCTGACACGTCACCTGACGGCAATCGCATCCATTGCCTCGAACGCCCCTTACGTAGGCCTGCTCGGCACCGTGCTGGGAATTCTGATCACCTTCCACGACCTGTCCCAGGGCGCGGAACTCTCCGCCGCCACCATCATGCTGGGTCTCGCGCTGGCCCTCAAGGCAACGGCGGCGGGCCTGGTGGTGGCCATCCCCGCAACGCTTTTCTATAACTCGCTGGTACGGCGGGTGGATGTCCTCAACGCCCGTTGGGAAGCCCTGAGGCCGTCGCAATGAAACCACTCAGCCAGATCAACGTCATTCCTTTCATCGACGTCATGCTGGTCCTGCTCGCCATCGTGCTCATGACGGCAACCTTTGTCGCCCAGGGACAGATTCCGATCACTGTTCCGGAGGCCACTAAATCCGATGCGCTGGCGAGCGAACCTGCGCTGGAGATCACCATCGACCGTTCTGGGCTGGTGTTTATCGATGGCAAGGAGAGCAGTCTGGAAATCCTGGTTACCCGGCTGCAGGACACGCCCCCCGAAACCCCCGTGTTGCTGCGGGTGGACGGCGATTCGACCTTCGAGCACTTCGTGGCGGTGGTCGATCGCCTCAAGGCCCGCAACATGCAGAATCTTTCCATATTGACCCGGGCGCCGGCGGGTTGAATCGCACCTATCGCACCGCCGGGTTTCTGCTGTCTGCGACGATTCATCTGGGCGCGGTGGCAGCCCTGGTGCCATTGCTGTCCGACGGGCGCATGGTCGAACCCACAGACCGACCGGTTGGCGTATCCCTGGCGATGTTCGTTGATGTCCCCACCCCCCGGCAGAAGCCGCTACCGAATCGTTCGTGGAAGATGAGATACCACCGGAGCCGGAGCCGGAGCCGGAGCCGGAGCCGGAGCCGGAGCCGGAGCCGGAGCCGGAGCCAGAGCCAGAGCCAGAGCCAGAGCCAGAGCCAGAGCCAGAGCCAGAGCCAGAGCCAGAGCCAGAGCCAGAGCCAGAATATGTGCCGGAACCGGTGAAACGTCCAGTAGTCACGGAAAGGCCTGAACCGCGGCAAAAGAGAATGCCGCAGCCGGCCCCGGCCGTTGCGGAACCGACCGTCACCCCGGCACAGACATCGACCGCCGCACCCGCCGGCAAAACGCCTGCCCAGATCCAGTCAGAAACAGATGCCCGGACGAAATACCTCGGGACCTTGATGTCGGCGATTCACCGAAAGAAATTCTATCCCCGCCCAGCACGACGTGATCGCGATCAGGGGGAAGTGGTGGTAGCCTTCGTGATACAGAAATCCGGAAGCCTGGAAAACATTCGAGTCACCCGATCTTCGGGATTCGAGTCCCTTGATCAGGCTGCTCTCAAAACCCTTCAGCGCCTGAACCCGTTTCGCCCGCTGCCCGAAGAACTGAACAAACAGCAATGGGCGCTGGCCGTACCTATCTCGTTTACGCTGAAGGATTAAGCAGGGCGCTTATTCGGCGGAGGCCTGGTAGCCTTCGTCTTTAATGGCAGTAATCAGCGCTGCCACCTCGGCGTCGCCTTCCACGACCGCAATATTCTTTGTGCGGTCCACCTCGACCACGCGCAAAACACCAGGCACCGTCTCAAGCGCCTTTCGCACCGCCGCCTCGCAGTGGCCGCAGGTCATCCCGGTCACTTTCAATGTCGTCATGCTATCGATTCAGTTGATGAATTCCGTACCAGATAATACGCCCAATTGCGCTTAGTACGACTTCAAGTCAGCCCGGAAGTGAGGAATAGCCGATTTCGGCTCAACGATCGGTGAGCCAATAAAATCCGTAAGCCGGAATAACAATCTGCTCTTTGAAAAGCCTGGGCGATTCCCCCGAATAAATATCCGTGATGTTTCCACACCCGAACAGGCCCCGGTTGCCCAGTTCGCTAATCTCCAGATATTGCGGAGTCGCATTGAAATTACCAACCACCAACACTGCTTCCCCCGTGTGGGCGGGATGAGACCTGAGAAAAGCAAAGAGGTGCGGGTTTGCAACGTCCAGCAGTTCCCTGTTATTGAAATCGGCAAATTCCGGAATGGTCTTGCGTACCGAAATCATCTTCTTTAAACCGTCGTAAATACGCTGCTCAATACTTCCAACCTGGTGTCTAAGTTCTGCCTTCTCCCAGTCAAAAACCGGCCGATGAAGCCAGCGGTTATCACCCGACCGGGTCAAGTGATTGAGATAGTTGTAATTATTCAGGGTGCCAATCTCATCCCCGTAGTACAGCAACGGGATGCCGCCGAACGACAAGATCATGCTGTGCAGAAGCAGTATCTGGCGTATGGCGAAATCAATGGCTTCACTATCATGACTGTCAATCGCGGCTTCCAGTCCAACAAGAGACCCCAGGCTTCCGGATATGCGCGCATCACCGGTTTTTTCATTTCTTCCAAAGGGCTGGCCACGGGCATCTGAATCCTCGTAAGCACCTGTGAAATAGTCAACGATAAAACGGCGATGTGCAGCGGGCTGATATCCCGCTGAACGTATATCGGCATCGTCGTATCCCAACCCTATATCGTCATGACACCGTATGTAGTTCAGCCAGGTGGCACGATCCAGTTTGGTGGGCAGGTTGCGGATGGCGAGACTGAGTAGTTGTGCATTCTTGGTGGCGACCGCATCCCATAGCAAGGCCATAAAGGTTGCGTTGTAGGCGATTTCGCACTCCTTCGCGATGACCGCATCCTCACCGAAATACTTGATGATCTCCAATGGTGCGACGATGGCCTCGGCGATAAACAGCACCCCGGGCG
Source organism: uncultured Gammaproteobacteria bacterium (assembly GCA_963820915.1). GTDB lineage: Bacteria > Pseudomonadota > Gammaproteobacteria > Chromatiales > Chromatiaceae > CAWGBV01. Next base: position 2,196 of record CAWGBV010000020.1, on the reverse strand, counting down.
CAGTTACCTGGCAACAATCCTTCATCAATTGCAGGACAAGATGGGCTTCCCGCTCGTTTTGAGATGTGGTGCCTATCTTTTTCCAAAGAAATGCGACAGCGTCGAGACGCACAATGTCCGCGCCATGATTGGCCCAGTAGAGAATTATGTCGAGCATCTCGATAAAAACGCTCGGATTACTGTAATCAAGATCCCACTGATAATCGTTGAATACAGTCATTACCCACTTCCCCATTTCCTCATCCCAGGTGAAATTGCCTGGTGCGGTTTCCGGGAAGATTTCGGGCATGGTCTCCTCGAACATATCGGGGATGTTGCGATCGTCGAAAATGTAATAGTAATCCTGGTATTCGACATCTCCGGTACGGGCGCGTTTCGCCCACTCGTGTTCATTTGAGGTGTGATTCAGCACCACATCAAGTGTAAGCAGCATTCCACGCTGCCTCATTGAAGAAGCCAGCGAATCCAGGTCGTCGAGGGTGCCGAAACGCGAATCGATGTCGCGAAAATTGCTGACCGCGTATCCCCCGTCGCTGGCACCTGCCGGACATTCCAGTATCGGCATGACATGCACCATGTTCACACCCAGTTCCTGCAGATAGGGAAGGTGCGACTGCAGGCCATTCAGGTTGCCGGCAAATCCATCCGTGTACAAAGCCATCCCAACCCATTCCTGACTCAGAAACCAATTGTGATTTTTTTCACGATCGATATCGATATTTTTTAACTGGACCGGTCGCTTTATGTACTGGGTAGCCAGCACCTCAACAAGTTTTAGCAGTTGGGCCCTGAAATCATCCCGGTTTCCGTAAAGCAGGGAAAACAGCGAATAAATCGCGTAGAAATTCGCTCCAAGGCGCGTATAAAAATGCCGGAGGTCCTTCTTGCGAATACCAGGTTTCAGCTGGTCGAGAATCTCGTTCAGCTCGGAATGAGCAATCTGTTCATACATGGATCTTGTTCACCATCGTTACTTCACGCCCCATCCCCAGTCATTGCATAGCGCTGCATACAAGGACCGGTCACGTTGAGTGGCACCCTGCTGGCCGACTACCTTTTCGGCGAACTGCTGGGCTCTTTTCATGGTTGTTTTCAGAGGCCATCCTTCAAGGATTCCGAGTATCAATATCGAGGTGAAAGCATCACCGGCGCCAACGGTATCCACAACTTCCAGTGTCCGGGACGGAATTACTTCAACGGCGTCGCCATCATCCGAAAATGCCACCGCGCCACGCGATCCCCGGGTAACCACCAAGGTCTTCAAGGCGTGATGCTGGAGAAACCTTACGGCGCGTGACTCCAATGGACCCCCGCCCGTCCCATGGAGGCGATCGAGTTCATGTTCATTGAGCTTGACCCAAGGGCGACATTCAAACTGGCCTCAACCAATTCGGTGCTCCACCATGGATCTCGCAGGTTGACGTCGAGAAATACCATCGGCAGGTCTTCTTTTTTCAACCTGGCAAGAGATCGCGTGACACGCTGTTACGTAACGCCAGGGTTCCATGATAGAGAAGGCCGCAGCTCCCGACGCTTTCCCCAGACACGCTAATGTGGTCGTAAGCACAGTCCGGAACGATGTGGTAACTGGGCTCATTGTCGTTGAATTGAACCTCCACCCGCCCGCTGTCATGTGCGTTGTCGGTGCCCACATGGGTGGTATCCATACCCCATGCTTTCATCGCCTGGAGAATACTCCGGCCTTCATCATCCTCACCCACCCGGCTGAAAATCTTGGGGTTGCCCCGAATGCCTGAAGACGCGAGGGAACGTTGTGACGGAGCACCTCCGAGGACACGCTCCCCACCTGGGAAATTATCGTAAAGCACTTCACCGAAAATACATGGAACCGGGCTTGGCATAAGTTTTCTGAATTCCTCAACAATCAGGCTTTGCGGCTGAACGAGCATCATCCGCCGGGGAAAAAATACAGTCTCTGGCCTCAAATCACAAAGCCGGTCAGACGGGTATGATACTGCTATAGTTACTGCACAATCCCCAACCTAACAAATGGAATGGACCCATCCCTCTTCAACCCGGCCTCGTAGTGGGCCACGATGGGTTTGCGTGAATCCATCGGTAAAGAAGGAGGGTCCAAAATGAACGCTACAACCATTGGCATCGACTTGGCAAAGAATGTTTTTCAACTCCACGGCGTTGATGAAAAAGGTAACACCGTTTTCACGCCGGGTTGCC
>CAWGBV010000019.1:0-313852 GCA_963820915.1 uncultured Gammaproteobacteria bacterium | reverse complement strand
ATCACTTAAATTCTCCCCCCCTACATATACCTCAAAATTTTTATTGAAAACTTTGGTGACTTGGGCATTCATTAAACTGTAAGGATTAACATAGGCTTCCAATTGATAATCCATTGGATTTATTGAGGTGTTTGGCAATCGTTGTTCCCCTAAGGTATGCAGGGTATAATCAAAACGCCATTGGGAGCCATCTTCCTTAGTCGTTGTTTCATAACCCAAGTTTACGAAAAAACGGTGTTTGGCCTGCAAGGGCTTCTGCAAACGACCTGCTTTATAATCGGTCTGCACAGCGTAATATTTGTACGCGGTTCGCAAATCCAAATTTTTTAAGACCTCGTAATTCACTTCCAATTGAAAACTATTCGCCTCACTTTTTCCTACTAAATTATAAAATGAAATTTCTCTTGGGTTTTCCCAATCTACTACGATCTGGTTTTTGAAATCCGTCCGATAATAATCCACCGACACATTACCCCTACGTTCGAACAAATTGAAACCTTGTAAAAAACTGACCCCATAATTCCACGCATCTTCAGGATCCAATCCATATACCGTACCTCCTTCATCCTCTAAGCGTATCTGCCTGGAAGAACCGAACAATTGTTGGTTTTCCGCATAGATATTTGCCGCCCGTTTGCCTCGACCGAACGACCCCCTTAAACTTGCTTTTTCCCAAGGGGTATACCGCAAGTGAAATCTTGGCGTAATAAAGGTTCCCAATCGATTATGGGTATCTATACGTAGACCAGCCGTAAGATTCAATTTCTCCAAATTATCAAAACTATATTCAAAAAAGGCCCCTAAGGAATTGTCGTCCCTATCAAAACTCTGGGATTTGACCAATTCATCATAAACGTCATAGGCCAATGTTACCCCGGTTTTAAATTTGTTCTGGGTATCCCCTATTATCGAATTGAAAATTAGGTTGGAATACATGCTTTTATGGGTGATGTCATAGCGGTTGAATCCAAAATATGAATCCTGTTTGTGGTGGCTGTAAGAAGCCTGAAACCCAAAGCTTTGAAAAGGCAATTCAGGAAAAACATAGCCTAATTTTAAGGAAGAATCAAAACGGCGCGTATTGATTTCGCTACCCCATACCTGCGTTGTAAACTTATGTATGGAAGGATCAAAATCAGTCTGTCCTACTTGTTTTTCATCATTTAGAAACCTTATATTGATAAAACTGACCCATCCGGTTCTAGGGTTCTGGTATTGCCATCGGTTCATAATATTAATCTGATTCGCCAGTGGTGCATCCAAGAATCCATCTTTATTGTTATCTTCCTTACGATCCCTGCGGTTGGCATGTACATACAAACCTGAACTCCAGGTGTCGGTCAACTTTCTATTCAAGTGGGTATTGAGTTCCAATCTACCATTGATATTGGCATAGCCATTTATAAAAATAGCCTTATCTGTAAAGGGCTTTACAAGCTCGGTATTAATCTGTCCTGATATACTTTCGTACCCATTGACCACACTACCTGCCCCCTTTGTTATCTGGATACTCTCTACCCAAGTACCAGGTGTGAATGTAAGCCCAAAAGCCTGGGAGGCACCACGAACCATAGGGATATTTTCTTGGGTAATCATAAGATACGGACTCGTTAGCCCCAGCATTTGTATCTGCTTGGTCCCGGTGAGGGCATCCGAAAAATTCACGTCAATTGCCGGATTGGTTTCAAAACTTTCTGATAGATTACAACAAGCCGCTTTTAACAATTCAGCGCTATTGACCACAACCACATTCTGTGCACTGAAATACGTTTTCTGCATCGCATCACGTTCTTGGGAAACCACAACCTCATCCAAAGTGTTTGATGGCCGCAACCGATGTAAAACCTTTTGCGGAGCCCTAATGGTCAATGTATCCGATTCGAAACCTACATAACTGATAATCAATTGGTCATATTTCTCGGAAAATGGAATGGTAAAAGTCCCATCTTCCTTGGTAATAGTTCCTAATTGGGAATCCATCCAATATACACTTGCGCCTGCAAGACCTTGCCGTTCGTCTGTGGAATCAGCTTGCATTACCATGCCCTCGACCTTTTCCTGGGAAATCGATATCAATGGAAGCAAGCTTATATAAAGCAGTATTTTAAATTTTATCATGATTTTATTTGATTTAATTCAAATTTTCGACTTAACCGAAAACATTATCCATTTCCTAAAAAACACGCTTCGAGAAATACAATAAAAAACTAAATCAAATTAAGAAAACCTGGTCAAGCACATAAATATCCTTGACCAATAGAGGAGGTGGATACTGCTCACTTGGAACCACTTGTTCCTTTAATCCAATGAACAAATCAATATAGGAATTCGTGAAGGCAACAAGGAACAATTGCTGCTCAAGATCCAAATCATTAATTGATAATTTCAGGTCATCCTGACCATCGATAACTATAATTTCATTGCTACAACATGAATTCTCCGATTTATTTGATCTATTTGAATCCATATTCATGGTCATACCACAATCCTGAGCAGATGAAAAGAAGGCTATATCTATTAAGTGCCCCATGCAAAAATGTTTTTCAACTTTCCATGAGGTCGTCGATGCCAAAAGCAACAATACCATTGAAATAGATGCTATTTTGTGGGCCAGTTCTTTCACAATTGTAAAAATACAAATATTTGCATTGGGCCGATTTCCCAGGTCGCATAATTAACGAAATTTAAGTCTTAAAATTGCTACATGAATTCATTGTAAAAATTAAAATCGTAATTTAATATCTTAGTCCCAAAAAAACGATGTTAAGAGACCTACGACCAAAAATCAACGCACTACTTTCGAATCAGACCAAAAAAAAGGAGGAACTATTACAAGGCATATGTGAATTATTGAAAGAAAATGTCCCTTATTATGATTGGGTAGGATTTTATTTTCATAATGGCGATAAGGATGAATTGATACTTGGCCCCTATGCGGGTGCGCCCACTGACCATACAATAATTCCCTTTGGTAAAGGTATTTGCGGCCAAGTGGCATTGAGCAATCAAAACTTCGTTGTGCCCGATGTACAAGCACAAGATAATTACATTGCGTGTAGCCTAAATGTAAAAGCGGAAATCGTTGTGCCTATATTTATCCATGGTAAAAACATTGGTCAAATCGATATCGATTCCAATACGGCGGACCCTTTTACGGAAGAGGATGAAAAACTACTGGAATATGTCACTGCCATCGTTGCTAAATTCATTTGAATACACATCAACCATATCATCGAATGATCGAGAGGCCATATTCAGGTAAACCATGACCGAGACTATGTCAGAAAGTAATCCATGAAACACATAGGTAAGGTGTTTTAAAGTCCTAGAAGTGACCAGAGGTGCAACGGTTGAATAATTTTGGTTAAAACTTTAGTTCTTTTGTTGATAACCTACGTCAATTATTAATCCCAAAAAAATTACTTTTGTTTGCTAATAAACATAATTCCAGCAACCTATAATGAGCACCAAAAAAGCCACCTCAGCACTAATTTCCGTATTTCATAAAGATGGTCTTGAACCCATCGTTAAAAAATTCAATGAACTTGGTATTACCATCTATTCCACAGGTGGTACTGAAAAATTCATTAAGGATTTGGGTATTGATGTTGTGCCCGTTGAAGAGGTGACCAGTTATCCTTCTATCCTAGGAGGAAGGGTAAAAACCCTACATCCCAAAGTTTTTGGAGGAATTTTGAACCGTCAGGACCATGAGGGTGATATAGCCCAGCTGGAAGAATTTGAAATTCCTCAATTGGATATCGTCATTGTAGACCTCTATCCTTTTGAAAAAACCGTTGCAAGTGGGCTTCGGAGCAGGATATCATTGAAAAAATAGATATAGGTGGCATTTCCTTGATCCGCGCCGCAGCAAAAAATTATAAAGATGTGCTTTGTGTTTCTTCTATGGAAGATTATGGTGAAGTATTGGACATCATTTCTTCAGGGAAATGGAAGTACCACATTGGAAGAACGTAGAAAATTTGCCACTAAAGCCTTTAATGTTTCCTCCCATTACGATACGGCAATTTTCAACTATTTCAATCAAAAACACAAGAGAACCGGTATTAAAAATCAGTGAGACCAAAGGGCAGATTTTACGGTACGGCGAAAACCCGCATCAAAAAGGGTTTTTCTTTGGTGATTTTGATGCCATGTTCACAAAACTACATGGCAAAGAGCTATCATACAACAACCTATTGGATGTTGATGCAGCGGTGAACTTGATGAACGAATTTGAAAAGAGGACCCAACCTTCGCTATTTTAAAACATAACAATGCCTGTGGTCTGGCCACCCGAAAGACCATTCACCAGGCCTATGTAGACGCCCTTGCCGGTGACCCTGTTTCCGCTTTTGGGGGTATCTTGATCAGCAATGTTGAAATTGATAAACCCACAGCCAAAGAAATCCATACACTTTTCTGTGAAGTGGTCATTGCCCCAAGCTATTCTGACGAGGCTTTGGAAATTCTAAAAGGAAAGAAAAACAGGATCATATTGATTCAAAAGGAAGTTGATTTACCCGAAACCATTGTAGAACATGTTTGAATGGTATTTTGGTCCAAGACAAAGATCATAAAACCGATACGGTGGCCGATTTGAACTATGTGACCAACAAAGAACCTTCCTCAAAGGAACTGGAAGATCTGATTTTTGCTTCTAAATTGTGTAAGCACACAAAAAGTAACACCATTGTATTGGCCAAAAACAAACAATTATGTGCAAGCGGCACAGGACAGACCTCACGCGTAGATGCCCTGAACCAAGCAATTCACAAAGCAAAATCATTTCAATTTTGACCTTAATGGGGCCGTTATGGCCAGTGATGCGTTTTTCCCTTTTCCCGATTGTGTGGAAATTGCGCATAAAAGTGGTATTACATGCGTTATACAGCCAGGAGGTTCTATAAAGGACCAACTGAGTATCGATTATTGCAATGAAAATAATATTGCGATGGTAATGACGGGCACACGTCATTTTAAGCATTAATTTTACTACTTTTGTCGATGAAATGCACCTTTAACTCGAAACCAAACATAACATATAATGGGATTTTTTGATTTCTTAACCGAGGAAATTGCTATTGACTTAGGTACGGCAAATACCCTCATCATTCACGATGACAAAGTCGTTGTTGACAGTCCGTCCATTGTTGCCAGAGATCGTATTACTGGAAAAATCATTGCAGTTGGGAAGGAAGCCAGCATGATGCAAGGAAAAACCCATGAAAACATAAAGACCATTAGACCCTTGAAAGATGGGGTTATTGCAGATTTTGATGCATCTGAAAAGATGATCAATATGTTCATCAAGAACATCCCTGCCTTAAAGAAAAAATGGTTTCCACCAGCATTGCGAATGGTTATTTGTATTCCTTCCGGAATTACCGAAGTTGAAATGCGAGCCGTTAAGGAATCGGCCGAACGTGTGAATGGCAAAGAAGTATATTTGATACATGAACCTATGGCGGCCGCAATTGGTATTGGCCTTGATATTATGCAGCCCAAAGGAAACATGATCGTTGATATTGGGGGTGGTACCACTGAAATTGCTGTTATCGCCCTTGGTGGAATCGTTTGTGATAAATCGGTAAAAATTGCAGGGGATGTATTCACCAACGACATCATTTATTACATGCGAACCCAGCACAACCTTTATGTCGGGGAAAGCAACGGCAGAAAATATAAAAATTGAAATAGGTTCGGCGACTGAAGATCTTCAAACCCCTCCGGATGATAAATCGGTTCAAGGACGTGATCTTATTAACCGGTAAACCAAAGCAGGTACAAATTTCCTATAGGGAAATTGCCAAAGCATTGGACAAATCGATTCTAAGGGTCGAGGATGCTGTTATGGAAACCTTATCGCAAACCCCTCCGGAATTGGCCGCCGACATATATAATACGGGTATCTACCTTGCTGGGGGAGGATCTATGTTGCGAGGACTTGGACAGAAGGCTTTCACAAAAAACCGATTTACCAGTATACATCGCAGAAGATCCATTAAGAGCAGTTGTTAGGGGTACCGGAATTGCGTTGAAAAATCTAGAACGCTACAAGAACATTTTAATCAAATAAAGTCCTCATACGACAAATTAGTTTCCTAGGTACGTTGGAGGTTTTTTAAAAATAGAAAATACCTTTATCGGCTTCACAAAATAAAAAGTGAATGCAGCAGATAATAAACTTTATAATTCGATATAAGAATTTTCTGCTTTATATCTTATTGTTGATTATCTCGTTGGCGTTTACCGTTCAATCCCATTCATTACCATCAATCTAGGTTTTTCAATTCTTCAAATTGGATAACGGGGAATATCTTTGGCATACCCAAGGTATTACCACCTATTTCGATCTGATGAGGAAAACGAAAAATTGCTCAAGGAAAACAAAGACTTACGCAATATGTTACTTAATATAGAATCCAGATTCCTCATAGAATTGGATTCCACAATAATGGCTATACCGTTGCTTCAGGGCAGGTAATTAAAAATAGCTATGCCAATCATAAGAAATTACATTACCATAGATCGTGGCAAAAAAGATAGTGTAAAACAGGATATGGGTGTCATTACCGTCCAAGGCATTTTGGGTATTGTTGAAAATACCTCCAACAAATTTGCAACGGTACAAAGTATCCTTAACACAAAATCGAATATCAATGCCAAAATTAAGAATACCAATCATTTTGGTTCCTTGGTTTGGGATGCCAAAGCCTATAATGTGGTTCAATTGATAGACATTCCCCGTTTGGTGCCTTTAAATGTGGGAGACACTATTGTAACAGGAGCCATGAGCAGTATTTTTCCCGAGAATATTCCTATAGGAACCATTAAAAAATTCGATTTGGACATTGCCAAGAGTTTTTATCGGATAGATGTAGAGCTATTTAACGATATGACCAATATTAAGAATGTATATATCATTAATAATTTAAATCGGGAGGAAATACAAGAATTGGAAGCAAAACCACATAATGAACAATAAGGGTCCTTTTCATCAATATAATTCGCTTTGTACTGCTGGTTCTTGGTTCAAGTATTGGTTTTCAATAGGCTTAATTTTTTTGGATTTATCAACCCCATGGTCTATATTCTGTTTTTGTATTGGTACCCTATAAAGAAAATAGGCCCGCGTTTTTAGGATTAAGTTTTCTACTTGGGCTTTCGTATCGACTTCTTTTCAGATACTATGGCCCTTCATGCCGCAGCTACCGTTACCATCGCCTATTTGAGACCGACTATAATGCGTTTTGTTTTTGGGGTTAATTATGAATTTCAAAGTTTTAAGTTAAGTAATAGTACTAAGGCACAACAATTTACATTTTTGGCGTTATTAATATTAGTACACCATTTGGTGTTTTTTACGCTCGAAATTTTCAGTTTTGCCAATTTGTTGTTAATTTTGAAAAAAGTTTTGGCCATTGAGCCTGCTCATAATATTTGTTTATTGTTCAGTTCACTATTTAGTGTCAAAAAAAGAATAATCATTTAGTGAACATATTGAATATTTAATGAATCAATGAAATGAAAAATATTTTCTATTATCTTCTATCATCTATTATCTGAATAGGAATAACCTTTATCGGCAGGCTCTCCTATTTGCAGATATTCAGTTTTTCCCCAATCAGGTTCTGGAAGATCCGGCGATAAAAGCTATTTATGACTATCCTGAAAGAGGTTATATTTATGATCGAAATGGCAAATTATTGGTGGGTAATGATCCAGCTTATGATGTCATGGTCATTCCCAGGGAGGTAAAGCCATTGGATACTTTGGAATTTTGTCAACCTATTAGGTATTGACAAGGAAATTTTTATCTAAAAATTAAAAAAGCCAGAGTATATTCTCCACAGATTACCCTCTGTATTGGTACCGCAACTATCAAAAGAAGACTATGCCAAGCTTCAGGAAAAAATGCGGCATTTTGAAGGTTTTTATATCCAAAAAAGATCATTACGCTATTATGATACTAAAAGTGCCGCAAACGTCCTTGGGTATATCAGTGAAGTCAATGAACGGGATTTGGCAGAAAATCCTTATTATGTTCAAGGAGAGCTCAAAGGAAGAACCGGAGTTGAAAAAACCTATGAAGACACCTTAAGAGGTAAAAAAGGGGTGCAATATATTCAAAAAGATCGATTCAATAGGGATATTGGGCCTTATAAAGATGGCGCCTTGGATACCCTACCTGAACAAGGAAAGGAAATCAATATTACCATTGACAAGGATCTTCAGGAGTACGGAGAACTGCTCATGCATGGCAAACGTGGGGGCATCGTCGCCATCGAACCTTCCACTGGGGAAATTATTGTCCATGATTTCAGGGCCAACTTATGACCCTTCACTTCTTGTAGGTCGAAAACGTTCCAAGAACTATACAGTACTTTATATATGATTCCATCGCAAATCCGACATGGGATCGTTCTATTTTGGCCGAAGCCTCCCCGGGCTCGCCTTTTAAGACCTTAAATGCATTGATTGCCTTCAAGAAGGCGTTATCACACCCGAAACCAAAATGAAATGCTATAATGGTTTTTATGTAGGTAAAACTAAACGCGGATGTCACTGCGGAGGAGGAGTCCGCGATTTGAATGTGGGCATTTACAAATCGTGTAATGCCTATTTTGCAGGAACTTTCAGAAAAATATACGATAAATTCGAAACTACCGATGAGGCCATGGATGTTTGGGAAAAACACATGAGAAGTTTTGGCCTGGGCGGTTTCTTGGGATCTGACTTACATACGGGAAGACCAGGCGCATACCTTCCAAGGAATATTATGACAAATGGTATGGAGACAACCGATGGAGTTCCTCATTCATTATTTCAAATTCCATCGGGCAAGGGGAAGTCGCGGTAACTCCAATACAATTGGCCAATATGACGGCGGCCATTGCAAATCGTGGTCATTATTTTACACCGCATATTCTTAAGAAAGTCGATGGCAAGGAAATTACGATTCCAGAATTCACAGAATTGAAACAAACCACCATAGATCGCAAACATTTTGAACCCGTAATACAAGGTATGGCCGAAGTATATCAGTCGTGGCACCGCAAGATGGGTGCAGATCCCCGGCATTGAAATCGCTGGCAAAACCGGGACTGTGGAAAATTTCACAGTAATAGACAGTGTTAAAACCCAATTGACCGACCATTCTGTTTTTGTGGCGTTTGCTCCTGTGAACAAACCTAAAATAGCGATAGCCGTCTATATTGAAAACGGATATTATGGATCGCGCTATGCCGGACATATTGCGTCTTTAATGATTGAAAAATATATCAAAGGTGAAATTACCCGGAAAGATCTGGAAAAAAGGATGTTAGAGAAAACCTTGGAACATGAATACGCAAAACCCTATAGTGGTGAGGAATTCAAGATAAACGAGTATGTCTGGTAAAAGTCTCTTTAAACGTATTGATTGGCTTACCATTTTCATTTATATCGCTTTAGTGGTCATAGGCTGGGTAAACATCTATTCAAGTACCTTTACCGATACCGACCCATCCATTTTCAATTTTTCCTCCTTACATGGAAAACAATTGTTCTTTTTTGGAGTAAGTATTCTGGCCATTATCCTTATTATGGCTCTTGAGGCCAACTTCTATGAACGGTTCTCAAGCTTATTGTATGTGATTGCCATAGTCTTGTTATTGGGCTTTTTGTCTTTGGTAAGACTATCGCCGGTGCAACCTCATGGTATAATTTGGGATTTTTTAACCTACAACCTTCCGAATTTGCCAAAGTCGCTACTGCCCTGGCCTTAGCAAAATTCTTAAGTGATATTCAAACAGACATCAAAAGACGAAAGGATCAACTCTTTGCCCTGGGTATCATTTTATTACCGGCAATATTAATCGTTCCCCAACCCGATCCAGGTAGTGCCCTGGTTTTTTTCGCGCTCTTGTTTGTGATTTTTAGGGAAGGTCTTCCACTATCTTATTTGGTCATTGGGTTATTGACCATAGTGGTATTTATTGCGACTTTGATGTTTGGCACCATATGGGTGGCGATTATTTTAGGCCTACTCATCGTCATTTTCTTTCTGCTAAAGAAAAAGACTTTTAAAGTCCCTGTTTTTCCTTTGATATCGGTCGCAGTGGCTACCATTTTGTTTTCACTATCCGTTGATTTTGTATTTAACAATGTTTTTGAACAAAGGCACAGAGATCGTTTTAGTCTGTGGTTACGTCTTGAAAAAGATCCGCAAAAACTGGAACAAATACGAAAGACCATTGGGTACAATACCTATCAATCTGAAAAAGCCATAGAATCTGGTGGTTTTTTTGGAAAAGGGTTCTTGGAAGGCACACGGACCAAAGGTGATTTTGTGCCTGAACAACACACAGATTATATTTTTAGTACCGTCGGTGAAGAATGGGGATTCGTAGGTACCGCAACCGTAATTCTTCTTTTTACCTTTTTATTTTTAAGATTGGTCTTCTTGGCCGAAAGGCAAAAGAATCCATTTTCAGCGAATGTATGGATACGGTGTAATTTCTATTCTATTCATCCATTACTTTATCAACATAGGCATGGTAATAGGTGTTTTGCCCACCATTGGAATACCTCTACCGTTTTTTAGTTATGGGGGCTCAGGTCTGCTCTTTTTTACCATATTATTGTTTGTTCTTCTTAAAGCTAGATTCGAACAGATTGAAAGAAGGATTTTAAAACTTCCATCCGGCCAAGGTAGATACACTTTCCAATTTAGCTTCTTCCAAATCCGGTAATTCCTCAAAAAAATCCAGACCAGTAACCTGCTCAACTCGGTCTACAGGCACAACGAAATGGTGCAAAGGCTCCGCACTTTCTTCATTGCGCATTAAAAAGGCGATAACCTTGAGGTTCTTTTGGTTCCCCTTCGCTATAATTTTATAAAAATAATTGGGCACATCAACATCTTCTTCACCAATTTCTTCAAGTCCATTGTCCAAAACGCCCCCAGTAACCACATATAAGGTCCCCATAACGTTTTGCCCATCGTCTTACCTGGATTTCCAACCGATTCCAAATCCCTGCATTGAATTCCCGATTTTGTGGACTAATATTACTGGTATAGAAAGTTTCATTATATGCATATTCAGAGAAACGGCGATCCCCTGCAGGGCATAAATGTCCCCGGTCAAAACCAGACCCTTTATAATTACGCCAATCTGCAGATTTGGTTTTCACCTTAGGGTCCTCAATAAAATAGGGTCGTTTTCGATCATCAAAGGTCAAATGGCTCTTTTTAAGCCTATACGCCACCCATTCAGCCTGTTCAAAAGGCTCGTTATAGGATAGCATAAAATGATCATGGATTACAATGTCACCTGTCGATGAACTGGGCAATAGATAAGAGGGTATAGTGGATTCAAATCCATCGTCACTCGTCGAAGTATAGGTGTCAGGAGTATAAAAGTTTTCGAACCACCAAAAGCCAATAATACACAGTACTAATAAAACAGTATATAGGATTCTATTTTTTTTCCTTTTGTCCACTGGCCAAAAATAGATTAATTTAGGTTCAAATCATATTTTGGAGGTTGTAAGGTCTATACTATTAGAAGGACTAAACAAAGATTTTTAAACTTAATAGATTACAATAGTTTACCGAACTTAAATCAATTCAATAAAAAGGAAAGGACAAACATGCTAACTTGGAAAGATGTCATTAATTATACAGTAAAAGGTAACCCTAAGCCCGATCAAAGGGTTGAAAAAACCGATGCGCAATGGCGCGATTTGTTAAGTCCTGAACAATTTAGGATTACCCGGGAAAAAGGCACCGAGGCACCTCATTCAGGTGCACTATGTAGTGTTCACGAAGCAGGCCAATATAACTGCGTATGTTGTGACACCCCACTATTTGATTCTACAATAAAATTTGAATCCGGCACTGGCTGGCCTAGCTTTACACAACCGGTTACGGCAAATGCGATCAAATACGAAAAAGACAGTAGCTATGGTATGATTCGGGTCGAGGTTATGTGCAATACCTGTGATGCCCATTTGGGACACGTCTTCCCTGATGGACCGGAACCAAGTGGATTACGGTATTGTATTAATTCAGAATCATTGAAATTGGAAACTTCGAAGGAAAAAGGGAAATAAAATACATTATGGTGATAACCATCTATAATTCACCTCTTAGAGCTTTGGTTGTTTTTGATATATTGAAGCAGTTATTATTAAGACCAAGGGTTTAAAAAAGCGGTTTCTTGCGATTACCTTCGATAGGTAAATTGTTCACTATCGAAATCTAGTGCTTATTTTTATGATTATTCCCGAATATTGTCCTCAGAATTATGGCATAAAATTTTAAGGGAATCCCGAGGTCTGTTCCAGAACAAAAAAGTATCTTTGGAAGATTATTTTTTTTACTGAATAGTAATAGTGAAATATTACCTTATTCCAAGCAAATAACCTAGTTTGGTATGATGCGCATGAGTAAGGGCCTAGGCAGATCTAAATGACCTGCCCTTATTGTGCCTGCAAATGCGCTTTCGTTTGATGACAGGCAATGCTGATTAACAAAATAACTTAAACCAATTAAACCATGGGTAAAACATCAACCAAAAAAATCAATATTTATTTTATAACCATAGTGATCACCCTTGGGGGATTGTTGTTTGGTTATGATACAGGCGTAATCAATGGCACGCAATTCTACTTTTCAAAATATTTTGAACTTACTGGAGCCCTAAAAGGTTTTATTGTAAGTAGCGCCCTATTGGGAGCCTTGGCTGGTGCAGCCTCAGCAGGTCTTATAAGTAAGGCCATCGGTCGAAAAAATTCCTTGATCATTGCCGCCATCCTTTTTACAATTTCAGCATGGGGGTCAGGTTTACCTAGTATGTTGCCAGAATCAACCACCTTATTGGTCATTTTTAGGCTTATTGGTGGGGTTGCCATTGGTATTGCATCAATGAACGCTCCGATGTATATCGCTGAGATTGCACCGGCAAAAAATAGGGGAATACTAGTAACGTTTTATCAATTGGCCGTGGTAATCGGCTTCTTCGTAGTTTTCTTGGTCACCTATTTTATAGGGTCAGATTTAAGTGAGAGCGAGAATATCGCTTTTGGATGGCGAAATATGTTCTGGTCAGAATTGGTGCCAGCCGGTCTTTTCTTGGTCTTGTTGTTCTTTGTACCCAAGAGTCCACGTTGGCTAATGATCAAGGGAAGAGAAGATGAAGCCGCAAATATATTGATTAGAATACATGGTGAGGAAATTGCAGCTAAGGAAATTAAGGAAATAAGTGACAATATTAAAGCCGAAAGCACTGAAGAAAAAAGCCTCGATATTCAACAAGACCATGCTTCCAATTGTAATTATAGGTACGGTATTATCCGTATTGCAACAATTTACAGGAATAAATGCGGTACTATATTACGGTGCCGATATTTTTGAGCAAGCCCTTGGTTTTGGACAAGATGATGTTCTCTTGCAACAAATCTTGCTGGCAACGGTAAACTTGTTATTCACGTTTATAGCCATGTTCACGGTTGACAAATTGGGTAGAAAACCTTTATTGATCATTGGCGGTTTTGGAATGCTAGTCGGATTTTTACTGATGGGCTTTACACTGTATTTTAGTGATTATGCAGGTGTGAATTCAGCCGGGCTACCGACCATTTCAACTACTGAAGGTATCATTAGTCTCATCGGAATCCTCATTTTCATCGGTTCGTTTGCCATGTCGATGGGTCCTATTGTATGGGTACTTTTATCTGAAATATTCCCTAATAAGATAAGAAGTGCGGCGATGGCAGTCGCAGTTGCCGCGCAGTGGTTGGCAAATTATTTTGTCTCTCAAACCTTTCCTATGGTGGTTGAGAGTGATGCCAATAGATTGATTATGAATGGAGGTACTTGGAACAATGCCCTACCCTATTTTCTATTCTCGGTCTTTATTGTGATTATCATCTTATTTGTTTACAAATATATCCCTGAAACCAAAGGGAAGACCTTGGAGGAAATGGAAGCCTTGTTTGAAAGGAAATAAAGTATTCTTTGAAAGTATAATTTCCGATGTTTAAGGATTATGAACGGTGAAGTGCCCCGCATTTTAAAATGCGGGGCACTTTTCTTTTTAGGCCGATTGGGATACTTATAGTCTATTTTAACATGGAGCATCAAACGCTATTTGACTTGGTTTGGACGATTGACCAAATACCAATACTATAGCCACATTAGCAGCGACATTATCAATGGTTCTTTGTATGTCCGCATTTCCCGAAGTTTTGATCTTATACAGATACAATTAATAAACCCTGCCTTTTAGGGGCAGGGTTTATTCAAGTTTTATGCACTAAATGTTCTATCCCTTTAAGCTAGCTAATTTAGCTTGCTTTAGATTGTTGATTTTAATGTCCTGCAACACATTTACAGCCTCTTCAATATAGACATCCTTGGCCAGATTTTTATGCCACCGATCTCTTTTTTCCCTTAAATCCGACATCTTGTGTAAACAATTCCTCCTCATACTTCAACGACTTGAAAGTCAATTTGGAATCATATTCCGTCAGTGATTTGAAATAATCTGATTTGGTCTTGTCTTTCTTCTCTTCCGATTTATAAATGTCATAATTCAATGAAATAACATTCTCGTCCTGCTCTTCTTTGATCCATTTGGCATTTTCTTCGATCAATTTTATTTGATTGTTCTCTGCCATTCGTTTTTTACTATTTGCGATAGTTTGATCATAATCGATATAACCATCCCAAATCTTATACTCTGCTGGGGAAATCTTATCCCATTTCAATGGGTTCGACTGATCTCGTTCCCCCAAATCGATATAACTGTATTTATCGGGAACCACAACATCACTTTTAACCCCTTCCAATTGAGTAGAGCCACCATTGATCCTATAAAACTTCTGGGTGGTCAGTTTAATGGCTCCCAAATCACCATGTTCATTGCTCCGAACAATATTGTCTAATGGGATTACATTTTGTACGGTTCCCTTACCAAAGGTTTGCTTACTTCCGATTACAATAGCGCGTTTATAATCTTGCATGGCGGCGGCCAAAATTTCCGAAGCCGAGGCTGAAAGCTCATTGACCAAGATTACAAGTGGACCATCCCACTGAATACGCTCATCCTTATCATCATAAACATCTTTTCCTTTTCCATTAGATCGTACTTGTACAATTGGACCATCTTTAATGAACAGTCCGGCCATTTCAACCACTGTTTTTAATGAACCTCCACCGTTATCACGAAGATCTAGAATTAAACCTTCGGCACCTTCCTGTTTTAATCGTTCAACCTCCTTGGCAACATCGGTTGCCGCATTTCGTTCTGAATAATCATTAAAATCGACATAGAATTTAGGTAGGTTAATCAGTCCGAATTTTTGGTCCCCTTTAATGATATTCGCCGATTTGGCATATGATTCCTCCAGTTCTACAACGTCCCTGGTCAAAGAGATGACCTCGATTGAGCCATCGACTTTTCTGACGGTTAAATCGACTACGGTACCTTCAGGCCCTTTTATCAATTTAATAGCGTCATCCAATCGCATACCTACAATATCTATAGGGTCCTCCCCTTCTTGGCCAACTCTGATAATCTCATCCCCAACTTCCAATCGTTGGTCCCTCCAAACAGGTCCCCCGGAAATAATCTCAACAATCTTGGCCCCTTCGGGTTTCTTTTGCAAGCGTGCGCCAATACCCTCGAACTTACCTGACATACTTACATCGAACTTCTCCTTGTCATCAGGGGCAAAATAAAATGTATGTGGGTCAAATTCATCTACAATGGTATTGATATACTGTACAAACCAATCCTTACGCTCCAGATCGTCTATGAAATCGAAAAATTCGTCCAAGGTTTTCTTTGTGCTTTCCCTAGCCGCCTTTTCAGCTTCTTCCGGTGTTAATAGCCTTAGCAACTTCTTCTTTTACAGTTCCGGGATCTTCTATGGTCGTTATAACTTGTTCATTCTTCATACCCTTTTGGCGATTTTAGGCGGCTTGACAGATTGATTCAGCTTGGAGTCATAGGTGCCCAAGGTAGCATACTTCAATTGTTTTCTCCATCGTTCTTTAAGTTCTGTTTTTGATCGCTGCGAAAGGTTCCTCCTCATATTTAATACTTATACTTTCCTCTAAAGAATAATCAAATGGAACCTCCAATACTTCCTTATATATATTCTTTGCATCTTTCATTCGTTCCATGAGGCGATCGTAGACCACATTGAAAAAGGTGATATCGGTATTATTGATTTGGTCATCGATTTGAAATTTATATTTTTCAAACTCCATGATATCACTCTCTAAGAAATATCTTTTTGTGGGATCGAGAACATCGATAAAATCCTCAAATACTTGCACTGAAAAATCATCATCGATATGCCTTGGGTTCGTAGTGGCCTTTTTCCAATACATAAGTAATCAGGTCTAACAACAATTTATCCTTGTCATCATTCTCAAAAGACTGTTTGGTAAAACTGCAAGATGCGACCGCAACAAGCATTACAATTAGGGCGTAGGCTAGATTCCTTTTCATATAATATTCTTTGCTATTTAATACTAATCCTTTCTAATTAATAATCATAGATTCCCCATTGTCTTGTCAAAGGGTATATCCAATTCCCTAATATACAGAAAAAACCGTGCCAGCACTTAAGCCTCGGGCATTAAATTTTTGTTAAACGCCATTTGGGAACATCTGTTTTTTTAAACGTATTTTTGCCCAATAAAGTATATTTTATGGAAAAACCACTGATCTTGGTCACCAATGATGACGGAATTACCGCTCCGGGACTTAGGGCCTTGATTCGTTTTATGTCCGAAATTGGGAAGGTCGTTGTGGTGGCACCTGACAGTCCACAATCGGGGATGGGCCATGCTATTACCGTTGACAATACTCTATATTCATCGAAAGTCGATATAGATCTATGCCGATGGTTCTTTTGAGGAATACAGTTGTAGTGGTACCCCTGCAGATTGTGTTAAACTGGCACTTCAAGAAATATTGGAACGTAGACCGGATATCTGTATTAGTGGCATAAACCATGGGTCCAATGCATCGATCAATGTCATCTATTCAGGTACTATGAGTGCTGCCATAGAAGCTGGTATTGAGGGTGTACCTGCCATTGGTTTCTCGTTATGCGACTATGCCTGGGATGCCAATTTCGATATGCGGGTGAAGCCATTAAAAGTATCGTAAGTGAAGCACTAAAAAACAAGTATCCTAAAGGGGTGGTGCTCAATGTGAACATACCCAAAATGGAAAATGGATTGCCCAAAGGGATAAAAATATGCAGGCAAGCCCGGGCGAATTGGAAGGAAAAATTCGATAAACGTACAAATCCCAGAGGAAAGGAGTACTATTGGCTGACCGGCGAATTTGAGCTTTTGGACAAAGGGGAGGATACAGATGAATGGGCTCTCGCCAATGGCTATGTTTCTGTGGTACCCACCCAATTCGACCTAACGGCACACCATGCCATACAAGAACTTAATGCTTGGGATTTGTAATGGTTACAAATCATAGAAAAACATCTTGAAAATTGAACTTAGAAATTGAAAATTGACCCATGAATACTAAAAAAGAACTTATCATTGGATTTATTGTTGGCGTTATCGCAAATACTATCGGCACTTTGGCCTATATCCTATTGTTTTCGGATTTTGGCATTGCAGATACCTTTGAAGCTGCCGTACAACATGGACATGTGGGAAGTTTGCTTGCCCTTGGGGCAATTTTGAATTTAGTGGTCTTTTTTGGATTTTTGAAAATACGAAGAGATCAACGGGCAAAAGGCGTTTTGATCGCCACGCTTCTTACTGCACTGGTGATTCTATATTATAAGGTGTTTTAAAATGAAATACTACATTATCGCAGGGGAAGCCTCCGGAGACCTTCATGGGGCCAATCTTAATCAAAGCATTGAAACAAAATGATTCGGATGCCCAGATCAGATGCTGGGGTGGTGATCTTATGCAGGCAGCGGGCGGTACATTGGTGAAACACTATAAGGAAATGGCCTTTATGGGTTTTCTTGAAGTGATCATGAACCTGGGAAGAATTTTTAAGAATATCAAATTCTGCAAGAAAGATATTAGCGCTTATCATCCGGATGTTATCATATTTATTGATTTTTCCGGCTTTAACCTAAGAATCGCCGAATGGGCCAAAGCGCGAAATTACAAAACCAATTATTATATATCTCCACAAATTTGGGCTTCCCGGGAAAGCCGTATCCATAAGATAAAAAAGAATATCGATGCTATGTATGTCATTCTTCCTTTTGAAAAGTCATTCTACGAAAAAAAACATGGCTTTCCTGTACATTTTGTAGGCCATCCGTTAATCGATGCCATCGAGAATCGGGATGACTTCGACGAGAAGAATTTTAGGCTAGAAAACAATTTGGATAACGGAAAACCGATTATTGCCCTCTTACCAGGAAGCCGTAAACAAGAAGTTAAAAAAATGCTACAGATTATGTTATCCGTAACCGGGTATTTTCCCGAATACCATTTTGTCATTGGCGGGGCCCCAAGTTTGGATTATGGTTTTTATACCCCATTTTTAAAGGATTCCAATGTTGGTTTTGTAGCGAACAAAACCTATGGGCTTTTGAGCATTGCCCACGCAGCGTTGGTCACTAGTGGCACAGCCACCCTGGAAACCGCACTGTTCAAAGTTCCCCAGGTGGTTTGTTATAAGGCCAGTTGGTTGTCCTATCAAATCGCAAAACGCATTATTACTTTGGAGTATATTTCCTTAGTGAACCTTGTCATGGAAAAGGAAGTGGTCAAAGAATTGATCCAGAACGACCTGAACAGCAAAAACTTAAGAAACGAACTCGCTAAAATACTAAAAGGCACTAGCCGAGAAAATCAACTGAAAGCCTATGAACTACTTGAAAAAAAGCTGGGAGGCAAAGGTGCGAGTGCCAAAGCTGCAGAGCTAATTGTAGAAAATGCTTAAATTTGATATCCAAAGGCCATTTGCAAACTTTGGATGAAAAGAACATACCCATTTATTATTCTCTTTATTTTTTTGGGCGGTTGTATTGCCAAAAAGAAAACTACATATGCCAAAGAGCGTAAAATTACCGTTGAAGCCTCACCAGAGAATCAAAGCTCTGAAGAAAGCTATGAGGGAACCGATGGCCTGGATGCCCATTCATCGTCATCGAAAGTCAATGACATCATCAATACAGCCCTAACGTACTCTGGGGTACGATATAAATATGGAGGCACGACAAAAAAAGGTATGGACTGCTCCGGTCTTTTGTATGTTGCTTTTAAGGAAAATGATATTGCATTTCCAAGGGTTTCTTCCGCAATGGCCAACCAAGGAAAGCGCATACGTGTAAACCAGGTTGAAAAAGGTGACCTCCTATTTTTTAAAACCTCACGCAGGGGTAAAAAAATAAATCATGTCGGCTTAGTGGTCGCAGTCGAAAATGATGAGATCAAATTCATACATGCCTCAACTTCGAGGGGGGTCATCGTTTCGTCACTGAGGGAAGGGTATTGGAATTATTCTTTTGTTAAAGCAACCCGCGTTCTATAAATGAAGCTGCTGGAATTCATTCCCATAAAGCTAACGCTACTTTTGGTATTGGGAATCCTTACAGGGTACTTTATAAATACCGGGATTCGACTTCCTTTTCTACTTACCTTGGTTTCGTTATCGATTCTTGGTATTCTCCTTTTTAAACAAAAAAAGGCCATTGGCGTGACTTTCGGAATCATCGCCGCATGCACTACAATATTCCTTGGCATACTGATTTTTGCCTTGGCCCAACCAAAAAATGCAACGGACCATTATTCCCATATCACATCAAATGGGCCAGAGACCTGGAAATTGAAGATCATTGAAGTTTTAAAACCTACGTCATTCTCAGCATCGCTTTATCGCAGAAGTTACTCATTATCAAACCAAAAAAGCCTCTGGAAGAATCATATTGAATCTGGCAATCGACTCGATCTATGGAAAATTTCAGGTTGATGACGAACTTATTGCTCTTACGGAGAAAGTAGATCATCCCCTCCATTGAATCCCCACCAATTCAACTATAAAAACTATTTGGAACAACAAGGAGTCTACCATCAATTATATCTGAATAGGCATAATTTTCTTCGATATGACCATCCCACAAGAACCCTCAAGGGTTATACCGCCCAATTAAGGGATAAAATCAGTGCCCAATTAAAGCAAGCTAATTTCGGGGAGGACGAGTTCGGAATTATCCAAGCCTTGTTTCTGGGCCAAAGGGATGATATTACAGAAGCCACATATACCGCTTTTAAAAAAGCTGGTGCTGTTCATATCCTCGCGATATCCGGCCTACATATCGGTATTCTCCTCTTATTTTTGGAATTTCTTTTACGTCCGTTGGAATTTCTCCCCAAAGGAAAGGTCCTAAAACTTATTGCTCATTGTACTCCTGTTATGGGGGTTTGCCTTTTTGGCCGGTTTATCGGCTTCAGTAGTTCGGGCCGTAACCATGTTCAGTTTTGTCGCCTATGCCCTATACTTGAATAGGCCCAGTAATACGTTCAATATCCTGGCCTTGTCCATGTTCTTCATTCTGCTCGTATTCGATCCCATGCTTTTATTCAATGTTGGGTTCCAAATGAGTTATGCTGCTGTTTTTGCCATTGTTTGGATATATCCCCTTTTGCAAAAATTCTGGTAATCCAAAACCATGGTTGGTTAAAAAAGTATGGCAATTGCTTTCAGTAAGCATTGCCGCCCAAGTTGGGGTCTTACCGATCAGTTTATATTATTTTCATCAATTTCCCGGACTGTTCTTTGTGTCGAATCTATTGATTGTCCCCTTTTTAGGACTGATACTGGGCATGGGTATTCATCGTCATCGCACTGGTGTTATTGAATTTGGCACCGGATAGTCTTATTGGCACTTTACAATTCACTGATCGGTTCCTATGAATACGATCATCGATTGGATAGCACAACAAGAAGCCTTTATTTTTCAAAATATTCCTTTCGATTCCGTTCAAATGGTTTTACCTATACCCTCCTGATTGCATTGATTTGGATGATTTCATACCTTCACTTTCAAAAGATTCGCTTCGGTGCTTGTAAGTATTATTTGTCTACAAATTTGGTCGTTGCACAAACAACGACAGAACCCAAAATAAAGAACAACTTTGGAGTAGCCCATCAAACCAAGAATTCAATTTTGATGCACCAATCCGGAGCACATCTTACGCATCTATCCTCCTGACAGTTCTGCATCAACGAAGAATTATCGCTGATTACGTGATAAAGGAAAATATCGATACCATAACGTATCGACCCCTTGGAAATGCTTTTAGCTATGAACGAAAGTAATTGTGTATTCATTGATAGTTCGGCCGTGTTTCCCGAGTTGGAAGCGCATACCTGATTTTGTATTATTGACCCAATCCCCAAAACTTAATCTGGCACGGGTCATCGACTCATTACACCCAGGGGTATTGATCGCTGATGGCAGTAATTATCGTAGTTATATAAAACGATGGGCAGCGACCTGCGACCGGAAAAAAATTCCCTTTCACTACACGGGCGAACAGGGGGCCTTTGTACTGAAACTCGAATGAGTTGTTTAGGCTAGCGCACCCCGTGCATCAATTTTTTTAACACAGGATTTAGCAATAATGCGATTATTCCGATAATTATTGGAACGAAGGTGAAAATTAAGAAAAATGTAGAAATATCATATTTTGCTGTAATATCATCGATCATAGCACCCATTTTTCCAGATGTTTTATTCCCAATTGCCAATGCCAAATACCAAACACCGAACATAAAACCGACATTCGTGGAGGCACCAATTTACTAACATAAGATAGACCTACAGGAGAAACAAAAGCTCTCCTAAGGTATGGAATAAATATGCGAAAATTAACCAAACCATACTTATAGAGGCTGTCTTTGCTCCTTGTGGTATTCCAGCAGATCCGAATGCCAAAAATGCAAAACCGATACCCAAGAAAAATAAACCTATGGCATATTTATGTGCTGGTTTAGTATTGTATTTGCTTTCCCACCATTTTGAGAATAAAGGTGCAAATGCAATTATGAATAATGAGTTTAAAATTAAGAAACCACGTTGCTGGTATTTGAATTTCATTTTCCTTTTTCTGTACGATAGTTGCATTAATTTTATTAGTCACAGATTTAGATTGTTCATCTGTTAAATATTTATAATTAACACCTTTTTTATCTATATCAATAATTGAAATTTTATCGTTAGCAACAAAATCTGTTGAAGATCTGATGACAGTTGTATTTGTTCCTAGGACCGCTCCTTGAGGTAATTCTTACATCAGCAATTAATGCAATCTTTTTAGCTCCTTCCTCTTTCGATAGTTGATACACGGGATAGTTTATCTCGTAAGAATAGGTGTTAAAGTTGTTATTTATTTTCCAAATGACTATGACCCAAATGAGCACAAAACTGAATTCCAAGTATCATGTTCGAAACTAAATATTTTTTGAAAGTTTGTTTGAAAAATAAAAATAACACCCAAGTTATAATCGCTATAGGAACTACAGTAATTACGACATCTACAATATTGAATATCAAGGCTGAATCTCCAGATAACCATGCATACGGTAGCCGCCCTTGACGGAATCAGGATATGAACCGAATTGACCACCGTTTTTCGAATCTGCTCAGCGCCGGGCGAAAGGCGCTGATCACCTTTATTACCGCGGGTGATCCCAACCCCGGGGAGACTGTGCGGCTGATGCACAGCCTGGTGGCGGGTGGTGCCGATATCATTGAGTTGGGCGTTCCGTTTTCCGACCTATGGCCGACGGCCCGGTGATTCAGCGTGCCTCCGAGCGCGCCCTCGAACATGGCACGACCCTGAGTGTTGTGATGGGTATGGTCGAAGATTTTCGACGCGAAGACGCAGACACCCCCGTGGTATTGATGGGGTACCTCAACCCGGTGGAGATCATGGGCTACGACACCTTCGCCAAGCGGGCCGCGGATGTGGGGATAGACGGCGTTCTCACGGTGGATTGCCCGCCTGAGGAAGGCGGCGGTTACCTCGACGCATTGCGTGGCGCCGGCGTACACCCGATTTTTCTGGTGGCGCCCACCAGCAATGCCCAACGCATCCAGCGAATCTGTGATGCCGGTGGCGGTTTCGTCTATTACGTCTCGCTCAAGGGGGTGACGGGTGCCGGCCATCTCGATCTTGCTTCGGTGGGTGAAAAGGTGAAAGAAATTCGCGCCCATACAAAATCGCCAGTGGGGGTTGGTTTCGGCATTAAGGATGCCGGCACGGCGGCAGACATGGCCGGATTGGCGGACGCCGTGATTATCGGCAGCGCGATTGTGACGCGTGTGGAGGACCTGGGTGATCGGCCGGATGATCTCGCCGAGGAGTTGTCGCGGTTCGTGTCCAGTCTAAGGGCCGCCATCGACGGCACCAGTGCTGCCGCTTGAGTCGACCGGAGAAAGTTAAATGAGTTGGTTCGAAAAATTGCTGCCCAGCCGAATCCGTACGGAAGGCGGTCGCAAGAAGGCGGTTCCGGAAGGTTTGTGGACCAAATGCGATGGCTGCGGCGCCATTCTCTACCGGGCGGAAATGGAGCGAAATCTCGATGTCTGTCCGAAGTGCGATTTCCATGTGCGTATCGATGCACGCCGTCGTCTGGAAATATTCCTTGACCCGGAGAACCGTCAGGAAATCGCAGCGGATCTCGAGGCCATGGATCCGCTTAAGTTCAAGGACAGCAAGAAGTACAAAGACCGCATATCCCAGGCGCAAAAGGCGACCGGTGAGAAGGATGCACTGGTGGCGATGCGCGGACAACTCAAGGGCATGAATCTGGTGGTCGTCGCCTTCGAATTCACGTTTCTGGGTGGTTCCATGGGTTCCGTCGTGGGTGAGAAATTCGTTCGTGCCGCCAGCGAGGCTCAGGAAGCGGGCATTCCGCTGGTGTGTTTTTCCGCCAGCGGCGGTGCTCGCATGCAGGAGTCCTTGTTTTCCCTGTTGCAGATGGCGAAAACCAGCGCGGTTCTCGGCCGTTTACGCAAACAAGGCGTGCCTTTTATCTCGGTAATGACCGATCCCACCATGGGCGGTGTTTCCGCCAGTCTGGCCATGTTGGGGGACATCAATGCCGCCGAGCCGGGGGCGCTCATCGGTTTTGCCGGTCCTCGCGTTATCGAGCAGACCGTGCGCGAAACCCTGCCCGAGGGCTTCCAGCGGAGCGAGTTCTTGCTGGAGCACGGTGCGATTGATCTGATCATCGACCGTCGCGAACTGCGTGACCGCATCCACCGGTTACTGGACATGCTGACCCGCAAGGCAGCCTGATCCCAATGCGATGAAATTCGGCCGGCTGTCCGACTGGCTGGAATGGCAGGAAACGCTGCATCCCTCCCGGATCGAACTCGGTCTCGATCGGGTTCGTCGGGTGCATCAGCGCCTCGGGTTGAATTCGACACCGGTGGTCATCGCCGTTGCCGGCACCAACGGCAAGGGCTCCTGCGTCGCCCTGTTTGACGCAATATTGCGAGCGGCCGGCTATCGCGTCGGGTGCTATACATCGCCCCATATTTCCCGTTACAACGAGCGGATCTGCATTGACGGTGAACCCGTCGACGACAAACGTCTGATGGCCGCCTTCCAGTGCGTCGAGGATGCCCGGCAGGACACCGAACTGACCTATTTTGAGTTTGGAACCCTGGCGGCGTTCGAGATTTTTTGCCGGGCCTCACTGGATGTGGCGGTGCTCGAAGTCGGCTTGGGAGGGCGCCTCGACGCGGTGAACGTGGTGGATGCCGACCTGGCGCTGGTCACCACCATCGGCCTGGATCATACCCAGTGGCTGGGTGATGATCTTGAGTCGATCGGACGTGAGAAGGCGGGCATTTTCCGTCGCGGTGTTTCCGCTGTTTATGGGGCGGAGGATCCCCCCCGATCCCTGTTGGACGCTGCCGAGGCACTCGATGTGCCACTTTGGATACCCGGCCGCGACTATCGTTATGAGGTGTCGGTTTCAGGATGGCAATGGCACTCACACGAAGGCAAACGACTGGGCTTGCCAATGCCGAGCCTGCGGGGTGGACATCAGCTGCAAAACGCCGCAGCGGTGCTGGCCGGACTACAGCGGCTGGGAAAATCCCTGCCGGTGGATCAACGCGCGATACGATCCGGTCTGCTCTCGGTCCGGCTTCCCGGGCGTTTCGATGTTCGCCCGGGTTCACCGACACTGGTGCTGGACGTTGCCCACAATCCCCAGGCTGTATGCGCACTCGCCGCGAACCTGCAACGGGTTGAGCGCCGTGGACGGCTTTTCGCGGTTTTCGGTGCGCTGGACGACAAGGACATTCAGGGCATGGTGGCGCCGTTGGCGGCAAGTATCGACCGTTGGTATCTGGGCAGGGTGGAAGGGCAGCGGGGACTGGACGCATGGACACTGGCAGATCGTGCGGGCAAAAATCTGGATACGGCGAGAAAGTGCGATACCATCGACGATGCATTCGATGCGGCGCTGGAGGATGCTGATCCCGATGACCTGGTGGTGGTATTTGGCTCCTTTCTTGTGGTTGCCGCCATTTCGGCAAAAATCGAAAACGGTTGGGCGAAAGCGCCCTAAACTGTTGATATACTTTCCCGGATTTCGCATGTATCTAACTGAACTTTATGGATGACGCGCTAAAAAGAAGACTCACCGGGGCCGTGGTGCTGGTATCCCTGGCAGTGATCTTCGTGCCCATGCTGGTGGAGGAGGAGCCGGTTCTCAGCCCGCGAATCCGTGAGTCGAATATTCCCGTCAGGCCTCCGTCGGTCATGATCGACCCGGATAGTCGCCGGCCTGCGGTAACTGAGTCCGCGCCTGCCCCGACCGATCCGATCCCGGCACTACCGCCCGCGGAGTCGATGACACCGGCGGATACGGACCCGCCGCCACCGGTAACGACACAGGCGCCTGAATCGACGGTGCCGACCACCAAGCCCGCAGAGCAGCCTGCCACGCCAACTGAGGCAGTGAAACCCGTTCAGGCGGCTAAACCTGCACCGCCACCAGCTCCCAAGCCTCCGCCCGCCGAGAAGCGCCCGGTTAAAACTCCGTCGGGCTGGGTTGTGCAGGTGGGTAGCTTCGCCGACAAGGAGAATGCGGAAAAGGCACTCGCCAAGCTTCGCCTGAGCGGATACGACAGCTTTGTGGAAGAGGTGAAGGTGGGGAGTAAATCCCTCTATCGCGTGAGAGTGGGTCCTGAGGTGGACAAAAAGCGCGCGGAATCCCTCAATTCGCAGATAGCGGACACCCTGAAACTCAAAGGGCAGGTACTGCGTTACCCCTGACTGGAGTCATGCCGTCGGCAGCGGCTCTCTGGTAGTATTCAACATCCTGCTCGTAACCGTTGGTGCTTAGTCGCCGAAAGCTGTGAACTGGTTGGATTACGTCATTATCGGCGTCATCGCGTTGTCGGTGATCATCAGCGTGTTTCGTGGATTCGTACGCGAAGCGCTCTCCCTGCTGGTGTGGGCGATAGCCGTCTGGATCGGCTGGGCGTTTTTCCGCGACCTCGCCGAGCATCTCACGCCCTGGATCGATCTGCCCTCGTTGCGTCTGGCTGCCGCCATGGCGATTCTTATCGTGCTCGTCCTTATCATCGGCGGCCTGGTGACCTATCTTATTGGCGAGATTATCGAGCGTACGGGGCTCAGCGGTACGGACCGGATGCTCGGCATGGTGTTCGGTGCCGCCCGTGGAGTTTTGCTGGTGGCGGTGCTGGTCCTTCTGGCAGGGCTTACGCCGCTCCCGCAGGACCCCTGGTGGCAGGGGGCGGCGTTGATAGGCTACTTTGAAGAAATGGCCATCTGGTTACGTGATCTGTTGCCCTCGGATGTTGCCGAGCGGTTCAGGTTTGGTATCGATTCAGTTATCCAAAAAGCGTCCTGATTATCATGTGTGGCATTGTCGGCATAGTTTCGAAGCATCCGGTTAACCAGGCGCTCTATGACGCGCTGCTGGTTTTGCAGCATCGCGGCCAGGATGCCGCGGGCATAGTGACTTGCGAGGATGATCGGCTTCATCTGTGCAAGGACAACGGCCTCGTCAGGGACGTATTCGACGCCAATCGAATGATGACCCTGCGAGGCACCATGGGCATCGGTCATGTGCGTTACCCGACGGCGGGCTGTTCATCGTCTGCCGAAGCGCAGCCGTTCTATGTCAACTCGCCCTACGGAATCGTGCTCGCCCACAACGGCAATCTCATCAATATCGAGGACCTCAAGCGTGATCTTTTCCGTGAGGATCTTCGACACATCAACACCGAATCGGATTCCGAGGTGCTGCTGAACGTCTTTGCCCACGAGCTGCAATCCCTTGGAAAGCTGCGGATTGATGAGCAGGATATCTTCAAGGCCGTTGGCGCAGTGCATCGTCGTTGTCGTGGCGGGTATGCCGCGGTGGCGATGATCTCCGGGGTTTGGTGTCATCGGTTTCCGCGATCCCAACGGCATTCGTCCCATCTGTCTCGGTCGGCGCGAAACCCTGCACGGTGAGGAATGGATGATCGCGTCCGAGAGTGTGGCCATGTATTCATCGGGCTTCGAGCTGGTGCGCGATCTTGAACCGGGCGAGGCCGTGGTCATTTCAATGGACGGCAAGCTGTTTACCCGAGCAGTGTGCAGATTCGGTGCGAGCTTTCGCCCTGTATCTTCGAATATGTTTATTTTGCCCGGCCCGATTCGGTGATTGACGATATTTTCGTCCACAAGGCTCGGCAGCGCATGGGTAAGAAGCTTGCGAAAAAGATCAAGCGGGTGTGGCCGGATCACGACATTGATGTCGTTATCCCCATTCCCGATACCAGCCGCACAGCAGCCCTCGCCCTGGCCAACGCACTGAACGTGACCTATACCGAAGGGTTCATCAAGAATCGGTATATCGGGCGCACCTTCATCATGCCCGGACAGCAGGTTCGCAAGAAGTCCGTGCGCCAGAAACTCAATGCCATCGATCTCGAGTTCAAGGGTAAGAATGTGCTGCTGGTGGACGACTCCATCGTCCGCGGAACCACCTCCCGCCAGATTGTTCAGATGGCCCGGGAGTGCCGGTGCGCGTAAGGTCTACTTTGCATCGGCCGCACCACCGGTGCGTTACCCCAATGTCTACGGGATCGACATGCCTGCCGCGACGGAGTTGGTCGCCCATGGTCGAACGGAACAGGAAGTATGCGAGTACATGGGTGCCGACCGCCTGGTCTATCAGGATCTGGACGACCTGATTGAGGCCGTGCAGAAGAAATCAAAGAGTAAGGTCTCCCGTTTCGACACCTCGGTATTCAGTGGCGAATACGTGACGGGTGGTGTCGACGGAGACTATCTGGCCCGTCTCGAGGCGGAACGGAATGACATGGCGAAGCAGGAACAGGAAACCAGCAACGGCGCGTCATCAATTGGCTTGCACAACCAACGTTGAGATTCTGCCCCGAACGGAGTGGATGTCCAGGGAAAAAGTAGATGACGCAGGGCGACGAGGACCAATTCGGATTCAACACAAGGGCGATTCGCACCGGCCATAGACGGACGGCCGAAGCAGAGCACGCCGAGCCTATTTTCACCACCTCGAGTTTCGTATTCGAGAGTGCTGCCGAAGCCGCGGCCAGGTTTGGCGGTGACGAACCCGGCAATATCTATTCGCGGTTTACCAACCCCACCGTAGCCGCCTTTGAGGCGCGTCTTGCCACGCTTGAGGGTGGGGAATCATGCGTGGCGACCTCTTCCGGCATGTCCGCGATACTCGCCACCTGCATGGGGTTGCTGCAGACCGGCGACCATGTACTCGCTTCGCGAAGCCTGTTCGGTTCCACCACGGTCCTTTTCAACAAGTACCTGGCTCGATTCGGAATTGAAACCACCTATGTTGAGCTATCGGACCTCGATGCCTGGCGCCAGGCTCTGAGGCCAAAGACGCGCATGCTGTTTATGGAGACGCCATCGAATCCGCTGCTGGAGATCGGCGACATTGCCGCGCTGGCCGATATTGCCCACGGTGCCGATGCTGTCCTGGTGGTGGATAATTGTTTGTGTACGCCAGCGTTACAGCGGCCCTTGGAATTCGGCGCCGACATTGTGGTGCATTCCGCCACCAAGTACCTGGACGGACAGGGGCGGTGCATTGGCGGCGCCGTGGTGGGTGATCGTCAGCGCGTGGGTGAAGATATCTTCGGTGTGCTGCGTACCGCGGGCCCGACCATGAGTCCCTTCAATGCCTGGGTGTTTCTCAAGGGGTTGGAGACACTGTCGTTGCGCATGAATGCTCAGAGTGGCAACGCCGAAACCGTGGCTGGTTGGCTCGAAGCGCATCCGACCGTCCACAGGGTCTTCTATCCAGGGCTGGCATCTCACCCTCAGCACGAATTGTCGAAAACGCAACAGCGTTGCGGCGGCGCTGTGCTGGCTTTCGAAGTGAATGGTGGCCGCGATGCCGCCTGGCAGGTGATCGATCAGACGCAGCTGCTTTCCATTACCGCGAATCTCGGAGATACCAAGACCACGGTCACTCACCCGGCCTCCACGACTCACGGGCGCCTGTCCGACGAAGAAAAACGAGCGGCGGGTATCAGCGAGGGACTGGTGAGAATCGCTGTCGGACTGGAGGACCTGGACGATATTTGCGCTGACCTCGAGCGGGGCTTGGCGGCAATTTGGAGATAGGGCAGATTGCGACTGGGGCAGAGGTTTTTCACGCAGTTCCTTCACGGAACTGCGTTCAACAGGTGACGGGTGATGGTTTGCCGGGGGCGCGGATTAGCCGTTTCGGCACCGCGACCCCAGACATTGCATCTGAGACCGCGGGCCCGGTGTACAACGAGTCTTTATTTTTGATTAGCACGAATCTTCAGCCGAGGCTCATGTAATGAGTTCAGGGTCGGCGCAGACTGATGCCAAGCCCCCCCAACAGGAGCACTGGCATGGCACAGAATCTCATTCAATTTCAAGCGGGCCTGAGTCTGAGCGAGCTGTTCAAAGACTATGGCACCGAGGTGCAATGTGAGGCAGCGCTTGAGAAGGCCCGTTGGCCGCAGGGCTTTGAGTGCCCGCACTGTGGCAAATCTCATCACAGCCGCTTTCACAGGGGCCAACATACCTATTGGCAATGCCGCGTCTGCCGTCATCAGACCAGCCTGCGTTCGGGCACGATCTTCCAGGGCTCGAACCTGCCGCTTCGTGTTTGGTTTCAGGCGATGTTCCTGATCAGTCAGTCGAAGAACAATATCTCGGCACTGGAACTGATGCGCCAACTCGGCGTGGCCTATCCTTCGGCGTGGCGGATCAAGCACAAGCTGATGCAGGTGATGGCTGAGCGCGAGGAAAAACGGGTGCTGAGCGGCCATGTGGTCGTCGACGATGCG
The DNA here is from genome assembly GCA_963820915.1 of uncultured Gammaproteobacteria bacterium. Classification (GTDB taxonomy): domain Bacteria; phylum Pseudomonadota; class Gammaproteobacteria; order Chromatiales; family Chromatiaceae; genus CAWGBV01. The sequence continues at coordinate 283,483 of CAWGBV010000019.1, read as the reverse complement.
TATCTGGGTGGCGAGTTGCCAGGTAAGGCCGGCCGCGGTTCGCAAAACAAGGTTCCTTTCGTCGCTGCCGTTCAACTCGATGAACAAGGACGGCCGCAGGTCGCCCGCTTCGACCGGGTGGACGGCTTCAAGAAACGGCAGATCGACCAATGGGCAAGGCGTTTCATGACCCCTGACAGCCTCGTTGTCAGCGACGGCCTGAATTGCTTCACTGCGGTTACTGGGGCCGGTATGACGCACCAGCGCGAGGTGGTGGGAAAGCACCGGCGCAGTACCGACATGCCCTGCTTTGCCTGGCTAAACATCTTGCTGGGTAACCTGAAAACCGCGCTTGCCGGTACCTACCACGCGTTTCGCTTCAAGAAATACGCTCAGCGCTACTTGGCAGAATATCAGTATCGATTCAACCGCCGATTTGATCTGAAGGCGATGCTGCCCCGCCTGCTGCGGGCCGCTGCAACCACTTCGCCACGACCCGAAGCGTGGCTTAGGGCAGCTGAACTTTCGTGCTAATCAAGTTATTTTTTGCCTGATTTGGCGAGAAAGTAGACCAAGAAGTAGCCAAGAATAGCGATACTGACTACCAGAACGATGAGAGACATGAGTCCCACGTCGTCTTTCAAAAGCTCAGCGAATACTTCCATTTTTATGCCTCCGGATTTTTCAGGAACCCAATGGGATTATTGTATTGTTTTTTGTTCGTGGCGCCATGTTGGACGCTCGACGCAAGCCTCACCTATTAAACAGGTTAACCTTTGCCTGTGTCGGAACAATCATTGATTCAGGTCAAGTCTCGTCCACCTTTGATGTCTGCCGCGTGGCGTACATTTCAGCGATCAGCCATAGATGAGTTCCGACCAGCGTCCTTGATCGATCAGCTGTTTCTTCAATGCCTTCCATTCCTGTTCAGAACCGGCCATCCCGGCCAGAACGCGGTCGAGCACGGCGGCCACCTTTCCCAGGCCGGCGATGAACACATGAGTATTGGGATTGTTGAGCAGGTCCCAGACCTCTCCCGAGTTGTCTTTCAGTCCCAGTTCCAGCGCCCGCGATGAGGTCATCAGCGGCTTGGAAACCAGGGCCTTATAGGCGCGGAATGTTTTCTCGTCGTAGTAATTGGCGAAGTCGTCCACTTCCTCGTTGGTATAGAGGAGGTCCATGCCGTTGCGTGCCCCGTAGAACAGGCGAATTTGCCCGTCCCAGCCGCCTTCGCGGTCAAAAATCCGCTGAATAAAGCCGCGAAAGGGCGCAATGCCGGTTCCCGTTCCGATCATCAACAAATTCGATGTTCGGTCCTCGGGAATTTTAAAGGGGCTGCGATAGGGGCCACTGATGGTGATGCGATCCCCAGGTGCGGCGTCGCAGAGATAATTCGAGGCGATGCCGGGAAACTGCTCACCGCTGACGTCATCGAGATAGAAACAGCGGCGAACCAGCAATTCGAAATTGATGCGGTCGTTCTCATCGGCCGCTTCGCGCTTGCTGGCGATCGAGTAACGCCGCAAATGGTACTTGTTGCCAAACTCGTGAGGCCCGGGGACCACCACGCCGATGCTTTGGCCCTCGCTGAATCGAAACGCGGGATCATCGATGCTCAGGGTCATGCGACGGACCTCGTCGGTGGTTTCCGGGGTAATCCGATCGGAGGATTGAATAACCGCCTCGCAAACGGGTCCGATTTCATTGTCCAGTTCTTGCATGTTTTTTTACTCCTTCAGCGGTCAGGGGTCTGCCGCGGCATATCAGTTTCGTGACGTGTTGGAACAACTGCCGTTGCTGCACGAGCAGCAGCCATCACCGCAACCGCCGCCGTCTTGACGATAGGGACCGAGTTCGGGATGGCGCCGGGAGAACCGTCGATAAAGATCTTCGACATACAGCCAGCCCACCAGGACGAAAAAAATGATGGTGGTGGCGATCAGGAATTTAACCATGACCGCCTCCGAGCCCCGCAAATCCCATAAACGCGAGAGAAAGAAGTCCGGCGAGCATCAGGCTCATCGCTGCGCCCTGGCTGACGGTCGGGACATTCGGCCAGTTCCAGTTTTTCGCGCAGGCCGGCCATCAACATCAGCGCGAGCGTAAATCCAACACCTGCGCCCAGCGCGTGAAACGACGCTTTGCAGGAAATTGTACTCCTTGGCGGTCTGAAAAAGTGCCAACCCGAGTATGGCGCAATTGGTGGTGATCAGGGGCAGAAAAATACCCAGTGGCGGAACAGGGTCGGGCTGAATTTCTTGACGACATTTCCACCAGTTGAACCGCCGAGGCGATCACGGCGATGTAACAGATCAGGCGCAGGAACAGCAGATCGAATTCGCGTCAGCAAGCAGTTGATGGCGTAGGCGCAGACATGGAACTCACCAGCATCACGAACATGGCGGCCAGGCCCATGTTCCAGGCCGTGTCCTTTTTGGCCGAGACCCCCAGGAACGGGCAGATGCCAAGAAACAGGGCCAGCACGAAGTTGTTGACCACTGCCGGCGTTTAAAAAAATGAAGCTGAGGGATTCAGCCTGCATTGCTACGAGCCTCCTCGTTCAACGGGTTCTGCTCCCGCCGCTGCCTGAACCATGCGAACAGCAGCAACCATGCGCCGAGCACGAAGAATCCGCCCGGCGGAAGAATCATCACGATCCAGGGTTCGAAGTTACCCGGCATCACCTGGAATCCGAGCAGGGTGCCGTTACCCAGTACCTCGCGAACCGTGCCCAGGGCCAGCAATGCGAATGGTGAAGCCCGCGCCCATGCCCAAAGCTATTGATCAGGGTGACCTTAAGCTTCTGTTTGGAGGCGTATGCCTCGGCCCGGCCAAGGATTATGCAGTTGGCGACGATGAGCTGAATGAAGGCACCAAGCGCGTTGTAGAGATCGAGACTGATGGCCTGTATCACGTAGTCGACGATGGTCACAAAGGTCGCGATGATGACGATGTAGCTGGCGATACGCACCTGCTTCGGAATGAAGCTTCGCAGCAATGAGACCAGCAGACTCGAGGCGACCAGGACAAAGGTGGTTGCCAGTCCCATGGCGATGGCGTTCATGGTGGAGTTGGTCACCGCCAGAACCGGGCACATACCCAGCAGCATCACGAAGACGGGGTTTTCCTCCCAAAGGCCTCTCAGGAAGGTATCGAGGGAGAGTTTTTCTTCTTGATTGGGAAGTGTTGTCATCGGTCGGCGACCCTTGAGTTGAGTTGGTCTCCACCACCTTTTTTAGTGACACGTTCTCTTCCTACTTTCTTTGCTCGTGCAAAGAAAGTAGGCAAAGAAATCACGGCCCACGACTTGTCCCTCGCGATGCGAGGAATTCCCTGCGCGTTTCGCTCCAGGCAGCGCTCGGGAACTCGCCATCCTGCGGATGGCTCAGACACCCCTCGCTTGAATCCGCCTTCCGCTACAATGCTCGGCTGCGTCAAGGGCTTATATTCGGAATTGGTGTGCCTGTTCTCCGTGGCGGAACCCGCGACTTGCACACTGCCGAGTACCGCAGCCCTTTTCGGACTGAGCGGAAAGCTGCTTGAGCGGCAGGGCCGCGAGCTCTTTCCGCGCCGGAAAGGGCGAGGAACGCAGGGTATCCGTCCGAAGGACGGGCGGGGCGCCGGAGCAATGGTTTTGGATACTTTTGCCACAACAAAAGTATCTTGCCGGGCGGGGGCGAAACCCCGCGTTGAAATAGTCCTGCAGGCGTTAGCCTGCGCATATTTCTCATAGTGAGAAAACAGGTTTTGACTCTGGCATACGAGGGGTGAATGACTCATCGCGACACCTCCTCGAACACCTGCAGGTGTTTCTGAATCAGTGGCACCATTTCCTGCGCACTGTTATTCAGCGCCTTGCCCACTGCGTTCGAGGTCACGGTCGCTCCGGAGATGGCATCGATCTGCCAGGGGTGTTGTTTGGTGCCGTGCTTCACGGTGACGATGGAGTTGTTCAGTTCCGACGCGGCGGTATCAACGCTGGCGTCCAGGGCGTCGAAATTCCTGAGAAAATTTTCATCAGTGATGATTTTGTCGCCCAGCCCCGGTGTCTCTGTCATCTTCAGGACCTTGATGCCACGGATGCACTGGCAGTAGGGGTCGTAGCCGTACAGCAGCTTGACCACATCCTGATATCCCTGCGCTGCCGCGGGAAGGGCGATTCCCCTAAGGTGGCCTTCGCTGTCATATCCGGCGTAAACCGTAACGCCTTGCTGGTCGGTCTGGGACTCGACGGCAACCGGACCGGCAGGCCCTAAAATGAAATCCTTGCGCCATGTTGCTCCCGAAACCACCTCGAACACGGCCTTTTCAGTGGCGATACGTTGATTCTCCGCGATGATGGGCGCCGTCCACTGGTAAACAAGGACCACCACCAGCCCCGACAGCATGGCGATAAGACCCAGGGTGCGAATCATGCGGAATCCCGGCGTGCCGGGTGGTGCAGCGACTGTTTGCGCTTCGCTCATGACTCCCCCTTGGGTTTGCGAGCCTCGCCGTACACCCTGGGTTGAGTGATTGACGCGATCAGCGGGGAAGCGGCATTAGCGAGGAGAATGGCATACATTACCCCTTCGGTAAGACCGCCGAACAGGCGAATCATCACGGTCATAAAGCCAATGAACCGACTGTAAAACAGGCGCCCCAGGGCGTGACCGGAGACGCGACCATGTCACTCGCCATGAACCACGCCCCCAGCATCAACCCGCCAGACAACATGACGAACAGTGGTGACGGGAACAGTTGCGGGTTGTATAGCCAGAAGGGCAGGCTGGTCAGTGCCGCCCCGCCAAGCACGCCTACGGGGATACGCCAGTCGAGCATTCCGCGAAACGCGAGATAGAGGCCACACAACAGAATCATCAGTGCCGAGGTTTCGCCCGCCGACCCGGCGATCATGCCGGTGAACAGATCCGTTGTGCTGACGGTAACCTGCTCGAATTTCTGTAACGCCAGTGGCGTGGCACCGGTGAAGCCATCCATCGACAGACCCGCGATCCAGTCGTCTACCGGCGCCGGTTTCATGAAGGGCAGCGTCAGAGTCGAGGGAATGAACTCGCTGAATCGGCCTGGTCGCGAATGCCGGCGTCCAGGTGGTGATGGCAACGGGGAAGGCGGCCTGCACAAAGGCGCGGCCGACCAGTGCCGGGTTCATCACGTTATAACCGAGACCGCCGAACAACGCCTTGCCCAGCCCGACTGCCGACAAACGCGGCCACCGCCGCCATCCACAGCGGGAAACCGGGTGGCAGTGTCAGGCCAGCAGCATCCGGTGATGACGACACTCCAGTCGTTCACCGTATTGGCCTCTGCCGGACAGGCGGCAGAACAGATTCTCTGTGGCCATGGCCACCAGCGTGGTGGTGACGATGAGCAGCGCCAGCACGCTGATGCCGAACTGGTAGACGGCGAAAGCGGCGACCGGCAACAAGGCATAGACCACGTTGCGCATGATCTCTTCCACCTGTCGACCGACGCTTCAGGTGCGGCGAGGTGCGGATTTCCATGGGCGTTTTTCGGGTCCATCATGCGGTTTCCTTCTTCCCGGTTGATGGCCTTGGCGATACGGAAATACTGCACCAGCGGGATGTTCGACGGGCAGACGTAGGCTGCAGCAGCCGCATTCAAAACACTCGTTGAGGTGGAAGTCGCTCCGCCATGCGTTCGTATTCGCGCTTGGTCGCGCCAGCTGGCCCAGCGTGGACGGGTTGAGGTGCATGGGGCAGGCTTCCACGCACTGGCGCACACCGATGCAGGGATAGACCTTGCGCTGTTGCTGATCCGGATTGCCGGCCTCGTAGACCACGATGCCCGATACGCCTTTGGTGACGGGCACGTCGAGCGAGGCCACCGCCATGCCCATCATGGGACCGCCCAGGATGAGTTCGTTGGCCTCGGGCGTCGGAGCCCAGCTTGCTCGAGCATGAAACGCAACGGGGTGCCGACCGGCACCAGGTAGTTGCCGGGCTTGCTGACGCCGGGTCCGGTCACGGTGACCACCCGTTCGATGACGCCCTGCGCCCCTTGGGCAGCAGGGCACCGATCTGCGCCAGGGTGCCGACGTTGAATACGCCGACACCGACCGCCGCAGGGAAGCCGCCCGTCGGGGATCTGCCGGCCGAGCAGGCTTTCGATCAGCATTTTCTCGGCGCCCTGCGGGTACTTGGTCTGCACCGCGTGCACGCTGATCGGACTCGTCGGCGGGCAGCCTGGCCGCGATGGCGTCGACGGCGTCCATCTTGTTGTCCTCGATACCGATCATGGCGCGCTCGGCGCCGGGCCCGCATGACGATGCGAATGCCGCTCAGCAATTGCATCCGTCTGTTCGAGCATCACCCGGTGATCGCAGGTCAGGTAGGGTTCGCACTCGCAACCGTTGACCACCAGGGTGTCAACCGTGTGTCCCTGCGGTGGCTTCATCTTTACGTGGGTCGGGAAAGCCGCGCCGCCGAGTCCCACCAGGCCGGTGTCCTGACCGCCTGATGATCTCCTCCGGCGTCATGCGTCAGCACGTCACGTGGCGTGCTCCGTACAGGACCTCCTGGCTGGCGCCTCGTAGACGTCGATCAGAATGGACGGGGTTTTGGGCCCTCGGCGCGTCGGCCATCAGCTCAATGGCCTTGACCACGCCGGTGGCCGGGGCATGCATGGGCACCGAGACAAAGCCGTCGGCCCTGGCGATCGGCTCGCCCGCTACCACCTCCTGCCGGGCCTGACCAGGGAACGGACGGCGCGCCGGTGTGCTGGGACAGCGGCACGACCAGCTCCGGCGCGAACGGCAGACGCCGGATCGGCAAGCCGCGGTCAGCTCCTTGTGCTCCGCGGGTGGATGCCGCCGTGTCGAAGCTATTGCGTCGCGAACAGATCGAGAAGGCCCATGATCCGACACCTGTCCTATACGAAGTGCGGTCAGGCGCTGACAATGGGTCGCTGCCCGCACCGCGTGCCTACTGGAACTTCTCCGCCCGTTTGATCAGCCTTTCCAGATCCTTTTCGTTGGGGTTCAACGGTGTGCCGGGATGGATGCATCCCGCGGTGCATTTCTCGGCGGCCTTGCACGATGTCCTTGTAACGGCCACCCTTGGGGTCGACGACGATGGCCTTTTTCTCGTCGTTGTACGCGAAGATTTTGGCGCATTGATCTGGTGCATTCGTCGCAGGCCGTGCATTCGGGTGTGTCGATCCAGACCGGTTCGTAGTCCGCCGGCAGCGCCGAGCGCCGTCGGCACGCCGCGCCTCCACCGGCGCGCTACCGCGCCGCGCCGGCCAGTCCGCGCCAGCGCGGACAGGTCACCACCGACTGACCAGGGCCAGCAGGCTGGCGCGTGAGTTTCTGCGCCATCTCGGCCTTGGCCTGGTCGGCGATCGCATCCGCGTCGACGACCTTGTCGACACCGGCCAGCGACTTGAGTTGGTGCCAGTAGTCGAGCCGTCTCCACGGTCGAGTCACCAGTTCCTGCGGACACCAGCACGCGCATCAGCCGGTTCTTGCTGTCCACCGCCCAGATGTAGGGAAACAGGCCCTCGCGGTCGTCCTCTTCCAGCTCGAGGAACTCGGCCAGCGGCACCATGTTCGTCGTTCCAGGTCTCCGGCGGCGCCTTGCGGAAGTGCTTGCGGAAGCGGCCCTCGGTCACGGCGAAGTCGGCGAAGGTCATGGGCAGTTCCATGGTCTGCTCGTTACCGTCCTCGTCCTGATAGTTCAGCTGTGTAGCTCGGCCAGTCGTCATCGATGGCCGGGTTGCCGTCGAGGTCGAAGCATTCCTCGAAGGTGTCGCCGGCATCCGGGTCGAAGCGGAACAGCGGGTAGGCGCGGGATTCCAGCGCCAGCTTGTCTGCTGCTGCGAGGCATGTCGTCGCCGACGCCGTGTTCCGGCTGGCAGACCGCGTAGATGTTGAACAGGGCCGGACGGCGGGTGTTGAGCCCGTCGATGAAGCCTTCGAGCAGGTGGGTGACATTGGCGATGTTGCCCTGGAGGACGAAGGAGGTGCGGTGGGCCATGCCGATCAGGGCCATCTCCTTGCGGATCTCGGTCTTGCCCTTCCAGACCTTGCCGTAGGGCGCCATGTCCGAAACCTGGCCGATGAAGCCCGAGGTGCAGGCCTGGCCGCCGGTATTGGAGTAGACCTGGGTATCCAGCACCAAGACCTTGACCGGCATGCCCGGTCATCAGGGACGCGCGACAGGTTCTGGAAACCGATGTCGTACATGGCGCCGTCGCCGCCGACCGCCACCACCGGCGGGCAGAGCAGCCACTCCTCGTCGCTGAAGTTCTTCCAGTCGAAGTAGGTGAAGAACTCATCGTGTTCCGGCTGGCGTGTATTTGCCCTCCAGTTCCAGCTCGGCCTGCGGATGGCCTTGAAACCGTCGGCCATCTTGCCCATGTGGCCCTCGAACACGCCCAGCGCCACGGAGGGCGAGTCCTGGAACAGGTGATTGGCCCAGGGGAACGGGTAGGGATTGTAGGGGAAGGTGGAACCCTAGACCGAGGTAGCAGCCGGTGGCATTGATGAAGCCCATATTGGCCCGGCCGTTGCGGGTCTGGCCTTCGGTATACAGCCATTTGAGGTGACGCAGCTTTTCCAGCAGCTGGTGCTGGCCCAGTCAGCCACTCCTGTCCACCGGCTCGGCGGCTGTGCGCTGTCCAGCGATTCGGACAGGTCGCGACAGCTTCAGGTCGCTGTCCTGGTGCGAGTCCACCGCACTTCGGTGATGGCGGCGGTATCGGACAGGTCCATGCGTGTCGGCCAGCTTCAGCCGGATGTGCCGTCTCCAGCCGGTCGATGAGGTCATCGATCTTGGCTCAGGTGCTTCTTCACCCGCGGCTGCATCAGCGCGGTCACCGTGCGGTGAACAGGTGGAGAACGGTCTTTTCGCCGCAACCCAGTGCAGGCGCCGTCGCCGCACACCATGGACCGTAGTTGCGCTTGTCCAGCAGCATGGTTTCCAGGGCACCGATCTTCTCGTCCAGGTCGTCGATGCGAATGAACTCCGGCGGGGTGGTGGGCAGATCCAGCCAGAAGTCCCAGTCCTGACGCAGTCTGGTCGATGCTCTCGGGGTCTGCGGCGTCGACCATCAGCGCATCGTCGTCGCAGACCTCGACGCAGAGCATGCAGCCTTTGCAGGTGTAGGGGTTGATGGTGATGGCGAACAGCCCGCCGCTGCCGTTTTCGCTTTTTCTCGCGTTGATCGTAGTAGGGCTTGGTGATGGCGAACTGGAAGTCGCCCATCGTTCCAGGAACCAGCCCAATTCCTTTTCGAGCGCTCCTTGCTGTTCGTCCTCCAGTTCGGACTCGGACGAGGTGCTGCCAGTATCGCCTGGTCCAGCAGTGTGGTCGACGTTCGGCGGTTTCGCCCATGCGGCTCGATCAGTGGCGCGCAGGCGCTTTTCCACCGTCGCGCACGGCGCGGCGCAGATATTGACGGTCGGTGTGTCCGCGGGTTTCGATGCGCTGGATCGCCGTGGTTTCAAACACATCGCAGATGCTGTTGACCAGTCCGGGGATGGCGCTGTCCGGGCAGACGGTGAAGCAGTTGCCGCAGGCGGTGCAGTTCTCCGCGACCATACTTCGGATACTCGAAGCGGATCTGGGTCATGTCGCGGAAGACGCCGGTGGTGGCCGGAATCAGGCCAGCGCCATGAAGGGGTCGGCCAGGTTGTCGTTGCCGCTGGCCGCCGAGGTAGAAGCTGCCGGTCTGTTCCCAGAAACGGTGGATGTCGGTGTTGCCGCCGTCCGGCTTCCGGCAGCTGCTTGAGCATGACCGGCAGTCCGGCCTCCTTGCGCTGCGGCTCGCGGCTCGCGGCGCCCACGCGCTTGTCGGTGATCTCGTGAATTTCGTCGAAGCCGCGGCGCACCACGCGCATGTTGTCCTCCACGACGCGCTCACCCTTGCCGCCGAACTTGTAGCGTAACTGTTCTGTCGATGGCCTCGAACAGGGCCTCCTCGTCCAGATTGGCCGTCTCCATCAGCGGCGAGGCGGCAAAGAACGCGCCCTGGAAGGCGTTGCCCTGCATGCGGAACTGCAGTTCGGGATTGGAGGCTTCTTCACGGGCGATCTTGAAGCCGTCGAGGAAGAACACCTTGATTTCATTGATCGATGATGTACTTGCTGCGCGTGAGCGCGGAAAGCGCGCCCACAGCTCATCCGCCGTTCTCGAGGTCGCTCTGGATGATGAAAACCCCGCCTTTCTTCAGGCCGAAAAGGGGATTGGAGTGGCTGAATACATTGGGGTCCGGCGACAGCACCACGTCGACAAAATGGTACTCGCAGTTGATCCGGATCGGTTCCGGCGCGGCGGACAGGTAAGTAGGTGGTCGGCTGGCCCTTCTTTTCCGAGCCGTACTTGGGATTGGCCTTGATGTCGAAGCCCAGCAGGTCGATACAGGGTCATGGCCAGGTTCTTGCCGGTGGTGATGGCACCCCAGCCGCCGACCGAGTGCATGCGCACGGTGATGGCGCCCTCCGGCAGCAGGTTGGGGTTTTCGCTGCCCTTGATGCGCCAGGTCCTTGATCTGTCGGGATAGGCATCCATGCAGCTTCTGCTGGTGGATTTCCTGCTTGGGCGTGCCGTGCCTGCTCGTGGACGAAATCGACGGACAGGTAGAAGAACTTTTCTGTGACCGCCGTCGGCGAGCATGTTTTCAACGGCGGCGACCAGGCCTTCGGGCTGCAGGTCGCGGCTGCCCAGGCCATAAGCAGCCCGAGTACAGCGCGGCATGTCTCCAGGCCTGATAAGCTGGCGTAGTCCGGGTAGGGCACGTCGCCTCGCCCGGCCATGCTGCCGTTTTCCATGCACTTGGTCATGGTGGCGCGCACTTCGCGGATCAGCGGCAGGTCTTCGGCCAGCGGCTGGTCGGTGCGTTCCAGCACCGCCACGCCCTTGCGGCCCTTCAGCATGTGCCCGAGCAGGTCGCCGGGGAAGGGCCGGAACATGGTCATATTGACCACGCCGACCTTGATGCTCGCGCGTCTCGCGCAGGTAATCGGCCACCGCCTCGGCCTGCACGATCATGCTGCCCTGGCCGAGGATCAGGTATCGGCGTCCTCCAGCTTGTAAGCCGATGACGCGCGCGTAGCGCCGGCCGGTCAGCTGGTAGTACTCATCCATGCCTGGTCGGTGATTGCGGCGATATGGTCGAAGAAATAGGGGCGCTGGGCGGCCACCGACTGCATGTAGGCGTCCTGGTTCTGCACCGGGCCGGAGAGCATCGGGTTGTCCACGTCCCAGAGTTCCGGGATGCGGCGGCGCGTCTCGCCGTACAGCATCTTCTGGGCCGGTGTCGGGGCAGTCGATGATGTCCTCCGGGCGTGCCGAGAAACTCGGCGATCAGTTCCCGCTCGGGAACCTGCAGCGGTCTCGATGAGGTGGGTGGTCAGAAATCCGTCCTGGGCGACGGCCGCCGGGGTCAGGGACAGCTCGGCGATCTTGCGGCGCGATCAGGTTCAGGTCGGCCGCCTCCTGGGCATTCTTGCCCAATCACCTGGAAAAAACCGGTATCGTCGATGCAGTGGTAGTCATCGTGGCCGCAATGGACGTTCAGACTGGCCTTGGTCATCGCCCGGCAGCCGATGTTCAGGACATAGGGCAGGCGCTTGCCGACGGCGGCGTACAGGGATTCGTGCATGTAGGCGATGCCCTGCGCCGAGGAGAAATTGCGTGGCGCGCAGGCCGGACATGGACATGCCGGCGGTAACGGCGGCCGCGGCGTGCTCGCCTTCGGGTTCGACGAAAATCAGCGGGCGCCCCGAGACGTTGATATGTCCCTTGGCGGTCTCCTCCGCCCAGTACTCGCCCATCTGGGTCGAGGGGTGATCGGGTAGGCACCGGCGGCGTCGGAGGATTCCCGCTCGCACATGATGACGGCGGTGTTGCCGTCCATCGCCATGCGCATGCCGGGATACCTGTGGTCTGTTTCCTGCTCTTTCTTTCGGAACATTGGCATTCTCTAGTCGGGCCTGCCCCTGGCCTTTCGGCCAACATGGGCAGAACAAGTCGCTTTCAAGATCGGGTCCATCGCACCCGATCGACCCTGCTTCATTCGAGTGGAAGCGCCTCTTTGCGGATCACGCGTTTGGCGTCCCGGCCCTTGACCGGTTGTCCCTTTTCCAGCCAGACGATGGCGCCGGTGGGACAACGTTCTATGGCCACTTTGGAGGCCAGTTTATTCTTGCTGTAATTGATTACCGCGAGGTTGTCGCGGACTTCGATGAGCCCTTCCGGGGAGTCGACGGCACACCGCTCACAGGAGGTGCAGGCGACTTCGCATTTGGCTTCAGCCTCGTCGCCGAACTCCTTGTTCGCACAGGCCACCCATAGATGATGGCCGACCGGGTGAATGCTGAAAAGGTCTTTCGGACAGACGTCGACGCAGTCACCACAGGCCGTGCATTTTGACTCGTCCACCACGGGCAATCCGTGCAGGTCCATGGTGATGGAATCGAATTCGCAGACGCTTTCGCAATCGGCCAATCCCAGGCAACCCCAGGTGCATTCCTTGCCACCCCCGGATACGAGGCTGGCGGCCCGGCATGAACGCAAACCGCGGTAGGCCGCCCTGTTGCGGGCGACATGGGCGCCGCCGGCGCAGGCCAATCGGGCCACGCGTTTCTCGTGGTCGCCCATGGCCACGCCGAGGAAACTGGCGATAATCTGGTTGGTATCGCGGGAATTGACCGTACATTGACCGGGGTCGACTTCGCCCTTGACCAGTTTCTCGGCGAAGGGACGGCAGCCGGGTGTTCCACAGGCACCACAATTGGCCTTGGGCAGAAGGTCCTCCACATCGTCGATGCGTGGGTCTTCGTACACATACAGCCATCTATTGGCCAACATCAGGATGGTGGCCAACAGCAGACCAAGCGCGGTCATGAACAGCACCGCGATGCCGACGGATTCAACGGCGATCAAATTCGGGTTTCCTCGACATTATCGTTAATATCCTCGTTGTGCGACGCACAATAACCAAAGCCATCTCGCAATTCCAGCCGATCGGGCTCGTCCAGCAGCGTTATAAATTAAGTTAAGTGGGTTGTAAAATATCAGTATATTCAGTAGGTAATGTGATATTTCCATGGTTGCTGCCGGTTGCCGACGAGCCGCAGTCCCGATGCCCTGCGCTTGGGAAAAAGCCTACTCCCGGAGCGGCCGGATTGGCGTTGGTTTCAGCGAAAGAATATTAAAAAATAAGCAGTTACGAATATTCTTGCCGCTACAACACTAACCGTAGTGCAGCACCACGGAGCGGTTAGTGCTACCCGTTGGATGGATAAATTGCAGTTATTTGATGTACGTCAAATTTAAAACGCGGAGTTACGACTAAAAGCCGATTTGGCCTGGTGACGGTTCCGGTTCCGGTTCATTCGTTCCGTTCCGTTCTTAGGTCTGGCTGGCTGCCTGTTGGGGAATGGCGAAGCTGAAGCGGGTGCCATCTTTCTCCGAAGATTGAACGCCGATCGACCCACCATGGGCCTCCACAATGCGCTTGACGATGCTGAGTCCCAAGCCGGTTCCGCCGGCCTTGGTGGTGAAAAACGGATCGAAAAGGCGCGCGCGGTTTGCTTCAGGAATGGGCTTGCCGAGGTTGGTGATGGCAAACGCGACGCCGTTCTCTTGCTGACAAATCTGCCAGCGCACCGTCGTACCTGCCGCTGCGGCGTCGAGCGCATTGCGGCTCAGATTGATGATGACCTGCCTAAGCCGATCGGCATCACCGACGATATGGGAGAGTTGCGGCTCCACAGTGATGTCGACCTGTTGGCCGGGTCCCAGCATTTCGGGATGATCGCCGATGGTTTTCTGCACCAGCTCTGCGCTATCGAGCAGGTCCGTTTTCAACACCAGCGGGCGGGAATATTGAAGCACATCGGCAAGGAGACGCTCCATCCGATCGGCCTCCTCACCGGCCAGTTGCAGACGTCTTGCCGCAGGGGGTGCCAGATCGGTGCCGTGAAGATAGTCCATTGCCAGCGCGATGGTTGCCAGGGGCGTTCGCAATTCGTGGACGATACTGGCCGTGAATTCGCCGATGGCGGCAAGGCGGGCGCGCTCAGCGAGTTGCACGGTTCGCGCGAAGCTCAGACTCACCAGCAAACCGATATTGCGCATCAGTTCCAGATGTTCGCCGGAGTAACTGTCGGCGGAGCGGGTCGCAATGACCAGAATCCCCGGCAGTGGTGATTCTTCCCGCACCGGCAGCAGGATCACGTCGCGGATGCCCTGTTCTTTCAGCCAGGTGGAGAAGGGGTCGCCGGCGGTATTCCTGAGGTCTGAGTGGGTAGAGTCGGATTCGTCGAGTGCCCTCTGCAACAATCCCCGGTCTGCCGGGAAGCGGACCTCCGGTATGGTGGCCAGCCGGCCCTCGCTGTAAACGTGCTCGAAGCGAGCCACGCCGTCCTCCGCAAACAACATGCCCACCCAATCCAGCGGGATGAGCCCCGGAAAATCCTCGGCCAGGAAACAGAGGGTCTGATCCAGGTTGCTGCCGCGCTGGATACGGGTGGTCAGCTCTACCAACCCGTTGATGCGGCGGGACAGATAGTTGAAGGACGCAGTGAGGGAGGCGATTTCGTCGTGTCCGCGCACGGGTATCTGGTGGCCAAAATCACCTTGGGCGACCTGCCGGAAGGCATCGGCAGTGGCGGACAGTGGCGAAATAACCCGGCGAAAAAACCACAACAGGATAACGGCGGATACCAAAAGGTAAGAGATGAGCAGAATGGTATTCACCGTGGTTATGCGCTCGGTGCGGGAGCGTGCCTCGCGCCGTACCACCGAGGCAAGTTCATCCACGGCAGATTCCAGGCCACCGCTGCTGTCGGCAATAAACTGCGCGGCCCATTCGAGTCGCGGCTCCCCGGATTCGGACCCCAATCGCTCCATCAGTTCCGCACGGTACTCCGCCCAGGTGGTTTCCACCTGTTGCACGATCATCATGGTGGCCGAGTCCAGTTTCGGCCGCATGGTCTCCGGCATGCCGGTCATTTCCGGGCTGAATTCACTGCGCATGAAGGCGTCGGTGAACATATCGAAGGTGGCGATATGTGCCCTCATGTCCTCGTAGAACAGTTTCACGTCGCGAAAGTAGGTGGGATAATCCCGCGGTACGTTCTCGAGGTAGTTCAGGCTCTGTTTTTCGAGGGTCTGGATGGTGATTTGAAGCTGCCCGGAGGTCCGCAGCAGTACCGCAAGGTTCTGTTGTTCGTGATTGACTTCGAGGCTGTGCAGGGCGGCGCCGAGCATCAGCAGTGCCAGCAGAAGCACGGCCGCCGAGATACGAAACCGCAGACTTTTAAAGGCTGGTGGAAGCATCCTGTTTAGAGGTGTTCCTTAGTGAGATGATGACCGATCATGCGGCAAAGGGCCGAAGCCCGCAAACGGAGCGACATGCTTGAAGACGATTTGAATTTGACGACGATTCGCGACTTTGTCCGCTGGGGTGCCAGCCGATTCAACGAGGCCGGGTTGTTTTTCGGACACGGGACGGATAACGCGCTCGATGAGGCACTTTCGTTGGTGCTTCACGCATTGCACCTTGACCACACGCTGCCCGAGCACTATCTGCAGTCGCGACTTTCCGCCGATGAAAGGTCTGCGGTAATGGATCTCTTCAGCCGTCGTATCGAAGACCGTGTCCCCGCCGCCTATCTGACCGGGACCGCGCAGTTTGCCGGCCTCGATTTTTTCGTCAACGAGCATGTCCTGGTGCCGCGATCACCTATTGCGGAACTGATTGAGCATGGATTCAGCCCCTGGGTGGACCCGGACAATGTGGAGGCCGTTCTCGACCTGTGTACAGGCAGTGGCTGCATCGCCATCGGTTGTGCCTATGCCTTCGCCGAAGCGCGGGTCGATGCCGCGGACATTTCCGCCGAGGCGCTGGAAGTTGCGCGGACGAACGTGGAGCGCCACCGGTTGCAGGATCGAATGGACGTTGTTGAATCGGATCTGTTCACCGCCCTCGAAGGTAGAACCTATGATCTCATCGTCAGCAATCCACCCTATGTGGGCGAGCAAGAACTGCGCGATCTGCCGCCGGAATACTACCGGGAGCCCGCCATCGGTCTGGCCGCCGGCGAGAAGGGGCTGGACGTTGTGGTGCGCATCCTGCGTGATGCCAGTCGGTTTTTGAGTCCCGATGGTATTATCGTCATCGAGGTGGGATCCGCTGCGGACGCCCTTACCGAGACATTTCCCGAGGTTCCTTTTTTGTGGCTTGAGTTTGAAAGAGGAGGTGAGGGCGTTTTTCTGCTCACCGCCGATCAACTCGACGAATACCAGGCGGTTTTTACAAGAGGGGATGGGTGATGGGCCTGCGCCGTGCAAAAACCGCTGAAGAATATATCGAATGGGTCAAGAATGCCCTGTTCGAAGTCCAGGACCTGAAGGAGTGTCTTCTCTACGATGCCGAGGACATGGTCCGGTTTCCCGCCTATCTGGAAACGCTGGAAACCGGTATCAAGCGACTGCACAAAGATATGTGCGATGGCAACTACCATTTCGGAAGAGAGGATTTGCCCTTCATGGAGGTGGCACGCTTGCAAGGCGACAAGATCCCGTTTCACACATTGCTCAAGCAGATCAATGAAACCCACCGCAAGGGACTGGATATTGGCGAGGACGAACAGTGAGTGAGACTTCCCTCTGGAGTAACCGCGATCTGGTGTTCGACGAAGGCCTGATCAGCAAGTACGACCAATCCGGCCCGCGATACACCTCCTATCCCACGGCGGTTCAGTTTCACGATGGTTTCGGCGACGACGAGTATCGTCAAGCGGCGGCGGCACCAATACCAGCGGCCGGCCCCTGTCGTTGTATTTTCATATCCCGTTCTGCGACACCGTCTGCTTCTATTGCGCCTGTAACAAGATCGCGACCAAGGACAGGAGCAAGCCGCAGCCCTATCTCGATCGCGTCTATCGAGAAATCGCCATGCAGGGCGACTCTTCGATGAGGACCGCGTGTCGAGCAACTGCACTGGGGCGGTGGTACGCCCACCTTCTCAGCCATGCAGCAGATGCGCGAGCTGATGGCGCGTGACGGCGAGCATTTCACTCTGGCGACGACGACGACGGGGAGTATTCCATCGAGGTCGATCCACGCGAGGCCGATGCAGGAACCATGGCGCTGCTGCGTGATATCGGTTTCAATCGCATCAGCCTCGGCGTACAGGATTTCGACGACGACGTGCAGCGGGCGGTCAACCGCATCCAGACCGAGCGACGAGACTCTCGCCGTGCTGGATGCGGCGCGGACCGAGGGTTTCAGCTCCATCAGTATCGATCTGATCTACGGCCTGCCGTTTCAGACGCGGAGAGTTTTCGCCGGACGCTCGATGATGTTCTCGAAGTCGAGCCGGATCGGCTGTCGGTTTTCAACTACGCCCATCTGCCCACTGTTTCAAGCCCCAGCGTCGCATCAACGAGGACGAACTTGCCAGCAGCCGCCGAGAAGCTGGATATCCTCAAGATGACCGGCGAGGCGCTGGCCGAGTGCCGGTTATGTCTACATAGGTATGGATCATTTCGCCCGCCCCGATGACGAACTGGCCGTGGCCCAGCGTGATGGCACCCTCTACCGCAATTTCCAGGGCTATTCGACCCACGCCGACTGCGACCTGCTCGGATTCGGTGTGACCTCCATCGGCATGGTGGGTGATACCTATGCCCAGAATGTTAAAACGCTGGAGGAATACTACGAGCGTATCGATCGTGGCGATCTGGCGGTTTTCCGTGGTCTGGAACTCAACCGCGACGATCTGATCCGCCGTGACGTGATTACCCGGCTCATCTGCCATTTCACCCTGGATTTCGAGGCCGTCAGTCAGGCATGGAACATCAGATTTGGCGAGTATTTCGACGCTGAGCTGTCCGCGCTGGAACAGTTGGACAGCGACGGGCTGGTTGCCCTGCGCGCAAACGGTATCGACGTGCTGCCGAAAGGCCGCCTGCTGATCCGCAACATCTGCATGATGTTCGACGCCTATCTGGCCGGAGAGAAGGATCCGAAGCGTTACTCCAGGGTGATCTGATTGGTTCAGAACAAGCCAACCTGTTGCCGCCTTCGTTTAACTCAACGATCAGCGGCAGGCAGGATCGCGCCAATCTCTGGCTTTGCAGTGCCCCGGGGTGATTTCCTGTGAGCAGCAACGAAACCCTTTGCGATCGCTTCCGCGCCACTGTCGAGCGGTTTGCCGATGAACCGGTGGTTGTCCTTCCTGGAAGGAGCGTCACCTTCGCCGAACTGGATCGGGCGTCGGACCGGGTTGCCGCCGGCCTGGTGGCGCAAGGCCTGCAAAAGGGCGACCGGGTAGGGCTGTACTGTATCAATTCCCCTGAGTTTGCGTCCTGCTACATGGGGATTCTGAAGGCCGGTGGTGTGGTGTTGCCGGTCAATCTTCTCTATAGCGTGCCGGAAGTTGCCTTCGTCCTCGACGATGCCGGTGTTCGCTTCCTCTTGTTTCACCCGGCAATGGCGGAGAAGGTGGCCGCCGTGCGTGCCGGCGGGTCTGCGGTGAGCTTGTTTGTCGCCATTGGCGATGCATCCGGCGACGAACTCAGTCTTGACGCGCTGAAGAAATCAGGAGGAGATACTCCGCGCCCCACCATCGACGCAACAGCGGATCTGGCAGCCATCCTCTATACCTCCGGTACAACGGGGCGCCCGAAGGGCGCCATGCTGACCCACCGGAATCTTCTCGCCAACACCCGCAGCGTCATGGCGGCTCTGGAACTGGTTCCAGGCAGGGACTGCCTGTTGGTGGTGTTGCCCATGTTTCATTCCTTTGCCGCCACCGTCGGCATGCTGACGCCGCTGTTGCATGGTTTGCGCTTTGCGCCTCTGTCGGGTTTCGATCCCAGGCAGGTCACCGAGACCATCGCCGAGACCGGGGTTACGGTGTTTCTCGGGGTGCCGTCCATGTACAACGTCATGCTCAAGCTGCCGGACGAGGCGCTGGGTGCCTGGTCGTCCGTCCGCTATGGCGTGTCCGGTGGCGCGGCGATGCCGATAGAGGTCATGCAGCGATTCGAGGCGCGCTTCGGCATTCCCATCCTGGAAGGCGACGGCCCCACCGAGTGTTCTCCCGTGACTTGCGTCAACCCGGTGAACGGCGAACGCAAGCCGGCATCTGTCGGGTTGCCCATTCCCGACGTTGAAATCGAAATCTTCGACGACGACGGCGTCATGCTGCGCCGTGGGCAAAACGGTGAGATCTGTGTCCGGGGCCCGAACGTGATGAAAGGGTATTGGAATCTCCCCGATGCCACGGCCGAGACCTTTTTTGGCGAATGGTTGAGAACCGGAGACGTCGGTTACCGTGATGACGACGGCTACCTGTTCATGGTGGACCGCAAAAAAGACATGATCATCGTCAACGGCATGAACGTCTATCCGCGCATGGTGGAAGAGGTCCTGTATCAACACCCCGATATCCTGGAGGCCGCCGTGGTGGGTGAGCCCCACAGCAGCCACGGCGAAATACCGGTGGCCCATGTGGTCGTCGTTGAAAATGCTGGCCTGTCTTCAGCCGATGTGCGTGCCTGGTGCCGTGAGCGCCTGGGGCAGCATGAGGTGCCACGCAAGATCCTTTTTCGGGATGCTTTGCCGAAGAATGCGACGGGCAAGATACTCAAACGCGAACTGCGTAACACCGGTGAGATTGAGCGCGGTGTGGACAGCCGGAATCCGTTGTGATCATGGTTTGCTGCGCTAAGCCGGGAAAGAGATCCGGTGGTTTGGGATGGTCGCAGCGCCATGTATTGCCCAACCGCGGAGCGCCGGCATCGCTGCTGAATTGGGAGGGTTGCCGGATTCAATTTTTTTCAGTTCCGAACCCTTGGATTGGTTTTTTATCAATCGTGATTCAAGTAAAATGCGCAGCCTGGTTCGCTTGAGTTTCGCTTTCGTCCGCAGTGAGTATCCAAACGCCCACCAAGTGCCCGGTACTTCCGACGAGTCACACATCAGCCATGTTTTGCGTGGTTTGATGAATAGTCTGAATAAAACAAAACACCTAAATACAAGAACTGGAGAGTCTTAATGAATGTTCGTAAATCCCCTATCAGCCTGGCGCTGGCCGCCGCCGTTACCGGTGGCGCTTTTATTGCGATGCCCGGTATCGCAACCGCATCGCCCAATGTTTCCCTTGGATCCACCGGTAATGCGTTGGTTTTCCCCTACTACACCGCCAACGGCGGTTGGGCGACCCTGTTCAACCTTACCAACGTAACCGACGAATTTCTTGCCTTGAAGGTGCGTTTTCGCGAGCAGGAAAACTCCCGCGACGTACTCGATTTCAACGTGGTGATGTCGCCCCAGGACGTCTGGACCGGCTGGGTGGCCAATGGCCCCAATGGCCCGCGTTTCTTCACCAGGGACGAGCAGCTGCACCTCGCCCATCCTGCCTTTGGACAGTAGTGGTGCGGCTTATGCTGACTTTGTGAATGTGGCCTACACGGGCTCCAGCAGCGACGGTGGTTCCACCGGTATCGAGCGAGCGGCCGAGGGCCACCTCGAGGTCTTCGTGATGGGCAGCCAGTCGGACAGCAACGCGCAGAGCGGGGGTAGCGACAATCCCACATACCCCTCCGCCTACTGGGCCGATCATGCGCACCTGGACTGCTCTATTGTTGACGCCGGCTTCAAGATCAATTCGGGCGCATCGCAGCTTGGACAGTCCGCAGTTCTGCCGAGCGAAGACTGCAACTCAGCCAGCTGTCCCGCGGCGGGCGACCGGGAAGACGCGCTGTCCGGCGCCCCCCTGGCACGTTACGATTTTGACTATGACCGACCCTACTCACCACTGAAAGGCAACGTCAGCTTCATCAATACCGCCCGCGGTGTCGGTGCCGGGACTACCGCGCTGCATATCGAGGGCTTTGGCAATAATTACAATCTGGTCACCGCTCAGGAGTATCCCTATTTCCTGGAGCCGACCCTGGCCTCAAATACCGGTCTCTGGGCAAGCAGTTTCGTGGAATTTGACGCGGCGGGTCTGTTCAACGAGTGGTCGGTGAACTCGAAAACCGGCGCCTCCACCGACTGGATCGTGGCCTTTCCCGACAAGTATCTGCACGTGGATATCGCCGACGATCTGCAGGCGGGTGTGAACCTGGCGCGGTTGGGCGATGAGTTGGGATACAAGGACTGCGAAACCGTATTTGGAGGTTATCAGTGCGACGGAGGAGAGGTGGAGCCGACGCTGTTGGGGGCCGTGCAGAGTTCTGGCAACCTGGATCAGGTACTCGGTCCGTTTTCCGAGGCCTTCGATGGCCAGTCCTGCGACGAGGTCACCTTCGACCTCTATGATCGTGAGGAAAACAGCGTGCGTGGCGGCGGTACCAGCATCTCGCCGGCGCCTCCCGTGCCGGCCAGTTCGCTGTGCTACGAGATCAACGTGATCACCTTCGGCGGTGCCGACAGTGTGCTGGATTCGCGCCTGGCGCAGACCGTCGACGTTTCGGGGCTCACCTCCGGCGCCTCCGCTGGCTGGATGGACCTGTCGTTTTCAAACAGCTCGGAGGGCGGATTGCCTGTGGCGGGTTTTGCCTTGAAAGAGCGTGATTTCGGCGATCCCAACAAGAACTACGGCCAGCTCATGGATCACGGTTACGATCGCGATAATAGTGGCAGTTAAACCCGGTTAGAAGAACCGGCCATCGGTCGGTAAGGCAAGATTAAGCCGGCGCCCTGAGGCGCCGGTTTTTTTTGCGCCATCCTCTGATTTCAAGTATCAGTTCACTTGGCGGTGACTATTGACTATGATGCCATGAGCACAAAATGGTTTTTGACCAGTCGATATGTGCGTTTACGCCGGAGATGTGTTGCCTGACACACCGTTGAACTGTCTCAGAGCCCGGCCCTTATTCAGAAAAAGGAGAGTCAACGATGAATCTTGCCAAATCCCGAATCAGCCTGGCGCTGACCGCCGCCCTTGCCGGTGGCGCTTTTGCCGCACTTCCCGGTATCGTTTCCGCGCAGAGCGAGGGAAGCACCGGTAGTGCCCTGGTCTTCCCCTACTACACCGCCAACGGCGGCTGGGCGACCCTGTTCAACATCACCAACGTCTCCGACGATTTCCTGGCCGTGAAGGTGCGCTTTCGCGAGCAGGAGAACTCCCGCGACGTGCTCGACTTCAACGTCGTGATGTCGCCCCAGGACGTCTGGACCGGCTGGGTGGCCAACGGCCCCAACGGCCCGCGTTTCTTCACCAGGGACGGCAGCTGCACCTCGCCGATTCTGCCGAAGGACGGTAGCGGCGCGGCCTATGCCGATTTTTCAGACGTGGCCTACACGGGCTCCAGCAGCGACGGCGGTTCCGATGTCATCGAACGTGCCGCCGAGGGTCACCTCGAGGTGTTCGTGATGGGCCAGCGCGAGGATGGCACAAGCTCTGACCAGGCTAACTATGCCCCGGGCGGCGTTCCTGAATACCCCACCGCCTACTATGGCGACCATGCCCACCTGGACTGCGCGATGGTGGATGCGGGCTTCAAGGTGAACTCGGGTAGTGGTACCGGTGACAGTCGCGCAAGGGTTCCCGGCGAGGATTTCAACCGGGATGACAACTGGAACAACACCGCCGCGGCAGGCAACCCCGCAGCCCGTGACGATTTTCGTGGCATTCCGGATTGCTGCGGCTATTCGCCGTTGAAGGGCAACATCAGCTTTATCAACACCACTCGTGGCGTGGGCGCGGGTTCCACCGCGCTGCACATCGAAGGTTTTGGCGAAGGCAAAGACCTCACCACCGCCCAGGAGTATCCCTACTTCCTGGAGCCGACCCTGGCCTCTGACGATGGCCTCTGGGGCTGGAATTTTAATGGTATGCGCGCGAGCGGCGTCTTCAACGAATGGTCGGTTAACCCGAATACCGGCGCCTCCACCGACTGGATCATCGCCTTCCCCGACAAGTACCTGCACGTGGACATCTACGATGACCTGCAGGCGGGAGTGAACCTGGTGCGGTTGGCGGCTGCCTTTGGAGACGGTGTGTGCCAGAGCGTATTCGGCGGCTATCAGTGCCATGATTCCGCGGTATCCTCGACCCTGGCGGGTGCTTTGGCCGCCGACGAGTCGGCGAACGGCACCTTGTCCTCGGTACTCTATCCCTTCTCCGAGCCCTTCGACGGCCAGTCCTGCGACGAGGTCACCTTCGATCTCTGGGATCGTGAAGAGAACGGCGTACGCGGCGGCGGCACCAGCATCTCGCCGGCACCACCGGTGCCGTCCAGCTCGCTGTGCTACGAGACCAACGTGATCACCTTCGGTGGCGCGCCCAGTGTGCTGGATTCGCGCCTGGCGCAGACTATCGACACCTCGGCGCTGACCTCGGGTGCTGCAGCCGGCTGGATGAAGGTGAACTTTACAAATGCCGTTTGTGGGCCTGGCCGGGAATGCAAGTACGATGGTCTTCCCGTGGCGGGTTTCGCCCTCAAGGAGCGTGATTTCGGCGATCCCAACAAGAACTACGGCCAGCTCATGGATCACGGTTACGAGAGCAACAGGCTCATCGGAGTCGGGATGGGCGGCTGATTCGCGGTCGCGAGTTCCTGTTCTCAGGTACGGAACCGGCGCCTTCGGGCGCCGGTTTTTTTTCGCCTTGCCGAAGGTCGCTTCGCCAGCGAATGCGACGGGTCAAATCGTCGGCAGGGCAGCCGCTGATAATTGGGGCTGGCAACAAATGAGCGCCCGGGACGAACGCATCGCCGGATGTTGACTCGGAAGGCCGGGAAGCCGCCGCCTGATATAGTGGGCAGCATACGGAACTTGCAGCATGGAGGCTGGCGTCATGTCCGGATATTCCCCTTTTCTTCGAGGCCTGTTGTGGGCAACGCTCATTGGCGCATCGACCTGCGAAAGCGGCACCCTGGTCTACCGGTGCGCCGATCCTGACGGAACCATCGCATTCGGAGACACACCCTGTTCGGCCGGTACGGAGCAGATTATCGATCTGAGTTCGGCGCCCGCACCGGGTACGCGACTGGTGAATCCGGGGATTTACGATCGTCCAGGGGAAAAGCCTTCATCGCGCCAGCGACCCTCCCGCACATCATCCAGGTCGTCGGATCCGGATCGAGCCTGGTGTGAGAACCGGCGTCGGCGGTTGGAACGGCTGCAGGACGAACTGCGTGCCGGTTACAGTCCTTCACGGGGCGAGAAATTGCGCAGAAAGCGCCGCCAGCTGGAAAACGAGATTCGCGATCGCTGCCGTTGATCGGCAACGGTCGTGCGGGTCAAAAGGCGTAACGGGACCGCCAGCGCTGGTAGTTCGGCTCGTAGAGGTAGCCCCGATTGGCGACGTAGTTGAGCACGTTGCGGAGGCGGAAAAAATGGGCGACCGAGTCCACGCGCAGCAGTTCGCGGCCCCTCTCGTCAAAAAACAGTATCGAGGGCGCGTAGAACAGGCCGAGTTCCTTGGCCCAGGCCCGCGCTGTGGTGTGCCGCCCGTCGGGCGTGACCACAGGGGTGTCCCGGCGCAGGTCGAGCTGCACCACGTCGAGCTGTCCGAAGAACTGCCTGATCGCCGGATCGGTCAGGGTGTGGCCGTGCAGGATGGTGCAGGCGTGGCAGTGTCCCTGTTCGAAGAATACCGCGAGCGCGCGGTCGCTGGGAAAGACCGACCGGTCGAGCTGAAAGGGCGGTTGGCTGAAAAAATCCTCTTCCACCATGTCGCCCGGCTCGAAGGTGAGCGTTTCGTCGCCCCGTTCGAGATACACGTTGAAGGGTTCCCGACGGTAGTGCTCTCCAACAACGTACTCGAGCGCGGCGCGAAAATAGAACGGTGGGTAGTAGCCCCGCAGACGTAACGCGAGTTCGCCGTCGGCGTTGTAGAACATCAGGGTGGGCGTGAAGGTGGCCTCTTCCCGGGTGGAGAATTCCCGCTGTGTCAGCACTTCCCCGTTGAGGTCGGTCAGTTCCTCCACGCTCCAGATGTCAACGGGAATGACGTCGAAATTGGCTCGGGTGTACTGGACGATATCGGGTTCGCCAAAGTTTACCTCAAGCAATTGCTGGCAGTAGGGACAGCGTTTTTGCCCGAAATAAACCGCGATGCCTTTCTTACCTGTTTCAACGGCCTCTCCGAGGTCGGCCGGCAGATCGAGAAAACTTTTCTTGAACCAGGACGGATACTCGATGACGTCCTGCAAGGGTGTGTCGTCGAAGGGCTCGGACTCGTCAGCAGCCCATAGCGACCCGAACCATAGTGTCAGGCAAAGACCTGTTGCGATGGCGAACCGTCCAACGCGGTGCGGGATTCCGGCAATGCGCACTAGAGATAGCGTGACCAATCCTCCGAAATGTCGCCAAACACCAGAAAGTGTGGGTTGAGGATGGATTCTTCCGCGTTGCAGGTCAATCGCTGCATGCGGGTGTCGGTGACTCGTCCGCCCGCGGATTCCACCACCGCCTGGGCGGCGGCGGTATCCCACTCCGAGGTGGGGCCGAGGCGGGGGTAGATATCGGCCTTGCCTTCGGCAACCAGGCAGAGCTTGAGCGAGCTGCCCATGGAAACCAGTTCATGCTGCCCCAGATTGTCGAGGAATCGCTGCAGCGCCTCACCGGCGTGTGAGCGGCTGCCCACGACTCTTGGCGCGTTGGACCGGGTGGCGGTCACATGTATGGCCGAAGGGGATTCTTCGCCCGCTTGACGGAATGCGCCGATGTCCCTGTCGCCGAAGTAAGTGACGCCGGTTACCGGTACATGCACCACGCCCAACACTGGATGATTGCCCTCGATCAGGGCGATATTGACGGTGAATTCACCGTTGCGTTTGACGAACTCCTTGGTGCCATCCAGTGGATCGACAAGCCAGTATCGCGTCCATTGGCGTCGTTGCTCCCAAGGCATCGATGCCGATTCCTCCGAGAGTACGGGTATCCCGGGCGTCAAGGCGTTGAGCCGCTCCACGATCACCCGGTGTGCGGCAAGGTCCGCCTCGGTCAGCGGCGAATTATCGGCCTTGCTGTCCACCTCGAAATCCTGCGAATAGATGCCCAGGATGGCCTCCCCGGCTTCACGCGCGATGGGCACGATATCCTGCGCGGCTGGGCGGTCGGTGGTCATGGGGCGATTTTTCCGGGACAAGAGACGATGCTGCGCATTGTGGCCGAATGAGAGGGGTGCTTCAACGACTCAACTCGCGTTGCAGCAGTAGCATCGTTGCGACGGAGCGAGCGTCAGTGAACTCCTCGTGTTCCAGCAGGGCATCCAGATCGGACATCGGCCAGGCGATTACCTCCAAGGGTTCGGGTTCGTCGCCTTCACGCTGACTGGGATATAGCCCGGAGGCGAGTATGACGTGGGTGTTATGACGGAGGTAGCCCGGCGCGGTGGTCATTGATCGAAGGTGCCGCAGTTCTCGCGCCGCCCGTCCGGTTTCTTCCTGCAGTTCACGGTTCGCCGCTCGGAGCGGGTCTTCGCCCGGGTCGATGTTGCCCTTTACGAAGGTGAGCTCGTACCGGTCCATTCCCGCCGCGTATTCCCGGACCAACAGCAGGTTGTCGCCCTCCAGGGGAACGACCAGAACCGCGCCTTCCTCAGAGCCCAGGATGCGCTCGTAGGTGCGGCGCGCGCCATTGGAGAAGATCAATTCCATTTCTTCGACATTGAAAACACGGGTTCTTGCGGCGGGTCGCCGATCGACGACGGTGGGGGCTGTCCGGGCGGTCACGGGGCGGGGGTTTCCTTGAAGACGAAACGAGTCTCCAGTATGCCCTCGAACCAGAGGTCCATCACCAGGTTTCCAGCGCGTTCTTTGTAACGAATGCCGGGTTTTTCTGGCGGTGCGAATTCAGCGGCCTTCAGTCGGCGTGGATACCGGATGTCGAGGGTCAAGTGCATGGGGTAGTAGCCATCCAGAAACCGTCGCATAAAGGGGCCGTTGCTCAAAACGTAACCCTCATCGGTGCCTTGCAGTGCCCGGGTTTCGCCGGATATGCACAGCACCGCTTCCTTGCCCACGCCCTGGACCGATACCCTGTCGTTTCCCGCGGTTGCCTTGCCGATATCGTCAGCCCGGGTCACGAACAGGTCGCGGATCTTTCCCGGTGTGTATACGATATCGAGGTCCGGGACGGGATCGATGTCGTAGTGACATTGGTTCATCTGAACCCAGCCTGATGCTAGGCTTTCCTCGGTGATGGTAAGGCGGTTGAGGTGGTGATGGGCAGGTTTGTCAGGCGGGTTTTCCAGTATGACAAGGGGGCCTTCGTTAACGGCAGCAGCCCGTTCGTAGGGGTCGTCCTCCCAGGCGTCGTCCGCCATCACCGGGACGGACAAACAGATACAGGCGGCGGCGAGGTTTCCAAGGCCAATCCGCCTAATGGCAGATCGTTGTTGGAGTAGCCGCAATATGGCCTTGGTTTCCTGGAAGCAGATCGACAATGTGTTTCTCGACATGGACGGCACCTTGCTGGATCTTCGTTTCGACAATCATTTCTGGCTGGAATTCGTTCCTCAATGCTATGCGCGGGACAATGGCCTGTCGCTGGCCGACGCCAAGGCCGAATTGCTGGCACGCTACAAGGGCCGGGAAGGTACCCTGGAGTGGTACTGCGTCGACCACTGGAGCCGGGAACTGGGCCTGGATATCGTTCTGCTGAAGCAGGAAGTCGAACACCTGATTGCGGTTCATCCCCATGTGGTGGACTTTCTGGGCGCTGTGCGCCGGGCGGGAAAGCGGTTGGCACTGGTCACCAATGCCCACCAGAAGACCCTGGCCTTCAAGTTGGAGCGTACGCCGCTGGGCGGTTATTTCGACCAGGTCATCTCCTCCCACGACGTGGGCCGGCCCAAGGAAGATGCGGAATTCTGGCCGCGCCTCCATGCCTCTATGCCCTTCGATGCTGAGCGGACACTGTTCGTTGACGACAGTCTGCCGGTGCTGCGTTCAGCACGGGGGTACGGGATTCGCTGGTTGATCGCCGTGATCCGGCCGGACAGTTCACAGGCGGAGCGCGAAGTGGTGGAGTTTCCATCCATCCGCGACTTTTCCCTGTTGATGGCAGGGTTTGACGCTGATTCGGCACAGGGGCTGTCCGCCTAGTATGCTCTCCCCCATGTGCAATCAGCGCTTAAGGCCACGATGGTGGGGTTTCATCCTGTTGTGGCTCCTCGCGGCCCCGCTGGTGGCGGAAGAGGCTCCCTGGGTGCTGGTGGATTCGAAAAAACAGGTGCTCAGCGTGATCCAGGATGGTCGGGAACTCGCGCGTTTCGACAGCATCGCCATCGGCCGGGGTGGCGCCTCTTCATTGCGGCGAAAGGGAGACGGGTCGACGCCGCTCGGTAGCTTCCGGGTGGCGTGGATCAATGAAGACTCGCCATTCCGGCGTTTCTTCGGCTTCGATTACCCCACGCTGAGCGATGCAAAACAGGGTCGCGAGGCTGGTGTACTGACGGATGCGGAGTTCCGGCGCATAGAAAACGCTGTCCGTGCCGGTGAGATTCCGCCGCAGAACACCGCGCTGGGCGGACGCCTCGGCATTCATGGCCTGGGCGGCGGCAATCCCAAGATCCATCGTGATTTTAACTGGACCCGCGGTTGTATTGCCGTCACCAACCAGCAGATAGACCAGTTGTCACAATGGGTCGCGGTGGGTACCCGGGTTGTCGTACGATGAATCCGTGTTTCGTCCGGCGGCCAAGCCGTCGGCTTGATTGTTTTATAACCCTTGCAAAGGAGTGAGTAGCGATGAAGATATCAATGCACAAAGGCGCAGTGATTGCGTCGTCTGTCATGCTGGTAGCGTTGCTATCGGGTTGCGTGACCAACGAAGAGATGGCGGAAACACGCGCTATCGCAGAAGAGGCGAAGGCGAATTCTGATCTTGCGCTGCAGAGAGCGAATGAGGCCAATGAGAAGATCGATCGCATGTTCAAGCGGTCAATGTACAAATAAGGCAGCGACAATAGGACTGGATTTGCGCAAAAGCCGTTGATTAACAAGGGTATTAGAGGCAGTTTATCTAAATATCGACAACACGAACGGCACACAAATGGCTCTAACGGAGCGTGAGGCCAAGCCTCTGCGGTTGGAAGGTAAGGATTATCTTGTTGCCGCAGGGGATGGCCTTTTTTTGAATATCCGCAAGTTCTCGTAAGCCCCGGGTGGTGCGCCATCGCCAACACGGCAAGATGCGGGCCACCATTTTGGGCGAATATCCCGCCCTTGGCGTAAACCCGCATGTTGCACGAAGGCGGAGCGGATTCGAAGTAAACAAGCCTCTAATACCACCACATGCAACAAATCTGGGTGTTTTGTTCTGGATAAACATTGCCCTGTTCGGTTTCAGGCCGCGCAGGGCTTTGCATATGGGCCGATCCCCCGATCCATAGCTGTGCCATGAACCTTCGGACGATTGTCCCACCTGCTTTACCCATCACACCCTAATTCCAAAACGATTCATGCCACATGCGGGTAAAGAAAGCCCGCGCAGAAGCGCTAAACCTCGCACTGGCTTGACGGATTCGATTATCGGAGAAGTGAAGGCTTGCAGCCTCGGACAGGATTGTCATGTATTGACGTGCTTCGCGTAGTACAAGTGCTGGAATCGGTACAGAATTGCCCAGCAAAGGGGCGGCAGGTCTCTGCCCTTGTCCATCGTTTAACAGCGAGAGCAAATTCCACGACACCGCAAATCCTGGAGAACCTCGGCGTGGAGCTGGGTGAGGTTTTGGTTGGTGAACTGGCCTCGGACAGGCCGACGGTGATTCTCGCCTGAGAAATCACCTGTCCCGTATCGAGGGGCATTAGGCATGAATGATGTAATCTATTGTTTTATAGATAGAAATATTTCTTCTCCATAGACGCTCCTCGTGGCATACTGCGCCATTGGCAGGTGTCGCTCTCCTGGCATCCGCACCGCCTTTTTCCAGGAATTTTTTCGGTCTCATCTGCGCCATTCAGCGGAGTCATTTAGGTGTCCTATTCCTTCGATTCAGCCCTGTGACGATGCCGCAACAGCGTCCGCGGCTGTCCCGCTGGATCGTACGCTTTGGCGTGCTCACTGCGTCCCTGCTCGCCTTTACCTACGTGCTGGAGCAGCTGGGGGGCATGTCGGGGCTGTGGTGGCACAAGATCATCGAGCTGCCGCTCGTTCTGTATCTCTACTTCCTGTTGGCCCAGCTGCTGCGCAAGGACCCTGTAGGGGCGGTGGTCGCCGCCGTGCCGATCTTTCTCGGTTATGCGCTGATGGATCTGTACTACCTGCTGTTCGGGCGGGTGTTTCGGCTGAGCGAGGTGCGCGAGGTGCCCGAGCTTCTGGACGTGCTGCCGTGGCAAATTTCCGCTGCGCTGATTGCGGTCGCGGTGATACCCGCGCTGGTGTTCCTGTGGGCCCTGCGGCCCCAACGTCCCGGCCGCACTGTGTTGACGGCATTGCCGCTGGTGAGCCTGGTGGGGCTGATCGTGCTACGGCCCGATGTCTTTCTGGGAGGCTTTACCGCGGCGGCAAACGGCATCGTCGAGTGGTCGGACGAGGAGAACGTGCGTTGGAACGGGCGTTTCACGTCCATCCTGTACCAGGAGACGAGGCGCCGCAATGCCCTGCGTAGCGCCGCCGCCCACCTGGACCAGCCGGAATACGAGCAGGCCTTCACGGATACGGTGGCTGCCCTGCAGAGCAGCGCGCGGCCGAGGAATATTCATGTGTTGGTACTGGAAGGCTTCATGGACCCGGGACGGCTGCACAACCTTAAGCTGAACCGCGATGTGCTGCATCCCGCCTTTCGAGCCCTGCTCAGAGGCGGAGAAGGCGATCTGTCCACATCACCGGTATTCGGCGGCTATACGGCGCAGGCGGAGTTCGAGATTCTCTGCGGGGTGCCAGCGTTGCAGGTCCTCGGCACCATCGAGTACAACCTGTTCAGCGGTGCCCGGGTGCACTGTCTGCCCGACGTGCTCGGTCAGCTCGGCTACCGCACCCTGTCTTCCGCGGGTTACAAGCCGAACTTCTTCAACAAATCGGTGGCCGAGCGGGGTCTTG
Organism: uncultured Gammaproteobacteria bacterium; assembly: GCA_963820915.1. GTDB lineage: Bacteria > Pseudomonadota > Gammaproteobacteria > Chromatiales > Chromatiaceae > CAWGBV01. The sequence goes on along the minus strand of CAWGBV010000019.1, from coordinate 252,521 downwards.
GCTTTCAGGAAAGCTATTTTGCCCGCGAGTACGCTCCCCAGCGCCCGACCTACATCAGTACCGGCGACCTGAGCCGCGAAAAATACATGTTCGACGCGACGTTGCTCGGTCAGAACCTGGAACTGGTGCGTGAGCACCTGGCCCGATCGTCGGATCAGCCGCTTTTCAATTACGTGCTGACTATTTTCGGACACTATCCCTACAAGCTCGACGAGTCGGTCAGGCCCCGTGTGGTGCAGGCAGAGGCGCCCGATGACAAGGATGTCGAGCTGAACACCCTGATCAACCAGCTTTACTATCGAAGCCAGGCCCTGGCCGAGCACCTGGAACGCTTGATGGCGCTGGATCCGGAGGCGTTGGTGATTCTGGTCGCCGATCACCTGCCGCCGTTGCGGGAGGGCGTGGCGGCCTACGAGCGACTCGGCTATCTGGGCGGTGCCGAAGACGCCCATCACCGCACCCTGCTGGCGGTGTTGGAGAACGGTCGACCTGTGCCGCAGGGCGAACTGCATCACTACGACGTGCCGAAGCTGGTGTACGGCTTCATCACGGATGGGCAGTATTGTGACGGGGATCGTTGTGCCCAACGTAGTGAATCTCGGCTGCGGGACGAGTACATGCGGGTTATGGCGCATGCCGTGGCCCCGCCGGATTGATGCGGAGCTTTAGCGATAGAGCCGAATGTTTTCCGCAATTGAACGCCAATAAACGCTAATAGCGGGAGAGCGTTGTTTTCCTGCCTCCGGTGCGCGGATAGAAGCGGGGTCAACGGTGCAATTTGCGCTTATCGGTGTTCATTCGCGAACCGCCGATCTTGTCAGGCTCAATTCCGCGGCGGGGTGAAGCCGTGCTCGTCCATCTCGCCCATCTCACCCACCAGCCGGGCCGGTAGTCGTGGCAGGGCACTGATCAGCGACATCAGGCCCGCTGCTGCGTAAGGGATGGATTGCACCATCAGCATCAGGGCCCAGATCTTGATGTCGAGCATATCCCATCCCTGCACCGCCAGGGTGGTGTAGGCGGCAAGCCACAATGCGCCCATCATCATCAGCTCCTCGCGCGCGTCTGCGACGGCCCGCACCAGCGCCGGGGCGTCGGCCATCTTGGGGGTGCGGAAGAAACCGACGCGGCTGGTCAGGAGGCCCGTGAAGATGGCGCGCGAGATGGTGTGGGAGAGCGCCAGCCCTGCGATGGCTGCGGCCAGGCTCTGCAGTGCGGTGGCCTTCACCCGCCGCTTGTAGAGGAAGATCAGTTTCAGAATCTTGAACAGAAACAGCGCCAGCGGGAAAACCGCGAACAGTATCAAGGGCGGGTCGATGTACTTGGGAAACACCACCATGGCGAGGCTCCAAGCCAGGGCCGCCAGATTGAACAGCAGGTTGAGCCCGTCAGCCATCCAGGGCAGCCATCCGGCGACGAAGTGATAGCGCTGCCCGCGGGTCAGGTGGGTGGGGCGCAGCCCGAACAGTTCGAGGAAGTGCCGCCGCAATATGAGCACGGCTCCATAAACCCAGCGGAAGCGCTGTTTCTTGAAATCGAGGAAGGTGTCGGGCATCAGACCGCGGCCGTAGCTGCGCGGGATGTAGCTGGCCTCGTAGCCGTGCTCGAATACCCTCAGACCGAGTTCGGCATCTTCGGTGATGCACCACTCGCCCCAGCCGCCCACCTCTTCCAGCACCCGGCGGCGCACCATGGTCATGGTACCGTGCTGAATGATGGCATTGCGCTCGTTGCGGGTGATCATGCCGATATGAAAGAAGCCGCGGTACTCGGTAAAGCACATGGCCTTGAAGGCGTTCTGGGTACCGTCGCGATAGTCCTGGGGCGCCTGGACGATGGCCGTTTTCGGCTCGGAAAATGCCGGCGCGAGCTCGCGCAGCCAGCGTCGGTCGACGATGTAATCGCTGTCTATTGCAGCGATGATCTCGGCCCGCGGGTCCGTCTCGCGCAGGGCGAAGTTCAGGGCGCCGGCCTTGAATCCGGCCAGCGGCTCCACGTGGAAAAACCGAAACCTGGGGCCGAGCCGGGCGCAATGGGCCTCGATAGGCTGCCACACGGCGGGGTCCTTGGTGTTGTTGTCGATGACCACGACCTCGTAGTGCGGATAGTCCATGTCGGCCAGGGCATCGAGCGTCTGGCTCAGCATGTCCGGCGGCTCGTTGTAGGCCGGTACGTGGATGGATACGAAGGGCAGCTCGGATTCCGCCACCTTGAGCGGTCGGAAGGGCCGCCGCCATTCCTTTTGCCACAGCGACTCGGCCCACTCGTGGGCCTCGGCCAGCAGCACCAGGATCAGGCTCAGGACGGCGATAAGCATGAAGACACCCACCAGGAGCGCGCCGATGGACATGTACTGCCTCGTGTAGTCGTAAACCAGGAACACCGCCGTGGTGGTGATGGCATAGGTGATCAGGGCGAGAAAGCCCCGGCCCCAGGAGCCCAGCGAGCGGCTGTCCCGAAAGACCAGCACCAGCACCATGATGGCCGCCAGTATCGAGATGGCCGCCAGCTCGCGCCAGTGCGGAATGTTCAAGATGGGTTGGGTGAAGGAGAATTTAGGCTGACGCTCGGCATCGTAGACGCCCCAATAGGCACCCACGGCCCCTTCGATCTTTCCCTTCCAGGGCTGGTCGAAGGCCTCCATGACGTAGTAGGTCCAGTCGTTCTGCTCGGCCAGATGCAGAAACCGGCGCAGGAACCGGGCCTCATTGGCGGGGCTTGCCACCGCGCCCTGCCGTTTGCGGCCGTTGCTTGGCCAGCCCACCTCGCCGATGACGATGGGCTTTTCCGGATAGGCCTGTTCCACCTCCCGGTAGCGTTTGGCCGCGTAGTCCACGGCATCGTCCACCGGCAGTCCTTCCCAATAGGGCAGGAGGTGCACGCCGATGAAGTCTACATGCTCCACCAGCTTGGGATACTTCAGCCAGATGTGCCAAGGCTCGGCGACGCTCACCGGCACCTGCAACTCCTTACGCACGCGGTCGAGATAGGCCGTCAGCTGGTCGAATGACATCAGCTCGTGCAGCAGTACCTCGTTGCCGACGAATACCCGCACCACCGTGCGTTGGTTTTCCTGCGCCAGGGCGATGACCTTCCTGATTTCCTCCTCGTTGTGTTCCAGGCGCCCGTCGATCCAGGCCCCGAGGGCCACGTTGAGGTCGTGAGCCTGCGCCAGACGTGGGATCTGCGCCAGGGTGCCGTCCACCGAGTAGGTGCGTATGGCGTGGGCATCGCCGGAAAGCAGCGCGAGGTCGGCGTCTATGTCTTCTATGGAGGGGAATCGCTGTTGCGCCGGATCGTCCCCCATCCTCATGGGTGAAAAGGAAAACCCCTGGATCTGGGTCGGCCAGGGCTCTTCCAGCTGGGGACGGTTTAGCAGCGCCCACAACAGGACGGTAAGCGCCGCAACGGCGGTGGTGATGGCAACGGTGGGTTTGATCACTCGAGCAGGGCCGGAAGAATGATCGCGTTGATTATATGTGAGGGAAGGAGGGTCGGATACCGATTTCTAGGGGTTGGCAAGGTGGCAGGATTTTCCCTGCACGTCAGCGTGGCGGTGCGAGCAGATCAACGCAAAGCGTGGGTGACACCTGCCAAGCGGGGTAGGGCGAGCAAACACCAAGCTAGCGGGCCGGCCTCGCAGACACCGGCCCAACGCCGTGACACAATGACTTGACGCAGCGCCTGGTAATGCACCACAAAAAGGTAGCGGGCAAGTGATTGCTGAACGCGAATTCGAAGTTGTGGACATCGAAAAACCGCTTCACGAGTTGTTGGCAACCGGCTGCGACAGTCGCTTAACGATTGATCCGCGAACTGGAACCAACAAATATAGCTGCTCCACCGTGCCACGGCCCTCTATAGTCCCTTTCGGTTCGTGCACAGCATCTGACATAACTGAACGGGGATACGCGGCAGCGGGCCGTATGCTGGACGGGCTCCGTGCGGTCCGTCCAGGTCCGGAACTAGACAGTGCTATCGAAGAACTGGCCCGCCAGATTCGTGCTGGTATAAGGTCCTGGCTCACACATCAGGGCATGGTTGATGTCGATGTGGTTCTCATGCCATCGGGAACTGATGCCGAGTTAATGGCGTGTTTTCTTTCGGCGTTTAGCCATGACGCCGATATCTGCAATATCGTGGTCGGTCCGACCGAACTGGGGAGCGGCTCACCCCAGGCGGCCGGCGGGCTTCACTTCGATTCTCTAACGCCGGGCGGCAGGATTGTGAGTTCCGGAATGCCCGTTAACGATGCGTTCGCTCGCCGGATCGATGTCTGCGAGTTGGTGGTGCGGGGTGCGTCGGGCAACACTCGGCCTATTGAAGAAATTGACGAGGAAGTTAGCGTTAAGGTTGCTCATCGTATTGAAAAGCTGGGGCAACGAGTTCTTCTCCATGTTACGGCGCACAGTAAGACAGGGGACCATGCTCCCAGTCTCAATCAGGTCGCTGCGCTGAGTGCGCACTATGCTGATCGAATCGACGTGGTGGTGGATGCGGCGCAGGGACGATTCAGTCGTCGCGGACTGATTCGAATCTTGCGGAAGGGATACGTTGTAATCATCACGGGCTCTAAGTTCTTTGGCGGTCCTGCATTCTCGGGGGCACTTCTGGTGCCGCGCCAGTTGAGTGTTGCCGTGCGTCATGGTGCGTTCCTGCCGAAAGGGTTCGACGCTTTCGTTTCCCGTTCCCAGCTGCCCAGTCCGTGGCGGTCTATGCGCGAATCATTACCTGCCGGACAGCACAATGTCGGTCTGTTGCTGCGTTGGAGTGCAGCGCTGGAAGAGATGCGTTCCTATTACGAAACTCCGTTACAGACCCGTTTGGCTGTTCTAGATGCCTTCGAGCGGATGATGTCCGAGATTTTCGATTCATCGCCTGCGGTGCGCGCCGATACCAACATCGCTCCGTTGGTCTGCGGTGACCATGCGGATCTGCTGCAACCCAACACGACCGTCTTCATGTTTCGATTGTGGAATAGCGTTGACCGCCGTTATTTTTCTCTAAATGAACTGAAGGTGATATCCCGTTGGATGGATGCCGATCTGTCTGCAGCGGTGCCGGATGCGAGCGCCGAACAGCAGCGCGCGCTTGCGACACGCCTTCAGATAGGCCAGCCAGTGCAGGTAAGTCGGGATGCTTCGGCAGACGTTTCGGCGCTGCGTATCGCAAATGGTGCGGTCATGGTGACATCCGTCTCCGGGAATTTACAGTTCGGGAACAGGTTCGCCGAGCGAGTCGGTTGGTTGGAAGATCAGCGCCGAAACGCCAGGCTCAAGCTTGAAACAATAGCCGACAATTTCGAGACCATTCGTGCGACAGTCAATCGTTGGGGTATTCATCCTGCTTGAGTACTGGTTCCGCTATGGAGACGTATGGAACGTGATTCCGACGGGTGCGTAACTTGCTGAGAAGTGGCAAGCCGTGGGGAAAATCTACGAATGTCACCGAGGTGATGTTCCATGGGATCAAACGCATGATCACAAGACTTGGGCAACCGGGCAAGGTATTTCCGCCCAACCCGTTGTACCCTGTGAGGGTAAAACCCGTTCCGCTGGTTGGAGTTCAGCGTTACCCGTAATTGTGAATACTTTCAGAACAGATTGGCGTGCGCAAAGGGCTCTTTCCGAATCTACGGCCAAGCCTCGGGGCGGATGCGCAAGTACCGTTTTTTGACCACAGGAGGTGGTCTTGGAAGTTGAATCTGGCGAGGTGTGCAAAAAAACTCAACACCCAAGGTTTTGGCGGGAAGCGAACTATCTCACGGTCAAGAAACGGATTTTTTCTCCAGTGTTTGACGGAGTGAGCAAGATGAAAATCATTAATGTGTTATTCGCGGTTGTGGTCTCCGGTTTTCTTTCAACGTCCTGGGCGGGGGCGGCCGTCAAACTCGATATTCAGGCAGTTCCAGCAGAACCGGAAGTCCAGGCCGAGGAGGCAACGGCGACCACAGCCGATGGCGGTACGCGTCAATTAAAACCTCCCCATCTTGCCGTCACATTCGACGTGACGAACAAAAGCGATGTTGAGCACGTCACCATCGCGAAAATGGCGTTCAGATTTTCTGCTGGTGTCGACGAGGACGAGGAATTCACTTCTTTCACGCTGGAGCCGGCACTGGGCATTCCCCCGGGGGAGACGAAATCCACCGAGACATTTTATCTTGAGGGTTTGCCGCTCAAGCCCGGGGATCGTCAGCGTATTTCCGTATCGGTAACCGGCTGGAAAAATTCGGGTGCTGATGCCGGAGACCAGTTTGCCACTGGGACAGGTTTCAGTACACGGTAAAAGCAGGCAACTGTCCAGGCGTCGTTTCGCTGCTCTCCTGCCTGCCCAGGCCGGGAAGCAATGTATCGGGTTTAAGATTTGTTCCTCTTGCCGATCAGGAACTGGAGATTGAGACAGCCAGCCGGCTCGATCCTGCCAAGCACAGGGATTGTGCAGGTTGACGGACGCCAGATCCGCTGGCAGGTGAGAACCGGATACCCCGCACAAGCAGCCTTTCTTCCCTTGTCCCAACTTGATGTAGGGATAGTCTGAAAGGACCCCGAGTGCCTACCCGAATGCACAGTGATGGGGTATAAAAAACTGCCGCACAAGGAAGTGTGGCGCTAGGCAGAGAAACTGCTGACCATCAGCGGGTAACAGGTGCCAGCAGAACCCATATTAATAATTTTGCCGAACGGACACTCAAACGGATTCGATTACCCGCAAGGACGCAGGATCATTTTTCCGATGAGACGGAAAAGTGATGTACGCGCCAACCTAAGGTGGCACTGATCCGCATAGTGAATCCCGCCACCTGAAGCGTAACTCTCCTCTGGAAGATCTGCCCCGGTCTCGTTGGCCGGGTTTTTTTATGCGCGAAGTTCGCAGTTACCGGCTGAACGACAGGGGAACCGGAATGCCCCCGGCCTCGTAGGAGATGGCATCGACGGCTGACCAGTCGATTCGATCTTCGTAGGCCCCCGCTGCGCGGGACACCACCTGGCGCACCTCTAACAGATCCGGTGGCAGGCGCGCATCGTTTTCGTCGTTAACGGGGTGGACCTCCACATAGAAGGTGCCATCCTGCCAGCCGGCCTTGACCGGTTGATTGATGATGTTAACCGGAGTCCCTACAGGCACTAATTCGAACAGTTGCGCCACATCCTCCGGATAGAGGCGTACACAGCCGTGGGTGACCCGCATGCCGATGCCAAAGGGCTTGTTGGTGCCGTGAATCAGGTAGCCTCGCCGACCCAGATAGAGGGCGTGTTGTCCCAGTGGATTGTCCGGTCCTGCGGGCACTACGTCCGGAAGAAAATCTCCTTCCGCTGCATGCTCCCTTTTTATGGATTCCGGCGGTGTCCAGGTGGGATCGGCCTTTTTACGGATGATGCTGGTCTTTCCCAAGGGGGTATTCCAATCCATGCGTCCGATGCTTACCGGATAGGTAACCACCTGGGCATATTCCGGCGAATCGGCGGGTGGGAAGTAATAGAGGCGCATCTCACCGACGTTCAGCACGATCCCCTCCCACGGGGCATCGGGCAGCACGAAACGGGTCGGCAGCAGGGCGCCACTGCCTTTGCCGGGAAGCCAGGGGTCCAGGCCGGGATTGGCCTGCCGGATTTCCTGGTAGCCGATGCTGTGGCGGCGAGCCACATCGATCAGGGTGTCATCGTAGCCCAGTTCGATGGGCCTCATCTGACCGACAGCTGAGTCACCGGGGGCAGGGAGTGGGAAGGTGGCGGCCCAGGACACCGCGGTTGAGGTACTTGTCAAAAGTACAGCCAACCAAAGCAAAGCGCGACGGTAGTGGTTCATGACCAGTTGCGACATCGAAAAACCATAGAAGTTTGATGCGTCCTGCCTGTACTTTCAGGCTATCAGACAATTCAGGATTGACCATCCAATGTAGCGGATGGGAGAAACCGAGGCGGGAAGCCAGAAATTCAGGTTTCCCGGAATCATCAGTTTGACGACATTCTCCGATACCTCCTTGTCTGGTGGCTTGTGGTGCAAGGGAAAACAGGGCCTGGAGGCCCTGTTTTCCTGACTACAAGTTTCCCTCTGTGATCAGAGCAGGGGGATGATCAATAACGCAACGATGTTGATGATCTTGATCAACGGGTTGATGGCCGGGCCGGCGGTGTCCTTGTAGGGGTCGCCTACGGTGTCACCGGTGACCGCTGCCTTGTGGGCATCGGAACCCTTGCCGCCGAAGTTGCCGTCTTCGATGTACTTCTTGGCGTTGTCCCAGGCGCCGCCGCCGGTGGTCATGGAGATCGCGACGAACAGGCCGGTGATGATGGTGCCGAGCAAGTACGCCGCCCAGTGCCTGCGGTCCAAGCAGCAGACCGACTGCCACCGGAACCAGGATCGGCAGCAGTGAGGGGATGATCATTTCCTTGATGGCGGCCTTGGTCAGCATGTCGACTGCCTTGGAGTAGTCCGGCTTCTGGCGTGTGGTCCATGATGCCGGGCATTTCCTCTGAACTGGCGACGCACCTCGTTGACGATGCCGCCGGCCGCGCGCCCCACCGCCTCCATTGCCATGGCGCCGAACAGGTAGGGCACCAGGCCGCCGATGAACAGGCCGATGATGACCATGTGGTTGGACAGGTCAAACGATAGCGTCCATGCCGCGCGCTTCCAGTCCGTGGGTGTAGTCAGCGAACAGCACCAGTGCGGCGAGGCCGGCAGAACCGATGGCATAGCCCTTGGTGACTGCCTTGGTGGTGTTGCCCACTGCGTCCAGCGGATCGGTGATGTTGCGGATTTTTTCGTCCAGTTCGGCCATCTCGGCGATGCCGCCGGCGTTGTCGGTAATCGGGCCATAGGCGTCCAGCGCCACGATGATACCGGTCATGGACAGCATGGAGGTGGCGGCGATGGCAATACCGTACAGGCCGGCCAGTTCGTAGGCGCCCCAGATGGAGGCGCAGACCGCAATACCGGGCATGGCGGTCGCCTTCATGGACACGCCCAGGCCGGCAATGACGTTGGTGCCGTCACCGGTGGTGGAGGCTTCGGCGATGTGTCGCACCGGGGAGTACTCGGTCGCGGTGTAGTACTCGGTGATCACCACCATGGCCGCGGTCAGCGCCAGGCCGATGAGCCGCAGAGAACAGTTCATGAGGGACGCTCGCCATCCAGCATAGACGCCGTTATCGCCCATCACCTACCGGGTGACGAAGTAAAAACCGACGGCGGCGAGGACAGCTGCGACGGTCAGGCCGCGATACAGCGCGTTCATGATCTTGCCGCCCTCCGTTCGCCTTGACGAAGAAGGTGCCGATGATGGAGGCGATGATGGACACGCCGCCCAGTACCAGCGGGTAGACGATGGCGCTGGTCCCGGCAATGTCCGTCAGCATCAGGCTGCCGAGCAGCATGGTGGCCACTACGGTAACCGCGTAGGTCTCGAACAGGTCGGCGGCCATGCCGGCGCAGTCGCCGACGTTGTCGCCGACGTTATCGGCGATAACGGCGGGGTTGCGCGGGTCGTCCTCGGGAATGCCGGCTTCGACCTTGCCGACGATGTCGGCGCCGACGTCAGCACCCTTGGTGAATATGCCACCGCCCAATCGGGCAAAGATGGAGATCAGCGAACCACCGAAGGCCAGGCCGACCAGCGGGTGGATGGGGTCTTCCACGCCCATCCCAACCAGTATCGCGTAGAACCGGCGACACCGAGCAGACCAAGACCCACCACCAGCATGACCGGTAATGGCACCGCCGCGGAAAGCGATCTGCATGTGCGGCATTGAGGCCATCGTTGGCTGCCTGGGCGGTGCGGCAGTTGGCGCGGACCGAGATGTTCATACCGATGTAGCCGGTAGCCCCGGACAATATGGCGCCGATGGCGAATCCGATGGCAGTCCAGGCATCAAGAAAGACGAAAATGATGGCGCACAACACAACGCCCACGATACCGATGGTGGTGTACTGGCGATTCAGATAGGCGGATGCGCCTTCCTGAATTGCCTGGCTGATTTCGCGCATGGTTTCGTTGCCCTGCGGCTTGGCCAGCAGCCAACGAATCGACCAGGCGCCGTAGGCAATGGCCGCGAGGGCGCAGGCCAAGGCAAATAACAGTTCGGGTGACATGGTGTTTCTCCTTTAGACTCAGTGCGGCTTCATTAATTACTTAGGGTGTCGAACGCGAGCGGAGGCAGCGGCTCGGCGGGGAGTGGGTTGTTGTTGGACTAAGTCCCCCGATTTCGACAGGAAATCGCATGATGACGCATACTGGCTGCGGCGTAAATGCGGTGGAAATTGGAATTGGGCCTTATTTTGATAAAATTTCTTTATGCTGCAGGTGTGCCTCCCTGCATTCCGGCAGCCGCCTGACCGCCGTATTCGTTGACCATATCGATGAAACGTTGTGCCTGGGGCGAAAGAAAACGGCCACGCCGGAGCACGGTTCCGTAGCTTCGTTCCGGGAAATACTTGTCCAGGGGGATAACCGTCAATGCCTCTGAGCCTGTCAGGCAGACGTCGGTGACGATGGAGATCCCCAGTCCCAATTCGACATATTTCTTGATGACTTCCCATCCGCCGGCTTCCAGGGCGACCCGATACTCCGCGTCGTGTTGACCAAATACAAGATCCACGATGCGCCAGGTGGAAAGGTGCCGTGGCGGCAGTATCAGTCCGTGGGGGCTGATGTCGGAGAGGCGGAGGTCCTGTTTTGCGGCGAGGGGGTGGTCCTTGCGGCAGATGAGGGCCGGTGAGTAGGTGCAGAACGGCTTGTAGACGATGTCGTCGGCCTCTTCCAGCATCGATCCGACGGCCAATTCGACCTCATCGTTGCGCAGCATCGCCAAACCATCCCGTCCGGTGACATTGTGCAGTTTGATGCGGATGCCCGGGTAATCATCGTGAAACCGTTTTACCAGGTCGGGAAGGATATAGAGGATGGTGGATTCGCCGGCGGCGATATTCAGTTCGCCCCGGTCAAGCTGCCCGCGATGGGCGGAAAAACTCCCGGCCAGTCCATCGATACCCTCCACCAGGGGGAGCGCCAGGCGGTAGAGCACTTCGCCGTCCGGCGTGATTTTGATGCGCGGTCCGCGACGCTCGAAGAGTACGCACTCTAATTCCCTTTCAAGAGCCTGGATTTGTAACGACACTGCCGGCTGACTGGAAAACAGCTTTTCAGCGGCCTTCGAAATGCTGCCGCATTGGGCCACATGGCAGAAAGCACGTAGCTGTTTTAGGCGGTTTTGCTTGTAATGCAGGGGGCTTGCTCCCGCCATTAGCGAATCCTCCATCCACTCTAATTATTAGTTATGAGAATAGGTACGATTTAAATAATTAACACACGAAATATTGCATTCCGATGTCATCCCGTCAAACTACCAAATAATTGTGCGGTGCACAAACGCGCCCCACTGGACCGATTTAACGACGGAGGCTTGAGCGTTGAAGCCAGGGATACAGATCAGGGATCAGGGAGCATCGTCGGTTGACGATATTCTTGACGATGCGGCGAAATCCTTTGTCGCGAGCCTTGATGCGGCTTTCGAGGGTCGCCGGATCGGCTTGCTCCGATCGCGCGTGGGCTCATGGGCGCCGGGCTTCGTGCCGCCAATGGGCGATTATCGAGGTGAGGGCTGGCGTACCGAGCCCGCGCCGGACAGCCTCCGTGATCGGCGCGTGGAAATCGTGGTACCGGCAGAGCCGGGGCAGTTCCGGGCGGCGCTCTCCGCCGGCGCCAATGGCGTCATTGCGGATTTCGAGGACGGGCTGTCACCCACTTGGCGGAACTTGATGGCGGGTCAAGGTGCCCTGAGAGATTACTGGGCCGGGGAGGCTCCCAGCGGCGGCCCGGCGGTTTCCGTGAGAGTCCGGGGATTGCACCTCGGGGACAGGCACGTGCTCCTGGAGGGTCGGCGGATATCTGCGGCCTTGCTGGATACCGGTTTGTACCTCTTCCACAACCTTGTGGCTGCCCACGAATCAGGCCGGGTACTTCACCTTTGTATTCCGAAAATCGAGGAGGCTGCCGAGGCGGTTTTTTGGGCGGACCTGTTTCGCCATTGCTGCGCAGTTCTTCAGGCGCCCACGGAGAGCATCAAGTGCTCACTTGTGATCGAGACCCTGCCGGCGATCTTTCAAATCGACGACCTGATCGACGGATTGCGTGAATTCGTTGTCGGTGTTCATGCCGGACGCTGGGATTACCTCTTCAGCTTCATAAAGGTATTGCGGGAGCGTCCTGATGCCGTGCTCGGGGATCGGGCAAAACTCGGTGTCAATGCGCCTTTTCTCAGCGCCTACTCGAAGCGACTGGTGGATTCCGCACACCGCAGGGGCGTACATGCGATCGGCGGTAATGGCACCTTCGTGCCCATGGAACTTGACGAAGAGGCCGATCGCTCAGCCCGGGCCCGGGTGCGCCAGGAGAAGGTACGCGAGGTGACTTTGGGATTCGACGGCACCTGGGTGGCCCACCCCGGATTGGTGAATGTCGCGCGCGAGGCTTTTGAGGAATACCTGCCACACCCCAATCAGCTCTACCGTGTATTCAAGGACGCGCGACCAAAAGCGCGCGACCTGCTTGAGGTGCCTGCGGCCGAGGTGTCCAGTGACGGCCTGCGCAGCAACATTCGCGCGGCAGTGCGTTACCTGGCGGCCTGGTTGTCCGGTGAGGGATCGGTGGTGATCGACAATCAGTTGGAACACATAGGCACCGCCGAGATCGCCCGCTCACAGCTGTGGCAGTGGCTGCACCAGCACATACCACTGCAGGAGGGCGGATCGGTGACCGGGCCACTCATGCAGGATCTGATTGCCGAAGAGGCAAGTGCGGCCGGGCAGAATACCTGGTTGCCGCGAGACAACTTTAAACGCGCTGCGGCGCTGCTGGGTGAACTTGTAATGGCCGACGAGTTTGCCGGATTTTTGACCGATAAGGCCTATGAGGAGCTGCCCTGATGCCGGGTGATGTTGTTTACATAAACGAGCGGAGAAATGAAATGCTGAGCCGAGACGAGCAAATAAAGCAATTGGAAAACGACTGGGCGGAAAACCCGCGCTGGACTGACGTCGAACGCGGATACAGCGCTGAGGACGTGGTTCGCCTGCGCGGTTCCGTCCAGCCCGAGCACACCTTGGCGCGCAATGGTGCCGAGAAGCTCTGGAGCCTCGTTCGCGGGGATGCGAAAAAGGGTTACGTCAACTGCATGGGCGCCATCACCGCCGGTCAGGCGATGCAACAGGCCAAGGCGGGTATTGAGGCCATCTACCTGTCCGGTTGGCAGGTTGCAGCCGACGGTAACACCTCGGAGACCATGTACCCCGACCAGTCGCTGTACGCCTACAACTCCGTACCGACGATGGTTCGCCGCATCAACAACACCTTCAAGCGAGCTGACGAGATTCAGTGGTCGCGTGGTATCGGTCCCGGCGACGAAGGTTACGTGGATAACTTTCTGCCCATCGTTGCGGACGCGGAAGCGGGTTTCGGCGGCGTGCTCAATGCCTTCGAACTGATGAAGAACATGATCGAAGCGGGTGCCGCGGGCGTCCATTTCGAAGATCAACTGGCGGCAGTCAAGAAGTGCGGTCACATGGGTGGCAAGGTGCTGGTGCCTACCCAGGAGGCGGTGGAAAAACTGGTGGCAGCACGCCTGGCATCGGATGTCATGGGTGTACCGACACTGGTGCTGGCCCGTACCGACTCCGAAGCGGCGAACCTGCTTACCAACGACGTCGACCCCAACGACAAGCCCTTTCTCACGGGCGAGCGCACCAATGAGGGATTCTATCGCGTCAAGAACGGTCTTGAGCAGGCCATCTCACGCGGCGTGGCCTATGCGCCTTATGCCGACCTGGTGTGGTGCGAGACCGGTACCCCCGATCTTGGTTTCGCCCGCGAATTCGCAGAGGCGGTGCTGGAGAAGAATCCCAACAAGCTGCTTGCCTACAATTGTTCCCCGTCCTTCAACTGGAAGAAGAACCTGGACGATGTCACCATCGCGAAGTTCCAGGATGAGCTGTCGGCCATGGGCTACAAGTACCAGTTCATCACGCTCGCCGGCATCCACAATATGTGGTTCAACATGTTCGATCTTGCTTACAGCTACGCGCGTGGCGAGGGCATGAAGCACTACGTTGAAAAGGTGCAGGAGCCCGAGTTCGCCTCGCGTGATCGCGGCTATACCTTTGTATCTCATCAGCAGGAAGTGGGCGCCGGTTATTTCGACGATGTCACCACGACCATCCAGGGTGGCAGTTCTTCGGTGACCGCATTGACCGGTTCCACCGAGGAAGCCCAGTTCTAAAATAATGCCGCCGCTTTTCTCGGCTCAGTCGGGTTGGCCCGCCTCTCCGTGGCAGGATAATGTCGCGGGTGGGGCCGGCCGTCTTCTTCACCCGACCCAGGCGTCTGGTGCCCCGGCTCCTGTTAGTACGGGCGAGGTATCCGGCGAATTGTGGGAGGGTATATTGCTTGCGCGGTCCATAGCCGCGACGATACTTACCGGTTTCGACAAGCACTTCAGTATCTTCCGCGAGATTACGCGGCAGGCGCGGGAGTTTTTCATCAGCCAGAACTGGGCCGCCGGACGGGATGCGACCCGTGAACGCATCAGCCTCTATGACTTGCGGGTCCAGGAGGCGATCGAGAAACTGCAGGCACGTTTTGAGATCGCTGAACTCGATCCGGCGCTCTGGCAGGATGTAAAGCTCCAGTATATGGGGCTGTTGTACGAACATCGTCAGCCGGAACTGGCGGAGACCTTTTACAATTCGGTATTTTGCCGGATGTACGATCGCCAGTATTTCAACAACCGGCATATCTTTGTCCGTCCGGGCCTCTCAACCGCGTTTCTGGAGGGGGAGCGGCCGGTCTACCGTAGCTACTATCCCACTCGAAATGGTTGGCGCAAGACGCTTGAAGCGATTTTGACGACCCCGGATATCGGCATGCGGTTCGAAGATATCCGGCGAGACATTCGCTACATCATTCACCAGCTTCGCCAGCAAACCGGGCAGCCTATCGGTGCTGTGCGCCAGCACTTCCAGCTTCAGGTGCTGACACCCGTCTTTTATCGCAACAAGGCGGCCTTGATTGTCGGGCGGGCCATCAACGGCCCGGAACGCTTCCCGTTCATTCTGCCGATATTGAACAATGGTAAGGGCGAGATCTATGTCGACGCCCTGGTGATGGAGCAGGATGACGTTGCCAATCTGTTCAGCTTTGCCCGCACCTATTTCATGGTGGAATGCGTTGTGCCTTCCACCCTCGTGGGTTTTCTGCTGAGTATCCTGCCAAGCAAGTCGGCCGCCGATCTGTATACCGCGATTGGTTATCACAAACAGGGGAAGGCAGAGTTCTATCGGGCTTTTCTGCACCACCTGGGACACTCCACCGACCAGTTGATCACTGCCCCGGGAATCAAGGGGATGGTGATGAGCGTGTTTACGCTGCCTTCCTATCCTTATGTCTTCAAGGTCATCAAGGATCGGTTTCGGCCTCCGAAGGAAACGACCCGGGACCAGGTCAAAGCCAAGTATCTCGAGGTCAAGCAACATGATCGCGTGGGACGCATGGCGGACACCTGGGAGTTCTCCTATGCGGCACTGCCTTTGGATCGCTTCAGCGAGGAACTGCTCGACGAACTTGAACAGGAGGCGTCTTCACTGATTTCCGTCGAGGGCGATCAGGTTATCATTCGCCATCTCTATATCGAGCGTCGCCTGATCCCGCTTAACCTCTACCTGGAAACGGCGGGTGAGAAAGAAGTCGAACATGCCTTGCTGGAATATGGTGATGCCATCAAACAGATGGCTGCTGCCGGTATCTTTCCAGGCGACTTGTTGTTCAAGAACTTCGGCGTAACGCGACACGGGCGTGTGATTTTCTACGACTACGACGAAATCGTACCTATGGAAACGGTCAATTTCAGGCACATCCCGCCACCTCGCTATCCCGAAGATGAAATGGCGTCAGAGCCCTGGTATTCGGTCGGGCCCAATGACGTGTTTCCCGAAGAATTCAGCACCTTCCTGTTCAGTACGGCTGACCAGCGCCAGCGATTTTCGCGCCTGCATCCCGATCTGCTCGATGCAGAGTATTGGTCAGGGTTGCAGCAGGTGATTCGTGACGGCGGATTTCCCGATATTTTTCCCTATGCGGCGGAAAAACGCTTCCCCCGCGACCGTAAGGAGAACCATTGATGCCCTACGCTACAGCCGACCTGTGGGATGCCAACGAGAACGCGCTACAGGTTGCCGAGCCGATTTTCCGCGATTATGGCGGAAGCAGCGCTTTTTGGGGTCCGGTTCGAACCCTGAAGTGTTTTGAAGACAACTCGCTCGTTCGCCAGGCCCTGGGCTATCCGGGCGATGGTTCCATCCTGGTGGTGGACGCCGGCGGCTCCCTTCGGTGTGCCATGTTGGGTGATCAGTTGGCGGCGCTGGCCGTAAAAAACGGCTGGGCCGGCGTGGTCATGTACGGACTGATTCGTGATTCCGAGGCCATAGGCAACATGCCTCTTGGCGTGAAAGCGCTGGGGACGATCCCCATCAAGAGCGTCAAGCGCGGTGAGGGGCAGTTGGATGTGCCTGTCACCTTTGCCGGTGTGACCTTTGCCACCGACAACTGGCTCTACGCCGATGCCGACGGAATCGTGCTGTCACCCGTAAAACTCTGATTCAAAGCCGCGGCATCTGCCGCGGTGGGTGGTGCCGGAAGGCGTCCAATCCAGCATTCCCGAAAAATTTCTTCCCGCATAAGGTTGTCGGATGCCCTGGAACTGTCTACGGTTACGGGATGGCCGGTGTTTTTATGTCGGCGCTATAAGAAGAACGACGGTCGCAGTATCCGTCGCATCCATTTGTTGCCACCGAGGAATCATCGATGAAGAAAGATCCAGACAATGCGCGGATTGCCGCGCCCTCTGACGGCGCCGTTCAATCCCGCCGGAAGTTTCTCACTACCACCGCAGTCGCTGGCGGCGCCGCGGCCCTGGGCTTTCCCTATGTGGGGAACGCCGAGAAAGCGAAGACCACCACCTGGAAGGTCCAGACCTCCTGGCCGGGCGGCATCGGCCTGGACATTTTCAAGAGCTGGTGCGCCAGCATCGTCGAGAAAACCGGCGGCGAACTGGCCTTCACACCCTTTGGCGCCAAGGATGTGGTGGGGGAGTTCCAGCTCTTCGACGCGGTGAAGAACGGCGTTCTGGACGCCATGAACCCCTTTACCCTGTATTGGGCAGGTCGCATGCCCGCCGCGGTGTTTCTCAGCTCCTACCCAATGAGCCTGCGCCAGCCCGCATGAGTGGGATGTCTTTTACTACGGCTTGGGCGGACTGGAACTGGCGCGTGAAGCTTTTCGCTGGGTTCGGCATGCACTACGTGGGCCCGATACACCACGGACCGAACATCATTCATTCGAAGGTACCCATTCGCTCGCATCGATGACTTCAACGGTCGCAAAATGCGCCTGCCGGGGGGCATGGTCGCCGAACTGTTCCAGGCAGCGGGCGCCAAGACCACCCTTTTGCCGGGTTCTGAGATCTTTCCGGCACTCGAGAAGGGCACCATCGACGTGGCGGACTATGTGGGCCCGGCCATCAACTACGCGCTGGGTTTCCACCAGGTCACCAAGTACATCTCCATGGGGCCTCCCGGCTTCATGTCCATCTACCAACCGGTAGACCTCATGGACCTGACGGTGGGCATGAACTCCTGGAATAAGCTGTCGGACAACATGCGGGCATTCGTAGAGATGGAAGTGCACGTCTATTCCGATCTGCACCATGCCGCGATTCAGAAGGCGGACCAGGAGGCCTGGCAGCTCTTCGAGGATGCCGGGACAGAGATTACGCGTCTGGGCGAAGAAGACGTTGAAGCCTTCACCGAACTCGCCGTACCTTTGTGGTTCAAGTGGGCCAACAAGGATCCAAGCGCTGCGCGTGCCTTCAAAATCCAGCTCGACTACATGATGTCGGGATCTCTCGGTTATGTGACACCTGATATGATCAAAGGCCATAGCCTGAACGTCTGACACCTGCCAAGGGCACTGTGACGGGCGTCGCTATTGTGGCTCCCGTCACGGTAAGTTGGTCTCGCTGTCACCCTGAGGTGTCCGGATGCCCGAACTGAGTTTCGTCCTGCCGCATTGGTTGTACTGGAGTGGTCTGCTTTTTTTTCCTCTCGCAGCTTTTTTTCTCTACCGATACTCTAAACGTCGACCGTCCGAACAGCCCGTTTCTCTGATTCTGGGTTACTTCCTGCTGCTTACCGGCGGATTTGTCGGCGTACATCGCCTCTACTTGAAAAGCCGTTGGGCGTTTGTGTTCGTCGCGGTTTTTGTGGCGGTTCTCGTTGTCAACATAGAGACCCGTGAGGCCCGGGAAATCCATTCAGAGGCGGTTAACGGCATCAACCTCGCGGACGCCAAGATTTCACGCAGCGAGAAGGCGATACGCAAGGCTGAAAAACGCATTGAGATTCGCAATACCGAGCACGCCCGGCAGAAACTCGACAGGGCGCGCAGTGATCTCGATGATGGGAAGGCCCGCTTGGAAGAGGCCCGCTTGGAAGAGCAAAAGACCCAGGCGGAATTTGAAGCCTGGAAACAGGTCGCCAGCGGGCTTGGGTTGCTGCTGCTACTGGGGATACTGGTCGATGCCCTGTTGCTTCCGCGTCTGGTTCGTGCCCGAAATCTTGTCGAAGCCGGCGAGCCTGTCGAGGAGGGTTTTCAGTGTCCGGTCGTAGAACAGGAACACGACGACAGCAAGGAACCGCTGCTGTTCAATCGGACCATCTCCCGGGTCAACGGTTTCGCCGGTGAATTCGTGGCGTACTGGTCGATCATTGCCGTTTTCGTTTACTACTATGAAGTGATTGCGCGTTACGTATTCAACTCGCCCACCAACTGGGCCCACGAGGCCATGTTCCTCATGTTTGGTACCCAGTATCTGATTGCGGGAGGGTTCTGTCTGCGCGAAAACGCCCACGTGCGAGTGGATGTCATCTATTCCCAGTTATCAAAGCGGACCCGCGCAATTATGGACGTGATTACCTCGGTGTTCTTTTTTGTATTCACGGTGACCCTGCTCACGACCGGCTGGATATTTTTTCACGATTCTTTCGAGATCAACGAGGTTTCCTTTACCGAGTGGGGCATCCAGTACTGGCCCATCAAGTTTGCGCTTCCTCTTGGCGCGGCCCTGCTGATCGCACAGGGAATTTCTCAATTGATAAAGGATATCGCAGTTCTTCGATATCCTGATCTGGTGGATCTCGATACCGAGACCAGGCCGGAGGGCTGATTCATGGGTCTTGAAATCGATATCGTCTGGCTCACCGTTCTGATGTTCGGGTCATTGGCCATCCTGCTGATGGCCGGCCTGCCACTCGCGTTCGTCACGGGCGGCCTCGCCTGCGTGTTCCTGTTCGTCTTCGGCGACCAACAGATGCTCAATATTCTGCCGTCGCGCATCTTTCCGCTGATGACGGACTATCAATTGTCGGCTATACCGCTGTTTATCTTTATGGCCTCGATGTTGGAACGTGCCGGCATCATCGAGGAACTGTACGACATGGTGTACAAGCTCCTTGGGGGCCTGCGCGGCGGACTTGCCGTCGCCACCATCATTGCATCCACCTTGCTTGCGGCCATGTGCGGCGTGATCGGGGCCACCGAAGTGACCATGGGTTTGATCGCCCTGCCGGCCATGGTGCGTCGCAAGTACCACCCCACCATCGCCTGCGGTTCCATACTGGCGGGCGGCACCCTGGGTATTCTGATTCCGCCATCGATCCTGGCCATCTTGTTTGCCGTGGTGGCGCAGCAGTCAGTCGGTGAACTCTTTATCGGTGCGGTAATTCCCGGCCTGATTCTTTCGAGTCTTTACATCGCCTATGTAGTCATTGTCACCTGGATCAAGCCGGAACACGGTCCCGCATTACCCGTTGACGAGCGCGTGGATACCCGCGAAAAGTTACGTCTGTTAGGCAATATGGCGGCCCCCATCGCCCTAGTGACCCTGGTGCTTGGCATTATCTTCGGCGGCATCGCAACTCCGGTGGAGGCGGCAGGGGTGGGCACCTTCGGCGCTATCGTCGTGGCGTCCATGCACCGACGTCTCAATTGGGAGAATGTCAGGGCGGCAGCCATGACCACCCTGCGTGTCACCGGTATGGTGTTGTGGATTATCTTTGGTGCGACCCTGTTCGTGGGTTTCTACGTGGTCAACGGTGGCCAGGAATTCGTCAACGAGACCATCATCGGCACTGGCCTGGGCCCCTACGGCATTCTGTTGTTGATGATGGTGATCCTGGTGGTCCTCGGCATGTTTCTTGACTGGGTGGGCATTCTTTTGCTCGCGGTACCGATCTTTGTACCGCTGATGAAGACCCTCAGTTTCGACGGTCTGTTCGGAATGCCTGGCGTGCCGCCGGACGAATTGGCACTCTGGTTCGGCGTTGTCTACATGGTGAACATGCAGATGTCCTTTTTGAGTCCACCTTTCGGTTATGCCCTGTTCTATCTGAAGAGCGTGGCGCCGCCCGAGATCACCATGGCACAGATTTACCGGTCGTCGATTCCCTTTCTGATGCTTCAGGCGACCGGTTTAGCGATTTGCGTGATTTTTCCCGATGTGGTGCTGTGGCTGCCGCGGCAGGTTTACGGCTAGATCGGGCGGCCAGCACCAGATGGCATAAAAGAGCCGATTCGTAATGTTAAAGACTGACGGAGACCGTAAAAGATGTCGGAGCGGGTAGGATATATAGGGCTTGGAATCATGGGCCGGCCGGCGGCACTGAACCTCATGGAGGCAGGTTACGCGGTTCGGGTGTGGGCACGGCGGCAGGAGTCCATGGCGCCCCTTCTGGATGCCGGCGCCACGGCCGCCGAGAGTCCATCGGATGTGGCGGCAAACAGCGACATCATATTCATCAATGTATCCGATACCTCCGATGTGGAAGAAGTGATTCTGGGCAAGTTGGGGGTGATTCACGGGGCCAGGCAGGGGTCGGTAGTGGTTGATATGAGTACCATCTCGCCTATTGCCACCAAGGCGCTGGCAGAGCGACTTGGCGAGGAAGGCGTGGAAATGCTGGATGCGCCGGTCTCGGGCGGCGAACAGGGCGCGGTTTCCGGCACTCTCTCCTTCATGGTGGGCGGCAAGTCCGCGGTGTTTGATCGGGTCAGACCGTTGTTCGAGGTGATGGGGAAAAACATCGTTCATTGCGGGAGTTCGGGTGCGGGCCAGGTCACCAAGGCCTGTAATCAGATCGTGATTACACAGTCGATCGCGGCGGTGGGGGAGTCATTTGTGTTCGCCCGGCGTAACGGCGTCGATCCGGCAAGGGTGCGCGAGGCGTTACTCGGTGGATTTGCCGGCAGTAAAGTGCTGGAGAACCATGGGCAGCGAATGCTGGATCACAATTTCGATCCGGGGTTCAAGGCGCGACTGCACAAAAAAGATATGCGCATTGTGCTGGATACCGCCGCCGAACTGGGTATTCCGATACCAGGTGCGGCATCCGGGGCTCAATACATCAATGCGCTGGTGGGCAGTGGTGACGGAGAACTGGACTCCTCGGCCTTGTACAAAATCCAGGAGATCGTGGCAGGTCTGAAAGACTAAACCGAAGTGGCTGGCCCTCCGCCGGAATCACCACCATCCGCTTGATTTCTTGTCCAGCCGTTCCCGGCATTGCTTAAGCTGTGAACCGTAGGTGTTGGCGTTCCGTTCCACCTTGCGTGCCACCTTTGTCAACCAGCCTTTTTGGTTGTAGGTTTTACGCGTCCATCCGCCATGGCCCTCGTGATAGGCCAGATACTGGTTGTAGGTGTCCCATTTCGAGATGCCGAGTTTGCGTTGGCTGACATCCGTGTACCAACCGATGAAATCGGTGGCGTCTTCAAAATCGTCACGATCCGCGAACCGGTTGCCAGTGTCTTTCACATACCAGTCCCAGGTTCCATCCATCGCCTGTGCGTAGCCATAGGCGCTCGATACGCGCCACCACATGGGAATGCCCAGCATGGTGTCCCGAGGCGGTTTGGCGTCATGCCGGAAGCTGGATTCCTGGCGCATGATGGCCAGCTGAATCTGAATCGGCGTACCCCATTTTTTCTCTGCCGCCCGAGTTGCCTTATACCAATCCGTTTTCTCGTCAAAGATGGTGCAGGCGTTATCCACCTGCTTGGGCGGAGACGTGGAACAGCCCGTCAGGGCGAACACAAGCGCCAGCGGGATAAAGAGTAAGCGCGACAACAATAGATTCAGTTCAAGTATTGAATGGATGTGTTGAAGCTAATCGTGGTTGTGTGTGACGTCAAGTCGTGTGGACATATCGATTGGCAGAAACATTGTTCAAGCATCCAGGTAACCTTCTTGGTGGCCTGGACATCCGATGTGAAGTCGATTGACAGGCAGGCGGAATCGGCGACCAGCAGGTCACCCCAGGTAAGGGGAGCCAGGTATTCCGCCCAGGCCCGATTACTGGTCTAAAGAAATATCGCCAAACCAGGCCGTGACGGATTCACCCGTTTGATCTGTATCCGTTGCCAGCACCAAGCCGCTAATCTGCGGTGCCGGCTCTCCGAATGCGGCGCGAAAATCGTCGGCTGGGATTCGCTGTTCTTCGATCCAGCGTCCTACCTCGTTGGAGTGATTGCGTAATACGATCATTCTTACCCGTGAAGTATAGGCGTTCCACACGCTGGTTCCAGGAAGCTCCTGATTGGCCCAGACATAGCAGATGGCAGCGGCCGGTATGTGATCGCCGTACCACCATCGTATCAACCGTAATTTTGTTCGCTCCAAAATTGACAGGCGATCCTGGGGGTAATCGAACAACACATACAAGCGGGCGGCGAAGTCGTCTCCCTCCTTGCGCGAGATATCTGACTTTTCCACCACCCGATCGACGCGCCAGCGCCATTTCAGTGTGGAATAAATGTCGGTATCCCAGGTCACCGCCCTTGCCAGACTGCTGGCGGCGCCGTCGGCATCTGCCCGCACAATCACCTGGCCGTCGTCTATCACCAGTCGGAATAGCGCAGGTTTGGTGTCACGCAGTGTGGATAATGTCCAGCCGTCCTGGAACAGCTCGCCCGGCGCCATCTGCGAAAACGCGCCGGGCACCACGGTGGGCGCCGGGGCTGCCGTATTGGCCATTGGTACCACAAGCGCGGTGACCAACAGTAATTGTTTAACCACCCCGGCTCCAGGCGTGGAATCGACCGACCCATTCGAGCACCCTTTGTGGCGCATGCGCCCGTTTCCAGTTGCCGGCCACATACTTGTTGGCCTCGGTCCAGGTCGGATAGATATGGATGGTGCCGAGAATCTTGTTCAAACCGATACCGTGGCGCATGGCCAGGATGAACTCGGCGATCAGGTCACCGGCATGATCACCGACGATGGTGGCGCCGAGAATCCTGTCTTTACCCGGCACAGTAAGCACCTTGACCAGTCCCTCCGCTGCCTCGTCGGCGATCGCCCGGTCGAGATCGTCGATGCCGTAGGTGGTGACCTCGCAGGCGATGCCCCGATCTTTGGCGTCGCTCTCGTTCAATCCCACTCTGGCGACTTCCGGCTCGGTGAAGGTCGCCCAGGGGATTACCGAGTAGTCTACCTTGAACTTGCGGAATCGACCGAACAGGGCATTGACTGAGGCATACCAGGCGGTGTGTGCCGCGGTGTGGGTGAACTGGTAGGGTCCCGCAACATCGCCACAGGCATAGATGTTGGGATAGTTGGTCTGCATGTATTCGTTGACGCCGACAGTCCGGCGCTGAGTGATTTCGACGCCTAACTCCTCCAGTCCGTAGCCCTGGGTGTTCGCGGCACGACCGACCGCTACCAGCACCTGGTCAAATGGAATCTGCAGCCTCTCTCCCGCATGCTCGGCGATCAGAAGCTTCTCGCCGTTTTCGATACTGAAGGCCTGTGCCCTGGTGTCGATGCGCACATCGATGCCTTCATCGACGAAACGCTGCCTGACCATTTCCGATACCTCGGGGTCCTCGCGCGGCATCAGGCGCGGGGCCATTTCGACCTGGACCACCTTGGAGCCCACACGTGCAAAGGCCTGCGCCAGCTCGCAGCCGATCGGCCCACCACCGAGTACGATCATTCTGGGCGGCAGCTCGCGCACATCCCAGACATTGTCGGATGTGAGATAGCCGATTTCCTCTATCCCCGGGATCGGCGGCACGAAGGGACGGGCGCCGGCGGCGATGACCAATGACCGGGCGGAGATCTCGCGTGTACCCTCTGGCGTACTGACCTCCACGGTCCAGGGTGTGGTAATGCGCGCTTCGCCCTGAACGCAATCGACCCCCAGTCGGGTATAACGCTCGACCGAATCGTGGGGTTCCACGGTTTTTACCACGCGCTGCACGCGGTCCATGAGATCGGCAAACCGGAAATCGACCTTGACGGATTGCATGCCGAGATCTTGGGCGCGTTTGGTTTGCTCGATGAACTTCGCGGATCTCAACAGCGCCTTGGATGGTACGCAGCCGGTGTTCAGGCAGTCGCCCCCCATCTTGTGGCGTTCAACCAGGGCCACTTTCGCCTTGACGGCGGCAGCAATATAGGCGGACACCAGTCCGCCGGAGCCGGCGCCGATCACCAGCAGGTTGTAGTCGAATTTTTTCGGTTTTTGTGGTTTCCAGCGAGCGTAAACCTTGCGTGCCTGCACCGCGCCGACGATGCGCTTTGCGACCAGGGGGAACAGAGCAAGCAGTACGAAAGAACCAATGATCGCGGGCGACAGGATTCCACCGACGCTTTCGATCTGGGCCAGCTGGGTGCCGGCATTCACATATACCAGTGTGCCGGCCAGCATGCCGACCTGGCTTACCCAGAAGAAGGTCCAGACCTTGATCGGCGTCAGCCCCATCAGCAGATTGATGGCGAAGAACGGGAATATGGGCACCAATCGCAGGGCGAACAGATAGAAGGCGCCTTCCCTGGCAATGCCGTCGTTAACCGTGCGCAGCTTGTTACCAAAGCGTTGCTGCACGCTGTCGCGGAATAACAATCGACTGGCAAGAAAGGCGAGGGTGGCGCCGATGGTGGAGGCAAAGGAGATGATCACAGTGCCCCACAGCAGGCCGAAGATGGCGCCACCGACCAGCGTCATAACTGCCGCACCAGGTAAGGAAAGACCGGTTACCGCCACATAGATTAAAAAGAAAACGCCTGCGGTGAGGAGCGGATGGTTCTGACGGTAGGATTCAATGCCCGCCTGCTGCTCCTTGAAGAATGCCAGGTCCAGAAAGCGCCCGAGATCCAGAACGAAAAAGGCGATAACCGCGGCAGCGATGGCAAGCAGTAGCAGGATTTTCCGTATGGACATCTGATGGCCCCCGTTGAGCTATGGTCGGTGTTTTGTCCTGACACCGGATAACGAATCGACACAGGTTACATCGTCCGCCAATTCGCGTGCCGCTGACTCCGGGCCTGGGCAAGTGCAGATAAGGACCCGGATCGGATGCCATATCATTCACCGGGGACCACTTCCGGTTTGCCGCTGATCGTGCGGCAATCTGTGTCGCAGATCGGGGATGAAACAAAGCCCCGGTGGTTCCGGTCTTGCAATCTGATGAATCAAGCATAGGCGGTGTTCAGGTACCGCACCGGACAGGATTACCACAAATGCTCGCCATTCCCACTCATATCATCAGGGTTACCGCGCTGGCGGTCTGGCTCGTCCTTTTGCCGGGCCTTGTCAGCGCCAATGCACTGGAGAAAATTTTTGCCCCGAAGGCGGAATCATGGCCCAGGTGGGTGCAATATGCCGAGAACGACAACAGACAGATTCCGCACGATACCTGGGGCAGCTTTCTGAAACTGTACGCGGAGCGATCTGATGATGGTGTGGTTCGTTTCGACTACGCGCGGGTGACCGTTCAGGATCGCGCCCTGCTCGATGACTACATTTCCGCGCTCTCGTCGCTGCGGATTAGCGGCTACTCCCGAGCCGAACAGTTTGCCTACTGGGTGAATCTTTACAATGCGCTGACCGTTCAGGTCGTGCTGGATCACTATCCGGTCAAGAGTATTAGAGACATTGATATTTCGCCGGGTTTGTTTGCCGACGGGCCTTGGCGAAAAAAACTGGTGGAAGTGGAGGCTGAGCCACTGGGCCTGGACGATATCGAGCATCGTATTCTCAGGCCGGGGTGGGGTGATCCCAGGATTCACTATGCCGTGAACTGTGCTTCGATCGGTTGTCCGAACCTGCAACTGGTTCCTTTCACGGCGGCTAATAGCGAGCAGTTGCTGGACCGGGCAGCACGGGACTACATCAATCATCCGCGTGCGGTGTCGGTCGACGAGCGGGGTCTCGGGCTTTCCAGTATCTACAATTGGTTCGAGGCGGATTTCACGAACGACGGTGGTGTACTCGGTCACCTTGAGCAGTATGCCGATGCGGATTTACTGAATCGAATTGACGGAATCGTCAGGGTGCGAGGTTATTCCTATGACTGGACACTCAATGATGCCAGTGTCGAGGGGAGCTGATTGATGTTGGAATGACTGAGTAAAGATATCGCCCTTCTGATCAGCGAGCTCTTGCTGGTGATGGCGGACGGGGAGATCGTCGCGAGAGATTGCGCATGGCGTCAAGCCGCAGCTGAGGGAGAGGCCGGATCGAGTCGCTTCTTCAAGGCCCGGGCAAGCCACGAGCAGTTCCATGCGACCTTGTTTCGACGATTCGCAACCTGGTTGGCACCCGCTTCGTCCTTGTCGGAAAACCCCGGTCACGCGCTTCGGCATTATGCACAGCACCTTGACTCGGCCGCCTCTGAAAAAAAGTGGCGGGACCTGCTGATCGGTCAGCAACTGGTCCTCGATCACTTTCGTTATCAAGCTTCGATATCTGTCAGCCCGGATTGAGAATAGTCGGCAGATTGGCCTGCCTGCGCCGTGGCGTCAATGTTTTAACAGGCTAGGGTAGTCCCCATCGCCGGAAGCGCTTCTTGCAGTAGGCCAGGAGCTCGTAATAGTCGCGAAAGTGGCGCTTGAAATGTTTTTCGGCGGGTTCGTCCAGTTCGCACCAGTCGTTTTTGTAGTCGCGGCAAACCTGCGGCCGCGCATCATAGATGCCGCAGTCGCCGTTCGGTTTAAGATGCTGGCAACTGCCGCGAAACAGCAGGTACCAGCCGCTCCAGTCCTGATAGGCCTCGACACCTTCGTGAGACACCTGCCATAGCAGGTGTTCGAAGTCTGTCTTGGTCCGGGGGGCCGACATGGCCTCGGTGGCATAGGTGCAACAGATCGATCCTGTGCAGCGGGAGCATTTGTGGTCTACGGGGAGGTCCAAACGGGCGGCCGACCGTAACTGAGCGTTTTCAGCTATTGCCCGAAGGTGCAGGCTTGCCACCACCCGACGGGCGATTACTGTCGCTCGAGCGCCGCCGCCGTCGCCGCGGTTTGTCCGAGGCGCCCTTATTGTCGGATTTTCCTTCTGCGGCCTTGGGACCTGATCCGCCCTCACGCCGTCGACCCCGTTGATCAGACCGGTTGCCGCCAGTGCGGCGGCCGCCGTCTCGGTCCCTGCGTTCGGGCCTGACCCGACTCGCCGGGTCGATTTTGGCCAGCAGGTCGTCGGTAATGGTTTCGATGGGAAGTTTACTACCGATGAATTTTTCGATTTCCGGCAGCGAAAAGGCATGGGTCTCGCAGACAAAGCTGATGGCGTCACCCGCTGCGCCGGCACGTGCCGTCCGCCCAATGCGGTGAACGTAGTCTTCGCAGTCATCGGGCAGATCGAAATTCACCACATGGGTGACGTCCGGAATGTGCAGGCCTCGCGCAGCGACGTCTGTTGCCACCAGTACCGGCAGGTCGCCCGACTGAAACTTGCGCAGCAGGCTCAGGCGCTTGTTCTGGGGAACGTCGCCCGAAAGGATGGCGGCGTGGAAGCCGTTGCCTTCGAGAAATCCCCACACCTGATCGGCAACCCGCTTGGTATTGACGAAGACAATGGTGCGAGTGGCTTCGAGACTTCGCAGCAGTCCGATGAGTAGGGGGATCTTTTCATCGTTGGCGAGCATGTAGGCCATCTGCCGGACCCTGTCCGCGGTCACCTTGTCGCTCTCGATTTTGATCATTTGCGGGTTGTTCATGTGCTCGTACGCGAGTTCGGTCACCCGATAGGAAAGGGTGGCCGAGAACAGCATTCCGAGGCGGCGATCAGGATCCGGCATGCGGCGCAGGAGATAGCGGATATCTTTGATGAACCCGAGGTCGAACATGCGGTCGGCTTCGTCGAGTACCACCACCTGGCCTTCGCGCAGGTCGTATACCTTCTGTTTGAAGTAATCGATCAACCGACCGGGCGTGCCGATCAGGATGTCCACGCCGTCTCTGAGGTCCTGACGCTGCTGTTCGTAGCCTGCGCCGCCGTAGACGACACGCATCTGATAGCCCGTATGGCCACCGAGAACGAGCGCATCTTTGTAGATCTGGATGGCGAGTTCCCGTGTGGGCGCCACCATCAGCGCGCGAGGCTGATTGACGCGCCGATTTTCGCTGGGCGGGTTTTTCTCGAGGTGGTCGAAGGTGGCCAGCAGAAAGGCCGCTGTCTTGCCGGTTCCTGTCTGTGCCTGGCCGGCGACATCCTGTCCGGTAAGTGCTACCGGTATGGTTTCGGCCTGGATCGGTGTACAGAATTCGAACCCGGCGTCGTTCACGCCGGCCATAATATTTTCGGACAGCCCGAAGCTGTCGAAACGGGTTTCGCTAAGGTGTTGATCAGTCATAACCTTCTAGGATACCTGATTGAGGTCTCCAGAGGCATCTATATATGAAGAGCGCTTGATTCCTGTCAGGGCGCCTGTCGCCTGATCCCGGTGGCGGCCAAACGATTGGGATGGCGGATACGCACGCGTTTCTCGCGGCTCGAATCACCCGCCTCGAGCGTCACGGCGCCTTTCGAAACGCCGAAGGCCTTGGCCAGAAAGGCCGTCAGGTGGCTATTCGCCTTGCCGTCCACGGGTGGCGCCGTGATCCGAACCCGGTACGAATCACCGTGCACACCGCATAGTTCGTCGCGGCTGGCACGCGGTTGTACCCGCAGATGCAGGATCAGGTCTTCGTCATCCCAGCGATACCACGGGCGAGCCACGAAACCGCGTCAGATAGCCGAGACCCAGGCGGGAGCGCCGGTGAGTTGCATCAGCGGCGGCACTACCAGCATTTGCAGCAGGTAGAGTCCGACCATCACCAGCATGGGCGAGAGATCGAGTCCGCCGAGACTGGGCAGCATGCGGCGAGCGGGCTCGAGCAAGGGCGCGGTAATGCGGTGAAGGATGACCGTGGCCGGGTTGTAACCCTGGGGGTTGATCCAACTGAGCACCACCACGATCAGTATTGAGAACAGAAAGACATTGATGATCAGCGAGACCAATGCCGGCAGTGACCAGAGTAATGTCGCCGGGAAGGCCGATGCGCCAATCAGCGCGCCGACAATACTGAGTTCCGCCGTTTTGAGCATCCAGGCCAGTACCAGGGAGGCCGTATCATAACCACGAATTGCCGGTACCAGTTTTCGTATGGGATTGAGTAAGGGCGCTGTGACCTTTACCACGAACTGCGAGACGGGATTATGGAAGTCGGCATGCAACGCTTGCAGTAGAAAACGCAGAATCACGATCAGAGCGTAGACGCCGAAGGCGGCCTGCACGAGAAAAACCATTGGACGTATCAGATAGTTGGCGTCCATTCAGGCATCGTCCATGGTGCGGGAAAGCGTTATGGAACGGTCTCGTGCGGCGGCGAGCGCGTCACGGAAGAGATCGTGAATTTTCCCGTCCTCCAGCACGGCGACTGCCTTTTCCGTCGTACCCCCCGGTGAGGTGACGCGGTTTCGCAACAGGGCGGGTTCGTCTTCGCTTTCCATGGCCATGCGCGCCGCACCCAGTGCGGTCTGGAGGGTAAGCAGACTTGCCGTTTCGCGGTCGAGACCCAAATCGCAACCGGCGTTGGCCATCGCTTCCATGACGAGAAAGAAATAGGCCGGGCCGCTGCCGGACAATGCGGTAACGGCGTCCATCTGTGCCTCATCGCTGAGCCACAGGGTGAGCCCGACCGCACGCATCAGCGATTCGGCCTGGCTGCGTTGTTGCTCGGAAACGATTTCGGAGGCAAACAGGGCGGTGGCTCCAGTCTGAACCATGGCCGGGGTATTCGGCATTGTCCGCACGAGCGGAATATCCTTGCCCAACCGGTGCTGCAGTGCCCTTGTCGATACGCCGGCGGCGATGGAAACCACCAGCGGTTTGTGCGCCTGGATCAGGGGTGCGAGTTGTGCCGTCACCTCACCGATGACCTGAGGCTTCACCGCCAGCACGAGCAGATCGGCATCGGCCGCTGCCACCGAATTGTCAGGGCTGGTGTTTATGCCGTAACGGTGGCGGAGTGCGCCGAGTTTGACGTCGTCCCCGTCGGCGGCGGTGATTCGGTCGGGCGGGTATCCATCGGCGATGAGACCATGTATCAACGCCGTTGCCATGTTTCCGGCACCTATGAAGGCAAGAGAGGGTTTCGTCATAAGGGGTCTCGGGTTGTTCATGCTGGGCTGTGGAGGATTTTAACCTCAGCAGCCGGGATGGTGGGGGTCCGATCAATCATTGCCGCGGGCCGAAAATCGCCGTCCCGATTCTGACGATGGTCGCACCTTCCGCAATAGCGGCCTCCAGGTCGCCGGACATTCCCATCGAAAGCGTGTCCAGGCGGAGTCCTGTGGCATTCAGCGACTCAAGACAGCGGCGCAGCCGGGCGAAACCTTCCCTTTGCCGTTCAAAGTCGGTGGTGGGCGCAGGTAGTGCCATCAAGCCCCTCAGGCGCAGTCGTGGCAGATTGGCCGCGGCCTCTGCGAGGGCGGGCAGCCCGTCCGGCGAGATGCCGCCCTTTGATGCCTCTCCGCTCACGTTGACCTGCAGGCAGACATCAAGCGGCATCATTTCATCCGGACGCTGGTCGTTCAGACGCTGCGCGTGTTTAAGGCTCGAAAGGCCGTGGACCCATTGGAAGGATTTCGCCACCGCCGCGGTTTTGTTGGATTGCAATTGCCCGATGTAATGCCACTCCAGATCCAGATCCGACAAATCTCGTTGTTTTTCGACGGCATCCTGCAAGTAGTTCTCGCCAAAGCTGCGCAACCCGGCGGCGTGGGCGAGTCGGATATCGGCGGCGGGCCGGGTCTTGCTCACGGCGAGAAGTCTGATATGGTCTGGATTACGCTCAAAACGACGCGCAGCGTCTGCGATGCGCGACCTTACCGAGTCGATACGGGTGGAAAGAGACGGCATTATAAGGTGTCGGTATTTCCTGAGAAAAACGCTATAGTAGACTGTACGAAAAGAAAATAAAGCGAATCGACCCCGCGAATCACCTGCGGCGGTCAGTCTAGGGTGCAAATAACAATCAGAGCTGTTCGCACATGGATATCACAGAACTTCTGACCTTTACGGTCAACCAGGACGCCTCGGATCTTCACCTGTCGGCAGGACTTCCCCCGATGATCCGCATCGATGGCGACCTTCGTCGGATCAATTTGCCGGCATTGGACCACAAGACCGTGCACGCGATGGTCTACGACATCATGAACGATAAACAACGTCGTGATTACGAAGAGCATCTGCAAATCGACTTTTCCTTTGAAATCCCCACGGTGGCGCGCTTTCGTGTCAACGTGTTTACCCAGGATCGGGGCGCTGCAGGGGTCTTTCGGATCATTCCCGCAGCGGTGTGGACGCTGGAGAAAATCGGGGCGCCCAAATCCTTTCGGGATATTATCGATGTGCACAACGGCCTGGTGCTGGTGACCGGAGTGACGGGTTCGGGTAAGTCCACCACGCTTGCGGCGATGGTGGATCACATTAACGAAAATAAGCCGCTTCACATCCTCACCATTGAGGATCCCATCGAATTCCTACACACCAGTAAGAAATGTCTGATTAACCAGCGCGAGCTTCACCGCGATACTCATAGCTTCGCCGATGCGTTGCGCGTGGCCCTGCGTGAAGACCCGGATGTGATACTGGTCGGCGAGTTGCGAGACCTGGAGACGATTCGATTGGCGTTAACCGCGGCGGAGACCGGGCACTTGGTATTCGGAACCCTGCATACTTCATCCGCCGCCAAGACCGTTGACCGGGTTATCGATGTCTTTCCGGGGAACGAGAAAGAAATGGTGCGATCCATGCTTTCGGAATCTTTGCGGGCGGTGGTATCACAGACATTGCTGAAGCGAATTGGTGGCGGTCGTGCGGCTGCCTGGGAAATCATGATTGCCACGCCAGCCATTCGGAACCTGATTCGGGAAGACAAGGTCGCTCAGATGTACTCGGCGATTCAGACCGGCCAGGGCCACGGCATGCAGACCATGGATCAATCCCTCAACGATATGGTGACGAGGGGGGTTGTTGGACGACACGAGGCTCGCACCCGTGCCCTCAACAAGGATCTTTTTTGAGCCGAACTCAATGACAACGAGATAGCGGGCAGCTATGGATATCAAACCTCTACTGAAGCTGATGGTGGATCGCGGTGCCTCCGATCTTTTTTTTAGTGTCGGACGTCCACCCTGCATAAAGTTGAACGAGCAGCTTGTCCCCATTGGTGACACTGAACTGATGCCGGAGCATACCGAGGCCGCCGCGATGGCCCTGATGACGCCGGACCGGAGGCAGGAATTCCATCGTACCCGCGAGGCCAACTTCGCCTATCTGGCCGAGGATGTTGCGCGCTTTCGGGTCAGTGCCTTTTACCAGAAGGACTGTATCAGCGTCGTGATTCGGCACATTGAATCCCGCATTCCCACTACGGACGAACTTGAGGTTCCTGATCTGCTCAACCAGCTGGTCATGCTGCAGCGGGGCCTGCTGCTGATGGTGGGCGCCACCGGCACCGGTAAATCCACTACTCAGGCGGCGATGGTCGGATTTCGGAATCAAAACAGCGCCAGCCATATCCTCACCATCGAGGATCCCATTGAGTACATTCACGATAACCTCAACAGTATCGTCAATCAGCGCGAAGTGGGTATAGACACCGATTCGTTTGCCGTGGCGCTCAAAAACAGTCTGCGTCAGGCGCCGGATGTGATTCTCATTGGCGAGATCCGTGATCGCGAAACCATGCAGCACGCCATCACCTTTTCTGAGACGGGCCACCTGTGCATGGGTACGTTGCACGCCAACAATGCCAATCAGGCCCTTGACCGAATCATCAACTTTTTTCCGGAAGACCGGCGCGATCAATTGCTGCTGGATGTCTCGTTGAATCTTCGCGCCATCATAGGCCAGCAACTGATTCCCCGGCTCGATGGCGGTAACCGCATGGTTCCCGCAGTGGAGGTGCTGATCAATTCGCCGTTTATTTCCGACCTTATACGTCGCGGCGAAATCCACAAGATCAAGGATCAAATGAAGCGTTCCCGCGAACAGGGAATGGTTACCTTCGATCAGGCACTCTACGAATTGTATTGCGATAACCGCATCAGCTACGAGGATGCCTTGCGTTACGCAGATTCCACCAACGAGGTTCGCTTGATGATCAAGCTCTCGTCAGACCAGGCGGAGCCCGATAAGGACGTGGTTTCAGGGATGTCGCTGATTTAGTTTCGGCCGTTCCAGCAGCCCGCAACGCCGCACGTCTAAAAGACAAGATTGCCGTCGAACACCGGACCATCGACGCAGACTCGTTTCATTGCGGGACCGGATTCGGTGGCGACTTCCACTACGCATCCCGCACATCCTCCCACTGCGCAGGCCATGAACTCCTCCAGCGAAACCTGGCTGGGAAGACCGAACTCCCGGGCCAGTGCCACCACCGCCTCCAGCATGGGGTGTGGTCCACAGGCGAATACCTCCACTTCTCTCAGGGCTTCCGGTGTCAGGGCGTTGAGCCACAATCGTGCGAGGTCAGTCACATAGCCTGTATGGCATCCCGCATAGTCGTTGAGGCTGGCGAGTCGGCAGGGAATGCCCCAGTCGTCGAGCAGCGGCATTGTGGCGATGGTGCCGTCAGGTATGCCGGGGACCAGCAGTTGAGAAGGTCGAGGATCGAAGGGGAAGGGCACTTCCGAGCCGAGAACAACGAAAGGGTTGAAGCCGGTATCGCGACGGATGGTGTCGGCCAGAAACATCATGGGAGGCATGCCGACGCCTCCCCCGATTAGCAAAGGCCGGGGCCGGTTGAGGCGAAACGGTTGGCCAATGGGGCCGAGCACACTCAGGGTTTCTCCCGCCTTGCGGGTTGCGAGTAGTGCGGTTCCGTGGCCCAGTCTTTTGTAGAGAAAATCCACCCAGCCCTCGTTGGCCGAACAACGCATGATGGAGATGGGTCGGCGCATCGGCAGTAGCGGGTCGCATTGGATGTGGGCGAACTGGCCCGGAAGGGCATTGGATGCGCATTCAGGCGCCGAGACGCGAAGAATGAACTGGTCGCCCAAGTGCTGGCTATGTGAAAGGACCAGGGCGTCTTCCGAATAAATGCTTTCGCGATGTGCGGGGTGACTCACGCCCTGTCCTCTTCATAGACGAGGCGTCCTTCGAACAGCGTGCAGGTCACCCGTGATTTGAAGTCCCAGCCGTCGAAGGGCGTGTTGCGACCGCAACTGGTCATGTTACGGGCCACCAACTGCCAGGGCCGGTCCGGGTCAAAGATGCAGACGTCCGCCGATGTCCCCACCACGAGACGACCGTAGGGCAGGTCCACTACGGATGCCGGGCCACTGGTGAGCCGCTTGATGGCTGTGTGCAGATCAAGCACGCCTTCGTCCACCAGGCGCAACGTCAGGGGCAGCAGGGTTTCCAGGCCGGATATGCCGGGTGCGGTAGAGGGAAAGGGCGCGAGTTTGGCGTCGGCCTCGTGGGGCTGATGGTCCGAGCACACGGCGGTCAGAGTGCCATCGGCCAGCGCGGTTCGCAGGGCGTTGCGGTCGGCGAGGGTGCGCAAGGGCGGTCTCACATGACATTGGGCGTTAAATCCGTCGACATCCATTTCGGTGAGATGTAACTGGTGAATGGCGGTGTCAGCGGTGACCTTCAGCCCTTGAGCCCGAGCCTGGCGGATCTTTTCCACGGCGGTGGCGCTGGAGATGCCGCGAAAATGGATACGCGCGTTGGCGTGTTTTGCCAGTGCCAGATCCCTTGCGACCGCCACTGTTTCGGCGGCCTCCGGAATTCCGGGCAGTCCGAGTCGGGTGCTTACCGGGCCTTCATGCACGCATCCCCCGTCCCGCAGTGCGTCATCTTCGGGATGGAGAAAAACCGGAAGATCAAAGGTGGCCGCGTACTCAAGCGCCCTGCGTGCGACCAGGGTGTTGGCCACCGGGTGCCAGGCGTTGCTCACGGCGACGCAACCACCGGATTGCAGCGCCGCCATTTCGGTGAGTTGCTCGCCCGCCAAAGCGCGGGTCAGGCCACCCACCGTCAGAACCCGTGCCTGGGCGCTTTGTTTTGCCCGGCGTCGAATCAATTCGGCAACCGCCGGGGTATCGATGACCGGATCGGTATCCGGCGGCACTATGACCGTTGTAATACCGCCGTGAGCGGCGGCGGTGGTTTCGCTGACGATCGTGGCCTTGAATTCCTGCCCCGGTTCGCGCAAACGGGCGCTAAGATCCACAATCCCGGGCATTACAATCCGGTGACTGGCATCGACTATGCGGTCTGCCTGAAATCCCTCGGGGGCAGGGCCAATGGCCGCGATTTCGCCATCGGCGATATGCAGGTCCATCACCGCGTCAATGCCACTCGCCGGATCGAGCAGGCGCCCACCGGTAATGCTGATGCGTTGGAACCGCGGCGTCATCCCGGTTCTCCGGTGGTTGCCTGCATGGCCATCGACATGACCGCCATGCGAACGGCAATACCGTGGGTGACCTGTTGCAGAATGACTGATCGTGGGCCGTCGGCCACCAGTGAGTCCATCTCCACGCCGCGATTAATGGGGCCGGGGTGCATGACGATGGCATCCGTTTTAGCCGATTCCAGTCGCTCGTCGGTGAGGCCGAAGAGCTGAAAGTATTCGTGTTCGGAGGGCAGCAGGGCGCCGCGCATCCTTTCCCGCTGCAGCCGGAGCATGATGATCACGTCGGTGTCCCGAACGCCGGCCTCCAGATCGTGAAATACGTGAACTCCCAGACTGCGTGCATCCTGGGGGATCAGGGTGCGAGGCCCCACGACACGCACCTCGGACACGCCAAGCGCATTGAGCGCGGCGATCTGTGATCGCGCTACCCGGGAATGCAAAACGTCTCCGACGATGGCAACCTTCAGTGGGGTCAGATCCCCCTTCATGCGGCGTATGGTGAACACGTCCAGCATTGCCTGGGTCGGGTGGGCATGGCGCCCATCACCGGCATTTACGACGCTGACCCCGGGGTCGGCGTGGGTCGCAATAAAATGAGCGGCGCCGCTGTCTGCATGGCGGACGACGAACATATCGACGTGCATCGCCTCCAGATTGCGCAGGGTATCCAGCAGGGTTTCGCCCTTCGCCGTGGCGGAGGTGCTGATATTGAGATTGAGAACGTCGGCGGAAAGCCGCTTTGCCGCGAGCTCGAAGGTGGTACGGGTCCGCGTGCTGTTCTCGAAAAACAGGTTTGCGATGACCTTGCCCCGCAGGAGCGGGACCTTTTTTACCGAGCGGGCGGTGACGCCGGCGAATGATTCGGCCGTATCGAGTATTCGCGTAAGAAGCTCCCGCCCCAGGCCGTCGATGGTGAGAAAATGTCGCAGGTTGCCCTGGTCATCGAGCTGAAGTCGTGCAGCGGGCATCAGCTTTGTTCAGTGGCCGAAGGTTTCTGGACGATGACCAGCTCCAGTGGATCAGGCCCGTTCAATTTTACCAACTCATGGGATTGTAAGGGCGGGGACATTCCGGCCACGTCGGCATCGATGGGCAACTCCCGTCCGCTACGTTCCAGCAGGGTTACCAGCATCACCGACGCAGGGCGGCCGTAATCGAAGATTTCATTGAGCGCGGCGCGGATGGTCCGTCCCGTTTGCAAAACGTCGTCCACGAGAATGATGTGGCGACCTTCCATGTCGAAAGGGATGTGGGAGGGCCGAACCTGGGGGTTCATGCCGATGCGGGTGAAGTCGTCGCGATAAAACGAGATGTCCAGGGTGCCCAGGGAGTCGGCGATGGCCAGCTTCTGGTGCAAACGCTCCGCAACCCAAACGCCGCCACTATGGATTCCAATCATCGCCGGAGCGCTGGTACCGCGCGCGGACAATTTTTTCTTCAGCTGCTCGGCCATTCCGTCTATCAGCGACAGAATGCCGGCCTCGGCCATCAAGTATCGTGTGTCAGTCACTGAACCAGGTTTCCACTATTAATGCTGCAGCAAGGCTGTCGATTCGACCATCCCGTTCATGCCCTGCGCCCAGGGCGCGCTCCGCCTCCAGTGAGGTCAGGCGCTCGTCCACCAATTCCACCGGTAGCCGGAACCTGCCTTCGAGCTGGCGGGAAAACCGCCGTGCCCGGGGCGCAATTTCGGCTTCCGTATCGTCCATATTGTACGGTAAGCCAACCACCAATGTGCAGGGTTTCCACTCCTCGATCAGGCGCTTCACCTGATCCCAGTCGGGCTTTCCATCGCGGGCATTCAAGGTGATGAGGGGGTTGGCCGAGCGAGTCAGGGTCTGGCCGACGGCGACACCAATGCGCTGGGTGCCGAAGTCGAAACCCATGACGGTCTGGTGGGTCACCTTGTCTGCCATGCGGGGATTTTCTGCCTGGAAGGCGGATGGGCGCGCGCTCGATTCACTGATCAGGCGCCGTCGGGATCAGGTCCGACAGGTCAGGCGTGACCGGCATCGCTGGACATCAGATTGAGGTCGACACCAATCACCCGTGCTGCCGCGGACCAGCGATCGTTTACCGGCGTGTGGAACAGAATGTCGGGATTCGCCGGGCCTGACAGCCATGCGTTGTCGGCGATTTCCGATTCGAGCTGGCCACCGGCCCATCCGGCGTAGCCCAATGCAACCAGGGTATGTTGCGGGCCCTTGCTGCGGGCTACCGCCTCAAGGATGTCCCGCGACGTGGTCACCGAAACCTGCTCGCTGATGGCGAGGGTGGACGTCCAGGGCCTGGTGGGCGAATGGAGAACGAAGCCCCGTTCGGCGCTAACCGGGCCTCCGGCGTATACGGAGTCTTGATTGACACCCGGGTTGGTACTTTCGATAAACATCTGGTCGAAGACATCACCCAGGGTCAATTCCAGAGGCCGGTTGATGATAATGCCCATTGCCCCTTCGCTGGAATGTTCACAGACGTAAGTGACCGTCTGTGAGAAATTTGGATCATCCAACGCCGGCATGGCGATCAGAAAATGGTTGGTGAGATTGCTTGACTGGGACATGCCAACAAGTATCGGGGCGGTGATTGTGGATAGCAAGGTCCGGCTTGACGTGGTTGGAATGGTGAGGGGAAGGTGCGCCTGGAATTGGGCCGGGTTGGCTGCTCAGGGCTTCGGCCGGGAACCTTTTGGCGTCGCTTGCCGGTACCCAGGCCAGTGGATTCACGGGACAGAAAATGCCTTTGTCGATCGTGCCAGTCGAAACCGTTTCCTGACCATGCATCTTCGCCTTGAGGGATGATTGGCGCGAGCGGTGCATCCGGCGCGGGGCCAGGGTCGTGATGGTGGCGCGCGATCGTGGAACGGTAAAGCCGCGTCAGCGGGAACCCAGCCGGTTTCCCTTCATGAACTGCCAGGTCCGGGTAATGTCCAGAATGTCCACCTCGGCTTCGATTGCCGGTGGGAAAGGTGCGAAAGGCGCCGCCATCTCGACAATATTGATGGCGGCCTCGTCGAGGACAGCGTGCCCCGAGGAGCGGATAACGCGGATGCGTTCCACAGACCCGTTGGAGCGAAGAGCAACGTGCAGGATCAGGTCGCCGAACAGCTTCAAACGGCGGGCTTCCTGCGGATAATTGATGTTGCCGACGTATTCGACTTTTCTGCGCCAGGCCTCCAGGTAAGAGGCGTACTTATGCTCGCGGGTGGCTGCGTTGATGGACTTGCGCGTCGGTTTTTGAGCATAAAGCTGGGTCTTGCGATCGAGTTCAGCAGTCAGATTATTGATTTCGACTTCCATGTTGGCGAGTAACTGCTGGGCGGTGACGGCCCGTCGACGATGGGACTGCCCGGGATTTGTCTGGACGACGATTTTTTCCTTTGCCGGTTCTGGCGCGGCTATTTCGGGTTCCACCTGGGCCGGTTCCGGTTCTTCCGGCTCGTAGACGGGGGTGGGCTCGGTTTCGTTGCGAAGCGCCGTCTGGATGGTGGCCGGAGCCTGCATTGCCGGGTTGACGGTGGGTTTGGCGGCATGATCGACATTACCGCCGCCTTCCTGATTGGCCTCGGCGATAAATTGTGCCTCCTCCGGCGGCGGCGCCGGCTTTTGCCGGACCACGGTAATCTCGAGGGCTTGCTCGGGGGGCAGGTTCGAGGGAGAGGGTAACTCGAATCCCAGGCCAAACATCACCGCGCCGTGGATGGCCATAGCCAGCAACAGCGTGTAGAACAGCGAATTGTTGTTGTCGGCGTCCTGCAAAATCGGATTCACCTCATTTCAGCGCTGTCTTGCGGTTGGCGCAGTTCCATGGGTGGGGCGTCGCCCAGAATTCTCAGTCGCTGATGCAGTTCCGGGGTTATGTGCAGTGTGTCGTTATTATCGATCAACATGGCCTGACGAAGCCCCGTTTTGGCAGCTACCTCAACCCAGCCATCGGGACCCGCGATAAAAAGGGCGGTTGCCGCAGCTTGGGCGGTTGCGGCGTCACGATACACCACGGTGACGGATTTTGCCCCTTTGGACGGATGGCCGGTCCGCGGGTCGAGGATGTGATGATATCGGGTGCCGTCGTGATCGCGATAATTTTCGAACTGTCCCACGGTGGCCAGGCTTTCATCACCCCGTACGTCAAGGGTGGCGAAAACGCCGGTGCCGTCGGATCGGCGTATCGGAACGTTCCAGGGATGCCCTGCCCGTGACCCGATGGCGCGCAGATCCCCACCGACATTGATCAAGGCATTGTCGACGCCCAGTTCCAGCAGTCGATGGATGGCCTGGTCGACGGCGTACCCTTTGAGGAAACTGTCGAAATCCAGCATTACGGCGCTGTTGCGGCTCCGCAATCTGAAGTCGTCGTTTTCGATGTCGGCCAGCGAGGGTTTGCGGGCCATGAGGTCGTCGACGGCGGCATTATCCGGCGGGCGGAAGGGATTGCTCGGATGGTCATCGAACACCCAGAGCGAATGCACCTTTCCAAGGGCTGGATTCACCAAACCTCCAGTGAGGGCCTCAAATTGCCGTGCACGCTCCAGAAGAGGGAGCACTGATGGAGGTGCAGTGAAGGTTTCGCCGGTCGCCAGGAGCTTGTTCGTTCGGGCAAGTGCGCCGGCC
This sequence comes from uncultured Gammaproteobacteria bacterium, assembly GCA_963820915.1. Lineage (GTDB taxonomy): Bacteria > Pseudomonadota > Gammaproteobacteria > Chromatiales > Chromatiaceae > CAWGBV01. Next base: position 212,113 of record CAWGBV010000019.1, on the reverse strand, counting down.
CGGTTGGGATTCCATGCCTTTTCCATGTAGGCGAAATCGCGCTCGACGGCGTTGACCGCTGCCCGTGCTTCACGCTCATGGACGCCGACGATAGTGATGTCGACCTGTCCACCGAAGGCGAAGAAATGTCCGGTATAAACCGAGTCGTTCCCCGTGCAGGCGAAGAGAAACAGGGCCGGAGCCAGCACCATGAGGGCGGCAATGGGGCCGCGAAGCCCGTGGTGTACTCGATCAATAGTCATTGCAACTTCTTCTCAATAGTCGTCATCAAGTCGCCAGCAATATCCAGGCCAAACGCCTTATCCAATTCTCGAATGCAGGTGGGGCTGGTGATATTGATTTCCGTCAGATAGTCGCCAATGACGTCGAGACCGGCGAAAACAACGCCTCGATCGCGCAATTCAGGCCCGACTCGGCGAGCAATCCAGGCGTCGCGTTCCGTCAGCGGGACGCCTCGGGCCGTGCCGCCGGCGGCGAGGTTGCCCCGCAATTCGCCTGGTTTCGGTATTCTAGCCAGGGCATATGGTACCGGTTCCCCGTCGATAAGAAGAATTCGCTTGTCCCCCTCGCTGATCGCCGGGATGAATCGTTGCGCCATGGCATAACGCCGCTCCCGGAGGGTTAAGGTTTCCAGTATCACGTTGGTATTCGAGTCACCGTGGCGGATTCTGAAGACCGATTCTCCGCCCATGGTATCCAGCGGTTTCACGACAATGTCACCCTGTTCCTCGAGAAAATCGAGGAAAATGCCGTGCGAATTCGATATCACCGTCGCTGGACAGCAATCGGGAAACAGGGTGGCGGCGACCTTCTCATTATAATCACGCAGGCTCGAAGGGTGATTGACCACCAGGGTTCCGCGCCGCTGGGCGTCATCGAGGAGGTAGGTGATGGTAATGTATTCGAAATCGAAAGGTGGGTCCTTGCGCATCAGCACAACGTCCAGACTGTCGAGGGGAGCGATGCGTGTTTCCTTCAGGTGATACCACTCGTCCGGTCGATCCTGAACCGAAAGCTGTTTCATGCGGGCGTTAGTCCGCCCATCCACTGACCACAAATCCGCCGACTCCATGTACCAGATCTGCCATCCTTGGGCCTGGGCGGCGAGCAGCATGGCAAAAGTGCTGTCCTTCTCGATGTTGATGTGGGCAATGGGATTCATTACCACGCCGAGGGTTCTAGTCATAAGTGTATTATCGGATACTCGTCAGCCGGATCGAACCCGGATTCTACCTGCCGGAGGGGGCGGCGGGGGCCGGAATCGGTTTGTAACAATGCGCCTCTTGCCTAATCTGAACGGGACTGCTAACGTTTGGCGAAGTTTAAAAAAAATTCCGTAACTTCACGGATTATAAGCTAAAGAATAATGCTTTCTTCGTCGCGCAACGCGATTGAAGCGGGCGGGCAACCAACGAAAAAAGAGGGAATCATGACGCGCTGTCTTAAGCGCAAGTCGTTGCGACGCGGCCCGGGCCTGATCCGAAGCGGCGAATTGCTGGCCGGCTTGCTGTTAATGATGCCCATGGCATCAAATTTGGTGGCTCAGGACGATTACCTCCAAGCGCTTGAGTCGGAAGCCACGAAAATCGATTCTGAATCCACTTCGGCGAGCGATGCCCAGGCGGCAGGAGCACCCGCGACGCAGTTTCAGACACCGCCGCAGCCTATGTCGGGGGTAACCCGCGAACAGTTCGAGTCGCTGCTCCAGGAGGAGTATCGAGGAACCTATGTGTTTTACCGTCAACTGCAACCCTATACCCAGGAAGAGATTTTCTCCGAGTTCGAAAAGGGCGTGCCAATAGCGGATTTGCGGGACAAGGTCGTCGAAAGATATTTACAGAGGTAACTCAAAAGTGAAACCGGAAATCAACAGAACCAAGACACTACGTCGCTTTGTGGCTTTCATCGGGTTACTGGCTTTTGGAGCGATCGCGCCTGCCCCGGCCGTTTCCGAAGAGGTGGTAGTCGGCGAGGCCACGGATTTTTTCCCGCTCACCGCGGAAAAGAAGTACTTACATGTCATCCACGAAGGGCGTTCAGTCAAGATCCAGAGAGTTCAGGACCCTAACTACGAGCTGAAGGGTTATTTCGCCAAGACCGTGCGGAAATGCCCGCCCTTCTGTATTCGTCCCGCAAGAGCGGATCCGAGCGTTGAAACCATCGGGGAAGTGGAACTGTTCGAGTTCATGGAAACCGATTTGAGGGACGGGTTCGGTGTTTTGGTCGACGCGAGAACTCCCTCCTGGTACGGAAAAGGCACAATACCGGGCTCGATAAATATTCCCTTTACAGAGTTCACCAAAGATCCAAACAGTCCGACAATGGTTTCCCTGCTGGAAAAATTTGGCGCAAAACCTCGCCAGGAGCCTGGCGCCGTCACTAAAATGCTGGAGGAATTGGGGTGGACTGATAGTGAATATCTCACTGAAAAGTGGGATTTCACCGATGCCCAGACCCTGGTGCTTTGGTGCAATGGTCCGACCTGCGGTCAATCACCGCGGGCGGTCAAGGGCCTGTTGGATGCGGGCTATCCTTCTGACAGGCTTCGCTACTACCGGGGCGGCATGCAGATGTGGCAGCTTTTTGGTCTTACGACCGTGGTTCCGTCAGACCCCGCGATGGCGGCAGTCGAGGCGCCAGCGGGATCGGGAGGCGAGTGACCCACCCAAGGACAGTTCCTGGTTCGGGTCGCCAGGGGGGATAGGGTATGAACAACTCAGACAGCGATTTCGCTGGCCTTCGGGTTATGGTGATCGACGACAGCAAAACCATTCGCCGGAGTGCGGAAAATTTGCTGACGAAGGTTGGTTGCGAAGTCATTACCGTGAATGATGGTTTTGAAGCGCTTTCGGCGGTTGTGGAGTTCAAGCCGCAGCTTATCTTTATGGACGTGATGATGCCGAGACTTGACGGTTATCAGGCGTGTGCGCTCATCAAAAACAACGCCAGTTTCCGTAAAACCCCCGTTATCATGCTGTCCAGTAAGGATGGCTTGTTCGACAAGGCCAAGGGTCGCGTGGTGGGTTCCGAGGAGTACCTCACAAAGCCTTTTACCCGTGATGAATTGCTGAATGTGATCCGATCGCACATGCCTTAGAGACAAGCCGGCAGAGAAACAAGTGGGATGTCTTACTCCGAGTCACGCTGAAAACAGGTAGATAGCAAAAATGGCAACCGTTTTGATTGTTGACGATTCACCAACCGAGATTCACGTATTGCAGAAAATGCTCGAGTCCGGCGGCTATAACACCCTGGCGGCGTCGGACGGCGATGTGGGGATCGGTTTGGCGCGGGACCAGCGCCCGGATGTGATTTTAATGGATGTGGTCATGCCCGGTCTCAACGGGTTTCAGGCGACACGCATGTTATCCCGTGATCCGGAAACCTCGGATATACCGGTCGTCATGGTGACCACAAAAGACCAGGAAACTGATAAGGCTTGGGCGAAGCGACAAGGCGCCAAGCACTATCTGGTCAAGCCGGTTTCTCAAGGGGAACTTCTGGCTAAGGTGAAAGAAGTTCTTGAGGCTTGAGGCGGTATGAAAAAATGAGCGGCATCAGCGTAAGTGGCGCCCTAAAGATACTCGGAGACATTGATGCCCGGGCCAAGACCAACATGGTCGACCTGGGGGAAGTTGAAGAGCATGTCGACGAGGGCGTTTTTATCACCTTTCAAGCCTGCGGGGTTCGCTTTCTGGCGCTCATGGAGGAACTGAAGGAGATTATCTATGTGCCCGCGCACATTACCAGGGTGCCATTGGTACAGCCCTGGATGCTTGGGGTAGCGAACGTCCGCGGAAGCTTGATGCCCATCGTAGATCTTCAGCAGTTTCTGTGTGGCAACGATCGGGGCGCGACAGCTGACAGTCGCGTTCTGGTGGTGGATAGAGGCGGTCTTTTAGTGGGACTCCAGGTTCCAGCGGTTTATGGTTTGCGCCACGTACCTTTGACTTCGGCGGGCGAGTTTATAACCGATGATCTGCCGTGGCTGTCGGATTTCGTCGAGGGTGGTTACGAAGTCGACAAAGAGATTTGGCCAGCGCTTAAGATCGATGCGTTGGTGGAGCATCCGAATTTCCGGGTAGCGGCTGTATGAAGCACCGCCAAACCCATTATGTTTTCGAGTCGCATAGTTGCGTGACGGGCAAAGAACGGAGAGTTTAAAGATGGCGTCTAATACAAGTAAAACAGGGTTCATCCCGTTTTTTACATTCCTGCTCGTAGGGTTGCTGGTACTCGCAGCTGTGGCCTTCGTCCATGTGTCGATCACCGGGCGGCACAATGAGGAGTTCCAGCTGCGTACAGCCGAACTTCGGGTTCTTGCCGAACAGGTTGCCAAAGACATACTCGCGGCCTCTCGCGGTGATGCCGAAGCCTTTCCCCGCTTGCTGGGTGAGCGTGATCGCTTCGAAGAACTGCTTGGCGACGTTAAGACGGGAAACCCGGAGGTCGAGCTTCCCGCTTCACCCGCTGCAGTGAGGCCATACCTGCGCGCCACGGAGAACGCCTGGCTCGAACTCCGCCAGCGGGCCGACGAAGTGCTTTCCACCCAGGAGGCGGTGTTAACGGTGCGTCAAGACATCGACGTGATCCGCGATATTATCCCGCAACTGCAGGAAAACTCGGAACAGGTGGTTCGGAATATCGAAGAGAGCGAAAGCACCGCCTCTCAGGTCTTTATCGCCAGTCGCCAGATGATGCTCGCCCAGCGTATCCAAAGTAGCCTGGACCGGGTGTTCATCGGTGGGACCGAGACCGCTGGCGCCATCGACCAGTTTGGACGTGATACGGAGGAGTTCGGGCGCGTGCTTGAGGGCATGATCCGTGGCGATGCCTCCCGCGGTATCGACGCGATATCATCGTCTCTGGGGCGTGCGAAACTGCGTCAGGTGGCGACCCTCTTCGCTACCGTAAACGACTACGCGACGCGCATCGTCGATACCACGCCGGACCTGCTCAAGGCACTTGAGGCATCGGCCGGGGTGGCCAATATTTCTGCCCGGGTCGGCGATTCTGCCGCCGAGCTGCTTGAAGCCTATTCGACAGTACCCGGGCGATGGGCGATCGGACAATTCAAGATCGGTCCCACTGCGGTGGTATTGCTCAGTGCCCTGGCGGTGCTGATAGCCATCTTTCTCGGAATCAGCCTGGTTGGGGATGCCCGCCGTCGTGCCCAGGAAAGTCGTGAGATCAACGACCGGAACCAACAGGCTATTTTGCGACTGCTCGATGAAATGGGTGACCTGGCTGAAGGTGATCTGACCGTTGAGGCAACGGTGACTGAAGATATTACCGGGGCCATCGCGGACTCGGTGAACTACGCGGTTGAGGCGCTGCGTGGGCTGGTAACCACCATCAACGACACTTCGGAAAAGGTAGCCTCCTCGACGGAGGCAACCCGGGCGGTAGCCACCGAACTGGAAGGTGCTTCTGAACTCCAAACCGAACAGATATCCGGTGCGACCGCCCGAATCGGCGAAATGAATGTTGCTGTACAGCAGATGGCCGATAGTGCGCGCGAGTCGGCGGACGTTGCGCAGCGTTCGGTAGAACTGGCCACCAACGGGGCGGCAGCGGTGCGACGCACCACCGATAGCATGGACACCATTCGGGGACAGATCCAGGAGACATCGAAACGGATCAAGCGCCTCGGTGAAAGCTCGCAACAGATCAGTGAGATCGTCGAACTCATCGAGGATATCGCCGACCAAACCAACATTCTGGCCCTGAACGCGGCCATGCAGGCCGCTATGGCGGGAGAGGCCGGACGCGGTTTCGCGGTGGTTGCGGATGAAGTGCAAAGGCTTGCTGAACGTTCTGGTAACGCCACCAAGCAGATTGATACCCTGGTACGTACCATCCAGTCGGATACCAACGAGGCGGTCAGCTCGATGGAAAGCAGTACGGCGGGGGTGGTTGCCGGAGCCAAGCTTGCGGAGGATGCGGGTGAGGCGCTGATGGAGATCGAGAACGTTTCCAACTATATCGCCGACGTGACACGCCGGATATCCAACCTCGCCGGCGACCAGTCCAACGAGGCCACCAAGATCAACGACACCATGGCCATGATCCAGGAGATCACCCAGCAAACGTCCAGCGGAACAGCCCAGACAACGCACTCGATCGAAAGTCTCGCCGAACTGGCCTTTGATCTGCGTAAGACCGTATCGGGCTTCCGTCTACCATCATGAGTGAATTGTCCGCTTACCACACTACTCCGCAATAAGGCGTAAAACGGCCATGGCTCAGACGACTTCGTTTGATGTGTCCACCTTGAGGTGGGTAGGCAAGGAGATTGACAAGTCTCTCGGTGATGCCCGTGCCGCGCTCGAGCAATTCGCCGAAGGCAGCCAGGAACCCGAGTTAATCGATACCTGTGTGGATCGGCTGCGGTTGGTGCGCGGAACCCTGTTAATGATCGAGTTGCATGGTGCGGCGATGTTTGCCGAGGAACTCGAAGCGGTTGCCCGAGGGCTGCGGGAAGGACGTGGTGATCGTACCGGTCAGGCGAGTGAAGCCCTCATGAGCGGCTTGGTCGCACTGCCCGATTATCTGAGCAATTTGCGTGAGGGTGCGGCTGACCTGCCCACATCGCTATTGCCCCTGATGAACGATCTGCGTGCCGTACGCGACGAGCCACTGTTGTCTGAGACCTCATTGTTCGCCCCTGGTCTGGAGCGCATGCTGGATGCGGGCGACTTGCGAACAAGTGCCGCCCGGGAACTTAACATTGAAATCGGCCAGCATCGACGCGATTTCCACGTCGGCCTGCTGGGTTGGTTTCGCGGCGACGAAGCCTCGCTGGGTCGCCTTGAGTCGGCAATCGATGGGTTTCGATTGCACAGCACATCGCCTCGCGTTTCGCGTTTGTTCGAGGCAGCAGCGGCGGTGGTGGATGGCGTCCGTGCGGGGGTTATAGAAAGCAGTATCGCTGTCAAGCGCCTTGTGGGATCACTTGATCGCGTACTTAAGCGCGTCGGTACCACTGGCGAATCTGATCTGGTTGCCGATTTTCCCTACGAGCTGGTTAAGAACCTGCTTTACTACGTCGCCACGGCTGATCCCCCCGGTACCCCGCTGATTGAAGCGCTGACCAGACGATACCGACTGATCGCCGCCGCCGATATGGATGTGGAGTCGCTGCAGGACGGGTCGCTATTTGGTTTATCCGCCGATACCTACGATAGAGTACGCAACTTACTGCTGGGGGAAATCACCTCCATTAAAGATCGGTTGGATGTGGCCATGCACGCCGAGACGGGAGACGCGGCGGCGCTCACGCCCGTGGTTCCCCAACTGCGAAAGGTTTCCGATACGCTCGGTATGATCGGCATGGGCTCGCTGCGTCAGCGTCTGTTGCAGCAGTCCGATAGTCTTGAACAGCATCTCGAAGCTGATGGTGAGCCTGACACGTCGCATTTAATGGCGCTTGCCAGCGACCTCGTGTTTGCCGAGTCTTCGTTAAAAGGTGGACTCAAGCGGTCCGAGGGCGGATCGGCAGCGCAGGATTCTCAAGCCTTACCCGAAGGTGAACTCGATCGCTACCGGGGTGCGGTGCTGGCGGAGATTGGAACAGAGTTTTCCGCAATCAAGAACGCGGTGTCGCAGTTTGTTGAAGAACCCCACCGGCTGGATCTGCTCGAAGGGGTGCCAGGTCACCTGGAACTCGTATCTGGTGCGTTGATGGTGGTTCGTCTGGAGCCCGCTGCAGCGCTTATCAATCGTATCCACAAGTTTTTCCGCGAACTCAGTTCAGGACGCGAAAGTGCCGACGATCCGCAACGCCTGGAAGCGCTTGCTGACAGTATTGCCGGCATGGAGTACTACGTTGAGCTAAAGGCTGGCAACGATTCGGGAGCCGACGGAGCGCTTTCCTACGCCGCCCAGGCCCTCGACCGTTTTGTTCCGGATGAGGCGGCATCATCTGAAGCGGTAGCTGAATCCTCGTCGGTTGATGAACCGGAACAGATTGATACCGACCTTGAATGGATTGCCCCGGAGGAACCGCTGTCAGGCGATGCTGCTGCAACTGCCGCCCTGGCGTCGATGGCGGCGGATGCGGATCTGCAGGCCATTGAACTTGAGGCCGATGACCGGGCAGCGCCAGCCGAAACGGTGGCCGAAGCGGATTCGACAGAGCAGGGCTTGCCCGACGACTTCGCAAGGGTCGCTTTCACATCGCTGGAATCGGCTGTTGATCAGCAGGCGGGGGAGCCTGGAGCCGATGAGCAGATCACGCCATCCGAGGTGGTCGAAGCATCCCTTACAGCAGGTGAAACGGAACAAAGTGACGTCCTGGCGGAGGAGGTTCCAACAGAGCAAAGTCTGCCCGACGATTTTGCACCCGTTGACTTTACACCGGTGCCGTCGGAGACGGACATTGAGACGAGCGGGTCCGAAGACGACGACGAAATTCACACGATATTCGTCGAAGAGGCGCGTGAACAGCTGGCGAGTATTCGACAGGCCCATGGTCAATGGCGAGCAAACGCCGAGGACCAGGATGCGCTGGCAACGCTACGGCGGGGTTTTCATACCCTCAAGGGAAGTGGCCGCATGGTGGGCGCCGCAGGCATCGGTGAGTTTGCCTGGTCGGTGGAGAACCTGCTTAACCGTGTCATAGAGGGCACCGTTCCGGTTTCCCAGGAGGTCAACAGGTTTCTCGACGAATCCATAGTTGTGTTGCCCGAACTTGTCGATGCCGAGGCAGAGAGACGGTCCGCCACGGACACCCTGGTGCTCGAAGCGACCGCCTTTGAACTGGCTGGAACTGAGGTTCCGCAGCGCGTGGCCGAAGCCCTACAGGCCCTTGCGGTGGCGGAGGACCTGCAGCCAGCAGTCGATGGCCTGGAGGTTGAAGAGCCAGAAGTCGAAGAATTAGAGGTAGACGAGCTAGAAATCGAAGAGCCAGAGGTCGAAGAGCCAGAGGTCGAAGAGCCAGAGGTCGAAGAGCCAGAGGTCGAAGAGCCAGAGGTCGAAGAGCCAGAGGTCGAAGAGCCAGAGGTCGAAGAGCCAGAGGAAGAGAAAGGCGTTCGCTGCTTCCGCCATCGAACTCGATCCCATACTCGCGGATATATTCAGCGGTGAAAGCCTTACCCATCTGCAGACGGTGCGCGAATACCTCAGCACCTGCGAGGGCGCCTCAAGTCACTGTGACGTTACAAACGAGGTGATCCGGGCCTTTCATACGCTACGCGGCAGCGCCAATATGGCGGGTGTCTTGCCCATTGCCGAGCTTGGCGGGGCCTCAGAAGATTTACTCCGCGAACTACTCTTCCAGGGTCGTGGTGTCGATGCCCAGTCCGTGTCAGTGCTCACGGCCGTGGGCGATGCCATTGAGCATTGCCTCGGGATTATTAACCAGCCCGGTGGCGAAGAGCCGGACTGGCGTCCGATCATGGATGATCTTGCCAGGCTTGCAGAAAAACCGGTCGACGATCAGGACGTTACCTTCTTCGACGATACAGCGGTTCCGGAAAAACCCGCAGCCATCGACGCTGAATCCAGCGACGTCGAAGAGACCGTCGCCGAAACTCCTCCTTCAGAGCCTCCCGTCGCGGAAGACGCCTCGGTCAGCCGGCCATCACGGACACCCGACGCAGATTTCCTCGGTATGTTTCTGGAGGAGGCGCGCGAGCTTCAAGACCAGATGGAGGGATCCTATTCTCGCTGGACAGGAGGAGAGGCAGACGCATTACCGGAGTTGAAGCGCGTTCTGCACACCCTTAAAGGTGCGTCAAGACTTGCCGGTATTCCCGAAATCGGCAACCTCAGTCATGCCTTTGAGACCATGCTGATCGATATCCCAGAAGATGTGGACAGCCCGCCGCAAAACTATGTGGACCTGGCTCGTCAGGCCTGTGACCGTCTCATGGAGCAGACGGATTTCCTGGCCGCTGGCAAGGCGGTACCGGATTTTGCAGATCTGCTGGCGAGTCTCGAAAAGCGTGGCGAAGTGGTTGTGCCGCCTGCGCAAGAACCGGTCAGCCCCCGCAAGGAAGCCGCGTTCTTCACGACGCCTGCTGTTGAAGAAATTCCAGCGGACAAGCGGCCTGTGGCGGTGCCGAGAAAACCGCGGCGGGAAGGGGAGCGTATCCGCATCTCAACCGAGATGCTCGATCGCATGGTGGATAACGTCGGCGAAGTCGGTATCTATGCATCGCGACTTTCTCAGCAGCACAATCTTGCCCACTTCAACCTGGGTGAGCTCGAACAGACCGTTGCCCGCCTGCGCGAACAGTTACGCAACCTTGAGATAGAGACCGAGGCCCAGATTCTTTACCGGTACGAACGGGAAGGCGGTGACAAACATGAGGGAACGGAAGATTTCGATCCCCTGGAACTGGACCGTTTCTCCACGATTCAGGAGTTCTCCCGCGCGCTCGGCGAGACTGTTTCTGACCTCGGTAATATCTGTGAGTATATGAAGAACGGCAGTCGCGACGTGGATATGCTGATGCTTCAGCAGAGCCGCATCGTTTCCGACCTGCAGAATGAGTTGTTGCGGACGCGTCTGGTCCCCTTTACCCAGCAGGTCAGCCGCCTGGAACGTTTGGTTCGGCAGACCTGTTCGCCACTGGGCAAAAAGGCCCGCTTGGTGGTGAGAGGTCGCGAAACCGAGCTCGACCGCGGTGTACTGGAACAGACAATGCCGTTGCTCGAGCATTTGCTGCGCAACGCCGTATCGCACGGCATAGAAACTCCCGACGATCGTCGTGCCGCCGACAAGCCTGAAGAAGCCACTGTCACCCTGAGTCTCGGTCGAGACGGAATGGATGTGGTGCTTTCCGTGTCTGATGACGGCCGCGGGCTGGATGCCGAGGCGGTTCGACGGAAGGCGGTGGAACAGGGCTTTATCAAACCGGATGCCCCCCTTGAATACGAAGATGCATTGCGGCTGATTTTGGCCCCGGGGTTTTCCACCGCCAGCGAGGTGACGCAGATCTCGGGTCGTGGCGTGGGCCTCGATGTGGTCAACAGCGAGGTCAAGCAACGAGGCGGCCGGCTGGAGGTTCGCGCTCACGAAGGCCAGGGTTCCAGCTTCACCATTCGCCTGCCGTTCAGTATGGCCATCACCGACGTTTTGCTCCTCGAAATGGGTGAGGAAGTGTTGGCGGTTCCACACTCTACGGTGGAAACCGTGGTTCGCGTTCCCCGCGACAAACTGCTTGCCTGTCGTGACGGCAGCGACCCCGGATTCCAGTATGCCGGACACAATTACCCCGTTCGCCATTTCGGCCAGCTTTTCGGCCATGCCATACCGCCAGTACCCGAACAGAACAAATGGATGCCGGCATTGTTGGTGCATACAGGAGATCGGCGGATGGCCTTGCAGGTAGACGGCTTGCTCGGTACCCGCCAGATCGTGGTGAAGTCCGTGGGCCCGCAGCTGAGTATCGTGCCCTGGATTCTTGGTGGTACGATCCTCGGTGATGGAAGGGTTGCCCTGATTGCCGATGTTACATCGCTGGTGCGTTCCGCGTCTGTCGAAGATGAAGCGCCGGTACCGGTGGAAGGGGACGTGCCGCGCCAGGTTACGGTGATGGTGGTGGACGACTCCATTACGGTACGCCGTGTGACCTCGCGCCTGCTGGAGCGACACAATATGAATGTGGTTACCGCCAAAGACGGTGTGGAAGCGGTGACGCTGCTTCAGGAGACTCAGCCGGATGTGATGCTGTTGGATATTGAGATGCCAAAAATGGATGGCTTCGAAGTAGCCCGCCATGTGCGCAATAATCCAGAGATGGCCAATGTGCCGATCATCATGATTACTTCGCGTACCGGCGAGAAACATCGTGAGAGGGCGGCGTCCATCGGTGTGGAGCGTTATCTCGGCAAGCCCTATCAGGAAGACGAGCTCATGGATACCATCCTCGAGGTGCTGGCGGGAGTCACTGAATGAGCGCGGAATCCAAGCCCCCGGAATCTGTTCGCACGCTCCTTCTTTCGATGACGGAAGGGCAATTGATCCTGCCTTACAGTGTGGTCCAGGAAATCATTTTCTGGAGGGAACCCGATCCTGTGGAAGAGGGGCCGGACTGGCTGCTCGGGTTGATCGAATGGCGCCGCTGGAAACTACCGGTAATTAGCGCCGAGCGACTCTCGGGTGGCGATTGGTCGCCGTCACCCCGTAAATCTCATATTGTCGTTTGCAGCCTGATGACTGGTGATGAAGAATTGCCTTGCGTCGGTATCGTGACTCAAGGGGTTCCGCAACTGGCGAATGCCGATGCAGATTCGGTAATGGTGCCGGAGGATGCCCCGGATCTTCAATGGGCGGCCTTGCAGTTGATATACAACGGTACCCCTGCCTGGGTGCCTGATTTTGGCGCTATCGCGAACGCGCTGCCCCGTTCACCGGCTACCTGAAATCACCCCACAGCATTTGCGCTGCTGAAATGGCCGCCAATGGTGCTGTTTCGGTGCGAAGGATGCGCGGCCCCAGGCGTACCCCCGTGAAGTTTCGTGCCCGTGCTGCGGCCCTCTCCTCAGTGGTGAGTCCACCCTCCGGTCCCACAAGCAGGGCAACGCCGCCTTTGGGGTGCGGCAGGCTTGCCAGGGTGTCCTGCGCCTCAGGGTCCAGCAGAATGCCACCCTGCGTCCAATCACCCAGCCAATGGAAATAGTCGGCCATCGGAGTGAGTACAGGCAAGCGCTTGCGTCCTGATTGCTCGCAAGCGGAGATAATCACCTGGCGCCAGTGCTGCAGTCGCTGAGCCCTCTTTTTCTCGTCGAGGCGTACCACGCTTCGTTCCGTAAACACCGGGCTGATGGCCGTTACGCCGAGTTCCGTAGCCTTTTGTAACGCGAAATCCATGCGCTGGCCTCGTGACACACCCAGCGCCAAATGGATTTTCAGGGCAGGCAAGGCCTCCGATGGGCAGGCATCGTTAACCCGAACCCGTGCCTGCCCGACGTCGTTTGCGATCAGTTCCGCGCTGTATTCACGACCTGATCCATCGAACAGGCGCAGGGCATCGCCTGGCCGTAGCCTGAGTACCCGCAGAATATGGCGTGACGGGTTTGCCGGGAGTTCCGGCTGGGCTCCCACATCTAGCGGTATGTCGCAGAATACCCGCGGAACGCGTGCCATCCGGTTGCCCACCCGTCAGGGGGTCAGCCCCAGGTCCTGCCAGATCTCACGGCTGGGCGAGACTTGATTCATGGTGTAAAAATGCAGCCCCGGTGCACCGCCATCGATGAGTTGCCGGCAGAGACTTGTCAGAACGTCCTTGCCGAATGCCCGCAAGCTGTCCAGGTCATCGCCGTATTCCTCGAGCCGACGTCGAATCCAGCGCGGTATTTCCGCGCCGCAGGCATCCGAAAATCGCGCCAGTTGCACGTGGTTGTTGATGGGCATGATGCCCGGCACGATGGGGATGGTAACGCCCCTTGCTGCTGTATCGTCGATGAACCGAAAATAGGCGTCCGCGTTATAGAAATACTGGGTAATGGCACTATCGGCGCCAGCGCTTACCTTGCGGCGGAAGTTTTCGAGATCCTTGCGGGGGCTGGGTGCCTGTGGATGAAACTCAGGATAGGCGGCAACCTCGATGTGGAAGTGATCGCCGGTTTCGTCTCGAATGAATGCGACCAGTTCGTTTGCATAGCGAAGGTCGTCCGGCTCACTGAGTCCTGCGCCGGAAGGCAGATCGCCGCGCAGCGCAACGATCCGATTGATTCCCTGATCACGGTAGCGCCGCAAAATATCGCTCAATTCGTCCCGATTGGCGCCCACGCAGGAGAGGTGTGGGGCGGGAGGCAGTCCTGCCTGCTTTATCCAGTCCACCGTGGCGAAGGTTCGATCCTGGGTGGAACCGCCAGCACCGTAGGTGACAGAAAAAAACGCCGGACTGAGGCGGTTGAGCTCCATGACTGTGGTCTTGAGCTTGTCGAGACCCGCAGGAGTTTTGGGTGGAAAAAGCTCGAAACTGAATATTTGTTGCGTCTGATTAGTGTCCATTGGTGGTTCGCTTGTGCAGTTTCTGTCAACGATGCTTGTTAAATGGTTGGCATCATGATTCAGGTTGTTCCCGAGGCCGGGCAACCAGGGACTCTGTGGACGCCTGGTTGCCCCTTTGTTTCCGTCAGGCCAATCCTTTTCTAGTATCGGTAGTGCTCGGGCTTGAATGGTCCCTCTACGCCGACACCGATATACGCTGCCTGCTGGTCCGTGAGTCGGCTCAGGTGAGCTCCGATTTTGTCAAGGTGAAGCCGGGCGACCTCTTCGTCGAGCTTTTTCGGCAGCATGTAGACCTGGTTCTCGTATTCGCCCGACTGATCGTAGAGTTCCATCTGCGCCAGTACCTGGTTGGTAAAGCTGTTGGACATGACGAAGCTGGGGTGGCCGGTTGCGCAGCCCAGGTTCACCAGCCGACCCTCGGCGAGCAGGATGATGCGTTTGCCTTCGGGAAAGATAATGTGGTCGACCTGGGGTTTAATGTTTTCCCACTCGTATTTCGCCAGGCTGGCCACATCGATTTCGTTATCGAAATGGCCGATGTTGCAGACGATGGCCTGATTCTTCATGGACGCCATATGGTCATGGCCGATGACATGAAAATTGCCCGTTGCCGTCACGAAAATGTCGACCAGTGGCGCTGCCTCTTCCATGGTGACCACCCGGTAACCCTCCATGGCCGCCTGAAGGGCGCAGATGGGGTCGATCTCCGTCACCCAAACCGTGGCGCCCAGCCCGCGCAACGACTGCGCGCATCCTTTGCCCACATCGCCATACCCCAGTACCAGGGCGATCTTGCCGGCCACCATCACATCAGTGGCGCGTTTGATGCCGTCCACCAGAGATTCGCGGCATCCGTACAGGTTGTCGAATTTGGACTTGGTCACCGAATCGTTCACGTTAATGGCGGGGAAGGGCAGTTCACCCGCTTCCTGCATCTGATAGAGTCGGTGAACCCCGGTAGTGGTTTCCTCGGTCACGCCCTGGATGTTGGCCTTGATGCGGCTGTAGAAATCGGGCTGCTCGGTAAGGCGCTGGCGAATCGCCGCATAAAGCACGGTTTCCTCTTCGCTCGTCGGATTGTCCAGGACCGACAGGTCCTGCTCGGCACGGGAGCCCAGAATGACCAGGAGGGTGGCGTCTCCACCATCGTCGAGAATCATGTTGGGCGTGCCGCCATCGCCCCACTCGATAATGCGGTGGGTATAGGCCCAGTATTCCTCCAGGGACTCGCCCTTGTAGGCGAATACGGGGATGCCGGCTTTGGCCATCGCCGCGGCGGCATGGTCCTGGGTCGAAAAAATATTGCAGGAGGCCCAACGTACATCCGCACCCAACTCGACGAGGGTCTCGATGAGTACCGCGGTTTGGATGGTCATGTGCAGGGAGCCGGCGATGCGTGCGCCCGCGAGAGGTTTCTCGTGCGAGTATTTTTCCCGCAATGCCATCAGCCCCGGCATTTCGGTTTCGGCAATGGCGATTTCCTTGCGGCCCCAATCGGCCAGTTCAAGGTCGGCAACAACGTAATCTGCGGACAACGGGTCAACCACAGCGTTCATGTTTGAATCTCCATAAACACTGAGCGCCGTTTGCAATGGGATGTCCGCGTTCCGAGCCTGGCAGGGCAGCTGCCCCGTTGCAACGCTCCTCGGACCCGCGGTGCCCTGAGTCGGGCATTAAATCGGCTGATATTATAGCCTATTTTCGCGACGGGCCAGACGAGGTGGCTTGAGGATCTGCAGAACCAGTCCGGGGATGATAAAGTTTCGCGCCAAGCAGGTCCGAAGCGGGCCATCCCCGACTGATCCACATGACATGGAAGAGCCATGGCAAAAATCCTGATCTTATATTCCACCGTTGACGGCCACACGCGGCAAATTTGTGAACGCCTGCAGGAGATCGTCGGGCGGGACGAGCACGAGGTGATTGTTGCGGCGTTGTCGGATATGCCCGCAGAGAAGCTCGATGCCTTCGACAAGGTCGTTATCGGCGCCAGTATCCGCTATGGCAAGCATCGCCCGCAGGTGGCGGAGTTCATGAGTCGGCACCGACAGACACTCGAGACCAAACCGAACGCGTTTTTTACCGTCAACGCGGTGGCGCGCAAGGCGGAAAAGTGCGAACCGGACACGAACCCTTACCTGGTGAAATTTCTCAAACAGCTGTCCTGGACGCCGGCGGTACTGGGGGTCTTCGCTGGCAAGATTGAGTACCCTAAATACGGGTTCGTGGACAAGACGATGATCCGCTTCATCATGTGGATCACCAAGGGTCCTACCAACCCGGACGCCGTGGTGGAATTTACCGACTGGAACAGGGTGGAAGAATTTGGTCGGCGAATCGCCGCCATGTAGGCGGTGATTCCAGCAGACTAGAATCCGGCTGCCTTTTTCAGAATCTCGGCGCGATCCGTAGCCTCCCATGGCAAATAGATGTCATCACGACCGAAGTGGCCGTAGCTTGCCGTTTGACGGTAAATAGGCCGTAACAGGTCGAGCATGGTGATGATGCCCCAGGGCCGCAAATCGAAATGTTCCCTGACAAGCGTGATGATCCTGGCATCATCGATTTTGCCGGTGCCGAAGGTCTCGACGCTGATGGAGGTCGGGTCCGCAACGCCGATGGCATAGGAAATCTGTATCTCGCAGCGTTCGGCCAAGCCAGCCGCCACAATGTTCTTTGCCACATAGCGTCCTGCATAGGCGGCGGATCGATCGACCTTTGACGGGTCCTTGCCGGAAAAAGCGCCCCCGCCATGGCGGGCGATGCCACCATAGGAGTCCACAATGATCTTGCGACCGGTCAGTCCGCAATCTCCCATGGGGCCGCCGATGACGAATTTCCCCGTGGGATTTATGTGGAAGCGGGTGCCTGAGTGGAGCCATTGTGCTGGCAGCACCGGTTGCAGAATGACGTCCATGACGGCATCGTGCAGGTCTTTCTCGGCGATTTCCGGTGCGTGTTGGGTGGACAGCACCACCGCATCAATGGCCACCGGCTTGCCGTCCTCGTAACGGAAGGTCAGCTGGGATTTTGCGTCGGGCCTGAGCCAGGGCAGTTCACCGTTCCGGCGCACCTCGGACTGACGGCGCACGAGGCGGTGTGCATAGGCAATGGGGGCGGGCATCAGTACGTCGGTTTCATTGGTGGCGTAACCGAACATCAGCCCCTGGTCGCCCGCGCCCTGCGCATTGCGGTCTCCCCGGTCGACGCCTTGATTGATATCGCCGGATTGTTTACCGATGGCGTTGAGTATGGAGCAGGTGTTGCCGTCGAAGCCGATCTCTGAGCTGGTGTAACCGATATCGTTCACCACATCGCGAACGATTTGCTCGTATTTAATGTCGGCCGTAGTGGTTATTTCGCCCGCAAGCACTACCATCCCGGTTTTTGTCAGGGTTTCGCACGCGACCCGCGCGTGGGGGTCCTGGGCGATGGCCGCGTCGAGAATGGCATCGGATATCTGGTCGGCCATTTTGTCGGGATGGCCTTCCGATACCGATTCCGAGGTGAAGATGTAGTCGCTCATTGGCTTGGTAATCTCCGCAATAAAAAACCCGCCGGAACCTGAGTTCGGGCGGGTTTGAGTAAACCGTTCGCCTCGCTTTAGCGGCATTTGTCATGCGCCCGCAATCTGAACTCAAATCGGCGCGAAGATCGCATTATAGGGTAAACGGCGGCAGTGTAAATATGCGCCCCACCAGGGCTAGAATGCGATGGGCGAATGAATCTACCAGCAGGAGCACTCAAATATGGTTTCCCTCGAAACCCCTATCTGTGAATTTGATCAGCCAGCCATCGATTTTGCACTTCCCGGAGTTGACGGAAAAACCTGGCGCATGGCGGACTGCCGAGGTCCGAACGGGCTTCTGGTGATGTTCATTTGCAATCACTGTCCTTACGTCAAGGCGGTACTCGACCGGATCGTCCGGGATGCCGGAGAACTTGTGGATCACGGCATTCATTCGGTGGCCATCATGTCGAACGATGCCACCGACTATCCTGAGGATTCGTTTGAGAATATGAAGCGGGTGGCGGCGGAGTTCGATTTCCCATTTCCTTATCTGCTGGACGAAACTCAACAGGTTGCCAAGGCCTACGGCGCGGTTTGTACCCCGGATTTTTTCGGTTACAACGCGGATCTTGGCCTCCAGTATCGCGGTCGCCTCGATGAAAGTCGCAAGGAGGCGGCGCCGGCGAGCGTTCGTCGCGATCTCTTCGAGGCCATGAAAGTAGTGGCGGAAACGGGAAAAGGCCCGCAGGACCAAATCCCTTCCCTGGGCTGTTCCATTAAATGGATCGAGCCGGAATAATTGCGAAAACGCAATTACCAAAACGCCGCTGCGGCGTACGATGGGATGCTGGATGGCAGCTGATCGCGGTGCCGTTGAATCCGCTTCGAATGCCCCGTAGGAGAAACACTTTTTCGCCTAAGTGATTGATTTGCTGCGCCGCAGCATTTTTATGCCCCCATCGAACCCCCTCGGGGGCGTCCGTATTGCCCCCCGATGGGACATAGGGGAGAATACCGATCCTTTGAATCCCTGCCCCGGGCAAGGATTAGATCGAATACCAAGAGCAGGACGTCGAACCCCGATGCCGATGCAGCGTCCGCAGGACGTTTTCACGGCAGTTATTTAAGAATTCCAAACATCCTTTCGAGAGGAGAGTCTTATGCCTTCACGCAAAGACCTAGCCAATGCCATCCGCGCGCTCAGTATGGACGCTGTGCAGAAAGCCAATTCCGGTCACCCGGGTGCGCCCATGGGGATGGCCGATATCGCCGAAGTGCTGTGGAACGATCACCTGAAGCACAACCCCACCAATCCCGACTGGTCGGATCGGGACCGTTTCGTATTGTCCAACGGCCACGGATCGATGCTGGTCTATTCGTTGCTCCACCTGTCCGGATACGATCTCGGTATCGACGACCTCAAGAACTTCCGCCAGCTGCACTCGCGGACCCCGGGTCACCCGGAATATGGCTATGCGCCCGGTGTGGAAACCACTACGGGTCCCCTGGGCCAGGGCATCACCAATGGCGTGGGAATGGCACTGGCCGAGCGTACGCTCGGGGCTCAGTTCAATCAGCCGGGCCACAACATCGTCGATCACTACACCTACGTGTTCATGGGTGACGGTTGCATGATGGAGGGCATCTCCCACGAGTCCTGCTCGCTGGCCGGAACCCTGGGTCTCGGCAAGCTGATCGCCTTCTGGGACGACAACGGCATCTCCATCGACGGCCATACCGACGGCTGGTTCACCGACGACACGCCCAAGCGTTTCGAGGCTTACGGCTGGCATGTGATTCGCGATGTGGACGGCCACAACGCCGAGGCCATCGATAAGGCGGTCCATGAGGCCAAATCCGTCAACAACAAGCCCACGCTGATCTGCGCCAAGACGGTAATCGGCTACGGCGCGCCCAACCTTTGTGGCAGCCACGATTGTCACGGCGCACCGCTGGGCGATGACGAGATCAAGGCGACTCGCGAGAATCTCGGCTGGAATCACGCCCCCTTCGTGGTGCCTGACGACATCTACGCGGGTTGGGACGCCAAGGCGAAGGGTGCCGAATCCGAAGCGGCCTGGAACGACAAGTTCGCGGCCTACGAGAAGGAGCATCCCGAACTGGCGGCGGAATTCAAGCGCCGCATGGCCGGCGATCTGCCCGCAAACTGGGCTGATGCCTCCGCCGCTTACATCAACGAGTGCAATGAGAAGGCCGAGGCCCCGGCAACACGCAAGGCCTCACAGAACAGCCTCAACGCCTATGGTGCCCTGCTGCCGGAATTTCTCGGTGGTTCTGCCGACCTGACGCCCTCGAACCTGACGGCGCACAAGGGCTCGGTGACCATCACCGATACCGTGGCTGATGGTAACTACCTGTCTTACGGCGTACGCGAATTCGGCATGTCCGCCATCATGAATGGCGTCGCCCTGCACGGTGGCTTCATCCCCTACGGCGGAACCTTCCTGATGTTCTCCGAGTACGCCAGGAATGCGTTGCGGATGGCGGCCCTGATGAAGATCCAGAGTATCTTTGTCTACACCCACGATTCCATCGGCCTCGGCGAAGACGGTCCGACCCACCAGCCGGTGGAGCAGATCCCCACCTTGCGCATGATTCCCAACATGAGTCTCTGGCGTCCCTGTGACACCGTGGAGACTGCAGTGGCCTGGAAAGCGGCAGTGGAAAAGCAGGATGGCCCGAGCTGCCTGATCTTTTCTCGCCAGGGACTGCCCCATCAGGAGCGTTCCGCTGCGCAGATCGCCGATATCACCAAGGGCGGGTATGTACTCAAGGACTCTGACGGCAATCCGGACGCGGTGATCATCGCCACTGGATCCGAGGTGGCACTGGCCACCGGAGCCGCTGACGCACTGACCGCGAAGGGTAAGAAGGTTCGCGTGGTGTCCATGCCTTCCGTAGATGCCTTCGAAGCCCAGGACGATGCCTACAAGGCGTCGGTGCTGCCGGCCGGTGTCCCCACCGTGGCCGTTGAGGCATCCGTTCCCGACGGTTGGTACAAGTACGCATCCAAGGTGGTTGGCCTCCGTCGTTTCGGCGAATCGGCCCCCGCGGGCCAACTCTTCAAAGAGTTCGGCTTCACCGTGGAGAATGTGGTCGCGGCCGTTGAGGAATTGCTCTGACTCTAATTGCGCGCCGCGGGCCTGATCGCCCGCGGCACCTAAATATGACATCGATAATGTTCAGGAGATAACCATGACTATCAAAGTAGGTATCAACGGTTTCGGGCGTATCGGGCGCATGGCTTTCCGTGCGATCGCCAAGGATTTCCCCGGCATCGAAGTGGTCGGCATCAACGACCTGCTCGACGCCGACTACCTGGCGTACATGCTCAAGTACGATTCCGTGCACGGCAACTTCGACGGCGATATCTCCGTTGACGGCAACAACATGGTGGTTAACGGCAAGAACATCCGTCTCACCGCCGAGATGGATCCTGCCAATCTGAAATGGGACGAAGTGGGCGCAGATCTGGTCATCGAGTGCACCGGCTTCTTCCTGACTGAAGAAACCTGCCAGAAGCACATCGACGCCGGCGCCAAGAAGGTGGTTCAGTCCGCACCTTCCAAGGACGCCACTCCGATGTTTGTTTACGGTGTGAACCACAATACCTACGACGGCCAGGCCATCGTTTCTGCAGCATCCTGCACCACCAACTGCCTGGCGCCCGTTTCCAAGGTGCTGAACGACAAGTGGGGCATCAAGCGTGGCCTGATGACCACCGTCCACGCAGCCACGGCGACCCAGAAGACCGTAGATGGTCCGTCCAAGAAAGACTGGCGCGGTGGTCGCGGTATTCTGGAGAACATCATTCCGTCCTCCACCGGTGCTGCCAAGGCAGTGGGCAAGGTATTGCCCGAGCTGAACGGCAAGCTGACCGGCATGGCATTCCGCGTACCCACCTCTGACGTTTCGGTGGTGGATTTGACCGTCGAGCTAAACAGCGACGCCAGCTACGAAGAGATCTGCGCCGCCATGAAGGCCGCCTCGGAGTCCGGTGACCTGGCCGGTGTTCTCGACTACACCGAAGACAAGGTTGTTGCCACCGACTTCCGTGGTCGCAGCACGCCTTCCATCTTCGATGCCGGTGCCGGCATCCAGTTGGATCCGACCTTCGTCAAGGTCGTGGCCTGGTACGACAACGAGTACGGCTACACCTGCAACATGCTGCGCATGGTGGAGCACGTCTCGAAGTAATTGGTAAGGCGTCAGGGGTGAGGAGTTAGGAGTAATCTGAGGAGTGACGAGTGAGGTGCTTACGGGTTGATCCATGCCTTGCGCCTCTCTCTTCACGCCTTTCTCCTAACGCCTCGCTCCTCGTTTCCAGCGAGAGGCTTCAGGCAAACCCCGGTTTGGTCCTGAACTCTTTCGAAACCGATTTGAACAGGAGGAATTCTCCATGTCTTTCATCAAGCTGACCGATCTCGACCTCGCCGGCAAGCGGGTTCTCATTCGCGCCGATCTTAATGTCCCAGTCAAGGACGGGAAGGTGACCTCCGATGCCCGTATTTCCGCGTCGATGCCCACCATCGAGCATTGTGCCAAGGCCGGTGCCCGCGTCATGGTGATGTCCCATCGTGGTCGCCCCGAAGAGGGCAAGGTGGATGAGGAAAACTCGATGCAGCCCATCGCCGAGGATATGTCGGCAAAGTTGGGGAAGACGGTGCGGCTGGAGAAAGACTATTTCGACAATGCGCCGGAAGTGGCAGACGGCGAGGTGGTGCTGCTGGAAAACGTTCGCTTCAACGCCGGCGAAAAGAAAGATGACGAAGGCCTGGCAAAAAAATATGCGGCACTCTGCGACGTCTTCGTCATGGACGCCTTCGGTACCGCTCACCGGGCGCAGGCATCCACCCATGGTGTCGGCATGTTTGCGCCTGTTGCTTGTGCCGGGCTGCTGTTGACCGACGAGTTGGACAATCTGGCGAAGGCCCTTGCTGATCCTGCGCGGCCGATGGTGGCCATTGTGGGCGGATCCAAGGTCTCTACCAAGTTGACCGTGCTCGAGGCGCTGTCCGAAAAGGTGGATCAATTGGTGGTGGGTGGCGGCATCGCCAACACCTTCCTCAAAGCCGTTGGTCACAATGTCGGAAAATCCTTGTGCGAGGATGACCTGGTCCCCACGGCCCAGGCGCTGATGGAAAAGATGACGGCGCGCGGTGCGGTGATTCCCATTGCCACTGATGTGGTGGTAGGCAAGCAGTTCGACGAGAACGAGCCAGCCGTGCTCAAGTCTGCGTCCGAGGTTGCCGACGACGAGATGATTTTCGATATCGGCCCCGATTCTGCCCAGGAACTGGCCGACATCATTGCCAAGGCGGGAACCGTTGTCTGGAACGGACCCGTGGGGGTGTTCGAATTTGACCAGTTCGGTGAGGGGACGAAAACTGTTGCCATGGCCATTGCCAATTCCGACTGCTTCAGCCTTGCCGGTGGTGGAGACACCATCGCCGCCATTCAAAAATACGATATCTATGACAAGGTGACCTACATCTCGACGGCGGGCGGTGCTTTCCTCGAATATCTCGAAGGGAAGACGCTACCGGCGGTGGCTATGCTCGAGAAACGCGCGCAAAACTGATCAATCCGGCACAACGCAAACGAAGAAAGCCGTTTGCGCCAGTGCAATGGTGGCCGAAGGCCAGCCGTTTACAGGAAATGTATGCTTCGTAGAACGAAAATTGTGGCGACCCTGGGGCCGGCAACCGATGACCCAAAGGTGTTGGATGAATTGATCTCGGCCGGTGTTGATGTGGTGCGAATCAATCTTTCCCACGGTGATCACGCCACCCATGCGGAGCGTGCGGAAAATCTCCGTAACCGCGCCCGAGCCAGTGGACGCCAAATTGGCGTGCTGGTCGATCTACAAGGCCCGAAGATACGGATAGGGCGATTTCGGGGCGGCTCGGTCACCCTGGCAACGGGCGACAACTTTACGCTGGATACCGGCTGGGATATCGCCAACGGGGATAAGGATCGTGTGGGGGTGACCTATGCGCCGCTGTCCACCGATGTTGCCCGCGGGGACACCCTGTTACTGAACGACGGCGCGATCGAGCTCTGGGTTGAGCGCGTTGAGGGCACGGAAGTCGTCTGCCAGGTGGTTGTGGGCGGCGTGCTCTCTGACAACAAGGGTCTCAACAAGAAGGGCGGCGGCCTGTCGGCGCCGGCTTTAACGGAAAAGGACCTTGCTGACATCCGGTTTGCCGCCGAAATGGAGGCAGATTACCTGGCGGTATCCTTTGTTCGCAGTGGTGAAGACGTCCACAAGGCGCGTGAATTGCTGCGCGAGGCCGGCGGGCAGGGCGGTATCGTTGCCAAAATGGAACGTGCCGAGGCCATGGGTTTCATGGAGGAAATTATCGAGGCCTCCGATGCCATCATGGTGGCACGAGGTGATCTCGGTGTGGAGATCGGCGACGCCGAACTGCCAGCGGTCCAGAAGGAGCTCATCAGCCTGGCGCGCGACATGAACCGTGTAGTGATCACGGCGACACAGATGATGGAGTCGATGATCGCCAGTCCGATTCCGACCCGCGCCGAGGTGTTCGATGTGGCCAACGCGGTTTTCGATGGAACCGACGCGGTGATGCTGTCGGGCGAAACGGCGGTGGGGAAGTTTCCCGCGAAGGCGGTCGAGGCGATGGGTCGGGTCTGCAAGGAGGCGGAGAAACAGTCCACCGCGCGCCGTTCACAACACCGGTTGCACACGGTGTTCGGGCGTATTGACGAAGCCATTGCCATGGCCACCATGTACACGGCCAACCATCTGGGGGTGGCCGCGATTGCCGCCTTGACGGAGTCGGGTTCCACTCCGAAATGGATGTCACGGATTTCTTCGGGTATTCCCATCTACGCGTTGACTGACCATGTGGCGACGCGTAGAAAAGTGACCCTTTATCGGGGTGTTTACCCGGTCAGTTTTGACTACGAGGAAGGTGTCGACAGCCGTTTGGCGAACCAGGAAATTATTGAAGAATTGCTGCGCCGTGGCGCTATCCGCGACGGCGATCTCGTCATCATCACCAAGGGTGATTTGACCGGTGTGTCCGGTGGGACCAATGTGATGAAGATACTTAGAGTAGGTGAACACATCCTGCCCGATTAACGGGTGGGGCAATGAACGACGTTTCTTTTTTTCAGACATTATCGAGGAGAAAGTCATGGCTCTGATTTCCATGCGTCAATTGCTGGATTATGCTGCCGAAAACGGTTTTGGAATGCCGGCATTCAACGTCAACAACATGGAGCAGGTCCACGCGATCATGCAGGCGGCGGACGAAACGGACAGCCCCGTCATCATGCAGGGCTCGGCCGGTGCACGTTCCTATGCGGGTGAACCGTTCCTGCGGCATCTGATTATCGCTGCAACCGAGATGTATCCCCATATCCCCGTGGTCATGCACCAGGACCACGGTACCTCGCCAGCCATCTGCCTGCGCTCGATTCAGTCCGGATTTTCCTCGGTGATGATGGACGGATCCCTGATGACGGATGGCAAGACGCCTTCCTCTTACGAATACAACGTGGACGTTACCCGGAAAGTGGTGGAAATGGCCCATGCGGGCGGCGTTTCCGTGGAAGGTGAACTGGGTTGCCTCGGCTCGCTGGAGACCGGACAGGCCGGAGAAGAAGATGGCGTGGGCGCCGAGGGCACCCTCGATCACTCACAGTTGCTGACTGATCCCGACGAGGCCGCGGATTTCGTCGCCAAAACCGGTGTCGATGCGCTGGCGATTGCCATCGGTACCTCCCATGGCGCCTACAAATTTACCCGACCGCCCACCGGCGACATCCTGGCGATAGATCGCGTCAAAGAGATTCACGCGCGCATTCCGACGGTGCATCTGGTCATGCACGGTTCGTCCTCGGTGCCGCAGGACTGGCTCGAGATCATCAATTCCTACGGCGGTGATATGGGTCAGACCTATGGTGTCCCGGTCGAGGAGATCGTAGAGGGCATCAAGCACGGTGTGCGTAAGGTCAATATTGACACCGACTTGCGGATGGCCTCTACCGGTTCCGTCCGTCGCCATCTCCATGACAATCCGTCCAACTTCGACCCTCGCAAATTCCTCAAGGAATCCACCAAGGGCATGAAGGACATCTGCAAGGCGCGTTATGAGTCCTTCGGTGCGGCCGGTCACGCCTCCAAGATCAAGGTCGTCAGCATGGAAACCATGCAGGCCCGGTACGCCAGTGGCGAACTCGACCCACAGGTCAGCTGATTTCCCCCGCAAGTCACTGACAGAAGGGCGCTTCGGCGCCCTTTTTTTGTTCTCCGGGCAAGAGGTTTACGGGTGTCTGATCACTTAAACCAATCGGGACGGTTCGCAGGGAACCGAAGCGCACGAATCGTTGTGACCACGGTCGCTGTTCTGCTGGTGGTGCTGGCCTTCAGTGGTGTGGCGGATCGATGGGGGGCTGCCCGCGTGGAGGACGGCTTGCAGCGTTCATTGGTGGCTTTCGGTGTTGCGCGAACCCTGAACGGCATCATTTCCGTTGCCCAGCACACAGAGGTGGCCTTCCAGCCTGCCGGTGTCGGTGTGTCGCTGGCGCCCGGTCAGATTCTGGACCCCCTCAATGATCTCGTCGAACGCTTTTCCTGGGTGATGCTGGTAGCCAGCACTTCCTTCGGCGTTCAGCGTTTGTTGATGGAGGTTTTTTCTTCTACGACGATCAGCCTTCTCATGGTTCTGCTTGCCGGCCTGCTGATCGCATCAATCTGGAGGACAGATACTGGCCTGAAGAGGTATCGGGGATGGTTGTTGCGGGTGGGTCTGCTGGTCGCGATGGTGCGTTTCCTGGTGCCGGCTTTAGCGATCACGGGGGAAATGGTTCATGAAACTTTCATGCAACCTCGCTATGAGGCGGCCGTGACGGGACTCGATGATACCGCTGATCGCCTTGGTGAATTGACGCTGGGTGAGGCGCCGGGTGATCCGGAGGATGCCTCTCTGGCCTCACGAATTCGTAGCTGGTATGAGGAAGCGGGCGCGTTACTTGATGTCCAGGCAAGGTTGGATGAGTATCAAGCCCTGGCTGCCAGTGCCGCAGAGCAAACCATTGAGTTGATCGCCGTTTTTACCTTCCAGACCGCAGTGTTGCCGCTACTTTTTCTGTGGCTTATGGTCGTCGTTTACCGGTCTCTGGTGCATTTCCGACCGCTCGGCAGAACAGCAGGATGAAGAGGCATCCTGGCGGTTGGTGCAGCGAGGTATTTCTATGACGTTTTATAGGGTAAACTACGGTGTTTTGCGGCGGCGGAAAACCGACAGAAAAGCTCCCCTAAGGGGCGTCTGGTCAGACCGCCGGAAGTTGCCGTAATCGAACGAATTTTGTCATTATTTTTGATTCAAACTGAGGGTATTGCGATGAACAAGTGGCTTATTTCGCTCTCCATCGCGGCTTTCGTGGTCAGTTCGGCGGTTCAGGCGGCTGGCGACGCGGCGGCTGGTCAGGAGAAATCGGCGGTCTGCGCCTCGTGCCACGGTGTCGACGGTAACAGCATCAATCCCATTTGGCCGAGCCTTGCCGGCCAACACCCAGGCTATATCGTCAAGCAGCTACAGGATTTCAAGGCCGGCGCACGTCAGGATCCCGTGATGGGCCCCATGGCGATGCCCCTGTCTGATGAAGACATGGTGAATCTTGCCGCTTTCTTCAGCGATCAAGAGGTCAAGGGCGGAGCTGCAGCGGCCGACCAGGTGGAACTGGGAGAAAAGATTTATCGTGGCGGAAATCTCGCATCTGGCGTTTCAGCCTGTGCGGCCTGCCATGCTCCCAATGGTGTCGGGAATCCCGCGGCCAACTTTCCTGCAGTGGCCGGACAGCATGCCCCCTACGTGGAAAAGGCGTTAAAGGACTTCAGGGGCGCCATGCGCGTCAATGACAGCGCCAAGATGATGCAGGCGATAGCCGCCAAGATGACGGACGCCGAGATTGCAGCAGTAGCCCAGTACATCCAGGGATTGCAATAAGGCGAAAACGCCGCCCGGCTCGCGAGTAATAAGGGGCGGCCAATTTTGGCCGTCCCTTGTTTTTTTTGCGTCGGCCACGAGAAACTAATGAGGTTTCGGACGGTCTCTTACGGGAACCTTCTCTGCGCGTAAGGAAAAAATTATGTTGAGACTGCTGGTTTTTGTCGTGACGGCCATGGCCTCCGTTGTTGCTTTCGCCCAGGGCGGCGCCAAGTTCGAGGAGGGCGCAGCCTATCATTGGGTTTCCCCGACGCCGGCGGGCACCGAGAAGATCGAGGTACTGGAATTCTTCTGGTATGGATGCCCTCACTGCTACTCTTTTGAACCTCACATCAAGAAATGGCTTGAGACCAAGCCCGATGACGTGGATTTCGCCAAGGTGCCTGCTACCTTCAATAGGCCGCATATCATGATGCATGCCCGCACCTTTTACGCTTTGGAAGCGATGGGAGTGCCGGGCCAGATACATGAGGACATCATGTCCGAGATGCACGATCGCAGAAATCCGCTCAAAGAACAGGGCTCCATGGAGGCATTCCTGAGCACCAAAGGCGTGGATATCGCCGCCTATCGTGCGGCGATGGAGTCATTCTCTGTTCATCTAAAGGTGCAACAGGCGGCGCAAAACGCTCAAAAGTTCGGCATCACGGGCGTACCGGCACTGGTGGTGGATGCCCAGTACCGCAGTGGTGATGTGAAGTCGTACGAGCAGATGACTTCTCTCCTTGATTTCCTCATCGAGGAAGCGCGCCAGAGCAGGAAGGAATAGGGCGGTCGTTCCAAACAGGAACAAGGCGCACAACTTTGAACCAGATTCGTCTCCTGAGCTACAACATCCAGACGGGGCTGGAGACAAAGCGCCACCGCGAGTATTTTACTAAGGGATGGCATCACCTGCTTCCTCACCCGCAGCGGCAGCGCAACCTGGAGCGTACCGCGGCATTGCTGGCTCAATACGACCTGGTGGGCCTGCAGGAAGTGGATTCAGGCAGTCTTCGGTCGGGCTATGTGGATCAAACCGAGTTTCTTGCGCACCGCGCCGGTTTTCCCTATTGGCGCAAGCAGATCAACCGGAACATCGGTCATATCGCGCAGCACAGCAACGGCCTGCTGAGTCGTTTTCGCCCGACGCGGGTGGAGGAGCACCGCCTGCCCGGCTTGCGGGGGCGGGGCGCCATGCTCTGCGAGTTCGGTTCCGGTAATGAGATTCTCGCCATCATCATCGTTCACTTGGCGCTGGGCAGCCGTGCCCGCAATCGCCAGTTGGATTACCTGGGTGGCCTGCTTCGTTCATACCCCTATTCAGTGCTGATGGGCGATCTCAACTGTACCTGCAATGCCCAGGAGATGCGGCGGCTGATGGACAACACGGGTCTTCAGGAACCTGCATGTGAACAGCCAACCTTTCCAAGTTGGCGTCCCGCGCGGCGCTTCGACCATATCCTGGTCTCCGACGGCCTCGAAATCATCAGCTCGCAGGTGCTTGATTTTCCCATCTCCGATCATCTTCCGATTGCCTTGGAAATATCGGTGCCCGGTCGGGTCACGCTCGCGGCCTGAGCGCGGATTGTGTGCGAGGTTTGCGCTGAGTGATCAGCCGGCGACGTAGAAGTATCGCCAGGGTCCGGTGGACAGCGAGGACAGGCGTGTCATCACGTGATCTACCGGGACCGCCTCGCCGGGAAAAATATGGGTGATTTCAATAAACAGGCGGCCCAGTCCCGCGTCTCGGCGCCACCTGAAATTTTGCGCGGCAGACTTTTCTCCGCAATTCGCACAATCGATGCCGCCACCCTGATCAAGTCGTACCATCCGTGCGAAGTCCTCGGGGGTGATGCTGAGGGGTTTACCGCATTGCGGGCACCTCGCGGGTCGGGACAGGCGACCGTACATGAGCCTGGGTGTCCCGTGTCGATGTATGCGGACGTGGCAGAAATCCGTGTCCCCTTTTTCTTGCGGGCTCAGTTCGATAAAGGGAGAGCATCCCATGAAGCTGACAGATTGCAGGAACTGTTCACCGACGAACCAGGCATCCTGCCAGTCGGGAATTCTGGCGCCCAGAATCCCCACCTCCCGTAAAACCCCGATCAGCGGTTCGGGATCCAATGATGAGTTCGGATCGGCGGGATGTAAAACGAGGCTGCCCGAGGTCAATCAAAGGTTTCCGGTGAGTGCGTCAGCTACCAACCCGCGGGTATCGGCGAGTTGATTTACAATAGCACCTCCGCGTGTTGGCCGCCATTTTCACCCGGGTCGGTTTTCAAGGCCATTACGCTCCGATTATTTTGGGGTGCTGAGCGCCTTGGTGGGCGAAGGCCGGACGCGCCAGACTGTCGCCCCGCTAAAAGGCAGGCACCATTAGACAATGTTTGTCAGATTCAATGTCAGGCTTCATCGATGCGACCGGTTTATAAGGGCAGGGCTGCCTGAATGAGGTGGCTCGCCATGCGTCTTATTCGGGGGTATCAGCTGATCATCAGTCCCTTTCTCGGACAAAGCTGTCGTTTCTATCCCACATGCTCCGAATACACCTTGCAGGCGGTGGAACTGCATGGGGTTCTGCGGGGTCTTTGGCTTGGCATTCGCCGAATATCCAAATGCCATCCTTTGCATCCGGGCGGTGTCGATCCGGTTCCAGGTTCCGAGTTGGCAGAGGACACCACAGAGGCTTCCATATCACCAAGCCGGAAGGCCGATGAGAAGGGCAAATGATAGCCGGGGTCTTCCAGTCTCCAGAGGCCTTCAATCACCATTTTGCGCGTGGTCTTGAGCGGCAGATCTCGGATGATTCTCTGGGTGCCTTTGTCCTCTCATGGGCCAATGCCAGCTTCGATGAGAGGCTTTGGGCAGCGATGCGCAACGCCATCCAGTCGAGATTTGAGGATCATGCGGCGAGGATCGGTTACGAGCTTCGAAACGGGATAAGCGGAGAGGCATCACCAGACGATCTGATGGTGTTCTTGAAATTGCTCGCCATTGGATTTGATCGCGTGGGATTGGTGGAGTGGAAGACATGCGACGGCTGGGAGATTCAGTACAATCTGTTGCGCGGTCTGCGTCCCGCTCGCCTTGCCGAGGGATCATCGGTCGGGATACAGGCACCCTTCGATCCTCAAGGGTTCAACTTCAATCGGCCGTTTCTGGCGCGGGAGTTGTTCTGGTCGGGTACGGTCGAGGACCTGGACGCGCATTTCTTCTACAACAAGTTCCCCTTCGCCTCCGGACATCTGCTGTTTGTTCCGCAGCCAGCCGATTGTCTGCCGCAGATGCTCACCTCCAGGCATTTTCAACTGGCCTGGCGTACCGTTGAAGCATTCGGTTCACGCCTGCCGGGGTTTGGTTTCGGTTACAACAGCTACGGTGCCTGTGCCTCAGTCAATCATCTGCACTTTCAGACGTTCTCGCGGGAGGCGCTATTTCCTGTGGAGGCGTTTCGCTGGCGACACAATGGCGGTGACCTCGACTATCCGGCGACTTGCCTGACGGCCGAGGACGCGAAGGAGGGATGGTATTCCCTTCAGCAGCTCCATCAGGGTTCGATCCCTTATAACCTGCTGATGCGTCCTGGGCGGATGTACCTGTTTCCACGTGATCCCGGAACGGCTCACGGGGTGGCGCCCTGGTCGGCCGCAGGCCATGCCTGGTACGAGATGGCCGGTGCAGCCGTGGTGACCGGAAGAGAGACGTTCAACGAACTCGGGCCAGATGAGATTTCCCGCGCATTGGCGCGGGCGTCAAATGCATGAGTGTCGGGTTAGGCAGATGGCTATCCCAGAGCAGAGACCGTCCAGGCGCCGCTACCCCGCATCGACCACTCAGGCGATCGAATTGGGGCTTGAGGGCTATGAGATTCAGCGTGCTTGCTGGAGGGCGGCGATGCGCTGTTCGAGAGGCGGGTGGCTGCTGAACAGACTTTTGAAGTTGCCGCTGATGCCGAACGCGGCGAATTCTTTTGGTAGTCCTTCAGGTTGATGGGCCGATTGGAGACGCTTCAGCGCGTCGATCATTTTTTGCCGGCCAGCCAGCTGGGCGCCACCGGTATCTGCGCGAAATTCGCGGCGTCTTGAGAACCACATCACCACCATGGTCGCCAGAACCGAGAACAGGATTTGTGCCACAAATGACACGATAAAGTAGCCGGGCCCATAACCCCGCTCGGTCTTGAAAATAACGCGGTCCACCACGTGGCCCACGGTGCGTGCGAGAAAAATCACAAAGGTGTTTAGCACGCCCTGAATCAACGTCAGGGTCACCATGTCACCATTCGCCACGTGGCTGATTTCATGACCAAGCACCGCCTCCACCTCGTCCTTGGACATAGTCTGGAGCAGGCCTGCACTTACGGCGACAAGCGCTTTATTACGATTGGCGCCGGTGGCAAATGCGTTGGGTTCCGATGCGCCAAAGATGCCCACTTCGGGCATGCCGATGCCGGCCTGGGCGGCCTGGCGTTGCACCGTATCCACCAACCACTGTTCCGTGTGGTTCGACGGTTGTTCGATGATCTGGACGCCCATGCCCCGTTTCGCCATGGTCTTCGACAGAAAGAGCGAAATGAGGGAGCCGGAAAAGCCAATAACCGCGGAGAAGATCAGCAACGATGTCAGATTCAGATCGACGCCGTTTTCGGCGAGGATTCCTTCCAGTCCCAGGGCCTGGAACACCACACTGACCACCGCCAAAACGGCAATATTGGTCCCAAGAAATAACAGTATGCGCAGCATGATTTCTCCGAAGGATCAGAAAGACGGGAAATGAATGTTCTTAATATGGCACCTGGGGTGCCGGTTTCAAGCGTTTTAGCCAGAAACGGGTGGTGAACTCGTGGCGAGCATCTCGTCGTAAATGTCCCAGGCCGCCCCGGCCTCTTCTGCTGAAATCCTGTCGATGGCATTGCCCCGGTCGACCACGAGAAAGTCACCGGGCTGCAGATCTTCGCCCTGGAGAAACAGCAGTTTCACCTGGCGTTCGACGCCCTTGGCCTCGCAAAGGGCGAGAAGGCCGTCGATGGACTTGATCTGCATCGGAATTCCGAGACACATAGCTGGTTCAGTACGGGCTGTAATCGTTATGATCTTAGAATATCAGGATATAGAGTAAATTGAACAATGGCTTTGGCCACGACACTGGTTCTCGGCATCGGCAATACCATACTCTCCGACGAGGGAGTGGGCATCCATGTCATCGAGCGCCTGCGATCTTCCGTTCCCGAAAACGGGGCAGATTTAACCATTCTCGATGGTGGAACCCTCAGTTTCACGCTGGCTCAGGATATCAGCGCCCACTCACGCTTGATTGTGGTGGATGCCGCACGCCTTGATGCGGCGCCTGGGACGGTACAGGTGTTCGAGGGCGAGGAGATGGATGCGCGATTGCGTGGCGGTCTCCAGAGTGTGCACGAGGTAGGGTTATCCGATCTCATGGATATCGCCAGGTTGACCGATACGCTTCCCAGTCCGCGGGCCATCGTGGGTATCCAGCCGCAATACATCGATTGGGGTGATGCCCCGACCCCCGCCGTGGCGGCCGCAATTCCCAAGGCGGTAGCCGTCGTTCAGCAGATCATCGCTCGCTGGGACAGGGGTGATAAGACGACTCTTTGACGCAAGTCAGCCTAGAGCGCGGTTAATAAGATTATAATCATTAACTAATGAAAACAGGAAGCCTGCAATCTATCGCAGTAACCGTTGAAGATACCGCGGCTGCCACAGGGAATGTAGCGCCCGTTCTTCACGAAATACTGCATGCCTTGCT
The DNA here is from genome assembly GCA_963820915.1 of uncultured Gammaproteobacteria bacterium. GTDB lineage: Bacteria > Pseudomonadota > Gammaproteobacteria > Chromatiales > Chromatiaceae > CAWGBV01. The sequence continues at coordinate 178,881 of CAWGBV010000019.1, read as the reverse complement.
CCGTTTCTCCGCAGACGGAGAAACCACCACCATTGACTTGCGCGCCATGCCCTTTGGTCCCGGAGACGAAGATCAACTCCTGGACTTTCTGGGCAACGGAGAGATTCAGGCCACCGTGGAGTCGCTTGGCCGAACCGAGATCCGGGAAAGCCGGTTCCATGGGGTCTGGGTGGTGGACTACCAGGATGCCGATGGCACGCGTGCGGGTCTCCAGTTGGAAGTGACCGAGGTTCCCGCCTTGCTGGCGACGCCTCGTGAAGATATTCAAGACGCCGCCGCCGCGCTGCAAGAAGCGTTGGCTGCGATGGATGATCAATCGGGTCAGGAGGGCAATAGATGACCAAAGATCTGACAGTTGGTGAGGCCTTGCGACAGCAGGGTATATCCCGGCGCGGTTTTCTCAAGTTTTGCACCACGACAGCGTCATTGATGGCGTTATCGCCGGCCATGGTGCCGGCGATAGCCCGGGCACTGGAACAGGCCCGGCGACCCTCGGTGATCTGGCTGTCATTCCAGGAATGTACCGGGTGCACGGAATCGCTTACGCGCAGCCATGCGCCGACCATCGAAGGGCTCATCTTCGACGCTATCTCGCTTGACTATCATCACACGCTTCAAGCTGCTTCGGGTGAAGCTGCCGAGCAGGCACGCGAACAGGCGATGCACGACAATCACGGCGAGTACCTGGTGGTGGTTGACGGTTCAATACCGCTAGGCAATCCCGGCTATTCCACGGTTGCCGGCATTTCAAATCTGGACATGCTGATGGAGACGGTGGAAGGAGCAGCGGCGGTTATCGCCGTGGGTACCTGCGCGGCCTATGGTGGCCTGCCGCAGGCGAATCCCGATCCCACGGGGGCTGTGTCCGTGATGGAATCTGGTGAAAGACAAGCCGATCATCAATGTGCCCGGTTGCCCACCGATTCCGGTGGTGATCACTGGCGTTTTGGCTCACTACCTGACCTTCGGCAGCATTCCGGAACTCGATCACCTGGGTCGTCCCAAGGTGTTCTTCGGTACCAATATTCATGACCGCTGCTATCGCCGACCCTTCTATGAGCGCGGCCAGTTTGCCGACACCTTCGACGATGAGGGTGCCCGCAAAGGCTGGTGCCTCTACAAACTCGGATGCAAGGGGCCGGTGACCTACAACGCCTGCGCCACCGCCAAGTGGAACGGGGGCACCAGCTGGCCGGTCGAGGCCGGTCACGGTTGTATCGGTTGTTCCGAGCCGGGCTTCTGGGACCGCGGTGGCATGTATCAGCCACTGTCCCAGGCCACCATGACATCGGGTTCGGCCATCGGCGTCGCTGCCGCGGCGGGCTTGGCCGTGGGCATTGGAGCGGCTGCTCTGGGACGGGCCAAACAGAAAAAGGCGAGGGAGGTATAAAATGACATTGCTCGACTTCGCACGCGGTCCCGCATTGCAGTGGGCCTTGATCATCATGATCGCAGGCATACTCTGGCGCTTGCTCGGGGTGCTGTTCCTGCTAACGAAAAAGCCTTTATCCAAGTCACGCAGCGCCTCGCCTTTCATGGGCGGTGTACGCACGGTATTCAGCCGAATGTATGTGGGCCAGGAATTGGGCAAGGCCAGCCGTTTTCAGCAGGTCACGGGCTATGTGATGCACATTGGCCTGTTCGTGGTCATTCTGCTCTTCGTGCCTCATATCGAATACATCAAGGGCATCACGGGCTTAAGCTGGCCGGGGCTGCCAAACAATATCGTGACGGTTTCGGCTGCGCTGACCATCGCCGTGATGGTGGCCCTGCTGGTCCGGCGACTGACGCATCCGGTGTTGAAAACCATATCCGGGATCGACGATTACATCAGCTGGTTCGTCACCATGTTGCCTCTGGTAACCGGAGTGATGGCGTTCGCCCATTGGGGACCAAGGTACGAAACCATGCTCGCCCTGCACTTGCTGAGCGTTGCCCTGCTGATGGTCTGGGTGCCCTTTGGCAAGCTGATGCACATGGTGCTGTTCGTACCATCTCGTTATCAGTTGGGTGTCAAGTTTGAGCGTAGGGGGGTTCGGGCATGAGCATGACAAAACAAATTGAAGAAAGTTTCGCGATGTTCTACGGGATGTCGACGAACCTTGCCACCCTCGCTGTTCCCGAAAAGATGTCCGACGAGGAACGGGTAGAAAACGCCAAGAAGGTATTCCGCAAGAAAATCGACGCCAACGCGGCTGTTCAGCTGGAAAGCTGCATCAAGTGCGGACTCTGCGCCGAGGCCTGCCATTACTACATCGGTACACAGGACCCAAAGTACACTCCGGTGCGCAAGCTCGGCTTGATCAAGAACTTTTACAAGCGTGAGTACAGTCCTTTTCGCTGGTTTCACCGGCTGTACACGCCGGATATGACGGCAGACGACCTGCGCGAGTACCAGCCCCTGGTCTATGACTCCTGCACCGAGTGCGGGCGCTGCAGCATGATTTGCCCGATGGGTATTCACATTGCGGAACTCGTGGCCGTCAACCGCCAGGCCATGGCGGAAGCGGCCCTGATCCCCGACGAACTGCGTGTCATGCAACAGGGCCAGTGGGAGTCGGGTACCATCTTCGAGGCCGACAAGGATATCCTGCAGCACAAGGTGGACGAGGTCAGCGAGCATCTGGGATTCAAGGTCCCCGTGGACGAAAAAACCGCGAACATTCTCGTGCTCACCAGTGGCCTGGACATCATGCTGTTCAACGATGCGCTCCAGGGCACGGCCAAGATCATGGATCACCTGGGCGAGCCCTGGAGCTTCTGCACCGAGGCCTACGAGGGCGCCAATTTTGGCTTGTTGTCCGGCCACGAAGACACCCAGCGCGCCGCCAGTACCAAGATCATCGAAACGGCGGTGGCCTGCGGCGCCAAGCTCATCATCACGCCGGAATGCGGCCACGCGTTTCCTTCCTTGCGTTGGTCAGGCGCCGAGATGGTGGGTCATGCTTTGCCCTTCGATGTCATGTCCATCTCCGAGTATCTCGGCAAGAAGGTCATGGAAGGCAAGCTCAAGCTCAACAAGGTGGCAGAGAAGAAAGTCGTTGCCCTGCACGATCCCTGCAAGGTGGGCCGCATGGGCGGGTCCTTCGAAGAAGGTCGCGCCGTGGTCAGGGAACTGGGGCTGGATCTCAAGGAAACACCTTCCAGTCATCAACAGAACATCTGCTGTGGTGGCGGTGCCGGCGTCTTCCTGATTCACCGGGCGGCGGATCTGAGACAGGCCGCCTACGAGGTCAAGATGAAGGATATTAAAACCACGGGCGCTGAGGCCCTGGTGGTGTCCTGCGGCAGCTGCCGACTGAATTTCGAAGTGGGCAAGATGAAAGCACACGACAACATCAGCGTCGACAGTTTGGTGGGCCTGGTGGCCGAGCATCTCCCAGAAAAGGCATCGGCCTGAGGTCGGATCATTGAAGGCAAACAAACGCCAAAGAAAAGACAAGGTAAAAGATCATGAGTGAACGCATTGTCGTTGATCCCATCACCCGTATCGAAGGGCACCTGCGTATCGAAGCGCAGATGGATGGTGACAATATCGCCGAGGCCTATTCCTCCGGCACCATGGTCCGCGGAATCGAGACTCATCCTCAAAGGGCGGGACCCGCGAGACGCCTGGGCCTTTGCACAACGCATTTGCGGTGTCTGCACCCTGGTCCACGGCATAGCCTCCATTCGAGCGGTGGAAGATGCCCTGAACTATGAAATCCCAACAAATGCGCAATTCATCACGCAACCTGATGATCAGCGCCCAGTATATCCACGACCATGTGATGCATTTCTATCATCTGCATGCGCTGGACTGGGTGGATGTGGTCTCGGCGCTCGAGCCGACCCCAAGGCGCCCTGCTGATCTGGCCCAATCGGTCTCAGCAGCTGGCCCAAGTCCTCGCCGGGCTACTTCTCCGATATAAAGAAGAAACTGGGGGCATTTGTGGAATCCGGGCAATTGGGCATCTTTGCCAACGGATACTGGGGCCATCCAGGATATAAACTGCCGCCGGAGGCCAACCTGATGGCGGTATCCCACTATCTGGAAGCATTGGAGTGGCAGCGCGACGTTGTGAAGCTGCATGCGATTTTTGGCGGCAAGAACCCGCATCCGAATTTTCTGGTGGGTGGTGTTCCTCTCCAATCGATCTGAATTCGGATTCGGCAATCAACGCCAAGCGCCTGTCCCAGGTGCAGGAAGTCATTACCCAGATGCGGATCTTTGTCGATCAGGTCTATTTGCCGGATACCCTCGCGATTGCCTCCTTCTACAAGGATTGGGCTGGTTCCAACGAGGGGAGGGTGTTAGGCAACTTCATGTGCTACGGCGATCTGCCGTCCAACGGCATGAACGACCCATCGAGTTTTCTCTTTCCCGCGCGGTGCCATCCTGGATCGTGACCTGAGCAAGGTGCATGAAGTAGATCTGCACGACAGAGCTCAGATCAAGAATTTATCGCCCACTCCTGGTACGATTATTCGGCGGCAAGGAGCGTTGGTCTGCATCCCTATGATGGGGAGACCAATCTTAACTACACCGGGCCGGAACCACCCTATAAGCAACTGGATGTGGAGCAATCCTACTCCTGGCTGAAATCGCCTCGCTGGAAAGACAAATCAATGGAGGTCGGTCCTCTGGCCCGGGTGCTGCTGCTGTATGCAACCGGCCACGAACAACCAAGGAGTTGGCGGACTTTGCCTTGAACAAGCTCGATGCCCCTATCGAAGCAATGTTTTCAACCCTAGGTCGCACCGCGGCAAGGACCCTTGAGTCAAAACTGTTGGCCGACCAAATGCAAGGCTGGTTTGACGCCCTGGTGACCAACATTAAGGCGGGTGATACCAAAACCTTCAACCAGGCGTTGTGGGAGCCGTCCAGCTGGCCGAAGCAATGCCAGGGGCGCGGGATTCACTGGAGGCACCGCGAGGTGGCCCTCGGCCATTGGATTGTGATCGAAGGGGGTAAGATCGCCAACTACCAGGCGGTGGTCCCCTCGACCTGGAACGCAGGCCCACGCGATCCGGACGGTCAGCCCGGGGCCTACGAGGCGGCGCTGCAGGACAATCACACACTGCACGACACGAAACAGCCGATAGAGATCCTGCGGACCATCCACAGCTTTGACCCCTGTATTGCCTGTGCGGTGCATCTGACCGATGAGGAAGGGGAGGAAATGATCCAGGTGCAGGTAACCTGAGTCAGGTTGCATGCCTGCCAACCGGGCAAAGCCCCGTCCTCGCGGCGGGGCTTTTTCGGTTAAACGGTTCGGCACTGGAACCCGTGCTCGTTGCCTGATTCATTGGTCCTGAAGGAAGTGCGCAGTTACACTATCAACGCCGTCAAACCAGTGGATATCCGGAAGCTTCCTGAATGAGCATCAAGTCTGATAAATGGATCCGTCGCATGGTGGAAAACGAGGCCATGATCGAGCCCTTCGAGCCCGGCCAGGTAAGAGGTGCGGAAGGGGAGCGGGTGATTTCCTACGGTACCTCGAGTTACGGCTACGACATCCGTTGTGCGGACGAATTCAAGATTTTCACCAATATCAACTCGGCGATCGTGGATCCGAAAAATTTCGATGCATCGAGTTTCGTGGATGTGAAGTCGGATGTCTGCATCATTCCACCCAATTCCTTTGCTCTTGCCCGGACGGTGGAGTACTTCCGGATTCCGCGCAACGTACTCACCATCTGCCTGGGCAAATCCACTTACGCACGCTGTGGCATTATCGTGAACGTTACGCCGCTCGAGCCCGAGTGGGAGGGGCACGTGACCCTGGAGTTTTCCAACACTACGCCGCTGCCTGCGAAGATTTACGCGAACGAAGGCGTGGCTCAGGTGCTGTTTTTCGAATCCGACGAGGTGTGTGACATCTCATACCGGGACCGTGGAGGAAAGTATCACGGCCAGCAAGGGGTAACGCTGCCCAAGCCCTGACGGGCGGGCAAAGCGGTCGTCCTATTCGATGATTTCCCGGTAGCTGTGCCAGGTGGCGAATCCCAGTATGGGAAAGGCCACCACGAATCCCAAAAACAGGGTTGCCATACCCAGTACAGTGATCAGGGCGATGAGCATTGCCCAGACCAGCATGGGGATGGGCTGCTCGAGAACAGCACGAATACTGGTGGTGACGGCGGTCACCAGATCGGCTTTACCGTCGAGCACCATCGGTAGGGAGAGGGCGCAGGCGGCAAAAACCAGCAGGGCAAACAGGCCGCCGCTGCCGAATATCACGAGTAGGAAGGCCACCCCTTCGGCAGAGCCGAGGGCGTCGTTAAAGGCCTCGGAACCCGGGGGCAAGTCACCGAAAAACACCGCCACCATCACGCTGGAAAACAGAATCCAGGCCGTCATGATGAGCCCCAGGAAGATCATGAACATGCCGACCTCGGCCTTGTGTTCGCCGATGGTGCGCACACAGCGATCAAGCTGGATGCGGTCGTCGTTCTCACGAAGTTGAGCGATTCTGTACAGGCCGATCGCCAATATCGGGCCAATCAACAGGAACCCCGACCAAAAATTGAGCGTTAACTGGGGAGTTCCCAGACTGAAATAGGTGATGAACGCGCCAACGGCGGCAAATAATGCACCGTAAGCGAGGCTGATATCCGGCACCGCTCTGACGTCTTCCCAGCCCTTTCTTAGCCAGCGGAACGGCGCCGAGGCGTCGATACGGCGGCGTTTCGGCAGCACCATGGGCTCGTACGGCAGGTGCGGTGCCTCGTCGCTGCTGTTCATGACCTCAATCTCCTCTCCAGGGTGGTTAATTCTTTTGAGCTTATCGTTATGGAACCCGACGTTACCGGGGGCGGCGACGTCTGTCTAGCGGCGCAAAGTCTACGCGATCCCGATCGATGCAGCACTGCCCGGTGCCGGGCGTTCCGCGCCGCATCGGAACCGACTCATGATTTCATGGCATCGATAGCCACCGGAGCCGGCAGAGGGTTGCCGTCGAGCGTCACCATTCCGTCGTCGAGTCTCAAACGGCCTTCGGCAAACCAGCGAATGGCTGTGGGGTAAATGATGTGTTCCTTTTCCAGCACCCGCTGGGCAAGGCTGTCGGAGTCATCGTCAGGTAACACCGGAACACGCGCCTGAATGATCAGCGGCCCGCCGTCGAGTTCTTCCGTGACAAAGTGCACCGTGGCGCCGTGTTCGGTTTCACCGGCTTCGAGTACACGTGCATGGGTGTGGAGACCGCGGTATCGGGGCAACAGGGACGGATGGATGTTGAACAACCGCCCACTGTAATGGCGTACGAAGTCAGGGGTCAGAATGCGCATAAAGCCGGCGAGGACCACCAATCCGGGCTCGTGCTCGTCGATCAGATCGGCGAGCGCGGCGTCGTAACTTTCGCGGTCGGCGTAATCTCTGTGGCTGAGCACACCAGTGGCGATGCCGGCCTGACGGGCCCGTTCCAGTCCGTAGGCGTCGGGCTCGTTACTGATGACCGCCTTGAGGCTGATGGGCAGATCGGAGAAGGATCCGTCGATGATGGCCTGAAGATTTGTCCCGCCGCCGGAAATGAGCACCACCACGGCTAACGGCGTCTTGTGCCCCTCCATGTTCAATCTTTACCGAATCGGACGCTGGCTGCTCCCGTTGAGGCTTCGATTCGGCCAATGCGAAACACCTTTTCACCTGCTGCTTCCAGAAGTCGGCTGGCGGTGTCGGCATCCTGCGGCGCGACACAAACCACCATGCCAATGCCGCAGTTGAAGGTTCGCAGCATCTCCGATTCTGTCACGCCGCCCTGTTCCTGTAGCCAGTCGAAAACTGCTGGGCGCTCCCAGGACTCCAGGTTCACCACTGCCGTGGTGTTGTCCCTGAGGACGCGGGGGAGATTTTCCGGCAGGCCGCCGCCGGTGATGTGCGCCACCGCATGGACCTCTACTTGTGCAAAAAGTGCCAGCAGCGATTTCACGTAGATGCGTGTCGGGGCCAACAGGGCGTCGCCCAGCGGGCGTCCAGCGAGATCCTCGCCGAGATCTGCGGCGGATACCTCGACAATTTTGCGGGCCAGGGAGTAGCCGTTCGAATGCGGCCCCGTGGAGCCGAGGCCCAGGATCACATCATCGGGCTGAACGCGTTCGGGCAGGATCAGGTCGTCTTTCTCCGCGCATCCGACGGCGAAACCGGCGAGGTCGTAGTCGCCGGCGTCATACATGCCCGGCATTTCGGCGGTTTCGCCACCGATCAATGCGGCGCCCGACTGTCGGCAGCCTTCGGCGATCCCCCGGATCACGGATTCGGCCACCTCCAGGTCGAGCTTGCCGGTGGCATAGTAATCGAGGAAAAACAGCGGCTCGGCCCCGGTCACGATGATGTCGTTGACACACATGGCCACCAGGTCAATGCCGATGGTGTCGTGGCGTTCCAGTTCAACGGCCAGTTTCAGTTTGGTGCCGACGCCGTCGGTGCCGGAAACAAGCACCGGCTGCCGGTACTTATCCGCGGGCAACTCGAACAGTCCGCCGAAACCGCCGAGTCCGGTCAGCACCCCAGGGCGAAAGGTTTCCCTGACGATGGGCTTGATGCGTTCGACCAGGCTGTTTCCCACGTCGATATCGACGCCGGCATCGCGATAGGAGAGAGAAGGTTTTTCAGTCACGGGGAGTTCCGATGCGGTTCTGAGGGCGGCAGTTTAGCAGCCTTTGTGAAACCTGTTAAAAGCGACCGCAGGCTTTCGATTCTCAGGGCCGGCGGATAGAATTTACATTATGAATCACTATAAGTGTAAACGCAGTCTTTGGCGCCTGTTGCTGGCCCTGTTGCTGGTCGGTGCAGCGGCGACAACCCTTTCGGCCGATTTCTACCAGACCCGGGTGCCGGCGCCGGCGGGCGACGAGGAGTCCCAGCGTCAGCGCGCCCTGGCATTGGCGCTGCAGAGCGTGGTGCGGCAGGTCACCGGCGACCCGCAGGCGGCCGCCAGTCCACGACTCGAGCCGGAATACGAGGCCGCCGGGAGCTTTGCAAAATCCTATCGGTTTTTGGATTCACCCGCAGGCCTCATTCTGGATGCCGAATTCGACGCTGGCGCCGTCAACGACATGCTGAATCGGTATGGATTGTCGCCGCGAGCGGATCGACCCTCGGTACTGGTGTGGATGGCGGGTGCCGGCGCCGAGGAAGACCGGTTGCTGATGGCGGAAACCGATGCCGATGTGTGGGCCGTGGTGGAACGGGCCGCGGTGCACGGCGGTGTCAATATGCTTCAGCCCCTGGTGGACTGGGAGGACCAGATGCGTCTGCCTCCGGCGGATGTTTCCGCGCGTGTCGCGACCTCTATCAGTGAGGCATCGGCGCGCTATTTGCCCAATGCTGCTGTTTCCGCCTATCTGATGAGCAGCTCGGAAATCTGGCAGGTCGACTGGCTGCTGGTGAGCGGCGACACCGTGCGGCGCTGGTCCACTCGTGGCGCAGACCGTGATGGCGTGCTCGAGGCAGGCATGAACGATGTGGTGGGTATGCTCGCCAGTCTGTTTCCCGTAAAACACCGGCAGCCTGTCGATCTAAGCCTGCCGGGAGGTGGCACGGACAGCGTTGCCCGGCCGATACCGGCGCCGGCCTCGGTGCCAGAGGGCCAGTTACTCGTGCGGGTCGCAGGGATCAATGGCGCCGCAGACTATGGTCGTGTGATGGCGGTTTTTCGGAACAGTGCCGCCATTTCGAGCCATCGCATGGTGGCATCTGAACCCCAGGCCCTGGTCATCGCGGTGACCCCCAGCGCCGACCAACAGGCGGTCGCGGCTGCCCTGGAGGCCGAGCCACTTCTCGACCCGGAACCCAGCGGGGCCTCGGCGGCGGCTGGCTCGGGAATTTCTTTCTACTATCGCCTAAATCCCTGATGCTTCACCAAATTCCCAACCTGATCAGCATATTGCGTATCCTGCTGGTGGTGCCCGTGACCTGGGCGCTGCTTGAGGAGCGATACCTGTTGGGCCTGGCGCTGTTTGCGGTCGCAGGCGTTTCCGATGCGCTCGATGGCTACCTCGCCAAGAAATTCCGCTGGCAGAGCCGCCTCGGCGGTTTTCTCGATCCGCTGGCCGACAAGCTGTTGCTGGTGGCGGGATTTCTGTCGGTGGGCTGGCTCGGCCTGATTCCCTGGTGGCTCGTCGCGTTCATCATCGTGCGCGATATCGTGATTGTCGCGGGAGGCTCGGTCTACCATTTCCGGGTCGGTCGATTCGATGCCGCACCCACTCCGTTGAGCAAGTTGAACACCACTATGCAGATTTTGCTGGTGGTCGTGGTGGTGGTGGATCGCGGCTTAGTCGAGATGCCGGGATTGGTGATTCCCATCTGCCTGGGCGTCGTAACCCTGACCACGGTCCTCAGTGGCATCGACTATGTGCTGGAGTGGTCCCGGCGGGCGCGGCGCCATAAACCCTGAGACGGCTTAGGGCCTGTTGACAGCCCCTACCCCTTATCAGCCCAGGATTTCAATCTGTGACCTCAAGAAGGGGATGGTCAGACCCCGTTGAGCCGCCAGGGCCGCCGTATCCAGCTTTTCGATGAGATGCACCAGGGACTTGGTATCGCGGGGAAACCGGGCAAGCAGATAGTCAATCGCCGCGGGCGAGAGTTCCAGGCCGCGTTCGGTCGCCTGCTGCCGGAGCAGCTCCCGTTTCCCCGCATCGGACAGAGGTGCCAGCCGATAGGTGAGTCCCCAGGCGAGCCGTGTTTTCAGATCCGGTAGCTGGCAGGGCAGTTCCAGCGGGCCGCTGTCGGCGGTCATCAACAAGAGGTTTCCGGCGTCTCTGACGCGGTTGAAGAGGTGGAATACCGCCGCCTCCCATTGGTGATTTCCTGCCACCTTGTTGATGTCGTCGAGGCAGATCAGGCGGCGCGTTTCCAGTTCCTCGGTGACGGCGGTTGCCAGGTTTTCATATTCCGCCAGGGCGATGTAGGCAACGTCACCACCCCGCTCCTGAACCAGATTACAGGCGGCGGCCAGCAGGTGAGATCTTCCGCTTCCCGGACTGCCCCACAGGTAAAACAGATCGCCCTTGAATTGGCCGCGTGTCCAGTTTTCGAGCGTACTCAGTATCTGTCCATTGCCACCCGCGATGAAGTTCCCGAAGGTGGCGCGACTGGAAAGCTCGATTTGCAACGGTAGCTGTTGTGTCATGAACCCTGTACGGCCGGGCCGCTGATTCAGCCGGCCTGTATACAGGCGGCGATGGTGGCAAGCCGGCGGCCCAGTGCACGGCAAAGCCGGGTCTCCTCCGGTGTCAGCGGTTGATCGCTGTCGGTGCCTGCCACGTGAGAGGGACCGTAGGGCGTGCCGCCGCTGCGGGTGTGCAGAAGATCGGTCTCGCTGTAGGGCAGACCCGCGATCAACATCCCGTGGTGCATCAGCGGCAGCATCATGCTGACCAGGGTGGTTTCCTGGCCGCCGTGATGACTCGATGTGGAGGTAAAAACACCGGCGGGTTTGTCGCGTAGGGCACCCTCCAACCAGAGGCTGCTGGTACCGTCGAGAAAATACTTGAGCGCCGCTGCCATGTTGCCGAACCGGGTCGGGCTCCCCAGGGCCAAACCGGCGCAATCCCGCAGGTCCTCGATGGTGGCGTAGGGAGGTCCCTGCGCGGGGATATCGTCTGCAGTGGATTCACAGACACTGGAGACGGCGGGGACGGTACGCAGGCGCGCCTCCAGGCCTGATTCTTCCACACCCCGGGCGATCAGGCGTGCCATCTCGGCGGTGGCACCGTAACGGCTGTAGTAAAGAACGAGAATGTAGGCCATGGCTCAGAACAACTCCAGGACAGACTGCGGCGGCCGGCCGATGGCCGCCTTGCCGTCGCGGACCACAATGGGTCGTTCCATCAATTTGGGGTGATCGAGCATCGCCTGAATCAGCGCGTCTTTGGCCAAACTGTCGTCGGAAAGCCCAAGTTCCTTGTATTCGTTCTCTTTTTTACGCATTAGCTCCCTCGGTTCGAGATTCAACATGCCTAACAATTGCTCCAGTGCCTCACGCGATGGCGGTGTTTTGAGGTACTCGATTATTTCCGGTTCGGTGCCGTGCTCGCGCAGCAGCGCGAGGGTTTCGCGGGATTTGGAGCAACGGGGGTTGTGGTAGATTGTGACCTTCATTTTCGGGCAGCCAGTCTGTTGCGATGACGACTATTGTAGCGAACCCTTGAACGACCGCACACGACCCAGCGAATCTCAGTACGAGCCGTTCATTGCTGTGGCAGCACGCCACTACAGGGACGCGCTGGCATTTTTCGGTCTGCTTTTTCGTCGCCTGAATGAGGACAAGGCAGCCATCAACGCCGCGGCGCTGACTTACACCACCCTGCTGGCGCTGGTGCCCCTGATGACGGTGACCTTTTTCGTCCTGGCGGCGTTTCCCGTGGGCGAAATGGTGGCCAGTCGCCTTCAGGATTTTGTTTTTCAGAATTTCGTGCCCGCAGCGGGCGAGGTGGTGCAGAACTATCTTTCGGAATTTGCCGATAAGGCCTCGAAGCTGACCGGAACGAGCTTCCTGTTCCTGATCATCACCTCGTTATTGCTCATGGCGAGCATCGACCGGGCGTTCAACGACATCTGGCGGGTGCAGCGGAATCGGAAAATGATCAACAAGTTTCTGGTCTACTGGGCCGTTATCACCGTAGGACCCCTGCTGATGGGACTCAGCGTGGTGTTGACATCCTATCTGCTCTCTCTGCCACTGATTAGCGGTCCGGATGCCCTCATTGATACCTCGCGCCTGCTGAAGTTGACCCCCTTATTTTTGTCGACGATTGCCTTCACTCTGCTCTATCTCCTGGTGCCTATGCGTCGTGTACCCATACGGGATGCCATTGTCGGAGGCGTGACTGCGGCCTTGTTGTTCGAATTGGCGAAGCGCGGTTTTGGCCTTTATGTGGCCTATGTGCCCACGTATCAGGCCATTTACGGGGCGATTGCGACGATTCCGATTTTCCTGATCTGGATGTTTCTCACCTGGCTGGTGACGCTGGTAGGTGCGGAAGTCACCTATTGTCTGGGGCTTCACGGTGCTGGTGGCAGTGTCAAACGGGCGGATGCCCAGAGAATCGAGGAGGCACTCGCCGTTCTCGAGGCGCTTTGGCAGGGGCAACAGGCGGGGACGGCGTTGTCCTGCAGAGCGCTGGCGGAAGGGGCTGCGATCCCGCTGGAACAGGCGGAGATACTCACCGAGGGGTTTTACAAGGCGAACTGGATTGTACAACCCGAGGAGGGGACCTGGCTGCTGAGCCGTGACCTGCATGTCATGCATCTGTCTGATTTGTATAATGCCGGTGAATTTCTGTTGCCTTGCCCTGAGCGGATAGAAACACTTTCCCGCCAGGGTCGCGTAGCGCTTTTTAACCTGCTCGAAAAGACGCATCAGGAACTGATAACAACTTTGGATGTCCCTCTCACGAGTCTGTTTCGCGAATCGTCGGCGCACGATTCGGCATAAAAACAACCGCGACGACTTGAGCGTGGAGGAGGATTTGTGCAGGTTTTGAGAAGTATCCTGGCGGGCTTTGCGCTCGTCGTGACGGCAACTGCTGGCGCGGAACCGGTGGATTTCACCATGCGCAACCTGGGCGGTGAAGAGGTGAATCTGTCCGATTTTCGAGGCAGATGGGTGCTGGTCAACTACTGGGCAACCTGGTGTCCACCCTGCCTGGAAGAACTTCCGGAACTCGAATCCTTCTATAACAAACACAAAGAAAACGACGGGGCCATGGTCCTTGGCGTAAACATGGAGGATATCGATCTGGATACCTTGATTGGCTTCGTGGAAGAGCAATTGCTGTCCTATCCGGTGCTCCAGGGCAGGTCGGCCATGCCCGGAATGCTGGGTCCGGTTTCCGGATTGCCGACCTCCTATCTGGTCAGCCCGGCCGGTGAGGTGGTGGCGCAACAGATGGGGCCGGTAACCGAGGCGGCGATTTCGACCTTTATCGCCGACTTTGAGGAACGTGGTGGAGAAGCGGAGGCGCAATGATGAAATCACTGGTACTGGGATTGGTTGTGCTGTTCTTTGCCGCGGCGTCCGGGGCGGCGGAAACACGGGATTCGGCGGCCTTCTTCGACGACAGCTTCGGCGACCTCCAGGAAGAGCTCAACAATGCGCGGGACCAGGAAAAGAAGGGTGTTCTCATCATGTTCGAAATGGACGAATGTCCCTTTTGTCACCGGATGAAGCAGACCGTTCTCAATCGCGCCGATGTCCAGGATTACTTTCGAGAGCATTTCATCATCCTGTCCATCGACACCGAAGGTGACTTGGAGATTACCGATTTTCAGGGCAATACCACCACCCAGAAAGATTTTGCCCTGAAGCAGTTTCGTGTTCGGGCGACGCCGGTATTTCAGTTCGTTGACCTGGATGGCACCCCGAGCCGCCGGGGGCGGTTTACCGGAGCCACCCGCGATGCCGAGGAGTTTCTGCTGTTCGGGGAGTTCCTCGTTGACGACCACTTCAACGAGACCTCCTTCAGTAAATTCAAAAAGGATAAAAGGTCGTCCTAAATGAGTGGTAGTTGGTGCGAAACCTGCCGTCGTTCGGCGAAGTTGGTGATTGCCTGCCTGCTGCTCCCAACAGCGGTAATTGCCGGGGAACTGCCCCAGCCGTTGAGCCTCGGTGATGCGCTGGAGCACATTTCTCCGGATTTGGCGGCAGAGAAGATTGCCAGCGAATACCAGGAAACGGCGATCCGCGAGCGGGTATTCGATTGCCGGGCCCAGGACCGGTTTTCCACCGCAGGAGAGGGCGACCGGGGCTGCGGATTCTGGCACCTGCTTTTGCCGGTTCAGCAAACCCGACTGGATGTCCTCCGGCGTTTTCTGGATGTTGTCGAGGCCGATCTGGCGACGTCCGTGGACGATGAGGCGATGGCGGTGGCCTATGTGCAACTCGACCGCGCCCGCAATCGCGAGGAGCTGGGTCAGTATTCCCCCTTGGCGGTTTCCGAGTTGGAGGTGGAATACCAAAGAGTTCGTGGGCACCGGTTTCTGGCCCAGGCGCGTCAACGGGCCACCCGGGCTCGTCTTTCGATGGCCATGGGGTGGTCCGGGGCCTTGCCGTCAGAGGTGCAGGCGTTTGAGTTTCCAGCTTTGCCCAAACAGCTCGATGAACTGGACAAGATGACTGAAGAGGCACTGGCTGGAAATCCGGTACTCATTGACTGGAAACAGCGGGCGGAGTTGAACCCGGCCATCAATCCACTGTTGAAACAGCTCGAAATTCATCTCAAAGATGCGATCCTCGACCTTTGGTTGCGCTATCCGGTAATTCTGGCCGAACGTGACATGGACGATGCCCGCGACTTCTATCAGGAGCTGAAACTCGATCGCAGCCGGACACTCTACGAATTGGAAGCTCAGGCGGACCTGGGGGATGCCATGACTGAACAGACAGCGGCGCGATTTGCCGGCACCGAAACTGATCACCGGGCCTGGGTGTTGTTGGCAACCCTTAGTGCCCTGCGTGGCAAACCCTATGACTTTCTGTCGAAACAGGGGGAATCTACGCCGTGAAATGGTTAATGCTGCTGTTGGTGATGGGTCTTTCGTTCGCTGCCCACGCGGAGGCCTTCAAGGCGCGCCTCGAGTGGGCCCATACGGTCGATTTGCGATTCGTGGAAGACGGTGTAGTGCAGGATGTGTCCGTCCTCATCGGTCAGGAGGTCAGGGCTGGTGACGCGCTGGCCCAGTTGGATCCCCGTGAGTTTGAATTTTCCAAGGTTGAGGCCTCTGCGGGCGTGACGCGCAGTCAGGCGGCGCTGGCCCGCGCAGAGCGACAACTTGAGTGGTCTCAGGAGCTCTACGATCGTGGCCTGATTTCTGACAACGAACGCCTGGAAGCGGAAGAAAACGCGGCCAGCGCATGGGCGGAAAATGAACTGGCGCGTGCCGCTTTGGGCAAGGCGGAACTGGCACTGGAGCGCGCGACGCTCATATCGCCGTTCAACGGCATGGTGGTGAGCCTGAATGCCTGGCCGGGCCAGGTGGTGGTCAAGCAACTCCAGCGAGATCCTCTGGTGATACTGGCAGATGCCGGCCGGATGGTTGCCCGGGTGCGACTCACGGCGCAACAGATTCAGAATTACCTGCCCGGCGATGCGGCGCGGGTCCGGGTGGCTGACGGTCCCTGGCGATCCGGTGTGGTTTACCGGCGTGGCGTGATATCGGAGGATATCATCGAGCTTGGTGCTGTCTACGCGCTGGACGTGTTGTTCGAAACCGCTTCAAACGCGAGACTGCGTCCGGGTCAACCCGCCACCGTTCAGTTAGGCGAGTTGAAGCCTTGAGACAAACGGTTCGCTGTATTGTCCGGGGGTTGGTGCAGGGTGTTTTTTTTCGCGATTCCACGCGCCGGGTGGCGCGGGGCTTCGAGATCGATGGGCATGCCATCAACCTGGCCGATGGTAGTGTGGAGGTGATCGCCTCAGGCGCACCGGAATCGGTCGATTCACTTTGCGACTGGTTACACCAAGGCCCGGCCCAGGCGAGGGTCGATGCCGTCGACTGTGAACCCGTCGATATGGCGGTATCGCCGGGATTCCGGATCGGCTGAAATCGTTTCATGCAACTCCCGCCCTTAACCCGTGCCACCATTCTGAAGCGATACAAGCGCTTTCTGGCCGATGTTGAGTTGGAGAATGGAGAATTGGTGGTCGCCCACTGCCCCAACACAGGCAGTATGCGTTCATGCTGGGAACCCGGGGCTGCGGTGGAACTGTCCCATAGCGACAACCCGAAGCGCAAATTGGCCTGGACATTGGAGCGCGTCGACATGGGGGCCGGGTGGGTTGGCGTCAATACGCATCGAGTCAATTCGGTGGTGGAGGAGGGTGCCAGGCAGGGCAGGATCCCCTGGCTCGAAACACTGAAAGAGGTTCGCCGCGAGGTGCGGATTCTCGACGGTGAACATTCAGGTACCCGTCTCGACCTACTGCTGACCGATGGAAAACAGCGCGCCTATGTCGAGGTCAAGAATGTCACGCTGTTGGAGGGTGACCGGCTGTTGTTTCCTGACGCGGTAAGCTTGCGTGCGCTAAAGCATCTGCAGGTGTTGGAGATGCTGGTCGGCCAGGGATACCGCGCAATGATCCTGTTCGCCTTAAACCGTCCTGAGGGTCAGGCATTCGCCCCCGCAGTCGCAATACATCCTGAGTATGCGAAAGCGTTGAGCCGTGCGCAGGAGCGTGGTGTCGAAGCGATAGCGTTGCGTTTGAACCACGGGCGAAAAAGTATCACCGTCGGTGCTCCGGTGCCTCTGGCCCTATAAAAACGTGACGTGGGAATTGTGGGGCCGGGTTGTTTGGGCAGGGAAATCAATATTTGGAAAAAAAGTGTGCATTTTGCGATTGAAACCCTGTATCCACTAATATCAGTAAATCACTCGTCATCGATTATTCGAAGGGAATTGTATTCATGACCCTGACCGAACTGAGATATATTGTCGCGGTTGCCCGTGAAAGGCATTTCGGCAAGGCGGCTGAATCCTGTTTTGTCAGTCAGCCGACATTGAGTGTCGCCATAAAAAAACTCGAAGAGGAACTGGAGGTTGTTATCTTCGAGCGCGGGCGGGGAGAGGTGACCTTGACCCCCATGGGTGAGCAAATCGTATCCCAGGCCCAGCGGGTTCTTGAGGAGGCCAGCCGGGTGGCGCAGTTGGCCCAACAGGGCCAGGATCAACTGACGGGTCGGCTCAGGGTCGGCGCCATATACACAGTGGGTCCATACCTTTTTCCGCACCTGATTCCCGCCTTGGCCGATGCCGCGCCCAACATGCATTTGGTGGTCGAGGAAAACTATACCCGCGTTCTCAAGGATCGCCTGAAGCACGGTGATCTCGACGTCATTATTGTTTCATTGCCTTTTGACGAGCCGGGAATAGTCACGCGGGCATTGTACGATGAGCCCTTCGTGCTTTTGTTGCCATCTTCACACCCCCTTACCCAGTCGGATCTGATAGAGCCGGACCTTCTTGCATCGGAGCAGGTGCTTCTACTTGGATCGGGTCACTGTTTTCGCGATCAGGTGTTGGGATTCTGTCCGGATTGCTTTCGGCCGGGTACGTCGCCAGGTGATTTACAGCAAAGCCTCGAAGGCGGATCTCTCGAAACCATTCGATACATGGTGGCATCGGGCTTAGGCGTCACCGTCGTACCCTGCACGGCCGCAGGTGCTGACCAGTTCTCGCAGCGACTACTGACAATCCGTCGATTTAGTAGTCATACCCCGCAACGCCGTGTTGCGCTTGCCTGGCGACGAACATTTACCCGTCCTGATGCTGTAGATGCCATTGCGAATGCGATATTGGCGCACTTGCCGAGTTGTGTGACTGCGGTTGATTGACTAGCTGTTCAGTTGCAGCCTCGAAATAACTCTTCTGATCCAGCCAGCCCGTCAGTACATTGTCAATTAGTTAAAAAATAATGTTTTAGGAAAAAGGAAAGAAAACAAAATTTGATTTTTGATTGTCTATGGTTAAAATATAGCCGGTTAATATTTTATGCAGGGAATGCATGTTTTTAATTTTATACACAGAATTGATCAGGGGAATGCATGATGGCAAGAAAAGATATTAAAAATTTATCATCCGATGAACTGTTTGAACTTGCCCGGCTGCGCGAGCTGGAGGAGTACGAGCAGGACAAGGAAACGCGTCGGGCTCAGCTTGCAGAGCTGCGGGCAGAGCGCAAAAAGATCTTAGCCCGTCACAAGCGTGAACTGTCGGAGATCGATGGGCAGATTCGTGACCTGGGTGGGCGTTCGCGCGGTGCTTCGAAACAGGGCTCTCAAACCGGGATCAGTGCTGCGGTGCTGGAGATTCTGGGCGCTGAGAAGAAGGCCGACACGAAACACATCCGCGCCGCCCTGGAGGCGAGTGGAGTGAATACGGACAATCTGGGACAGACGCTGGCCTATCTCAAGCGTACCGGCCGGGTAAAATCCCCGGGAAGAGGCGTTTACGCCATCGCCTGAGGTAACTTGCGCTGATGGGACGCAGCGGGCATCGCTGCAAGTATCGTTAAAAAACGCGACCCAGGGTCGCGTTTTTTCTGAGGTTGGCGATCTGGTTTGACCCGAACAACAGGGCCAGCGATTTTCTGCGCATAGGTTCTGATGGGCTCGTGGGCTGGGTCGTCAAGGTCCATTGCAGGTCCCCGTATTACCGGACGCGGTCGGCAGCAGCACCCGAATCGAGAATCTTTCTCACATGATTGGCCGCATCACCTACATCGGCGTGTCGGCCCAGGTGATTGAGAATCAGCGCCGCCGAATAAACCAATGAATCATAGGTGGCCCCTTTTTCACCCCTGAGCGCGTTCATTCCAGCGTCGGCAGCCCGTTCTGCAGTTGCTTTGATATCCACGGCGATGGCGATCTCATCGCCTTCGCGGTGGGTTTTCGGCAGATCGTCGGGTAAGGGAACCGCACGGACGCTTTGCGCGATAGCCGCGTCTTCGGGTGAAACTTCAACACTCTGCTCTTCGCCATGGTCATGATAGAACCAGTAGTTTCCTGCTTGGCGCAGAGAGGGAACGACGCCGCCTTCCACGCCGCGAATCAGCAGCATGGAATCGAATCCGACATGGCGCGCCAACATGGCGTAGACCGGGGGATAGGGTTTATGCACATAGCCTGATACCCAATGGGTTTTTTTACGTCCCGCGATGGGTTTTGCAAGCACTTCGACGGTGGTCAGCACCGGACGTTTGATGATGAGCGTTCGCAAGGGAACGAGGTCGTGCAGTGATGGACAGAAACGCGATTGATCCACATAGGCCCATCCGATGTCATTCAATCGGGCCGTGGCCTGCCGGGGATCCAGATCGACATCGACGCCCAGGGCCGCCAGCACATGGCGGTGGGTAACGCCGAACTTCGGGCCCACCATGTCGAGTCCATGGGATACCGTTGCGAGGCCGCATTCGGCAAGCAGGGGCGGCAGTAACGGGGCGGCAGGCAGGCAGCGATTGTATCCGTCGTAAGGGTCGGAAAGATCCACCACCTCGTCCACGTCCGCGGTTGCGCCCTGTGTGGCTTCGCGGATTGCATCCAGCACGCCCTTGTTCTCATCATTGGACTCGCGTTTCATACGCAGGGCGATTAGAAAGACTGCCGCCTGGACCGGATCCAGCGAATTGGTGAGTATCGCTCGAGTGGCCAGGTGCGCTTCTTCCTGCGATATATCCGTGCTTAACTCCGGCCCGGTCGCAATGCGTTGAATAATCGAGCGCATGGCCAGTTGTAGATCCGTGTCGATCACTGCTGCGGGGTTGGTCATCATGCTCTCCTGAATGGGGCGTTCGGTAACCGCCTTCCATGGTTACGCCGCTTCTCCCTCAATCGTCAAATCGCTTTAACAGGCGGTCGTAGGCATCGATACGACGGTCGCGTAAAAACGGCCAGATACGGCGAACCTTCTCCGTGTCGGACAAGGGAAGATCGACATGGACGATGGCCTCGTCCAAACCAGCGCGCGCCAGCCACTCGCCCTGAGGTCCGCAGGCGAAGGAATTTCCCCAGAAACGGATCCCCTCGGTGCAACCGCTGGGGTCTTTTTCGTGGCCGGTTCGATTACAGGCCACCAAGGGTAGGCCGTTGGCCACGGCATGGGCTCGCTGAACGGTGGTCCAGGCATCGAGTTGACGGGTTTGCTCGGACTCATCGTCGCGAGGGTCCCAGCCGATTGCCGTGGGAAACACGAGAATCTCTGCTCCGGCCAGTGCCATGCATCGGGCGGCCTCTGGAAACCACTGGTCCCAGCACACGAGTACGCCCAGGCGACCAACTGCCGTGTTGATGGGCGTGAAGCCCAGGTCTCCGGGTGCGAAGTAAAATTTTTCGTGAAATCCCGGGTCGTCCGGAATGTGCATCTTTCGATAGACGCCAGCGGTACTGCCGTCGGCATCGAAGACGATGGCGGTGTTGTGGTGGATGCCCGCTGCGCGACGCTCGAAAATGGACGCGACAACCACCGTGCCGGTGCGTTTCGCGACTTCGGCCAGGACCTGCGCGCTGGGTCCCGCCAAGGGTTCCGCGAGGTCAAAGTTGCGGGGATTCTCTGTCTGGCAAAAATAGGGCGTGTTGTGGAGTTCCTGCAACACTACCAGACGGGCGCCTCCTCTGGCCGCTTCGGTGATCGACGCGGCGCAGGCGGCCAGGTTGTCCTCAACCTGTGCAGAGACAGGGCGTTGGATCAGGGCGGTGGGGATGATGCCTTGTACGGAAGCCATGAGTCGATTTTATCACCGGTCCGGGGTCGGGAAGCCGAATGCCCCGGCAGGGAGTTGCATGGTCGCGCAATGCAGGCTGCCGTTCTGACGGATCAGTGCGCGACAGTCGACGGGTATTACCGCGCGACCGGGAAAATTATCAATCAGAATCTCGATGGCCGCATGATCGCTGGCGGAGCCATAGATGGGTGCCAGTACGGCATCGTTAAGAATGAGGAAATTGGCATAGGTGGCGGGCAACCGGTTGCCGCCTTCACCATACTGCTCTCCCGAGGGCGGCAGGGGCACCAGGCAATAGGGTTTGCCCTCTGCCGTGCGCAAGGCGGCGAGTTCTTTGGCCATCTCCCTCAGGCCGGGAAAGTCCGGATCGGTTTGCTTGGCCGTGGCGTAGATAAGGGTGGTGGGGTTGGCGAATCGCGCCAGGGTATCAATATGGCCATCCGTATCGTCTCCGGAGATAGCGCCGTTTTCGAGCCAGTGGAAACGACGGATGCCCAGTTCGGATTGAAACATGGCTTCCATATCGTCTCTGGTGACGCCGGGGTTGCGGGTCTCGGTCAATACGGATTGCGTGGTTGCCAATAGCGTGTGCCGGCCATCGGTTTCCACCGCGCCCCCTTCCAACACCCAGGGTAAGTGGTGGTAGGCAATGTTTCCAAAGAGTCCAGCGCTGTTCAGTCGATCTGAAACCTGATCGTCCAGTCGGGCGCCAAACTTCCCGCCCCAGCCATTGAAACGAAAATCCAGAAGTACCGTTGCTTCGCCCTCGTCTGCCGCAAGGGGGCCATAGTCCCGGGTCCAGGTGTCATTGAAACCGAGAGTATGTATGCAGACTCGTTGGTGGTTCATCTCCAGGCGTCCGAGTCGTTGCCTCAAACAGGATGCGATGGCATCGTTGTTGGCGAGAACCAGCACCGGTTGGTAGCGGGTGATTTTCTCTACGATGTCTTCGTAGACGGATTCCACCGGTTCAAGGTCCGGACCCCAGTCGGAACTGGGATGTGGCCAGGCAACCAGGACGGCTGACTGGGGCTCCCACTCGGCACGCAGGCGACGCACTCTGATCATCCTCGGACCTTTCTGATCGATGGTCCGGTGTCGCCAGCTGCAACCTCCCGCAGCATGGTTACCGGAAAGAGCGGGGTGCGCCCTGACCATCGGGGTTGTTTCGGCCGGGGAACAGACTTTTTTCGTGACAGTGAAACCTTCATGGGCGCCGGAATGCCCCGACGGGCAGCCCACCGGGAAGGCCGACCCGCCGGGGCGGCGCCCATTGTGGGTCGATCAAGGTCTTTCATCCTTTTTTTCATGATTTTTTCGTAATGTTCGCGAACGTGATTTCCCAGCCACGTATGGGGACACAATGTGATTTAATGGCGGCCCATGTTCAATCCCTACGAACTGTTCATCGGCCTGCGTTACACGCGCGCCAAAAGACGAAACCATTTTATTTCCTTTATTTCCGGAATTTCCATTCTGGGTATAGCGCTGGGTATTGTGGCGCTGGTGGTGGTTCTGTCAGTGATGAACGGGTTTCACAAAGAGGTTCGAGAACGCATCCTGGGCATGGCGTCACACGCCATGATTACCTCGGCGCGGGGTGGGCTGGAGGAATGGCAGGAGGCCATCATCCTGGCCGAGGATCACCCCGAAGTCGTCGGCACTGCGCCCTATGTCGAGACCCAGGCGATGCTGGTGGCCGGCAGTTCGGTTCAGGGCGCAATTATCCGCGGCGTAGAGCCTGAACTCGAACCCCGGGTTTCGAATGTGGGCGACCAAATGGTTCAGGGCTCGCTTGGCGATTTGGAGGAGGGCGCCTACCGCATCGTTCTGGGCCAGGAGCTGGCTAACCTGCTCGGTGCCAGTGTCGGCGACAAGGTGACCGTGTTGGTGCCCAAGGCCTCCATAACACCGGTGGGAACCATGCCGCGCCTCAAACGATTCACGGTCAGCGGCGTATTCGAGGTGGGCATGGGGGACTACGATCGCGGCGTGGCCCTGGTGCACATCAACGATGCCGCCAAGCTCAATCAACTGGGTGATGCCGTCACCGGGGTCCGGCTGCGGCTGGTGGATCTGATTCAGGCGCCCAGGGTGTCACGCGAGCTGGCCAACGCGCTACCGGGCGTTTATTACGTCAGCGACTGGACGGATCAGCATCGCAACTTCTTCAGGGCATTGCGCACCGAAAAGCGCATGATGGGGATAATTCTGTTCCTGATCGTCATGGTGGCGGCCTTCAATATCGTATCCACCATGGTGATGGTGGTGACCGAGAAACAAAGCGACATTGCGATACTGCGAACCCTGGGCGCCACCTCCACCAGCATCATGTGGATTTTCGCCGTCCAGGGGGCAACCATCGGGCTTCTGGGGCTGATTATCGGTGTTCTGGCGGGGGTTGCCCTGGCCTTGAATGTGGAGCCGATAGTTGCCGGCATCGAGCGCATTTTCGGCGTGCAGTTTATCGATCCCAACTTGTACTACATCAGCCAGCTCCCTTCAGATCTGCAATGGGGCGATGTGGTGATGGTGGCATCGGGCGCCATAATCGCGACGTTGGTGGCCACCTTTTACCCCGCATGGCGCGCGTCGCGGGTGCATCCGGCTGAGGCGCTGCGCTATGAGTGACTCTGTGATCGCGTGTCGTGGTCTGTCGAAAACCTTTTCCGAAGGACCGCGCATCGTCGAGGTTCTCAAACAGGTTGATTTCGACGTGGCCAGGGCCGAGCGGGTGGCGATCATCGGGGCGTCAGGCTCGGGAAAGAGCACCTTGCTGCACTGTCTGGGCGGGCTTGATCGCCCTTCCTCGGGTGCGGTGGAGATTGACGGCCAGGACGTCTTCAGCCTGGGCGCGGACGGTCGCGGGCGCCTTCGTAACCAGGCCCTCGGATTCGTCTATCAGTTTCATCACCTATTGCCCGAATTTACGGCCCTGGAAAATGTTGCCATGCCCCTGCTGATTCGCGGAGACGGTCCCGAGCGGGCAAAGGCTCGTGCCACCGAAATGCTCGCCAAGGTCCAGCTTGAACGTCGACTGACCCACCGACCGGGTGAATTGTCCGGTGGTGAACGACAGCGTGCGGCCATTGCCCGGGCACTGGTGACTGAGCCTTTGTGTGTGCTTGCCGATGAACCCACGGGCAATCTCGATCGTCGGACGGCCGGTGGCATTCACGAATTGATGGCCGAACTGAACCGTGAGGTGGGTACCGCGCTGCTGGTGGTCACCCACGATAGCCGACTGGCCTCCGGAATGGATCGGATACTGGAATTGCGTGACGGAAGTCTGGTTTCAGCCGAGTCAGTTTGAGATGCTTTGCTTCGCGGGCGCCGGTGCTCGACGTTGACGAAAGCGACGCACCGTCCGCCATCGCCAGAATCCGTGAATGCCGAAATACCCGACCCCACCGGCGATGAACGAGGTCACCAGGCTGCCCACGAAGAGCGGTTTCCAGATGGTGTCCAGGCTCTGAATAAACCAGTCGATATCCAGCTCTTGGGGAAAATCCAGTGTCGGGGATGCCAGTAACCAGGCGCCGAACTGGTAGGTGGCATAAAAAATCGGCGGTATGGTGACCGGATTGCTGATCCAGACCAGGGTCACCGACAGGGGAATGTTGGCGCGCCAGAGAATGGCGATTCCGGCGGCGAAAACCATTTGGAAGGGTATGGGGACAAATGCCCAGAACAATCCGATGCCAAAGGCCCTCGCGACGGCGTGGCGGTTGAGGTGCCAGAGATTCGGGTCATGGATGAAATTGCCGAATATCCGCAGGCAACGATTGGCGCTAATCGTGGCGGGGCTTGGCGTTATTTTTCTTAGCAGTCTTCTGGGCATATTGGAGGCCGTTGCCGTATTCTGCGGTTTGCAAGTTGAGCGCCGACGTCAGAATCTAACTATAGTATCGTAATGTAAATTTATGACAGGCTGCCATTGAAAGTTTCCCAATGGGCGGCGGTTTGGTTTCAGGGAAGAAACCATGATCTGGTTAGGCCTTGCTTTCTTCGCGGGAACCCTTTTTTTCCAGCAGTTGCCCGCATTCCCGCCGATCTGGCTGGCTGCCGTCGCGGGGGTTGCGGCCTTATTGCTGCTGCGGCTCGCTCGCTGGCCGCTGGCAATCGTCATCGGTTTCTTCTGGGCCTGGTGGTCGGCGCAGGCCGTACTTTCGAGTTGGTTGCCGCCGGACCTTGTTGCGCGTGATCTTATCGTCAGCGGTGTGGTGGATGATCTCCCGCAGCAATCGGATCAACGTCAGAAGTTTGTGTTTTCCGTCGAGAGCACGAGAGATCCCGATGATCTGGACGCCATTGGGAATTGGCAGGGACGTGCACGCCTCACCTGGCGCAATCCGCCACATCCCGTAAAGGCCGGTGAGCGCCGGACGCTAGGCGTCAGACTTTACCGCCCGAGCGGCTTTCGTAATCCAGGCGGTCTGGACTACGAGCAATGGCTGTATGCCAATCGCCTTGGCGCCACGGGATACGTACTGGCGCGCGGCGATCACCTGCCTCTGTCCGATTCTGGCGTGGGTTACGGGTATCAGCAGATGCGCGAGGCATTACGTGGCAGCATCGATACGGCGGTACCCCCATCAACGGCTCGCGCCTTGTTCAAGGCGCTGGTGATCGGCGATCGCAGCGGGTTTGACGACACACACTGGGAGGTGTTCCGCAAGACGGGCACCAGCCACCTGGTGGCCATCTCCGGCCTCCATCTCGGGCTGTTGGCGGGTCTCGTATTCTGGCTCGTCAATCGACTCTGGCGCCTGAGTGAGTGGTTGTGCCGTCTCGTGCCGGCCATGCTCGCCGCCGCAGTGTTCGCGCTTCTTGGGGCGGTCGGCTATGCGTTACTGGCCGGGTTGTCGTTACCGACCCAGCGGGCGTTGGTGATGATTGCCGCCGGTGGTGCAGCCCTGCTGCTGCGACGAAACACTTCGCCGCCACATATCCTCACTATTGCGTTGGTGGCAGTCCTTGCCTGCGACCCGATTGCGGTTTTGAGCGCAGGATTCTGGCTGTCCTTCGGGGCTGTCGCGGTGATTTTTCTGGTTTTTGCGGGCAGGCTTGCCCGGCCCGCTCTGCTGCCTGGGCTGGTTCGTCTGCAATTTGCCATCACCCTCGGGCTGGTTCCCGCCATGGCGGTGTGGGAACTGCCAATCGCACCGCTCGGCTTGTTGGTGAATCTGCTGGCTGTTCCCTGGTTCAGTGTCGTGGTGGTGCCCTTGTCCCTGCTCGCCACCCTGGTTGTCCTGGTGCTGCCGGGGTTGGCGAACGAGGCGCTGTCCGCTGTTCTTTTCCTACTGGATCGGACCTGGCTTGCACTGTCGTGGGCAAGCGATGCGATTCCCTGGACTTGGCGTCCTGTGTCGCCGAATCCGGGTTTGCTGATTCTGTCGGTATGTGGAATCCTGGTGTTGCTGGTGCCCCTTCCATGGCGGCTTCGGCTCCTCGGTCTGGCCATGTTTTTGCCCTTACTGTTTCCTCGACAGCACGGGGTGGAACATGGCGCCATCCGTCTCGCGGTTCTCGACGTGGGGCAGGGGCTTTCGGTGGTGGTTCAGACGGCGAATCACACCCTGGTCTACGATCTTGGGCCCCGGTTTCCGTCCGGCTTCAGTACGGCTGAGGCGGTTGTCCTCCCTTTCCTCGCAGTGCAGGGTGTTCCAAAGGTGGATCGCCTGATGTTGTCCCACGACGATGTGGATCACGCCGGCGCCTGGAGGGAATTCCTTGCCAAAATCCCAGTGGGGGAGCTTCTTTCGGGTCAATCCGCTGAGATGGGACACGCGGCCCGAGCCTGCAGGGCGGGTGACCAGTGGTATTGGGACGGCGTTCGATTCGAGGTATTACACCCGCCGGTCGATGCCATAGCAGGCAACGATAACGACCAGTCCTGTGTGATAAGCATTCATCATTCCCGGGCGCGAATCCTTCTGACCGGGGACATAACGCGAAAGGTGGAGGCGATGCTGGTGCGTCAGGCCGGTGAAAAGCTGGCTGCCGACATTGTCGTGATCCCCCATCACGGCAGCCGTACTTCCTCGTCGTCGGGTTTCGTGGCGGCGACAGGGCCCGGACTGGCGCTGGTGTCGGCGGGCTACAGGAATCGCTACGGGTTTCCCGACGAAGAGATTTCCGAACGCTGGCGGAGGGTGGGCGCACAGTTGATCGATACCGCCGAATCGGGCGCCATTATCATCGATATTCCGGCGCAGGGAGATCCCCTCGTCAGCCGGTTCAGGGAGTCAGCACGCCGTTACTGGCATCGTTGAGCGCGCCATTGCGTTATTATCGGTGCCGAGTAGTCCAGAAGGGGAAATATACGTGTTTGAGCTGATAAGTGCGGGCGGCTGGTTAATGCTGCCTATCCTGCTGTGTTCGGTGGTTGCGCTGGCGATCATTCTGGAGCGCTTCTGGACCCTCAGGCGGTCCAACGTCGTTCCCAACGGCCTGATGAACGACGTTTACAGTCAGTATCAGCGTGGCGCCCTGACCCCGGAATACCTGGCCACGCTGAGGAAAGGATCGGCGCTGGGCAAAATATTCGCCGCCGGGATTTCAAATCGCCATCATTCGCGCGAAGTAATGAAGGAATCCATCGAGGACGAAGGCCGTCAGGTTGTCCACAACCTCGAGCGCTACATCAACACATTGGGCATGATTACCTCCGTTACCCCCTTGCTCGGCCTGCTTGGCACGGTCATCGGCATGATCGAGGTTTTTGCCGCCATCGTGTCGGTGGGGGTTGGCGAACCTGGCGTTCTGGCCGGGGGTATTTCAAAGGCGTTGATCACCACCGCGGCCGGTTTGTCCGTGGCGATTCCAACCTTGGTCTTTCATCGCTATATCGGCGGCAAGGTGGGACGCCTCGTTCTTGAAATGGAAAAGCAGGCCATCAAACTGGTTGAGATCATTCATGGAGAACGCAGCCTGTGAACCTGCGGCCTCATACCCAGCCGACTTTGGAGATCAATCTCACGCCATTGATAGACGTGGTGTTTCTGTTGTTGATCTTTTTCATGGTGTCGACGACTTTCCAGAGAGAGACACGCATCGAAATCGAGCTTCCGGAGGCGACAGCGGCCCAAGATCAGGTATTACCTGATGACAAGCTCGAGATCGTTATCGACCAGGAAGGCAATTTCTTTATCAACGACCGCGCAGTGGTTGATACCCAGGCAATAACCCTGTTTCGTGCTGTCAGTCGATTCGTTGGCGACAATCATGAAATGCCGGTAATGATTCGTGCGGATGGGAAGGCACCTTATCAGGCGGTGGTAACGGTGATGGATGTTCTCTCGCAGCTGGGTATGAATGAGATGAGTTTCGCCGCCACCCGGGCACCTGAACTCGCCGAGTGACGATGGCGCGGGGAATCCTGTGAAAGCGCCGGGGTTCTTCTGGCAACCTTTTCATCCCGCGGCGTTCCTTCTTTGGCCACTGAGCCTGCTCTACGGGCTGGTGGTCAAGGCGCGGCGCAATGCTTACCGGGCCGGTTGGCTCAAGGTATCAAGGTTGAGCGTGCCGGTGGTGATCATCGGCAACATCACCGTCGGTGGGACCGGCAAAACCCCGTTAGTTATCTGGGCCGCACGTCATCTCCGGAGTCTGGGCCACAATCCCGGCGTCGTTCTGAGAGGATACGGCGGCCGATCGACACATTGGCCGAAAGACGTCAGTGCCGACAGCGATCCTGCGCAGGTGGGCGACGAGGCGTTACTGCTCGCGCGCCATTCAGGCTGTCCGGTGGTGGCGGGCCCGGATCGTGTGGCCGCCGCCCGTCGATTGGTGACACATCATCGTTGCGACCTGGTGTTGTCCGACGATGGGTTGCAGCATTACGCCCTGGCGCGGGATCTGGAGCTTTCCGTCCTCGACCAGGCGCGCATGCTGGGTAACGGACGACTGCTGCCGGCGGGACCCTTGCGCGAATCCGCAGGGCGCCTCCGGGAGGTTGATCTTGCCGTGGTGAACGGTGATTCTGACA
This sequence comes from uncultured Gammaproteobacteria bacterium, assembly GCA_963820915.1. Lineage (GTDB taxonomy): Bacteria > Pseudomonadota > Gammaproteobacteria > Chromatiales > Chromatiaceae > CAWGBV01. Next base: position 149,681 of record CAWGBV010000019.1, on the reverse strand, counting down.
GTCAGGCCCTGTGTTTTCGGCTGATGCCGGGCGATGCCGTGAATCTGATTGACGGGCAGCGTCGGCCCCTGGCGGAGTTTCGTCATACAGCGGTTCATGCGGTTGCCGGTATCGGTCACCCGGAGCGGTTTTTCGATATGCTTCGTCACCACGGCCTGAAATTTGATGACAGGTCTTTTTCCGATCATCATGAATTCGTTCCCGATGACCTGGAGTTCGGCGACGACCACGCCGTCCTTATGACGGAGAAGGATGCCGTGAAGTGCGAGCGATTCGCCGCATCCAACCATTGGTATCTTCCGGTGGTGGCTGAACCGGGGCCACGGCTCATTGAAGAATTTACACGCGTCATCGCGAGGTTGTTTCCTGATGGACAAAAAACTGCTTGAGATTCTGGTCTGCCCGATCTGTAAGGGCAAACTGGTGTACAACCCAAAAGCGTCCGAATTGCTGTGCCCTGTCGATCGGCTGGGCTATCCGATCCGCGATGGCATACCGGTAATGTTGAGCGAAGAGGCGCGGGAATTGCCTGCTGACGAAGAGATTCCGCGTTGACCGGATTCAAGGTTGTCATCCCGGCTCGCTATGGTTCCAGTCGCCTGCCGGGAAAACCCCTTCTTTTGCTCGGCGGCAAGGCGATGATTCTTCACGTTGCCGAAAGGGCCAGGGAGGCAGGCGCCGAGCAGGTGGTGGTGGCGACAGATGATCGGCGCATCGCCGACCTGGTATCGGAGGCGGGATTCAATGCGCGCATGACCGCGACCGATCATGCCAGCGGGACCGACCGGATCGAAGAGGTCTCGGCCGAAGAGGGTTGGGAGGATGACGATATTGTCGTCAATCTCCAGGGCGACGAGCCCCTGATGCCGACGTCTTTGGTGCGACGGGTTGCCGCCGACCTGGATGAACACCCCAAGGCATCCATAGCGACTCTGGCAACTCCCTTTGGTGATCGGGTTTCCCTGTTTGATCCTCATGCCGTGAAGGTGGTGCTCGACCATGAGGGTTTTGCGATGCTCTTCAGCCGAGCCCCCATCCCCTGGCACCGAGACGAGTTTCTTCATGATGCAGCAGAGTTGCCGGACGCTGTGCCGTTTCTCCGTCACATTGGGCTTTATGCCTACCGTGCCGGGTTTCTGAAACGCTTTGTCGACTGGCAGCCGACAGCCCTGGAGCGGGCAGAATCCCTGGAGCAGTTACGCGCCCTCTGGCACGGAGAGCGCATTCACGTCAGCGTGGTGGCCGAACCGCCCGGTCACGGCGTGGATACGCCCGATGATTTGCGACGGGTGGAGCAGCTTCTCCGTGATCAGGGCGCTTGAAGCGCCAGCAGTAGCTCCCGCGCCTCCTCGTTCAATTCCCCCTCATTGGAAAAAACAGCAATGATTCGCGTCGCGGGCGCTCGCCTTAAAGGGCTCCCAAAGGCGTCTTCCTGAATCGGTGATTCGGCTGCGTCCTGACGCTGGAGCACCAGGCTTGGCTCATCGGTCAGCACATCCAGCACCGACCATTTTTCACCATCGATGACACAGCCCCGGCCGATCAACGGTCGTAGCCGGCGGGTGAAATCAGAATTATTCATGGCGATAGATTAGTACGCTAGGATGCAGCTTTAAAACAGCAAACACGAAGGTTTAAACGTGATCCGGGTGCTTTTCGTTTGCATGGGCAACATTTGCAGATCGCCAACCGCCCACGGGGTATTTCGGTCGCTGGTGGAACAGGAAGGGCTTGCGCACCTTGTGTCGACGGATTCCGCGGGCACCCATGCCTATCATGTGGGCGAGCCGCCGGACAGTCGTGCCCAGTCCACAGCCAGGCGCCGTGGCATCGATATGTCCGATCTCCGGGCGCGTCGCGTGGCTGCGGAAGACTTCGCGGCTTTTGACTACGTGCTGGCGATGGATCGGGATAATCTGGCGCTTCTGCTGGATGCCTGTCCGGCCGATCAGGCCGAAAAAGTCTGCCTGTTCATGGACTTTGCATCCGACTGGGGTGCGGATGAGGTGCCGGATCCTTACTATGGCGGGCCCTCGGGATTCGAGAGTGTGTTCGACATGGTGGAGGCTGCATCCCGTGGCCTGATTGTCCATATCCGAAGCAAGTATCTTTGAACTATCACCAGGACGCGGGTGATCAATTCCGCACCCTGGTGATTGTTTGAACTCAACCTGCGGCTTCGTCGCCTTTGGGTGCGGGTTTCGGCGGTACATCAGCCGCGGCAGCCTTGCCTTGATCTGAGCGACCCGGCGCCGATGGCGCGCTGGCGGTTTCCGTATTCGGCATATCGGCATTGCCAGCTTTAGGCTTTTCTGCAGGGGCCTGGGCTTTAGGCTTTTCTACAGGGGCCTGATCCTTCGGCTTGTCCGCGTTGGATGACGCTGGCGCCGCAGCCGGGGTAGGCGATGGTTGTGGCTTTGGAGCGGCCGCGTTTTCACCTTCGTCCTTTTTTATCGGGGCTGGCCGTGCTCGCCTGGGTGCGGGTGTTGCTGGTGATTCCGGCGTGGTTTTCGGTCCGTCTTTTGCTGGTGACGAGTCTGCGACAGGTTTATCGCTTTTTACCTCGGCCTGCCGTGGCGGCGTGGGCGTTGAGGTTTGAGGGGCTGATTCCTGCCGTGGGCTGGAGGCGTTAGCCTCGGAGCTACCGCTGGACGCAGCCTTTGGGGGGGTGTCATTGCGGTTCGATGCCTCCCCGGTGCTGCTTTGTGCTGCAGCCGGTTTGCGATTCCTGGACGAAGAGCGGCGTCTCCGGGGTTTCGGGTCACCTTGGTTGGCGGTTTCGGCTGGCGCCTTTGCGGGTTCCGGTTTGTTGGGAGATTGACCAGCAGTCGACGCTACGGCGTCGTTACTTGTCGTTTGTTCGCTGGAAGCGTTGGAAGCGTTGGAAGCATTGGCTGCATTGCCGCCGGCGCTGGATCGACGCCCGCCGCGACGACGGCGACCACCACGACTGGAGCGACGGCTCGACTTTTCGCCGTCGTCGGCCGGTCTGTTGTTGTCATCAGCGCTGTTAGCGTTCGCGTTGCTGGTATTGGTGCCGGCGCTGGCACTGGCTGCCGCGTTGTTTGGCTTGCGGTTTTCGTTGGCGGTGGCGATGGGTGATTCGCCCCTGGGCTTGCGTCGACGGTTGCGTGATCCTGCCCCGGGTCCCGACCGGGAGCCCGGGGAACGACGCTGTCCCTGGCCGCCGCTGGTTTCGGAACGTTGCGGTTTCGCCGCCGGTTGCGGACGTTGCGGTGCATCAGAGGAGTCTGTCTGGGATTCCGGCTCTGTCCGGGCCTGAAAAAATGAGCCGAATATCCGCCGGATGAACCCCGTTTCTCCGCCTGCCGGCGGTGGCGATGTCTCCTCGGATGGGGGGCGCGCCGGAGTCGGTGCGGGCAACGGAGGCGAAATCTGTTTCACGGCCGGTTCCTCTGGTTTCGCTATGCTCCTGGCCGTGGCTGGCCGGGCTTCCGGTTCCGTGGCCATCTGGTAGCTTGCCGGTGTTTCGTCTCCGTCGAGATCGTCCTCGCGCTGGCGTTCGATCTCGTAATGCGGCGTCTCAAGGTGGGTATTCGGCACCAGCAGAATGCGCACCTTCTGGCGCTTTTCCACGTCGTGGATCACGTCGCGTTTTTCGTTGAGCAGAAATGAGGCGACGCTCACCGGCAACTGGGCCACGATGCGACCGGTGTTGTCCTTCATGGCGTGTTCTTCAATGACGCGCAGGATGGAAAGACCAAGAGATTCCACGCCGCGGATGAACCCGTGACCGTCACAGCGGGGACACACCTGCTGCGAGGATTCGGCGAGCGCCGGGCGGAGTCGTTGCCGGGACATCTCGAGCAGGCCAAAGCGTGAAATACGGCCGACCTGGACCCGCGCTCTGTCCTCCTTGAGCGCGTCTTTGATGCGGTTCTCAACTTCGCGCTGGTGTTTCGGCGCGGTCATGTCGATATAGTCGATAACGAACAGTCCGCCCAGGTCGCGCAGGCGCAGCTGGCGGGCGATTTCATCGGCCGCCTCCAGGTTGGTGTTGAGGGCGGTTTCTTCGATATCCGCGCCTTTGGTCGCCTTCGATGAATTGATGTCGATGGAAACCAGCGCCTCGGTGCGGTCAATGACGATACTGCCGCCGGAGGGGAGGCGGACCTCCCGGGTAAAGGCCGATTCGATCTGGCTCTCGATCTGGAACCGGTTGAACAGCGGCACCTCGTCATGGTAACGCTTGAGGCGCTTTTCGTACTGGGGCATGACGCGGGAGACAAAATCGATGGCCTGGTCGAAAGTGGCCTCATCGTCGATGAGGATTTCGCCGATATCCGACCGCAGGTGATCGCGCATCGAACGGATGATGACGTTGCTTTCCTGGTAGATCAGGAACGGGGCCTTTCGTTCGGCAACTGAAGCGGTAATGGCGCTCCAGAGGTGGAGCAGATAGTTCAGATCCCACTGCAGCTCTTCGGCGCTGCGACCAACGCCTGCGGTGCGCACGATAAGCCCCATGCCCTCGGGTATTTCGAGCTGGCTCATGGCCTCACGCAGGTCGGCACGGTCTCGGCCTTCGATACGGCGGGACACGCCACCGGCGCGGGGGTTGTTCGGCATCAGTACCAGATAGCGACCGGCCAGCGAGATAAAGCTGGTGAGGGCAGCCCCTTTGGTGCCGCGCTCTTCCTTTTCGATCTGGACAATGACTTCCTGGCCTTCCTTGACGGCGTCCTGAATCAGAACGCGCCCCGAGCCTTCACGGGCCTGGGGGGTGAATTCGGTGCGTGCAATTTCCTTGAGTGGGAGAAAGCCATGCCGCTCGGCGCCGTAGTCGATGAAGGCAGCCTCAAGACTGGGTTCTACCCTGGTGATTCGGCCCTTGTAGATATTGGCCTTTTTTTGTTCCCTTCCCGGGGTTTCGATGTCCAGGTTAAAGAGTTTTTGGCCATCAACGATGGCTACCCGCAACTCTTCAGACTGAGTTGCGTTGATCAGCATTCTTTTCATTGTGTCTAATTCCCAAGCGCGGAATCCGACACGGCGATTGTGAAAGCCGACAGGGCATCCCTATCCGGGGGCACGACACGCCAGGCGTGGGCACTCCAGCGGATAAGAACGCCGTCATCGACGAACAAGTCCACAAGCGCCGACCGTCGGGCCTGCGCTGAATCTGTTTCAGGTTTACGGCTTCCGCCATCCCAAGTTCGGGTGCGGTAATCCGGCTGGAAAGGGACGATCGAATCGTTGCGTGATTCCGGCCTGTACGCTTGCGGTAGCCGCCTTGCGGCGTCGCCGCGCCTTGACCGCGCGACACCTAAAATCTATTTCCGAACGCCCTGGTAGGAATGAATTCACCGTTGCCAGACCGTTAATTGCCCCGTGTCCACACAGGTATAAGGACGGGGCATCAGTGGGCATGGTTTCGCCCACGCGAGAATATAACAATCATGTTGCTCTGCATCAACTTATTGCACTTCCCTGATACCATTGCGCGATGACGAATTCGGGCAGACAAGCAGGACCGCGACACCAGATTGCCACCGAGGGGGACGCGGGTCAGCGCATCGATAATTTCCTCATGCGGGTGTTAAAAGGGGTGCCACGCAGCCACGTCTACCGGATTTTGCGGCGCGGTGAAGTCAGAGTGAACGGTGGCAGAATCAAGGCCACCTACCGGCTTCAGGATGGCGACGATGTGCGCATCCCTCCGTTGCGCCTGGGTCCCGCATCGGTTTCGCAGAAGCCTTCCGATAGTCTTATTAAAAAATTAGCAAAAACAATCATATATGAAGATGACCTGATTCTTTCAATAAATAAGCCGAGCGGGCTCGCGGTGCATGGCGGTAGCGGCATTTCGGTGGGCGCCATCGAGGCGCTCAGGGCATTGCGACCACAGCTTCCCGAACTGGAGCTGGCTCATCGACTTGATCGGGATACCTCGGGGGTGTTGGTGCTGGCCAAGCGCCGCAGCGCGTTGCGGCGGCTGCATCAGGTGTTGCGCGAGGGCAAGGCTGACAAGCGCTATCGCGCCCTGCTTTGCGGGCGGACGCGCCGTGATCGGATTTCGGTCACGGTTCCCCTGCGAAAGAACGTTTTGAAAAGTGGCGAGCGAATTGTGAGGGTCGATCCGGAAGGCAAGCCCTCTCGAACCGATTTCAGGGTTTTGCGTCGATATCCTGAATTTTTTCTCGTCGAGGCCCGGCTCTTCACCGGCCGTACGCACCAGATTCGGGTGCACGCCCAACACCTCGGGTTCCCCGTGGCGGGAGACGATCGCTACGGTGAGGACGACACCAATCGTGAATTGTCGAAACGTGGGCTCAAGCGCCTGTTTCTCCATGCATCTTCGATGTCATTTCCCTGGCAGGGCCAGGCCAGCGGATTGACCATCGAGGCCCCGCTGGATCCCCAGCTCGAGGCCTTTCTGGAGCGCCTGGCGGAGGTGGTTTGATCGGTGGCCTATGAGCTGATTGTGTTCGATTGGGACGGCACCCTGATGGATTCCGAGGCGCGCATCGTGTCCTGCATTCAGGGAGCGGCGGCGGACATCGGACTGGATGCGCCGTCCGAGTCGGCGGCGAGAGAGATCATCGGCCTCGGATTGCGCGAGGCGTTGGCGCGTCTGTTTCCCGCCGAGTCCGGTGATATTCACGATCGGCTCGTAAACCGCTACCGGGAGCATTTTCTGGTGCTCAATCAATTTCAATCGAAGTTGTTTCCGGGGGTCCGCGAGATGCTGAGAGCGCTTCGCGAAGCGGAATTCCTGCTCGGCGTGGCTACTGGCAAGAGTCGCCATGGCCTGGATCGCGAACTCACTCAGACCGGCCTCTCTCCGCTGTTTCAGGCCACGCGGTGTGCCGACGAGACTTTTTCCAAGCCACATCCCCGGATGCTGCAGGAACTGATGGACGAACTCGGCGTCTCACCCGTTGAGACGTTGGTGGTGGGCGATACCGAGTACGACATGAAGATGGCGACCAATGCCGGTGCCCAGGCGCTCGGTGTCAGCTACGGCGTTCACGATTCCGGCCGGCTCAGTGAGCATGGCGCGCTGGCGGTGCTCGATACCCTGAATCATCTAACCGATTGGCTCCTCGCAGCGAGCCAGGACAGCACAGGCAAGACAACATGAAGCAAAGCAATTCTTCCGCTGGCGAATCCGAGAACGGCGAATCGTCCGATATCTGGCAGCGCGATGTCATCGAGAAACTGGTGATGGCCAGTGTGACTGAGCAGCGGCGTGGGCGACGCTGGGGCATCTTTTTCAAGTCCCTGTTCTTCGGCTACCTGTTGCTCATTCTGGGGTTCGGATTCATGGGTGAGTGGAATGGCGAGAGCATCAAGGGCGACGACCACACGGCACTGGTGGAGGTCGAGGGGCTGATCGCCTCGGCGGATATGGGCATCGACGCCGATCGAGTGATCAAGAGTCTCAAGGCCGCCTACAAAGACAAGAATACCAAGGGTGTCATTCTTCGGATCAACAGTCCGGGGGGCAGCCCGGTGCAGTCGGCCGACATTAATGCCGAGATCGGGCGCCTGAAAGAGAAACACCCCGATATTCCGGTCTATGCGGTGGTTTCTGATGTGTGCGCCTCGGGCGGTTACTACGTGGCGGTGGCGGCCGATGCCATTTATGCCAATCCGTCCAGTATTGTCGGTTCCATCGGCGTTCGGATGGATCAATTCGGTTTTGTGGACGCCCTTGAAAAACTCGGCGTGGAGCGGCGTTTGCTCACCGCCGGTGACCACAAGGGTGCGATGGATCCATTCCTGCCGGTGGCTGAGGAAGACCGCGAGCACATACAACGGCTCCTGGACCAGATACACGAGCAGTTCATCGACGCCGTGAAACAAGGTCGTGGCGACCGCCTCGTGACGTCGCCAGACCTGTTTAGCGGTCGTTTCTGGACCGGGACGGAGGGGCTGTCAATGGGGCTGGTGGATGGCTTCGGCGACATGCGGCATGTGGCGCGTGAAGTCATCGGCGAGAAGAAAATCGTTGATTTTACCGTCGAAGAGGATGTCTGGGAACGCCTGGCCGGCCGGCTGGGTGCGGGCGTGGGAACCGCGCTCGCCAGAATCCTGGGCGTTGGCGGAAATGCAACGATACACTGACGTTTCATCGGGTTGTCACAATTCTGCGGTTAAATCTGACGACTTTGTGGCATGAGAAGACGAGGCGATGTCAGAACTCAGAGTCCTGTTGGTAGAAGACGAGGCGCCGGTTCGCGAGTTGCTGTCCACGACCCTGGCCGCGGAAGGATTTCAGGTTGATGAGGCAGAAGACGCGGAATCAGCGGAACAGTTACTTGGTGGCAGTTTGCCTTCGCTGATTTTGCTTGACTGGATGCTCCCGCGGATGAGCGGACTGGAATTTACGCGCCGGCTGAAGAAAGACGACCTGTTTCGGGAAATTCCCATCATCATGCTCACGGCGCGTGGGGAAGAAGATTACAAAATTGCCGGATTAGAGGCGGGGGTCGACGACTATGTCACCAAGCCCTTTTCGACGCGGGAGTTACTCGCGAGAATGCGTGCGGTACTGCGGCGTTCGGGCTCAGACGGCGAAGATCTGCTGGAGGCGCCCGGAGATCTCAAGATGGATCTCGGTCGGCATTGCGTGACGGCCGGTGCGGTCAATGTGTCCATGGGACCCACGGAATTTCGTTTGCTGCATTTTTTCATGACCCATCCCGAACGCGTTTACTCCCGCGATCAGTTGCTGGATCGCGTCTGGGGTCGGAGCACCTATATCGAAGAGCGTACGGTCGATGTCCATATTCGCCGGCTTCGCAAGGCCCTGGAGGATACGGGCCATGATCGTCTGATTCAGACCGTACGTGGAGTCGGATACCGCTTTTCACCACAATTGACTGCATGAAGAAAAGTTGGATAAGCGAAATCCAGCGAACCCTCACGGTTCTGATTCCCTGCGTATTGATAGGACTTCTGGCCGGCCATCCATTCGAGTTGTTGGCTTTGTGCCTTGCCGCTATCGTCGGCTATCACCTGTTTCAGGCGGCAAGGCTTCTGACATGGATCGGTAGCGGGGAAATCCGTTCCCGACCACGGGCGGGCGGCATATGGTCGGATGTTTACGCGCGGGTCGGCAATCTGCTCAAGAACAACGAAGACCGCCGTCTCAAACTTACTGCGATGTTGGCGCAGTTTCAGCGCACGGCCGAGGCGATTCCCGATGCGGTGGTGGCCTTGGGGTCCCAATATGAGATTCGCTGGCTCAACGGAGCGGCCGGTACGCTTCTCGGACTTCGCTCCCACCAGGATACGGGGCAACCGGTGCGAAATCTGCTTCGCAGTCCCGAATTTCAAGCCTACCTGGATCTGGCGCAATTCGACCGCAATGTTGAGATCAAGGCGCCGCTCGATGATCAGGTGCGGCTGTCGGTGCGCATCATCCCCTACGGCAACGATCAGTATTTGCTGATGGCGCAGGATGTGACCGAGCGGCATCGCCTCGAGCGCGTACGTAAGGATTTTGTCGCCAACGTGTCCCACGAATTGAGAACGCCCTTGACGGTCATCAGCGGGTTCGTGGAGAACATGCGCCACGACGAATCCGGTTTCGCCGACAAATGGCAGCGTGCGCTGAATTTGATGAGCCAGCAGTCGGCGCGAATGCAGCGAATTGTCGAGGATCTGCTGCTGCTGACCAGCCTTGAGAGCGCACCCCGACGAGAAGCCGGCGAGATGGTCGTCCTCAGCGAGATGCTTGAAGAGATCATCGAGGAGGCAAAGGCGATCCTGCCGGACGGTGAGAGGCGAAAGATCTCGCTTGATGTGGCGGCGGCCTGTCTGCAGGGCAGTGCGATGCAGTTGCGCAGTGCCTTCACCAACCTGGTGACCAATGCCGTGAAATACACTCCTTCTGGCGGGTCGATCGATGTACGTTGGATAACGGACGAGCGGGGCGGGGTTCTGGAAGTGGTCGATACCGGCGAGGGAATCGCCAAAGAGCATCTGTCGCGCCTGACAGAGCGGTTTTACCGCGTCGATGCCGGTCGTTCGCGGGAGAAGGGCGGAACCGGACTCGGGCTCGCCATCGTTAAGCACGTGCTTCAGCAGCATAATGCCCGTCTCGAAATTGAGAGCGTTCTGGGTGAGGGGAGTTGTTTCCGCTGTATTTTTCCGCCCGATCAATTGGCGATTGCGCCCGAAACTCCTCGAACCGCGGATGCCCGTTAATATTTCAGGAACCAAAAAGGCCTAAGATAGCCGAGGAGATTGAGCCCTGGAGGCGGGCAGATGGAATACTCTGATATTACCCAGCACACATCGCACCGGTTTGACGTCGAACTGGACGGCATCCGCTCGAAGCTGCTTGCCATGGGCGGACTCGTTGAAGAACAGATGTCGAGCGCAATGGTCGCGCTGGTCAATGGCGACCAGTCACTGGCGGAGGCCGTGGTCTCCAACGATTACCGAATAAACCGGATGGATGTGGAAATCGACGAGGCCTGCACGGCAATTCTGGCCCGACGTCAACCCGCGGCCATTGATTTGCGGCTGGTATTGACGGTCATCAAGATTACCACTGACCTTGAGCGGATCGGCGACGAGGCAAAGCGCATTGCCCGCATGGCCGTCAGGCTGGCCTCGGCCGACCACAGCCGGGGTATTTTTCTGGAGCTCGAACACCTCGGTGATCTGGTGGGGTCCATGTTGCGGCAGGCACTCGATGCCTTCGCCCGCGTGGATGCCGAGGCGGCAGTGGCAGTGGCCAAACAGGATCAGCGCGTGGATGCGGAGTATGAGAACACCATGCGTCAGTCCATCACCTACATGATGGAGGATCCGCGCGCTATTCCCCTCGTTTTGGACATCATCTGGTCGGCGCGGGCACTGGAGCGGGCGGGCGACAGATGCTGCAATATTTCTGAATACGTCATTTATTTCGTCAAAGGCAAGGACGTGCGCCATACCTCGCTCGATCAGATGGAGCAAATCGTTGTCAGGAGTAAGAAGTAGCCGGAACCGCCCTCAGGGTACTTGGAGAATCAGCTCAAGAACGGCCTTTGACCCCAGGTAGGCGAGCATCAGCATGGCGAAGCCGGTCAGTGTCCAGCGCAAAGCCTTCCGGCCGCGCCAACCGTAGCGATATCGTCCCCACAGCAATAAACCAAATACCACCCAGGCCAGCAGCGACAAAGCGGTTTTGTGGGCCAGGTGCTGGGCAAACAGATCCTCCAGGTAAATGAACCCGCTCGCCAGGGCCAATGTCAGCAGTATGAATCCCAGGCCGATAAGCTGGAACAGCCAGGTTTCCATGCTCTGAAGTGGTGGCAACGCCCGTACGAAACCGCCGGGGTGATGGCTGTGCAGATGTCGGTCCTGTATCGCCAGCAGAATCGCCTGGACGCTGGCGAGTGTCAGAATACCGTAGGCCAGCAGCGACAGGAGTACATGGCTTCCCAGCGCCCACCCCGCATCTGCGGAAAGCAAACGGATCGACGGGGTTTGCCAGGCCAGGGCAACCATGATTGCGGTAACGGGAAACAACAGAATGCCCAGATTCTCGACGGGCTTGCCGAGCGCGGATGTCAGCAGAAGGGTGGCGATCACCCAGGCCAGAAGAGAAAGCGTATTGAAGAAGGCCAGGTTCAGGCCATCAACGCCGGGGATGGTTTGGATCAGGATGACCGCGTGCAGCGCGACGGCCACCCAACCGATACCCAAGGCGAGTGAACGCGGCGGTTTACGCTGCCCGGCGGACGCGAATAGCCTCAGTCCGATCAGCAGTCCGCTGACCAGATAGCCGACGATGATCAGGATGGGAAGGAAGGTGCTCATGCCGCGGAAGTTTGCCACAACCAGATACAGCACATAAGCATGCCATATAATGCGCGCTTAACGAACAACGGGATTCCTCCATGTTTCAAAATCTGAGTGATCGCCTTGGCTCTGTCCTCGATGGCCTCAAGGGTCGCGGCCGGCTGACAGAGGAGAACATCAAGGACACCTTGCGCGAAGTGCGCATGGCGTTGCTGGAGGCGGATGTGGCGCTCCCGGTGGTTCGCGAATTCACCGAAAGCATTCGTGAAAAGGCTGCCGGTGAAAATATCCTCAAGAGTCTGACGCCGGGCCAGACGTTCATAAAGATCGTCCATGACGAGTTGGTTCAGGTCATGGGTGAAGCCAACGAGGGCCTCAATCTCGCGGCTCAGCCGCCGGCAGTGGTCCTCATGGCCGGTCTGCAGGGTTCCGGTAAGACCACTACCGTTGCGAAATTGGCAAAGCTTCTGCGCGAGCGCGAGAAAAAGAAGGTATTGGTGGTCAGCTGTGACGTGTACCGTCCGGCGGCAATCGACCAGCTGAAAACCCTGGCATCGGATGTAGGCGCGACGTTTTTCCCCAGCAGCCCAGACCAGAAGCCCGTCGCCATTGCCCGTAGCGCCGTCGCGGAGGCGCGGAAAAAGCACTTTGACGTACTCATTGTGGATACCGCGGGTCGGTTGCACATCGACGAGACCATGATGGGGGAAATTCAGGAACTCCACGCGGAACTGAACCCGGTTGAGACCCTGTTCGTGGTGGATTCCATGACCGGCCAGGACGCGGCGAATACCGCCAAGGCGTTTCATGATGCGCTGGCGTTGACCGGTGTGGTCCTCACCAAGGCCGACGGAGATGCCCGCGGCGGTGCCGCCCTGTCGATCCGCCAGATCACCGGCAAGCCCATCAAGTTTATCGGGGTGGGCGAAAAAACCGATGCCCTCGAACCCTTTCACCCCGACCGGGTGGCGTCCCGGATTCTGGGCATGGGTGATGTGCTGTCCCTGGTGGAAGAGGTCACCCGCAAGGTGGACCAGGACCAGGCGGCGAAGCTTGCCCGCAAGGTATCGAAGGGCGAGGGATTCTCCCTGGTGGATTTTCGAGACCAGTTGCAGCAGATGTCGAAGATGGGCGGTGTCGGCAGCATGCTCGACAAGATGCCGGGAATGAGCCAGGTTCCCGATGCCGTCAAGGCCCAGGTCAACGATAAGGAGTTCGTCAAACTCGTCGCCATCATCAACTCCATGACCTCCAAGGAGCGCAATTTTCCCGCCATCATCAAAGGTGCCCGAAAACGGCGCATTGCCGCGGGCTCGGGAACCCAGGTGCAGGACATCAACCGGTTGCTGAAACAGTTCGCCCAGATGCAAAGGATGATGAAAAAGATGAAGGGAGGGGGAATGAAGAAGATGTTGCGAGGCATGAAGGGCCAAATGCCACCCGGGGGTATGCCGCCCGGGGGTATGCCGTTTTAGGGGTGGGTCCGGCGCGACAGGATCACGCCGAAGCCCATTAAATAATGAATAAGAAAATAACGTAGTGAATTGATAAAGATAGGGATATGTTGTTTTTTTCCGGTCGAGATTTCGACCGGCCAGACTGACCGGTAGCGGAGACCGGTCGGAATATCGTCGTTCAGCGGACCGGATTCGAACGCGTTTGAGCGATGCTCTCTTTGAAAAAGCGAAGCTCAGGGCTTCACTTTTTGGAAAATTTCATTAAAATTCCTCGTTTACCTCGCCGGGCCTGTGCGTCCGGCGTCGTCTTAACCGGTTTTAGCCAAGGGTAACTGATGGTCAGCATTCGTCTTTCACGGTCGGGCGCGAAGAAACGTCCGTACTATTACATTGTCGTTACCGACAGCCGCAATTCGCGCGACGGCCGTTTCATCGAGCGCCTGGGATTTTTCAATCCTGTCGCCAGCGGTGCAGACGAGCGCCTTCGCATCAATCTCGAGCGTGTCGATCATTGGACCGGCCATGGTGCCCAGCCCAGCGAGCGTGTGCAGGAGCTGGTGAAGAGCTACCGGAAACAGGCCGCATAAGCGGACCTGTTGCAGGTGAATTGATATGCCTTCGGCCGGTAGCGGTGAAGCAACCGGCCTTGAGGGCGACTCGCAGGGTCTCATCATCCTCGGGCGGATAACCGGTTTGTTCGGTGTCAGTGGCTGGGTTCGCGTGTTCTCCCATACGGAACCGCGCGAAAATATCCTCAATTACGCGCCTTGGCGTTTACGCCGGGACGGGGCTTGGGAAATTCACCAGCTCGGTGACGGAAGGCGCCACGGCAAGGGCGTGGTGGCGAGACTGATCGATATCGATAATCGAGACGACGCTGCTGCGCTGATGGGTGCCGATATCGCGGTACCTCGGGAACAGTTGGGTTCCACCGAACCTGGCGAGTATTTTTGGTCCGACCTCGAAGGATTGGAGGTGGTGACCACCGCTGGCGAATCGCTGGGTGTGATCGAACATCTGTTCGAGACCGGTGCAAACGACGTCATGGTGGTCAAGGGCCAGCGAACACGGTTGATTCCCTTCGTGGAACCGGAATGCGTGGTCGAGGTAGACCTTTCAGCCCGCCGGGTCGTGGTGGACTGGGATCCGGATTTCTGACGGGGGCCCATGCGGTTCGATGTGATCACGCTGTTTCCGGAGGCCTTTGCGGCGATTCGGAGCGGTGTCAGCGGTCGAGCCATAGAGCGGGGGCTTGCGACCCTGCAGCTGTGGAATCCGCGTGATTACACGCAGGATGTACATCGTACCGTCGACGATCGGCCCTATGGCGGTGGCCCGGGCATGGTGATGAAGGTGGCGCCCCTGCGGGATGCCATCAGCGACGCCAGGGCCCAGGCGGCAGCGGGAACACCGGTGGTGTACCTGAGTCCGCAGGGTCGCCGATTCGATCAGCGTCAGGCGCGCGAACTGGCAGGGCGGCCAGGGGTGATCCTGGTCGCGGGTCGCTACGAAGGAATCGATGAGCGGTTTATCGATACCTGCGTCGATGAGGAGTGGTCCATCGGTGATTTCGTCATGTCCGGCGGTGAGTTGCCGGCCATGGTGGTAATGGATACGGTTATCCGGCTGTTGCCGGGCGCCCTGGGGCACGAGGATTCGGCAGTCGAGGATTCCTACACGGACGGCTTGCTGGACTGCCCGCATTACACAAGGCCCGAGTCCGTCGAGGGTCTTGGGGTACCAAAGGTTTTAATGAGCGGCGATCATCAGGCGATTCGCCGCTGGCGTCTGAAGCAGTCCTTGGGGCGGACATGGATCCGTCGACCGGATTTGCTGGAGACACGCGGGCTGACCGATGAGGAACGCCGGCTATTGGACGAATACATAGCGGCGCACGAGAGTGCGTAACGAGAAATTCAGGAGCAACGACCATGAGTAACATCATTCAACAACTCGAAACCGAGCAGATGACCCGCGAGGTTCCGGATTTTGGTCCGGGTGATACCGTGGTCGTCCAGGTCAAGGTCAAGGAAGGCACTCGCGAGCGTTTGCAGGCCTTTGAGGGCGTCTGCATCGCCAAGCGTAACCGCGGTCTCAATTCCTCGTTTACGGTACGCAAAATGTCCCATGGAGAGGGTGTCGAGCGTGTTTTCCAGACCTACAGTCCAACGGTGGCCGAGGTTCAGGTAAAGCGCCGTGGCGACGTTCGCCGCGCCAAGCTCTACTACCTTCGTGGTCGTACCGGTAAAGCGGCGAGAATCAAAGAAAAGGTCTGACCCCACAGCAGTCCTTCTGGTGGAGGGCATTTGGCAATCAACCGGTCCGATAGGGCCGGTTTTTGTTTGCAGCGAAAGTTTTCTCAGTCGTGGCGATCTTTCGAGGTCGGGTCAGTATGGATGCCCGGGCGGCTGCCGCCCGTCTTCGACTCCTTGCCGGACTCGGTCAGGACGTCTACGGGAGTGTGCTTTTTCCAGGCACCAAACAGCAGGGTGAGCAGTCCGAGCAGAATCTCGTCGGCGAAGGGAATCAAGTCCGGAATCAGCAGATCAACGGCAAAGAGTCCCGCGGCGATGAAAAACAGTTGGCGGAATCTCAGTCCGGCGGCAAAGCGGAGAAAGGCCGCGATAAAGGGCGCGCGTGACAGTGCCATTGGGTTGTTATTCTGGCTGAACCGGGATTAATGCGTGCAGCATAATGGCACCGATCCTCGATGCCAACGGGCGCGGAAGGAACCGCTGAACGCCAAAGGGAGAAAACCATGGTAGCAACCACATTCTACTGGCACGACTACGAGACTTGGGGGGTGGATCCCCGTCGCGATCGGCCTGCCCAGTTCGCCGGTATTCGAACCGACACGGAATTCAATATTGTCGGCGAACCGCTGATGAGCTACTGCGCGCCGTCCTATGACATATTACCCTCGCCGGATGCCTGCCTGGTCACGGGCCTGTTACCCTGGAAGGTCAGGGAGGAGGGCGTCAACGAGGCGGCGTTCTTTTCGCGCATCCACCAGGAACTGGCCAAGCCGGGTACTTGCGGTGTGGGTTACAACTCGCTGCGCTTCGACGACGAGGTGACGCGGTTCGGGCTGTATCGAAATTTCTATGATCCCTATGCCCGCGAGTGGCAGAACGGCAATTCGCGCTGGGACATCATCGATATGGTACGCCTGACCCGCGCCTTGAGGCCCGACGGAATCTCCTGGCCAAAACGAGACGACGGATCACCGAGTTTTCGTCTGGAGGAAATTACGGCGGCCAACGGCATAGCGCACGAAGGTGCCCACGATGCCTTGGCTGATGTACATGCCACCATTGCCCTCGCGAGACTGGTGCGGGAGCGCCAGCCGCGATTGTACGCCTACGTCTTTGACCATCGTGGCAAACGCCAGGCTGCGGAACTGTTGAACTGGCGCCGGCGCGAATTGATGCTCCACGTCTCACGCCGGATTCCGGCGGAATTGGGTTGTATCAGTCCGATCGTGCCCCTGGCGCCTCATCCCACCAATCGCAACAGCGTGGTCTGCTTCGATTTACGCCACGATCCCGACCCTCTCCTGAAACTGGATGCCGGTCAATTACGCGATCGTCTGTACACGCCCCTGTCCGAGTTGCCTGAGGGACAGCAGCGGGTCGCCCTCAAGGAAGTGCACCTCAACAAGTGCCCGGTACTGGTTCCCGCCAGCACCCTTACCCCGCAAGCGGCCAAAGAGTGGAACATCGACCTGGACGAGGCGCGGATGCGTCGGGATCGTCTGGACTCGGCCGCTGACCTGAGCGGAAAACTGGCGGAGATTTACAGTGAAAGCCGTTTCGGCGCGGTTAGCGACCCGGATCTGGCCCTGTACGACGGTTTTCTTTCGGAGGGCGATCGAAAATTGGCGGAAACCATTCGCCGTACGTCCCCGGATAAGCTGTCAGAGTTTCAGTCGGACTTCGAGGACTCCAGGTTGGGGGAGTTGCTTTTCCGCTACCAGGCGCGGAATTGGCCGGACACGCTATCTCCGCAGCAGGCCGATCGATGGCGGGCGTGGCGTCTGCGACGGCTACTGGAAGGCGACGGTGAAGGAGTTTCCCCGGTTGCTGAATTCAGGACGCGAATCGAGGAGTTGATCAAACTGCACGCGGGGGATGCCCGCGCTACCGGGATTCTCGAAGCCCTGGCAACCTGGCCGACCGAAATTGGGCTGCCGCCGGCCTGATCACCGGGTTTCTAGCTTTTTATCCAGTCAGTGAGCGCTTCGATGACCTGCTCGGCCTGCTTGTTGCTCGAGATATTGAATTTCGACTTGGGACGGTATTCGCCGTTTTGTTTCTGGTAACGACGAATGGTGTATTTGTCGGGGCTGTATTCCCCTTTCCTGGCATCCCAGTCCTGATAGCGAAAGATAACCGTGGTCCACGCGCCTTTGGTGAGGACGCGCTTGTCGAGTTCCTTAACTTTTTCAGTGCCGTCTTCGGTATATGAGACGGTCAGGTCATCGGGCGTCGATGCCATGATTCCTCCTGGAGTGGGCCAATGGCGAATTCAGTTTTCGGATTCTCTCAGCGCACCATTGCGCAACAGAAGGCGAATAATATCCTGATTGTCCACATCTTCCGCAACCTTTAGAGGAGATCTGCCTCCACCGTCCGTGAGATTCACGTCGGCACCCCGGCCGATGAGTGATTTGGTGACCAGCCTGTGGGAGTTTTCAACGGCCAGGATCAGGGGTGTCTTGCCGTCCGCATAGACCTTGTTGACATCGGCCCCGTGTTTGACGAGGAAGTTCATCACGTCGCGGTCGCTGATGCCTGCCACTGTCGCTTCGCGCAGCAGCGCGTCTGCATCGAGACTGGCGCCCTTTTTGAGGAACATTTCGGCAATTCGGGAGTTGCCGGAAGCCAGTGCCACGAACAGTGGACTGTGTCCCTGATTATCGGGCGCATTGATGTCGGCGCCATATTTCAACAGCATTTCGGCCACCACCCAGCGGCCCGACTGCGCGGCGATGTGCAAGGGCAGTTGGCCGTCCGGGCTCATGGCCTCGATGTCGGTGCCATGCACAATATGGCGTTCGATCTGTTCCAGATCGCCCCTTTGCAGAGCGGGGTAAAACGGGATGGTAGGCGGGGCCGGCTGGGCGCAGCCCGCCAGCAAGACCGCCAGAAAGAAATATGCCAACGACCGGATTCGCACCCTGTTCTCCCTGTGTCTGGTTAAAATGGCGGCTTCAGCCCGCGGCCGGAGGTTTGGCTCGAGCCTTGGTCCGACTTGCGAGTACCCAGCCATGATAACCAAGATTCTGTTCACGATCGCCATCATTGCATTGGTGATATTTTCAAGTCGCTACCTTGGTTCCCGGCCGGCGCCTGCTCGCGGCAGCGCGCCCAACGCCTCGAAAGCGATGCGCTTCACCGCCTATATCGTCATCGGCCTGGTCGTGCTGGCAAGCGCGCTCTGGCTGACACTGGAGTGGCGGTCTGCCCATGAGATCCTGCCGGTGCGGGTTATCAATTCCGCCACCGGCGCGGCCGTGGAATACGAGGCTTACCGCACGGATATCGAGGCCCGTACCTTCAGAACGCTGGATGGACGTCGCGTCAATTTGGCCGAAGTGGAGCGCCTGGAGGTGGGGGGCGACTAACCCCGGACCATGATCGCTAAACGGCGGCTGAGACGCGTTCAGCCTGCCAGCCCGGTGTTGAAGGCAACGGAAAGCCGTGTGCCTTCACCGCGGTGGATTTCCACTTCATGGGGCAAACCGGGCGGGAACAGCAGCATCAGGCCCGGTTCCGGGGTGACATGGAGCGTCGATTGTCCGTGATGGAATAACAACCGGCCCGATGCCCGCGGCACGTCCAGGTAATACACCGTGGACAGTAGTTCGTCGTCGTCGTCGTGACTGTGCAATGTGGTGACGTCGCCGGGGGCCATCTGGTTGAACCAGAAGCCGGTTTTCAGACGGGCTGAACAATCCAGTATTTCAGCCGCTGCCGACTCCACGTGACCGATCAGGGGTTCGATTTCCGGCAGATGCTGCCGGTCAGGATAGATGTTTTCGTAGCGGCCGTGGAACAGGTGGCTGCGGCGCGTTGAAGGGTCGTCCAGCAGACGCTGGAATGCGGCGCCCAGGCGGCGGTTGAGTCCGGTACTGTCCGGGATCTGGACTTGGTACACCGGGAACAGGGTTTCGATGCGCAGGCTCGGATCGCAAGTTCGGGCATTGATTGAACGCATACGGGTCAGCCTGCTCTAAATACCAGTGGAATCTGATGACGGGAGTTTAACCCCTGAACAAGCTGCAATCATGGCGGGCTCGAGCCCGGGTCTCGGTAGTCGTCCTGCTGGCGGTTTTCGCGGGCGGTGCCGGAGCGGCAGAAAGCTTCACCTATCGTGCGGAATTGAACAGCGCTCTGACGCTGTTTGCCTGGGTAACGGTGGGTACGGTTACCGTCACCTCGAAGGATATCGTGGATGGCCCGGGCGGGGCTGGCTGTCGGCAAACCGAGGTGTGGATGACCTCCGAATCAGCACCGGCGCTGGAGTCTCTTATCCGCTGCGTTATCTCTACCGGACCGCTTACGACCCTGACAAACAGCAGACCCTGGTCTTCGAGGAACTGCGCAATCGTCGAGATGCCGGGCTCGCGGGACGCTATCCCTGGCGACATCGCATGTTGTGGCTGCAGGGACGCAAGGACGGGGCCATTCGTTACGATTTCGACGACGACGGTGATACACCACCAGCAGCGGTTTCAGCCTGGGTCCACGATGGGTCGATAGAGGCGGTTCGGTCCCTGAGAGTCAAGAACAGCCGCGAAGTACCAATGATTTTGCCGGCCGTCGACCGGCTCGGCGGACTGGACATCCTGCGCGCCATGGATCTGGCTCCGGGCGCGTCCTGGACCCGGGCGGGTGCGGGACCCAAGGGGTCGCTCACCTTCCAGGTGACCGTGGAGGACAAGGAAATCATTGAAACCGACTCGCGCCAATGGAGCGCCTGGAGATTGCGGGTCGAAGAGCAGCGACACCGACAGGGTGCCCAGAATCCTCCACCGTTGTACGTATGGATAGCGGATGATGCCGGGCGGACGCCGGTGCGTTTTTCCATTCATCACCTGGTCGGCAGGATACGTTTATCCATCGAATAACCGCCATCGGTTTTGAACTGTTGTTTAGCATCTGAAACAATTCCGCTTTTACCACGTCCATCGAGGAATCCTCATGTCCCTGATCAAGCCCTTTTCCGGCCTGCGCCCCGCGCCGGGGCGAGCCGCCGAGGTGGTTGCGCCGCCCTACGATGTTGTCAGTACCGGCGAGGCCCGTGAATTGGCGGAGGGGCGACCCTGGAGCTTTCTTCATATTTCGCGGCCCGAAATCGATCTGCCTGAGGGTGTCGATCCCTATGCACCCGAGGTTTATGCCAAAGCGGCGGAGAATCTTGCGCGGATGATGGACGAGGGTGTGCTGGTCCGGGATGCACAACCCTGCTACTACGCGTACCGGTTGACGATGGGAGACCATGTGCAAACCGGCCTGGTGGCCGCGGCCTCGGTGGAGGCCTATGACAACGACCGGATCAAGAAACACGAATTCACCCGGCCGGTGAAGGAAGACGATCGGGTCCGCCAGATCGAGGCCCTGCATGCCCAGACCGGGCCGGTCTTCCTGGTCTACAAGGCAAACGAAATCGTCGATAACCTGCTGCGTCAGGTGGTGAGTGCCGATCCGGCGGTTGACGTCACCGCCTCACGGGACGGCGTTCGTCACGAGCTGTGGGTAATCAGCGATCAAGACAGTGTCAACAAACTGACCTCGGCCTTCGACGCGATGGATGCGTTATACGTGGCCGACGGTCACCACCGTTCGGCGGCGGGGTCGCGGGTGGGAAATGCCGGGCGCGAGGCCAACCCGAATCACACCGGCGATGAGTCTTACAATTATTTTCTGACGGTGGTGTTCCCTCACGACCAGATGAGCATCCTCGATTACAATCGCGTGGT
The DNA here is from genome assembly GCA_963820915.1 of uncultured Gammaproteobacteria bacterium. Taxonomy (GTDB): domain Bacteria; phylum Pseudomonadota; class Gammaproteobacteria; order Chromatiales; family Chromatiaceae; genus CAWGBV01. The sequence continues at coordinate 128,474 of CAWGBV010000019.1, read as the reverse complement.
GGCCGATCTCAACGGGCTGGACGAAGCCGGTTTTCTGGCGCAGGTGGCCGGGGTGTTCGACCTCGAGCCTGCGGATCAGGCGGTAAAGCCCGGCGCACCGGCGGAATTCGGCATGTATCTGGCCGGGCGCTGGTATCGTCTACGACTGGATTCCGCCCGCATCCCCGATGATCCCGTTGCCAGCCTCGACGTCAGTCTGCTGGCCGACAATCTCATCGATCCGATACTGGGCATATCCGATCAACGCCGCGATACCCGCATCGATTTCGTCGGCGGGATTCGCGGACTCGGCGAACTCGAAACGCGCGTTAACAGCGGGGACTGGGCGGTGGCCTTTGCCCTGTATCCCACCACCATGGAAGCCCTCATGGCCGTCGCCGATGCCGGCGAGGTGATGCCGCCGAAATCCACCTGGTTTGAGCCAAAGCTGGCGGACGGGCTGGTCAGTCACGTGCTTGATTGAACGGCAGGAAACGCCGAATGGGTATGGAAGCGCAGCGGTGAGATTAGCGGTGCGCTGTGGGTTCCAGGGACACCCGAAGCGGATTGGAACGGCTAGCGATGGTTAGTATTGCCACAACACTGCCCCGGGAACGGCTTGGCCCGGACAGCCTGAAAAACTGGCTTGATCAGCTGCCGACAGCCGCGGCCGATGGCAAATCAAGGGCACGTCTGGCCGATGCCTGCGCCATGGCCCTGGAGAGATTCGGCGGAGATACGGAACGCACCGGCCAGCAGATCGCCCTCTACGGGCTGAGTATCGCCGATATCCTGGCCCGCATCGGCATGGACGATGAGACCCTCGCGGCGGCAGTCCTGCACCGCCTGGTGGCACGCGAGCTTGCCACTGTCGAAGAGATCGAAACCCGGTTCGGGACCGAGGTTTCCCATATGGTCAGGGATATGGTCCGCATTGAACGTTTGGTGCCGGACGTGCTGGCCGCGCGGGAAACGGCGAAGGACGATCATGCGGAAAACCTGCGCCGCCTGTTTCTGGACATGTCCAACGATGTGCGGGTCATCCTGCTGTTGCTGGCCGAGCGCATTCATCTGATGCGCCGACTGGGTTGTCTGCCCGAGGCTATCCAGCAGCAGTACAGTCGGAACACGAGGGACATTTTTGCCCCCATTGCCAACCGGCTCGGCGTCTGGCAGATGAAATGGGAGCTGGAAGACCTGTCCCTCCGATTCCTTGAGCCCGACGACTATCGGGACATCGCCCGTAAGCTGGACGGCAAGCGCCAGGAACGCTTCGATTACCTGGCCAAGGTGCGGGGCTTGCTTGAAGACGCCTTTGCCGAGGCGGGCATCAAGGCCCAGATCAGCGGCCGGCCCAAGCACATCTACAGCATCTGGCGAAAAATGCGCAACAAGGATATCGACTTCGGCCATATCTTCGATGTGCGCGCGGTACGGGTGCTCGTGGATGACGTGGCCGACTGTTACGCAGCATTGGGTACTGTGCATGGCCTGTGGCGCCACATACCGGGTGAATTCGACGACTACATCGCCACGCCCAAGGCCAACCTCTATCAGTCGATCCATACGGTGGTGGTCGGCCCCGAAGACAAGCCGCTCGAGATACAGATCCGGACCCACGATATGCATGAACATGCCGAACGTGGAGTCGCCGCCCACTGGCGTTACAAGGAGCAAAGGGCCGGCACCAATCATCTCGAACGGCGTATCCAATGGTTGCGCCAGTGGCTCGAGTCGAGAGATGAGGGAGATTCGGACTCGGTCCTGGCGCGTGATCTGGACCAGGCCCTCGAACCGTCGCTGGTTTATGTCTTAACGCCACAAGGCAAGGTGATCGAGATGCCTTTCGGCGCCACGCCGCTGGATTTTGCCTATGCCGTACATACCTCGGTGGGGCACAGGTGCCGGGGTGCCAAGGTGGATGGCCGGATGGTGCCGCTGACCCATCGGCTGGAAAGCGGTGTCACGGTGGAGATCCTCACGGTGAAGGAGGGCGGGCCGAGTCGCGACTGGCTGAGTCCGCATCATGGTTACCTCAAGACGACTCGCGCGCGAAACCGTGTGCGTCAGTGGTTCAAGCATCAGGATTACGAGAAACACCTGGCGGCGGGCAAGGCCGCCGTGGAGCGGGAATTGTCGCGCCTTGCCCGCGAGCGTCCGAATCTCACAGAAGCGCTGCAACGGTTCAATCTACAGGGCGTGGACGACTTGTATGCGGCTATCGGTCGTGGCGATGTATCCGCCGTACAGGTGGCGGGTTCGGGTGCGCCAAGGCAGGGGGCGGTCGCGCCGCCTGAACGCGATGAAGCGGATGAGATACCGCGACGCCGGCGCAGCGCGTCACGAAAGTCGGGCGGTCAGGTGGTGGTCGAGGGTGTCAGTGACCTGATGACGACGCTGGCCCGCTGTTGCAAACCTGTACCACAGGACCCCATTGTCGGTTTCATCACCCGCGGTCGGGGCGTGACCGTGCATCGGGCGGATTGCCGGGTCGTTACCGGTCTTGATGCCGAGAATCGCGGCCGATTGGTGGATGTGATGTGGGCCAACGCCGAAGATGGCGCGGCCTACGCCGTGGATCTCCAGATCCACGCCGCGGATCGCAAGGGCCTGCTACGCGATATCACCGCGGTGTTCTCAAACGAAGATGTGGATGTGACTGACGTTAAGACCCATTCCGATGTCAAGAACCATCGGGCAGGGATGCGGTTTACCGTCCAGATTTCAAACATCCACCAACTGGAGCGATTGCGCGAAAAACTGCTCCAGGTGCCGGATGTCGACGATGTTCGTCGTGCGGGGTGATCGGGGTGGTTTTAACGGGGGGTGAAGTTAGTCACCAGGTTCGCATGGAAGATCGCTTTGTGGACGTCTCCAACGCTGAGCATGCCCACCAGTTCCCCGTCGCTGGCAACCGGAATGCGTCGGAATTTGTGTCTGGCCATCACGGCTGCCGCGCGCAACGCGTGCATGTCGGGACTGACGGAGATCGGGTCGGACGCCATCACGTCTGACACCTTGAGTTGCACAACCTCTTTGTAGCGTCCCATCAATTCGTCGGGATTAATCGCCGCCATGCCGCCCATCAGTTCCTCAAGGCTGGGGAACATCCGTGCCAGCACGTCTTTTTCGGCCACGATACCCACCAGTTTGTCGCCATCGACCACGGGCAGCCCGCTATAGCGGTTGAGGCACATCAGTGAAACCACTTCGGTTAGCGGGGTGTCGGGCGTTACAGATCGCACACCGCACGTCATGATGTCTTTGACCAGCATAATTGTGTTCCTTTGGTGAAATTGGCAGCGCAGCATCCTTTTGCTGCGTCCAGTGTGGTTTTTAGCCTGTTGAAGGGCATCCGACAATCCCTGCGTGCAACAGTATTTTTCAGGTGGGTATAAAGAAACTGCTCGGAAGCCGCAGGACCTGGGTTGCCGGGTGGTAGAATCCCAGCGCTTGTGGCGGGTATCAATCCGCAGTTTGTCGTGACGCCTCACAGATGAATGCCTTGCCGTTGCTGAGGTTGCCGATGGTAATTATCCCGGGCGGCCAGCTAGTGCCGGCGGGCAATACAGGAAGCTTTCTTGGAGATCCGACCTTTCCCCTGCCGAAATTCCGATTGGCCGGCGGGCAAGATCCCGAACTGGGTCCGGACCGGTGAATTGCATTCGTGACTGACGCCGGTCTTGAAGAGCTACTCGGTGCCGAGGGTCTGCTGGCGCAACGGTTTCCGGGGTTTCAGGTCCGTGACCAGCAGCTTGGCATGGCCAGGGTGGTGGCACAGGCCATTGCGGATCAATCCCTGTTACTGACCGAGGCGGGCACCGGAACCGGCAAGACATTCGCCTATTTGGCGCCAGCGTTGCAGTCAGGCCGAAAGGTCATTGTTTCCACGGGTACCCGGAATCTTCAGGACCAGCTGTTTCTGCGTGATCTGCCCCGCCTCAGCGAGGCGCTTGGCACCGCGGTCAAAACAGCGCTGCTCAAGGGGCGGGCCAATTATCTGTGCCTGCACCGGATGGAAACGGCGGTGGACGACCCTCGCGCACGAGTACCACAGATCATGGACCTGCTGGCCCGTATTCGTGGCTGGGCTCACCAGACCCGTCGTGGCGATATCGCGGAATTGACCGCAATCGAAGAGGACAGCGCGGTGTGGCCGCTGGTCACGTCCACGACCGACAATTGTCTGGGCAGCGAGTGTCCGGCTTTCGACAGCTGCTTTCTGGTGGAGGCGCGGCGCCAGGCCCAGGAGGCCGATCTGGTGGTCATCAATCACCACCTGCTGTGTGCCGACTTCGCCCTGAAAGAGGAAGGCTTCGGCGAACTGCTTCCATCGGCCGACTGTTTTATTGTCGACGAAGCCCACCAACTGCCCGATGTGGCCAGCCAGTTTTTCGGTATCAGCGTCAGCGCGCGACAACTGCAGGAACTTGCCCGCGACGCGGAAACGGAATATCGGTCCGAGGCGGGTGACCTGCCGGAGCTTCCAGAGGCGTCAGCGGCATTGCAGAAGGCCGTACGTGACTTTCGCCTGCTGTTCGGCGTGGAGGAGCGACGTGGTGCCTGGGCGGAGTTTCAGCAGGCACCGCACCTGATTCAGGCGCTGCAGCTGGTGCGCGCGCGAGTAGAGTCGCTCGAAGACGTGCTGGGCGCGCTGTCAGGCCGCGGACGCGGTCTCGATGCCTGCCTTGAGCGATGCGAGACCCTGGCCACGGCCATGGATAGCGTGGTCGATGCCGAAAATGCCGACGCCGCTATTCGCTGGTTCGAGACCACGCGGTTGGGTTTTCGTCTGAGTCGGACGCCACTCGATATCTCGGCGACCTTCCGGGAGCAGATGTCTCGTCACACGGCGAGTTGGATATTTACCTCGGCGACCCTGGCGGTGGGAAAAAGCTTTAAGCACTTCGAGGATCAACTCGGCTTGGAAGATGCGGACACCTCCCAATGGGACAGCCCGTTCGACTACGCCAGCCAGGGCTTATGGTATGTGCCCCGCGGATTGCCCGATCCTCGTGATCGAGGGTTTACCGGGGCGGTCGTGGAGCAGGCACTGCCGGTCATCAGGGCCAGTGGTGGCAGAACCTTTCTGCTGTTTACCAGCCATCGTGCGTTGCGCGAGGCGGCGCGCCTGCTGCAAGGCAAGTTTGACTATCCATTGCTCGTTCAGGGTGACGCACCGCGCACCGAATTGCTGGAGCGGTTTCGTTCGCTGGGGAATGCGGTGCTGCTTGGCACTGGCAGTTTTTGGGAAGGGGTCGACGTGGCCGGCGATGCGCTCTCCTGTGTCATCATCGACAAATTGCCTTTTTCCGCCCCGGGTGATCCAGTGTTACAGGCTCGTCTGGACGCGATTCGCAATCGTGGCCGAAATCCGTTCATGGACTATCAACTGCCGCAAGCGGTGATCTCGCTCAAGCAGGGTGCCGGAAGACTCATCCGCGATCAAAACGACCGTGGCGTACTCATGACCTGTGATCCGCGCATGCTGTCCAAATCCTACGGCCGGGTTTTTCTCGATGCCATGCCGCCGTTTTCCCGTACCCGTGAGCTGGACGACGTAAAGGCCTTTTTTGCAGGATATGCCGAATGAATCTTGTTGCCATCGAAACCTCTGCCGAGGCCTGCTCGGCCGCCCTCTGGTCTGACGGAGATGTTTTTGAGCGATTTGCCATCGCGCCGCGTGCCCATAGTGAGTTGATCCTTCCAATGCTTGGTGAGGTGTTGGCCGATGGGGGGGTTGCCAGGGCGGATCTGGACGGGGTGGTCTTCGGACGTGGCCCGGGTTCATTCACGGGGGTGCGAATCGCCACGGGGGTTGCGCAGGGCCTGGCCTATGGGCTCGACCTTCCTGTTGTACCGGTATCGACGCTGGAGATTCTTGCCCAGGGCGTTTTGCGGGAACTGGGAGCCGACAGGGTGCTGGCGGCCTTCGACGCGCGCATGGGCGAGATCTACTGGGCGACCTGTGTGGCCGACGCCAACGGCCTGATGCGCATCGAGGGAGAGGAACTGGTGTGCGCGCCCGACGCCGTACCCCAGGCCCCCGATGGACAATGGGTGGGTGCCGGCAGCGGCTGGGAGGCCTATACCGATGTACTGAGCCAACGACAGGGCGCTCAATTGTCGGGAGTCTATCCCAGACTCACTGCCATGCGCGGGATGCCCTGCTACTGGGCGTACCGCGTTTTTCCAGCGGCGACGTGGTGACGGCAGATGAAGCGCTGCCGGTTTATCTCAGAAACCAGGTGGCCTGGAAAAAGGGCTGACCAGGCGATGGATCGTTCATACCGGAAGGAGCAGTCAGGATTTGCGCTGGACAGGCAATTACAGGGCAGGACGGTGCAGGTGAACGAGCTGAACATTCACCCAAAGGGTCAAGCGAGAAACGGGGCGTCAGTGCCGGCTGCTCATGAAGCGAGCCGGATCGGCTAACCTACTGCAGTGGATATTCAAACCCGGGTCATCACCTCCATCGTTGTTCTGGTCGGATTGATCTGCCTGGCCATGGTGCTGCGGCACATCGGTTTGGTGAAGGAGCAGCAGGGACCGCTTTTCTCCAAGCTGGTCACCCATGTGACCCTTCCCGCCCTGATCTTCGTCTCTCTGGCGAAGTCGGTCCTGCACTGGGAGTACGCGCTTCTGGCTCTGGTGATGCTGGTGGCCGAGATCGTCTGCCTGGTGTTGGCCTGGCTGGCGGGGAGACGGATGGGGCTGGCGTCGCCCCAGCTGGGCGCAGTGGTGCTGACGGCGGGCTTCGGCAGCTCTTCCCTGCTTGGCTATGCCCTTATCAGCCAAGTCTACGGCGGTGACATGCAGGCCATCGCTGAGGCGGTGGTCATCTCCGAACTGGGGGTGGGACCGGCGCTGTTTATTCTTGGAACGATGATCGCACTCTATTTTGGCAGTGGGCACGAACAAGCCGGCGGGCGACTGACGGAGGCGTTGAAATTCTTCCGTTCGCCTATCTTTCTCTCGGTGGTCTCGGGGCTGATCTGGTCGATCCTGAAGTTGCCAACGGCTGGGCCCTATATCGACGTTCCGTTTCAGGCCCTGGGGTTGCTGGGTTCCGCCAACACCTTCCTGGTGGCCCTGACCGTGGGGGTGTTGCTGCATTTCCAGGGGGTCAAGTCGCTGCTCGGCCTGGTGGCGCTGGTCTGCACCATAAAGCTGATCTTGAAGCCGGTAATGGTCTGGCTCCCCTCCCTGGCCCTTGAGATGAGTGCTGTCCAGGTCGAGGTTCTGGTGCTGGAGGCGGCTATGCCCTCGGCTCTGCTGACGGTGGTGTTGGCCAGCAGCTACGGCTGCGACGCCCGGCTCGCCTCCAAGCTGGTCTTCGCCACCAGCCTGGCCAGCGCCGTTACCGTGGTCTCCATGTTTCGCCTGCTGACCTAGGGCCGACAGCTCCGTTTTATCCGCGCTGACATGGCCTTGTTCCGGTGGTTATTGTGAAATTTTCCGGTTGTGCAGGGGATAGCCTCGGTCGCGGTAAAAGCGATAGCGTTCGCGGCTGGCGTTGCGCATCCCGGCATCGCCGTCCACGGGCTCGATGACACGTTCGAACTTGCTGAAGAATTCCGGCACCGAGGGCGCCAGATTGACGAGAACGTCTTCCTCGTCGCCGGCGTCGGTGCCGTGACCGATGAGCACCGGGTTGGCCTCGGGTTCCGCCTCGCCAAGAATGCCGTGTGGGATGAAACTCCGTTCGCGAAAGGTCCACAACAGGCTGTCCAGGTACCTGGCGTCTTGCAGGGACGCGGTGTGAATCAATACCCGGTGGCCTGAACTCCAGGCCTTTTCCGTGATACGGCAGGCAAGGTGGAAGCGGTCGCTGCGACCACCTTCGTCGAGAATGTAGAAATCGATGCGCGTCATGTTGCCGCTGTCAGCCGCCCTGACGTGCGCGATCGAGGAGGAACTGAACCAACAGCGGCACCGGGCGGCCCGTAGCGCCTTTTTCCTTGCCGCTAATCCAGGCCGTTCCCGCGATGTCGAGATGGGCCCATTTGAACTTTTTCGCGAAACGGGACAGAAAACAGGCGGCAGTGATGGCGCCGCCCTGGCGGCCGCCGATGTTGGCCATATCGGCGAAATTACTGTTGAGTTGCGGCTGGTAGTCCTCCCATAAGGGCATGCGCCAGGCACGGTCGCCGGTGGACTGGCCGGCCGACAACAGCCCTTCTGCGAGGCGATCATCGGTGCTCCACAGCCCCGTGGCATGACCGCCGAGTGCGATCACGCAGGCACCGGTGAGCGTGGCGATGTCCACCACCGCGGCGGGTTCGAAGCGCTCCGCGTAGGTGAGGGAGTCGCAGAGAATGAGGCGCCCCTCGGCATCGGTGTTGAGGATCTCTATGGTCTGACCGGACATGGAGGTGACGATGTCGCCCGGCTTGTTGGCGGCGCCGTCCGGCAGGTTTTCCGAAGTGGGCACCAGGCCGATCACATTGAGCGGTAGTTCCAGTTCCGCGCAGGCTTGCATGACGCCGAGTACGGATGCCCCGCCGCACATGTCGTACTTCATTTCGTCCATTTCGGCAGCGGGCTTGAGCGAGATGCCGCCCGCGTCGAAGGTCAGTCCCTTGCCGACCAGCACCACGGGTTTTTCGCTGCTCTTGCCGCCACGGTAGTCGAGCACAATCAGCTTGGCCGGTTCGCGGCTGCCTTTGGAGACCGAGAGGAGGGACCCCATTCCCAGTGATTTCATTTCCTTTTCGTCAACGATCTTGACGCGCATCTTTTTGACGCCACGCTTGATGGTTTTTGCCTGATCCGCCAGATAGGTGGGCGTGCAGATGTTGCCGGGAAGATTGGCCAGATCGCGCGCCAGAACCATGCCGTTGGCAATGGCCTGGCCTTGAGACAGCCCCTTTTTCAAACCTTTGACGGCGTGTGAGTCGTCGCCCATCACCGTGACGCGGTTCAGGGGTTTCGCCGGCGGTTTCGGTTCGGTCTTGAGTCGGTCGAAACGGTAGGTGGCCAATACGGCTGATATGGCAATGTCACGGCCGATATCGTGGTGACCGTCATCCAGCGACCCGATCGGCAGCGAAACGACCGCGTCCCGCGCGCCGCTGGCGTTGATCTGGGGAAAAACCGCATCCAGCGCCTTGCGCAGCACCGCTGCTGAAAAGTCCTTGGATTCGCCTAGGCCCAGTAACACCACCCGTTCAGCGGTAACGCCGGGGAGATCGTAAAACAGCGCCGTTTGCCCGCATTCACCGGCCATGTCGCCTTTTTTCAGCAGGCGGGCCAGCGTGCCTCCGGTGGCTTCGTCGACCGCGGCAGTGATGGCAGGGAGTTTGTGCTTGGCGAAAACACCGAGAACCAGCGTTGCGCATCGAAGCTGGGTGACGTCAGCGGTCTTGACCTGAAACAGCATGGGGATTCCTTTACAACTCTATACAGTTGATGTTGCACGTTCTGTTAGGATGCAGCAGCAATTCTGATTCGTCCAGCGGCGCGGCCAGGTGAACCACGTAACCCTCATCGATCGCTATATCACCCGCGAAATCTTCAAGGTTTTTCTCGCGATTGTTGCGATTCTCCTGCTCGTCCTTGTGGGCGGCAGTTTTGTCAAGCTGCTGCAACTGGCCGCCGAGGGGGATATTGCAAACGAGGTGGTGTTCAACCTCCTTGGATTGGAGATTCTCCGCCTGGGTGGCAGGCTGATTCCACCCGCCTTCTTTTTCGCCACGCTGTTCGTGCTCGGTCGCATGTATCGTGATAACGAGATGATGGTGCTGGCCACGGCCGGAATAGGCACGGCGCGCCTTTACCGGCTGATGCTGGTATTGGGTCTGCCGATGGTGCTCGTCACCGTATGGCTGTCGGTATTTCTCTATCCCTCGATTTCCTACCTTTCCAACCGTATCAAACAGGAGCAGAAGGACGCGGTGATTGTTGCCGCCATGGATGCCGGCCGTTTCCTGGAGTCGAACCGCGGTGATATTGTTTTTTACGCGGAATCACGCACCGAGGACAAGAGCACCCTGACGCATCTTTTTGTCCAGCATCGCGAACCCGGTAAGGTGGCGATCGCGACGGCGGCGCGTGGCTACCACAGCCGTGATGAGGAGAGCGGGTTGCGGGTGGTCACGCTGGAGGACGGTACCCGCTTCGAAGGCAATATCCCCGACCCCGCGATGACGGTGGCCACGTTCGGTGAGTACTCCATGTGGATCAATCCCACCGACACCGGCAATCTGCGCAAACGATATAGCACCTGGGCCACTTCCGCCTTGTGGCAGGAAGACTCCCTGAAGGCCTCCGCAGAGCTTCAAAACCGCTTGTCGCACCCGCTGACGCTGGTGGCCTTCACCTTTCTCGCGGTTCCGCTGAGCCGGTCGATGCCCCGGGAGGGGGTTTACGGTCGCGTGGTGATGGCGGTTATGGTCTATCTGGTGGGTGCCGGACTGAGCCAGGTGGCGGGGACCTGGATGCTCAAGGAGGTGACGCCGGCCTGGATGGGGACCTGGTGGGTGCCGACCATGATGCTGTTATTGGCGATTTACCTGGCGCGACGGGACCTCAAGCATCGATTGCGAAACCGCAGGCGCCGCGCGTGAGAATCCTCGACCGCTATATCGCACGGACCGTCATTCTGTGGACGGCGGTAGCGCTTCTGGTACTGATGAGCCTGCGCCTTTTCAATCATTTCGTCGATGAGTCGGGTGACACGGGAGAGGGCGACTTCAACGTGATCAACGCCGTCCAGGTCACCCTGCTCAAATCGCCGGGCTTCATGATCGAGGTGTTTCCTGTTGCCGCACTACTCGGTGGATTGCTGGCGCTGGGAGGCATGGCGCGTCATTCGGAGTTGACGGCGATCCGCGCAGCCGGCGTTTCTGTCTGGCGTATCCTGGGCTCAGTCATCATGGCGGGCTTTCTTCTGGTGGTATTTGCCGGCATTCTCAGCGAGTTCGTCGTGCCGGCGGCAGAGCACAAGGCGGAGTTATTCAAGGCCGAACGCACCAATCAGCCGTCCATTCTTCACACCCGTCACGGTTACTGGTTGAGGGACGGCAACCGTTTCGTCAATATCAGGAAGGTTTTCCCCGACGGCACCCTGGGCAACGTTTTCATCTACGAGCTTGATGATCAATGGGAACTCAACACCATGACCTATGCGCGGGATGGTGTATACGCCGATGGCACCTGGATGCTCAGCGGTGTCATCCATTCCAACGTGTCACCCGAAGAAATCCGCGTTGACACGCAGCAGGAATGGGCCTCCCCCCTGACGATCAAGCCGGCGTTTCTGGATCTGGTCGCCATCAAGCCGGACGTGATGTCGGCCTTCGATCTTTATCAGTACCTGCAGTTCCTGGCGGAGAACGAGCAGTTCCGTCCCGAGTACGAGGTGGCTTTGTGGAGTAAGGTGACCACCCCCGTCAATACACTGATTCTGCTGGTGCTTGCAGTGGCGTTCGTGCTGGGCAACTTGCGGAACGTGGATATCGGTCAGCGAATCCTGGCCGGTGCTGTGACCGGCACGGTGTACGTGATGCTGAATCGCGCCGCCTCATTCACCGCCCTCGTGTACGAGGTGCCGCCGGTCCTTGCGGCCTGGGCGCCGGCGATGGTTTTCCTGGCGGTCACCCTGTACTACATGCGCCAACTGCGCTGAGCCTGATCTAGGGGTGGCTTTCAGTCGCGGGCGAGAATAGGGCGCGTGCCGGAGAGATGGTCGTGCCAGGCCAGTTTTCGCTTGTCGACCAGTATCCAAAGCAGGCCGGTCCCGAACGGGATCAGCGCGATCAGTGCCGCCTGTGCGGGATCGAATCCGAAATACGTCAATCCCAGGTGTCCGGGCAGCCACAAGAGAACGGGCGCACCGATGCGCTTCAGTACGTCTGTCCAGCCCGGTTTGCCACCGTCGATCCGGACCATTCGCATATGCCATGCCCGAAGCCCCAGCGTCTGCCCGCCGTGGGTCCAGAACCAGCCGTAAAAGACCAGTACGACCAGTCCCAGAAGTACCTGAAACAGCACATGATCGCTGATATTGGTGATTCCCCAGACCATTTGCGCTGGTACGACCACCAGGGCGCTGGCCACGAACAGCACGGAAAAAAGCGCGGCGCTGTCGTATAACAGGGCGGCAAGGCGCCTAAAGAGTCCGGGGAGAGCGGGTGTTTCAGACATAGGTAAAAAAACAGTGGTTAGTGCTTGTGCTGGATGGGGTATTTGCGTCAAAGTGACGCCAGTTTCTTGACATGACACCATTATAAACTCTAATTATAAGTAAACCTGTCCTCCGGACAGAGAAAACGCGGGTTCAAAAAATAATGATTCGGGTTCTTGTGGTAGATGACCATCAGCTTGTTCGGGGTGGCGTCTGCAGTATTCTTGCGCAAGCCGAGGACATGGAGGTCGTGGGCGAAGCGGAATCTGGCGAAGAGGCTCTGGCCAAGGCGGAAGAGCTGTCGCCGGATGTGGTCCTGATGGACTTGAAGATGCCGGGAATCGGCGGCATCGAGGCCACGCGCACCATCCGCAGGCGTTTTCCGCGCGTCGAGGTGGTGGCGGTGACGGCGCTCAGTGACGATCCCTTCCCGGCACAATTGCACGATGCCGGCGCCGTGGGGTTCGTCTCCAAAGGCTGCCCCGCCGATGAATTGACCGAAGCGGTCAGATCGGCAGTGCGTCACCAGCCCTTCGTTTCCCGCGATGTGGCCCAGCGCATGGCGCTTTCCCAGTTGTCCGCGGATGGCTCCGAATCCCCTGTTGAACGTCTTTCTTCGCGCGAACTCCAGGTGATGCTCATGATCACCAAGGGCGTGGGCAACCAGGAAATCTCCGACCGCCTCTGCCTGAGTCCCAAGACCATCAGTACCTACCGGCATCGTCTCTACGAAAAGCTCGGTGTCACCAACGACGTTGAACTGACGCACTTTGCCTTGCGCCACGGCGTCGTGGAATTGCGGTGACCCTGCACGAAGGCGCTGCCTTCGACCCCGGTTGTCAACGTTGCGAGCGACTGTCGGGGTTCCTCGATGAAATCAGGCAGTCCCACCCGGACTACTTTGCGCTCCCGGTGCCTTCCTTCGGCGAGCCGATACCGCGGCTATTGGTGGTCGGGCTGGCGCCAGGTCTGCACGGCGCGAACGCCACGGGCCGCCCCTTTACGGGAGACTTTGCCGGAGAGCTGCTTTACCGCACCCTGCACCGGGAAGGATTTGCCAGCGCACCCGAATCCGTCTCCGTCGACGATGGATTGCGGCTTACCGGTTGCCGCATCACCAATGCCGTGCGTTGTGTGCCGCCGCAAAACAAGCCCGTAGGCGCCGAAGTAAGCAATTGCCTGCCGTTTCTGCGTCGGGAACTGTCAAACCTGAGTGCCGGGGGTGTCGTATTCGCCCTGGGCACCATTGCCCACAAGGCCGTAATAGCCGCCCTGGGCTTGCGCCAGAAAGATTTTCCCTTCGGACACGGGGCGGAGCATCGGCTTGAGGGCATCGGAACCCTCCTGGATTCCTACCACTGCAGTCGGTACAACACCCAGACGCGGCGGCTTACCCCGGTCATGTTCGAAGCCGTGGTGGCGCGGGCAAGGGCCTTGATGGCTCCGCCGGAGTGAATCCTTGGGAGCAAGCGGCGCGGCATTCGATCCCACCGGCTTTGTGCGCACCCTGCCGCGCCGTCCCGGTGTCTACCGCATGCTTGGCGCCGATGCCGAGGTGCTCTACGTGGGCAAGGCAAAGGACCTCAAGCGTCGCGTAGCCAGCTATTTCACCCGTTCACACAATGTGCGCCTGCAGCGCCTTGTCAGCCGGATTCTGGACATCGAGGTTACGGTAACCCATACCGAAGCCGAGGCCCTGCTCCTCGAAAACAATCTGATCAAGGCCCTTCAGCCGCGCTACAATATCCTGCTTAAAGACGACAAAAGTTACCCCTATCTCCATCTGTCCGAAGGAAAATTCCCGAAGCTGGCGTTTCATCGCGGGGCCCGCCGAGCGCCCGGACGCTATTTCGGACCCTATCCCAGTGCGGGGGCGGTTCGTGAAACCCTTCAGTTGCTCCAGAAGGTGTTTCCCGTGCGCCAGTGCGACGACAGTTTTTTCCGCAATCGTAGCCGGCCCTGCCTCCAGCATCAGATCGAACGTTGTAGCGGTCCCTGCGTGGACCTGATCGATACCGCTGACTACGCCCGGGATGTACAGGATACGACACGATTTCTCGAGGGCGACGCGGGGCAGGTGGTGGACGAGCTGGTTCAGCGCATGGAGGCGGCAGCGGCTGCCGAGGAGTACGAGGAGGCTGCTCGACTCCGGGATCAGATCGCCACGCTACGCCGGATTCAGGAAAGGCAGTTCGTCAGCGGCGAGAGGGGCGATATCGATATCCTTGCCTGCGCGGTGACCGGCGGAAAGGCCTGCGTTCAGCTGTTTCTGGTGCGCGGTGGACGTAATCTCGGCAACAAGTCGTTTTTCCCCAAGTCGGGTGAAGATGACGATCCGCCAGCGGTCATTTCCGCCTTCATTGCCCAGCACTATCTGCAGGGTGCGGTACCGGCGGAAATCCTGGTGTCTCATGATCCTTCGGACCGGAGGCTGCTGGAGGAGGTGCTGGCGGAGCAGGAGGGGCGCAAGGTGCCCATCCGGTCGCGACTGCGCGGCGAAAGGCTACGCTGGATGCGGCTTGCCGAGGTCAATGTGGCTACGGCGCTGGTGGCGCGCCTTCAAGGGCAGGCCGGCATGCTGGAGCGCTACGAATCCCTGCAGGACGCTCTCGAGCTGGACGCCATTCCGGAACGCATGGAGTGTTACGACATCAGCCATACCGGCGGCGAGCGAACAATGGCCTCATGTGTGGTGTTCAATCGTGAAGGTCCGCTCAAGTCCGCATATCGCCGCTTCAACATTCGCGGTGTGGCACCGGGCGACGACTATGCGGCCATGGCGCAGGTTTTAAAGCGACGTTTTGCGCGGGTCAGTGGCGGGGAAGAGGAGGGTCCGGACCTGGTGATAGTCGATGGTGGCCTGGGACAACTCGGGGCGGCTCAAGCGGTGCTGGAGGAACTCGGAATTCAGGGTGTCGGACTATTGGGTATTGCCAAGGGGCCCGATCGCAAACCGGGCATGGAGCAGGTTTTCTTGTCCGGACGCAGCACGCCTCTTATACTCCCGCCGGGCGCGTCGGCATTATTGTTGCTACAGCAAATCCGCGACGAGGCCCACCGTTTCGCCATTACCGGCCATCGCAAGAGTCGTGCTAAGGCGCGTCGCCAGTCGATGTTGGAAGAAATCGATGGGGTGGGACCCAAGCGCCGATCCCGGTTGCTGAGGCAGTTCGGCGGACTACAGGAGTTGAAGCGGGCCGGCGTCGAGGACATTGCCTCGATCGAAGGCATCAGTCAGACACTCGCAGAGAGAATCTATGCGGCCCTCCGCGGTCGCGACTAAGGAAGTTTCATGTTGTTCAACGCGCCGAACACGCTGACCCTGCTGAGGATCGTCCTGATCCCCGTGTTCGTTCTGCTTTTCTACCTGCCGCTTCCCTGGGCGCGCCTGGCCTGTGCCACGGTGTTTCTGGTGGCGGCCATTACCGACTGGATCGACGGTTATCTCGCCCGCCGTCTGGAGCAGACCTCGCGCTTCGGCGCCTTTCTCGATCCGGTAGCGGACAAATTGATGGTGGCGGCGGCGCTGGTCCTTCTTGTGGAGGCGGATCCGCGGCCGTTGCTGTCTATCGCGGCGGTGGTGATTATCGGGCGTGAAATCACGATATCGGCGCTGAGGGAGTGGATGGCGGAACTTGGCTCCCGGGCCACCGTTGCCGTGAGCATGGTGGGCAAGGTAAAAACCGTGGCCCAGATGACGGCCATTGTTTTGCTGCTCCACCGCGATCCCCTGTTCGGCATCGAGGTCTATACGATTGGCCTGGTGCTGCTCTACCTCGCCGCTGCACTGACCTTGTGGTCGATGTTCGTCTATCTGAATGCCGCCTGGCCCAGCCTTATGAGTCGTCGGGACTGAATTAACGGCGGTGCAGGTTGTCAACGGTCTGTGTCATAATTGCAGTCTTTCATTTTCTTAAAATCACCAGGGTGAGTCTAATGAGCTTCTGGATTTCCGATGCGATGGCCCAGGCCCCCGCAGCATCCGGCGGCAGTGATCCGTTAATGTCGCTGCTGTTTCCGGTTGGTTTGATCATCATCTTTTACTTTTTTCTGATTCGTCCGCAGATGAAGCGGCAGAAAGAGCACAAAAAGATGGTCGAGGCCTTGCAGAAGGGTGACGAGGTGCAGATGGAAGGCGGCTTGATGGGGCGCCTCATCGATCTCGGAGAGAATTTCGCCTCTGTCGAGATTGCCGAAGGGGTTGTGGTCAAGGCGCGTCGCGCATCCGTGGTTGCCATCATGCCGAAGGGCACCCTTAAGGAATTGTAATCCACCCGGCGCCCCTCAACGGGGCGTCTGGTGCGACTAAAAGCACCTGTTTTCGGAATCCCCTGCGTTATGAACCGTTATCCACTGTGGAAAAATCTTCTCGTCCTCAGCATTGTGTTGGTGGGGCTGTTGTTTGCCCTGCCCAATATTTTCGGCCAGGACCCGGTGCTGGAAGTCACCAGCACGAAAGCGAGCGTTGAGATCAATGAGGCGACCGTCGCTGAGGTGACCTCCGTCCTGGAAACCGCCAACATCGGTTTCAAGCGCGCCGAACTGGACAACGGTCGGGTACGGATTCGGTTTAACGAGTCGGCAGACCAGCTTTTGGCCAAGGAGGCCCTTGAGGTGGCGCTGCCCAACGATTACACCCTGGCGCTGAACCTGTCCACGGACGTCCCGCCATGGTTGCAGACGCTGGGTGCGGAGCCAATGAATCTCGGATTGGATCTGCGCGGCGGTATCCACGTGCTTATCGATGTGGACATGGAAACCGCGGTGTCGCAGACGCTGGACCGGTACAACGACGAGATTCGCGCCCTGCTGCGCGAGGAAAAGATCCGCTACGTCACCGTTCGAACAAGGGAAAACGGCATCGATATCGTGCTGCGGGATGCCGAGTCTCGCGACCAGGCCGCCGAACAGATCGGCGATGAATTCCGAAATCTCGACGTGGATACCCGCGAAGACGGAACCGAGTTCATTGTTCGCGTTTCGGCCAGTGCCAACGAAATCCAGTCCATCAGGAAATTCGCCCTCGACCAGAACATCACCACGCTGCGCAACCGGGTGAATCAGCTCGGCGTTGCCGAACCCCTCATCCAGCAACAGGGTGAGCGTCGCATCGTGGTTCAGCTTCCAGGCGCCCAGGATCCCGGCCGGCTGAAGGAAATTCTCGGCGCCACGGCAACCCTGGAATACCGCCTGGTGGATACCGAGCACAGCGTTCAGGATGCCGTCGATGGCAAGGTGCCGCCCGGGGCGAAGCTTTACAAGGATCGTGATGGCCAGCCGGTGTTGCTGAAAAAACGCGTGATCGTCACCGGCAACCAGATCACCGATGCCTCCTCGGGTATCGATTCCCGGTCCGGCGGCCCGGCGGTGTCGGTCAGCCTCGACGGACAGGGTGGCGAAGCGCATGCGGGACGTGACCACCGATAACGTGGGCAAGCCCATGGCGGTGGTGTTCATCGAGAACCGCACCACCACCTCGATTGTGAACGGCGAGCCGGTGAAGCGCACAGAGCGGGTCGAAGAGGTCATCAGCGTGGCCAACATTCTTGAGCCCTTCGGTCGACGCTTCCAGACCACCGGGCTGGACGATACCACCGAGGCACGCAATCTGGCGCTGTTGCTGCGGGCTGGCGCCCTGGCTGCGCCCATCGAAATTGTCGAGGAGCGGACCGTGGGTCCGAGCCTGGGACAGGACAACATCGACCAGGGCTTCAGATCCGTTGTGGTGGGCATGATCCTGGTGGTCATCTTCATGGCCTTCTATTACAAGATTTTCGGGCTGGTCGCGAATCTGGCGCTCATCACCAATCTGGTGCTCATCGTGGCCGTATTGTCCATGCTGCAGGCGACGCTGACCTTGCCGGGCATCGCCGGTATCGTGCTCACCGTGGGCATGGCGGTGGATGCCAACGTGCTGATCTTCGAGCGTATCCGCGAGGAGCTGCGCTGCGGCAATACACCCCAGGCAAGCATCCACGCCGGTTACGACAAGGCGCTGTCGACCATCGTCGACGCCAACGTCACCACCCTGATCGCGGCCGTGGTGCTCTTCAGTTTCGGCACCGGGCCCGTCAAGGGATTCGCCATGACCCTGTTTATCGGCATTCTCACGTCCATGTTCACCGCAATTTGGGGGACGAGGTCCATCATCAACCTGGTTTACGGCGGCAAGCGCCTGAAGAAACTTCCCATCTAAGGTGGCTGACCATGGAATTGTTCAAGACAAATACCAGTATCGAGTTTCTCGGCCGCCGGCAGGGTCGCATTGCCGCGGTGATTTCCATCACCCTGGTGCTGCTCTCCTTCGTGCTGTTCTTCACGCGCGGATTTGCCTTCGGAATCGACTTCACCGGCGGTACTCTGGTGGAGGTGGGTTACAAGCAGGATGTGGTGCTCGACCGGGTGCGGACCGCGCTGGACCAGGAGGGCTACGCAGGCGCGACGGTTCAGCATTTCGGCACCCTGCGGGACGTGCTGATCCGGGTTCCGGTGTCCGACGAGATGACCAGCGCAGAGCTGTCCAACAGGGTCTTTGCGGCCCTTAACGAGGAAGCCCAGGGGCAGGTCGAATTGCGCCGCGTGGAGTTCGTGGGTCCCCAGGTGGGCGATGAACTGACCGAGCAGGGCGGCCTGGCCGTGCTTTACGCGCTGATCGGTATCCTCATCTACGTCATGGTGCGATTCGAATGGCGCTTTGCCGTGGGCTCAGTGATCGCCATCCTGCATGATGTGGTAATCACCCTGGGGTTGTTTTCACTGCTCCAGATCGAGTTCGACCTGCCGGTGCTGGCCGCGGTATTGGCGGTGATCGGTTACTCGCTCAACGACACCATTGTCGTCTTCGACCGCATCCGCGAGAACTTCCGCAAGGTGCGCAAGGGGCTGCCGGTAGAGATCATCAACGGTGCCCTGAACCAGACGCTTTCACGCACCATCGTGACATCGGGCACCACCCTGCTGGTGGTACTGGCGTTGTTTTTTCTCGGTGGTGAGATTATTCACGGTTTTGCGCTGGTGCTGATCGTGGGCATCATCGTGGGAACCTACTCCTCCATCTACGTGGCGAGTTCCGCTGTTCATCTGATGGGCGTGAGCAAGGAAGATCTCATGCCGGTGAAAAAAGAGGGTGGCGGGGAGGCCGACAGTCTTCCCTAGACGGCCACCTCGGCGTGATGCATGCTCAGGCGGGAAGGGCAATGCGGGGTTTATCCTCGTTACGACGAAAAAACACGGCGACGTGTCCAATTCGTTGGACGAGTTCAGCACCAGCATGTCCACTGATCTTCTCGATCAGTTCCTGTCGTGAATCGCGGTCCCCGGCATTGATTCGCACCTTGATGAGTTCGTGACTGTCCAGGGCGTTGTCGACTTCGGCCAGCACGTTGTCGGTCAGGCCGTTCTGGCCAAGGATGACGACAGGCTTCAAGTGATGGGCCTGGCCGCGGAGGAATCGGGTCTGGGATGGATTGAGTGACATGGAGTTCTTGTTCCGGATGGCGATGGCCCACAATTATCCCACGAACCGACGGGTCGGGGCGGAGCAGACGCATGTCCAAATCGAAAAGCAGCCGACGCTGGCTCGACCGGCACTTCAAGGACGACTATGTGAAGCGCGCGCAGCATCAGGGATATCGTTCCCGCGCCGCTTTTAAATTGCTGGAAATACAAGAAAAACAAAAACTTATAAAGCCAGGCCAGGTCGTCGTGGATCTCGGTGCCGCCCCCGGAGGCTGGTCGCAGGTGGCCCTCGATCTCGTGGGTGCCCAGGGGATGGTGATTGCACTCGACATTCTGGAAATGGACCCGTTACCGGGCGCAACGGTGTTACAGGGCGATTTTCGCGAAAACGCAACGCTGGAAAAGCTGCGGGAAGTCCTCGGAAATCGCGAGGTTGATCTTGTGATCTCCGACATGGCCCCCAACATATCCGGGGTGGCAGCGGTGGATCAGCCGAGGGCGATGTATCTCTGTGAGTTGGCCCTTGATTTCGCCCGAGAGTCGCTTAATAAGGGCGGAAGTCTGCTCCTCAAGATGTTTCAGGGAGAGGGATCAGACGAGTTTTTAAGGGTGGTCAGAGAGAATTTTTCGAGCGTTGCAGTGAAAAAACCCACTGCTTCGCGACCCAAAAGCCGCGAAGTTTACGTCCTGGCAAGGAACTTGACGATATAATCCAGGTTCTATGCTCTTAAGGTTTGGCAATTCAGATCACTTAGAGCGTGATCAGATTTAGAGGGCTGAAGATTGAATGACATGGCAAAGAACCTGATCCTCTGGGTGATCATTGCGATCGTCCTGATGTCGGTGTTCAACAATTTCACCGCTCAGCGTTCCACTGGCACCAACGTGCCGTACTCGGATTTCCTTGAGGACGTCCGCCAGGGGAACGTGACCCAAGTCACGATCGAGGGTAATACCATCGAAGGCGTGACTTCGTCGGGCAGTCATTTCACCACTTTCAGTCCTGGCGACGACCAGATGGTGAGCGATCTCATCAACAACGGTGTAAAGATCGTGGCGCGCCCGCCCGAGAAGCCCTCGCTGCTGATGCAAATCCTCATCAACTGGTTCCCGTTGTTCATCCTCATCGGCCTGTGGATTTTCTTCATGCGCCAGATGCAAGGCGGTGGCGGTGGCCGGGGCGCACTGTCTTTCGGTAAGAGCCGCGCGCGGATGATGACGGAAGACCAGGTCAAGGTGACTTTTTCCGACGTGGCCGGTTGTGAGGAGGCAAAGGATGAGGTTTCCGAACTGGTGGAGTTCCTGCGTGATCCGTCCAAATTCCAGAAACTCGGCGGCAAGATCCCTCGCGGCGTACTCATGGTGGGTGCGCCCGGTACCGGTAAAACGCTCCTGGCCCGAGCCATCGCAGGCGAGGCGAAGGTGCCGTTCTTTACCATTTCCGGTTCCGACTTCGTCGAAATGTTCGTCGGCGTGGGCGCCTCCCGGGTAAGAGACATGTTCGAGCAGGCCAAGAAGCACGCACCCTGCATCATCTTTATCGACGAGATCGACGCCGTCGGCCGCCATCGCGGCGCCGGGCTGGGCGGCGGTCACGACGAGCGCGAGCAGACCCTCAACCAGCTGCTGGTGGAGATGGACGGATTCGAGGGCAACGAGGGCGTCATCGTCATCGCCGCCACCAACCGTCCGGACGTCCTCGATCCGGCCCTCCTGCGTCCTGGCCGTTTCGACCGGCAGGTCGTGGTGCCGTTGCCCGATCTTCGCGGACGCGAGCAGATCCTCAAGGTTCACATGCGCAAGGTGCCCATCGGCGAAGACGTAAAGCCATCGGTCATCGCGCGCGGAACCCCCGGGTTCTCCGGTGCGGATCTGGCCAATCTCGTCAACGAGGCCGCCTTGTTCGCCGCCCGCTCCAACAAGAAGATGGTGGACATGGACGACCTTGAGAAGGCCAAGGACAAGATCATGATGGGCTCGGAACGCCGGTCCATGGTGATGAACGAGAAGGAAAAGCGCCTCACCGCCTATCACGAGGCCGGTCACGCCATTGTTGGACTCAACGTGCCGTCTCATGATCCGGTTTACAAGGTCAGCATCATTCCACGCGGCCGCGCCCTGGGCGTGACCATGTTCCTCCCCGAGGAGGATCGATACAGCCACAGCAAGGAACACCTGGAAAGCCAGGTCTCGAGCCTGTTTGGCGGACGCCTGGCCGAGGTACTGATTTTCGGGCCGGACATGGTGACCACGGGGGCGTCCAACGACATCCAGCGCGCCACGGACATCGCGCGCAACATGGTCACCAAGTGGGGTCTGTCCGAGCGCCTCGGTCCCCTCATGTATTCCGAAGACGAGGAAGAGGTGTTTCTTGGCCGGTCGGTGACCCAGCACAAGAACGTTTCGGACGATACGGCTCATGCCATCGACGAGGAGATCCGTTCGGTCATCGATCGTAACTACGAACGGGCGAAGGAGATTCTCGAGACCCACATGGACAAGCTGCACTCCATGGCCGATGCGTTGGTGAAATACGAGACCATCGACAGCGACCAGATAGGCGACATCATGGCGGGTCGCGCGCCACGCCCACCTTCGGGCTGGAATGACGATTCCGAGCCCAATTCGGGCGGCGGCGCGGAAGCCAGCACCGACGAGGCACCCGAGAGCAAGGAAAAGTCCGACGGGAAAATCGGTGGTCCGGCTGAACAGCACTGATCGCCTCCCTCGCTAACCCCGACCGCCGGTGATTCTGTCACCGGCGGTTTTTTGATGCTGGCGCCATGAAACTTGTTTGCGGCTCCCGTTGCCTGGATCTCAGGATTCCCCGGGTAATGGGCATACTCAACGTCACTCCCGATTCATTTTCCGACGGCGGGCAATTCAGCGCGCTTGATGCGGCGGTGGCGGGTGCCCGCCAGATGCAGCAGGCGGGCGCGGTGGTCATTGATGTCGGGGGAGAATCGACCCGGCCGGGCGCCGCTCCAGTATCCGAGGCCGAAGAACTCGCCCGCGTGGTGCCCGTGGTGGAGGCGCTGGCGTCCGAGATGGACATCATTGTCTCTGTGGATACGACAAAACCCGCCGTGATGCGCGCGGCGGTGCAGGCCGGCGCATCGCTCATCAACGATGTGATGGCCTTGCAGTCGCCCGGGGCCCTTCAGGCCGCTGCCGATAGCGGCGCGGGTGTCTGCCTGATGCACATGCAGGGCGAACCGCGCACCATGCAACGGCATCCTGTCTACGGGGATGTGGTGGCCGATGTCCGTGGGTTTCTCGAGGCACGGGTCAGTGCTGCGAATGCCGCGGGAATCGACACGGCGAGACTGGTGTTGGACCCGGGGTTCGGATTCGGCAAGACACTGGATCATAATCTGACCTTGTTGGCCGGTCTGGATCAACTCACGGATCTCGGCATACCGTTGCTGGCGGGTATCTCGAGAAAATCCATGATCGGTACCCTGCTCGACGATCGGCCGGTGGACGATCGCTTGCACGGCAGTGTGGCCGCGGCGGTGATCGCGGCGATGAAGGGCGCGCGTTTGTTGCGCGTGCACGACGTGGCGGCGACGGTGGATGCCCTCAAGGTGGTCACGGCGGTTCAGGGCTCAGGGGAAGTAACAAAATGACAAGACGATATTTCGGTACGGATGGCATTCGCGGACGCGTCGGGACATTACCCGTCACCCCCGAGTTCGTGCTCAAACTCGGCTGGGCGGCCGGTCGCGTACTGGGCGGCAAGCCGGGCAGCAAGGTGCTCATCGGCAAGGATACGCGCATCTCCGGGTATCTGCTGGAATCGGCGCTCGAGGCGGGATTGGTGGCCGCCGGCGTCAATATTCGCCTGCTGGGTCCGATGCCGACGCCGGCGATCGCCTATCTCACCCGGACCTTTCATGCCCAGGCGGGGATTGTCATCAGTGCCTCCCACAATCCGTTTTTCGACAACGGCATCAAGTTTTTCGGCGCCGATGGCGGCAAGCTGTCCGATGCGCTGGAAACGGCCATCGAAGACGAATTGGATCAACCCATGGAGACGGTGGCCGCCGATGCCCTGGGCAAGGCCCGCCGCATCGAGGACGCCGCCGGTCGATATATCGAATTCTGCAAAAGCTGTATCCCGACCACCGTGGATTTATCCGGCCTGCACCTGGTGTTGGATTGTGCCAACGGTGCTGCCTATCACACCGCGCCCAAGGTACTGACCGAATTGGGGGCGAGGGTCACCACCATGGGCGTTGAGCCCGATGGGCTCAACATCAACGAGGGCGTCGGATCCACCTACCCGGAAGGCGTGAGGCAGCGGGTGCTGGAAACCGGTGCCGATGCCGGCATTGCCCTGGACGGCGACGGCGATCGCGTGATCATGGTGGACGGTGAGGGCAACCTGGTGGACGGTGACGACATCCTCTACGTCATCGCCCGCGGATTGCAGGCCCAGGGTGTGCTGCGCGGACCTGTCGTGGGTACCGTCATGACCAACCTGGGGCTCGAACTCGCTTTGGCGGAACTCGGCATCGGCCTGGAGCGCACGGCCGTCGGCGACCGCTATATTCTCGAACGTCTCTCGGCCGAAGGCTGGGTGCTCGGCGGCGAGCCTTCGGGGCACATCATCTGCCGTGACCGGACCACTACCGGCGACGGCACCATCTCGGCCCTGCAGGTGCTGGCTGAAATGGTGCGTACCGGGCAAACTTTGGTGGAACTTCGCGCCGGGGTGGAGAAGTGCCCGCAGACGCTGGTCAACGTTTCGCTGGGCGAGCAGAAACCCGCCACCGTGCTTGCGGCCCAGGGTGTGCGAGATGCCGTCTCAGAGGTGGAAAGAGCGTTGGGGAAAGAGGGACGCATACTGCTGCGCCCCTCCGGTACCGAACCCCTCATCCGTGTGATGGTGGAGGGGACGGATGCGGCCGTGGTGGACCGGATGGCCCACCAGCTGGCCGCTGAGGTGCGTTATTTCTTGGCTTCGGCTCCGGCCTGACCTTCTGCCGGCGCTTCCTGGCCCATCACCTGGATGTCCGTGCTGTCGCGAACGCCTTCCACGTAGTTTGCCACCGCTTCCTGGCGCAGCTGGGTGACCAGGTCGTTGCGGACCTCGTCCAGTTTGGGGGCGTCCTGTTCACGAGACTCCTCCACCAGAATGATGTGATAGCCGAACTGTGACTGGACGGGCGCCTTGGAATATACGCCGGGCTCCTGTGCCACGACGGCTTCACCGAAGGAGGGCACCATACGGTCGGTGGTAAACCAGCCCAGATCGCCACCGCGCGAGCCGGAGCCCGGGTCGGTGGAGTGTTCCTTGGCGAGTTCTGCGAAGTCCGCGCCCGAATCCAGTTCAGCGATCAACACCAGGGCCTTGGGCTCTTCCTTTACCAGGATATGACGCGCCTTGTACTCCTTCGGCATTTCCTTGTAGGCCTCGTCGTAGGCCTTCTGGACGGCCTCGTCGGTGGCCTCGAAACCGGTCAGAACGTCCTGCACGGCCGCTTCAGACAGCGCCAGGCGGCGACCGATGTCGAGAATGATGGCGTGCTCGGGCTTTTTGTCGACACCGTGTTTCTCCGCGTCCTGGCTGATCATCAGGATGGTGGCCAGCTCGTTGAGGATGGTGAGCTGTGCCTGCTGAGGATCGCGCGGTTCGGGGCGCTGGCGCAGGCCGCGATAGGCCAGGTAGACCTGGGGCGTCACTTCGTAGCCGTTAACGGTCAACAGCACGCGCTTTTCGGCCTCCTCGGCGGCGGCTTCAGTCTGCGCGAAAAGGGGCGTGGTGGTAAGGGCTGACGCCAGTGCAATGGCCCAGAGATGTTTCGATTTCATAAGATTAAAAGACTCGTTTGAAGGGTTTGACGATAACGCCGGCATAGACGCCGGCTTCCATGTAAGGGTCCGTGTCCGCCCAGGCTTTGGCCTCGTCCAGCGAGCCGAAATCGGCCACCACGAGACTGCCCGAGAAACCGGCAGGACCGGGATCTTCCGCATCGATGGCAGGATGAGGTCCTGCCAGCAACAACCGGCCGGTATCCCGCAGGGCCTGGAGACGTTCCAGGTGACGGGGTCGGGCGGCAAGGCGTTTTTCCAGAGAGTTTTCATTGTCCGTCGCAATAATGGCGTAATACATCATTACTCCTCGGCCGATGCCTCGGCGGGCATGTGGCGGGCCAGGTAAAAGCCCTGCGCGAGGGCGAATAAAAGGGTCAGGCCCATCAGTCCGAACAATTTGAAATTGACCCAGATTTCTTCGCTGAAGTTGAAGGCCACGAACAGGTTCAGGGCGCCCATCGCGATGAAGAACAGCGACCAGGCAATATTGAGACGACTCCATGCAAAAGTGGGCAGGGTCACCGCGTGTCCCATGAGGCGTTCGATCAGGGTCTTGTCCGTAAACAGCGGCGCCACCAGGAAGGCGCCGGCGAACAACCAGTTAACCACGGTGGGTTTCCACTTGATGAATACCGGGTCGTGCAGAATCAGGGTGAGTCCGCCGAAGACCACCAGTAAGGCGAGCGTGATCCACTGCATCTTCGGCACCGAGCCGTGACGCAGCCAGAGGTATCCCACCTGGAGCGCCGCGGCAGCAACGGCGACCGCCGTAGCCACATAGATGTCGTAGAGCTGGTAGGCGCCAAAAAACAGCAGGATGGGGAAAAAGTCCGCGAGAAGCTTCATAGGTGTTCGACTCAGTGCAGCGTCGGGCGTCCGGCAACCCGCAGGTAATACTGGTTGACGATGTCGCGCACCGGTTGCGGATAACCGATGGCATCCATCTGGCCCATGGCCTCCTGAAAAAAGTTCAGGGCATCGCCCGGTAGATTTTCGATCACTGAGTCGTATGCCTCTTCCATCAGTTTCGGGTCGTGGGAGCGGGTCGCCACGATCGCCCGGTTCAATATCAGCACCCGCCAGGGGTGCGACGGGTCCATTTCAACGTTCTCCTGCGCCTCCGGGACAACCGCGTCGGCGACTTCGCTCATTTCGCGAAACAGTCGCCCGAGTTCCTCGGGTCGCCTGACCGCGTTGGCCAGCACCGCCAGGGCGTTGACCACCGGCATGATGACGCTGACGTGCGCGCCCTGGCGTACGGACCAGAGGACAAAGGGAAAACTCAATAGTTCAATCTCGCCGGCGGTGTCGGCCATGCCCGACTGGCTGGCGATACCCGCCAGTTCGGCGATCAGTTCCAGTCCCTGGTCGGTCAACTGGGAGATCCCCCGGGGGATCTCCGATTCGGCGGCAAGCTTCATTGCGTCCTCGAGCTGACGCAGCGCCAGGCCGATTTCCTCCGGGCCCAGTTCACCCGTGTCCACCGTGTAGCGCGCATCGACGTTCTCCGCCAGCGTCAGCAAACGTTCCATCACGGCACGCAAATCGGGTGGGACCACCACAGACATAGTCGACCATTGTATCAACGCCGGCGGTCCGGGTGCGATAGAATTCTCAATGATGGTTCCCACCTACGACTTGCATACCCACTCCACGGCCTCAGACGGCACTCTTTCCCCGGCAAAATTGGTGAAACGGGCGGCTTCGATGGGCGTGGGCGTGCTCGGACTCACCGACCACGACACCACCGAGGGCCTCGCCGAGGCGCGCTCGGCGGCGCAGTCGGCGGGTATCGGCTTCGTCAATGGCGCGGAGATCTCCGTCACCTGGCGCGCCATGACTATCCACATCGTCGGCCTGGGTTTTCGCGACGATGACGTCGCGCTCCAGACCGGCCTGGCCGCCTTGCGTGACTACCGCTACTGGCGTGCCGAGGAAATCGGCCGACGCCTTGCCAAGGCCGGTATTCCCGGCGCCTTCGAGGGCGCCCGGGCCTGGTCCAACGGGCGGCTGGTCAGTCGCACCCATTTCGCGCGTTTCCTGGTGGAAAAGGGCCACGCGGATTCGGTTCGCGCCGTATTCAAGAAATTTCTACTGCACAACAAGCCCGGCCATGTGTCCGGTCAGTGGGCGACGCTGGAGGAGGCCGTGGGCTGGATATCCGGCGCGGGCGGGCAGGCGGTCATCGCGCACCCGGCCCGGTATCGCCTGACGCGAACCAAGCTGCGTCGCCTGATTGGCGAGTTTCGCGAGTGCGGCGGCGAAGGCCTCGAGGTGGTCTCCGGCAGTCACAGCCGCGACGAGTGTTTCACCATGGCGCGCCACGCGACCGATACGGGCCTGCTGGCGTCCGCCGGGTCCGACTATCATGGTCCCGAAAATCCCTATGTGGAGCTGGGTCGCCTGTCGGCCATGCCCCACGGCGTGGTTCCCTTGTGGCGGGGTTGGGACGACGCTCGCCAGTCCGTGGGAATGTCGTCAATGCCGCGTGAGTCGGACACATCGGACCTGGAGGTCTCGGCATGACCGCAAAGCGATCAACGTGTCGTGCCAGGAGTCAGCTGGCCGGCTGGGCGTTGCTGGTCTTGTTCCTGACAACCATCAACGGTGCCCTGGTCATTGCCGACGCGCCGGCCAAGGCGAACCAGACGGTGGTGCACATGGTGCTGGTGTGGCTGAAGGAGCCGGGCAATGCGGAGCATGCGGAACAGATCATTCGCGCTTCACATTCCCTGCGGGATATTGCCGGTGTCCGGTCGATCAAGGCCGGCTGGGTGATGAAGAGCAAGCGTCCCGTGGTGGACGACAGCTACGACGTGGGTCTCTACCTGGAATTCGACAGCCGCGAGGCAATGGACGCCTACCTGATCCATCCGAAACACCGGGCGGCGGTACAGGAGGTTTTCCGTCCGCTGTCCGAACGCTACGTGGTTTACGATTTTCTGCATGAGGACGACAGGACCGCTACCGAGCCCCGGTAGTCCGTGCGAATGCTCACCGGATTGCCGCGAACGAAAGCCCGGTTTGACCGGGTCCACTAAGCGGGGCGCGCGGCAGTTGTGCTGTCGCCGTGGCGGGGCGTTGTGGCCGTCGCCGACAACTTTGAGGAATAGAAATGACACCAGCCACCATCGCCGGACCGGTCTTTGCGCTCCTGATGCTCGTAACGGTGTCGCCCGCGACGGCCCAGACACATGTTGCCGGATTATCAACGATGGGCGCCCGGGCGCCCGAGTTCAGTCTGATGGACATTGAAGGCAAGCGGCATCGGTTGTCGGACTACCGGGGCAGGGTGGTGATCGTCAATTTCTGGGCGACCTGGTGTCCGCCCTGCATCGCCGAGATGCCTTCGATGCAGCGGGCATGGGAACAGCTTGAACCCGATGGGATTCTCCTGCTGGGTATCAACACGGGCGAAAGCAAGGCGGCAATCGAGCGCTTCGACTCGAAATACCCGGTGGATTTCCCGCTGTTGATGGATCCCGACTCCACCGTGACCGGCGCCTGGCCCGTACGCGGCATGCCAACCACCTTTGTGGTCGATCCCGAAGGACAGATTGCCTACCGTGCGGTAGGTGCCCGCGAATGGGATGCGCGGAATTAATTGACGCCGTGCGGGCGTTGAAAGCGCAATGATCTTGATTTTCCGGCAACGTACTTGCCGACCATTTGTTTGGCCATAGCTTCGTTGTCAACGGTCTGTTTTGAGTAACGAATCTAGAGATGCGATCCAGTCTGCAAAGTCGATAAGGGGCTCGTTACGCCGTTAGGTCCGAACTAAAATCGACTAAAATCGGGACAGATTTATTTTTCATGACAATGTGTTAGTACTACTGTGTTATAAATTCCGCCTACCATTTCGCTGACCGCAACAGGGACACCATTGCAGTGATCGCGCAATGGCACGGGCGATGCGGAAACGACAGGTCGCGATGGACGTGGGTTCATGACGCTGCATCGGCCCCAGCCCCACGCGGGCGGAAGCCTTTGGGTAAGGCAGGCGCTTCGAATTGAGTGGCGTTTTTTTTATTGCCGGCCAAGCGTTCCAGCATCAGAAAGCCGTAGGCGGCGATGCACAGGCTGGCGTGATGATGGAAACCGCGCCAGTTGCGGCCTTCATAGTGTCCCAGCCCCAGTTCCTGCTTCAGTTCCTCGTAATCGCGTTCGATGCGCCAGCGTCCCATCACGGTGTCGACCATCGCTTCCCAGGTCAGGCGTTTAGGCAGATTGCTCAGCCAATAGTGCACCGGCTCGTCTGCCTCGTCAGGCCATTCGATGATCAACCACTCTTCGTCGCGTGGTCGATTACGGTGGGCAGCACGCACCCGTACCCGGGCGAAGCGCGAGGCCAAGGGTTCGGCGACGCCCTCACGCCAGGTCACACGACGCCAAGCCTGTGCCGGCAACTGCTCGGCCAACGCCATCACCGAAATGGGCTGATGCGTCGCGTCACGCTCTACCCGCGTGCGTGGTCGACCCCGCCGGCCGGTCGGGGCCGGCTCGCTCAACGGTTGGTGGTCGCCCCACCAAACCGTCGTCCCCGGTCGGATGCCCACCGCATAGGTCAGCCCGTGCCCGGCCAATTGCTCACGCCAGCCCGTCTCATCACCATAGGCGGCATCCGCCAACACGACGCCGCGCGGATAACCGGCCGCCAGCGCTGCTTCAATCTGGCGCATCGCCAGCGCGGGTTTGGTCTCGAACACGACATCCTCCGGCACACCGGCCTTTTGCCGCCGTGCCGCATCGTCGCTCCACTCATGCGGCAGGTACAGCCGATAGCCGACCGGCAGACTGCCGCGCGTCGTCGCGATCGACAACGACACCGCTACCCGACAGTTGTCTGTCTTGCCGGTCTGGCCACAGTACTGGCGAGCCACCCCGACCGAGTGCTTCCCCTTCTTCGGGAAGCCCGTGTCATCGATGATCCAACGTATCGGCTCGCCGGTACGCCGCAACGCCGGCAGGACTTGATCTGCCACGCCAGCCAGCAGCGCTTCGTCGCTCCACGGCGCGTCGGCGACCAGATGATGCATCGACTGGTGAGCCGAGCGCACGTTATTCGGCTGCACCCGGGCCGCCATCGGCTCGATACTCTTGCGTTCGCCCGGCAGCATCAGGCCCTTGATGTACCACCGCGCCGGCGCTTCCCGATCCGCGTGCATCAGCGTGCCCACGACCCGATCACAGTAGCCCGCGAAACGTGATTCCAGACTTCGCCTCATCACCCACCTCAGAAGTCACTTGAAGTGATGAGCATAATGCACTATTTTTTAACACAGTAGTATTAGGTTCTTGACCAGAACGAGTTATGTAAGCTGGATATCCCAAGGATGCGTATCGAGGCCTAAAAGTCATTCTCGCTCTCGCTTTGACTGTCGGTGTTCTGAGTGCGTTAGTCTTCTGGGGATCTGTCAGCCAAATGTTGGCGCAGATCGTTGGCTGGTTCACGTACGGAGGGTGGATGTTCTGGTACGTCACCAAACCGGTGCGCTTAGCCGAGTGGAGTCAGTATGCCAAACACGGATAATCTTCAAACGGCGCTCAAAATAGACTCCAATTCCTCTGCGTTCCATTGGCGCCCTCTAGCTCGGCGTTAGGTAATCGGATTTGACCGCAGGATCATTCTACCAACTGGCTGCGGATGCACTCCTCATTTCCCACGCGCTGTTTGTTGTCTTTGTTGTGGTGGGCGTAGCGGCAATCTATTTGGGTCGTTGGCTATCTTGGGCTTGGGTACTGAACTTCTGGTTCCGCTTGTCGCATTTGGCAGCAATTGCGATCGTGGTGCTTCAGTCGTGGGTAGGTGCTATTTGCCCGCTCACCGTTTGGGAAATGCGGTTGCGCGAACTTTCGGGAGGAGAGAGATACGAGGGTTCTTTCATCCAGCACTGGCTTCAAGCGCTTCTCTATTACGAGGCGCCTGAATGGGTGTTCGTTGTTGTTTACACGCTGTTTGGTGGTTTAGTTGTGGCAAGTTGGTTCATTGTGCCGCCCAGCCGCCGTGAATAATGTGCGTCAAAAATCGAAAAATCGGGACAGATTTATTTTTCATGGTCATGTGTTAGTTTCTTGACCAGGCCGAATTATCAGGAAGATGGATATGCCAAGGATGGGCAGAGTCGTCGTGCCAGAGTATCCGCATCACATTGTCCAACGTGGCCATGACAGAAAAGCTGTCTTTGGCGAGGACTCCGACTATCGTTACTATCTGGACACCTTGGCTGAGTTCAAGGGCGAGTACGGTGTAGCGGTCTACGCGTATTGCCTGATGACGAACCATGTCCACCTGTAGCTGGCGCCATGCGACCCAATCGGGCTCGGCCAGCTGATGAAGCGGCTGGCTGGTCGTCAGACCCGCTATCGGAACAAGTTGGAATGCCGAAGCGGGACGCTGTGGGAAAGCCGCTACAAATCGAGCCTGGTCGATGCAGAGCAATATCTGCTGGCCTGTGTGCGTTACATTGAACTGAATCCTGTCAGAGCCGGAATGGTGGCAGATCCAGGGGATTATGCCTGGTCGAGCTACAGGGCGCGGACGGGAATTGCGGATTGTCCGTGGTTGGACGCGGTGCCAAGCATGGAAGCGATCACAGCGGATAGTGGGAATGCAGTCGGATACGCGAGTTACATCAAATCGGCAATACCAGAAGGGGAATGGGAGTTAATACGTACAGCGGTGTCACGAGGCCAGTTAACGGGCGGTGATCGATTTATAGATGAAATACGGCAAATCACCGGGCGGCGAATTGAGGGCAGAGGACAGGGTAGACCACCGATACCTTCTGAAAAATAAATCTGATAATCCCGTTTTCTCGTTTCAAGAAGGCTGATCATGGTTTCAGACTCATCAAGCGCAAACAGTGCTCAGGTTTCCTTCAACGCACTGGTGCCATTTTTTCTTGTTACTTTTGGTTTGGCATGGGGAATCATGGCGTTGTTCGTCGTTCTGCCAGACATGATGACTGCGGTATTTGGTGAATTGACCGGCCAACACCCGCTTTTTTTCCTGGCGGTGTACGCACCTGCGATCGCTGCGTTCATTGTTGTCACCTACTGCAGTGGTGCTGCAGGCTTACGACGCTATCTGAGCAGGCTGTTGCTCTGGCGATGTTCTCCGTCTTGGTATGCCTTTCTGATAATCGGTATTCCAATGCTTTTTTTCTGTGGGGCTGCATTGAAGGGAAACCTTTTCGCTGAACCATTCCCATTTTCCTCAACTTATTCACTCGTTGTGGCATTGTTGTTCATGGGTATAAAAGGCCCGGTCGAAGAGTTAGGATGGCGCGGTCTGGCATTGCCTCTACTGCAAAGAAAGATGGCGCCGGTATGGGCTGGTCTGATTCTTGGATCTATTTGGGGCCTCTGGCACTTTCCGGCATTCCTGTTGAGCGGGACGCCGCAAAGCGCCTGGTCATTCACCCCGTTTTTTATTGGCTCGATTGCCGTCAGCGTGATCGTGACGCAATTATTCAATGTTTCGCGCGGCAGCATCCTGCTCCCTG
Organism: uncultured Gammaproteobacteria bacterium; assembly: GCA_963820915.1. GTDB lineage: Bacteria > Pseudomonadota > Gammaproteobacteria > Chromatiales > Chromatiaceae > CAWGBV01. The sequence goes on along the minus strand of CAWGBV010000019.1, from coordinate 95,585 downwards.
CGCTTTTTCATTTTCAGCTTGTCAATCCTGTCTGGCCTGACGCCCAGCCTTATGACACTCTGTTTTTTGTAGCGGCTGCGCTTCTTGTCGTTTGGTTCAATCGACGAGACATGTTCAGTAGAGAGCGGGGTGTCACGGAGGTGATTCCCCAGGTGCCTTTATAGATAAACTGTTCTCAGTCATCACCATTCGCGATGAGTTCGCTGTTTGGCGGCTGTCTTCAGCAGAGATTAGGTTGGCTAAGCTTGAGTTTGCCCAAGAGCGGGGCGTCCTGAGAGAAAAATGGTATCTGTGAAGTTAATTGATGGCTCAACCAATGATGTCTTATGACGATTGACGCTGAAAATCTGATTGATAAAACGGTGACCTGTTCAAGCTGTAAGGCCTGCTGCTGCCGTTTGGAAGTATTGCTCATTTGCGATACTGAGGTGCCCGATTATTTTCTTGAAATAGATGAATGGGGTGGCAGGAGAATGGCGCGTTTGGAAGACGGCTGGTGTTCGGCATTGGACCGAAGCACCATGATGTGCATGATTTACGAAAAGCGGCCAGGTATTTGTCGTGATTTTCAAATGGGAGGATACGAGTGTCTTTCAGAGCGTGCTGCCAATCTACTGTAAGAAGCCGGCTTTTCTGAAGACGTAGTGGCGATTCAAGTCAACGCGGTCAGATTGAATAATAAATGAAATCGTGTGGATAAGAATGATGAGTAGGCACTGGGCATCAGAGAAGCCTTGCCGGGCGATGCGGATGGCTTTCGCTAATGCATGGAAAGGGCCTATGCGATCTACCGGGACCGAATGGGCGGCATACGACTTCCACCCAGGGACCTGGATTGTTCCAGCGGGATATCAAGCTTTCAGCCTGGATAGCCGAGCGCGAGTGCAGGGTTACCGGCGGGATTGTGATGATGTTTGCGGTTCATCCCGGGTATCAGGGCAAAGGAGTGGGCAGTGGCCTCCTGCAGTTCGCCGAAGATCAAGCCAAAGAGCAGAGTTACACCGAATTGCGCCTCGCCACCCATGCTCAGCTTTCCGAAAACTTCGCTTTGTACAGCCACTTGGGCTGGGCGGAGTTTAATCGGGACTATATCCGCATCTATATGAAGAAAAAGACCAGCAGCCCATAAGACCGCTGAGCCATAGATGGCGGTGGTTGTTGACCATCAATCTATACGGCCACCGCTGGTTGATCGCCCGGGCTTCCGTTAAGCTCAGTCATCCCCGCGGCTCAACCTGCCCGGCAGACCCGCGAAAGCCTTTTATGGAGCAGTCATCCAAGTGTCCAACGATCTGGAAGAATCAACGAAAAGGCCGGAGACAGTGCCTTTCCGGGAGGCCCTGGCCTATTGGATAAAGCTGGGCTTTATGAGTTTTGGCGGGCCAGCGGGTCAGATCAGCATGATGCACCAGGAGTTGGTGGAGAAGCGGCGATGGATTTCCGAGCATCGTTTTCTTCATGCGCTCAACTATACGATGGTACTGCCCGGGCCGGAGGCCCAGCAACTGGCCACCTACATGGGTTGGCTGATGCACGGCATCTGGGGCGGGATTGCCGCCGGGGTGCTGTTTGTACTGCCGTCGCTGTTCATCCTGATGGCCATCACCTGGATTTATCTGGCGTTCGGCGATGTGCCGGCGGTGGAGGGCATTTTGTACGGCATCAAGCCGGCGGTGACCGCCATCGTTGTGTTCGCCGCCTACCGCATCGGCTCGAGGGCGCTTAAGAACAATGTACTGCGCGGCATGGCCGTGCTGTCCTTTGTGGCGATTTTCGCCTTTGACGTGCCTTTCCCCTATATCGTGCTGGTGGCCGGCATGTTGGGTTATACCGGTTCCCGTTACGCGCCGGACAAGTTCAAGGCCGGTGGACATCATGCCGAGTCGAACAAGGAATACGGCCCCGCGCTGATCGATAACGACACGCCTGTTCCCGCACATGCCCGCTTAAAGTGGAGTCGTCTCGTTGTTATTGCCGTGGTGGGCATTCTGATCTGGTTTGCACTCATAGGATTGCTTTCCGCCGCCTTCGGGTGGGACGGCACACTCACCAAGATGGGATGGTTTTTCACCAAGGCGGCACTCGTTACCTTTGGCGGCGCCTACGCGGTGCTGCCCTATGTGTACCAGGGCGCCGTCGAAACATACGGCTGGTTGACCGGGCCGCAGATGATCGACGGACTCGCGCTGGGTGAATCCACGCCGGGTCCGCTCATCATGGTGGTGGCCTTCGTGGGTTTCGTGGGTGGTTGGACCAAGGAACTGTTCGGGCCTGAGATGTTGCCCCTGGCCGGTGCCGCGGGGGCGACAGTCGCGACCATATTCACCTTTCTGCCATCCTTCCTGTTCATTCTGCTGGGCGGTCCAGCGGTTGAGGCGACCCGGCACGAAGTCAAATTCACCGCGCCACTGACCGGCATTACCGCCGCTGTGGTGGGCGTGATTATCAACCTGGCGGTGTTTTTTGCCTACCTCGTGCTCTGGCCCGACGGACTGGACGGACGCTTCGAGTGGTTTTCCGCACTGATCGGGCTTGCCGCCTTTGTCGCCCTGTTCAAATTTAATGTCGGGATTGTTACCGTCATCGGCGCCTGCGCCCTGGTCGGCCTGGGATACACGTTGGTCCTGTAATCGACGAGGAAACGGATGAGAGCCTCGACGTTCATTGCAACCAGTCTCGACGGTTATATCGCACGAGAGAACGGCGACATCGATTGGCTGATGTCCTTTCAGGAGGATGACCCGGAAGAGGACTACGGGTATGCGGAGTTCTTCGACTCCGTGGACTGCCTGGTGATGGGGCGGGGAACCATGGAAACCGTTGCAGCCTTTCCTGAATGGCCCTACGAAGGTAAGCGCGTGGTGGTTCTGAGTCACACCTTGACGGAGTTGCCGCCCTCGCTGCGGCCGAAGGCGGAACAGTATTCCGGTCCACTTCCCGGGCTGCTTGGCAAGCTGGCCACCGGGGGCTGCTCGCGTATCTACGTGGATGGCGGTAAAACCATCCAGTCCTTCCTGCACAAGGGCTTGCTGACCGATATCAATATCACGACGATACCGGTGCTGCTCGGTCGCGGAAGGCCGCTCTTCGGCGATACACCAGCGGATATTATCCTCACACATGACGACACCAGGATCTATCCAAATGGTCTTGTCCGAACTACCTGCGAGCTATAGTTTGAGTCGTCGGACGTTTTCATGTCTGGACAGGTTGCAGGAGACAAGCGGCGAGGATTACCAGGTCGACAGGATGGCGGCAGACGGGTAGTTGTTGCTTCCGGGCGATCGCAGCAGGGGTGTATGGCATTGTGCTATGCGTGAACAGATTCTTTCGATGGATGAATCCGATGAGTATTTCTTCGAGGAAGGCTGTTTTATTCTCGAGTTATCGAATTCTTCCGACGATCCGCAAGCTTCCATTGCCCGGGCACGGGTGGAACCGGGAGTGAGAACCCGCAGGCACCGCCTGGACGAGATAACCGAGCGTTATGTCATCCTTGAAGGACAAGGCCTCATAGAGGTTGCAGGCCTCGCGCCTCAAACCGTAACTCCGGGTGATGTGGTGGTGATACCGGCGGGACATGCACAGCGAATCACCAACACGGCGACGACGGACCTGGTGTTCCTGGCGATTTGCACACCGCGCTTCAGCCATGATCGGTATCGTGACCTTGAAGACTGAGCAACAATGGATTACGGCAAATTTTAGGTGCGTTCCATCATCGAACTGGCCGACAGATTCTTCTCTGTGCCGATTTGACATGAAATGTCCTCGCAACAGAATTGGAGCAGAAGTGTATGGATGCTGAATCGAAAGGATGGATGTCATCGCTGATGAATCGTTTAAGACTGTTTTTACTACGGCATCGCCGTTATCTGCTGGGCCGTACCCTGAGAATATTTCTCGCCGATCCGGAACAATGCTCCAACCCCTCAAACGCGGTGCTGGGAGAATTGAAGTACGCTTTCAGAATGAAACTGCCAACGGACATCCCTTAGAAATGTTGATCAGACAAGGATTGGATGCGGACCTCGAGTCGGTGGTGTCCGTGCAAAAGGCCGCCTTCGGCTCAGATGAAGAGGCGACCCTGGCGAAGCATCTGATTGCTGATCCGACGGCGGGTCCGGTGGTATCCATGCTGGCGTTTTACGGTGACAAAGCCGTCGGAAATGCCTTGTTCACCAGCGCGCGGCTCGAACCGGAAGCGGACCTGCGCCTGTCCATCCTGGCGCCCATGGCGGTGGTGCCGGAATTCCAGAATCAAGGTATCGGCGGAAAGTTGATAGAGGCGGGTTTGCGGGTGCTGACCGACCGGGGCACGAACCTGGTTTTCGTGTTGGGCTATCCGGCGTACTACGGACGATTCGGTTTTTCGCCGGCAGGTCGTTTGGGGTTTGATGCACCCTATCCCATTGCCGAGCAACACGCGGATGCCTGGATGGTGCGTGAGCTGGGGTCAAGGGGCATCGCAAGGATGCGGGGCAGGGTAGTCTGTGCCGATGCCCTGAATCGGCTGGAATACTGGCGGGAATGACGGAACCCCTGCCACCCCGGTTTTTCTTTTGAACCCCCCGGTAGGATTGCCCAGCGGATTTCGACCGGAGACGGGACTTCGTCTATCTTCCGATCGCGCGTCCCAAGGCACCACCGGCACCGGCACCTAATGCAGCGCCACCGGTACCGCCCACTGCGGCCCCGGTCGCACCGCCTGCCGCGCCACCAACGACAGCGCCCGTTTTTCCGTCACCCCTGGTGGTAACAGCGGCTCCTGCTCCGCCGCCCACGGCGCCTCCGACTATCTGCCCGGTGCTTCCGCCGACGCTTCTCCCGATGGCGGCTCCGGCAGCACCACCGAGAGCGCTGCCGATCGCCGTTTTGGCGGTGCTGTCCCCGGCAACCGCGTTCGTGAACAGCAGACCACTACAGAGACCGATGACGAGAAGGGCAGATGTCTTCATGTGGAAAACTCCATCATATGGTTACAGTTATGCCGGTCCGGGGGGGAACGATCCGCTGAGGATCGATGCGGTCTATGGCGCCCGGATCGGCCTGATTCAAACCGTGCATTTAAGAACCTTCCTGAAGTGTAGCATTGTCCTTGATGCCAGGGCTGTGACAATGCCAAAACACGCCCGGGCCTATTCCTTTCTGGTCCTGTCACTGCATGAGTGACGTCTGATCCTTGCCTTACGGCAATCCCTTAAACGGCGCGTGAAGCCCGTTTTCAGGCGTGACAAATGGCCACTCGCGGGTGAGTTGTGATCGCCGGTGTCCGCACGTCCGTCGACGCCTGCAGAAAAAAAGAAAGCCCGGCGGGCGCCGGGCTTTCCTCGGGTGATGGCCTGATCCGGTATCAGGCAGCCAGCTTGCGTAGCACGTAGTGAAGGATGCCGCCGTGGCGGTAGTAGTCCACCTCGTTCGGCGTATCGATCCGCACCTTGGCGGTGAAGGATTTCGCCTTGCCCTCACTGTCGGTTGCCGTGACGGTGACCGATTTTGATGATCCGTCTCCGAGGCCTGAGATGTCGTACTGCTCGTAACCCGTCAGTCCCAGGGTTTCGGCGGTTTCGCCATCCTCGAACTGCAGCGGCAGTATGCCCATGCAGACCAGGTTGGTGCGATGGATGCGCTCGTAGCTTTCGGCGATAACCGCCTTGACACCCAGCAGGCGCGGGCCTTTGGCCGCCCAGTCACGCGACGAACCCGAGCCGTACTCCTTGCCGGCGACCACGATGGCGGGGGTGCCTTCCTCCTGATACTTCATGGCCGCGTCGTAAATGGACATCTGCGCACCGCTGGGCTGGTGAAGCGTGACGCCGCCCTCGGTGCCGGGCGCCATCAGGTTGCGCAACCGAATGTTGGCGAAGGTGCCACGCATCATGACTTCATGGTTGCCGCGCCTGGAACCCAACGAGTTGAAATCCCTGGGCGCCACACCCAGCGATTGCAGGTACTGGCCTGCGGGGCTGTCCGGCTTGATGGCGCCGGCCGGTGAGATGTGGTCGGTGGTGATGGAATCCCCCAGCAGCGCCAGGCAGCGTGCACCGCTGATGTCCGTCACCTCGTCTTCCTCCAGTCCCATGCCCTCGAAGTAGGGTGGGTTCTTGACGTAGGTGGAATCACCCGGCCAGTCGTAGACCTGGCTGGTGGCGGCATCCAGAGATTGCCAGCGCTCGTCGCCGGCGTAGACGTCGGCATAGGCGGCAGTGAACTCCGCCTCGGTGACGTTCTCGGCGACCGCCTGGCGAATTTCATCCTGGGTGGGCCAGATATCCTTCAGGTAGACATCGTTGCCGTTTGCGTCCTTTGCCAGCGGATCCTTGTAAGGGTCGATATCGATGCGCCCGGCAATGGCGTAGGCCACCACCAGCGGCGGTGACGCCAGGTAGTTCATGCGCACTTCGGCATGCACGCGACCCTCGAAGTTGCGGTTGCCCGAGAGAATGGAAACGGCACAGAGGTCTTTCTCGGCGATGGCCTTGGACACCGGCTCCGGCAGGGGGCCCGTATTACCGATGCACACGGTGCAACCGTAACCCACGTTGAAGAAGCCCAGGTCCTCCAGGGGCTTCGACAGGCCGGCACGATCCAGGTAGCGGGTGACGGCCATCGAACCGGGGCCGAGGGATGTTTTGACCCAGGGCGCGGGTTTGAGGCCCAGTGCGGCGGCCTTTTTGGCTACCAGCCCGGCGCCTAGCATCACCGAGGGGTTGGAGGTGTTGGTGCAGGAGGTGATGGCGGCAACGACAATGGAGCCGTCGCTGATCTCAACTTCTTTGCCATCGATGACGGCGGTGGCGGGTCCGTTGTCGGGAATGCCGCGCTCCTCTTTCAGCGCCTTGAGCGCTGCGGGGAAATGCGCGGCCATTTCGGTCAGCGGGACGCGGTCCTGGGGACGTTTCGGCCCGGCCAGGGAGGGCACCACATCGCCGAGATCGAGAGACAGGGTTTCCGAGTAGTCGGCCTCCGCTGCGTCGGCGGTATGAAAGACGCCTTGGGCCTTGGCGTAGGCCTCCACCAGCGCCACCTGTTCGTCGGAGCGACCGGTCAGGCGAAGGTAATCCAGGGTTTCCTGATCGATGGGAAAGAGCCCGCAGGTCGCGCCGTACTCAGGCCCCATGTTGGCGATGGTGGCGCGCTCGCCCATGGGCAGGTCGCTGATGGCGGGGCCGTAGAATTCAACGAACTTGCCCACCACGCCGTGCTGACGCAGCATGTCGACGATGGTCAGTACCAGGTCGGTGGCGGTGACGCCTTCGCGCATCTTGCCGATGAGTTTGAAGCCGACAACCTTGGGCACCAGCATGGAGACCGGCTGACCGAGCATGGAGGCCTCGGCCTCGATGCCGCCGACGCCCCAGCCGAGAACGCCGATGCCGTTGACCATGGTGGTGTGAGAGTCGGTGCCTACGCAGGTGTCGAAGTAGGCCTGGGTGCCGCTGTCGGTGGGTTTTGAAAAAACCACCCGTGACAGGTACTCGACATTGACCTGGTGGACGATGCCCGTATCCGGCGGTACGACCTTGAAGCCGTCGAGGGCGTTCTGGCCCCACTTGAGAAACTTGTAACGCTCCTGGTTGCGCTGGAATTCGATTTCGGCGTTCTTGGCGAAGGCCTCGGCGTTGCCGAAATGGTCCACCTGCACCGAGTGGTCGATGACCAGTTCCGCCGGCTGCAGCGGGTTGATCTTGGCCGGATCGCCGCCGAGATTCTTCATGGCGTCGCGCATGGCGGCCAGATCGACGACGGCGGGTACGCCGGTAAAGTCCTGCATGAGGACGCGGGCCGGGCGGTACTGGATCTCCTGGCTGGGATCGGCCTTCGGATCCCATTTGGCGAGCTGGTCGATATCGTCGTGAGTGACGGTGACGCCGTCCTCGTTGCGGAGCAGATTCTCCAATAGAATTTTGGTGGCGTAGGGCAGTCGGGCGCTGCCTTCGATGGCGTCGAGCCGGAATATTTCGTAGGTCTTGCCGGCGACCTCCAGCGATGCTTTTGCATTAAAGCTGTTATTCATATGGGCCGTTTCCTGGTGGTGGTTATAGCGGTAGTCCGCTGCGGACTGACGGCAGATTATAACAAATTGTGCACCGCAGCAAAGCCGGGCGCCTCAATGGGTCAGTCGGTGCCGCTGGCCAGATGTCGCGCTGCCGCGGCGAGCTTGTGACGGCCAAACAGCAGGCGCCAGCGCGAGCCGTCGCATTGCACCCAGAGAATCCCGGCTCGAATGCCCGCCAGCAGGGACGCGCGAATCCGGTTCTGGTTGGTGGGATTCTGCAGGTGCAGGGGCTCCCCACGCACCATAATGCGCGGTTTCAAGGTACTGATATTGCGGTGGTAAAGGTCCGCCAGTGCCGCCACCTGGTTTTCGTGGGTGAGGGGAAAATGCTCCAGGTTTTGCTTCACGCTGTCGATGCCGTCGCTGATGGCCTGCATGCGGTCTGCATGGCGAACCAGGCGATGGGCCAGTTGCAACAGCGACACGGCGTGGCGGGTGACCTCGATGTCGCGTTCACCGGGCCGGTCCATCTGACGCACCAGGGTTTCCAATCCGACGCGCAAGCCCTCGGGGCCGCCGTACACGTCGATCACGTTGAGCGGATCGGTGTTGAGAATGCTTTTCAGACTGGATTCGAAGACATCCTCGTCAATGCGCCCGTCACGGGCGACCTGCTGGGCCAGATAGGCAGATTGGAAAACCCCTGCCAGGGCGATGGCGCGATCGGCGTCGGTTCGCATCAGATTCTCGCTGTGTGCTGATTATCGGTGTCGTCGGCGGCGTCGATGACGGCCCCGCCCAGACACTGTCGGTCGCGATAGAAGACGACGGACTGGCCGGGGGTGATGGCACGCTGAAGCTCATCGAAGGCGACGCGCAGGATACCTTTCTCTTGTCGCACAGTACATGCCTGGAGCGGCTGGCGATGGCGACAACGGGCCAGGCAGCGCAGGGGGAGTTCGGGGCCTACTCCGCTGATCCAGTGAACCCGGGAAGCGCGCAGGCCCCCACTGAGCAGCAGTGGATGGTCGTGGCCCTGCACCGCGATCAGGACATTGCGTTCCAGATCCTTGCGTGCCGCGAACCAGGGGGCGTCCGGGGTCTCGGCCAGACCGCCGATGCCCAGCCCCTGGCGCTGTCCGATGGTGTAATACATCAGGCCCTGGTGACGACCGATGACCTTGCCGCCCGGTGTTTCTATGTCGCCCGGCGAGGCCGGCAGGTACCGGGCCAGAAAGTCGCGGAAGCGACGCTCGCCGATAAAACAGATACCGGTGCTGTCCTTCTTGTCGTGGGTGGCGAAGCCTGCACGGCGAGCCTTGTCGCGTACCTGCTGTTTCGACATCGCCTCGAGGGGGAACAGGCTGTGGGACAGCTGATGCTGGTTCAACAGGTGGAGAAAGTAGGTCTGATCCTTGTTGTCATCGTCGGCCCGATGTAATTGCCATCGGTCACCATCAGGGACGACCCGCGCATAGTGGCCGGTGGCGATCTTTCCGGCGCCCAGTTGCAGGGCGTAATCGAGAAAGGCGTGAAACTTGATTTCCTTGTTGCAGAGCACGTCCGGGTTGGGTGTTCGGCCGGCGCGGTACTCGGCGAGAAAGTATTCGAACACCCGGTCCCAGTACTCGGTGGCGAAGTTCACCGTGTGCAACCGTATGCCGAGGTTTTCGGCGACGGCGGTGGCGTCGGCAAGGTCTTCGGTGGCGGCGCAGTACTCCTCGTCGTCGTCTTCCTCCCAGTTCTTCATGAACAGGGCCTCCACCCGTGCGCCCTGCTCGATGAGGTTCATCGCGGCGACCGAGGAGTCGACGCCGCCGGACAGACCGATAATGACCAGGTCTGAGGTTGCGTTGTCAGTCTGCATGGTCGGGCTGCCGTCCGTCATGCCAGGCCGTCAACGGCTGGACCCGGGCGGGATCGCCATTGGCCCCGTACCAGGAGTCCACGGCAAAGTGTTCCCCCGTGGCGGTTGCTTCCACCACGGCGGTCCAGTGGGTGCCGAACAGCCACCGATGGCGGCCTTCGCGCGGCATGGTTCGATGGTGTTGCAGGAGGCCTTCGGCCTGCAGGCGCTCGAGATAGGTGTGGGTGTTGGTGGATTCGGCCACGCAGTCAAGCTGGCCCATGCCGCCGTAGAGCGAGGAGTTGCGAGGCGCGTCGCCTGTGGTGCCGGCGTAGGGACCAACCAGGGATTCCATCCGGCCGATGGCGCGGGCGATGGCAATCCGTTCATCGACGGCTGACGCCGCAGCGGAAAACAGCGATGAAACCGATTGCCACTCGGTGCCTGACAACGGCGCCTGCCGGGTGATGTCGCAGCCGTAGTCCACGCATACGGTTATGGGTGCGGGCGACAGCGACGCCTCCGCCGTTGACGCACCGACCAGCAGGACGGCGGGAAGGATCAGGCCTCGGGAGACCATCCGGTTTTCCATAGCGTCAGGGGAACCACGTCCGGCGGATTGCCATTGTCGCGAAACCAGGAGTCCACCGCCCATTTTTCGCCGGTGGCGTTTTCGGTGATCACCGCGGTGGAGTGGGGCCAGCCGATGATGGAGAAACCGCTGCGCGCGCGGGTGGCTTTGGGGGCGACCTGATGAAACTTGAGCAGTCCGTCGGCCTCCATCATCGTGAGATAGGTGGTGCTGTTGGTGGATTCGTCGATGCAGTCGAGTTGGTTTCCCGTGGCGACGAAGCCCTCGAAGCTGCCGCCCACATCATTCAGCGTGCCGATCTGTTGACCGATTGTGATCTCGAGGTAGGCGATGACCTTGGCGATACGGGCGCGTTCCTCTTCGGCCGATGCCGCGGGAGGCGAGAAGCCGCTGCGTACCCGGTCCCACTGCGCGGGATCGAGCGCCAGATGGCGCACCTGGCTGCAACTGTGTTCATAACAGACCGAGAAGCGGTCCGGTGAAGGCGTGTCGATCTGGGGGGGAGCCGGATCGTGGTCAAGCATGGCCTCGTAAGCCATCAGGGCGGGGGTGGCGCCGGCCAGAAGGGCGATGCCGGTAATTGTCTTAATCCAGTTCATGAATCGTATCCAGGGGATGTCTTTGGCCCTTCAGGTAGTCCGCGAGACACAGGGCAACCATGGGGCTGCGGTGTCGCTCGGCATGTTGCTCGATTTCTCCCGCCGTTAACCAGTGGGCCGCGAGGATAGCGGCGTCGGGCGGATTTGTATGACGCTGGCCAAGTGCGCGGGCGCTGTAGCAATAACGGACATAGGTCCTGCGGGATTCCGGCACACGCCATTTGTAGATGCCGACCAGGGCCTCGGTGTCTATTTCCCAGCCTGACTCCTCGAGTACCTCGCGCCTCACGGCAGCCTCGAGGCTTTCACCGTCTTCCAGGTGTCCCGCCGGCTGGTTGATGACCCGCCGACCGGATTCGTCTGTTTCTTCCACCATGAGAAACCGGCCGCTGTCTTCCACGATGGCGGCAACGGTGGTGCGCGGCGTCCAGATGGTCATGGCGCGATTCTAGCGTTTTTGACGCTGCCGGCGTAACGGTCGCGAAGGTGGTTTGGCGGCGGCGGTTTCCTCCACCCGAAACTCGCCTGGCTGCAAGCCACCCAGTGACCAGCGATCAATCGCCACGCGAACCAGTCGCAGGGTGGGCAAACCCACGGCGGCGGTCATGCGTCGAACCTGGCGGTTGCGTCCCTCGCGAAGCTTGATTTCGAGCCAACTGGTGGGCACGGTCTTGCGGAATCTTACCGGCGGGTCGCGTGGCCACAGCGTCGGCTCGGCGATGATGCGGGCCTGGGCCGGTAAAGTCGGGCCATCCTTGAGGGTCACGCCCCTGGTCAGCGCCGCGACGGCTTCTTCCTCGGCGGTTCCCTCCACCTGGGCAATGTAGGTCTTCCAGACCTTGTGACGAGGGTCCGATAGCTGGTTCTGGAGTTTCCCATCGTCAGTCAGTAACACTAATCCCTCGCTGTCGCGATCCAGGCGGCCTGCGGGATAAACATCGGGCACAGGCACATAATCTGCAAGGGTTTTGCGGCCCTCTGTGTCGGTAAATTGGGTCAGCACATTGAATGGCTTATTCAATAAAATTATTTTGGGCATATATAAATAATACTTTGTGCTAGACTGTGCCGGTTTTTTTTCGCCACGAGGTGGAGGCTTATGAGCTACCAGAAAATCGAAGTTCCTGCGGTGGGTGACAAGATCACGGTCAATGCCGATGGTTCATTGAACGTGCCCAATCAGCCCGATTATCCCTTTTATCGAAGGTGACGGTATCGGTGCCGATATCACGCCGGTAATGCAGCGGGTCGTGGATGCCGCGGTGGAGAAGGCCTACGGTGGCGAACGCGCCATCTCATGGATGGAAATCTACGCCGGTGAGAAATCCACCCATGTTTACGGCGATGACGTCTGGCTGCCCGAAGAGACGCTTGAAGTCGTGCGTGATTTCGTCGTTTCCATCAAGGGACCGCTCACCACTCCCGTCGGCGGCGGCATTCGTTCGCTCAACGTGGCATTGCGGCAGGAGCTGGATTTGTATCTCTGTCTCCGTCCCGTGCGTTACTTCGCGGGCACACCCAGCCCCCTGAAGGCCCCCGAAAACGTGGACATGGTGATCTTCCGCGAGAACTCGGAGGATATCTACGCGGGTATCGAATGGGAGGCGGGCAGCGCCGAGGTGCAGAAGGTCATCAAGTTTCTGCAGGATGAACTCGGTGTTTCAAAAATCCGTTTTCCGGATACCTCGGGAATCGGCGTCAAGCCGGTGTCGGAAGAGGGCACCAAGCGCCTGGTGCGCAAGGCCCTGCAGTACGCGGTGGACAATGATCGGGCTTCCATTGCCTTGGTGCACAAAGGCAACATCATGAAATTCACCGAAGGTGCTTTCAAGAACTGGGGATACGAGCTGGCGAAGGAAGAGTTCGGCGCCGTGGAATTGGACGGTGGCCCCTGGTGCTCCTTCAAGAATCCGAACACCGGCAAGGACATCGTCGTGAAGGACGTCATCGCCGATAATTTCCTTCAGCAGATCATCCTCCGTCCCAAAGAGTACGACGTCATCGCCACGATGAATCTCAATGGCGATTACATCTCCGACGCACTTGCCGCGCAGGTGGGCGGCATCGGCATTGCGCCCGGCGCCAACCTGTCCGACTCGGTGGGGATGTTCGAGGCGACCCACGGAACCGCGCCCAAGTACACCGGGCAGGACAAGGTCAACCCCAGTTCTCTGGTGCTGTCGGCGGAGATGATGCTGCGCCACATGGGTTGGAAAGAGGCCGCGGATTTGATCATCAAGGGCATCGAGGGTGCCATTTCCGACAAGGAAGTGACCTACGATCTCGCGCGCCTTATGGACAACCCGAAGGAACTGAGCTGCTCGGGTTTCGGTGAGGCGATTATTTCGCGTATGTGATCGGGTCGGCCGGATCAAAAAAGCCCGCCATCACGGCGGGCTTTTTTATCAGTGACAATGTTGATGATTCAGCCGGCAGCCTCGTTGACCGAGACGGCGTGCAGGCCCTTGGGGCCTTCCGTGACTTCGAACTGAACCTTTTGCCCTTCCTTGAGCGTCTTGTAGCCTTCCATCTCGATCGCGGAGAAATGGACGAAAACGTCCTGATCCCCGCTGTCTGGTGTTACAAAGCCATAGCCCTTGGAATTGTTGAACCACTTGACAGTACCCGTAGGCATTTACTACTCCTCCTCCATCACCTATTTCGACGCGCGAACTTGCAACCTTTAGTGGATATGCTGGTTGAATGTCCCTATAAATTATTAGTTATCTCCAATTTGGAGTATAGACATTTTCTATTTATGGTCAAACCAGCGAAAAAGAGGTGGTTCGATGCGGCAAATTTGCTGTAATTGGAATCCGCGGTTTCGCCGGATCGATGAGGCAATGCAGAGGCGAAAACCAACAGGTGAAACCGCAGGGTCTTGAAATTGCCTCGGGCAGCTACAATCAAGCAGGGACATGACAGAAAAAGAACATCTTGACGACGACAGTGCGCTGGTTACAGAGGAGGCGAAACCCAAGCTCAAGAAACCGCCGTTGTACAAAGTCGTACTCGTAAACGATGACTACACTCCCATGGAGTTTGTCGTCCACGTTCTGGAACATTTTTTTGGCATGGACCGAGAGAAGGCGACACGCATCATGCTCCACGTGCACACGCGCGGGAAGGGGGTTTGCGGGGTATTTACCCGTGACGTGGCGGAGACCAAGGTGAATCAGGTGAACGACTATTCACGTGACCACCAGCATCCGCTTTTTATGCACCATGGAAGAAGACTGAGTGTCGCCGCGATCGCAGCCCGGACGCGACATAGCGAATGAGATGAACTGTTTATGTTGAGTGCCGAACTCGAATACACGCTGAACCAGGTGTTCAAACTCGCCCAGTCAGAGCGCCACGAATTCCTCACTGTGGAGCACCTGCTGCTTGCGCTGATCGATAATACGAGCGCCGCGGAGGTACTGCGCGCCTGTGGCGCACGGCTCGATGATCTGCGCGAGGAAGTGCGTACCTTCCTGGCGGACAACACGCCGCTGATTCCCGATGGCGCCGACCGCGAGACGCAGCCGACGCTGGGCTTTCAGCGAGTGCTGCAGCGCGCGGTTTACCAGGTGCAGTCCTCGGGTCAGCGTGAGGTGACGGGTGCGAACGTGGTGGTCGCCATGTTCGGTGAGCAGGAGTCTCATGCTGTTTACCTGATGAACAAGCACGAGATCACCCGGCTCGACGTGGTGAATTACATTTCCCACGGCATTTCGAAAATTGCCGAGGAGGGTGATGCGCGCGAGCTGACCGGCGGCGAGCTGCCGGAGACCGAACCCGAAGAGGCCCCGTCGAGCCCGCTGACCCAGTTCGCCACGAACCTCAACGAGCAGGCCGCGCAGGGTCGCATCGATCCGCTCATCGGCCGTGCCATGGAGTTGGAGCGTTCGGCCCAGATTCTGTGCCGTCGCCGCAAGAACAACCCCTTGTTGGTGGGCGAGGCCGGCGTCGGCAAGACCGCCATCGCCGAAGGCCTGGCAAAGAAGATCGTCGACGGGGAGGTGCCCGAGGTGTTGCCGGACGCCGTGGTCTATTCGCTGGACCTGGGCGCCCTGGTGGCCGGAACCAAGTATCGCGGTGATTTCGAAAAACGCCTGAAAGCCGTCCTCGCCGCCCTCGAAAACGAACACAAAGCCATTTTATTCATCGATGAGATTCACACCATCATCGGTGCCGGATCCGCGTCCGGTGGCACCATGGATGCCTCGAACCTGATCAAGCCGGCCCTCGCGTCGGGCGAGTTGAGATGCATCGGTTCCACCACCTACCAGGAATTCCGCGGTGTCTTCGAAAAGGACCGGGCACTGGCTCGCCGATTCCAGAAAATTGACGTGGAAGAACCCTCGGTGGCCGAAACCATCGACATCCTGAAGGGTTTGAAATCACGGTTCGAAGAACATCATTCGGTGCGTTACACCACCAAGGCGTTGCAGTTGGCGGCGGAACTTGCCGACAAGTACATCAATGATCGTCACCTGCCGGACAAGGCCATCGACGTGATCGATGAGGCCGGTGCGCGCATGCGGCTCAAACCCGAGAGCAAGCGCAAGAAAACCATCGGGGTCAACGAGATCGAGGGCGTGGTGGCGCGCATGGCGCGAATCCCCCCGCGACAGGTGTCGGTGTCGGACGCCGAGGCGCTGAAATCGCTCGACCGCGACCTCCAGGCGGTCATCTACGGCCAGGATGACGCGGTGAATTCGGTGGTGTCGGCAATCCGCCTCAATGCCGTTCGGGATTGGGCGCCGAAACCCGGCCGGTGGGCATCTTTTTGTTCACGGGTCCCACGGGTGTGGGTAAAACGGAACTCAGCCGCCAGCTGGCCCGATCACTCGGCATCGAACTGGTGCGTTTCGACATGTCCGAATACATGGAGCGGCATACGGTCTCGCGACTGATCGGGGCACCACCGGGTTACGTGGGTTTCGATCAGGGCGGGCTGCTCACCGACGAAATCAACAAGCACCCCCATTGCGTCCTGTTGCTCGACGAGATCGAGAAGGCGCATCCCGACGTCTTCAACCTGTTGCTGCAGGTGATGGACCATGGCGCGCTCACCGATAACAACGGGCGCAAGTCGGATTTTCGCAATGTCATCCTCATCATGACGTCGAATGCCGGCGCCCAGGAGATGGGGCGGTCCTCCATGGGTTTCGTTTCCCAGGACCATTCCTCTGACGGCATGGAGTCGGTGAAAAAGATGTTTTCGCCGGAGTTCCGAAACCGACTCGACGGCATCGTGCAGTTCGCATCTCTGGACCCCGGGTCCATCATGCGCGTCGTCGACAAGTTTCTGTTCGAGCTGGAAGAGCAACTGGTGGCGAAAAAGGTCCATCTCGACGTATCGGAGGCGGTGCGTGAATGGCTCGCCGAGACCGGGTTCGATCCCAGGATGGGCGCGCGACCCATGGCTCGTCTGATCCAGGAGCAGCTCAAGCGCCCCTGGCCGAAGAGCTGCTGTTCGGCCGGTTGACCGGGGGCGGCAATGTTCAGGTCGATCGGAAAGACGGCGAATTGGTGTTCGAGGTCGAAGAAAAGACGACCCACTGACAAGACAGCAAGCAGGCAGGAATGGTGTGGAGCACAGGCGTGACTGCGTCTGTGCGCTCAGTTCGGACGATAGGTGGGTGTCGAAGTTCGCCGGTGAAGGACGATCGATCAGCGCGCGCGGTAGGTGATGCGGCCCTTGGTGAGATCGTACGGCGTCAACTGCACGGTCACGGTATCTCCGGTGAGGATGCGGATGTAGTGCTTGCGCATCTTGCCGGAAATATGTGCAGTAACCACGTGGCCGTTTTCCAGCTCAACGCGGAACATGGTGTTGGGAAGGGTCTCGACGACCGTTCCTTCCATTTCAATGAAATCTTCTTTTGCCATTCCAGATATAGGATGTATTGCTGCAATCGGGCGCAGAGTCTATCACAAGTTAGGCATTCACAAGTTGTTGTTTGGCCGTATTGGCGTCAACTTGGCATTTTGAGGGGCGTCCCGGGGCCGAATCGGACCCAGTGTTGCGTGGCGAGTAACTCGAGTGCGCGGAAGCGTTCCTTGTAGGCCATCTTCGTGGAGCCCGGCACCCAGAAGCCAAGATAGAGGTGCTTCAAGCCGAGTCGATCCGCCTGCGCGACTTGCGCCAGGATACTGAAGGTGCCGAGTCCGCGGCGTATCAGTTGAGGATCGAAAAAGGTGTAGATGGAGGAGAGCGCGCCGGGCACCACGTCCGTCACGGCCGTGGATACCAGGCGACCGTCGAGGCGCAGATCCAGGAACCAGGTTTCGCACCAGCCGGCGAGCAGAAAGTCACCGCATTCCTCTCTGGATGCGCCCTCCATGCCGCCCCCCGCGTGGCGCCCGCTGAGGTAACGGCGGTATAACTCGAAGTGTTCGTCGGTTACCTCACCGGTGTGCCAACTCAGGCTGAGGTCACTGTTGCCTGCCAAGGCTCGGCGTTGACTGCGGTTCGGCGAGAAATGCCGCACCGGGATTCGCGCGGCGATGCACTGTCGGCAGGACTCGCAGCCCGGTCGATAGACCCAGCCTCCGCTGCGTCGAAAACCCTGCTCCAGCAACGCGCCATAGAGTGCCGGGCTCAGCGTTTGTGCCGGATCGATGTAGTGCATTCTGCTGAGCCGGTCTTCGAGGTACGAACAATCGTGGCTTTCGCCGGCGTAGAGCATCAACTGTTGGCCCTGATCAGCCGGCATCGGTCAGATCGGCGGTGGACTGGAGGTGCTGCGGCCAGTTGTTGTCGGTGAATGTCCCGCTACTGGTATTCAACCAGCCCAGAAATTCCTGCCGGGGCAGTTCTTCTGCACCCATCCGCACGAGGTGATCCGAGTGCATCTGGCAATCGATCAACGAGTAGCCCTTTTCGTCTAGTAGGGCGCAGAGTGCTGCCAGTGCCACCTTGGACGCATCGCTGGCGCGACTGAACATGGATTCGCCAAAGAAGATCCCGCCGAGCGCGACACCATACAGACCACCGACCAGTTGTTCGTCCTGCCAGATTTCCACCGAATGGGCGAAACCCAGGCCGTGGAGTTTGCGATAGGCCGCTTTCATCTCGGGCAGGATCCAGGTGCCGTCGGTGCCGCTCCGGGGACTGGCGCAGCCTTCCAGGACACCGGAAAAATCCCGGTCGAAGGAATATTCGTAGCGCCTGCGACCCAAGGTGCGTCGCAGGCTGCGGGAGATGTGCAATCGGCGCGGAAATAAAACCATCCGGGGATCGGGCGACCACCAGAGGATTGGTTGACCGGCGCTGTACCAGGGGAAGATTCCCCGCCGGTAGGCGGCCAGGAGACGGGTAGGTGAAAGGTCGCCACCCACCGCAAGCAGGCCATTGGGTTCCGATTCCGCCAACTGCGGATCGGGAAATCCCTGGTCGGGTTGTTCTGCGTCCAGCAGGTAGAGCATCTATTCGGCGGTTTAGGGGATGAGGGAAAACAGTCGACGATTCCGCTGCCCAGGTCAACCGTCTATAGCGGTTGGGTCGTGACACCGCCGGGAAAAACGTATGGCGGACCGGGACAAGTTTGATCGGCGCTGGCCCTTTACGATCTCTCTGGACCCGGAAACGGGTTGCTTATCCCATAAGACGTTTCCCCGCCCTTGTGGCGGGGTCTTTTTAAAAGTCCGGGGCAGCAGTGGGAAAGACTCACCAAACGACAAACCAGTCTGTTAAAGGGATGGTCGTGAACAATAAAATAGTGGATCGCAGCAATATGGACGACAGCGAGGACTTTGCTGTGGTCGATAAGATTCCAGCCGGGTCGTGCTGGATGCCAACCAATGGCACGGGTCGGAAGGATCGCATCGCAGGGCGACCCTTTACATGCACCCCATGGAAGCCCGACTGCTTGCCGGCCAACTTCTTCGCAACGCTGTTGTAGCGGAATCGGGTAACCGGTAAGTTCGCTCACGCCGTTATCAAGAAGCACGTCCATGGTTTGCTTGCCAGCCCGGGCACGATCTGTCCCTGATCCTGTGAATACCGGGCTTGCAGACGTGTTCGTGGCGGTGTCCGCCAGCAAATCGCAATTTTCATTCAACGCTGCAGTGGCATTGCTGCCTCTGTAACGGACCGCCACGCTTGTCTACCCGCCGGGGCACTCGAACCTGTCCGCTATCCCTCGCTGTTTGGCCGGGTTCGACGAGGGCGCCTGTCTGCGAGTTCCAGTGAGACGCGCAGTGTGCTCTTTGAGTGGCCCGGCAACGACCTGAGACGATGTTGTGTATGGATGGGGTATCGATATCCCTGATATTCCGCTTCGGGAGGTAATTTCAAAGGGGTGTTCCGCGCAACGAATACGGGATAGCATCAATCGACAGCTTCAGGGTCCCGGTGCCACTGGACGAGTCGTCATCCGGTGACCTGGCGCGGTGGTGTTTCAGGCTGGACTGTCCCCTTGTCATGGAGCATTTTTAATTGCTGAATCTGTTGAAAGAGGGATTCAGGTATCTGGATCGCCAGCGACTGCGCTGGCGGCGGCGTTTCAAGACGGGCTATGGAGTCGCGATTCAACCTGACCATATCGGTAACCGGATAATCGCTGATGCGCTACGCTCGGATGCCCCGTTTCTTGCGAGCCGTTTGGGGGCGACAGAACTGGCGGCTGTCAATAACTACCTGGAAATTCAGCGCTCGGAATCGGTTAACGGGCGTCTCGCCCGATTGCTCTGTGAAGTTCGGGATCAAGCGAATACCTGGCGTCCCCAGATACGGCTGAGAATGCCCCTTTTGTCCGGGTTTTTTCCTGCGGACGACGAGAACCTCGAGCAATTTGCCCGGCTTTACCTGGACTGCTTGAGGGAAACGGACCTGTTTGGTGTCTGGTACCTGCCTGGTGAAGCCGAGGTGATCAGGGATTTTGCCCCTAAGGCCCGCTTGACGCACCTGAAGGGCCTCGAGCCGTACTACTACGCGGAACCCTGGAGTCGCGTTCTGGCGGCTAGGCGTGTTCTCGTCGTGCATCCTTTTGCCGAGTCGATCGAACGCCAATACCGAAAACGCCATGCACTGTTTTCAGATTCGTCCGTGTTGCCGGAGTTTGAACTTCAGACACTACCCGCCGTGCAGTCGATCGGAGGTCGTCACTCCAGATATGCGAGTTGGTTCGAGGCCCTGGACGATATGCGACAACAGATCAACGCACGGCAGTTTGACGTGGCGATCGTGGCGTGCGGGCGCCTACGGGCTCCCCTTGGCGGCGCACATCAAACGAATGGGCCGGCAGGCGATCCACCTCGGTGGCGCAACCCAGATCCTGTTTGGCATCAAAGGTAAACGCTGGGAATCGATTCCGGACGTGGCAAAGCTGTTTAACGACTATTGGGTGAAGCCCTTACCCGGGGAAACTCCCAACGGACATCAGGCGGTCGAGGGCGGTTGTTACTGGTGAGGCTTGAGTTTGTGGTGGGCCTGCAGCAACTCATGGTAGCGGCTGCTGCGGCCGCTGAGTTCATCATGGGTCCCCCTTTCGATGATGCGGCCGTCCTCCATCACCAGGATGAGGTCAGCGTTTTTTACGGTGCTCAATTGGTGCGCAATGACAATGCTGGTGCGATCGCGCATCAACTGATCGAGACTGGCCCTGACCAGGCTCTCGCTTTCCGGGTCGAGGTCGCTGGTGGCCTCGTCCAGCACCAGGATACGCGGATCGGCCAGAAGCGCCCGGGCGATGGCAATGCGTTGGCGTTGGCCGCCGCTCAGCCAGACCCCGTGTTCGCCTACCGGGGTGTCGTAGCTGTCCGGTAACCTGTCGATGAATTCCGCGGCGTGTGAGTCCGTGGCGGCCTTTGTTATGTCTTCCTCGGTCGCGTGGGGTGCGCCGTAAGCAATATTGTCCGCGATTGAACCATCGAACAGGAAGACCTCTTGTTCCACCACGCCGAACTGGCGGCGGTAGCTGTCCAGCTCAATCTCCCGTATGTCGGTGCCGTCCAGCGCGATACTGCCTTCGGAGATGTCGTAAAAGCGGAGTATCAGGTTGCACAGGGTTGTTTTACCAGCGCCGCTGGGCCCCACCAGGGCCACTGTGCTTCCCGCGGTAATGCTGATATCAATGGACTTCAGCACGTCGATTGCCGTATCGGGGTAACGAAAACTCACCTGGCGCACATCGATACGTCCCGCTGGCGCGGACTGGTCGAGTATTATTCCGGCTGATGACTTTTCCGCCTTTTCGTCCAAGAGCGCCAGTACGCGCTCGAGTCCGGCGAGTCCGTTTTGTAAACCGCTTGCGGAATTGGCCAATGCGGCAAAGGGCTCCAGCAACATGGCAAGATAGACGAGAAACATCACCAGGTCGCCGGTGGTGAATGCCTCTCTGGCAGCCAGCTTTCCGGCTTCCACAAGCATTGAATCATCAAGGACCCTGGTACCCCCGTACCAGAGAAGGATCGCCGCCGCACAGGGAAGGGTGATACCCCAGAAGAGCGAGATTTGTTGAGCTGCCCACCACGCCCTGAATTTCTGCCGGACCATGAGGTGCTGATTGCGGATATAGCGACCGGTTTCGGTTCTCTGCCGGCCAAAGGTTCGAAGGATACGAATCCCATTGAAAACCTCTGTGGCATGGCCATCCATTTTCTCCCGCGATGCGTGGATAGCCCGCCACAGGGGCCGCTGACGGTTAATCCATTTACGGTGCGTCAAATAGATCAGAGGAACCAGCAGTATGGGGATCGCAATCATCCGCCAGTCGACTGCAGCGAGAATCAAGACAGTTCCACCGAGTTGAATGAACGATCGCCACGGGGTGTAAAGCAGGTTGCCGATCAAACCGGCCGCATTGCCGGCGTCGTCGCGTAACAGGCTGACCGTCCCGCCGGATTTTCTCTCCTGAAGGCGGTGAAGCGGCAAGCGGATGGCGTGGGCGAACAGGCCTTTCCGTAGTCGTGACTGTACCCGCAGGAACACCAGGTGATTGAGGTACTGTCCGCGTAGATTTGCGAGAACCGCGAGCACTGCTGTAACGACGATCACCAGGACGGCGAGTGAGAGAACGGTCTTTGGTGATTCCGGTATTCTGATGCGCAAAAACCAGGACGGTGCAAGTTCTCCGCCTAGAACACTGTCAGTGGCGAGCCCGATCGCTGCGGGCGCTGCGAGCTTCAGGACCGCCGCCAGTGTCGCAAAAGCCAAGGCCTGTGTTATTACGAGCAACTGGCCGTGGAGCAGTTTGCTGTATTCGCGAAGCAACGAAAAAAAGGAACGCTGTTTTATTGCAAATTGGCTGTCGGGTTTCGGGGGGTGGTCTTCAGGCTTCTTTTGTCGCGGGGCTTCTTCTCCTGACGACAGTCGGCGACTTGACAGCTGTGAACGCCTAATCACGACTTGAACCCCCTGTAACTGGATGAATCAGTGCGGGGATCTGTCCCGACAATGAAGCGTTGATTTGCTGGTGGCAGCCTGGTGACATGGTGGTTCAGGGATTCATCGGGTGACACTTACGAATCATTGTCATATCGTCCGCTTTTCAAGGCCAAATTTGGCCATCTGAGCAAGAGGCAAAGCTCATAATCAGACGCATTCTAACGCGGTTGGATCGACGACAACGGGTCAAGGGACATTTTCCCGGAGCCTGTCTGCTGCTTTCCGCCAATCCTCCCATTTTACATATCAAGGATTGGTCGCTCAGGGAGGAGATAATCCGGTCCACCGGATTTTCGAGCATCTTCGTGATCGCCGGGCGTATTTTCTGACATCCCTTTCCTGGACCTATGAACAGCGTCCAGAGGCGGTTCGACAAATCGCTGACCGGATTGCCCGCCATCGTCGCGGTCACCCGCAACACCAGTTCGTTTTCCTGTGTCCGAATCCGGAGACGCGCAAGGTTTTCGAGTCGGAGGGACTGCGAACCATTCAATGCAATCCCGCCAGTTTCTGTGATGAGCACCTGTACCGGCCTCTCCGTGGCACCAGGAAATGCTTTGATGCGGTTTACGATGCCCGTCTTTCTGTATTCAAGCGCCATGAGCTGGCGATGCAAATCAGTAACCTGGCGCTCATTTCCAAGAAAACCGGCGAGGCCTATACGGAAGAATATGCGGCCCGCACAAAAAAATTTCTTTCCCATGCGCGCTGGTGCAACAATCCCTACCGACGTTTTAGGGTACTCGCGCCGGATGAGGTGAATTTGTGCCTGAATCGCAGTCGAATCGGACTATGTCTGTCGGCTGCCGAGGGAGCCATGAAGAGCAGCATTCAGTACCTCATGGCAGGTATTCCTGTAGTCTCGACGCCCAGTACAGGTGGCCGGGATTATTTCTACGAAGACGATTATGCCCTTATCGTTGATCCGACTCCGGAGGCGGTTGCGGCAGGTGTGAGCGAGTTGATCAGGAGAGAGATATCACCTAGTCTCGTCCGCTCGCGGGTGATGGTGATCGTGACACAGGAACGATCCAACCTCGCCAGGTTCGTAAACGACATTTACCGCTCGGAAGGGATTGACCGCGATTTCACGCTGGAGTGGCCACGGGTGTTTCGCAACTATTTGCTGGACGCCGATACCCCGTGGCAGGAAGTAGTCCGGCGTATCGAGCAAAGTGACAGCAGGAGACAGGACGAATGACGCCTGAGGCGCGATTCGAAAAAAACGAACCCTCCGTGGTTTCTGAAACCATCGACGGAGAAGTGGTCATCATCAACCTGGATCAGGGCACTTACTACAGCCTCCAGCATATCGGTGCTGTGGTATGGGGCCTGATTGAGCAGGCCAGGGACGCACAGGGCATTGTCGAGGCAGTTTCGCATCGTTATGCGGGGGAGACAGAGACTATACGGACCGGTATCGAGACTTTCCTGGACGAACTGCTGGACGAGCAATTGATCCGCGAGAATCCCGCGCCTGCCAGCGCCGGGGCTGGCCAGGACGACGAGGCCTCTGGCGCCGATCGTCCTGCTTTCCAGCAGCCTGTACTGGGCAAGCACACCGATATGCAGGACCTGCTGCTGCTCGATCCCATTCATGAGGTGGATGACACCGGATGGCCCCAGATGCGCTGAAATTGCCCGTGAGCGGAATGATTGGTGAGGACCAGGAAGCCCGGGCCACCCGATTATTCGATCGAGCCCTGGAACTGGCGCTCGAGGCGCAGCAAAGGGCCGGGGGTGCCGTAGAACGCCGGTTTCGTGTTGGCGGGCGGCAGCTGCATCTGCAATTCGCCGGCTCTGTGTTAGAGGAACCCCTCTGCCGCGCCTTCGCTCATCTCGAAACAGGCGAGAGCTCGGGTGCGGATTTTACAGTTCACCTCTGGGATAGCACCTCCAGCGGTCTTCATATGCCGGCTCCGCCCTGGCCCAAGGACGAATATCGCCAGTGCGGAGAGATTCGCGGATTTATCGGCAATCGTATCTATACCCATTTTGACGGGGCGCAGCAGGCGCTTACCGTAATCGATTTTCATCTCCGTACGGCGGTCTATTGGATGCGATCGTCGACGTACATTCCCTATTATGAAAGGGCCGCGCCGCTGCGTGCCTTCCTGCACGCCTGGATGAGTCGCTACAACCTTCACCATGTCCACGGCGCGGCGGTGGGGAGACCCGATGGCGGGGTTTTGCTGGCGGGGGGCAAGGGTGCGGGCAAATCCAACACCGCGCTGTCCTGTCTCGACTCCGATCTTCAGTACGTCGGTGACGATCACTGCCTAGTGGGCCTGGACCCGGATCCGACGGTTTACAGCATCTACAGCAGCGGTAAGACCTACCGCGAAGATGTGCGGCGGCTGCCCTTTCTTGGCGCGATGGTGTCCAACCCCGATGGCGGTCATGAAGACAAGGCGTTGTACTTTTTTCACGAGCACCTGCCTTTAAGGATGACCAGCGGTTTTCCGCTGCGCGCGGTTTTGCTTCCGCGCGTGAGTGGGCGAACAGACACGGCATTCAGTTCCGCCGCCACTGCGAACGGGCTCAAGACTCTCGTGCCGGATGCGATGCTCAAGTGGCCCAGCCTTGGCCAACAGACGTTTACAACCCTTACCGGGGTTTTCCGTGTCACGCCCTGTTTCTACCTGGATGTGGGTACGGACGTGTCGCAAATTCCGCGAACCATCGAGCAGATTCTCGACCTGGTCTGCGCCAGCAATCCGGATTGATACAGATTTGTGCGCCTGACTGGCCATCAAGTGGCGCCAGCGGGGAACGAAGGGGCGTGGTGCTGCCACGTCTCACCCGCAGGAGACGATGCGGCGGCGGGTACCCGGGATGCGCCTTTCTCCTCGCTGAAACGGGCGCGCGACGCGGTCCGGGCAATGCGCCGTCATCATCCGCAAGCGGATGCCGCCACCGTTTGGCTGCACCAGGGCCGATTCGAACTCGTTGAGACGTTGCGACTCGGGGTCTGTGATTCGGGCACCCCCGCGAGTCCTGTCAACTATCGGGCGATGCCCGGCCACAAGGTGGTGTTGACGGGCAGTCGCGTCCTGCGCAAATCCTGGTTTCGTCCACCGGCGAGCAACAAAGAGCGTCAATCCGTGCTCGACCCCGGGGCCCGCAATCACCTGTTGGAGGTGCGATTGAGGTTTCGCGGCCTGGGTCGTATCGGCCGCTTCCAGGCACATGGTTTTGCCCGCCCGGTGCCCATCCCGCCCATGGAGCTTTTCGTCAACGGCAGGCGCATGCGTCGTGCGGGCTGGCCCAAACAGGGCTACGCAACGATCAGCGAAGTGGTGAGCGCCGGGGATGGCTTCTTCGCGCGCCCCAGGTTTGGCCGGCGTGGAAAATTCCGCCTGGCGAGCGAGAGGCCCTGTCTCTGGCCACAGCGCAGAGATATCTGGGTCGATGGCGTGCTGTCGAAGGATTGGGCATGGTCGTACAACCGTGT
Source organism: uncultured Gammaproteobacteria bacterium (assembly GCA_963820915.1). Classification (GTDB taxonomy): domain Bacteria; phylum Pseudomonadota; class Gammaproteobacteria; order Chromatiales; family Chromatiaceae; genus CAWGBV01. The sequence goes on along the minus strand of CAWGBV010000019.1, from coordinate 69,715 downwards.
TGCCACCCACGACAGCGCCGGAAAGATCATGGGCCTGCGTTACCAGGAACCCTATCCGTTGAATGGGGATAAGGCGCGGGTCCGTTTCGACAATGTGCTGGCGGAGATTGCGGAGCCCGGCGAGTATCACCTCGATACCTTAAGCGGTGTGATGCGATACCTTCCCGACGACGCCTTTGAGGCCGAAGACCCGGATATTCGTGTTTCCACCCTGAAGGGTCCGGTCATTGAGCTTCGCGATGCGAGCCACATTTGTTTCAGGGATTTGGTATTCGATATCGGGCGAGATATGGCGATTTCTTGCCGTGGTGGCGCCAGGGTGTCTATCTCGAACTGTGAAATTCGCAATTTCGGGAGATGCGGTGTGGAGTTGTCAGGGAGGCAACACTCGCTTCAATCATGTCGTATCCATCAAATCGGGGGAGCAGCCGTAAAAATCGATGCGGGAGATCCCGAACGCCTGCTGCCAGGCTCCTGCCTGGTGCAGGATTGCCGGATCTACAACTGGGGATACTGGCAGAAAGTATATGCGCCGGCAGTGGCCCTGAAAGGGGTGGGCAATCGCGTCGCCGGTTGCGAGATTTCAAACGGACCGCACATGGCCATCGAGGTTCGCGGTAACGACCACGAAATTCTCGACAACGATATCTCCCTGGTCTGCCAGGAATTCAGCGACATGGGGGCCCTTTACCTCAATCAGGGATTTAAGCCCCAGTGCCGGGGTACGCGCATCGCGGGTAACAGGTTCCACGATATCGGTGATCAGAACGGTGAGAACCACGGGGTTTACCTGGACAACGGCACCATGGGCGTGACCATCGAGGACAACGTCTTCGAGAGAATCGGTTTGGGACCGGAATCAAGCGGGGCTGCCATCAGGATCAACGGGGGCCGACATAATCGGGTTCTGGGTAACAGTTTCGTCGATTGCGCGGCAACGCTCGAATGCTGTTTCCATCTTAACGATTGGGGAGAGAGTTACCTCGGTGACTACGAAAGGGCATGGCGCGAAGAACTAGGCCGGCTTCGTGATCTTTCCGCGCCACATTTCCAGCACTACCCTGAGCTGGATCGCTTTTTCGAGGAGGACCCGGTTTTTCCAGGCACCAATGTTTTCGAGGGGAACCGGGTGAGCAATCCGAATTTCCGCCGGGCTCATGCCGGCTCCTACAGGGTTTGTTTCGGTCCGGACCACCTTGTAAGGGCGAGCGATAACGAAATTACCGACAGGGCAGGATGAATGCCTGAGGCTGCTGCTTATCCCTGCATGCGATATGCGGATTACGCCGGACGGTCCGGTTGGTCCGGCAGGGATAGTCACAGCGACCTGGCGTCCGGTCGTCGCTCAGGCCGTATCTCTATCACCCCCGAGCGTCAGTGATTCTGCGGGCGGAGATGGGTCAGCAGGGTCTGCGCGAATCTCGATTCGTCATGCTCCTCCGCCAGTCGGCGCATACCGTCGTGGTCGTAGTGGTGTTCCATCGGGTCCCGGATGAAACGCCTGAGCGCAAGCAGTATCTGTGAGGCATCGCCGGTATCCACATCGCTTCCCAGTCCGTATTTCCGGGTCAGGTGGCCCATCAGGCCGTAGCTCTGGGTGATGACCGGTTTCCCCTGGGCGGCCGCGCGCAACAGGATTCCGCTCATGCCGGCGTGACGTTGATAGGGGGCCAACACCAGATCGGAGGCGGAGAAATAGGCATCCACGTCCTCCTCCGGGACGTAGCAGGTTCGGGCCTTGACGGGGAATCGTGCATTCAGGGAATCGATTTTCTTTCGCAGCCACTCTTCGTCGAAAGACTTCACCGCACCCGCCACCACGAGGGAAATATGCTCACATTCCTTATCCGGCAGCCGGTCGAATGCTTCGAAGAGCTGGACGATACCCTTGCGCTTGCTGATGTCGCCAAAGGCGAGCAGCATCAGTGTGTCGTTATCGATTCCCAGTGACCGGCGAAACTGAGTTCGCCGGACGTCCCTATTCGGCCCTCTAGGCGGAACGGGATCGGGCAGGTACCGGATGTTGTCGCCATAGGCACGCAGCGGCTCGAGCGCGGTTGGGTCGAGGCAGAAGACAGTACTGAGCTGCGGGTGTTTCAACATCCGCTCCATCAGCAGGCGTTCCTGCAGTCGCTGGAATTTGACCGGTTTGCTTTCGTTGCCGCCGGGAAGGGGAGGGTAATGAAAGGTGGGCCTGAACAGTATTCCCGAGAAAGGGCACGGAAGGTCGAGACCCGCGGCAACCGCCAGCAAACAGCTGTCCAGGTGGGTGATCAGGCAATGGGTGGTTTCGAGTTTTTCGGCATAGCGCGCCACCAGGCGCCATCGCCTCACCGCGGCTTCTTTTTCGTCCACCTGGGCTTTCAAAAGCCCACTCAGGCTGGTTACCCGGCTCGTCTGCGCCTCGTCGAGCCAGGTTTGTTCCGACCTGCTCAGAACGTGGATCCGGATCCGGTTGCCCGGCGACGACCCGGCCAGGGCCAGCACTTCGGGGTGATACTCGGCGAATCTTGGTGTGACCACCAAGTCCAGCAAGCCGGGATAGCCGTCACTGCAACAGCGCTCGATGACCAGACGCAGGTAGTAGGGGTAATGTCCGAGCTGCGAAAATTCGAACAGCGAAAGGCGCCCTGTTGCAGGGATGCCAATGTGCGATGCGCCGGGAGAAGGATCGCTCATTCGACAGCCGCATTCTGACCCAGTTGCAGGAAGGGTTCCGTCTCTTCGGCGCCGGGCGTCCGGAATCCGGGGCGTCTCGTTGCCTCGTGGCGGGACTGCTCGGCCAGGGCCATGGCGCCCAGTCGTTCGGCGATGAGCGAGCTGTACCAGTGCGGACGCCAGTCATCGAAACCGAGATCCGCAGCCTTGCGGAACTCCAGCAGGGCACGCGCGTTCTGGCCCTGACCCCACAACGCCAGTCCAGACCAGAGCCGCAGGTGGGGGTCGTCAGGGTAGGCGTTGCGATAGTGCAGAATGCCTCCGGCGGTGGCGCTGGCGAGCAGTGGGGAGGACTGCGCTATTTCCACGTCCGCTGCCAGGCGGTCTGCGGGATCACTCCCATCACGGCTGGCGCGGAAGCGCTTCCCGGCCATGCCGAGAGCGTCAGCGAAGAAGTCATTGCCCGACGGCATGTCGGTGTTGTCAGTTTCACGAATCCGCAGGTCTCGCGGTCGTTTTGGCAGCGTTACCAGTTGTTGGTAGATGGCGTTGAACGCGGGCGCGGCGTTCTCCGCGCCGTAAGCCGTTCGTGCCCGGGTTCGCGCGTTGGCGCCCAATCTTCTGCGCTCTTCCGGTTCGTTAAAGAGGTGTTCGATGGCGGCCTGGTATTGGCGCTTGTTTTCGACCACGAGGCCGTTTTCCCCGTGTTCAACCGTTCCCTGGGCGCCGCCATGTGCGAATACGACCGGTGGTATGCCCGCATACATGACTTCCTGCAGTATCAACTCCGCGGTGGCGTAGTTTTCCTCGCAAAGCGGATACCCGAATACGTCCAGGGTCTCGAGGACGGGGACCAGGTCCTCCCGGTATCCCAGAAAATCGAAACGGCCGGTGACACCCAGGGCCTCGGCCTGTCGCATCAGCACAGGTTGGGCGCGACCATTTCCGCACAGGATGAAGCGCACGCCCGGTATCCGGATACCGGCACTCATGGAGACGTAATCGGGGTGCATCTTGACGAAATCGACCGTGCCGATGTAGCCCACGTTGAAGCCATCGTGAGATCGCCGTTCGAGGCCGGACAGCCGCTGGAAATCCGGCGAGTCCAGGATCATTGCATTGGGTGTTCCGGCATTTTTCCGGAACACCTCCAAGCTCAGGGTATGGCTGCAGGATGCGACGGCGTGGTCGGCTTCGGCGACGAGCTGGGGCAGGATGACCTGCGGCGCGCGGTCGCCGGCGATATGAAACCACTGCAACAGGCGTAGCGGCGGCAATGGCCGCCGAAGAAAGCGGTACAGTTCCGGCGAATTCCAGAAGTGCACCTGAACCACATCCGCCTCGCTCAACAGGGTATGCAGAGTTTTCGGCGGGGGAGCATCGATGAGGGGGACGGCGGCATCCCGGGCGAGTTCCGCACCGATGGACTCGGCCGGCAGCAGGGAGACGATCCGGTGATCGCAGGCTCCCTGGCGCGCCGAGTAGCGCGCAATCGCAACAAGGGAGCGGCTGGCACCGCCACCTCCCAGGCATTGGATCACGTGGAGGATACGGATATTTTCGGTACTCATGTCTCAGCGGATCGCCGTAACTGTTCCCTTACCGCGGCGAACCGTTGTCTCAGGGAGCCGCTGAACAGATGGTGCTCGATGCGTGCGTCCGCCGCTGTGTTCGCGGTAACGGCCTCGGGATGCCGGAGGGGAAACTGCATGGGTACTGGCGGAAGGTTGGCGCGCGGGCTGTTGGCATCCCTGGTATGGGTGGCTGATTCACCGAATCCGATGTTGGAGACCAGGTTGCCACGGGGATGAATCGCCAACTGGTCGTGCAGCCAACATGCGAATACCAGCGAATAGTCCCAGGTATTGAAACCCGACCGCACGGAATCGAACAGGTGCCGCCAGTAGAGAGCGGGGTGGCCGGGCCCGACGGTGCTTTCCAGCCAGCCGCGAACCTTCAGTTGCGGCCAGGCCTCGATGTTCAGATCGTAATGCGCCCAGGTACGCTGCCAGGTCGCCCAACCCCAGATCAACGGATAGCGGGAAAAGTAGTAACTGTCGTGCGTTGGGCATCCTCCCCACTGGGAACAGGTGCCACTGATAATGCCGACATTCGGGTTGTCGCGATACCGTTCCAGCATCTGTTTACAAAACTCAAAAAAGCTTTCGTCCGGAACACAGTCGTCTTCCAGGATGATGGCTTCTTTATAGGTTCTGAATGCATGATCGAGGCCGGACGACATGCGTTGCCGGCAGCCGAGATTGATGTCCGCATAGTGCGTAGTAAGTTCGCAGGGCCAGGTTATCGTCTCCGCGATGGTTCGGGTTTCGCGGCACAGTGCTTGATCCTCGGGGTGGTCTGTCCTTGGACCATCCGCTATCACCATCAGGCGTTCTGGACGAACCCGTTCCAGTGCCGCCATGACCCTGGTGGTTGCCCCTGGCCGGTTGAAAACGGTGAGTACCACCGGTGTGTTCACGGGATCATCACCGGCCCGGTGAAACCCGGGGCGAGGCGATCGAGACGTGCGTTCGCCCTCGCTTGCAGATCGTGGGCGCCGGCCAATCGGGCGGCCTCGGCAAGGTACCAATGGATTCGCCAATGGGGGAAGCCGAGACGAGCTGCTGCGGAAAATTCGGCGACAGCGAGGGCGTGTCGTTCCATCGCCATGAGAATCAGTCCCGCCCAGAAGCGAAGGCAGGGATCATCCGGGTAGCAGCCGCGGTAGTGGAAAATTCCGCCGGCCCCGGCATTGATCAGCCCGGGCGAGGATCGGGCGATGAGGCGATCTGCCTCGAAGGCCGCGTATTCTTCGCCGTCCAGGCTAGTTGCGAACTGCGGCGCCATAGCACCCAGCGATTCGATGAACTGGCGGGTTCCGGCCATGCCGTTATCCAGGCTGCCGGTGGTGGCGTCCGGATTCCATTGACGGCTTGTCGACGGTTGCGCCATGGCCTCGTCGAGCAGATCGTATAACTGTCTGGCGCTTTCGCCGGGGTCGAATTGGTGACGGGCATCCACCGCTGCATTTTCCCCGAGACGCCGACGCTCATCTGGATGACGGAAGAGGTACTCGATAGCTTCCGCGTAGGCTTTCGCGCTCGTTACGATCAGGCCGTTACGACCGTCCTCCACCAGGTCGGGTATCCCGCCGTGCGGAAAGACCACAGGCGGGATACCGGCGTACATGGCCTCTTGCAGACTTTTCTCGCTGGTCGCGTAGGTGTCACTGCACAATGGATAACCAAACACGTCGAGTTTCGAGAGAACGCTTCCGATGTCTTCCACATGGCCATGCCACTCGAAATGACTGGCGGTCCCCAGCCGTTGCGCCTGATCTTCAAGCTGCGGATAGGCGGAACCGCTCCCGCAGACGATCACCCGCAGTTCAGGGATCCGGATTGCGCTGCTCATGGCGGCGAATTCAGCGTGCAGCTTCACAAAGTCCACCATGCCGATATAACCCACGTTGAAGCTGTCGTGCGCTTCGGCGCGTAAGCCTTCAACCCGCTTGAAATCGGCGATACCGGGAATCACCCGGCAGGGCACTTCGCACTGCTCGAACGCCGGATTGCGCAGACTCGAGGGGCTGGTGGCGATGACCATATCGCTGCGACGAATGAGCGCCGGCGTCACCACGTGGGGCGCGGTGCTGCCCATGACCTTGAGCCACAAAACCAATCGCGTCGGTGGCAGTGGTGCGCGAAGAAAACGTTGTAGCGCCGGTGTATTCCAATAGTGGACCAGGACAAGATCGTGGCTGCCGACGGGTTCAGCCCACTGGGAATCATCCGCTGCATCCAGAACTTCGCCGCAGAAAGCGCGTGCCTCTGCTATGGCGTCGGCCTGAGCGGGTTCCAGTGACAGGACATCGTGTCGACAGGTCGGTCCATCCCGGGGATGCCGGATCAGTTCCATCAATGATCGACCCGCCCCGCCCATCGTCAGCTGTGGAATGACATGCAGCACCGTACGTTCTGAGGTCATTGCTCAGGCCTGGTGTCGCCGGAGTTGTGATAAGAATCGGTTACCCTCGCGGTGATCGGGGTCAATCGACAGCAGTCGATTGACCAGGGTCTGAGAGCGTTCGAGTTGCCCGAGATTGCGCAGGGCTTGCGCCATGTTTAACAGGACAGGGATATCGTTCGGTCGTTGTTTCAATAGTGCCTGCATCACGGCGAATCCACGAACGTTATTCCCGTTCTTGATAAACTCCACCCCGTGCCGGTAGAGGTCATCGGCGTCGATTCTCTGCCGCATCAGGTTGAAATACCGATGGTCATATTCCCTGTCTGCCTCGGTCTTGTCTGGCGGGCGCAGGTTTTCCGGAGCCTTGGTCCGTTGAAGGTTGGCGGCGGCAAGGTTGAAGGATCTAGTGTGGGTTGCCTGCTCGCCGAAGCCGATGTTGGACACCAGGTTTACCGCGCTTACCGCAGCCAGACCGCCAGCCGCCAGCCGGGCCCAGGTCCACTGGTAGTCCCAGGTATCCGTGCGGCCCAGTTTTACCTCCCGACAGACTTTTTCGCGATACGCAAACTGTTCTGGATCGCCCAGCATGTCGGCCACTCTCTTGCGTACCTCGCCGTCTTCCAGCGATTTCAGCGCATAATCGTAGTGGCGCCAGGCCCGTCTCCACGTGGCCCAGCCCCAGATACTGCCGTAGGCGGAAAAATGGTAATCCTGCACAGCCGGCTGCCACTTCACAAGATTGTTGGTGCCGCTGATCATCATGATCCGTTCATCGTCGCGGTAACGCTCGAGCAGATTCCGGCAAAACGCAAAGAAGCTCAGATCGGGCAGCGTGTCGTCTTCCAGGATGATGGCGGCTTCGTAGCGACGAAAGGCATGCTCCAGGCCGCTGGATACCCGGTGGCCCAGGCCCATGTTTTGGTCTGCGTAGTCATGGACCAGGTTGCACTCCCAATCCACGTTATGAACCATTGCGCGGGCGGACCGGCATAGCTGGTCATCTTCGCCATGGGAGGAGCGCGGACCATCGGCCACTAACATCAGATGCTTCGGCCGGATCTGCCGGATGACCTCGAAGACCCGGGCGGTGGAATCCGGGCGATTGAACAGAAACAGCACCACCGGTGTTTCAAGACCGTTGTTGACTGGGCTTGGAGGTGGTGTCGGCATGGTAGGTCGGGGTTTGTTCCGATGATAGTATTTGCCGGGCAATGATAGCCAACTCGGAACGGTCGACCTAGGGCCGCTGCTCAATGAAAAGCCAATTACCCCGCATTACGGTGGTCATTCCGGTAAAAAACGGCGCCGGATACCTGTCGTCCGCCATCGATAGTGTCATCACACAGGGGTACCCCGATCTGGAATTGATCGTGGTGGACGGTAAATCCACTGATGGCAGCCGGGATATCGCGCTTGCCCGCAAGGATGTGTGCCTGCTCGATCAAGGAGGCGCGGGACTGGGCGATGCCTGGAATACGGGCATCCGTGCCGCGACGGGCGAATTGGTCGCCTTTCTCGACAGTGACGATGTCTGGGAGCCGGACACTCTGGTGGACCGGGTCACTCAGATGCCGGCGAATAGCGAAATGCAGATCGCCAGGGTGCGCTTTTTCCTCGAACCGGGACATGAGATTCCACGGGGGTTTAAACCCGGGTTGTTGAACGGTGACCGGCTGGCGCCCATCCCCGGCACGTTGTTGGCGAGACGCAGGCTCTTCGATCATGTGGGCCTGTTCGACACCGGCCTGAAGATCGCTGCGGACGTGGACTGGTTCGCACGGGCGAAGGACGCAGACACCTCCACCGACGTGTTTGACAGCCTGGTGCTGCAAAAACGGATTCACGGCCGAAACCTGGCGGCGGATGCCCAGGTGAACAACAAGGAACTTCTGGCGTTGTTGCGGCACTCGATCGCGCGGCAGAAGCGCAACGGCTGAAACGCCATGCCCGGCCAAAGCGAAGCGACCTCTCTCCCCGGCGTCAGTGTCGTCATCCCGACGTACAACAGTGCCCGCTTTCTCGCCGATGCCGTGACCAGTGTCCTGGAGCAGGGCTACCCACGACTCGAAATTTTAATCGTGGATGATGGCTCCACCGATGACACCCGTCAGCTGGCGGTGTCGATGGGTCCGGCAGTCCGGTATCTTTACCAGGACAACCAGGGGCCTCCCGCCGCACGGAATCTGGGGTTGCGTTCGATTACCGGTGATCTGGTGGCGTTGCTTGATGCCGATGACCTGTGGACGCCCGGAAAACTGGCCCTGCAGGTCCCGCCACTGATGTCCAATCCAGACCTGGGAATGGTGTTGGGCCTGACCCAGTATTTCCGCACGAATGAACAAACCGGAGAGGAAGAACGACTCCGTCCCTTTTTCGTCGTTCAGCTTGGTTGTGGACTATTCCGTTCCGAGGTGTTTCGCACCGTAGGCGGTTTCGACGAGACGCTGCGCTACGGTGACGACGTGGACTGGTTCATGCGAACCCGCGAGCAAGGCATTGGCGCCGTACTGCTGGATCGCGCCACCGTGCGTTATCGTCGCCACAGCGACAACATGACCATCGCTGACGGTCACCAGGGACCCACGCAAGCAGAAACGCTCAAGCGTTCGCTTGACCGACGCCGGAAAACGGGAAAACTGCTGTTGCCGCCCTGGCCACCCAGGCCGGTTAGTCCGCCTGCGGAAGGTGAAAGGCCGTTCTGGAAACGCTGAATGGTTTGGGACCGTACGGCCGGTCTCAGCGGGTCATTTGTCGCAACTTGCCGATATGGCGCAATCCGGCCAGCGGAATTTCCCAGCCGTTATCCAGTGACCAGTGGTGCTGGTAGAAGAGGCTGAGGTAGCGCAGGAAATCCAGCGAGCCCCTGGACTTTCCCTGCTGTTCGTTAACCCTGGTGTAGCGGTACCAGTGTTCCTGCATTCGTTCCGCTGCGCTGCGATGTTTTGCTTCCGTGCCTCGCACCATCCACTTGGTATGCAATCTGTCTTCTTCGCTGACCGGCGTGGATTCCATAATCTGCAGCCCCTCCGTCGGCACGATCGAAGGAAACGTCTGATGCAGATAGAGAAGCGATTCGCGGACTGGTAATGTCAGACCGTAGTCGCGGGCTCGCGCCATCAACTCCGTCCATTCGATAGCGGGGCTGGCGTCGCGCACGAGCAACTGCGCGTCCATCAACCAGCGACAGACGGCCTGTGGGTCGCTCTTGCGCCCGTGAAAGCAGGTGAGGATAAGAAGGTCCGTGGTATCCGGCATCCGGACCGACACACCATCCACATCACATTCGATCACGCGGCTCCGGAATTTTGTGTCCGCCTCGGAAGGGCAATCCTCGGTGAAGGGGCGCCAATGCAGGTCCACGTGGCGGAACTTCGGATGACCAAAGGGTACGCCGTGAAGATAAGGGCGCAGTGGTGGTGGCGGGAACGGTCGTTCTGCCTTCCACCCGGCCTTACGCAGCACATCCGCGGCCGCCTCGAGTTGTTCGGGGGCCACGAGGAGATCGATATCGCTCATAGGACGGGCACCGAAGTCCCGGTAGTAGTACAGCAGTAGTGGCACGCCCTTTAAAACGATGGCTTGTATGCCCGCCCGATCCATCAGTTGAATGGCGTGCTTGAGATCTCTTCTCGCGGCCTGGTTTCGGCTCCAGGTGTACTTGTAGATGCCGCGGAGGCGCGGTATCAGCGGATGATCGACGCCCAAGCGACGAAGATTGCGGAAGAGCTTTGGCAGTATCGCGAACGATCCCGGATCAACGGTCTGGATATTCTGACGCCGGAGCCATTCCTGCCACGCCTCGAGCGCTTCGTCTCCGTCGAGGGAGGCGGCGCGCAACAAGGCGAGTTGAGCGGGATTGAGCCAGTTGTTTTCAGGAAGCATTCGATTATCCTGTTCGCCGTCGGTCCAGCACAGCCTTGACCGCTTTCAGGTAATCGCTGCGTGCATCGCGTTTGCGGACACCAAGATTATTGCTATGTATTCGCCTCAAGAGGACGACGTGATCAAGTGTTTCGAGCTTGAGTCCCGAGTGTAAGGCGCGCCCGTACCAATCCACAACTTCGGCGACGGTCAGGTCGGTGCGGTAAGGCCCAATGGAGTGAAACGCCGTGCGTCGGATCAACATGGCGCCAGGCAGATGAGCCGGGCGGGGTCCGGCTATCGTGCGAGGCGCTGATGGCCTGTCATCATCACCTGCCGCGTGCTGGAATTCATCCGCAAGGCCGAAGACCGCCTGTAACTGCGGATCGGCCGCCATTGCCGAGAGCTGGCGTTCCAGCTTGTCCGCAGTCCAAAGATCGTCCGCGTCGAGAAACGTCAGAAAATTCCCCTGCGCGAGTTCGGCGCCGCGATTGCGGGCGGCGCCCTGTCCCGCGTTCTGTTGTGAGTGCACGGTGACAGTCGGGAAACGTCGGGCAACAACCGCCGTTGTATCCGTGGAGCCGTCATCGATAACAAGGATTTCCGCGGGTGGGCGTGATTGCGCGAGTACGCTTTCTATGGCGGCGGCGATGAAATCGACGGCGTTGTAGGCGGGAATGATGGTGCTGACCGTCGACATGGGAGCTGAGACCTGGCAGGGAGATATCAAGTACGTCTCTGGACGTTATGGGGCGGCGAATAGGTTGTCAACCGGCCATTTGAAGGTGGCGGGCGCAATTGCCTTATTCGTCGAGTGGCGCAAACTGTGCGCACAGAATCAATCCGTTTGGCGATACGGACTGTTGAGGCTTAACTCGTCGATATAGTCCTCCATCGCCGGTTCCTCCTGTTCGAGAAATCGGGCGATGGCGTTGCGGAAATCGTCGCGTGCGATCCAATGGGCGGACCAGGTTTTGGTGGGGAGAAAACCGCGCGCCACCTTGTGCTCGCCCTGGGCGCCCGGTTCGAAACTCTGGATGCCGTGGCGTATGCAGTAGTCGATACCCTGGTAGTAACAGGCCTCGAAATGCAGGCTGTCCTGATGAATGCGGGTGCCCCAGTGGCGACCGTAAAGCGTGGTTTCGCCGATCATCAGAAAGGCGCCGGCAACGATATCCCCGTGATGCCTGGCGAACACCATGAGCACCGACTCCGGCAGCGTGCGTCCAAGCTCGCGAAAGAATCCCGTTGACAGGGTAGGGATGCCGCTCTTGCGTGCGAAAGTGGATTCGTAAAGCTGTTGCCAGGTGCGCCATTCCTCGTCGGAGAGTTCGCCGCCGAGGCGGGCTTCGAGCATGACGCCTGAATCCCGCACCCGCTGGCGCTCACGGCGGATGTTCTTGCGCTTGCGTGAGACCAGCGTGTCGAGAAAATCATCGAAACTGGCATATCCGGCATTGCGCCAGTGAAACTGGCAGCCGAGGCGGCGCATCAGTCCCTGGTCTTCGAGCAGTCGGTTTTCTGACTCCGTGGGAAACAGCCAGTGGATGGACGACAGATGCTCAGCCTCGGCCAGATCCTGAGCGGTACGCGCGATGATCCTGCGAATCTTGTCATCCTGGTCCGTCAGCAGCCGTGAGCCCGTCGCCGGCGTGTAAGGTATCGCCGATACCAGCTTCGGGTAGTAGGCAATGCCATTGCGTTCATAGGCGGAAGCCCAGGCCCAGTCAAACACCAATTCGCCGTAGGAATTGAACTTGAGATAAAGCGGCGCCGCGCCCACCAGCCGCCCGGCCTCGCGTACCAGGATATGGCGCGGCAACCAGCCGAAGCGCTCGCCGACACAATCATGGCGCTCCAGCGCGGCCAGGAATTCGTGGCGGGTAAAGGGCGATACCGTGCCAGCGACCTGATTCCATTCGCCGGGATCGATCTCGTCGATGTTGTCGACGATGGAGATTTCCATGTTGCGGCGTCCTTCGTGGTCCAGTCCTTCATGTTCCGGATCTGAACGACGCCTTCAACCGTCGCGGCGCGCGGGAATTCGTGGGGTTCCGGGTTGGGGGGGCGTAGGGTGGATACCGCAGGTGATCCTTCGCAAATCGGGAGTGAGGCAAGGAGGTTGGAAACAAAAACGCCCGCTTGACGCGGGCGTTGGTGTCGAGACTGGGGGTGGGTGCGCTACTGTTCAAGCGCGTCCAGATATTTCTCGGCATCCAGCGCCGCCATGCAGCCGGTGCCGGCGGAGGTGATGGCCTGCCGGTAGATGTGATCCATGACATCGCCCGCGGCGTAGACGCCATCCACCGAGGCGGCGGTGGCATTGCCTTCGGAACCACTGTGCACCTTGATGTAGCCGCCGGCCATGTCCAACTGGCCGGTGAACAGGTCGGTGTTGGGTTTATGGCCGATGGCGATGAAGCAGCCGTGTAGCTCGAGTTCTTTGGTGCTCTCGTCTTTCACGTTCTTGATGCGCACGCCGGTAACGCCGGAGTCGTCGCCCAGGACCTCGTCGAGGACATGATCCCACTCGATGGTGACCTTGCCTTCCTTTTCCTTGTCGAACAGGCGCTGCTGCAGAATTTTCTCGGACCGCAGGGCGTCGCGACGATGGATCAGGGTGACGTGATCGGCGATGTTGGCGAGGTAGAGGGCCTCTTCCACGGCGGTGTTGCCACCGCCCACTACGCAGACCTTCTGGCCACGGTAGAAGAAGCCGTCGCAGGTGGCGCAGGCGGATACGCCCTTGCCCTTGAAGGCCTCTTCCGATGGCATGCCCAGGTACTGGGCCGAGGCACCGGTGGCGATGATCAGCGCGTCGCAGGTGTAGGTGGCCTGATCGCCCGAGAGGGTGAAGGGACGATTGGACAGGTCGGCAGTGTGTATGTGGTCGTGGATCATTTCCACGCCGAATTTCTCGGCGTGACGACGCATGCGCTCCATCAGATCCGGGCCCTGAAGGTCGTCCGGATCGCCGGGCCAGTTCTCCACCTCAGTGGTGGTCATCAGCTGGCCGCCCTGCTCAAGTCCGGTGACCAGCACCGGGTTAAGATTGGCGCGCGCTGCATACACTGCGGCGGTGTAACCGGCTGGGCCGGACCCCAGTATCAACAAGCGGCTGTGCCTGGAATCGCTCATGTATAATTCTCCCGTATCCATCGGCCGTGCCCGCGACGCAGGCAGCAAAGGCCGCAATGGTAAGACCTGTCGTTAAGACGGTAAAGCTGGCACCGCATACGGGTATCGGATTACGCCATCGATCGGCGGACGCCGATCATCACTCTGCCAATAAATAATAATTTGCTGTAGAATCTACGGCTAACTAGTTGTCTTGACTGGGTATAAGTTGAAGGGAAATAAGAAAAAAACAGCAAAGCCAATGCCAAAGTCAGCACCAGTGGGGGGCTTCCGCAGGCGCGCGCTTGAGGCTTTGTTCGTGTTGATCATTGCGTTTGCCGCGTATTTGCTGATCTCCCTGGTGAGCTTTTCGCCGCACGATTCCGGCTGGTCCTACTCCTCCGGACAACGCGACGATCCGATAAATGCCGGTGGCCCGGCCGGAGCCTGGTTTGCCAGCGTTTTCTTCTCCCTCTTCGGCCTGCTGGCGTTTCTGATTCCCGTCATGGTGGTCTGGAGCGGCTGGCTGTTTCTCAAGGAGAGAACCCCCGAAGATTCCATCAACATGCCGCTCATCGGGTTGCGCTGGAGCGGGTTCCTCCTGGTATTGATGAGCGGCTGCGCTCTGGCGACGCTGCACCTGGGCGATTTCGGCATGCAATTGCCGGAAGGTCCGGGCGGGATTCTTGGAGAATGGCTTGAAGTCCTGCTGGTGGGGATGTTCAGCGGGACCGGTGCGACACTGATTCTCATTGCGTCGCTACTCGCCGGATTGACGGTGTTCACAGGCGTTTCCTGGCTCACGGTGATGGACCTGATCGGTGGCTGGACGCTCGCCGGCCTGGCGCGGATTGGCGCCGTGTTCGACCGAGTCCGTGAGCGTCGCGACGAAAAGAACGAGGCCAGGAAGCACAAGCAGGAACGTTCGGTGGCGCTGGCGGAGGAGTTGAAAAAGGCCGAGACGCGGGTGCTGCCCCGCATCGAGCCCAAGGTGCGCAAGGTCGAACCCAGCGTTCGAGTGGAAAAGGAGAAACAGACCAAGCTGTTTATCGGTGATGTCAGCGGCGAATTGCCGCCGCTTGCCCTGCTCGATCCCGCCAAGCCCAGCGCTCAGCAGTATTCGGAAGAATCCCTCAATGCCATGTCCCGCCTGGTGGAGATGAAGCTGGCGGATTTCGGCGTCGAGGTCCAGGTGATTGAGGTTCATCCCGGTCCGGTGATCACCTTGTTCGAGTTGGATCTGGCGGCAGGCACCAAGGCCAGCAAGGTCAGCGGATTGTCGAGGGACCTGGCGCGAGCCATATCCACCATCTCGTGCGGGTGGTCGAGAACATTCCCGGCAAGGCCTTTATCGGACTGGAGATTCCCAACGAGATTCGCGATATCGGTCTATCTTAGCGAGGTGCTTCAGTCGGAGGTTTACGATCATTCCAAATCCTCCGCTGACGCTTACCCTGGGCAAGGACATCGCCGGCAACCCGACCGTGGCCGATCTTGCCCGTATGCCGCATTTGCTGGTGGCCGGCACCACCGGGTCCGGCAAATCGGTGGGCATCAACGCCATGGTGCTGAGCCTGCTGTACAAGGCGACGGCCGGACCAGGTCCGCCTGATCATGATCGATCCCAAGATGCTCGAACTGTCGGTGTACGAAGGCATACCGCACCTGCTGGCGCCGGTGGTGACAGACATGAGCGAGGCAGCCAATGCCCTGCGCTGGTGCGTGGCCGAGATGGAGCGTCGCTACAAGCTGATGGCCGCGCTCGGTGTACGCAACATCGGCGGATACAACAAGAAAATCGACGACGGCGAGAAGAGCGGCAACCCGGTAAAGGATCCGCTTTTCACCCCGGACCCGGTGGCGCTGTTGGACGAGAACGCCGAAGTGCCAGAGGCGCCCGCGCTGGAACGTATGCCCTTC
The DNA here is from genome assembly GCA_963820915.1 of uncultured Gammaproteobacteria bacterium. Taxonomy (GTDB): domain Bacteria; phylum Pseudomonadota; class Gammaproteobacteria; order Chromatiales; family Chromatiaceae; genus CAWGBV01. Next base: position 54,190 of record CAWGBV010000019.1, on the reverse strand, counting down.
ATCGTGGTGATCGTCGACGAGTTCGCCGACATGATCATGGTGGTCGGCAAGAAGGTGGAGGAGTTGATTGCCCGCCTGGCGCAGAAAGCGCGTGCCGCGGGTATCCACCTGATCCTTGCCACCCAACGTCCCTCGGTGGATGTCATCACCGGACTGATCAAGGCCAATATTCCCACCCGCATCGCTTTCCAGGTTTCCTCGAGGGTGGATTCGCGAACCATCCTCGACCAGATGGGCGCGGAGCATCTGCTCGGTCACGGCGACATGCTCTATCTGCCGCCCGGCACCAGCATTCCCAAGCGCGTCCACGGCGCCTTTGTCTCGGACCAGGAGGTTCATCGGGTGGTGGACTTCATCAAGCAACACGGCGAGGCCGAATACCTCGACGAAATTCTGCAGGAACCTTCCGAGGCCATTCCCGGTCTATCCGCTGAGGCCGCCGGGGTCGAAAGTGACGTGGAAGATTCTGATCCGCTGTTCGACGAGGCGGTGCGAATCGTCACGGAGACCCGCCGCGCATCCATCTCCGGCGTGCAGCGACGGCTCAAGATCGGCTATAACCGGGCCGCGCGCATGATTGAGGAGATGGAGCGCATCGGCATCGTGAGCCAGGCGGAGACCAACGGTAATCGTACTGTCCTGGCGCCGCCCCCGATAAAAGATTGAGGACTTGCGAGATGTTGCAGCGGATTCCGCTGATTGCGGTAATCATGGCGTTGTTATTCGCCACTGTCGCTTACGCCGACGCCGAAGAGGGCGTGGCCCGGTTACAGAGCTACCTTGCGGATCTTGACTCCCTGGAGGCCCGTTTCGTTCAGACCGTCGAGACCCAGGACGGTCGCACGGGACCCGTGGAAGGGACGCTGTTCGTGCAACGCCCCGGTCGCTTCCGTTGGCAATACGATGGCGAGATCGGCCAGTTGATTGTTGCCGACGGCCGTCGCATATGGCTGTTGGACCGGGAGTTGGAGCAGGTGTCCCACCAGTCCCAAAAGGCGGCCCTGCGCGGCACACCAGCCCAGCTGTTGCTGACCGAGGGGGCGCTGAGCGAGTATTTCACGGCAGTGGATGGCGGCGACTTTGATGGCGTTACCTGGGTGGAGTTGAAGCCCCTCGACGAGGAATCCCAGTTCAATCTGGTTCGGGTCGGGTTTCGCGACGGCGTCCTGGACGGGTTGGAGATGCTCGACAACTTTGGCCAGTACACACGTTTCGTGCTTTCCGACGTGAAGCTGAACCCCGGGCTCGACGAAGCGCTCTTCAAGTTTCAGGCGCCCGCGGGTTGGGACGTGTTCCAGACCCATTAATTCCCAACGATTGGTCTCCGAGCCAGCGCAAAGCCCCCTCGCTACTTGTAATTCAAAGATCGGTGAGTTCAGAAGCTGTCAGAACTCGAAGTCAACGAATTTGGTAAGGCAGGCGGTATAGCCCGGGAGGGTTCTACCAACGGTACACGCAATTACCCATTCAGGGCAGGAAACCGATATTGTCCTGGGCGCGAGGGTCCCGCGAAGATTGTTCTTATGTCCGATAAGCTATCTGTTGCCCAAGTGGAGACCGCAGGACCGGACTGACATCGATGGAAGATCTTTTTTCGAACACTGATGACCTCGCTTTCCGGCCGCTCGCCGATCGTATGCGTCCGCAGACACTGGACGAGTTCTGCGGCCAGCAGGCAGTGGTGGGCGAGGGCAAGCCGCTACGTCGAGCCATCGAGCAGGACCGTCTCCATTCGATGATCCTGTGGGGGCCTCCCGGCACCGGAAAAACCACGCTTGCGATGCTCATTGCCCGGCATTCAGGTGCCGTCTTCCTCACGTTGTCCGCCGTACTGAGTGGCGTCAAGGAGATCCGTCAGGCGGTGGCCGAGGCCAGGCGGGTGCGAGCCGAACAGGGACGACTCACGGTGTTGTTTATCGACGAGGTGCATCGATTCAACAAGGCCCAGCAGGACGCCTTTCTGCCTCATGTTGAGAACGGGACCGTGGTTTTCGTTGGCGCCACCACCGAGAATCCTTCTTTCGAACTCAACAATGCCCTGCTGTCGCGGGCGCGGGTTTATGTGCTTAAGGCCCTCGGCGCAGAGGATGTGGAGGTGCTGTTGCGGCGGGCGCTTCAGGACGCGCGTGGTCTGGGTGACCGTTCTCTGAAGATCGCAGACGAAGATATCCAGTTGATCGCCGAGGCCGCGGACGGCGATGCGCGTCGCGGGCTGAACCTGTTGGAGATCGCGGCAGAGCTCACTGAAACCGGCGAAGTCGGACACGACATTGTCGCCGAGGTCGCGGCGGGGCGTGTTCGCCGGTTCGACAAGGGCGGCGAGGCTTTCTACGATCAAATCTCCGCCCTGCATAAATCGGTACGCGGTTCTTCACCCGATGCCGCACTCTACTGGTTTTGCCGCATGCTCGATGGCGGTTGCGATGCGCTCTATCTAGCCCGTCGCGTGGTACGCATGGCCTCGGAGGACATCGGTAATGCCGATCCCCGCGCCTTGGAACTCGCATTAAACGCCTGGGATGTGCAGGATCGCCTGGGCAGTCCGGAAGGGGAATTGGCTATCGCCCAGGCGATCGTTTACATGGCCGCTGCGCCGAAAAGTAACGCCGTTTATACCGCCTTCAATACCGCGATGGAGGATGCCCGTCGATTCGGTTCCGTTGAGGTGCCCGTTCATCTACGCAACGCGCCCACGCGGCTGATGAAGGAACTGGGATACGGCAGGGCCTACCGCTATGCCCACGACGAGCCCGATGCCTATGCCGCCGGTGAACAGTACTTTCCCGACGAGATGGGCGAGCGGCGATACTACACTCCGGTTGATCGTGGGCTGGAAATCCGCATTGCCGAGAAACTGGAACGATTGCGGGCGCTTGACCGGGCGGCCAAGCGATCATCGACTCAGAGCGGCAATGACGAAGATTGATTCTTACCTGCACAATAAAATCTTCGTACCAGCTTCTGTGACAGCGTCGTGAGGGATGGCAGAGTTTCCGGAGCAACAAAAGTTTTCCTCTCTCGTCTTATCAGAATAGTGTGAGTGCAGGCCGGGGCTATTCACTGGGTATCAGTCCAGATAATCGACGATACCGCCACTGGTGCTGGAATTTCCGCCATGTACCAGTGAGCCGTTTTCCATCGCCGATTACCGGGCGGCGGGTTGATCCCCTTCAGTCCATTCCCTCTTTTTGTTGATCCTGATCATTCGGGGCTTTCTTCGCTCTGTCATAAGTCGATAATGGGGTTAAAGGACGGTTGACCGGATGTTGCCCCTCATCAGGCATGATGAGATGAAACCCCGGTTCTGTTCCCCGCGGACTCGCTTGCAGGATGGCCGCGAACCTCTATTTTCGGAGACGTATACATGGGTGCCCAGGAAGTAACCAGTGGTGGACGAAGTCTCTCGGTGGCGATCACCGGTTCCGGTGGCAGTGGAGCGGTGACGGTGGGCCTGATTCTCCTCAAGGCCATCGCGCGCAGCGGCTTTTTCGGTCTCATGACGCGTTCCGCCGGACCGCAAATCCGAGGAGGCGAATCCGCGGCCATGATCCGCTTCAGCGATCAACCGGTCCGTTGCATGGACGATCGATTTGATGTGTTGATCGGCATCGACTGGCTGAACGTGGATCGTTTTATGGACGAGATGCCGCTCGACGCCGAAAGTCTGATTATCGGCAACTCGGCGGTGGGCGAGGCGCCACCGGTACTCACATCCGCCGGATCGAGTGTTCACCAGTTCGATTTCAAGGCGCTGGCGGAATCCATTAAACGGGGCCGCCCCAACATGGTCGCCTTGGGCGTTCTGGCGGCGACTGTCGGGCTGCCCGAAGTGGCGGTGGGGGAGGGTGTGCGCAGCGTTCTGGCGAAAAAAGGTGACGCAATGGTTAACGCCGCACTGGCCTGCGTCTCTCTGGGCTACGAACAAAGCGATGCCACGTTGGTTTCGGCGCCGCAGCCGCCAGTACAGGCAGCCGCGCGCTGGAACATCAGTGGCAACGAGGCCTGTGGTCTTGGGGCATTACGCGGTGGGGTCCGTTTTGTGGCGGCCTATCCCATCACGCCCGCGAGTGAAGTGCTTGAATGGCTGGCGCCGCAGTTGGAACGTCTCGGCGGCTCGCTGTTACAGGCCGAAGATGAACTCGCGTCGGTGAACATGATCATCGGTTCGTCCTTCGGCGGTGTGCCGTCGCTTACTGCCACCTCCGGGCCGGGGCTCAGTCTCATGTCGGAAGGGTTGGGACTGGCGGTAGCAAGTGAAACGCCGGTGGTGGTGGTCGATGTCATGCGCGGCGGACCCTCCACCGGAATTCCCACCAAGTCGGAACAGTCAGACCTCAATCTGGCGATCTACGGGTTGCACGGCGATGCCCCCCATATCGTGGTGGCGCCACTATCCATTGAAGACTGTGTGTTTACCACCCAATGGGCGGTGGGTTTGGCTGAACATTTGCAAACGGTTGCCGTTGTCCTGTCGGATCAGGCGTTGGGTCAATCGCGTGCCGTGGCCGAGCAGCCGGCCGAAACGCCATCGCTGTTGCAGCGACGTCTGGAAAAAGCGCCAGACGACGGCTACCTTCGGTATGTGGATTGCGAGGATGGAATATCGCCGATGGCGGTACCGGGCATCAAGGGCGGCATGTATACCGCCGACGGGCTGGAACACAATCCGTTGGGAACGCCGTCGAGTGCGGTGAGCGACCACCGGGATCAGATGGACAAGCGATTGCGCAAGATCGAGCGCTTCGACTACGGTCCGGCCTGGGCTGAAACCCATGGCAAGGGATCGATGGCGATCGTCACCTGGGGCTCCGCCTCGGGTGCGGTTCATGAGGCTGTCGAACGACTGGCCGAGCGAGGCATCAGCTGCCGCATGGTGGCATTGAGACTGTTGGCGCCGCTGCATCGACAGGCATTCGAGCAAGCCCTGGAGGGGGCAGAACAGATCCTGGTGGTGGAGCAGAACCACAGCGGACAGTTGTATCGTTATCTGAATGCCTGCGAGGCGCTGCCACCAGAAGGGGTCTCGTTCGCGCGACCCGGCCCCCTGCCGTTTCGCCCCGGCGAGATTGTCGATGCCGTGCTAGGGCACCTGGAGAGAGGAGACAACCGATGACCGCACCGACGCTGAAGGCAAAGCACTATAAATCAGGCATCAAACCCGTCTGGTGCCCCGGCTGCGGTCATTTTTCGGTGCTCGCGGCGGCAACCAAGGCCCTGGCCTACCTGGAGCTTCCACGGGAAGATGTGGCCATCGTCTCCGGCATCGGCTGCTCTTCACGGTTGCCGGCCTATCTCGCCAGCTATGGTTTTCATGGCGTCCATGGCCGTGCGCTTCCCGTGGCGACGGGGCTGAAGGCGGCCCGGCCTGACCTGACGGTGATCGTTGCCGGTGGCGATGGCGATGGCTTTTCCATCGGCGGCAATCATTTTCTTCATGCCTGTCGCCGCAACATGGACGTGACCTACATCGTCATGGACAACAAGGTGTACGGCATGACCAAGGGGCAGGCGTCACCCACCACGGATCCGGAATGGGCCCAGAGCAAGATGACGCCACACGGTACCGGTGTTCGGCGTTTCCTGCCCGGCGCCATCGCGCTGGCTGCGGGCGCCACTTTCATCGCCCGGGGTTTTACGGGAGACCCGAGCGGGCTGACGCGCCTGTTGGTGGAGGCGATCCAGCACCCGGGTTTTTCGTTTCTTCACGTACTCAGTCCCTGCCAGACCTTCAGGCCCGAGCAGAAAGACTGGAAGCACCAGGTACACGCCTACGAGCAGCCGGCCACCCACGATGCGGTGGAGGCGGCCCGCGCCATCCAGGCGGACGATGGAATGACGACGGGTGTGCTTTTCGTCGATCGGGTCCCCGTCTGGCAACCTGCATATGTGCCGCGCGATTCACTCGGCGAGATTGCGCAGGAGTTCATCGTATGAGCGAACTAACCAAACAACCCATCGATTCACTCGGCGAGTTTCTCGCCCATGCCATCGAACTGGAAGTGGAGTCGGCGGAACGCTACCGGGAGTTGGCCGACAGCATGGAAGTTCACAACAATCCCGAGGTGGCGGAACTTTTTCGTCAGCTAGCCGGGTACGGCGACGACCACGCGGACGAGGTCAGAGAGCGCACCACCGGTGTTGAATTGCCGAAGATCCCGCCCTGGGATTTTAAGTGGAGTTGCCCGGAGGCCCCTGAAGCTCCGTGCATGGAGGACGCCCACTACATGATGAACAAGTGCCAGGCCCTGGAACTGGCGCTGCACAACGAGGTGCGCGGGCGTGATTTCTATGCGGAGGTGGCGGCGAAGTCGCCCGACGCCGAGGTGCGCCAGGTGGCAGAAGAGATGGCCACCGAGGAGGATACCCACGTCGAGATGCTCAAGGTGTGGCTCTCTAAAGAGTCCTGCGAAATTCAGGGGATCCAGGATGATCTGGACCCCCCGCACTCGCCCGAATAATCCGGCTTCAGGTTTTCCGCTGTTCCACCGGAGTCTGTACCCTGTCTGCGCGAGCGCGGTTTCGCTGCCAGCGATCGCCCCACTGAAAACAGGCCAGCCCGGTCAGGATTGCCGAGGTGCCGATCCAGGTCTGGGTGGTGATCACCTCGTCGTTGGCGTAGTGACCGAGAAACAAGGCCATCACCGGCGTGACCAGGGTGATCAGCGCGACGCGGCTCGCTTCCACATGACGCAGCACGTGGAAGTACAGGATAAAGCCGAGCGTGGAGCCCATCACGGCCAGGTAGATGATCGCCCATCCCGTGCGCGGTCCGATTTGATCGGGGACCGCTCCGTCGAGCAACGCCCAGGTGGCGACAAACAGGGGCACGGCGATCAGTAGAGCACCCGTGGTGGTTTCGAGCGGGTGCAGCCCGGCGCCGATACGCTTCACCCAAACGCTGCTCGCCGAATGAATCACCACCGAGACCAGCACGGCGAGCATGCCGCCCAAGGCTGCCGGCCCGAGTTCCATGCCGTTACCGAAGATGATTCCGAGTCCGGTGATACCCAGTCCGATCCCTAACAGGCGCGGAATCGTCAGCGAGCGTTCTCCCAGCCAGATGGCCGCCATTGCTCCGGTAACAATCGGTGCGAGGCCGAATACCACGGAGATCAGCCCGGACGGAATGTGCTGGGCGGCCCAATAGACCGCGGTCATCGCGCCCCAGACCCCGCTGCCGGCAGCGATGTAGGTCATCATGGCCGGGCGGTGCCAGCGGATGCGGCGGCTCATCAGCGCGATCAGGAGCAGGCATACAAAGACGCCGAGGACCATGCGCGAGGTCACGCCGAACAGGAATCCTCCATCTTCGCTGCTCCACTTGATAGCCAGTGGTGTGGTGGTCCAGATGACCACTACGCCGATGAACGCCGCTGGAACGGACACTGCTTTTCTCCCGTCAGGTTGTGGTGTTGCCGTCAGCCCGAGGGCTTTCCGGGTCGCCCTGGCATTTGGCAAGGTCGAAAAAAAGGCCGCGGCATTTCTGCCGCGGCCCTTTGTTCCTTCTTGCCGACCTTCTTATTACCGGTCGTGAATCACTTGGGCGCGCAGCAGCATCTGTGCCAGAGAGGTACTCGGCGCAGCATGCTATGCAGCGGTTTGCCCATGTAAAAGCTCATGGGGCCGATACTCGCGTAAAACGCTGCCTGTTACAAGGGAAGGTGAGAATCCGATGGGCACTGCCTGGAATCGCGCACTTGCACGCCTGGGATTCCAATGACATTCCGCACTGCATCGATTCGGAGGTCGTGCTAGGTTTTTCAATCGGAACATTCCATCAGGAGTGATCGCGATGTGTATGGCCTGGTCCGCAGGTTCCACGCAGAAAGCGCCGATATACACGGTCTTGCGCTGGATTTCGGCCATGGCAGCCATAGTGGTAGTGACCGGCTTCTTGCTACGGGTCAGCGCCATGGCTGTCGTTCAGTCGGCATCGAATTGGTTCCGGATGGCCCGCTGAATCGATTCAACGCAGTCTTGTCTGACATTCGGGTTGGGCGCGTTGTTTGTTCCATCGTCAGGTAACGCCCTTTTCTTCGTGTAGTTCCTCCCTTCGGTAAAATGATTAGAAACAATCGGTTGGTGATTTTTCTTCGAGTGTTCGCCTTGCGAAATGTCCGGGTGCCGACTAGGAATAGCAGTTAAGGCCCGGAAAGCCGACAAAATTTGATTCCCTCGAAATATCTTCAGAAGTTCCCCGGTCTTGTAAACAGGACTATCCCTCGACAGGGGTGCTTTGGTGGGAAATCGGCGCCTGGATGGATATCCCTTCACCCGACCGGTACGCGTCTACACCGGTCGAAGATGTATCTCGAGAAAAATGGTTAACCAATCCCAGGAGGATTACAGAATGTCTTCAGCAAAAAAACTGACTGGTGCAGCTCTGGCCGCGGCCGCCGCTGGCATTTTTGCCATGGCGCCAATCTCCGGCGCAGTTGCCGGTGAATCCAAAGTGCACTGTTACGGTGTCAACTCCTGTAAGGGCATGGGTGCCTGCAAGACAGCCACCAACGCCTGCAAGGGTCACAACGCGTGCAAAGGCACGGGTTTCGTGTCAATTTCAGCGGCCGATTGCAAAGAAAAGGGCGGCACCACTTCTCCCAAAGAGATGTAATCAAAGGAAACAGGAATCGAGGGCGGGTGTCCTCCTGGTGGAGGTGCCCGCTTTTGCATTGAAACGATGGATTCGTTACCGCAACGACCTTACCTGGGTTTTGGCCTCGGCCTGAGAGTGGACCACTACGAAGAGGTGCTGCAAACGCGCCCCGACGTGGATTGGTTTGAAATCATCTCCGAGAATTATCTTGTCCCGGGCGGCAAGCCCCTTTATTACCTGGAGCAGATACGCGCCCACTATCCCATGGTGATGCACGGCGTATCCTTGTCCATCGGCACTAAAGATCCCCTCAACCTCGACTATCTGAAACAGCTAAAGCAGCTTGCCGACAGGGTTGAGCCCGCCTGGATATCGGACCATCTGTGCTGGACGGGCGTAAACGGCCTCAACATGCACGACTTGCTGCCGTTGCCTTACACGGAAGAGGCCATCGCGCACGTGAGCGACAAGGTGATACAGGTCCAGGACTACCTGGGCCGGAGAATCCTGTTGGAGAACGTCTCCAGCTACCTGACCTATCGCGATTCGCAACTCAGTGAATGGGCGTTTCTGCGTGCGGTGGCCGAACGGTCCGACTGTCTCATCCTCCTGGACATCAACAACATTTTCGTCAGCGCTCACAATCATGGCTTCGAGCCCATTGAATACCTGGAAGGTGTTCCGTCCGAACGTATCTGGCAGTTTCATCTAGCCGGTCACAGTTACGATGGCGCTTATATTGTCGATACCCATGATGCGTCCGTAATCGATCCTGTCTGGGATCTCTACGCTGAGGCACTGACCCGTTTCGGTCCCGTATCTACGATGATTGAACGCGATGACAAGATTCCACCGCTGAACGAATTATTGGTCGAACTCGACCGCGCGCGTGCGATCGCAGCCGACCACAATCTGGCGGGCGGCGGATGACCTCGCTCGATGAACTGCAGCGCACATTGCAACGCTATCTCACCGATGGTGACGAGAGTGTTCTTCAACTGATCGCCGGTGATCAGTGCGAAGAGCGCCTCAGCATTTATGGCACTGCCTATCGGATGCGGTTGCAGGAGGTCCTGGGCGTTAATTTTTCCAAACTCCATATTCTGCTGGGCGATGACAATTTTGAGCATCTGACCCGCGACTACATCAGGATGCATCCCTCGCAACACCCCAATGTCCGCTGGTTCGGTGGTGAACTGGCGGCATTCCTGGACGGTACCCGACCCTATGCCGATCAGCCGGTACTGGCGGAAATGGCGACCTTTGAATGGGCGTTGGCGAAGGCCTTCGACGCTGCCGATGCCCCTTGTGCGACGCCGGAAGACCTGATGGCGGTGGCGCCCGAGAACTGGGGTGAAATCCGTCTTGAGTTTCACCCATCGGTGCAGTTGCTGCATCTTCATTGGAATGTACCGCCCATTTGGTCGCAACTTGAACAGGACGACGAGGCAGGACCCGATGCACCCGAACGCAGCCAGGTGCCGGTGAGCTGGTTGATGTGGCGGCAGCGCGATCTGGTTCAGCAATGGCGGTCGCTGGACGTGGACGAGGCCTGGGCGTTTTCGAAGGCCCAACAGGGCAGCAGGTTCGCCGAAATCTGCAGCGGCCTGGAAGAGTGGATCGATGCCCGGGATCTCGCACTCCATGCGGCAGGAATGCTCAAGCGCTGGCTCACTGACGGTCTGGTGTCCACCGTACGAACGTCACCCTTGACCCCGGTGACCTGAAACATTCGTCACGCCGTCCGCGTAACCTGTGTTAGCCAATGGCCGGGAAACCCGGTTGACGTTGAGGGCCCGGTCGGGACTATCGGACGCCGAGTCGATAAGAATCCCGAACGGCCACCAACAGGGGTTTAATGGTTGAGGTCTGTCACCAGCGGATTCCATGATTGCCGCGTAAGATGACTGATCCGAGTGATTTGGCTTCGCTTCGCTGCCTTCTCTTTATATCCCTTGCGCTTGCGGGTTGGCTCGCTTCAGGCCCGGCGCATGGACTTCTGGGTGGCTGATGCCGTTGGCGAATACCAAAACCGAAGGATGGTCGGTGGACATCCTGTCCGGCCGGGCGAATTTTCCTGGTGAATTTCGGCTGGAGCGGGGCGTGCGGTTACCCAACCCTGAGGCGGAGGCAAACGCCGCCTGGCCGCCTGCCTCATGCAGTACATTGGAATCGCGGCGTACGAACCTGCTTATCCTGCCCTCAAGTGTTCCCGGTTCAGTGGCCCTGGCCGGTGGTCCGTGAGACGTTGCCGATTGCGGCTGCAACAACACCGGATGCGAGGAGCAACCAGGCGCGAAAGTCAGTGACACTGCCGGCGTCTGTTCCGATTCCCACCGTGAACAGCACGAGCGAGAGCGCGAATAACACCGCGGCGATAACCCAGAAAATGCGAGACAACATGGCATTTACCCAATAAATAACTAGACTAAATGTATTTTAGCATTTAAGCTATTACTAATTATTGAGATATCGCATTCCTGCCCGGAATTGGCGCGAAGTTGTTTTCAGCGCCGGCGCTAGGCGGTTCCATCTACGGGCCGGCGATTCCACCAGGGGATTGCGGGCCAGATTCAGGCTTAGGGGGTCGACCAATGGGTGAACAGGCCATCGCAGCCACGTGGGAAGGGCCGACTCAGTGCGAGCACTGTGGCATTCGCCATCTTGTTCTGTTTTCGTCGCTCGAGAGCCATGAATTTGCGCTCATACACGATCCTATCGTAGAGGTGACATTCGGCAAGGGCCGCAGACTCTACCGCGAAGGGGAGTCTTCGAGTCACCTGTTCACTGTGCGAGAGGGCGTGGTGAAGCTGTTCCACTATCTTCCCGACGGTTCCGAGCGCATTGTTCGACTGCTCTCCAAGGGTGATGTGGCCGGGTTGGAAACGCTCCTCGGCCGGCCCTACCAGCACCATGCTGTGGCTATCGATCCCGTGCTGAGTTGCCGGATTCCTGTCCATACCGTAGAGCGCCTGGGTCGCGAATTGCCCCACTTTCACCGCCAACTGCTCGGTCGTTGGCAGCAGGCGGTGGGTGACGCCGATACCTGGCTCACGGAATTGGCGACAGGATCGGCGAAATCGCGTGTCGCGCGGCTGTTGTTGCGTCTGGCTGCGAGGGATTCCGATGCCATGTGTTTCCTGCCCACTCGTGAGGATATGGGCGCCATGATGGGTGTCTCCACCGAGACGGTCAGCAGGATCACCGCCGAGTTCAGTCGCGACGGCCTGCTGAGCAAGGTCGCGAAAAATCGCGCAAGCATTGAAAGATACGCGTTACAGAACATTGCCGGCGAATCTTAGCGCGCTGAAATTGTGAGGCCCCATAAAAAAGCCCCGGCTGGGGATCCGGGGCGTAAAGGTTCCATTAAGGTGAAGCTCGTTCTATCCACTGAGCCTGATCCGGATTGTAAATCGAGCCGCTTTGACTGTATTTAAAAATTCGCAATAATTTAAATTTGTGCCGTTGCGAAACATCAATGACTATTGTTGTTTCCCGGGGTTAATTTATTACCGTGAGCTAGCAGATCTAGCTTGCCCCTCCTCCATCAAAATTACACGGTACCTCCTTGTGCCGTGTTTTTTTGTGTTTACCCGTAAAATCCGTTAGTCAATCGCTGGTGGCCGGCCGTCACCATATGCCGCGCCTGGGCCATAACCGCCACCACACCCATACCCCGCACCCGGGCCGTAGCCACTGCCATATCCGTATCCATATCCGGAGCACGGGCCATAGCCAGGACCGTATCCCGGTCCCCAGTCACCGGATCCGCCACGCTGCGGGCGCTCCGCCAAGCGTGCGGCGCGATGGGCGTCCATCTCCTGGCGGGAAATGTAGCCGTCGCCGTTGGTGTCGACCTGGTTGAATGACGGCGCGCGCCCCGCGTTACGCATGGGATAGCCTTGCTCCGAGCGTGCCTTCATGCGCTCTGTCCTGAACTGCGTCATCTCATCCTGTGTGACGCGGCCGTCGCTATTCAAATCGATGGCCTCGTAGGGGGGCGGTCCACGAAATCCGCCACCCGACTGGGCGATGGCAATGGCGAATGGCGCAACCGTGAAACCGATTAACGCCGCAGTTTTCATATAGCGTTTCATTTCTTCAGCTCCTTTTGATTAAGCCCGGCACTCCGCCTGAATGACACTCCAATGAACATCCCGGTTACTTGATGTCCTCTGCAGTCTATTTTAGGACTTCGACATGAATCCTTGCTTAACATTGAGCGATTTCTATCCGATACAAGGATGATATTTTCTCAGTTTTATCGTTGCTGATTCGGGAGTACTCTTGGAATTGAAGCTGAACGAGATCGGACACGAAAAAAACACTAAAAAACGGGTTAAAAACTGATGGACATAGAATTTTACGGAGCCGCCGGCATGGTAACCGGTTCCTGCCACATCCTCAGGGTGGGCGATCACCAGGTATTGCTCGATTGCGGCATGATCCAGGGTGGAAGGAAGGCCGAAAGTCGCAATCGCGACCTCTTTCCCTTTGACCCTGCGCGGATCGACGCGGTCATTCTCAGCCACGCTCATCTCGACCACTCGGGTCGTCTGCCGTTACTGGTGAAACGCGGCTTCGAGGGTCCGATTTACACCCAGAACGCGACCCGGGATCTGTGCGACATTCTTCTCGCCGATGCCGCCTCACTCGCCGAACGCGACGCCGATTTCTACAACAGGAAAAGACGCAAGAATAACGAAGATCCTATGGAACCGCTGTTCAGCCGCGAGGACGCGGGCGCTGCCGTGGCGCGCATGAGCGGGCTGCGCTACCGTGAGACCCGCGAGATCCTGCCCGGAATCAGGCTCACCTATCATGATGCGGGACACATCCTCGGTTCCTGCATCGTTTCGCTGGAGCTGATCGAAAGTGGAAAGCGCTTTCGCCTTGTCTTCAGTGGCGATCTGGGCCAGTACGATACCCCGATCCTCAACGATCCCGCGCCGCTCAATGAAGCCGATATGGTGATCATGGAGAGCACTTACGGAGATCGCCTGCATCGAGCCCGCGATGAGACCATCCAGGAAATCGGCGAAGTCATCAGCGCGGCACGCCACGATCGGGGCAACGTGTTGATCCCCGCCTTTGCTATCGGTCGTTCGCAAGAGCTGCTCTATTACCTGGGCACTCACTACGACGACTGGGAAATGGACCGCTGGAGCGTCTTTCTCGACAGTCCCATGGCCATCCGCGCCAGCCAGGTCTACTGGGACTATCCGCACCTCTACGATGAGGAGGCCACAAAGCTGCGTCGTGCTGTCCACGACATGCCAAAGCTGCAGAATCTGCGCCTGACCGCGAACGCACAGGACTCCATGGCGATTAACCGTATCAAGAGTGGGGCGCTGGTGATCGCCGGTAGCGGCATGTGTACTGGCGGGCGCATCGTTCATCACCTCAAGCACAACATTTGGCGCCAGGAATGCCAGATCATCATCGCCGGCTACCAGGCGAGGGGGACCTTGGGCAGGCGCCTGGTGGACGGCGATCCGACCGTCCGTATCCACGGCAACGACTACCAGGTCAGGGCGAAGATTCACACCGTCGGTGGGTTGTCGGCTCATGCCGACCGCGATGACATGCTGGCGTGGCTGGGTGGCTGTAAAACCCGCCCGCGGGTATTTCTGGTGCACGGCGAGCCCGACAGCTCGTCCGCGTTCCGTGACCATATCGAAACCGAGCTGGGACTGGAGGCGATGGTTGCGGAACCAGGAATGAAGGTGCCCTTGATTGCCGGTTGAGGCCACGGCCGGCGAACTACGAATCGATGCCCGGTGTGAATGATGATCCAGGGCGGTTGGGGCGGATCTGTCTGGCTTTTGACTTGCTTCGTATCCGCCGTAAATCAAACACCACGATGGCGTAAGTCTTTTCCGGAATGTGCAATGCCGGGCTTTGACTCGGATTTTCGTTCCGTCTTTTCCATTGCTTGCTTCTCTGCCCGGATTCGCTCGAGACGGGCAACCCTTTGCCATTCGTCCTCGATACTTTCCGAACGGCCGGCCCTATGCTCATGCGCTGCTTGTTTCAGGTAGGCGCGAATCTCGTCGTAGGATTCGGCCTCGATGGAAAGTGGTTCCGGAAGCCCGACCAGCTCACCAATGTAGGTGCTCGTGGGGTAATCAAACCGGATCTTCGCGCAGATTCCAAAGTAAAACTCCCGGAACTCCACTTTTTTATCCTTATTGTTGTCAGGCAGGCGCAACTACATTAGGAAACCCTAATCTAATCTCGTTGTTTTTTGAATAGCGCGTCCGTACTAGTTACCCCGTAAATTATTTACTTTGCAGAAGTAGCGCATTGAATTAATTCATAAAAAACTACGACAGAATCACGGGGGAGAAGGCTGGGGAAGACCCGCAAGCCCGGTTTTTTTCGAGCTGGCAAAGGGGGTCAGCCGTCGAGATTGATCATTCGCAATAGCTGGCTAGTATCAGCGATTTCCGCCTTGATCTGATGAATCCTGAATCTCAATCCGCCATGCCCGGGATTAGTCGAGGTGCCCTGAACTTGCGTGGACACTTGGTGCCGCGGTCGCAGATGAAGGTTCGAACTCGAGTCGATTCCTGCCAGTACCAGCGCACTTGCGAATATTGAACCGAAGGACAGAGTTGATGATGAAGCTGATATCCGCAGCGTTGCCAATTACAAAGATGCTTTGCAAATTTGCGCCCGGCAGTCAGAAGTATCAGCCGGAATTCAAGGCATGATGCTGCCGTTCAAGCCAATTTACGGGCAATTCTCGCCTTGATATCAGACGAGTTGGCCCTTCACAGTGGGTATGATGTTGCCACCCACCTGTATCTCCCGGTCGCCGTCAGACAAGCGCGCGCGGAGCATGATCAACGAGGGCCGGCGGACTTCGTGGCCTTGCTCAATCCGTAGCGACAGGTCGGACTCGGGGAAAAGCCGATGCTCCAGCAGGTAGGCGCCGAGGAAGGCGGCGCCATTGCCCGTTGCGGGGTCTTCGCGCACTCCGTGCGCCTCGAAAAAAAACCTTGCGCACAGATCGTTCTCGGGCTGGTGCGTCTCCTGGCAGAAGACATAGACGAGGGGAGGGAACCCATCCGCAGCCAGTGGCGCGAATGCCTCCAGGTCCAGCCTGCTTCGCCGTAGCGCATCTAGACCGGTTAACGGGACAATGATGGCCGAAGTGCCCGCGGTGACGGTCTGGAGTGCTGCATCCGATACGATGTCTTTCGGCGACAGGCCCAGGGCATTGGCAATCGGGTCAGGGTCTGGTGTCGGGCCCAGTTCCAACCGCGGTGCTCGAAACCAGGCTACTTCCCTCCCGTCGGTGGAGGCCTCGAAACTGACTGGGACCTGTCCGACTGCGAGGTTGAGCCGTACCTGCGGTGGCGTTCGGGTTGCAAGATGGTGGCGAACGACCCAGCCTGTGCCGAGAATCGGATGCCCGGTGAATGCAATCTCCCGCGCCGGTGTGAAGACCCGCACGCGGTACCCGCCGTCTTCCTCCGGTTGGGAATGAACAAAGGTCGTTTCAGAGAAGTTCATTTCCGCAGCGATTTTTTGCATTGTGTCGGCAGCCAGGGGTTCGTCACTGACAACCACCGCCAACTGATTTCCGGCGTAGGGTTGCTCTGCAAACACGTCAACGATGTAAAAGCGCGGCGCCATGGTCAATCGTGCCATTTGATAACAGAACCTCAATACTAGATGACTGCCGCCCGTTCAGCTTGATTTAAGGTGGCCGGATTAATCTCTCCGCCAGGCATTGATATTGGAGAGATACTGTATGTCCGCAATTTCCACCCGCGAAATCAAGGTTTGGGACTCAGCCGTTCGCCTGTTCCATTGGGCCCTGGTGGCGGCATTCGCCGTGGCATGGCTCACCGAAGACGATTGGCAGTCGCTTCATGTATACGCCGGCTATTTGATTGGCCTGCTGGTTACCTTTCGTGTGGTCTGGGGGTTACTGGGCTCTCAGCATGCCCGGTTCACCAGTTTCGTGCATCGGCCCTCGGCAGTTCGTAGCTATCTCAAACAGGCCGTTCGCCTGCGCGCCCCCCGTTACCTGGGACATAACCCGGCCGGTGGCGTGATGGTAGTAGCGTTGCTGATCAGCCTCACGCTCACTCTGGTCAGCGGCCTCGGGGTATATGGTGCGACCGATTTCGGCGGTCCATTGGCCGGCATGTTCCGAGGCGATTTCGCTGCTGATATCCTCGAGGATCTCCACGAGTTCGGTGCCAACCTCACGCTTTTTCTCGCCGTTGTACATGTGGGCGGCGTGCTTTTCTCCAGCCTGGCGCACGGTGAAAACCTGGTCCGCGCCATGATTACCGGTCGCAAGCGGGAGACGGAGGCATGAAAAAACGCATTTCGTTGATGGCGATCGCGGCGGCTCTCAACATCACGCCCCTGCAGGCAGACACTATCGAAGACCTGTTGGCGGACTACCGTGCGCAAGGCGCCGGGGAGTTCGATGCTGCCCGGGGACAACAGTTCTGGCAACTCCGGCACCCGGCAAAGAATGGCGATCAACGAGCCTGCACCAGTTGCCATACCGGCGATCCGCGCCAGCCTGGACGTCATCTCACCACGGGTAAGCCTATTGACCCATTGGCGCCGACGGCCAGCCCGAAAAGGCTCACCGATGTGCGCGAAATCGAAAAGTGGTTCAAACGCAACTGCAAATGGACCCTGGGCCGGGAATGCTCCGCCCAGGAGAAAGGCGACATCGTGGTTTACCTGCGCTCTCTTTGATACAGGCAACGAGGCAACACTATGAACAAGACAATCATCGGACTGTTAATCGCCGGAGCCTTCGGCTTTTCCACCATTGCCCTGGTTGCGAGCGAAGACCGGGATGAAACGGAGCACGAAGAGTCCCGGGCCGCCAATTACGAAGGGTTCATCCAGCGATTCTTCAAGGATGACGACTTTGAGGATCGAGCCTGGCTTGCCGACGCCCGGGCCGAGCTATACCGGGCGGAATGTGGCGACTGTCACACTGCTTATCCGCCGTTCATGCTACCTGTCGTGTCGTGGCAGTCCATTATGGATACTCTCGACGATCACTTCGGAGAGAGTGCCGAACTGGATTTCGATACCCGGGTCCAGATCCAGGGCTTCCTCGGCGATCATGCGGCCGGTCGCGGCAAGGGCGAATATGCCGAGAGAATGTGGCGCGCCACACGCGGCATGGCAGCGCCGGTCCGTATCACGGAAACCGACTATTTTATTGGCCAGCACCACGAGATACCCCTTACCATGGTGAAGGACAATCCCGAGGTCCAGAGCTTCAGCCGGTGCGAAACCTGCCATACAAGTGCCGGCAAGGGCTCGTATGACGAAGATGAAGTACGAATTGCCGGCTACGGCAAATGGGATGATTGATGCGTACATTCACGACGATAGCTCTGTTACTTGTCATTGTCGGCCTGATGGCGGGCAATGGTCAGGCAGACGACGATCACGACAGGGCCTACATGCTTCGTCAGGAGGCGGATATTCTGCCTCTGGTGCAGGTCCTTGAATTCGCCGGGCTGGGGGCAGACGACCGCATTCTCGAGATCGAGGCTGAGTTCGAAGACGGTCGCAGCCTGTACGAAATTGACTATGTCACGTCCGACGGGCGGATCATGGAAGTCGAAGTCGACGCCCGAACGGGCGAGGTTCTTGAGCGCAAAGAGGAGCATTGAGGGTGCGCTTGCTGCTCGCGGAAGACGACGCTGCGCTGGTCGATCAACTGCAACCCAAACTGCGTCAGGCCGGCTATGCCGTCGACCGTGCCGACGAGGGCCAGGAAGCCCTCTTTCTGGGCGAGACGGAATCCTACGATGCCGTAGTTCTTGATCTGGGGCTTCCTCTCGTACCCGGCCTGGAGGTGCTGCGCCGCTGGCGGAGGGAGGATTGTCGACCCCGGTGTTAATACTCACCGCTCGGGACACCTGGCGTGAAAAGGTGGAAGGCCTCAAGGCCGGGGCCGATGACTATCTCACCAAGCCGTTCCACGTCGAGGAACTGATCGCCCGTCTTGAAGCCTTGATTCGCCGCAGCCACAAACAGGCGGATGCGGCGTTGAAGACGGAGACGTTCGTTCTCGACGAAGAACACCAGCAACTGCACTTTACCGATGGACGCATTGACGCGCTGACCGCTACGGAATTTCGTTTGCTCAGGTACTTCATGCGTAATCCCGGCAAGCCTTTGTCGAAGACACGCTTGACGGAGCATGTTTACGAACAGGATTTCGATCGCGACAGCAACGTCATCGAGGTCTATGTACGTCGCCTGCGCGAGAAAATCGGAACCCATCTGATTGAAACCCGGCGGGGACAGGGTTATGTCTTCCGCGGGTAAGGGTACGAACTCCCTGGAACGCTCCCTGGGCAAGACCCTGGGGATACTCGTGCTCGTCGTCCTGGTGGTCATCAGTCTGGGAGGTGCATGGGTAGGCCGCCAGGCAATGGAACAGTTCGTCGCATCGCGCCTGGCCCATGATGCGGAAGCTATCGTGGCGGTTTTTGATCCTGCCACAGGATTTCTCGCGCAAACGATTCCGCCTGTATATGGTCAGCCACTTTCCGGTCATTACTACGTAATCCAGGGCGAGGATTTCGAGCGAATACGTTCCCGGTCGCTTTGGGATACGGATCTCCCGTTAGACAAACTCGAGTCGGGCGCCTCGCAGGCTGTGTTGATGGCGGGTCCCCGCGAGCAAACCCTGTTCGTGTGGCAGGCGGGCTATCAAAGGCAGGGACATACCTTCACCCTGTCGGTGGCCGAGGATATTTCTCCGCTACTCGACTCCCTGCAACGGTTTTTGATCGTTGCGCTCGCTGCCGCGCTGATCACTTTCGTCCTCTTGATTGTGTTTCAGAGACGGATACTGCGTCGTGGCTTCAAGCAGATTGATGCCGTACGGGAAGATCTTCACCAGCTCTCTCTGGGAGAGCCCGGCAGGCTCCGCGAAGAGGTTCCTGCAGAAGTGCAACCGCTTGTTGCTGAATTCAATGGCCTGATCTCAGCGTGGCAAGGTCACCTGAAGCGCTCAAGAAACGCCATGGGGAACCTCGCTCATTCGCTCAAATCGCCGTTGCAGATTCTGCTTCAACACGGCAGGGACATGGGTGACAAAACGATAGCTGTGCAAGCCGAACGTATGCAACAGATCGTCGATCGTGAATTGCGCCAGGTTCGGTTTGCGGGTACGGCTGTCGCCTCGGGTCGTTTCCAGCCCACGAGCGATATCCCGGATCTCGTGAAGACGCTCAAGGCGCTGCATAGTGGGAAGACGCTGTCGGTAAGCACGGATATCCGCCTGTCCGGGTATCTGAGTCTCGATCAGGAAGACATGCTGGAACTATTAGGCAACCTGTTGGATAACGCGGCCAAATGGGCGAAACAGAACATAAGTGTTACCGCAGAGAGGATAGGGCAGGGATCGATCCAGCTGGTTGTGGAGGATGACGGGCCGGGTATCGACTACTCGTATGCGGGGAATTTATTGGCGAGGGGGTCCCGATTGGACGAGACCATGCCAGGACATGGTCTCGGGCTATCCATCGCCCGCGATATTGCCGATCTTTACAACGGGCACATTCGGTTTGAGCGCTCGGAAAGGCTCGGGGGGCTTGCCGTTCAGGTGAAACTGCAGGCCCGGGCAATGTCGGAAAGTGCTGGCATGGGAAGCGAAGTTCTGGAGTAGATGCTGGTTCTGCACTCCCGAAGCAATGCATCCAGCCTTGTTTTCGCTAGGTGATCAACAACAATCGAAAACATGATCTGAGGGAGTATCCAGGTCGGGACGCGGCTTTTGCCTGATTCCCTGAGCCTGACTAAACTCATGATACTGGGCCTCGTGGCTGTGATATGGCGCAATCATAATCAGTCGCCGAACCTTAGCAGGTGAGACAGGTGTTGGTAGGTCCCGTCCCTGTAATAGACCTTCACCTTGATGGTGAAGGTCCCCCAGCCAGCGGTGGTGAGGGGAAAGGCATAGGGGCCATGGCCACGTTGATTGACGATCCTTACCGGATCGGGGAAGGTGGGATGGAGTGTGTATTCGACATACTCGATCTTCTCCAGGACATCTTCGGGCCCCTTCACAAAAATGGTCCAGTCCCAATAGTCGTTCTTGCTTTCTGAACGCGTGGCGAGGTTGTCGGCGGCAATGGGGTAGTTGGACTCCCGGTCGATGGGTTGCGAGCGGATGGAAGCGAGGTCCTTTCGTTTTTCCGTCACCGTGCCCTGGATTTTTTCCAGTTGCTTCCGCAATGCCTCTGCTTCCGCGGAGGACTCCTTCAGTTGTGACTTAAGTTGATTCACAGCGGGAGCGTCGTTGCTGGTGGATGATAGCCGTATGATTTCCGCACGGGCCCGCTCCGCCTCCTGCTGAGCCAGGAAGACCCTTTCAGCCGCTGTCCTCAACTCGGCATCCTTCTCGGCGATCATCCGTTCCGCTTCTCTCGCCCGCGTAATCAGGTCTTCGACGAAATCCAGGTAGCCCTTCCACCGGACACGCGCCTCTTCGGAAGGACTCAACCGAACGAAATAGGCGGCGAAGTCACGGCGTTTCTCCAGTTCCTTGTCGAGACCGTGCTGAAGAAACTGGGCAATGTAATCGCTTTCCTTCGATTGAATCTCAAATTGCAGCTTCTTTTCCTGGATTTGCCAATTGATGGTCAGGCTGAGGACGCTGACCACAAATGTGCCCAGAAGAAACTTTAAAAAACTGTATCTGAGCTTCAGTTTCTCGATTTCTTTGTCGAGTGCAGGTTTTTCCTCGTCCATGTGTGAAGGCCTCGAAATCTGACTAAAGACAGTGTTTCCAGGCTGGCGCAATATGATCTGCGGTGGATGCGCGGCCTGCCATCACTAAATTCCTCCGCTCTCCTTATGGTAGCGCGTAGATCGGATATTGCCTTGCCATTATCAAAGGCTTCGGTCCTGGTTGATTTTTCATCTTCCCGATGAAACGACTGAAGAAGGAGATGGCGGGTTCAAGTCATCGTCAGGACAGGTTCCATGCGATGACCATCTTCCGCATCCCCCTCATGTAAGGCCATTCACTGGCCATCACTAACATACAAAGAACCCCTGAGATGAGTTCATGTTGCTGTCAGGTATTACCCTGAATTCGCGAAAGCCTGGAAAGTTATTCATCGGAGGGCGACGATTTCTGTTCCCCTTGTCCGACCAATTCGTTGTCTGCGTCGATCGACCCGTCGGTGATCACTGAGTCCCCTTGCTTTTTCTCCTTGGGATCATAATGCAGGTAAACATCGGTTTGAGGATACGGAATCGTGATGTTGGACTCGCGAAATGCCTTCTCGATGGCGAAATTAACATCGCTGGTAACGTTAAGCCTCTGATCTATGTTGTGTATATAAAACCGTACCTCAAAATTCATCGAGCTGTCGCCAAAGCCGAGAAAAATGGCGGCCGGCTTTGGCGCATTAACGTCGACAACCACCTGCGGATGTGTAAGTGCAATTCGCAGCAGAATTTCCCGTACCTTCTCTACGTCGGAGCCGTAGGCGACACCTATCGGCACGCGAACCCGGCCTCGCAAGTCGTACAGCATCCAGTTGGTGACCTGGTTTGAAATGAGTTCCGAATTGGGCACTATCACGTCGGCATTATCAAAAGTCGTTATCTGGGTAGAGCGCACGGAAATCTTCTTTACGTAGCCTTCAGTGGTTCCGACAACAATCCAGTCTCCCTGCTTGATGGGGCGCTCAAACAGCAGAATGAGTCCGGACACGAAATTGTTGACGACATTCTGCAGGCCAAAACCTATGCCGACAGACAGGGCCCCCGCGATCAATGCAAGGTTCCCAAGGTCGACACCAGCTACAGACAGTGCAAACAGAAACGCAAGGGTCGCGATAATGTAGGAGGCGATGCTCGAAACGGCGTTTTTTGCACCGATGCTGGCGTGTGACTTACTCAGCACGCTGTCTTCGAGTCTCCCGCGAAACCATGATAGCCCCGAAAAAAGAAAAGCCAGCAATGCGAAGGCGATCAGTATCCGGAATGGAACGATGGTAACTTCACCAATCTGGAACCCCTCGATGAAGTAGTTGAGGATGTCGTCGCGAAGGTCCTCCGGCATGCCCCAAACGATGGCTACGAACCATATTGTTGCGATCGTAATACTCAGATTGACCAGTAGGCGTAGCCAGAAGACCCCCGGCAGGTATGTCCCTTCTTCTAGCCCCACCCATCTGTGGAATCGTTTCTGCCAGACGCTGCGGCCTTCTTCCAGACCGCGCAGAAACTCATCGGTCATACGGCCGGTTAACCATGCCGCCGAAATGATGCCGATGGAGACTATGACGCCTTGCATCAGGAAGGTACTGAGGTTGCGATAACCGATCAGTTCTGCAATAACCCCGGTTGCCAGAATAAGCATTACGATGAAGCGTACAAGACCGAAACCTTTTCTCGGGGAGAGCTCAAAAAACACCCAAACGAGGCGGCCCAGTGCGATAGCGAAAAGGACGGTATAGGCCAGCCTGAGATTCAGGGAAGGAACCAGCGGCAGCTGGAGGAAGGGTGTGAAATACAGAATCGATGCCGAGCACCACACCACGGCTAGAAAACGTATTGCCCGCCAGAATCGGAGACTTGCGGCCTGCCCGAATGGAAGAAAGTACACTGCAGGAGCCACGGGAGAGAGAAAAGTTCTTCCGGCAAGCAATACCGAGAAAAACGCGAGCACAGTGAAGGAAATGCCGAGTTCGGGTACAAACGTTTTTAAATGGAATGACGCCGCTGCCCAGAATGCCGTGATCACGAAGACAGCCGAAACAGGCCCGCCATATATGATCAAGGCGCGTGAAAACGAGAATCTCATTGTGGACCCGAAACTACCGCTCGGACCTGGCAGTGGGGACAGCATCCGGCCAAAGTAGCGGTAGAAAAATACAACAAGCCCGAGCGCGACAGCGACGACGATCGCAAAAGTCACCTTCCACTGGCTTTCCAGGCGCGGAAAAGCCAGTTGTTGCTCATGGTGTTGGACAAGCTCTTCCATTCCAACCAGAGAATCCGGCGAGGGGCCTGTGGCCACCGCAAGTGCAGATGGGAATCGTGCGAGCAGTGCCTTGGTTCTGAGAGAGGTAATATGCTTTCCAAGCCTGTCCGAGAAGGCGTCTACCTCTAACAGTAAAAGGCGGCAGGCCAGCAGCGATTTCTCCCGGTTTGATTTTTCCTCTTCGAGTTCTTTTCTTGCCGCAGCGATCGCTGCGTCTTCGGTATCTCCGGCCTCGCCCAGTTTCTCCAAATCAGCTGATGCGCGCTCGAGTGCGGAAGTCTCCACATCGATACAATCGCGTGCTGTTTTGCGCAATTCGCTGGCTTCCGGCGCGAGGCTTTTCAGCAAGGAGATGTCCGTATCGTCCTGCACCATTCGCTTGAATTCGGCGTCGAGAAATTCAACTCTTTCAAGACCTGAAGAGATGCTTCCTTCAGTTTTGTCGGCTTCCGGCAGAGTCGCGCCAAAAGCGTTAGCCATGGCCAGGAACATTGCCATGAACCCGATAGAAATCTGTTGAAGCTTCATTTCTACTGCCTTTTCTCCGTCATCGCCGAGTTTGAGATCTGATGTCCCGGGGTGCCCCCCGGGCATCCCTGAATGCTAGATCCTGTCGCCGATCAATTCATCCTGATTCTTCTCAATAGCATGAATTCGGCACCATTTCGCAGCCGATTTTCTCATTGCCCCCCCGGGGCGCTGAATGTCCGTGGAAACGGACTCGCCACCCCTTCCTGGCCTGGTTCTTCGCCACCTGAATCCTATTGGTGAGTCGTTGAATCTCGCGATACGCACCGCTGCCTTCCAAGCAGGTCCACGCCTGCACTTTCAATTCGAAGTGATCTTCAGGCCTATTTGTCTGGTAAACAGAAATTCCCGACATGCCCGGTTAAATATTCTTGGTGGTGGAAGTCCCGTGAAGGGTCAGTTGAGGGAATGGTATTTCCCAGCCGTACTCGGTACAGGCATCGACACCCCATCGCTGAATGGCGCGCCGCAGACGGTTGTAAAGATCGCCAAGATCTCCTTTGAAGTCTGCGATAACCACCAAGTCCAGAGATGAGGTGTTGGCCCGTTCAAATTCCACCCGCATATTCAGCAAGTGATCGGCGTAACCCTCTTCCTCGGCACGGCGCTGAATATAGGCATGCAGTGTTTCCGGAATTTTGCCCGTACTGTCCTTCTGCAATTTGTAACTGATTCCCAGTGTTTCCTTTATCCGAAAATTCGTTGCCAGGTTGCGTGGTGACGCTCCAAGAAAAACGTCTGTCTGGTAGGTTAGCAGGGCGCCGCCCCGCTGGACCAGTTGCACGAGTTCAGGCGAGATGGCGACTACCTTTCCCCGAACATTGTCATTGAGGACAACCCAATCCCCCTCCCGGCATGGGAACCAGGGTTCTGCATGTGTGGTAGGTCGGGATTTGAGGTCCACCAGATCCTCGATGGGAATGCGTTGTGTCAGGCCCGCTGTCGGATTGTGAAGCGTACTGAAAACATTGATCTGCTCTACCCGCCATGGAAGTCCGTCGACGGAAACGCGCTCGCCTTCGCGAACAGAACCAATATTCAGAAACAACTGGATTTGTTTGATATAGCGCGGCAGGGCCTGCCTGAGCGTCCAGCCTATGCCGAGTAAAAGCAGAATACCAAGGCTGAGCAGCACCCAATCCTCAACAACGTAGAACACCACCATAGGGCCAATAATGATCAAGACCATGGTGACTGAGCGGTGCAGCAATTCGGCTAAGCGGACTCGAAAACTTCGGTGGGTTTTTCGAAATCCCGGTACAAACCGTCTCAGGGCACTCAAGCTCAGCCTCGACAGAAAAATGATGCCGATGACCACCAAAAGTGCCACGGTGAGGTAAAGGCCTCGCTTTTGAAAGAATGACTTGAGGTAACTGCGGGATGCCTCCGTGATGGATACCTCATCCGCGACCAGCTGGGTAAGCCGAACTTCAGCACTCTTCAATTCACTGCGTAACAAGGCAAGCTGCTTGCGCCATGCCTCCGCTGTCAATTTCAGCCCTTGAGTGACAGGCTTTCGATTACTAACTGTCAGTAACCGGTCTACATTGGCCAATGCGCTCTCGAGCACCGGCAGGCGTTTTTCGTAATCAGAGATTTGCTCCCTTAGTTCCGCTTTTTTCCTGACATGCGATGTCATGTCTTTCATTTCGTCCAGCGCCGGCTTTAACAACGCGATCAATTCCTGTTGCAAGCTGAATGCCGTGGCTTGTTCTGCGCGAAGGATGGATATATCAATGCCCGCCGCGATGTTCTCGAAATTGCGGCTGATGGCCCGGAGATCTGCTTCCAGGCCGACCAGTTGTTCCTTTAACGCCTGTTTCTCGGCGTCAGAATCAGCCGCCACGAGTTGTTGGTTCACCGCCTTGATGTCCCGCAACAGTCCGTTTCTCAAATCGATGAACGATGCGAGGGTCTCCAGTGTGTTGACTTCCAGCCGCTGTTCGTCCGTTGGAGCTGTCTCCTTGGCAAGCTCGACCGATACATCGGGCGAGGTCTGGGCTGACGCACATAAGGGACCAAACAACACAATGGCTACCAGTAAGCACGAATACCGGGGTTGATTCGTTCCGATTTCTCTTGTCCACTTCATAGCCATACTTCCTCTTGATCCGCATAAGTCGTACTTCGTGATCCAATGCATCACGAGTCCGGGCTGGCCGGATAGGTGTCTCACCGGCTACTGCAGTGGCTCTTTAAAAAACCAACGAAACAGAAATTTGTCACGAATAGGAACGGGTGACCAGTTTTCAGCGACTTCGCCGCTTAACGCCTGCCGTAGGCACCGCATTCCACGGGTCATCCGGCCAGGGATGCTTGGGATAACGGCCCTTGAGTTCCTTTTTTACTTCCGGGTAGGTGTTTTTCCAGAAGCTTTCAAGATCACGGGTGACCTGTATGGGCCGTCCGGCGGGTGACAGCAGGTGTAGCAGCAATGGCACCTTTCCGTTGCACACCGAGGGTGTCCGGGCGAGTCCGAAGAGTTCCTGCAGCTTGACCGCGAGCACCGGTTCTTGGCCCAGATTATAGGAAAGGCGCTTTCGGTTTCCACTGGGAACCTTGAGATGGGTAGGCGCGAGACGATCGACTTGTTTCGTGCGTTCCCAACCGAGGTCGCTGCGAAAGATCTCGGTGTAGTTGAGACGTTTCAGGTCGCTCATCCTGCTGACACCGTCCAGCCAGGGCGTCAGCCATTGGTCGAGTCCGTCCAGCAGTCCGGCATTGGACCAGTCAGGCCAATCTGCGTCGGGTTGCCATTCGTGCAGGCATTGAACCCGGTTGCGCAGCGCCTGTGCGTCATCGTTCATCGGCAGGGCTTCGATGCCCTGTTTGCGGATCTCGTCGATCAGCAGCGCGGCAACGGATTCCGGTGAGGGCCGGGGCAGGATGCGCTCACTGAGGGGAATGGCGTCGAGTAGTTCCTGTTCGCGGGCGACGATGTTGCCGCTGTGCCTGTCGAGGCTGACAGCTTCACTGGCGGCGATGTGGTCGCCGAAATGTTCGCGGATCTCGTCCAGTTCGACAGGTGCCGCGAGAAAGATCCGTCCGTCGCGATGGGCGGCATCCACATGAGCGGCAACGATGAAGGGGCTGCCGATGAGGGCGTCACCGGATGCCAGCCTCCCGCCGCGCCCGTTGGCGAGCAGGTAGTTGCCGCTGTGGCCATCGCGCGCCCGGGCGATGCGGTCGGGGAAGGCGAAGGCCAGCAGGCAGCCGGCGGACGGCGGATTGGCGGATGCGTTCGTCTTGCCCAGGCGCTGGCGAAGCTGGCTGGCGGATTGGCGGATGCGTTTCAGTGCGCGATTGTCCAGCCCCGAACCGGAGCCGGTCCCCAGCGCGTGCAGGCGCAGTTCGATATCGGCGGGGCGGGGTTGTCCCGCGGTAGTGGTCATCGGATCGCGTTCCGACAACAGTGCCGTGATGTTCGCGCCTTGGTTGCCGGCGCCCAGTTCGCCGGCCCGCAGCATCAGATGGGCCAGACGGGGGTGAAGCCCCAACTTGGCCATGCGCCTCCCCGTGACCGTTATACGGCCGTGCTTATCCAGCGCATCCAGCCGTTCGAGCAACGTCCTGGCCTGATTGATCATGGCGTCGGGTGGCGGATCGAGCCAGCGCAGTGAAGCCGGACCGCTGGCGCCCCACAGGGCCAGTTCAAGGACCAGGGGTGCCAGGTCCGCCGCCAGAATTTCGGGGACGCGTCGGGGTTCAAGCCGCTGTTGTTGGGCTTCGGTCCAGAGTCGATAGCAGGCGCCGGGACCGAGGCGCCCGGCGCGGCCCGCACGCTGAGTGGCGGACGCGCTCGATATGCGTCTTGTGACCAGCCTCGTCAGGCCGTTGTTGGGATCGAAGCGGGGTTCGCGCGCCAGCCCTGCGTCCACCACGGTGGAGACGCCTTCGATGGTGAGGCTGGTCTCGGCAATGTCGGTGGCGAGCACCACGCGGCGTGCGCTCGGATCGGGTTGCAGTGCCGCGACCTGGGATTGGAAGGGCAGGTTTCCGTAAAGGGGACGTATCACCGTGTTTTCCGGCAGGCTGGGCGTCAGGGCTTCCCCGGTCTGGCGGATCTCGCGCTGACCGGGAAGGAAGACCAGCAGATCGCCCTCCCGTTCCGCCAGTGCCCGGCGCACCACCCGCGCGGTATCGGCGGCGGGAGATCGGGATTCGCGGTCGAGGTAGATGACCTCCACCGGATGGCTGAGTCCTGCGGCCGTGACGACGGGCGCGTCGTCGAGCAGTTTGCTGACCGCATCCGATTCCAGGGTCGCCGACATCACCAGCAGGCGCAGATCGTCGCGCAATCCTTCAACGGCGTCGAGGCAAAAGGCCAGCCCGAGGTCGGCCTGCAGGTTGCGTTCGTGAAACTCGTCGAAGACCACCAGACCGACACCCTCCAGGGCGGGGTCATGCTGCAGGCGCCGCGTGAGAATGCCTTCGGTAACCACCTCGATGCGGGTGGCGTCCGAGATCCGGCGTTCGAAGCGGATCTGGTAGCCGACCCTGTCGCCCAACGACTCGCCGAGCAGATCCGCCATGCGTTGAGCCGCATTGCGGGCGGCGATTCGCCGGGGCTCCAGCATCAGGATGCGCTGGCCGGCGAGCCAGGGCTCATCCAGCAAACCGAGCGGGACCAGGGTGGTCTTGCCCGAGCCGGGTGGCGCGCTGAGCACGGCGTGGCCCTTGCGCAGCGAGACCCGCAGTTCCGGCAGGGCGGCGCCGACAGGATAACGGTCGAACAGATCGTCAGAGGCTGGGGGCAAGGGGCGTTTCCATCACCGCTGGGTTACAGGGTCGGCGGGCACTATGGCTCCCCGAGGGGTATTGATAGATATCAAAATACAATAAAATACTGTTATTCCTGGGGGTTTTCCGAGTCTAAGGCTACCGTCGTGAAAAATACAATCTTACGCGCCGCGACCGGCTGCGGCGTCCTTATGATCGCCCTTGCGTCTTCTTCCACCCATGCCACCAACGGAATGGCGCTGTCGGGTTACGGTCCCATCAGCATGAGCCTGGGCGGCGCGGCCACCGCTTACGACAACGGCAATTTCGGCGCGATCAACAATCCGGCCACCCTCGCTCTGATGGAAGAGGGCCGACGTGTCGAAATCGGCGCCAATCTGATGAACGTGGCGGCCGGCGCCCGGATTCCCGGCGGGCCCGAGGCGGACTCATCGGCAAGCTGGTTCCTGATGCCCAGTCTCAGCTACATGGTGAAAACGGAAGATTGGGCCTACGGTGTGGGTCTTTTCACCCAGGGCGGAATGGGCATGGATTACGGCAATAACAGTTTCCTTTCCATCGATCCGAATTCGGCGCAGCCCACCGGACTGCCCGACGAAAGCGAGGTGATGGTTGGCCGGCTGATCCTGCCCGTTGCGTTCAACGCCACCGACCGTCTGACCCTGGGCGGAAGTCTGGACGTGGTGTATGCGAGTCTGACCATGAAGCAGTTGCTGCCCCAACAGGCGCTCATCGATATGCTCACACCCGGCCAGCAGACCCTGGGTGTGGCTGGGGTGGACCCGCAAACCGCAGAGGGCCTCGCCAATGCCAACTACGCCCACTTCGACCTGGAAAAACTCGACAACTGGGGTTTCGGCGGCCAGATCGGACTGACCTTTCGTGCGACCGATGCCCTGACCCTTGGCGCCAGCTACCAGTTCGAAACGAGCATGGGTGACCTGGAGGGCGACGGCAGGATCAAAGCCGGTGTCGGCAGCATGTACCAGACGATTTCAGGCAAGGCCAGGATCAAGGATGCCCAGTGGCCGGCCACCATCAAGCTCGGCGCCGCGTGGCAGGCCTCGCAACGGCTGCTGC
The DNA here is from genome assembly GCA_963820915.1 of uncultured Gammaproteobacteria bacterium. GTDB lineage: Bacteria > Pseudomonadota > Gammaproteobacteria > Chromatiales > Chromatiaceae > CAWGBV01. The sequence continues at coordinate 24,233 of CAWGBV010000019.1, read as the reverse complement.
TGGTGGCCGATATCAAGCGCTACAACTGGTCGGATGTGCTGGAGTCCCTGAAGATCCGGTTCACACCTGATTCAGGCGGCTTCGTCAATGTGGACATGTACCAGAAATGGAAGGATCAGACCGTCTATTCCATCGGTGCCGAGTATGTCCTGAATCCCAAGGTCAAGCTGCGCGGCGGCTTCAATTACGGGGCCAACCCCATTCCCGACAAGTACCTTCAGCACCTGGGTGGGGCCATCACCGAGAAGCACCTGATGCTCGGTGCGGGCATCAAGCTGGGAAAGAGCGGTCAGCTGGACCTGGCCTATGCCCACACCTTCGAAAATACCGCGACAAACAGCAATCCGCTGGTTGGCCTGTCCAGTTCGCTGAGCCAGAACTCCTTCAATCTCAACTACGCCCATCACTTTTAACGAGCGCCGGGTTCGGAGCACGGAGATTGTCATCGGACAATTAGAATGATGCAAACCAGGGCGACCGGAAAAACCTCAACCGGCTGCTCTATGCACTGATCGATGGGGGCGCCTTCATCGCCATGGGCGTGCCCATGCTGTCGATGATGGTAAATATGTCGCAGATGAACGGCCACATGGGCCGCATGGTGGATTCCGTCGGGCAGATGGCTGGGGACGTCAGCGCCATGCGAACGGACATGGGCCTGATGAGCGGTTACATGGGTTCGATAGACACCAACATTGTCGGCATGGGCAAGAACATCGACGAGATGAATGTAAGCATCACCCACATGGATCATCACATCTACACCATCAACAGCGCGATCCAGGAGATTTATACCGAGATGGCGGTGGATCTGGATCAGATGCGCCTTGATCTGGGTGAGCTCAACCATTCGGTCAAGGGCATAGGGGCTGACGTGAACGGAATGAATGCTCAGATGGACCAGATGCGCCAGGACATCGGCTACGGCACCCGCACCTTTACCCAACCCTGGAATCTGATGCGCAACATGATGCCTTGAACAACTTGATGGTGACGACGATTGCGCGGGATGCTACCGGGATTGATGGGTTGCCGCAATTAGATGAAACTACCGGTTGTTAGCGCTACTTGCTTTGCCTTTTTGCAACCTGCCAATCCCCACAGAAACGACAGAATTCCAATGAGAAATACAGCTGTTCGCATAATGAGGATCGGGAGTTACCAGAACAGTAAAGACTGATCGGGCTGGCCAATTCGTTTAACGATTCCCTCGATCACGTACATGGCAGAGAGCAAAGATCCGGCAACCATCAATACTGTTCCGAAGATCAGTGCGAGTATGTATACTCATTCTGTTATCTTGGCGATCCGCTCTTCTTTGCCAAACGCTCCGGCAGTCCCAAGCGATTGATTGCAATACAGGAGACCCGGCGATCAGGTTAACGCTCAGGAATCGTTCGCCACATCGAGTATGAGCTCCTTAGACTTGCCGATCATAGCCTCTACCGTATAGCCCATTTCGATCCGCCGTCGCGCTCGAACCGCCATGTCCTCACGGCACTCCGGCAATTTCGAAGCGGTTTCGAGAATGGCCACGGCCAGATCGATCGGGCGCGTGGGCGGCGTTACCAGGCCCGTATCCCCGACGATGTCAGCGACATCCCCCACATCGGTGGCGACGACTGGTATGCCACTGGCCATCGCTTCAGCGACGACATTGGGCATGCCCTCATCGGTGTGAGACGGATGGACAAGGAGATCCAATGCGGGGTAGATGTCCTGGATGTCAAAGGTTTCCGGTCTATGCAGCAACTTGTCGCCGAGAGCCAACGCAGCCTTCGATCCAAGCAGTTCCTTACCCCACTGATCGACTGCGTTGCCCACCACCAGGAAACGGCAGTCGGCAGCACTCGCCGCCACCCGTGTTGCGGAGGCCAGAAGGGTATCCAATCCCTTCGATGGATGAATGCGGGAGAGGTACCCTACAAGCACCTCTTGTTTGCCAACGCCCAAAGACTGCCTTGTTCGTTCCCTCACTGACGGGTCCGGCCGGAACAAACGCGTATCGAACCCGTTGGCGATGTGACGGCATTTATGGCCTGGAAAACCGCCCTCGACGAAGTCGTTCATCGCATGCCTTGAATTGAAGACAATCCGATTCGGCAAACGGGAAAGGTACCGTTCCGCACGCGCGATCCAACGCTGAACGGGCCGTGCCCTTTCGTTCGGGAGTGATGAATTTCTCATCCCCCAGATGAGCCTCGGCTTCTTCGTTAGTGTGCGTATCGTCAATGCCGACAGGACGTTTTGTAGCGGCAGGAACGAATAGACGACGTCGGGTTCGACCTGCTGTACCAATTTTAGGAATGGAAAAAACGGTGGCAACACGGCATGCCGTTTTCTTCCCAGCGTATAGACAGCGACACCTTTGGGAAGGTCTGTTTTTGGTGGTGGTTCCCAGGTTGTCAGTATGGTGACATCCCATCCTCTTTCCAGAAGTCCCGATGCCAAAAGCTGTACCTGGCGGGAAACACCGTATAGATCGAGTGCACGAAGGAAAAGAAGAACGCGCGGTCGCGCATCGGCGGAGGCCGTAAGTTGGTTCACTTGCAGGGATTTGGTGTGGAAAAGGGGGCCATCAAGATGCAGCCGAGACAACGAGTTTCGAGACCTGGACGATATCAAACGTTTCGCCTGCATTGATGCCCTGCGGTGCAGGCGATAAAAATACGACGCCGTCCGCGCGATGACAACCGGAACGGTTAGGGGCGTCAGGTGTGAGGTCCTTATCCGCCCCCGGAACCTGTACGCTACGCACCGGTTTGCTCCTGTTCCACTCGATGAGCAGGTCCGGCAGATACTCCCGCTTTTCGCCGTCGTAGGCTTCACTGACCCGTGTGATTCTTGACACCAGCGGTTCGTCGCTGTTGTTGATGGTTACGGACTTGAGGCTCTTTTCAAGTTCCTTCAGGGTTTTCGCATATTCCGTTCCCGGCGATATGAGCCCGCTGGGCTCCCGGCCTTTCAGGTTGAGGCGTACCGCCGCATGGCAGGGATTGCTGGGGATCTGAAACCAGGGCGCCAGACTGCGTTCGTGGCCCTCGGTTTGCGACTGGATCTTTTTTCTCAAATTTTCCTTAATCGGCGCAAACCTGCGGTTACGGCGGACCCGTTCGGGGATGCGCATGAACAGCGAGCGCAGGTATCGGTAGCTGCGACTGCGGATGTCCGCTCTGTCGCCATTCGAAAGCAGTTTCAGTACATCGTCCAGGACGCTTGCCTCATTGTAAAAAGGCCCCATGCCATGGCTGCCCAGAACGATTACCTGGCAATCCGTGCCGGCGGATGCCACCAATTCCCCGATGGCGGTATCGAGCGCCCTGTAGACGGCCTTTAACGGATCTTCCTCTGTGCTTTCACGGCCGAAGGATGCCGGGTGATCCAGGTCGTGCATCGCCCAGAGTTGGTGCCCGGCACAATGGCTTTCACCGAAACAGACGAGAAAGAGATCCCAGTTCTCCTTTCCCAGCAGCTCCCGGGTGATCCGGGTTTTATTGGTGATGCGATCCAGCAGTTCGTCGCAGAGGTTCGACAATCCCTTTTCAGTACGAGGTGCGTCCTCGCAGGCGTCTGGCTTGGGCCTGCCGAAACGGGAAGCGAGTTCCCGGGCAAGCGGTGGCGGCTGGGAAAATGTGCCCGATTCCTCCGGATCGTGCGAACTCCAGTCCACGAGCTGGATCCCGTTGATGTCATTGGTGAGGGGGGCGTGGGGCACATCTATGACCGCCACCCGGCGTCCCGCATCGCTGAGCTTCTTCCAGATGGGTGGCGTGCGTACATCCGTCGGCACCACGTCCTTGTCCACGTAGCTGCCACTCTCCAGCTGGCGCCGGTAGTAGCGTCCGTGAACGTCAGGCATGACGCCCGTAGAAAAGGTCGGCCAGACCGCGCCTGCGTATAGGCCAGGGGGCGTGTCCACCCGCGCCTGGCCACCGGAGGCTCCCAGGCGTTTCAAATTGGGCAGGGTCCCATCGGCGATCCATTTTCGGGCGAGGTCGCTATCGAAGGCGTCGAGACCAATGAAAAGACATTTTGCAGGCATATCAAATCGGATCCAAAGCGTTGCTTACAGGTCTTGTCGCAGGTGGGAAATCATTATTCGAATCTGAACGCACACATGCAAGCTTGATCGACCTGTGTTTGCTGCGAGTGCGCTTCCGGCGCTGTGCCTAACCGCTCCGCCCTTGATGCCAGGGAGAGGCCGACCTTTCGTGTGGGTATGACAGCGGCCAAAGCCCGACAGGCATGGTGCAACGGAATATCCATCGGCCGAGGCAATGGCCCGTGTACAATGGCGGCGAATTTTCAGCGACGGACCAACGCGTGCTTCAGACACTGTCGATTGCCGCCGGCGGCGCCCTGGGCGCGGTACTCAGGTACTGGGTCTCCAGCGGCGTCTATCATTTGACCGGCAGGGCATTTCCCTATGGCACCCTGGTGGTCAACGTCGTTGGATCGCTGGCGATGGGGCTGCTGTTCGTGCTTCTGCTGGAGCGTTCTGCCGCAGCACCCGAGTGGCGCGCCTTGTTGATGGTGGGCCTGCTGGGTGCCTTCACCACCTTTTCCACCTTCTCGATGGAGACCCTGGCGCTGATGCAGGAGGGCGCCTGGATGCGCGCGGTGGCCAACGTGATGCTTTCGGTGGTGGCCTGTATTCTGGCGGCCTGGGTCGGTGTCCTGATCGGGAGAAACCTATGAGCGATGTCACTGTGGTGCGCATCTACCTGAGCGAGAAGAACCATCGCCTCGACAAATTGTTGCGTTTTCTCCATGACGAGGAAGGGGTGAGGGGTGTGACCGCCTTCCGCGGCATTTCGGGATTCGGCCAGTCGGGCGAGTTGCATAGCGCCCGTGCCCTGGACATCTCGCTGGACCTGCCGCTGGTGGTGGAGTTCTTTGACACGCCGGAAAAGGCGGGGCGCATTCTCGCCGACCTGCGCGACAAGGTTGATACCGAGCACATCATCAGTTGGACCGCCCATCTGCAATAGTTGCCAATCCGTCACCAACCGAGGCGCCCGAACCGTTAAAATAAGCCGTTTTACCGATTCACCTTCCCGGACCTGGAACCATGCTGGACCCTAAAAGACTGCGCACCGAACTGAACGAGGTGGCGACGCAACTCGCTCGCCGTGGCTTCGAACTGGACACCGTCAAGCTCAACGAACTGGAAGCAAGACGCAAGGCGCTTCAGGTGGCGACCCAGGATCTGCAAAGCGAGCGCAACAGCAAGTCGAAGGGGATCGGCAAGGCCAAGGCCGCCGGTGACGACATCCAGCCATTGCTGGACGAGGTGGCCGGCCTGGGTGAGAGCCTCAAGGAGAATGAACAGCGGCTGGAGGCCATCAAGGACGAACTCAACGGCATCCTGATGGGCATCCCCAATATTCCTCATCCGAGCGTGCCTGAGGGCAACGACGAAGCGGACAACCGCGAGGAGCGCCGCTGGGGGGAGCCGCCGGAGTTCGATTTCGAGCCGCTCGATCACGTCGACCTGGGGGCCAGGAACGGGCTGCTGGATTTCGAGGCCGCGGCCAAGATCACCGGGTCGCGTTTCGCCGTGATGGCTGGTCCGATGGCGCGCCTGCACCGGGCGTTGATCCAGTTCATGCTCGATGTGCACACCACAGAGCACGGCTACACTGAGGCCTACGTGCCCTACATGGTGAACGCCGACAGCCTGCGCGGCACCGGCCAGCTACCGAAGTTCGAGGAAGACCTGTTCAAACTGCAGGGCGAGCATGAGTATTACCTGATTCCGACGGCTGAGGTTCCTGTCACCAACCTGGTGCGCGACGTCATTGTCGATGCGGACTATATGCCGCGACGCTGGGCCGCCCACACGCCCTGTTTCCGCAGCGAGGCGGGTTCCTACGGCAAGGACACCCGGGGCATGATTCGCCAGCACCAGTTCGAGAAGGTGGAGATGGTCCAGGCCGTGCGACCCGGGGATTCCTACCAGGCGCTGGAGGAACTCACGGGCCACGCCGAGAGCATTCTTCAGCGGCTGGGACTGGCCTACCGCGTGGTCACCCTGTGCACCGGCGACCTGGGTTTTTCCTCGGCCAAGACCTACGACATCGAGGTGTGGCTGCCGGGGCAGGGCAAGTACCGCGAGATTTCTTCCTGCTCTAACTTTGAAGACTTCCAGGCGCGTCGTCTGCAGGCCCGCTGGCGCAACCCGGAGACCGGCAAGCCGGAATTGCTGCATACCCTTAACGGATCGGGACTGGCCGTGGGACGCACTCTGGTGGCGGTGATGGAAAACTACCAGGACAAGGAGGGCAGGATTCGCATTCCCGATACACTCAAACCCTATATGGGCGGGATCGGCTCTCTCTGAGTTCCTGCCGTCCGGCAGCTAGCGGTTGCCGGGCGCCACGCTCGATGACGGCGTTTTATACATGGGTTTGAACTCGCCATCCGGCGAGAAACAGCCAGCGCCGGTGCAGTTCCACACCCCGCCGCTGGAGTCGCGCATGGCGCCTCCCTGCGGTCCGGTCAAGGATTTTCCCGTATCGGTGACGGCGCCGCCTGGCGTCCGATAGAGCGTCGCCGAACCCGGTGGGCTTGTGACCCTGGGTGGTGATGCAATACCGCTCGGGCTGTCCAAACGCTGTTGATACCGGTTTTGTAAGGATCCGTTGCCGGGCGGGGCATTGGCGGCGCCGGCGCCGGGTGGCGCTACCTGGGGGAGGCCGCTGGCACCGGCGAAACCCGATAGCGTCGCGAGCAGGGCCAGCCCTGCCAGTACCCCCGTTGATTGAGGGCGACAGGCCGATCGATACATGCATCCGGGAAGCTGGGGCATGACGATGGTTGCCTGGGTTTCAGCCGATCCCGGGCAGGATCAGCCCCTTACCATCACGATCAGCAGCAGTACGAAGAGTACCACTGCGCCGATGGGGAGGATGGCGGCGGCCCAATCGCCTTTGCCGGCGCGAGGACCATTTTCCATCCAGTGTCTGGCGGCCGGCCACATGCGAATGATCATAAAAATGAAAATAGCGGCAAGGGCGATTTTCAGAAAGAGTTCCATATCGTTCCCGTAAAAGCTAAAAAACCCCGGCGCGAAGGCCGGGGTCCTTGGTCAGGGCCGAAGAAGACCGGCCGTTATTCGTCGCTCATCACGCCCAGGATCTGCAACAGACTGATAAAGATGTTGAAGATGCTGAGGTAGATGCTGAACGTAGCCATGATGTAGTTGGTCTCTGCCGCCGCTGATGATGCGGCTGGTATCGAACAGAATCAGACCACTCATCAACAGGATGATGGCGCCCGAGATGGCCAGCGACAGGGCCGGCATCTGAAAGAACAGGTTACCGACGATGGCCACCAGTACCGCAATCATGCCGGCGAACAGGAAGCCGCCCATGAAGCTGAAATCACGCTTCGAGGTCAGTGCGTAACCGGACAGGCCGAGGAAGATGACGCCTGTGCCGCCGAACGCGGTGGCGATAATCTGCGGCCCCTTGGGCAATGAGAGGTAGCCCTGCAAAATTGCGCCCAGGCCGAATCCGAGCAGGCCGGTGATGGCGAATATGACGCCGATGCCGGCAGCCGAATTGGCCGTTTTCGGTAACACGAACATACCCATGATCATGGCGACCACTACCGAGGCCAGGTATGTCCAGGGCGGGACCGCCATGGCTAACGAAACCATCGCCATTACGGCGCTGAAGGCGAGGGTGGCAGCCAACAGCATGTAGGTGTTTTTCAGCACCTTGTTGGTGGCCAGAACCTGTTCTTGCGAGCGGGCGATGGCGGTGTCAAAGCTTGTCATGACTTGTTGATCTCCTGATTGATCGCGGTTACGAGCATTATGACTCGGAAAAAACTGACTGGTTCACAAGGATAACCATTCCGTATCAAAGTGCAATCTGCCCTGTTCAGGGGAAATTACACTGGCAATACCGTACTGATATGGGTATTCTTCCCCGCTTTCAAGGGTCCCCTTGAAATCCCGCCGGAGGGGTGGCTGAGCGGCTGAAAGCACCGGTCTTGAAAACCGGCGAGGTTTAACGACCTCCGTGGGTTCAAATCCCACCCCCTCCGCCATTTAGCCTGCAAGTGGCCACTAACCTGTTTTGCCCGTATCGGGCCGCTTTTGACGCGCCATGCTGCTGGCGAGGTTAGTGGCTGTGTGCTGTGGTGGGGCTGAATTGCCCCTCGTTCCGCTTTATGCCGGGCCCCATTTTTCGATGTTGTTCGGGGGGGAATCCTAATTCGCGGACAAATTCCGAAGTTTTTTCCGAAAGATTCGAAGTATTTTTGTGGTCAGTAACTTAAGCGAGCCTCCACTCTTGTCATCTACCCTACACCGGGAGAGAAGCCATGAAACGACGTTTCTTTATCGCCACCCTGGGCGTTGCCGCCATCACGCCGGCCGTATTCAGTCGCTTGTCGGCGGACGAAACTGCCGATCAGGCAGCCGATGGGAAGCTCGTACTTTCTGACGAAGAATGGCGTGAACGCCTGACTGAGCAACAATATGAGGTGCTCAGAGAAGATGGCACCGAGCGGGCCGGGAGCAGTCCGCTGAACGCGGAAAAACGTGCCGGTGTGTATGTCTGCGCAGGATGCGGTCAGCCCCTGTTCAAATCCGAGACGAAGTACGAGAGCGGCACGGGGTGGCCGAGCTTTTTCTCGCCGATCCCCGATGCCATCGCCACCAAGACCGATTACAAATTGATACTGCCGAGAACCGAGTATCATTGTTCCCGCTGTGGCGGACACCAGGGGCACGTCTTCGACGACGGGCCCGAGCCGACAGGACAGCGGTTTTGCAATAACGGCGTGGCGCTGAATTTCATTCCGGCTGAGTGAACGCCCTGAATTCGTTGGATTGGGACGCCTCGCCAATCAAGTGAGCGGTTCAGGCGAGACTGGCCCTCGGCGATCATTGCTGTTTTTCCTAAACGGTCGTTCGCCGGATGAATCGTCACCTTTTCGTCATCCGCGTCCGGTAAATTGCCAGCAGCCTGTCTTTTCTTCGGGCAGGTTGAAAGAAGTGATGATTTCCCCCTTGCAAGCCTCGCTTGGCAACCTGCCATAGCGAGGCTTTTTTAGCGTCCTTAGCGGGTAAACAGTTTTTTCCCGGACGCCGAATACGGTTGCAGGAACGACGCTTTCCGAATTTGACAGGTTCGATCGGCCTGCCCGCGGACCCGAATCGTTTCTCGTTGTGAATTTAGATGCTCTGTCGCAACGGCCTGGCTGGCAGGGCAGATCTCCACCTGGGAAGGATGGTCTGTTTCACAGATCAGCGCCCGTACCCTGAGCCGAAAGGTGGGATAATGGTGCGCATTCGAATTCCCGTCTTACAAATTTCGATTGGATTTAAGGACTTCATACAGTGGAAATAAATGGCATTTTCGGCCTGATCATCCTGTTGGTGGATATCTTTGTGGTTCTCAAGATCGCTCAAAGCTCTGAGTCTACGGGGATGAAGGCTTTGTGGATTCTACTGGTTCTTGTACTGCCGCTGTTGGGCCTTTTGATCTGGTATTTCGCCGGCCCCGGCGACAAGTCATTCAAGCTGTGACGGTTTACTTGCCTATGCGAACAGCAAGATTGCCCAGGCCCGGTTTCCCAATCGAAATTCGTTATTCTTCCGAATCCCCGAGAATGACTAAGCGTTTATCCGTGAGGCTTTCATGAACAGAAAAGGTCCGCTCAGAACCACTTTGCTGGTCATTTCGGTAATCAGTTTCATCGCGGCCGTCGGCTGTGGTGTCGGGGCTGTTTACAAAGGGCCGACTTCTGGCGACCCGGTGGCGGCCGCGCTGATGGCCAGCGTGGTGTTTTTCATCGGTGTCGGCGTCGTGGTCTGGGTGATTGCCCGTGCCGACTTGCCGGATATGCGTTTCAAGCGCTGATGGTGTTCCCGTCAGTTCAATCCCGGGAGATGGCGGCCTTGTCGATGGTGGGAAAGACCTTTCGATAGAGCTCAAGCCCGGCGTAGGCCAGCACCGGGAGAATCACCGTCAGCAAGGGCAATAGCACAATCGCCGTCAGGGTGAGGGCGGCAAGGGTCAGCCCCCAGGCAATACTGGCGAAAAAGTTGCCCAGGACGGCCCTGACACTGGCGTGGATCGCCTGAACCGGGTTGGTTCGCCGTTCGTGGATGAGAGGCACGGAGAAGGCCGAAATCGCCAGGATGGCAAACGCCAATACCGATCCCATCAGTGAGCCCCAAAGTTCGAAGGCGACCACATTCTGTTGTGGCCGGATCAGCCACGGCAGCTCGAAGGGCAGGTGCTCGCTGCCGATCATCAGCGCATAGAGCACTGCGGCATCGGTGATCCAGATCAGAAACAGAAAGGCGCAGATCAGCGCCAGCATCCATAGTCCGGCGGGTGCGCGGGCGAAGGCCATGAAGGCGTCGGAAACCCGTGGCTTTTCGCCACTCACTTGAAGATCGGCGAGGCGGAAAAATCCGCTGGTCAGGGCGGGGGCGACCAGCATGAAGCCACCGGCCAGCGGCAGGGCCATGGGTGATAATCCCCAGTGGCCCGTCGTTGCCAGCAGTCCGAGTCCGATCAGGGCGAACAGGGCGGCATAGCCCATGCTGGCGCCCGGCATGGTTCGAAATGTCCGCCAGCCGGCGGCCAGGGCCTCTCCGATATCGGCAACCTCAAATCGCTGCGGGCTGAATTTTGGTCCGGACACCTGCCGGGGATCTCGATGCGAAGCAACCATGGAACAGGCGGTCGTCAGTCCGGAATGAGTTCGTCGAGCCGCATCGCCAGGTCCGGGGCGGGGAATCCATGGGCGAACTTGGCGATAAACTCACTGTTCGGACCGAGCAGAAACAGGGCCGAGGTGTGGTCCACGGCGTATTTGTCCGGATCTTCGCCTTGTTTCGACACCTTTTCATAACGCACGTGAAATTTTGCCGCGGTGCGCGCGATCATGTCCGGCGGTCCTGTCAGGCCGAGCAGCCGCGGATCAAAATAGTCGGTGTACTGGCGCAGGGCTTGCAGCGTATCGCGCTCCGGATCGACGGAAATGAACAATGGCTGGATACGTTCGGCCTTGGGTCCGAGTAGCTTCAGCGCCTTGGTCATGATGGCAAGCGAGGTGGGGCATATGTCGGGGCAAAAGGTGTAGCCGAAGTAAATGAGTTGATAGCTGCCGGCGAAGTCGAGGTTCGAGACGCTTTCGCCGAACTCGTTCATCAGCAGGTACTTGCCCTGAATCCGGTGACCGTAAAGCTCGGGTTCCCGGGCGGTGACAACCTCGGCGGGCGGATGGATCGGCATAATTGACGGTAGCGAACGGGTACCGATGCAGTCGCTGATTCTGGCGAACTGGTCGCGCATCATCCGCTCGTACAAATCCGGTCCTGGCGCCAGTTCCGAACCGAAGGAATCGATTTCAACCGGGCGTGCGTCAGTGCCCGCCATCACAAGTTCGAGGTGGGGTTCCTCCAGGGCTGCCTCGGTAAGGACGCAGGGATTGGGCGCTGTGCCGAGGAGCCCGCGCATTTGCAGCAGGCTCTCCGCCGTTGCGGTCTCGCCGTCGACGGCGGCGATGGCGACCACCTTCATGGCATAGGCCTGTTCGAAGTACTGATGCGTATCGTGATAGGTGAATACGGGTACGGCGCTGACTTCCCGGTAACCGTATTCCAGCGTGCGGTCGAGGTGGGACAATCGTTTGAGCATCTTGAGGCGATTGGCCTCGTACCGATGGGCGCGGATGGGATCGACGGCGGTCAGTTCCTGCGACAGTTCGTCCAGCAGGATCAACATATTGCGCGTGTCGAGCCAGATGAAGGGATCACGGCCCTCTCCACCCTCACGGGCGGGCAGCACCTTGATTGACTCCATGGAAAGCAATTCGAGCGAACGATCGTCCATGGATGGACTGGCGAGATCATCGGCCAGACCCGGCTCGGCATCCGGGCCGAGCCAGATCACCAGACCGGCCTCGGCCAGGGCGGCTTTCTGTTCCGGGCTGGGCCGGTAAGTGCCGGGTGTTCCTTCCGTCATGATGAGTTCGGGATCGGCCACTCCCTCCATCAAACCAGCCACCAGAGAGTGCACCGGCTTTACGGAGACCATCACCCGCGGTGGCTCGTCCGCAAAAGCAGTCAATGAGATACCGAACCCCAGTCCGACGAGGAAACAGGCCAGTTTGAATCGGTTTCGTGAATGCATAGTCAGGCTTCGGGATTTTTCTCGTCAGTCTGTCAGGGGCGGTGCCTGGTGTCGGGTCTCAAAGGCGCTTTCCAGGTGTTGGACGCCCGCATCGACCTGCTGCGAGAAGCCGGATTTTGCCGGGCAGGGGGCTTTCTGATCGATAAAGGACATGAAGCCGGTGTTGGTGGACTCGTCGAAGGCGAGTCCGTAGCTGCGTTCCTTCGGGGCGTTGGCCACCACCGCGGCCTTCATGCGGGATACCTCGTCCACATAGCGGCAGGCGAGGGCGATACCGTTGAGCGCGCCCAGCTGTTTAACGGCGTCGTGTCCGGATTCGGCGAATGAAACGGCCAGGGGCATGGCCAGGCAGACGGCCAGCGCGGTAAGGGTCCATCGTTTCATTCTCACACCTCAATCCTCAGTCGTGCCTGCCGCGATCAGTGGCAAAACCCCACCGGGCGCCAAGGTCGCTTCAGTCACGGCGGGGGTTACTCCCGGCTTTCATATTCACGGTGCACACGACAACCGTTGGCCGGCTCCGAAGATCAGCGGATTCTTCCAGCAGTGTGGTCGCCTTCAGCCGCCGCGCCTTGACCTATATCAGGTCGGCGAGGCTCTGGGTACTGGTCTGGCGGGCTTGATGAACATCAAGGAGGCAACGGCCGGCGCTGCATCTAATTGGAGCCGCGAATCCATTAGATAGAGGTTCTTTCAATGTCACAGGCTTTTACCAAGGCCATGGCGCGCAACATTTTCTACGGCGGCAGCGCCTTTTTCATGTTGTTGTTCCTGGCCCTGACGTTCGACACCAGCACGGCCCTGCCTGAGCGGGACAACCGCCAGAATCTGACTCACACGGTCGCCATGGGCAAGCGGCTCTGGGAGGAGAACAACTGCATCGGTTGTCACACGCTGCTGGGAGAGGGAGCGTACTACGCCCCGGAGCTTGGGAACGCCTATAAACGCTATGGCGGCAAGGAAGGGATCATCGCCTTCATCAAGAGCCGGCCTGTGGAGGGCATCCCGGGCCGCCGCAGTATGCCGCAGTTCAATTTTTCCGATGAAGAACTCGACGCGCTCGCGGAGTTCCTCAAGTACTCCTCGGAAATCAACACGGCCGGTTGGCCGCCAAACATCCAGGGCTGAGGGCAGGGAGGATTATCGAAATGCAATTTCAATCACAAGCGGTTGCCAAACCCTATTTTATCGCCGCCATCGGGCTGTTCGTGGGGCAGATTCTGTTCGGCCTGATTATCGGCATGCAGTACATCGCCGGGGATTTTCTGTTTCCCGAGATCCCCTTTAACGTGGCCCGCATGGTCCACACAAACCTGCTGATCGTGTGGCTGTTGTTCGGTTTCATGGGCGCCGCGTATTACCTGGTTCCCGAAGAGGCGGAAAGGGACCTGGTCGCACCCTGGCTGGCCAAACTCATGTTCTGGATCTTTCTGGTGGCGGGTGCACTGACGATTCTCGGCTATCTGCTCGTGCCCTATTCAGGGCTGGCGCAGATGACGGGTAACGAACTGCTCCCCACGATGGGCCGCGAGTTTCTCGAACAACCCACCATTACCAAGATCGGTATCGTCATCGTCGCCCTGGCGTTCATCTTCAACATCGGCTTGACGATCCTGAAGGGTCGCAAGACCGTGGTGAACCTGGTGCTGCTGATCGGCATCGTGGGGCTGGCGGTGTTCTTCCTGTTCGCCTTCTACAATCCGGACAACCTGGTCCTGGATAAGTACTACTGGTGGTGGGTCGTTCACCTCTGGGTGGAAGGTGTCTGGGAACTGATTATGGGTTCGATCCTTGCTTTCGTACTTATCAAGACGACGGGTGTTGACCGCGAAGTTATCGAAAAGTGGCTGTACGTCATTATCGCCATGACCTTGATTACCGGCATCGTGGGCACGGGACACCATTATTACTGGATCGGCACCCCCGAATACTGGCAGTGGTGGGGTTCGATCTTCTCCGCCATGGAGCCCATTCCTTTCTTCATGATGACGGTGTTCGCCTTCAACATGGTCAATCGTCGTCGGCGCAATCATCCCAACAAGGTGGCGGTGCTGTGGGCGCTGGGAACCGCGGTTATGGCCTTCCTCGGTGCGGGCGTGTGGGGCTTTCTGCATACCTTGTCGCCGGTGAATTTTTACACCCATGGTTCGCAGATAACCGCGGCGCACGGTCACATGGCCTTCTATGGTGCCTACGTGATGATCGTTCTCGCCATCATTTCCTACGCAATGCCGCTATTGCGCGGCCGCAAGGCGGCGAACAGTATGCGGTCCCAGGTAGTGGAGATGTGGTCTTTCTGGCTGATGACGGTGTCCATGGTCTTCATCACGCTGTTCCTCACGGGCGCCGGAATCCTTCAGGTGTATCTGCAGCGTTTCAGCGATACGCCGCTGCCATTCATGGTGGTGCAGGACAAGATCGAGCTCTTCTACGTGCTGCGTGAGATTTCCGGTGTGATCTTCCTTATCGGACTGGTGGCCTACATCGCCAGTTTCTTCATCGGTAGCGGTGACGCCGAGGCTACGGTTGAAGATGCCGTGCCGGCGACCGCCTGACGGGCATTGGCAGTGTGACGCCAGGGACGGCGTCTGACGGATTTTCCGGGGGTTCCCGGTCATGAATGCAGCGGTATCAATGGCATCAGGCAACAGCCGGCCCCCTGGACCTCAAAACTCCGGCGTGGCCGATTTACCCTTGTCCGCGGGCGTTTCGGAAGAGGGCAAGATCAGGCAGGTATATTTGGGCGAGGACACCGAGGGCGGTGCCGTTCGCTCCTATCCTCCCGGCGATCTGGCCATCTGGATATTCATTCTCGCCGAACTGTTGGTCTTCGGTATCTTCTTCACCGCCTACGCATTCGCCCGGATGAACAACGTCGAGCTGTTCGACCATTACCAGGAGACCCTGGATCGCAGCTCCGCGCTGGCCAATACGCTGGCGCTGATCACATCGAGTTATTTTGTCGTGCGGGGCGTGGCCGCCATTCGCAGCGGAAACGCGCTGGCCTGCGAACGCTGGATCTGGGCGGCAGTGGCTATGGGCGCGCTGTTCGTTGTGATCAAGTGGGTCGAATATGCGCACCATCTCGGGATGGGGATTTCGCTCAGCAGCAATACCTTTTTCATGTTCTACCTGTCGCTGACCTTCTTCCATTTCATGCATGTGTTGCTCGGCATGGTGATTCTCGCCGCGGTGGCCGTTAAGGCGCGTCGCGGTGCCTACACCGCCGCGGACCACACCGGCGTCGAGACCGGCGCGAGCTATTGGCACATGGTGGACCTGGTTTGGCTCATGCTCTTCCCGCTGGTTTATGTAATGCGATGATTGATTCGCAGACACAACGGAATTCCGTACAGACCTGCACCCTGGTCTACGCTGTCATGGTGATCCTGACGTTGCTGACCTGGGCGGTCGGCATGTCCGGAGCAGGCGGATTGTCCTTATCTCTAACGGTGCTTTTTGTCGCCTTGCTCAAGGGGCAGTTGGTGGGTGATTGGTTCATGGGGTTGCGCGCCGTTCACGGCTGGTGGCGCTGGGTGGTGTTTGGCTGGCTGCTGATCCCGGGCAGCTTGATAACCTTGGCGTTCGTGCTGGCGGACAGGGGCTGAATCGATGGATGTGCAAACCGTTATTGCCAAGTCGTCTATGGACGAAGACCTTCCGTTCTACCGTCCTCAGGGAGACGAGATTTCTCTGTTCGAACATGCCTGGAAGAATCAGCTCCCGATGCTGATCAAGGGGCCCACCGGTTGCGGCAAGACACGTTTCGTTCAGCACATGGCGGCGCGTCTTGGCAGGCCGCTGTACACGGTCGCCTGCCATGATGACCTGACGGCGGCGGATCTTGTGGGTCGTCACCTGATTGGAGATCGCGGAACCTTCTGGAGTGACGGGCCGCTGACGCGCGCCTTGCGTGAGGGCGCGATCTGTTATCTGGACGAGGTTGTTGAGGCGCGAAAAGACACCACGGTGGTGCTGCATCCGTTGACGGATGATCGCCGCATTCTGCCGTTGGAACGAACGGGAGAGACTCTGCGGGCGCCACCTGAGTTCATGTTGGTGGTGTCCTATAACCCCGGTTACCAGAATCTGCTCAAGGGCATGAAGCCATCCACGCGACAACGTTTTCTGGCGGCCAGTTTCGATTTCCCCGAGCCCGAGGTCGAGGTGGAAATCCTGCGGGGTGAAACCGGTATCGACGCGGATCTGGCGAAGCGCCTGGTGGATCTGGCCGGCAGCTTGCGTGCGCTCAAGGACCACGATCTCGAAGAGGCGGCATCCACGCGCCTGCTGGTTTACACCGCCACCCTCGTCAAAAGTGGATACCCGCTGCGCGATGCCTGCCGTGCCGCACTGGTGGAGCCGCTCAGTGACGACGAAGAAACCCTGACCGCACTGATGGAGGTGGTGAATGTCACCCTCGGGTGAAACGCCGGCCGGGGTAACCCTTGCTGTTACCGCCGAAAGCCTCTATCTGGTCAATCTTCTGCTGTTGCCGGGATTGGGTTTTCTGATGCTGTTGGCCTTGTGGTGGAAGCGTCGTGACGAGGCCCCTGCCGTTGCCAGGGCGCACCTCGATCAGACCCTGCGGGGCAGTCTCTGGGCGGGTCTGTTGCTGGTGGTGGCGAATGGACTCATCCTGCTGTTCGGCGGCTATCAGGGCCCTGCGGTGTGGGTGGTGGTTATCACCTATTTCACCATGTGCCACGCAACGCTGGTGGTCTACGGCGCCTACGGACTGGCAAAGGCCATGGCCGGCCAGTGCTGGCGTTATCCGCTCATCGGCAGCCCGCTTCCGGCAGGCTGTGGTACGGAGAACGGGTGAACCGGTCCCCCATACAACGCAGGCGCGCCACCTATCAGGTGGCGTTCTTTACGCTGTTTGTATTGGCGCCGGTGCTCGATATTTTCCGCCTCGATCTCAACCTGGGTCACGCCATTTTTTTCGGTTTTGACTGGACGCTGGGTATCGATGAATTCATCGTCGGTCGCGCAGGTATCGGCGAGGCGGCGTTGAATCTGTTTTGGCGGGGATTCCTGCCGTTGTTTGGCGTCGCTGGGCTGATCATCTGGGTGGCCTGGCGCTATGGTCGGCTCTACTGCGGTTGGCTGTGTCCGCATTTCTCGGTGGTGGAACTCATCAACAACCTGATGCTGCGGGCCAGCGGCAAACCGAGCCTGTGGGAGCGGCGTCCCTTGCCGCCACAACAGCCGGACGGTCGAGTTCTGACGCCGCAACGAGGCTATTGGATTCCGACGATCGCGGCGGTATTGTTTTTCGCCTTTCTGTGGGCGCTGGTGCTGCTAACCTACCTCCTGCCGCCGATCGAGATCTATGGCAATCTGGTGACCGGCGAACTCACCCGTAACCAGGCCCTTTTTCTCGGCGTCGCGACCCTTGCCCTGACGGTGGAATTCCTTCTGGCGCGACATCTGTTCTGCCGCTTTGCCTGCGCCGTCGGTCTGTTTCAGAGCCTGGCATGGATGGCCAACAACAAGGCCATGGTGGTGGGCTTCGACACCTCCCGGGCGGGCAGTTGTCATGACTGCAACAATGCCTGCGACAGCGCCTGCCCGATGCGCCTTAAACCGCGAACCATGAAGCGCAAGATGTTCACTTGTACCGAATGCGGCGAATGTATCTCCGCCTGCGGTACGGTGCAGCGGGACGCTGAGTCGGGCAGCCTGCTGCGCTGGGTGGATGGGAAATGCGCGTTGCCCGTGGTCACCGGGCGCACGCGCAACGCGGACGAGGGTTGTTTCTCTTCCAGGGGGGTGCAAAGCACGCCCGCTGCCGCCCCGGTTTCCGTTGGCGGCCTGGAACCCCGGCAGAGGGACGCCTGAGTGGAAGAGCAGGTCGGCCGGTTCTGGCATCGATTCGTCACCAGCCTTGCCGATGACGGATTTCCTCAGGCAAAGGTCGAGTTGGCGGAGATCGAGCGTACCCTGGGCGTGCTGTTCCGCGCTCTGGGTGGGGATGGCGGGCTCGAGGTGACGGTGGCCGAGGCCACGGATCATCAGGGACGCCGTTCCTGGCTGCAGCGGCTCGCCGGCAGCAACGAAAAGGTCTCTCTGGCCTGGCGGGATGAGGCCTTTCTTCGCCTGCCGCCGGTTCTGGCCTGTTTCCCTGACAGAACGCTCAACAAGGATCTGTATCTGTGGCTGACGGCCCTGGCGGTGGGTGCCGACAAATTGGCGGAGGATGATTGGTTGGCGCGCAGTCAGAGGCTGACCATCAACACCCTTGAGCGCTTTGCCGGCTTGCGGATGAGATACGGGCGGTTGGTGGCCGCGCATCTGCAGTTACGTCCCGATCCGGCCTCCCTGTCGCCGGATGAGGCGGCTGCCGAGATGGCTATCCGGTCGGCGCTGACAGACCCGGGCAGCGTAGACAACTGTCCGCCCAGCCGGCGTCCTCCGGCTCCCGTCCCGCTGTGGTTGCATCCGTTTCCACCTGGTGCGGCAGCCGCAACCGGCCCGTCCCGCAATGACCCCGCACAGGGCGAGCGGCCGAAACAGCAGGGCGAGGCGGATAAGCTGCGTCGTAGCGCCGAGCGCGTGGAAGAGCCCGAGGAAAACCGCGGCCTGGTCACCATCCGCATGGAGAACATTTTCACCTGGGGCGAGTTCGTCAAGGTGGATCGCGGGACCGACGACGAAGACGATCTGGCGCGTGCCGAGTCCGTGGCGCGGGATATCGACCGGATTGCGCTCGGTCAGGAAAACAATACCTCGGCGGCGACCCTCAAGTTCGACCTCGATCTGCCCGCCGAAGCCGAAGACGACCATGTGATCGGTGAAGGTATCCGGTTGCCGGAATGGGACTGGAAACACCGCCGTTTGTTGCCCGACCATTGCCGTATCGTGCCCATGATGGCCGCTGACGCCGGCACCTGTGATCTGCCGTTGCATCTGCACCGCACGGCACGACGCCTGCGAAACCAGTTCCAGGCGCTGGCGCCGTCCCGTATCTGGCAGCGGCAGCAATCCGACGGCCAGGAGGTGGACCTGGATGCCTACCTGAGATACCGCGCCGACCGCGAGTCGGGTCAGGGCGTCGCTGCCGATGGCCTCTACCGCAACATGCGGTCGGGCGCGCGCGATCTGGCGTGCCTGCTGATGGCGGACCTGTCGCTGTCCACCGACACCTGGATCAATGATTATGATCGCGTGATCGACGTTATCCGGGACAGCCTGTTTTTGTTCGCCGAGTCACTGTCAGCCACCGGGGACCGTTTCGGCATGTACGGCTTTTCGTCGCGCAAACGGGATCCGGTTCGTGTGCATCAGTTGAAGAATTTCGAGGAGCGTTACAGCGGCGTGGTGCGCGGCCGCATCCAGGCCATCAAGCCTGGTTACTACACGCGCATGGGGGCGGCCGTGCGCTACGCCAGCCAGATGTTGAGCATACAGCCCGCGAACCGGCGATTGCTGTTGTTGCTCACGGACGGCAAACCGAACGATCTCGACAGGTATGAGGGGCGACACGGCATCGAAGACACCCGTCGTGCGCTGATCGAGGCGAGGCAGACGGGGCTTCAGCCCTTTTGCGTCACCATTGACGAAAAGGCGAATGACTACCTGCCGCATCTGTTCGGCTCCAAGGGCTACGTGGTTATCCGCAATCCGGCGGAACTGCCCCGGCGGTTACCCGCCCTCTACGCGCAACTGACCGCATGACAAGCGCAGGGCAACATAAGGGCAGGGCATTCGGCTTCTGGTTGCTCTGCGCCGGTTTTCAGCCGATGGCCGCTGAGCTGCCGCGGGGCGACTGCGCCCAGCCTGGCGCCGGCCAGGATTTACGCCACTGCGATTTCTCCGCCGCCCGGTTGAGCGAGGTGGACCTGTCCGGTGCCTTGATGGATGGCGTCGATATGCAGAATGCCGTTTTCAGTAATGCCAGGTTGACGGGTTCGAGCATGAGGGCGGCCGATCTCAAATGGGCCGATTTCAGCAACGCCGATCTGGCGGATGTGGATCTCAGCGGCGCCGATCTGTTCCATACCAAACTGGACGGCAGCGTCCTCGACCGCGCCAATCTGCGCGAGGCCAATATGTTCGGCACCGATGCCAACTTGGTGAGCGCTGTGGGCACGGATTTCAGCGCGGCCTACATGAAGGACCTGCTGATGGAGGATAGCGACCTGTCCGGTGCGGTGTTTGATGAGGCGTTCATGTTGCGCGCCGTGTTGATCGGCGGCCGGTTCGAGGGCGCCAGTCTCCATCAAGTGACCCTGACCGGTGCCGCGCTGGAGGATACGGACTTCAGCAACGCGAATTTGCGCGGTTCGCTGCTGAACGGTGTGCATCTCAGCGGTGCGGTTTTCGCGGGCGCCAATCTGGAAGAGGCCCGGTTCATCAACGCCAGATTGCGAGGCGCCGATTTCACTGGTGCGCGAAACATTCCGGCGCATCTACAGAAAATGCTGGGAAGCCAATGAGCTAACCCGCAATTCTGCCCGCCGCTATGGAAATAGGCCTCTATCTGATGCATAAAGTAAGAGCGACCAAGCACTTACGCAGCACTGGAGAAAGAGGTTTATGACGACAGAGTGTAATCCCAAGCAGTTTGAATTTCACGCCCTGGGGCGGCGCGAGGTCGTGGAACGTTTTGACGGTTCGCATTACCTCGGACGGGTGTGGACTGCTGATGCGTGAGGTGGATCAGCGCTTGGGCCTGCTGGATCGACTGGCCGGGTGTTTCACCGACCATCGCAATCCCAACAGCATCGAGCACGCTCAATCGGTTGGAGCTCAGTACCCCGAGGGCCGCAGCAACTGATCATTACAAGAAGATCTCTGCCGACCCCGAGTTACCCGATCGGTTGCTGGTGGATGTATTTCTCGAATCGCACCAGCGGCCACCGCGCGAGATCTGGTTGGATCTCGATGCCACTGATGATCCGCTGCACGGCCGCCAGGAAGGCCGCTTCTTCCATGGTTACTATCGTTGTTACTGCTATCTGCCGCTGTACATCTTCTGCGGCGCGCGCTGGGTGGAGAGATGGAAGAAGCCCGCACGGCGCATGCGCGCACCGGCAAGCCGGCCCGCCGCTTCGGTGACTTCCGCTACCGGACCCGCAAGTCCTGGTCGTGTGAGCGGCGCGTCATCGGCAAAGCGGAATACCTGCCGAACAAGCCCAGCCCGCGGTTTGTGGTCACCAATCTACCCACCCGTAAAGCCGGCGCGAAACGGCTTTACGAAACCCTCTACTGCGCACGCGGTGACATGGAAAACCGCATCAAGGAGCGGCAGCTGGGGCTGTTTGCCGACCGTACCAGCAGCGCGACGATGCGGGCGAACCAGCTGCGCCTGTACTTCTCCTCGTTTGCCTATGTACCGATGCACGGCTTGCGCCGGCTGGGTCTCGCCGGCACTGCCCACGCCAAGGAGCACGACCATCCGGGTGTAGCTGTTGAAGATCGGTGCGCGTATCCGGATCACCGTACGCAAGGTCTGGCTGTCTTTCTCGGAGGCTTATCCTTACCTGATTACCACCGAACTTCAGCCATCTTGAGGAGCCGCTCGGGCATGGGTGGAGTCCGCACAGCGATGTAACCGAGGCGCGGTAACATGGCCTCCAAGTTGAAGCGTCGATTGAAACGATAGCAGAACTCAGCGAGGTAGCGCGGCAGGTGTTTGTGCGCGATGGCATGGTAGGTTCCGTGGATCGATTTCTTCACGTTGCCGATCATGGTGTTGACCCAAGTCAAGGCTTCTTCGCTGACACTGGCCGGGCCACCTCCGGTGATCACGGACTCATGGACGCATCCGGCCGCGACGACGCCACCAAAGCACTGGAGTCCATCGGATACCACCACGCTATCGGCCACCAGGTGTTTTCGCGCCCAGCGGCCGATCTCATCGCGACGGAAGCCTTGCACCGAGCTCAGGCGCATCGTCACCGGGTGGCCCGCGTCATTGGTGGCCACCGCAGCGACGAAAGGGACTTTGTTCGGCGCCCCCGACCGCGCTTGCCGCCACGACGCTCTCCACCCCAGTACGCATCGTCCAGCTGGACGGTGCCGCTCAGCGGTTGGCTGTCGTCTCGCTCCTTCATCACCTGCATCAGCTTCTGCTTCAGGCGCCAGGCCGCGTTGTACGAGATCCCCAACTGGCGCTTCATCGCCAGAGCCGAGATGCCATTCTTGCTTTGCGTCAGCAGGTACATACCCAGGAACCAGCTGACCAACGGCGATTTCGTCGCCTCGAAGATCGTGCCACTGGTCACCGAGGCCTGGTGATGGCAGCCGTGGCACTGATAGACCCGCCGCGAGGTGATTTCACAGTAGCCGGCGTGCCCACACGCCGGGCAACTAACCCGCATCAGTCACCGTAGGGGTAGAAATAGGCCTCTGTTTGTTGCATAAAGTAAGAGCCGGCAAGCACTTACGAGCAACAAAACGAAGAGGCCTATGAAGACACAGTGTAATCCCGAACAGCTTGAATTTCACGCCCTTGGAAGACGTGAGGTGATCGGCCGATTTGACGGTGGTCGGATCACGTCGGACGGTGGCGGCTTGCTGCTGCGTGAGGTGGATAAACGCATCGGCCTGCTGGATCGCTTGGCCGGTTGTTTCAGCGACTATCGCAACCCCAATGCCATCGAGCACAGCGTCCCGGCACTGGTCGCACAACGCGTCTATGGTCTGGCGCTGGGCTATGAAGATCTCAACGATCACGATGTACTGCGAAAAGACAGCGTGCTGGCCCTGTTGGTGGGCAAGCAGGACCTGAGCGGTGAGGCACGGGTACGTGATCAGGACCGTGGCAATCCGTTGGCGGCATCGAATACGCTCAATCGTCTGGAGTTGAGCACGCCGGAGTCGGCAGCGACGGATCGCTACAAGCGGATCGCGGCCGATCCCGATGCACTCGACCGCCTGCTGGTCGAAGTGTTTCTCGAATCACACCGCAAACCGCCGCGCGAGATCTGGCTGGACCTGGATGCCACCGATGATCCATTGCATGGGCATCAGGAAGGCCGCTTCTTTCACGGCTACTACCGCTGTTATTGCTATCTGCCGCTGTACATCTTCTGCGGTGAGCACCTGCTGTGTGCACGGCTGCGGCCATCGAATCAGGACGGCTCAGCGGGCAGTGTCGACGAGCTCGAACGGATCGTTGTCCAGATCCGCGCCCGTTGGCCGAAGACGCGTATCGTGATCCGTGGCGATGCCGGGTTCTGCCGCGAGGCGATCATGGCCTGGTGCGAAACCCATAACGTGCGCTACGTGCTGGGGCTGGCGCGCAACAAGCGCCTGCAACGCGCACTGGGCAAAGAGATCGAAGAAGCCCGCGCCGCCCATGAACGCACCGGCCAAGCGGCGCGGCGCTTCCGCGACTTCCACTATAAGACGCGCAAGTCCTGGTCGCGCGAGCGGCGCGTCATTGGCAAGGCGGAATACCTGCCGGGCAAGGCCAATCCACGCTTTGTCGTCACCAACCTGACTGCACGCGAGGCCAACGCGAAGCGACTCTATGAACAGCTCTACTGCGCGCGCGGCGACATGGAGAATCGCATTAAGGAACAACAACTCGGGCTGTTTGCCGATCGCACCAGCACGGCGACGATGCGCGCCAACCAGCTGCGCCTGTACTTCTCATCGTTTGCCTACGTGCTGATGCACGGCCTGCGCCGGCTGGGCCTGGCCGGAACGGCGCATGCGAAAGCGCAAAGCCTGACCATTCGCGTGAGACTGTTGAAAATCGGTGCCCGTATCCGCATCACCGTGCGAAAAGTCTGGCTGTCCTTCTCCGAAGCCTATCCGTACGCCGAGGACATCGCACATATCCTGGGCAATCTCCAGCGCCATCCTGCTTGGGCAGCACCCGGATAGCCGCGCATCCAAAGCACACGATCTTTCCACAGCCGCAGCCACAACCGCTGAGGCCTCGTCACGCCTGCAACCTGCCCAACCGGCTTCCGAGGCCCTTGGAAGAGGCGCTTCAGCCAGGCATCAGGCCGAAAACCTCGCTGCGCTTGCGATCATCTGATACCAAGCACACCATTGTCGCAAAATCGGACTCGAAAACTACCGAACAGCCGAATCGGTGACCGATGCAGG
>CAWGBV010000018.1:0-179453 GCA_963820915.1 uncultured Gammaproteobacteria bacterium | reverse complement strand
CAAGCTCCCGCTGATCGAACTGATCTGCTCAAGCAGTTTCCTGTTGACTGCTATTAAATCCGCTAGAAACGCCACCATTACTGACTGCACGCCCAACCCGACCAAGAGTGCGGAAAGAATCAGCGACTGGACATGGCCCGCCCCGTCACCCACTAAATAGTAGTAGAGGAATCTTGCCCCCAGCAGCAAGCCGATCATGAACAACACCAGCCCGATGGATGCAAAAAACCGAAATGGCTTGTATACAGCAAATATTCTGACGATCGTAAGACATAGATCGACTGACGTAGTGTGCGATGCTCTTGACTAGTCCGGACTCTCGCAATTCCTGGTTCACCCCGAACAGGAACCGACTTCATGCGATGTTTTTCATCCCGGCCTGGATGATGGTCTCCACCGTGTAAGTGTACTCGCTGAACACGTTGATCTTTTTGGCGGCATCCCGACTGAACGCACGGAATCCACTCGGAGCATCATTGATTTCTGTTCCGCTGACGATACGCACGACCGCGCTGCCGACACGCTGCAACAGTTTCTTCGGTAAAGAAAAGTGCTTAATGTCCGATACCGGCCGTGAGCCTATTACCATGTCGGCGACACCCTCAAGAATGGGCTTTACCAGTAATGGAATATCGCGAGCATCGTACTGGTTGTCCGCATCGGTATTTACGATCACGTCTGCGCCCTGCTCTATGCAAGCGTCTATCCCGGCAGAAAATGCCGACGCGAGGCCTTGATTTTTCTTAAAGCGGACAATGTGATCTACACCCAGTTCCCGCGCAACCTCCGCCGTTCTGTCGCTACTCCCGTCGTCAACAACCAGCCATTCCACGATGTCGAATCCATCAACGTCCCGCGGTAATTCAGCAAGCGTTACCGGCAACGACAGCGCCTCGTTATAACAAGGAATCTGGATGATCAGTTTCATGGCTTTTCGGATCGTAGGCGATCACAATCGCAACCAAACTCCAAATGTAACCGCCAACTATCAAAAATGCGACTCGAGATAAATGCAATCATTAACTCCGTCGACACACCGATTAATGATCACCGCGGCCAGATGCATCTGGGATTTCCGGCAATCGCCATAACCCTGTACTGTCATATTTTTCCATCGTAACCAGTTTTGCGCCAGGATAGACTGCGGCGATATCCGTTTTATCCGAGATAAGCCAGGCGGAACAGAACGACTCTCTATCCTGAATATCCACACGCGTGAGCGGATACTGGTAAAGCATATATCGGTATATATAGGGCTTGCGCCAATCTCTGGCCCCACTATCGTAGTTCAGGCAGGTGCCGGATTCGAATTTCCGATTGACGTACGTGGATATCTCTTCGGTGGCAATCTCCCGAGCACGGGAATACAGCAACAGAAGGTCGAATCCGATGGTTACCGATGTCATCAGAAATATGGCCATGGCTATCACAAAGAATCTTGTGGACGAAATCCGCGACACAAGGAGCCAAACAGCCACGATGGCCGTAAAAAAACCGAATACGATGAATGGGTTGAAATAGCTTAACTTCTTGAAGAAAAAGAAAAGGTAGTAAAGAGAAGCAATGCTGATCGTTCCAAACGCCGGCGTTGGTGACTCCTTCAGGTACCAATACAGTAATGCGGACAAGCCTCCCACAACAGCCACCAGTATCAACCAGGGCTTAACATTGCGGGTCGCTGCAATCAAGCCGATCACAAGCAAGGGCAGCAACACCGCTTCGTTGTAACGACCGTACAGGATGTGATCGAGCCGCCCTTCCAGAACGACAGCTAGACATCAGCATGGTCCCGCCAAGCGCCAGCAGGAGAAAAATCCAGACGGGACGAGTTTCGTTGGCCCATGCGCAGCCTGCCTGATTCCGGCAAAGACCCCAAAAACCACCGCACCGATGGTTGCGGCGATGAGATACAGGGATTGCCCCACCAGATTCACCAAAAACCGGGTGACGCCGGCAAAACTGAGTTGGTGGTCAATAACATCGGCAACCGGGGCATAGGCATGCTCGGACCCCATGGTCCCGATCTACCAGGCTCTGCTGCACATAGGCATTCAATGGCTGGGAAACCATCGCCAATCCCCCCGCCACCAGGAACGCCGCCAGAAAAGGCATGTATCGTCGCTCGACGTGGGCGAGGTACCCCGCGGCGAGAAAGCCACTCGCCAAGACGGGCCGGCCCTCGGATGCACCATGAACATAAGACCGAGGCAGGCACCAAAACCCAGCCATTGATACAAGGAGGAACCGGGCAGTCGCAACAACAAAAAGGCACTGAGAACGAACAGCAATACGAATGCGTTTTCAGAAAGGGCCAACGCATTGAATACAAGAAACGACGGGTACAGGCTCGCCACTGCCATGGCAAGCAGGATCTGGCTGCGGTCTGTTGAGGGCATCAAGCCCAAAACCAACCGATACAGGGCGACGAAGGTGCCTGCAAAAAGCAGTGTGTTCACCACCTTTACGATGAAGTACACCCCGCCGGGCGAATCACCCAGCAAAAACGCGGGCCACAGCAAAACGCTATAACCCGCGTAGTACGGCAACGAGGAATCTGTGCGAAAACCGGCAAGCGTGCCCGCATTCATCAGGTAGCCAATCTCATCCGGATACATCACTGGAATAGAGGTGGATAGCGAAAATACGAAATGAACCAGGACAACCAGAAATAGCACGAGGAGGAAAAAGCGTGATTCCGGGGCATGAAACATGAGCTGTACCTGCAGGTCGCGCCTGCCCTCAACGCCAAATATTCAACTACCCATCGGTCTGACCCGACCGGTTATCCCCAAGGGCAGGGATTGCGTGGGAAGAATCGGATCAATGACAGTGACCAGTCGACAAAAAGGCCACGGCTGTCGGAGCCCGTGGCCTTTTACACCCGTTGCGGGTTCTAACGACTATGCCTTACCGGAACAACGGCGCGACAGAATTGCAGTCCAGAGTTAGCTTCCAGTCCAGGTTCCAGCCGGACCTTCAGTCAATGTCAGCGTACAACCCTGGATGTCTCCAGCGACCAACACCGGTCACCGTACCCAGACCACCAGCCAGGTCGCCATCAACCGAACTGACATACTGAGTAGCTGTAGAAGTACAGGCATCAGCTACTGTCGACAGGCCGGACTGATTCAGTTCTTGCAGGACCACCTTACAGGCGTCCATCGCAGCGGCAAGTTCAGAGGTTTTCGCACGATAGGTGAAATCTGAATAGAACGGCAGCGCCACGGCTGCCAGGATGGCCACGATCGCCACCACAATCATCAGTTCGATAAGGGTAAAACCCTTTTGTATCTGTTTTTTCATGACGACTCCTTATTCCTTCGGAATTTGTCGGTATTTCGGTTTTGTTAAGTGCCGGGCTCGATTGTCGAACTCAGCTGTCGCGTGCCTCGCGGACCCTAATGACAGCCTGCTTGGGGGTTTCTGTCAACCTTAATAGAGCCGAATCTGCCACTTCAATCAAGAGAAAAATCACAAAGCGTCACAGAATGTTACAGACGGAAACTGACAGCAAGTCTGAAGCGCTCGCCCGACGTCAGATAGTGACACTATCCGTCACCCGGAGGCGTCTTCCAAACCGAATTTTTTGATCCGGTAACGCAGCTGGCGGAAGCTCAATCCGAGCAGGCGCGCCGCAGCGGTCCGGTTCCAGTGGGTCTTCTCGAGGGCGGCAAGAATGGCGGCGCGTTCATCGGCGGCCAGTCGGCCCGGCAGATCGTCGTCGCCCGTCACCTCGCTACTCACATCAGCCTTGCGTTCATCTGTCGCCAGCGGAACCTCGATAAACTGCAGATCGCCAATCTCAATTGTATCGCCACCAGCCAATGCCGCAGCCCGCTCAATAAGATTTTCCAACTCGCCATAGTTACCCGGAAAGGGATGACGCTGGAGGCGTGCGAGAGCCTCCGCGGACAGGGTTGGCGCGGGCCGTCCCCAGCGGCGCTGTATCGCGCCGTGAATCAGGCCCACCAGCAACGGCAGATCTTCAGGACGATCCCGCAGTGTCGGCACCCGTAGTTCGATAACGTTCAGCCGGTAAAAAAGATCGTGACGCAGCCGACCGGCCTGTACCGCCTGCTGCAATCCGCCGGCCGAAGACGAGATCACCCGGGCGTCGAATACATCGCCCCGGGTACCGTCAGGCGCCACGATTCGACGTTCATGCAGTGCGTCCAGCAACCTTGCCTGCATGAAGGCGGGCAGGGACTCAGCGTCATCCAGGTACAGCGTGCCGCCGCCCGCCGCCCGCAACAGGCCCTCCCGGTGCGGCGTAACCGCCTCGGCGCCGCCACCACCGAAAAAGGCCTCGATCATCCGCTCCTCGGGCAAGGCCGCGCAGTTGACGGTGATAAACGGCCTCTCTACAGGGCTGGCCAGGCGGTGAATCTCTCTCGCAACCAACTGCTTGCCCGTGCCGGACTCGCCGGTAATGGCCACCGGCGCCTGGTTGCCTGCCACCCGGCCCACGGCGTCCCGCAACGCGGCCATGGCCGATGAGTCCCCGATCAATGCCGACGGCGATCGTTCGTTATCGGGGTTGCGCTGCAGCGCATGCTGGACAATGGCGCGCAGAATATCGGTATTGATGGGCTTGGATACAAAATCGAAGGCGCCGGCCTGAAGCGCATGAACCGCGGTATCGATGCTGCCATAGGCGGTAATGACGATGACGGGCAGATTGGGCTGCTCCCCCGACATGGCCTCCACCAGTTCGATGCCATTGCCGTCCGGCAGTCGCATATCGGTGATGCACAAGTCAGTCTCGTGGCCCCGCAGCAACCGATAGGCGGTGGACAAATCCCCTGCCTCCCGCACTTGCCAGCCACGGGCCTCGAAGGCCATCCGCAGCAATTCACGGATATCCCGCTCATCGTCCACGACAAGAATACGGGGCCGCACCATCGACTTCGTCGTCAAATCAGACTCGCCTGAATAGATTGTCCACTGAGGACTACACCAGTGGACGCTTTACCACTTACATTCGTACTATACTCAGAGTTTACTTGGGATAAAACAGTCAACAAAACGCATCGCCATCAATGGAAACCGCTGAAAACCTGCAAGGCCTTCGAGGAGTCGTGCTCGGCCTGGTAAAGGAGGGGCTCCTGAGTCGCGAACAGGCGACCCAGGCGAGTGAGGCCGCCGCCAAGGCCCGCCAGCCCCTGATATCGTGGCTGGTGCACAAAGATATCGTATCGGGGCGGGACGTGGCCATGTTGTCCGCCCGGTCGTACGGACTGCCGCTACTCGACCTCGACGCGGTGGATGTCACCAGCCTGCCCGTGGAGCTTGCCGACCGGGACCTGATCCGCAGGCACCGGAGCCTTCCGCTCGGGCAACGGGGTCAACGGTTATTCCTCGGTGTTTCGGACCCCACTAATCTGAAAGGCATTGAGGAAATCCGCTTCCACACCGGCCTCATGCCCGAACTGGTGCTGGTGGAGGACGACAAACTCGACAGGGTTCTCGAGAAGTCTGCGCCCGAAGAAGACACCATCTTGTCCGGCGTCAGCGAAGAAGAGCTTGAAGGCCTCGACAGTATCGATATCAGTGACGAGGAGGAAACGGCCCAGCTGCACAGTGGCGCCGACGACGCCCCCATCGTCCGCTACATCAACAAACTGCTCATCGACGCCATTCAGCGCGGCGCCTCCGACATCCATTTCGAGCCCTACGAAAGAACCTACCGGGTTCGCTACCGCCTCGACGGCCTGCTTCACGAAGTCGCCGCCCCGCCGGTCAATATGGCCGCACGCATGGCCTCGCGCCTGAAGGTAATGGCCCGACTGAATATCGCCGAACGACGTGTACCCCAGGACGGTCGCGTGCGCCTGCAATTATCGAGGAAACGTAACATCGATTTTCGCGTGAACACGCTGCCTACTCTCCACGGCGAAAAGATCGTTCTGCGAATCCTCGAGTCGACCTTTGGCGAACTGGACCTGGCGG
The DNA here is from genome assembly GCA_963820915.1 of uncultured Gammaproteobacteria bacterium. Classification (GTDB taxonomy): domain Bacteria; phylum Pseudomonadota; class Gammaproteobacteria; order Chromatiales; family Chromatiaceae; genus CAWGBV01. The sequence goes on along the minus strand of CAWGBV010000018.1, from coordinate 173,504 downwards.
CCCTTGGGATGGAGCCGCACCAGGAGCAGCTCTTTGCCCGCGCCATCCTGAAACCCTACGGCATGATACTGGTCACCGGTCCGACGGGAAGCGGTAAAACCGTATCGCTCTACTCCGCCCTCAATCAGCTCAATAAACCCGAAGTCAATATCTCCACCGTCGAAGACCCCGTGGAAATCCAGATGGGGGGGATTAACCAGGTTCACATCAACCTCAAGGCCGGATTGACCTTCGCCTCGGCCCTGCGCGCCTTTTTGCGACAAGATCCCGACATCATCATGGTGGGTGAGATCCGCGACCTCGAAACCGCTGAGATCGCCGTAAAGGCCGCGCAGACCGGCCACCTTGTACTATCCACCCTGCATACCAATGACGCACCGCAAACCCTCACCCGACTCGCGAACATGGGCGTCCCTGCATTCAATATCGCTTCATCGGTGCTGTTGATCATGGCGCAACGCCTGATCAGAAAACTATGCCCAAATTGTCGTGCCGAAGAACCCTTGCCGCCCGAGACGCTGCGGGGAGAAGGCTTCGCCGAGGAAGACATCGCCGCGGGCATTACACCCTACAAGGCAGTCGGATGTTCGCAGTGCAATCGGGGCTACCGCGGGCGAACCGGCATATTCCAGGTAATGCCCATCTCCGACGCCATGGAGCGCCTTATTCTGGAAAGCGGCACATCCATTCAGCTCGAACAGCTGGCGAAGGCCGAGGGCGTCTGGACGTTGAGGCGCTCCGGCCTGGAAAAGGTCAAGGCCGGGATAACCAGCCTCGAGGAATTAAACCGAGTGACCAAGGACTAGCACATGGCAACGACGGCAGCGGCAGCCACCCTGAAGAAGGCGCGAGGGCAACGCCAGGTTCTCGATTACGACTGGGAAGGTGTCAACAATCGTGGCGAACGCGTGCGGGGCGAGCTTAGAGGGCCGTCGCCGGAAGCAGTGAGCGCCGAACTGCGACGCCAGGGCATCGTACCCACCCGGGTAAAGAAGCGAGAGACAGGCGATCTCCGCCGCCCTCAGCAAACGCCCCGTCAACAGTAAAGACATCACTGTTTTCGTCCGCCAACTCGCGACCATGATGGAAGCGGGCATCCCTCTGGTCCAATCGCTGGATATCCTCAGCAGTGGTCAGCAGAACCCCACCATGCAAAAGCTGATCGACAACATCCGGGAGAATATCGAGGAGGGGAGCAGTCTCTCCGATGCCTTGCGGAATTACCCAGGACAGTTTGACAGCCTGTTTGTCAACCTGGTGGAAGCCGGCGAGTCCTCAGGAACCCTTGAGTCGCTGCTCGGCCGGATCGCAAGATACAAGGAGCGCACCGAAACCATCAAAGGCAAGGTTCGCAAGGCCCTCGTTTATCCGGCGGCGGTCATCATGATTGCCATTGCCGTGGTCACGGTCATCATGCTCTTCGTGATCCCCCAGTTCGAAGAACTGTTCCGCAACTTCGGGGCCGACCTGCCGGCATTTACGCGACTGGTCATAGATATGTCGAAATTCCTTGTGTCCAAAGGTTGGTTGATCGGCATCATCCTGTTCGCTGGGACTTTCTTCATGATCCAGGGCTGGAAACGCTCGAAGAAATTTCAGCGCATTGTCGATAACCTGGTGCTTAAAATTCCGGTTATCGGGACCATTTCGCACAAAGCCGCCATGTCCCGCTTCGCCCGCACCCTGGCCACGACCTTCGCTGCAGGCATCCCCATCGTCGAATCCCTCGATTCGGTGGCAGGCGCGTCAGGCAACATGGTCATCAGTGACGCGGTAAAGCGTATGCGAACCCAGATGGCCTCGGGCCAGTCCATGGTCTTCGCCATGCGCCAGGAAACGGTCTTCCCCCACATGCTGCGCCAGATGGCGGCGGTGGGCGAGGAAACCGGCGCACTCGACGACATGCTCAACAAGGTTGCTGACTTTTACGAGGAAGAAGTCGACAACGCGGTAGACGCCCTCAGCAGCCTGTTGGAACCCTTCATCCTGGTACTCATTGGCGGCATCGTGGGTTTCCTGGTCGTCGCCCTGTATCTGCCGATATTCAATATCGGCAACGTTGTGGGTTAACCACAACTCCAGGCCCTCCGTCTCGATATGCTGGAAACCCTGCCGCACTGGATGGCAGCCACCACCGGGCTGATCTTCGGCCTGGTGATCGGCAGCTTTCTCAACGTCGTCATTTACCGCCTGCCGAAAATCCTGGAGCGGGAATGGCGTAGCGAGTGCGCGGAATTGATGGGCGCCGAGCCCGCCCCGGACCCGGCTCGGTTCTCGCTGGTATTTCCCGGCTCACGCTGCCCCCACTGCGAGACGCCCATCAGGTACCGACACAATGTGCCGATCCTCGGGTACCTGTGGCTGCGAGGACGTTGCGCCGCCTGTTCAGCACCCATCGGGTTGCGCTATCCCGCGGTGGAATTCGCCACCGGCATATTGACGGCGGCCGTGGCCTGGCGCTTCGGCCTGACCATCGAGGGCCTGGCTGCGGCCTTGATGACCTGGTCGCTCGTCACCCTCGCCATGATCGACCTGGATCACCAGATTCTTCCCGACCGGATTACGATGCCCCTGTTGTGGGCCGGCCTGCTGTTCAGCGTCTGGGGGCTGTTCACCACGCCGCAAGCCGCCATCATCGGCGCGGTCAGCGGATACATGAGCCTGTGGCTGGTCTTTCAGGGTTTCCGGCTCGCCACCGGCAAAGAAGGCATGGGATTTGGCGATTTCAAACTGCTCGCCGTATTCGGGGCCTGGTTCGGCTGGCAACTGTTGCCTCAAATCGTGCTTGTGTCTTCCGTCGTCGGCGCGCTGGTCGGCGTAGGGATGATGGTGCTCGGACGCCAGGAACGCAGCCAGCCGATCCCTTTCGGCCCTTTCCTGGCCGTGGCGGGTTGGATCGCGTTGATGTGGGGAACAGAGATCAATCACGCCTACCTCGATATCACCGGGCTCGGTTGAGCCCCGCTTCGCCTGAATGTTAAGCGTAGGGCTCACCGGCGGAATAGGCAGCGGAAAATCAGAGGTCAGCCAGCGTTTCGCCAGAGTCGGCGTTCCCGTCATCGATACCGACCTGATCAGTCGGGACCTGGTCGCCCCCGGGAGCACCGCACTGGGCGAGATCGGCGCGGCGCTGGGCAGTGAATTTATCACTGAAAAGGGTGGCCTCGACCGCCGGCGCCTGAGGCAGGCGGTATTCGACGACCTCTCCCTTCGGCGGCGTCTCGAGGACATTTTGCACCCGCGCATCCGTGACAAGGCGGCAGAGGCGCTTTCGAATCTCCACACCCCGTACGCAATCGTGGTTGTACCACTGCTGATCGAGAGCCGTTACCCGATTGCGGTGGACCGCGTGCTGGTGGTCGACACACCGCAGTCGCTGCAGGTAACGCGCGTCACCGAGCGCGACGGGATTTCCGTCGAAAACACCCGCCGGATACTGGACCAACAGGCGACCCGGGAGGCCAGGCGGGCCGCCGCGGACGACATCATCGTCAACGATGGCGATCTCTCTGCCCTGGACAGCCAGGTGGGCAAATTACATGAAAGGTATCTGGCACTTTCCGCCCTGAAAGACTGACCGGTTTACGCCTGAGCCCGAATGACCGACAATGCGGAACGAAGATCAATACCTGTCTGTCATCCAATCCGGTCCGCCGCGCGGGAATTTCTGTGTCCGAACAGATCACATTTGAGCATCCGATCAACGAACGCACGCGGCTATTGTTACGGCTGGCTCACCTCTTCGAGCAAATGCAGTTCTTTCTGCCGCTGGAGGCGCCCTGGCAATCCCGCGCCGCCATGTCCGCCCTGCTCGACATCTCCGCCCTGCTGAGCCGGACAGACATCAAATCCGAGATCATCAAGGAGCTGGAGCGGCATATCTCCAAGCTCACCCGCATTCGCCAGACGCCCGGGCTGGACATGGAGCGTTTGGGCAGCATTCTCGACGATCTCGAGGAAAAGCTGGTGCATCTTCACCGCACCGAAGGGCAGCTTGGGCAGAACATCCGCGAGAACGAATTTCTCAAGAGCATCATGCAACGCAGCTCGATCCCCGGCGGGAACTGCGACTTCGACCTTCCCCAGTACCACTTCTGGCTCCGCCAATCGGCCGACGAGCGCATTCGCCAACTGCAGCAATGGACCTCGAATCTCGGCTGGCTGCAACAGTCGGTGGCCCTTATCGTCAATTTGGTGCGTAACAGTACAACACCCAGTAGCGAGGTTGCCGGCCAGGGATTTTTCTCAAAAACCCTCGACGCCCAGATGCCGGTGCAGCTCATCCGCGTCTCGATTCCCCAAGAGAGTGGACTGTTCGCGGAAATCAGCGGCGGCAAACACCGCTTCACCGTGCGCTTCCTGCAATTTACCAGCGACAACCAGCGTCCGGCACAGACCTACGAAGACGTGCCCTTCCGACTGACGACCTGCGTATTTTAAGAATGAGCGATACCGGTTCTGTCCCCTGCCCCACCTGCGGCAAGCCCGTGAAATGGTCACCCGACGCCCAATGGCGCCCCTTCTGCAGCAAAAGGTGCCGCCTGATCGATTTGGGCGAATGGCTCGACGAATCACACCGTATTCCGGGCAAAAAATCCGATAATGATGGAGAGCCCTGGGAGAGCGGCAGCGTCCACTAAACGGGGGGCCAAACCCCCCGGATACCCGCCACGCCCTGGGCGCCATTCCGCCATGCCATGGGAATATCCTGCCGAGTCATTCCACCCAGCCCGTACACGGGCAGCGCAAGACCCTCCACCCAATTGGCAAAACGCGGCCAGCCGATAGCCTGCGCTTGCGGATGGCTTGCCGTCTCCCTGACCGGTGACAGCACCGCAAAATCGACTCCCAGCTCGCTGGCCCTTGCCAGTTGTTGCGGTGAATGACAGGACGCCGCCACCCAGGAAGTCGTTGCCAGCGGCCTGGCATCGATCTCATATAGCTGGCGGGAGCTGAGGTGCACACCGCAACCCAGTGCTTTCGCCAGTTCCAGATCACCATTAATCAGCAGGCTCGCGCCAGACTGTCGGCACATTGCGGCCACATCACCGGCAACCCCGGCCAAGGCAATATCCGGCCGACGGATACGCAACTGGAGAAGTCGAACACCGGAGGCCAGCGCTTCAGAAACAGCGCTGGAGAACCTCGCCGGGTCACCGGGGTCGGGCGGCGTGATGACATAGGTATCGGGCAGGCGCAGGGCGTTGACGATGGGGCGGTCGGCCGCCGGCATCGGGTAATCAGCCAATTGTTCCGCTGCAGCCCAGACCAATGGCTGGCCCTCGAGCCCGCGGGGCTCACCCCGATAGTCGGTAACGCGGTGAACGTCGAGCACCACGCATCGATCGGCATAACAATGGCGGAGTCTAATCAGCGGACGATGCGCGACCAGCTCAATACCGAGCTCTTCGGCCAATTCGCGTTTCAGTGCGTCGTTCGGGGATTCGCCGGGTTCCACCTTGCCGCCAGGGAACTCCCACAATCCGCCCTGGTGAGCCGTTGGCGGTCTGCGCGCCAGCAGGATCTCCCCCGAGGCGTTCGCGATCGCCGCGGCGGCTACCAGAATGTCATCTTGAGCGCTGCGCATATCGGCGCCGCCCTGGCCCTGGTTCAGGTCCGGTACTCGGCGTTGATCTTTACGTAGTCGAAGGACAGGTCGCAGGTGAGTATCCGCGCCCTGGCCCCGCCACGACCCAAGCCGACGCGAATGCTGAACTCGGACCTGGAAAAAACGGCCTCGCCCGCGACCTCGGTATAGTCTGGTGCACGTCCGCCGTCACGGACGATTTCCACGTCATCCAGGGCGATGGTGACGCGATCGATATCCAGGTCGTCGATGCCTGCCCGACCCACGGCGGCAAGTATCCGCCCCCAGTTGGGATCCGCAGCGAACAACGCCGTTTTGACCAATGGGGAATGGGCGATGGTGTAGCCCACGCGACGCGCCTCATCCCGATCCCTTGCGGACTCGATAACGATGGTCACCAGTTTCGTCGCGCCCTCGCCATCCCTGACGATGTCACTGGCCAGTTCCATGCAGACCTCGGCCACAGCAGACTCGAAAGCCGCCAGGGCCGAGGCATCACCCGCATCGATATCAACGCCCGAAGCCCCCGTGGCCGCCAGTATGCAGGCGTCATTGGTGGAGGTGTCGCCATCGACCGTGATGGCATTGAAGCTGTCCCTGACCGATCCCTCCAATGCGCTTTGAAGTATGGGTTGAGGCACCCTGGCATCGGTGGTGATGAACGCCAACATCGTGGCCATGTCCGGGCAGATCATCCCGGAACCCTTGGCGATTCCGGTAATCGACACGGATCTGCCATCCACCTCAAATTGGCGACTGGCCAGTTTGGGGACGGTATCTGTCGTCATTATGGCGTCAGCGGCGGCAGGCCAGGCGTTCGCGTCGAGTTGCTCCAGCGTTCCGGGGATCGCTGAGGAAAAGGGTGCCGTAGGCAAGTCTTCACCGATGACACCCGTCGAAAACGGCAACACCTGATTTATGGCGCAACCGGCGGCCGCCGCCAACGATTTACAGGTTTCACGGGCCGCGCGCAGCCCTTCTTTGCCGGTTCCCGCATTGGCGTTTCCGGAATTCACCAACAGATAGCGAGGCGAAGTGGCCGCCAGATGCTCGCGCGCCACCACCACCGGCGCCGCACAGAAGGCATTGGTGGTAAACACAGCCGCGCAGGTGCTGCCCTGTGCAAGTTCGATCACAAGAATATCTTTGCGATTCCGGTAGCGGATTCCGGCCGCAGCCGTTGCCATTCGTACGCCGGCGATGGGAAAAAATTCGGGCAAACTTGTCAATCCCGGCGCGCCATGATTATTCGACGCGACCGTGGCAGTGTTTGTATTTTTTACCCGAGCCGCAGGGACAAGGCTCGTTACGCCCCACCTTGCGGTCAGGACGCACAAAGGGCTGGGCAGGCGGTGCCGCCGGTCTTTGTTCGTCGGCATCCCCGGGTTCAGCCTCTTCACCACCGAAGCCCTTGAACTCCTCGTGCTGAAACTGGATCTCGGAAGGACGTCGCTGCTCCGGTAGTTCCATTGGGTCCTCGGTCCGCACCTGCACCTTGGCAAGGGTTGCCACCACATCGTGCTTGATGGCATCCAGCATGCGGGAAAACATATCGAAGGCTTCGCGCTTGTATTCCTGCTTGGGATTCTTGTGGGCGTATCCGCGCAGGTGGATACCCTGCCTCAGGTAATCCATGGCCGCCAGATGTTCCTTCCACTGGCTGTCCAGCAACTGAAGCATGACCGCCTTTTCGAAAAAGCGCATGCGTTCGGAACCCACCTGCGCTTCCTTTTCGCGATAGGCATCGGAGAGGCTCTCTGCGATACGCTGGCGCAGCGTCTCTTCGTGTAACTGGTCATCCTCGTCCAGCCACTGCTGCAAAGGCATCTCGGCGTCGAACTCGCCACGCAGGGCCTCTTCCAGACCGGCAACGTCCCACTGTTCCTCCAGACTGCCCTGCGGAATGTAGGAATCGATGAGCGCACCCACCACGTCGCGACGCATGGCCTCCACTGCGTCAGAAACGTCCTGCTCATCCATCAGGTCGTTACGTTGCTGGTAGACCACCTTGCGCTGATCGCTCGCCACGTCATCGTATTCAAGCAACTGCTTGCGAATATCGAAGTTGCGACCCTCTACCTTGCGCTGTGCATTTTCGATGGCACGGGTGACCCAGGGATGCTCGATGGCCTCACCTTCCTGCATTCCCAATTTCTGCATCAGCGACGAGACACGATCGGAGGCGAAGATGCGCATCAGACTGTCTTCGAGCGACAGGAAAAACCGGGTCGACCCCGGATCACCCTGGCGGCCGGATCGCCCGCGCAACTGGTTGTCGATGCGCCGTGACTCGTGACGCTCGGTGCCCACCACATGCAGACCGCCGGCATCCAGTACCTTCTGGTGGCGCTCAGTCCATGCCTTTCGGACCGCCTCAATGGTGGCCTCATCAGCATTGCCGCCAAGCGCCGCAAGCTCCTCGTCAAGATTTCCGCCCAGAACGATATCGGTACCACGACCGGCCATGTTGGTGGCGATGGTCACCGCGCCCGGCCGGCCGGCCTGGGCCACGATATGGGCCTCGCGCTCATGTTGTTTGGCGTTCAGCACCTCGTGGGCAACTTTCTGCTTTTCCAGCGCCCCGGACACCCGCTCGGAAGACTCGATCGACGCCGTACCCACCAGCACCGGTTGGCCGCGTTTCACGCAATCGCGTATGTCATCGATGATGGCAGAGAACTTTTCCCCTTCGGTGAGGTAGACGAGATCGGCGTTGTCGTTACGCACCATCGGCTGATTGGTGGGGATGACCACCACCTCGAGACCATAGATCTGCTGGAATTCGTAGGCCTCGGTATCGGCGGTCCCGGTCATCCCGGACAGCTTGTCATAGAGGCGGAAAAAATTCTGGAAGGTGATTGACGCCAGCGTCTGGTTTTCCTGCTGAATGGTGACCCGCTCCTTGGCCTCGACGGCCTGGTGCAGGCCCTCGGACCAACGCCGTCCCGGCATGGTGCGCCCGGTAAACTCGTCGACGATGACGATCTGGCCGTCTTTGACGATGTAATCCACATCCCGCTGAAACAGCGCATGGGCGCGCAGCGCGGCATTGACATGGTGCATCAGGCTGATATTCGTGCTGTCGTAGAGACTCGCGCCTTCTTCGAGCATTCCTTCCCGAGCGAGCAGCCCTTCGATCTTTTCGTGACCCTCTTCACTGAGATAGACCTGCCGCGCCTTTTCGTCGACAGCGAAATCCCCGGGACCGTAGTCCGGCTTGCCTTCATCGTTGGTAATGGGGTCCTGACGCACGAGGCCGGGAATGAGCTTGTCCACCGACACATACAGCTCCGAGCTTCCTTCGGTGGGGCCGGAAATGATCAGCGGTGTGCGCGCCTCGTCGATGAGGATGGAATCCACCTCGTCCACAACCGCGAAATTTCGGTCCCGCTGAACCCGCTCTTCCGCGGTGAAGGCCATGTTGTCGCGGAGATAATCGAAGCCGTATTCGTTGTTCGTGCCATAGGTGATATCGGCGGCATAGGCGTCGCGACGGGTGACCGGCTTCAGCTGGGGAAAGCCGCCTGCGGTTCCGTCGTAATCCGGATCGAACCGGTAGGACGCGGAATCCGGGCCCATACCGCCGGAGGAATTGATGACACCCACCGAGAGTCCGAGAAAATGGTACAGCCGCCCCATCCAGGTGGCATCGCGCCGGGCCAGATAGTCGTTGACGGTGATGACGTGGACGCCCTTTCCTGCCAGCGCATTCAGGTAAACCGCCAGTGTCGCCACCAGGGTCTTACCCTCACCGGTGCGCATTTCAGCGATCTTGCCCTGATGCAGCACCATGCCGCCGATATGCTGGACATCAAAATGGCGCATGCCGAGCGAACGGCGCCCACCCTCCCGGGCAACCGCGAAAGCCTCGTTAAGCAGATCGTCCAACGACGCGCCGGCTTCTATGCGTTGCCGGAACTCTTCCGTCTTCGCACGCAAGGCCTCATCGTCCAGCGCCTCGAGTTCCGGCTCGAGGGCATTGATGAGCGCCACCTGCTTGTGCATGCGCTTCACGAGTCGCTCATTGCGACTGCCAAATATCTTGCTCAGAAAACGGCTGGCCATGAGGGGTGTCTTCTAGAAAAAACAGCGCCGAATAATAGCGCATTTGAGCCATGACAGCACAGGTAGTGCCGACCGAAACGGGTCAATTAGGCTCCAGGGATCGCGATGAGTGGCGCTCTATCAGCCCTCGTCACTGATAAATTTTGCGGGGTTGATGGCCTCTCCGTCCTTACGGACTTCGAAATGCACGTGCGGCCCGGTGGACCGCCCCGTCGAACCGAGCAGGGCAATGACCTGGCCTTTTTCCACGCGATCGCCTTCTGCCACGAGGTTGGCCTGATTGTGGGCGTAGCGCGTGGAGTAGCCGTTGGCATGAAGAATCTGAACCACATTACCATATCCCGATATACGCTTGGATTTCGTCACCAAGCCGGCCGCGACAGCGATAACGTCCTCACCGCGAGCCCCCGGGATATCCACACCCGAGTGACGCTGGTACTTGCCAGTCACCGGATTAATCCTTGTGCCATAGCCTGACGAAACCCAGCCGTCCAAGACCGGCAATCCGTTGGGCGTTGTCTGGCGTCGCACCTCGTTGGTCATCAGCCATTCTTCCAGTACGCTCAACTGCTCATCCCGGTGGTGGAGCAGTTTATCCAGGGATTCCATGCCCATGATCAGCGCCGAAGCGGTTTGTGTCCGCTCGACACCGATGGTGGAATCCGGGTCTTCGGGACCGCCGACGGCGGGCAGCGTCGAGAAATCAAACTCCGTCGAATCGAGTTCCGCCATTTTCACCATGCGTTCGCCCACGGCATCCACCCGCATCATCTGGGCCTGCAAACTGGCCAGACGCATCGCCAGTGCGTCGAACTGGTCATCTATTTCCCGACGCGCCATCTCCACCTTGGATTGCTCTTCATTTACCCAGGCCTGAAGCGCTTCAAAGGTCTCCACGCGCGCCTCGGAACCGGGAGCAAGTCTCGTGAAAGCGACTCGTTCACCCAGGTAAAACCCCGTGCCCAACATGGCGGCACCCACTAAAACGGGGACCACCAGGGGAAGCAAAGCCTTACAGCCTGATGTGATCTTGACGCTGGAGGTCGTGATATTGCGGCAAGCCGGGCGCAGCGTCCTGGCGGCCGTTACAACTTTCCTGTTGACGCCAGTCTTGACCCGGTCAATCAGCTTGGCCTTTTTATTGGCAGCGGCCTCGGCTTTAACCTTGACCTTTTTGACCACTCCGATCTGTACTGTCTTTATTTTCTTGCCAATCTGTACTGTCTTTAATTTCTTCCCGATCTGTACCGTCTTTATTTTCTTGATGTATTGTTCCAGCATGATGTCACCTGGGTTGTTAGCTCTGGTGCATCCCGATCCAAGTTATCAGGACAGCAAGAAATCCAGTAATGGCACGCAATCCGACACCCCTCAGCAAGTTTCTGCTCAGCCACGCGCCGCTGCGGCAAAGACTCTCGGACATACGCGCTCAATCCGCGGTGATGGACGACATTGTCAAACGACTACCTCCCACTCACCAGCAACACTGCGTGGGCGCAAGGCGTGACGGAGAAACCCTGATTTTGTTTGCTGATTCCGGCGTTTGGGCCACACGTCTACGCTACGATTTAACTAGGATAATGCCGGAAACCGCTTATCGCAACTTTCGTGTGCGGGTCGCCCCCCAGGAATCACCGCGCCCCAAACCCCAGGTCAAACCGAAAACCATACCTTCTTCAGCCGCTCACGCCTTGAATGAGACGGCATCAGGACTGGACGATCCGGAATTGTCAGCGGTTTTACGCCGACTCGCCTCTCACCGACGGAAAGACTCCTAGCCTCGGCGCCGGATTAGCGCCTTATGCACCAACCTGGAGCGGGCGCATATAGGAGATAGGCGCCAACGACTCATCCTCGAAGGTCACTTCCTCCCAGGCTTCGCGGTCGGAAAGCAGCGTGTGCAGCAGATGGTTGTTCAGCGCGTGGCCGGACTTGTAGCCACTGAAAGCGCCGATCAGACTGTGGCCCAACAGATAAAGGTCACCGATGGCGTCAAGGATCTTATGCTTGACAAACTCGTCCTCGTAACGCAACCCGTCCTCATTCAGCACTCGATAATCGTCCACCACCACAGCGTTGTCCATGCTCCCGCCCAACGCAAGATCCCGATCACGCAGGTATTCGAGGTCCCGCAGAAAACCGAAAGTACGGGCACGGCTGACTTCCTTAACGAAGCTGGTGGAAGAAAAATCGATGGTGGCGGATTTCGGGCGCTCATGAAATGCCGGATGATCGAATTCGATCCCAAAGGATACTTTGAAGCCGTCAAAGGGCTCGAATTCGGCCCGCTTGTCTCCATCTTCGACCGTAACCCGGCGCTTGATCCGGATAAATCGCTTCGGCGCGTTCTGCTCCTCGACACCCGCCGACTGGAGCAGAAACACGAAGGGACCGGCGCTCCCATCCATGATGGGCACCTCAGGAGCGCTTACCTCGACGTAGGCGTTGTCGATGCCAAGACCTGCGAAGGCAGAAAGCAGGTGTTCGACCGTCGAGATGCGCACCCCGTCCTTGATCAGGGTGGTTGAGAGGCTGGTGTCGCCGACATTCTCCGCATGGGCGGGAATATCCACCACAGGATCAAGATCCACGCGCCGGAAGACGACGCCGGTATCGGGCGCTGCAGGACGCAGGGTCAAATAGACCTTGTCGCCGGTATGCAAACCCACACCCGTGGCTTTGATGATGTTCTTCAGCGTGCGTTGCTTGATCATAATGACTCTCTCACTGGTATTCAGCGCCGCCATTACTGTTGGCGATTGCCACCTGCAGGCAATCGCGATAGCGTTGTCGCAGGCCCCTCATGTGTATTTATTATAAGTGTTTACCCCATTAGGGATATCCCTAATAATAAAACACCAATTACGCCGATTTTGCAACCACTCCCGATCAAAAGCCCCCCTTCAGTCCGCCTGACGGCGCAAAAAGGCCGGAATATCCAGGTAGTCCATGTCCTGACTCTCAGCCGCTTCCACGTAGGTTTGAGCTGCCTTGGGATTACGCCGAATGGCGGTGGGAATGTCCAGCGACTGGCCGTCATCCGCCATCTCCGCCAGTGAAGATTCTGTCGTTGCGACACCACGCACCGGGCGGACCGGCGGCGCCCTGTTGATAGCTGGTTCGTCGAATTTGACTTCTTCGCTGCCCCCCAGGCCGGTAGCCACCACGGTCACCCGCAGTTCCTCGCGCATTTCCGGGTCGATCACGGTGCCGACGACAACCGTGGCATCATCGTCCGCAAACTCCTTGACCGTCGTTCCCACCTCGTCGAACTCGCCAATGGACATATCAAGGCCGGCAGTAATGTTGACCAGTATGCCCTTGGCGCCGGAAAGGTCCACGTCCTCCAGCAATGGGCTGGCAATGGCCGCCTCGGCGGCATCCCGGGCCCGGGTTTCACCGGAAGCGGCTCCGCTACCCATCATCGCCAGTCCCATCTCGGACATCACGGTGCGCACATCCGCAAAGTCCACATTGATGAGTCCGGGCTTGGTGATCAGCTCGGAGATACCCTGCACCGCGTGAAGCAGAACATCGTTCGCCGATTTAAAGGCATCGAGCAGGGAAATGCTGCCGCCGAGTACTTCGCGCAGTTTTTCGTTGGGAATGGTGATGAGGGAGTCCACCTGCGCGCGCAGTTCACGAATTCCGGCATCGGCAACCTTCATCCGCTTGCCGCCCTCGAAGGAGAAGGGCTTGGTCACCACCGCGACCGTCAGGATACCGAGTTCCTTCGCCACTTCGGCCACCACGGGTGCGGCGCCGGTACCCGTACCGCCGCCCATGCCGGCGGTGATGAACACCATGTCGGCGCCCTGCAGCAGCTCCTTGATGCGTTCCTTGTCCTCAATCGCGGCCTGGTGACCGACCGCAGGATTGGCGCCGGCCCCCAAGCCCTTCGTCAGTGTTGAGCCGAGTGGCAGCAACACCGGAACATTGGTCTTGTTGAGCGCCTGCACATCCGTGTTGGCGCAGATGAACTCCACACCATCCAGATTGGCCGCAAGCATGTGACTGACAGCGTTGCCACCGCCACCACCGACGCCAACCACCTTGATGACCGCCTCTTGCGTATATGTATCGACCAGTTCAAACATCTGCCTTCCTCCTGTGCACGAAGCACATCGAATTATTACAAGCGATGCGGGCTCGCCTAAAGCCCGCTAGAAATTCCCCTGAAACCAACTCTTCATGCGCGAAAAAACACCCCGAAATCCGCGTGGCGGCGGATTGTCGCGGACTCGCGCAGACCGCTCCCGGTGTCCAAACAACAGCAATCCCACTCCCGTCGAATGAATCGGGTTGGTCACCACTTCCGCCATCCCGGTCACGTACTGGGGCACCCCCAAACGCACCGGTATGTGAAATACCTCCTCGGCCAGATCAATCAGACCTTCGATCTTTGCGCTGCCGCCGGTCATGACGATGCCGCCAGCCACCAGATTCTCGAAACCGCTGCGCCGCAACTCCACCTGGATCAGCATCAAAAGCTCTTCGTAGCGCGGCTCGATCACCTCTGCCAGGGTCTGACGGGCAAGCCTGCGCGCGGGACGGTCGCCGATACTGGGCACCTCGATAGTCTCGTCCGCCGCCGCCAGCTGGGTCAGGGCACAGCCGTACTTGAGCTTGATCTCTTCGGCATGCTGGGTCGGTGTACGCAAGGCGACAGCAATGTCGTTGGTCACCTGATCACCGGCAATGGGAATGACCGCCGTGTGGCGAATCGCACCGTCGGTAAAAACCGCGATATCCGTGGTACCGCCACCGATATCCACCAGGCAGACGCCCAGTTCCTTTTCGTCCTCGGACAGCACCGCATAGCTGGAGGCCAGTTGCTCGAGAATCAGGTCCTCCACCTCGAGGCCGCAACGCCGGACGCACTTGATGATGTTCTGGGCCGCGCTCACCGCGCCGGCCACCATATGCACCTTCGCCTCCAGGCGCACGCCGGACATTCCCACGGGCTGATGTATGCCCTCCTGCTTATCGATAATGAATTCCTGAGGCAGGATATGGAGGATCTTCTGATCGGCGGGAATCGCCACCGCGCGGGCCGCATCGATGACCCGTTCGACGTCGGCGGCACTGACTTCGCGGTCCTTTATGGCCACGATGCCGTGCGAGTTCAGGCTCGAGATATGGCTGCCGGCGATACCGGCGAATACGGAATGGATCTCACAGCCGGCCATTAACTCCGCTTCTTCCACGGCGCGCTGAATCGACTGCACGGTGGATTCGATATTCACCACCACGCCCTTTTTCAGCCCGCGAGACCGATGGCTGCCGATGCCGATGATCTCGATCTCGTCGTCCTCGCGAATCTCGCCCACCAGCGCGACCACCTTGGAGGTGCCGATATCGAGACCTACGATCAGCCTTTTTTCCGCTCTTCGACTCATAGATAATTTCTCTTTTTCATCCCCGCACAGGCTCCGACGTGGCAACGTCATCGTCCTCGCTCTCCGGCTTCCAGCGCACTGCCAACCCGCTGGTGTAACGCGCATCCACGCGGGCGAGACGTGCGGCATCGGGACCCAGCAGACGCAGTATCCTCAGCGCGCGTTCGAGGCGTACATCCAGCGCCTCGCGCCCTAAAACGATCTCCAGACCATCGGCGAAACTGAGCCACCAACCGCCCCGGTCGTCCAGCCGGAGTTCGTGAACCTTCCAGCCCAGGGACTCGAATACCGGCGCCAGTTCCCGATATTTTTTCACCACGGCCAATCCCTGCTCATCGGGACCGGCAAGCCGCGGCAAGTCACTGATGCCATCGAGCGTGGAAGGCCGGAAAACCTCGCCCCTGGCGTTAACCAGGGCCTCTCTACCCCAGCGGGCAAAGGGTGTGCGCTCCTGGACACGAATCACCAGGGTGTCGGGCCAGACACGACGCACCGCCGCACCGCCAACCCATGGGAGCGAATCCGCCGCCCGGCGGACGGCATCGATATCCACCGTGAAGTAGTTGCCCCAAACCGCCATCGCCACCACGGCTTCCAGCTGATCGCGACGCAGATGCTCCAGTTCGCCGTCGATGGCGACCCGGGTCAGCGGCATCACATCGGGCCGCTGAATCCAGGTCCAGAACAAATGCCCGCCGCCGACCACTGCGCCAACGGCCGTGACCAGGACGACCGAGCGCGCGATGCGCTTCGGATCGATCCAGGCGGCGGTCTTCCGCGCTTTTTTCTTCGCGCTCACGCCGCCTCCAGGGTCTGCGCCAGAATTCGCCACACCAGCTCATCGAAATCGATGCCGACAGCAGCCGCCGCCATCGGCACCAGGCTGTGGCCGGTCATGCCGGGAACGGTGTTGACCTCGATGAGCCACGGCCTTCCCTCGTCGTCGATCATCAGATCCACACGACCCCATCCTTCGGCGCCGACTGCTCGAAAGGCCTGCAGTGCCAACGCCTGAATTTCAGATTCACGCCCGCTGTCGAGTCCGCAGGGAATGAGGTACCGGGTATCGTCAGAGATATACTTGGCGTCGTAGTCGTAGAACTCCCGCGGCGTTTCGAGGCGAATCAGGGGCAGAGGCTCGTCACCCAGGATCGTCGCCGTGTACTCGGCGCCGGTGATCCAGTGTTCGGCGAGGACATCGCTGTCATAACGCCTGGCGTCTTCCCATGCCGCGCGCAGTTCGGCTGGCGTCGAGACCCGTCGCATACCGATGCTTGAACCCTCGTGCGCCGGCTTGACCATCAAGGAAAATCCCAGTTCGGCGGCCGTGCTCAAATCAGCCTCGTGGCGCAACACCGCAAACCCCGGCGTCGGCAGGCGCATGCCCTGCCAGACCAGTTTGGTGCGGTACTTGTCCATGCTGATCGCCGATCCCATCACGCCGCTGCCGGTGTAAGGGATACCCAGAGTCTCCAGCGCCCCCTGAATCACGCCGTCTTCACCGCCTCGCCCGTGGAGAACGATAAACACACGATCGAATCCGCCATCCTTCAAATCGTCCAGAACAGCGGGGCCGGTGACATCGAGCTCGTGCGCGTTCACACCGCGCCGACGCAGCCCGGCGAGAACCGCACGACCACTCACCAGCGACACCTCGCGCTCAGCGGTGGTCCCTCCCATCAGCACCGCGACACGCCCGAATGCGCTTGCGTTTTCTGTCATGCCATCTCTCCCACAATGTGCACTTCCGGTTGCAGGCGAATCCCGCTCGACTCCTCCACCCGCTGCTGAACGGTGTCCATCAGCCGCTCTATATCCGCGGCGCTGGCACTGCCGCGATTGACGATAAAGTTGGCGTGTTTCTCCGACACGCAGGCATCACCGACGCACAACCCTTTCAGGCCCGCCGACTCGATGAGTCGCGCCGCATAGTCGGCCGGCGGATTGCGGAACGTCGATCCGCAGCTCGGTTCGCGTGTCGGCTGGGTGGTGGCCCGGCGCTCAAGTAACGCGCGAATGCGTTGTTGCGCGGCCTGGCTGTCGCCGGCCTCGAGCCGCAACCAGGCCGCCAGGAACCATTCACCCTCCGGCCCGGAAACCTCCCGGTAGCTGACAGTGAATTCCTCCGGTGTGCGAATCCGGGTCTCGCCATGCCGGTCGAGTGTCTCCACACGCAGAACGTGTTGCCATGTCTCTCCGCCGAAGGCGCCGGCATTCATGGCGAGGGCGCCGCCGAGGGTTCCGGGAATACCGGCAAAAAATTCGAGCCCGACCGTTCCGGCACGAGCGCATTCGCGCGCCAGTTTCGCGCAGGTCACGCCGGATTCAACCCGAACCTCGCCATCACCGAAGGCCATTGCGCCCAGTCTGCCGGTGGTCAGGATCACAGTCCCCGGATACCCGCCGTCGCGCACCAGCAGATTGCTGCCGAGTCCGACCCACAGCAATGGCTCGCCATCGGGCAGCTGTTTCAGGAAGTCGACCAGATCTGCGCTGTCGGCCGGACGATACAGGCGACGCGCGGGCCCACCGGACCGCCAGCTGCAGTGACCCGCCATGGACTCGTCCAGCTTCATGTCACCCCTCAGCGCCACAGTGCGTCGTCCTCATTTCGCGCCATCCTGCAAACGGCGAATCACCTCGCCCACCACCGAACCGATATCGCCGGCCCCCATGAGCAAGAGGATGTCGCCCGCCTGAACGATCCGCGCCAGTTGCGCGGGCAAATCGGTCACCTCATCGACGAACACGGGCACGTCGCCGCGTAATCTCAGCGCCCGGCTCAGCGCCCGCCCATCGGCGCCGGCAATCGGCTGTTCCCCGGCCGGATACACCTCCGTGAGCACAACAAGATCCGGCTCAGACAACACCGCCACGAAATCGTCGAAGAGTTCCTGAGTGCGGCTGAACCGGTGCGGCTGGAATGCCAGAACCACTCGACGGCCCCGCCAACCCCCGCGGGCCGCCTCGACAGTTGCCGCGATCTCCCGCGGGTGATGGCCGTAGTCGTCCACCACCATTACATCGCCTGCCGCCGTGGTCACCGTGACGGCCTGGAAGCGTCGGCCAATCCCTTCGAAGCCGCCCAGGGCGGTGCGAATGCTGTTCGCCCCCACACCCAGTTCCCAGGCCACCGCGATCGCGGCAAGGGCATTCATGACGTTATGCCGCCCCGGCATATTCAGGACCACGTCAATGGCCTCGCCATCGCCGATCAACGCCTGGAAGGATGTCTGCGCTCCCTCCTGGCGGATATCCACCGCCCTGATATCCGCATCCTCCGCCGTGCCGTAGGTAGTGACGCGGCGCGTCACCTCTGGCAACAACGCGCGCACCTCGGGATCGTCCACGCACATCACCGCCAGCCCGTAGAACGGCAGATGGTGAAGGAACTCGAGAAAGGTCTGGCGCAGGCGATCGAAATCGCCTTCATAGGTGCCCATATGATCGGCATCGATATTGGTCACGATGGCGATCATCGGTTGCAGATAGAGAAAAGACGCGTCGCTTTCGTCGGCCTCCGCCACGAGGTAGTCACTCTCGCCCAGGCGGGCATTTCCGCCCGTTGAATTGAGGCGCCCGCCAATGACGAAGGTGGGATCCAGTTCGCCCTCGGCCAGGATGCTGGTGACCAGGCTCGTGGTGGTGGTCTTGCCATGGGTGCCGGCCACGGCGATGCCGTAGCGAAAGCGCATCAACTCGGCCAGCATTTCTGCCCGCGGCACCACTGGAATTCTCGCCCCGCGGGCCGCCTGCACCTCGGGATTGGTTTCATCGATGGCGCTCGACACCACCACGGCGTCGCAGCCCTGGATCTGTTCGCCGGCGTGGCCGATAAACACAGTGGCGCCCAGTTTGCGAAGGCGCTCCACGGACGGATTGACTCTGATATCGGACCCTGAAATCCGGTAACCGAGATTGAGCATGACTTCGGCGATTCCATTCATGCCGGTACCGCCGATGCCCACGAAATACAGATGACCGACCTGGTGACGCATGGCCTCCACCACCCGCGGCGGCATTGTTGTGGACCGGCTCATGCCATCACCTCTTCGCAGGCCTCGACCGCGCGCATAACTGCGTCGGGTGTGGCGCAGCCCCGCGCCGCGACCGCCATGCGGCGAAGATCATCGCGCCCATGGTCAGTCAGCCATTCCGCCAGGTCCCGGGCAGTCATATCCGACTGCTGCATCAGGCCGGCCGCACCCGCCTGAACCAGCACCCGGGCGTTGGCCGTCTGATGATCGTCGACCGCATAGGGATAGGGCACCAATAGCGATCCCACGCCCACGGCGGCCAACTCCGAGACCGTCAGCGCACCGGCCCGGCAAATAACCACGTCCGCCCAGGCCAGGGCCTCGGCCATGTCATCGATGAACTCGGTGACCTCTGCCGCTACGCCCGCCTGCCCGTAATCAGCCTTGGCGCCATCGGCCTTGCCTCTCCCTGCCTGATGCCGAATGTCCGGCCGAAGGTCCTCTGCCAGTAGCCCTATGGCGGCCGGCACCTGCTGGTTGAGCGCCTGCGCACCGAGCGAACCGCCCGTCACCAACAGGCGCAATGGGCCTTCCCGCCCGGCGAAACGCACTTCGGGAGGCGGCAGTGCAGTGATCTCCGGTCTAACCGGGTTGCCCGTTACCTGAACGTCGGCTTTGTTGCCAAAGGTACCTTCGAAGGCCGCCAGCACCCGTGTTGCGATGCGCGACAGCAGACGATTCGTCAATCCCGGAATGGCATTCTGTTCATGGATCACCAGGGGCAGCCCCATCAGCCGGGCCGTCAGGCCACCAGGGCCCGTGGCGAAGCCGCCCATGCCCACCACCACAGACGGACGGCGGCGGCGCAGAATTCGAAACGCCTGCCACATGGCGCGGGTGACGACCAGGGGCGCGGTGACAAGGCGCAACACCCCGCTGCCGCGGACACCCTTGACATCGATTTCGTCCAGTTCGAAGCCACGATCAGGAACCAGCCGCGCTTCGAGCCCGGCGGCCGTACCTATCCAGCTGACCTCATGGCCACGATCCCGCAACGCCTGTGCCACGGCCAGCGCGGGGAACACGTGCCCACCCGTGCCTCCCGCCATCATGGCAACCCGCCGGTTGTTGTCGAGACTCACCATCCGGCGCCTCCCTCCCGTTCCGCAGCGGTGTTCTCGTGATGGATACGCAACAACATGGCGATCACGATGCAGGAGACGATGATGCTGTTCCCGCCGTAGCTCATCAGCGGCAGGGTCAGCCCCTTCGTAGGCAGCATGCCGAGATTCACGCCGAGGTTGATGAAGGCCTGGAGGCCCAGCCAGAGCCCGCAACCAAAGGCGACATAGGCGGGGAACCGCTCACCGCGGCGCTCAGCTTTCGCGCCGATGGAGAATGCCCGCCAGACGATGTAGGCGAACAACGAAATCACCAGCAGGGTGCCCAGGAGCCCGAACTCCTCGCCGATGACGGCGACAATGAAATCGTTGTGGGCCTCGGGAAGATAAAACTGCTTCTGGATGCCATTGCCCAGACCCACGCCGGTCCATTCGCCGCGACCGAAGGCAATCAGCGCATTGGACAGCTGATAGTCGGTTTTCAGGGGGTCGTCGAACGGGTCGATGAAGGAAGTGACGCGCTGCAAACGGTAGGGGGCGGCGACAATCAAACCCACCAGCGTGGCGCCGGCCATGGCGAAGAGAACACTGAACTGCCACAAGGGAACGCCACCCAGAAAGAGCATTCCCAGTGCCGTGGCCAGAAGCACCACCGTGGTGCCGAAATCCGGCTGCAGCATGATCAGCGCAGCGGCAATCACCAGCAACAGCATCGGCTTGAGAAACCCCCAGACACTGTAGGCAACCTCTTCGCGGCGACGTTGGAGATAGCCCGCGAGAAACAGCATCATGAACAGCTTCATGAACTCCGAACTCTGCAGGTTGAATCCACCAATCGAAATCCAGCGAACGGCGCCGTTGGCCTCTCTGCCCACCCCGGGCATCAGCACGAGCACCAACAACAAGAGCCCGAGAAAATACAGCAAGGTGCTCCAGCGCTCCCAGATGGCCACGGGGATCATCATCACCAGCGCACCGGCGCCGACGCCAAGCACCATCGCGATGACATGACGCTGCGCAAAGTAAAAGGGGGCATTCGGGATCTTGTGAAGGGAAGCCGACGCCACCATCACCAATCCGAAAACCAAAAGCAGACTGGCTGCGAAAAGCAGACGATTGTCGAGATGCAGAACAAAATCCTGCAGCTTCGTCCGGTCAACGGCGGCGGTGCTGGAGGCGATACTCATACGATCCTCTCCCGCACCAGGGCCTCGAATACATCGCCCCGATGTTCGAATCCCCAAAACATGTCAAAGCTGGCGCAAGCCGGTGACAGCAGTACGCGATCCCCTGCCTCCGCCATCTCTGCCGCCTGTTCAACCGCATCCGCCATACTCTCGGCCCGCGATATCGGGACGGCCCCCTTCAGCGCCTTGGCCACTTGGTCGGCGTCTCGCCCGATCAGCACGACCGCGCGGGCATAGCGCTCAACCGCCGCTGCCAGCTCGCTGAAGGATGCACCCTTACACTCGCCGCCGGCGATGAGTACGGTGCGGCTGCTGTCACCGCGATCCAGGCCCATCAGGGCGGCAATACTGGCACCCGGGTTCGTCCCCTTGGAGTCGTTGTACCAACGGACGGAATTCAGTTCCGCCACGAAGCGTGTGCGGTGGGGCAGCCCGTGAAATTCGCGGATGGCATGCAACATCGCTTCGAGCGGCAGGCCAACCGCCGTACCCAGGGCGAGAGCGGCCAGTGCGTTTGCCAGATTGTGGCGACCGGGCACCAGGACCTCGTCCACCGGCAACAACCGATTGTCGCCGCGACAAAGCCACGACTTGCCCTGACGATCTTCCAGCAGGCCGAAACCGTCCGCGGATGGCGCGCCGAGTGAAAAACCGGTGCGCGCCAATCCACCTGGCATCCCGCGAACCAGGGGATCGTCGTAGTTCACCACCGCATGTTGACAACCGCGCAGGATCGAGGCCTTGGTGGCGGCGTAGGCTTCCAGGGAAGGATAACGGTCGAGGTGATCGGGCGAGACATTGAGCACCGCCGCAGCTTCGGCATGCAAGGAACGGGTGGTCTCGAGTTGAAAACTCGACAGCTCCAGCACATAGAGCTCCACCTCGGGACCAAGCAAGTCCAGGGCCGGAACGCCAAGATTGCCCCCCACCGCAACGCGGACGCCCGCCTGCCGGGCCATCTCGCCGATCAGGGTTGTCACGGTGCTTTTGCCGTTGGACCCGGTGATCGCCACCACCGGGGCCGCAGCCTCGCGGACAAACAGTTCGATATCGCCCAGAACTTCCGCGCCACGTTGATACGCCGCCGCGATATGGGGCTCGGTCACCGGCACACCGGGGCTCACCACCAGGCGATCCGCTGCCGCGAATACCGAATCATCGAAGCTTCCTGTAAAGACCGGGACCTGCGGAAGATCGCGGCGCACCGTCTCCAGGGATGGGGGTTGAGCACGGCTGTCCACCACCGCCACGGGGATGCCTTTGCGCTCGAAAAAGCGAACGCAGGACAATCCCGTCTTGCCAAGACCCACCACCAATGTGCCCGGCTGCCGGGAATCTGCGGGAAAGGAATGGGCGGTCATCATCTGTCGTTCACCGGATCTTGAGCGTGGCGAGACCGATCAACACCAGGATGATGCTGACGATCCAGAAACGGACGATGACCCGGGGCTCGGGCCAACCCTTCAATTCGAAATGATGGTGCAAAGGCGCCATCCGAAAGATGCGCTTACCCGTCAACTTGAAGGAGACGACCTGCAGGATGACCGACACGGTCTCCATCACGAACACCCCGCCCATAATCACCAGCACCAGTTCCTGGCGCACCATGACCGCAAGCGTCCCCAGCGCCGCGCC
Organism: uncultured Gammaproteobacteria bacterium; assembly: GCA_963820915.1. Lineage (GTDB taxonomy): Bacteria > Pseudomonadota > Gammaproteobacteria > Chromatiales > Chromatiaceae > CAWGBV01. Next base: position 150,533 of record CAWGBV010000018.1, on the reverse strand, counting down.
AAGACCGAGCGCTCCCACATCCCCCATGAAGACCTGGGCGGGATGGGTGTTGAACCAGAGAAACCCCAGGCCGGCGCCCACCAAAGCGCCGCAAAAAACCGTCAGTTCCCCCACCCCGGGCAGAAAGGGGATGAACAGATACTCGGAAAACTGAGCATGGCCTGACACGTAGGCGAAGATGCCGAACGCACCGCCCACCATCACGGTAGGCATGATGGCCAGGCCGTCCAGCCCGTCGGTAAGATTGACGGCGTTGGACGACCCCACGATGACGAAGTAGGCCAGCAGGATGTAAGCCGGGCCGAGATTGATCACCAGGTCCTTGAAGAAGGGAAAAATGAGCTGGGTCTCGGCAGGAATGGTTGCCGAGCTGTACAGAAACCAGGCCGCCCCGAGGCCGGCGATGGATTGCCACAGGTATTTCCAGCGCGCCGGCAGACCACGCGAATCCTGCAATACCAGTTTCTTGTAATCGTCTATGAGGCCAATGAGGCCGAATGCCAGGGTGGTCACCAACACCACCCAGATGTAGCGGTTCGTAAGATCGCCCCACAACAGGGTACTGATGCCGATGGCCACCAGGATCAGCGCACCCCCCATAGTGGGCGTGCCCGCCTTGGTGAGGTGAGTCTCGGGACCGTCGTCACGCACCGGCTGGCCCATTTTGTAGGCGCTGAGTCGGCGGATCATCCCCGGCCCCACCACGAAGGCGATGATCAGCGCCGTCAGCACGGCGAGAATCGACCGCAGGGTGATATAGCGAAACACGTTGAACGCGCTATCAAACTGGGCGAGGTATTCAGCCAACCAGGTCAACATGCCATCTTCTCCTCGTCGACCAGGGCGGACACCACCCTTTCCATCCGTGCACCGCGGGAACCCTTGACCAGCACCGTGTCACCCGCACGGACAAATTCACGGACCTTGTTCACCAAACCCGACAGTTCGCTGAAGTGGGTTGCGCCCGCCCCATAGGCGGCGCTGGCATGGCTGCTGGTATCGCCGAGGGTGAAGAGCGCGTCCAGACCGGACCGCCTTGCCTCGACACCCAGTTCGCCGTGCAGCCGCTCGCTGTCCGGACCCAACTCGGCGAGATCTCCGAGCAACAACACACGCCTTCCGGGCGCACCGGCAAGTACCCCCATGGCCGCCACGACGGATTCGGGATTGGCGTTATAGGTATCGTCGATGATCCTCACTCCATCACGCCCCGCCAGCGGGCAAAGCCGTCCCGCAACCGGGCGCAGTTCCGAAAGACCAACGACCATCGCCTCTATGTCGATTTCCAGGGCATGGGCCGCGGCGATCGCGGCCAGGGCGTTGCGCCGGTTATGTGCACCCGCCAAGGCAAGCCGGACCTGGAATTCCCCGCCCGGTATGGTCACAGGAAACAGCTGATGAAATCCGCTATCGGTCCACTCGATACTGGCCTGGCCGTCTGGCGTGGATACGTCCGCCGTCCCGTCAGTTCCGAAAGCGATCACCCGGCGCCGGCCCGCCAAGTCACGCCACATCCGGGTCCAGGGGCTATCCGCCGGACAGACGAATACGCCGCTGTCCGACAGGCCATTGATGATTTCCGCCTTGGCAGTAGCGACGCCTTCGAGGCTGCCGAAGCCTTCCAGGTGGGCGCGCCCGGCATTGTTGAGTACCGCCACATGGGGCCGCGCGAGCCGCGTCAGGTAATCGATTTCTCCGTGATGGTTGGCGCCCATCTCCACCACTGCGAAATCCTCGTCCTTCAATCGCGCCAGGGTCAGAGGCACACCGATGTCGTTATTGAGGTTGCCCCGGGTCGCCAATACCGAGCCACGCTGGCGCAGTATGGCGGCAAGCATCTCCTTGAGGGTTGTTTTGCCGTTGCTGCCGGTAATGGCAACGAAGCGTGCATCGGAAGCATCGCGCCAGAAGCTGGCCACCTGCCCGAGAGCAATGCGGGAATCCGCTACCTTTAACTGCGGCAAGTCCACATCGACGAAGCGTTCAACCACCGCGCCGACGGCACCCTGGTGTTTGGCGCCCGCCGCAAATTCGTGACCGTCGAATCGGTCGCCGGTCAAGGCGACGAACAGGGCGCCGCTCATCGGCTTGCGGCTGTCCGTGCTCAAGGCCGTAAAATGGGCATCGGCTCCACGATGTTCCGCGGCCAGGCGCTCCCTGATTTGGCAGAGCGACAGAGGGTTCATCGGCCGACATCCCCCAATGCCTTTCGGACCGCGTCGCGGTCGCTGAAAGGCAGCACCAGATCCCCTGATATCTGAACCGTCTCGTGTCCCTTGCCGGCCACGACGACCCAATCGCCGGGAGCCGCATCGGCCAGGGCCGTGTCGATGGCGAGCGCGCGATTGCGCTCCACCCTGGCCAGTTCCGGTTGCTTCATACCCGCCTGTATGTGAGAAATGATGCTGTTGCCGTCCTCTAATCTCGGATTGTCGTCGGTCAGCACCAGCGCATCCGCAAGGCGTTCCGCGACGGCACCCATCTGGGACCGCTTGCCGCGATCCCGGTCACCGCCGCAGCCGAATACGCAAATCAGACGACCCGCACAGTGGGCTCTCGCGGCAAGCAACAACTGTTCCAGCGCATCAGGCGTGTGGGCATAGTCGACGATGGCTGTGGGAGCGCCTTCAGACGTGAACCGCTCCATGCGGCCCGGAACGCCTCGAATCATTGAAAGGCGGCGCAACGCATCGGGCAGCGCGATGCCATGGATAAGAAGCACACCCAGGACGGCGAGAAGATTCATTGCATTGAACCGCCCAAGCAGCGAACTGCGCAGCTCGCCCCTGCCCCAACTGCCGCGGACCTGCATCTCCAAACCGGTCGGCGTCAAGGCCACCTCGTCGGCGGTCAGCCAACGCGACCCTTCCACAGGGCGTTCCATCGACAACCCATAGGTAACGGATTCAACACCAGGATCCAGCATGGCCAACAAACGATGACCAAAGGGGTCATCCACATTGATCACCGCAGCTTTCAGCCCCGCGGAAGCGAACAAGCGCGCCTTGGCGCTGCCGTACTCCTCCATTGATTCGTGATAATCAAGATGGTCCCGACTGAGATTGGTGAATACCGCCACATCGAATTCAACCCCGGCGACACGATGCTGATGCAGGGCGTGCGAGGACACCTCCATGGCCACATCGGAAGCACCCTGGTCGACGAAATCCGCCAGCAAGGCCTGGAGCCGCACCGCGTCCGGCGTGGTATGGGTCGCCGTATCCAAATGGTTGAGGAACCCGTTTCCGAGGGTACCGATCAGCGCACAGCCAGCGGCATCACCGAGCGCTTCCGCCAGAAAATGGGCGCAGCTGGTTTTGCCGTTGGTGCCGGTGATCCCGGTGACGTACAGCCGTTGACTGGGATGGCCGAAAAAGTCCGCCGCTATTTCACCCACCCGACGCTCCAGGTGCTCGACGATCACCAAAGGCACCGCCACTGCGGTCGCCCGCGCACGGATCCTTTCGGCAGGCCACTCCGCGGACGGACCGGCAAGTACCGCGGCGGCGCCGCTGGCCAGCGCCTGATCCAGATAGGTCATCCCGTGGCGGCTGGTGCCGGGACAAGCCAGAAAGAGATCCCCCGGGCGAACGGCGCGACTGTCCAGAGTCATGCCCGATACCTCGACACGGGCCTCCGCCGGCGATAGCGACGCCAGACCTTCTTGCAACAGGCTCCCGAGCCGCAGGCCCGGCTGATTGGCATGGCCCGCCATCATCCGTCACCTCCGGCAACCGCAAGCCGCATTTGCGTGGCAATCCCCGGCTCGTCAGGCGGGACGTTGAGCAGGCGCAGGGCCTGGGTCATGATCTCGGAAAATATCGGTGCCGCAACGGAACCGCCGTAATAGGTTTTTCCGCGTGGCTCATCCACCATCACCACCAGCACCAGGCGTGGATCACTCGCGGGCGCCACACCGGCAAAGAGCGCGCGGTAGTTCTTGCCCTTGTAGCCGTCAGGTCCCAGCTTCTTCACCGTGCCGGTCTTTCCTGCCACCCGATAACCCGGCACCGCGGCTTTACGCGCAGTACCCTCGGCGGAAACAACCGTCTCCAGCATGGAGATCACGGACCTCGCCACCTCCTTGTCGAATACAGGCTCGCCCGTTGGCGCAGCATCGGTCTTCAACAGAGATACGGGACGCCGCAAGCCATCCCCGCCGAGCACCGCGTAGGCACGGGCAAGTTGCAGCGTCGACATGGAAATGCTGTAGCCGAAAGACAGGGTGGCGTGATCTATGTCCGCCCAGGTCTCGGGGTCACGAAGCCGCCCCATGGCTTCGCCGGGAAAGCCGACACCGGCGATCGCGCCGAAGCCCAGGTCGGACAGGTAGTCCCAGAATTGTTCGCGCGGGATGCTCAATGCCACCTTCGCGGCGCCGATGTTGCTGGACTTGCGCAGCAGGGTGGAAAGATCGATGACACCCAGAGGATGATGATCCCTGACCCGGCTTCTCCCCACACGCATCGGACCTGTTCCGGTATCGATGGTGGTATCTGCGTTGATAACACCCGCATCCAGCGCCGCCGCCACCGTGAATGGCTTCATGGTGGAGCCCGGCTCGTAGACGTCTGTCACGGCCCGGTTTTTTACCTTTGAACCGATCTTGTTGCGGGCGCCGTTGGGGTTGTAGCTGGGCTGGCTGACCATCGCCAGCACCTCACCCGTTTTGATGTCCAGCAGCACGGCCGAACCACCCTTCGCGTTGTGCTTGGTCACTCCAGTTTTCAGCGCCCGGTAGGACAAGAACTGAAGGCGTCTGTCCAGGCTGAGCGCCAGGTCGGAGCCCTCCTTGGGTGACTCGATGTTTTCGACGTCCTCGATCATCCGCCGTTTGGCATCGCGGATGACCCATTTGCGCCCGGGGATACCCCGCAGGTGGTCCTCATACAGCAGTTCGACCCCCTCCAGCCCGTTGTCGTCCCGCCCCGCGAAACCCACGATGTGGGCAAAGACCTCCCCTGCGGGGTAGTAACGGCGATACTCCCGGCGTAAGCCGATTCCGTCCAAACCGAGACCCTCGGCCTGTTCCACGATGCGCAGCGCCTTGTCCCGGGACAGCGACCGGGAGAGATACACGAAACTCTTTCCACTGTGTCGCAACAGCAGTTTTTCGAGATCGCCACTGTTGGTTCCCAACGCCTTTGCCACCTGGCTCAACTGCTTCGCATCCGGCTTGAACAGCCTGGGATCCGCCCACACCGACTCCACCGGGGTACTGACCGCCAGGAGTTCGCCGTTGCGGTCGGTGATCACACCACGGTGCGCCGGCACCGCCACCGGGCTGAGATACTTTCGATCGGCACGCGCCTGGAGAGAATCCTTCTGCAATACCTGCTGGTAATAGGCGCCCACCACCAGACTGCCGCACGCCACCACCATCAACAGCAGTAGTGCGCGACGTCGGCCGAGATAACTGGGCTGCGCCTGTTCCGCCCGACGTACCCGGGCCGCATGTATTTCCCGCCGCTTTTTCATGTCGTCTTGCTCACGGCTCGACAATCCGGATATCGCCCCATTCGGGGACGCGCATCTTCAGTTTCTTGCGGGCCAAGGCCTCCACATGTCCATGAGCGGCAAATGTGGCCAGTTCCAACTGAATCTGGCGCCACTCCACGGCAAGTTCATCGCGGTCCACTCGCAGCGACTCGCGTTCGGCAAACAGCTTGCGGCTCTGGTATTTGGCGTAAACCACCCCCATCGACGACAGCACAAGAATCAGGGTCAGCAACAAAATGATCACCAGCCGGGCCTTGGTCATGCCACACGCTCCGCCGCTCGCAGGCGGGCACTCCGGGCCCGGGGGTTGAGCGCCACCTCCGCTGCGGAGGGCGCGCGGGCCTTGCCCAGGAGACGCAGCTTAGGCTTCAAAGCGGCAGCCGGAATGGGCACACCCTTGGGGTAATGGTCACCACTGGCCGCATCTCGAAAAAACCGCTTCACTCGCCGATCCTCGAGCGAGTGAAAGGTGATTACGGCCACTCGCCCGCCGGGACATAACACATCGATGACCTGAGGCAGGGTGTCATCAATCGCGCTCAATTCCCCATTGATACGAATGCGGATTGCCTGAAACGCACGGGTCGCCGGATGCTTGCCCTTCTCCCAGGAAGGATTCGCCGCCGCGACGATCTGCGCCAACTGCCCCGTGGTGCGAATCGGCGCCTGCTGGCGGGCCGAAACGATGGCTCGGGCGATACGACGGGCATGCCGTTCTTCACCAAAGCCATGAAGTACATCGCTGATCTCCGACTCCGGTGCGCTGGCGACCCAGTCGGCAGCGCTCAGCGCCTGACGCTGGTCCATGCGCATGTCCAACGGACCGTCATGCAGGAAGCTGAAGCCGCGCTCCGATTGATCCAGCTGGGGGGACGAGACACCGAGATCGATCAGCACGCCGTTGACCTTCCCATGGACACCATGCTCATCCACCACCCGCGTGATCTCGGAAAACGTGGCGTGGGCGATGGCGAAGCGAGGGTCATCTCCGAAACGCTGACCGGCACAGGCCACCGCCTCGGCATCCCGATCAATGGCAATGAGGCGCCCATCGCCGCCAAGGCGCTCCAAAATCGCCGCACTATGTCCTCCCCGACCAAAAGTGGCATCCACGTAGACACCGTTCGCCTCGACGGCCAGAACCGCCAGTACCTCGTCGAGCAACACCGGCTTATGGGCTTCGGCATCGCCCGTCACAGCAACAGATTCTGCAGGTCTGCCGACAACTCCGAGCCAGGCTCGTTCAGGGCCGCAACGTACTCGGAATTGACCCTGGCCCAGGCACCGACCTCCCAGATTTCGAAACGCCGGCCTTGTCCGATAATCGCCAGCTCTGATCCGGTATCTATGCCTGCATGGGTACGCAGGTGCGGCGCGAGAAGGATTCGGCCCTGGCTATCCAATTCCACTTCGAAGGCATTCGACAGAAGCAGGTGCTGCAATCTCGCGTTTTGCTCGATTAATGGCGGCAGATTGGCCACCGAGGTGGCGACCGACTCCCACTCGTTCCAGGGATACATCCACAGGCAGGACTTACCCATTGGGTGTACGGTGACGGCTAACCGGGAGTTGCAGCAGTCGCGCAGACGATCGCGGTGTCTCGCCGGAACGGCGACACGGCTTTTTGCGTCTGTTTTGACAAGATTGGTCCCGATAAACATCGACTGCGACGCGGGAGCCCGTAATGACTCCCAACTCCCCCACTCTTCCCCACCTTCCCCCAATATTAGGTGGGGTTAGCCTGCCGGTCAAGGCCGATATCGAAAAAAGTTTTGGATTTACAGGCACTTAGGCTTAGCGGCGAAAGCCATGATTTAACCCTCGCAAGGCGTCAAAAAACAGCCCGATGGGGGCGAGACTTAAAGCAATTTCTCAAGAAATGAGCGTGCGGAATGCGTGTTCGTGGGGAGGAGTGGTTAACATCGGCAGAAAAAAAGGGGGAGCCGGCCTGTAAGCCGGGTTCTGTCGAGAATGATCATTCATCTGGGACGCGCGTCACCGCGCGCCTCATGCGGCCTACCCGGAAACACCCGCGGACCACGGATTGCGGCCCAAGCCGCCTGTTTCCCTATTTGGCCTTGCTCCGGGTGGGGTTTACCCTGCCACTGCTGTTGCCAGCAGCGCGGTGCGCTCTTACCGCACCATTTCACCCTTACCGGCCCCGATGAAGAGGCTTAGGCGGTATCTTTTCTGCGGCACTTTCCGTGGGCTCGCGCCCCCCAGGCGTTACCTGGCACCCTGTCCTGTGGAGCCCGGACTTTCCTCCCTCTCCGCTGCGCGGAAAAAGCGACCATCCGGCCAGCTCCCGAGCCCAAGATAGCCGTGGCGCCGGTTTCCCGCAAGCCTGAAAGGCAGTCGGTTGCGCTCTCAATGGGCATCTAACAACGCCGCCTGGAACTGACGGGCAATCAGGATGCCTGCAAACCCCAGGGTTAATCCTCGCGCTCGCCTACCCGGCGCAGTTCCAGGGCACGCCGATACAGCGCGTTTTTCTTACCCCCGCTAATACGGGATGCGGCTGCGGCAACCTGTTTGACGGGAAGGTATTCGAGCAGTGTCCGCAACAATTCGTCTACTTCCTCGCTCCCTGCTCCGGCAACCGGATCAGGTGCACCCGCCACCAGAACCACGATTTCCCCAAGCCGCTGCTCGGGATCCTCTGCGACCTTTCGGCTTAATTCCGCAAGTGGCGCCCGAATCACGGTTTCGTGAAGCTTGGTGAGCTCCCGCGCCAATACCGCGTCACGCTGGCCGCCGAAAACCGCTTCAAGGTCAGAAAGCATGGCCTCGATCCGGTGAGGCGCCTCGTAAAAAACCAAAGTCGATGAATCCCGCACAAGCGATTCCAGTTTGCCGCAACGGGCGCCGGATGAGCGGGGAAGGAACCCGACAAACCGAAAACTGTCGGTGGACAATCCACCCGCAGAGAGTGCTGCCACCACCGCGCTCGGCCCGGGCACCGGACACACCTGCACCCCGGCCTCGTGACAGGCTCGAACCAGCAGGAACCCCGGATCGCTGATCAATGGTGTTCCCGCATCCGAGATCAGGGCCAGGTTTTCGCCCCGGCTCAGTCGATCGAGCAGCTCGGGAATCACCCGCCCCTCGTTATGATCATGCAGCGAGCGCATGGGCGCATCGATGCCCAGCTCGGAAAGGAGCCGCCTGGAGTGGCGCGTATCTTCCGCGGCGATCATGGAGACCTCCGAAAGGACACGACGCGCCCTCGGCGACAGATCCTCCCGGTTGCCCAGGGGCGTCGCCACCACGTACAACACGCCTTTGGCGGAATTTGACACCTTTTCACCCACCCCGGATACTGCCGCGATTACGGCCCTTCCCTTCGGAACTCCACGCCATGCTCGGATACCTGAATCGTCTTCTGCCGGTTGCCCTTCTAATGGTGGTCCTGTTGCAGACGTCAGGTTGCGAAACCACATCGCCATTTCGTGGCGGCAGCCCCGCCCAAGCCGAAAAGAAACAGGCCCAACAGCTCATTGACCGGGGGGATTATGCCGGTGCCGCCGCCCTTTATGAAAGCGCAGCCGCTGGCGCAAGCGGCGACAAACGTACTTTCTTACTACTCTCGGCGGCAGAAAACTATCTGCGTGCCCGCGACGCCATTTCTGCCCAGGGGGCCTTCGCACAGACACGCCGGCCCACCAGCGGCAACCTCGCCCTGCACTACCGGATCGTCGACAGCGAATTGGCCATGGCCCGCTCCCAGCCCGCCGAGGCAGAACGCGCCCTCGGCCCCACGCCCTCTCTGGCGGCGCCCAGCAGCCTGCGCCTGAGCTATTACCGGGCACAGGCAAAGATTCTCAGCGCCCTGAACAGACGCGCGCCCCAGGCGGACGCCCGTATGCGACTCTCCGACCTGGCCACCGACAATGCCGAGCGCTACGCAAACCAGCAGCAACTGCTGCGCCTGCTCGCGACGCTAAACGAAGAGGAACGGGGAGAGTTGCGCCGCTACGGTCACCCGCACGTACAAGGCTGGATCGCACTGGCCGATGCCTTGTCGGAGGCCGGCAACGACCCTCAGCAAAGAGACGCCCGATTCAGCGAATGGCGGTCGCAATACCCCAATCACCCATCGGCACGCGGACTTGAAAGGCCTCCGAGCGGAGGCCAGCTGACCTATCTCGCCGGCTCCAACACCAGCATTGGCGCGCTGCTGCCACTGGAAGGACCCTATGCCCGCGCCGCTGAATCCATTCGCGACGGCATCATGGCGGCAGCCTTCAGCCTGCCCTCAGACCAGCGGCCCACGGTGCGGTTCTACGACACCAGCAACCCCCAGGCCGCGGCCCAGGCCTACACCCAGGCCGCCGGCGAAGGGGCCGCCGTAATCATCGGCCCCCTCACCAAGGACAGCGTAGCCAGCGTTAAAACACTGGGATCGCTGAGTGTTCCCACCGTCGCACTGAATCACACCAGCGATGCCTTTGCCCCGACGGTCCCCGGACTCTTCCAGTTTGCGTTGTCACCGGAAGAAGAAGGCCGGCAAGTGGCAGACCGGGCGTTTCGCGATGGTCTTCTTGACGCCGCGATCCTGGTGCCCTCATCGGGCTGGGGCGCAAGATACAGCGAAGGATTTCAGCAACAATGGGAGGGGCTCGGCGGGCTGCCGGCCACCGTCACCGAGTACAATCCCGAAGAACACCATCTGGCTGAGCCGATAAAAAGCGCCTACGCCAATAACCCCGGCTTTTTCTACGCCATCGGCAAGCCGCTTAAGTCGCGACAGCTGCGCACCCAGGTTCAGTATTTCGGCTCGGCAAAGATTCCCGTGTTCCTGACCGGCCAGTCGGTTCAAAGCATCAACAGGCGCGACAACCTTGATCTTGACGGCACCCGGATTCCCGCCATGCCCTGGGTGCTGCCCGGTCCTGGACAGACATCGCAGGAAGCGCCTTCGCAGGAAGAAACCGAAACCGGCGATACGCCCACCTCCAGCCCGCCTTCCGAGCCAACCTTCACCAGTTCTGGTGACCCCCTCCAAGCCGTACGCGCAGGGGCGATTCAGGCCGGCGAGGGATACGGCGCATTTTTTGCGATGGGCTACGACGCCGTTCAGATCGCGCTTAATCTGCCGTCGCTCAGCTCTGGCTACGGGGTGATTGAGGGCGCCACCGGCAGGCTCACGGCCGATGCCACTGGCGTGGTGCACCGTGAACCCACCTGGATCACCTTCAAGAACGGCCAGGCCGTCCTGTTAGACGGCAATTAAAACCAGATCACCATGACGCCAGGGACCGGCGCTCAATCAAAGGGTAAGAAGGCGGAAAACACCGCCCTTGCCTATCTGGTTCGCGAAGGACTGACACTGGAGCGCCGAAATTTCCGTTGCCGGGGCGGAGAGATCGATCTCATCATGCGCGACGCGGCCTACTGGGTATTCATCGAGGTCCGTTACCGTCGTTCATCCCGATTCGGCGCACCCCAGGCCACCGTCGACCGACGCAAACAGCAGCGCCTGATCCTCGCCGCCCGCCATTTTCTGGCCGGTCGCGCGGAATCCCCCTGTCGATTTGATGTGGTCGCCATTAGCGGGGAGGAGCCCATCATGTGGATTAAAAACGCGTTCGATACGCCACCCTGAACGACTTGCTGCCAACCTCTACGGAACCCGTCCGACCGACCAGCCAAACTGGTAGACTCCGAACCTGATCGACTCGCACGGAATCAGTAAGTGATGCAAAAACGGTTTGTTTGGATGTTGCTTTCATGCCTTCTACCGGCTCTGCTGGGAGGATGCGCGGCGGCAGTGGTGGGTGGCGCAGCCGCCGGTGGCGCCCTCGTTGCTCACGATCGCCGAACCTCTGGCACCGTTGCCCAGGACCAGCAGATCGAACTCAACGCCTACCAGATTCTGTATGACAATCCGGGCATCAAGAGCCGCAGCAACATCAGCGTCACCAGCTACAATCTGCGCGTCCTGCTGACGGGTGAGACCGAGTCCGCGGACCTTGCCCGGCACTTCGCCAGCCTGGTGAGCCGTCTGCCCCACGTCAACAGTGTCTACAACGAGGTTATCGAGGGCGCCCGCGCCAACATGTGGGACGACACCGAAGACACCTATATCACCTCAAAGGCAAAAGTCGCCCTGTTTGACGTCAAAATTGAAGGCTTCGATCCAACGGCCGTCAAGGTGGTCACCGCCCGCGACAAGGTCTATCTCATGGGCCTGGTGAGCCGGGCGGAAGGCCAGGCGGCGGTGAACGAAGTACGCCGCATCAGCGGAGTCGACAAGGTGATTGAGGTATTCGAATACACCGATGGCTGATCCGCTCTCCCAGGAGCTGATGTCGGCATTGCAGGCGCTCGCTGCAGAGAAGACCGATTTGCTGACGGATCCGGCGGACTGCTGGCCCTATGGCTATGACAACAGTCGTCGTCACGCCCTTCCCCCGGCCGTGTTTTTCGCCCGCGGACACGACCAGGTCGTGGAACTGGTGCGCCTTTGCCACGACTCAGACAGGCCGCTCACGGCCCGCGGCATGGGCACCGGCACCACGGGAGCCACGGTCCCGCTCAACGGCGCGATCGTCGTGTCGTTCGAGCGTATGGCACGCATCCTCGAGGTGGACCCGGACAATCGCTACGCCCGGGTCGAGCCGGGCGTTACCAACCAGGCGCTGCAGGACGCCGCCGCCGTACACGGCCTGTTCTGGCCACCCGATCCCACCAGCGCCAGCGTCAGCACCGTTGGCGGCAACCTTGCTTACAATTCCGCGGGTCCACGCGCGGTCAAATACGGCACCCCCCGGGAAAACACCCTTGGACTGACCGCCGTCACCGGCACGGGAGCGACCCTCAAAACCGGAACACTCACCACCAAAGGCGTGGTGGGTTATGACCTGACACGGCTCATTATCGGCTCTGAGGGTACGCTTGCCCTGATCACCGAAGCGGTACTCAAACTCACCCCGCTCGCAGAATCAAAGCGAACCCTGCGGGCCCGCTACCGCGACATTCACAGCGCCGCCCGTGCGGTTTCCGCCATCATGGGCCAACCGGTCACCCCCTGCGCTTTGGAGTTTATGGACCGCACCGCCCTCCAGATGGTGCGCAGCCACGAAGACCTCGGTTTCGGTGAAGAGACCGGCGCCCTGCTGATGATCGAAGTGGATGGGCCAGCCCACTGCATCGACGAGGCCGCGCGTTCCGTTGCCGCGGCCGCCAGCACCGAGGGCGCACTGGAGGTTGAGGTCGCAAACAACAACGAAGAAGTCGCCCGTCTGTGGCGGGTACGCAAGGCCCTGTCGCCGGCTCTGCGCAATGTGGCGCCGAAGAAAATCAACGAAGACGTTGCCGTTCCCGTGTCCCGGCTTCCCGAACTGATCGGCGGACTTGAAACCCTGGCGGAACGGCAGCGGATCACCATCGTCAACTTCGGCCATGCCGGCAACGGCAATATCCACGTCAATCTGCTGGTGAATCCCGATGACCCGGAAGAGATGAAGCGGGCGGAGGTCTGCCTGGAAGCCGTGTTCGCCCTCGTGCTCGAGCTGGGCGGCACCTTGTCCGGAGAGCACGGCGTGGGCCTGGAAAAGCGGGACTACGTCGCCACCGAGATCGCCCCGGAAACCCTCGATTTGATGCGCCGGATCAAGCGCCAGTTCGATCCCAAGGGTATCCTGAATCCGTTAAAGGCGATCCCGCCCGAGCACCCATAAAAAAACCGGGGAAAACCCCGGTTTTTTCCAGTCGGTGTACGCGATTAACCGCAACCACCACCCTGAGATGATCCGCACGTGCCACAACCACCGCCACCCTGCGTCGGCAGATTATTGAACACGAAGGACGCGTTGCCGTCACCGCGGTCTAGGAAATCGATCTCCACGCCGCGCAGATACTCCAGCGTGCCGTCATCGACAATGACCTTGAAGGTGTCGTAGACACGGACACTGTCATCGGCGTTGAGTTGATCGGTAAAGGTCATACCAAAGCTGATGCCGCTGCACCCGCCCGGCGTTGCGAACACGCGAACGCCCTGAATCTCGTCTTCGACCTGGGTAAAGAGTTCTTCCATCTTTACGCGGGCCATTTGGGTCAAATTCAGTTCGGACTCGCTCAAGTGATTGGAATCAAGAGACATACCTAGCTCCGGAAAAATGTAAGTCACAGACTGGCAAATATACCATCAACCCTCGCCAAAACCCAAACCACGAGGACCGGCGCTAACCCATGATGTCGAGATCAATCAGGTGACGCTGGGCATCGAGCAGGTGCCGACCCCAGTGGTGACGATAGCTGGTACGCCAGCTCAGGACGGCCTCGCTGGCGGCAGAAGAATTCCCCGCAGCGCCGACAAGTTCCAGTCCCCGCTTGAGTTCACAGTAAATATCGGTCAGATCATCGGCGAGACTGCCGCTTTTGCAGTTCTCATCGCCAAGAACATCGAATTCCAACCAATACGAATCCAGTTCCCCGAGCAGGGAATGCAGACGTTCGTAGAGGTCAAAGCGCGCCTCCATGTCGGGCGTCTTGATGGCGGGCAGGCTGCCCTGGCCGTCGAGGCCCGCCACCGCCGCATTGATCCTGGGCAGGAGTGTAGCAACGTTATTCAGCCAACCGTCAGGAGGTGAGGTCACAGCGGCCTTCTCGATTAAATCGCAATAGGCTTGAGCGACTTCGCACATTTTTTCAGTTTGAGATGCCATTTTTATTCTCCGCCGCGCAGACCTGCTCCTGCTGAAATGGGGGCGCTAACGTAACAGAATTGTAGTCGGTCGGGGCCAGTTCACCACTCGAGATCGCAACCGTTTGTAAAAAAACGGAAATTCATCGATGATGCGGATCGGGCAAAGGGTCGAAATAAAACCCTCCCGATTACTGGTCTATATTTTCAGGCAAACCGGATTACCGGTTCGGAGGAGAACAAGGGATGATGTACAGACTATTCCAGCCAGTCTTGGCTGCGATATTTATTTTGCTATGCGGTCAGGCGCTCGCAGAGAACAGCACCCAGGCCGACGGATTCACCATTCACCACAATGCTATCACTACGGACATTCTTACCCCAGAAATATCAAGGAGTTACAGAATTCCACGCAGCCGCAATCGCGGCATGATCAACATCAGCGTCATCAAAAACGAGCAGGACACCACCGGGGTTCCGGTGCCGGCGAGCGTTCGCGCATGGTCCACGAACTACCTCGGCCAGCAACGCCCGATCGCGGTGCGTGAGATCCGTGAGGGCGACGCCATTTATTACATCGGCGATTTCCTGATCCAGCACGGTGAAACCCTCACCTTCGGTATCGAAGTCCAGCCCATGGGCGCGCCCAAAAGCTTCTCGGCACGCTGGTCTCAGGATTTCTATACCCGACCCTGACTCACTCGCAGACGGGTCAGATCGCCCGCCACAGTGTGAGTACCCCGAGCACGATCACCACCGCGCCGGCCAACCATTTCACCCAGGGCCGGCGCAGGTGGGGTGCCAGCGACGATGCGAAAAACCCCATGGCGACGAGATTTGGCAGGGTTCCCGCACCAAACGCCAGCATCAGTAGCGCGCCGTTGAGGGCGCTGCCGGACGCCACCGCCCAGATAAGCATGGTGTAAACCAGGCCGCAGGGAATCCAACCCCAAAGCAGCCCGATCGCCAGCGCCTGCTGCGGTGTTCGCACTGGCAGGAATCGCCGCCCGAGGGGCTCCAGGCGTTGCCAGATCCCGCCACCGAGACGCTCGATTCTGGCCACCACGCGCCACCATCCGCCGAGGTAGAGTCCCAGAAGAACCATGAACACGCCCGCCACGAACAGAAGCGTGTTCTGGATTGACTGGATCGGCGCATAGGCCACCACCAGTGCGCCAATGCCGCCCATGATGGCGCCGGCAGCCGCGTAGCTGAGAATCCTTCCGCTGTTGTAAGACAACACCAGGGCCCAACGGGGACCGGATTCACCGCGCCCGCCATCCGTTCCGAGCGTCAACGCACCGACAATGCCGCCGCACATGCCCAGGCAATGCACACCGCCCATCAGGCCGGCGGTGAAAGCCGCCACCAGCGACAGCGTTTCGGTCATGACGGGGTATTCCCCCTGCCGGCCGGGGCATAACGATTGGCCAGATAGACAAGCAAAAATACCGGCACGCCAATGAGCGACGCGCCGAAGAAAAAGACCTCGTAACCCACAGTGTTGACCACCTGCCCTGAATAGCCACCCAGCAATTTTGGGAACAGCGTCATCAACGAACTGAAGATCGCGTACTGAATCGCTGTAAAGGAAAGGCTGGTAAGGCTCGACAGATAGGCCACGAAGGCGGCAACGGCAAGCCCCCCGGTTATGTTATCGGCGCCGATGACCACGAAAAGCAGGAAGACGTCCCCCGGCGCCTGCGCCAGCAGGATGAACAGCAAATTGGTGGCCACCGTCATCACGGCACCCAGCATGAGAATCCGCATCACCCCAAAACGTATCGTGAGCAGCCCGCCGAGAAAACCGCCGAGGATGGTCATCCAGATACCGAAGACCTTGGTCACGGTGGCGATCTGCTCCTTGCTGAATCCCATGTCGTTGTAGAAGACATTGGATATCACGCCGAGCACAATATCGGACACCCGGTAGAACCCGACAAGCAGCAGAATAATGAAGGCCGGCCGGCCATAGCGCTGAAAAAAATCGGCCACCGGGGCCACATAGGTGTCGCGCACCATCTCCCGGCGCGCGACTCCCAGCCGTACCGCGGCCCAGGCCGCGCCCAACGCCACCGCCAGCGACATCAGCAGGCGCAGGGCCTCCGACAGAAATCCGGCCAGCGCCTTGTGCTGCCCGGCATCCCCGGCAATGGCGCCATTGATTCCCGCCACCACACCCGACAGCAGCAGAAAGCTGGCCACAAAGGCACTGACGAAAATCACGAAGATCCCGACAAATCGAATGTAATCGGAGGTACCGTGAAAGTAGGTGGATGGCGCGCGGGACACGGGCTCACTGATAACCAGTGTGGTAACGATGCCCACCAGCATGGTCGCGGCCATCAGAAAGTAGGTCCAGCGCCAGGCCTCGTAGACATACAGGTCGGAGGTCGACCCCAGCCACTCCGCGGTATAAAGAGCCACGGCGCCCGCCATCAGCATGCCCAGGCGGTAACCGGCCACATAGGTGGCCGCCATCAGCGCCTGGAGGTCGGGCTCCACCGCCTCGATGCGATAGGCGTCGATGACGATGTCCTGGGTGGCCGACATGAACCCCAGCATCACCGCCGCCACCGCCATCCATGCCAGGCCTGCTTCGGTGCTGGGATCGTTCATTGCCATCATGCAGATCGCCGCCACCACGCCGATCTGCGCCACAAGCATCCAGCCCCGACGCTGTCCCAGCCAACCCGACAGCACCGGCAATGGCAGCTTGTCGATCAGCGGCGCCCAGACGAATTTGAAGGAATAACCGAGCGCCGCCCAGCTGAAGTAGGTCACCTCACCACGGTCGACTCCGGCCTCGCGAAGCCACAGCGAGAGGGTGGCGAAAATCAACAGCAGCGGCATTCCGGCCGAGAACCCGAGGAACAACATGGCGATGACCCGCGGATGCAGATAGGCCGAGAGAGAGGCCCGCCATCCCCTGTGCCCGCCAGTGGTATCGCTCATGCTCGGATCCATCGCTGAAAATCGCGGGCCATTGTCGCTCAAGCCTCCCTATAAACCCACTGCGAAATTTTTATTGCGAATCGTTATCATTTGCATTATTGTCTTCTTGCATCTATCAACCACAGATTTGAGAGTCCCGCGACATGAAAACAGTCTTCCAGGCGCTGCTGACGGCAACCCTAGTCACCGCTGCCATGCCGTCCGTGGCCGATGGCGAGGTCAATCTTTACTCCGCCCGTAAAGAGGCGCTCATCAAGCCCCTGCTGGACCGCTTCACCAGCGAAACCGGAATCACCGTCAATCTTGTCACGGGAAAAGACGACGCCCTGCTGGAGCGTCTGAAATCCGAAGGCGCGAACACACCGGCCGATCTGTTCATTACTGCGGATGCCGGCAGACTGCATCGGGCCAAGGTCGCCGGCGTTCTGCAGCCCGTCGAATCCGATGCGCTCAAAACCGCGGTTCCGCAAAATCTCCGCGATCCAGAAAATCAGTGGTACGGGCTCTCCCAGCGGGCGCGCCCCATCTTCTACGTCAAAGACGCGGTGTCACCCACCGAGCTGTCCACCTACGAAGCTCTGGCCGACGAAAAATGGAAGGGTAAAATATGCATCCGCTCATCGGGCAACATCTACAACCAGTCGCTCGTCGCCTCCATGATCGCCTCCGACGGGGAGGCAGCCACCGAGCAATGGGCGCAAGCCTTTGTGGGTAACTTCGCACGCCCCCCCAAGGGTGGAGACCGCGACCAGATCAAGGCGGCGGCCGCGGGCCTGTGCGATGTCGCCGTTGCCAACACCTACTATTTCGGCATGATGATCAACGGCAATGACGAGAAACAGCGTCAGGCTGCGGAAAAGGTGGCCATCTTCTGGCCCAACCAGGGCGATCGTGGAACCCACGTCAATGTCAGCGGCATCGGTGTCACCAAGGCCGCTAAGAACAGGGACAACGCGGTCGCGTTGATGGAGTTTCTTGTCAGCCCCGAATCCCAGGAATGGTACGCGGAGGCAAATCAGGAGTACCCGGTTCGCGAGGGGGTGAAATGGAGCCCCACCCTCGAAAGCTGGGGTAAGTTCAAGGCCGACAGTCTGAACCTGTCTTTGCTGGGCGAGAACAACCCCACCGCCGTTCGCCTGATGGACCGCGCAGGCTGGAAATAGTGGATCAATAGGACATATCCTTGGCGGGCAGCGGGAATCGCCGTCCCAGCCATGCAGCCGGGCTCCTCAGCGGGGAGCCCGGTTTTACGCGTTGCGGAAATGAGAAAATCTTGTGAACAAAGAAGCCGGTTCCGACCACAAGCTGCATGACTGAGATCGCGCGAGCAAAATCCCTGCCTGACATCCGCCTGCCGAACCCCTGGTCGGCCGGCGTGCTGTTCATTGCCGCGCTGGTTTCCATTCCGGTCCTGGTGGTGGTGAGCTTTATTTTTCACCCCTCCGGCGACGTGCTCTACCACCTGGTGGAGACCGTCCTCGCCGACTACGTCATCAACTCCCTGCTGCTGATGGCCGGCGTGACCTTCGGCACCCTGCTGCTTGGCGTCTCCACCGCCTGGCTTACCAGCGTGTGCGAGTTCCCGGGCAGGCGCCTGTTTTCCTGGACCCTGCTGCTGCCCCTGGCCATTCCCGCCTACATCATCGCTTACACCTACACGGGGGTTCTGGATTTCGAGGGGCCGGTTCAGACCCAGCTGAGGGAATGGTTCGGCTGGCGCTACGGCGATTACTGGTTTCCAGAGATCCGTTCGCTCGGTGGCGCCGTGCTCATGTTGTCGCTGGTGCTTTATCCCTACGTCTATATGCTGGCGCGGGCAGCCTTTCTGGAACAATCCCATAGTGTGATGGAGGTCAGCAGGACCCTGGGCAACGGTCCCTGGAAGGGTTTCTTCCGGGTCTCTCTGCCGCTGGCGCGACCGGCGATCGTCACCGGACTGTCGCTCGCCCTGATGGAAACCCTCGCCGACTACGGTACCGTCCAGTATTTCGGTGTCAGCACCTTCACCACGGGCATCTTCCGTACCTGGTTCGGGCTCGGCGACAGCGCTGCCGCCGCCCAACTCGCCGCCATGCTGCTGGGGTTTGTATTCGCACTCATCCTCATCGAGCGCTGGTCACGCCGCAGGGCACGGTTTCACCACACCAGCCAGAACACCCGGCGGCCGGGGCGTTATGTCCTGCAGGGCCGAAACAAATGGCTGGCCGTGGCAGCCTGCGCCCTGCCCCTGATCCTGGGATTCCTGATCCCCGCCCTGCAACTGCTTTACTGGTCCATCACCACCGCCGATACCAGCCTTGACAGCCACTTCTTCCAGCTGACCTTCAACAGCCTGATGCTTGCCGCAGCGGCCGCCGTCATCGCGGTGACACTCGCGCTGTTCATGGCCTATGGCCGTCGCCTTCGACCGGGCAGAAGCGTCACCGTCGGGGTGCGCGTGGCGTCCATGGGATACGCGGTTCCCGGCACCGTCATCGCCGTGGGCGTGCTCCTGCCCCTGGCGTGGATCGACAACAGCATCGACGCCTGGATGCGGTCTACCTTTGATATCTCAACGGGACTGCTGCTGTCGGGAACCCTGGTGGCCCTGCTCTTCGCCTACACCGTGCGCTTCCTTTCCGTGTCGGTACAGGCAGTGGAGGCAGGGCTCGGCAAGATCAAGCTTTCCATGGACGACGCCGCCCGCTCCCTGGGCCGGCGCCCTCTCGCCGTCCTGCGGGAGATTCACCTTCCTCTGATGAAAAGCACCGTGCTCACTGCCCTGTTGCTGGTCTTCGTGGATGTACTCAAGGAATTGCCGGCAACCCTGATCCTGCGTCCCTTCAATTTCAACACCCTGGCCATACGGGCCTACGAAATGGCCGGCGACGAACGTCTCGCCGACGCCGGCGCGCCCGCCCTGATGATCGTCGCAGCGGGTATCATCCCCATCATCATGCTGAGCCGCGCCATTTCCAGAGGACAATCGGGGACTGATCTGACGTGAATTCGTTGCTTGAACTCGAATCCGTTTCCGTGGCCTACAACAGCCACCCGGTGGTCAACGAGGTCAGCCTCGGGCTCAACCAGTTCGAAATCGGCTGCCTGCTGGGCCCTAGCGGATGCGGCAAGACAACGCTGCTGCGCGCCATCGCCGGTTTCGAGCCGGTGGTCTCCGGCACCATTCTCATCAACCGCCAGATTATGAGCCACCCCGGACAGGAAATTGCCCCGGAGAAACGTGGCATCGGGATGGTGTTTCAGGACTTCGCCCTTTTCCCGCACCTGTCGGTGGCCGACAACATCAGTTTCGGTATCAGCAACTATAAATGGCGTGAGCAGAATCGGCGGGTCAGGGCCCTGCTGGAACTGATCGGATTGCCGGGTCTCGGCGACCGCTATCCCCATGAACTTTCGGGAGGCCAGCAACAAAGGATCGCCCTGGCCCGGGCACTGGCGCCGCGGCCCCATCTGTTGCTGCTCGACGAACCCTTCTCAAGCCTCGATATCGAGCTTCGCGAGACCCTCGCCGCCGAAGTCCGCCACATTCTCAAGGAAGAGGGCATCACCGGCCTGCTGGTCACCCATGATCAGAATGAGGCCTTCGCCATGGCAGACCGGGTGGGTGTCATGGACAGCGGACGGCTGCTGCAATGGGACTCGGCCTACAACCTGTACCACCGCCCGCAACACCGCTTCGTCGCCGATTTCATCGGTCAGGGTGCGCTGCTGCCGGGCAAGGTGCTCAATGAAAACGAAGTGGAGACCGAGCTGGCCATCATCACCGGCAAGGTGCCGCCCGGGTGCAGAACCGGTTGCCCGGTGGAGGTATTGGTGCGACCGGACGACATCCAGCACGACGACTGCAGCCCACGAACCGCCGAGGTCACCGACCGGGCGTTTCGTGGCTCGCATTTTCTCTACACACTGCAACTCAACAGCGGCGCCGAGGTGCTGTGCCTGACGCCCTCGCATCACGATCACGAAGTAGGGACGCGACTGGGAATCAGTCTCGAGATCGACCACCTGGTGGTCTTTCCGGGCAACCCCGAGGCCCTCAACCAAGCCAAGGCTAATCCGGCATCTGACAGGTGATCGCCGAAACCGCCGTGACGCTGATATCGATCGCGGATCATCCCCTCCCCGGTGTTTATTCCGTCGGCGAGTGAATGCCCGAAAAACAGAGGTATTTCAGTTCGAGGTACTCTTCGATGCCGTATTTCGAGCCCTCGCGTCCGATACCCGATTGCTTGACACCGCCGAAGGGCACATTTTCCGCCGAGATGATCCCGGTGTTGACACCCACCATGCCAAACTCGAGTGCTTCGGCCACGCGCCAGACCCGGCCCAGGTCGCGGCTGAAAAAGTAGGCCGCAAGTCCGTACTCGGTGGCGTTCGCCTGGGATATCACTTCCGCCTCGGTTTCAAAACGCACCACGGGCGCCACCGGGCCGAAGGTTTCCTCCTGCATGATCATCATCCCGGGGGTGACACCCGACAACACGGTGGGGGAAAAGAAGGTGCCGCCCAAATCGTGGCGACCGCCACCGGTGACGACGGCAGCCCCCTTTTGCACCGCGTCGCGAATATGCCGTTCCACCTTGATGACCGCCGATTCGCTGATCAGCGGACCCAGATCGACGCCCTCGTCCATGCCGTTACCCAGGGTCAACCGCTCGCTCGCCTTCGCCAGCCTGGCGACGAATTCATCGTGAACGGTAGAGTGGACGTACAGCCGGTTGGCGCAGACACAGGTCTGGCCGCTGCAGCGGTATTTGGACGCCACCGCGGCCCCTACCGCGGCGTCGAGATCGGCATCTTCGAACACGATAAACGGGGCGTGACCGCCCAATTCCAGCGACACCTTCTTGATGGTGTCCGCGCACTGGCGCAGGAGCAGACGGCCGACTTCGATCGAACCGGTGAAGGAGAGTTTGCGCACCGCCGGGTTGGCCGTCATCTCGGCACCAATGGCCTGCGCATCCCCCGTCAACACATTGAAGACCCCGGCAGGGATTCCAGCCCGTTCCGCCAGCACGGCCAGGGCCAGCGCGGAAAACGGCGTCTCTTGCGCAGGCTTTGCCACGACCGTGCAGTCCGCCGCCAGGGCGGCTGCGACCTTGCGGGTGATCATGGCCGCCGGAAAATTCCACGGGGTGATGGCCGCGACAACGCCTATCGGCTGTTTCAGCACCAGGACACGGCATTCCCGGCTGTTGGCGGGAATCACCTCGCCATAAATCCGCCTGCCCTCGCCAGCAAACCAGTCGACAAAACTCGCCGCGTAGGCAATCTCCCCCCGTGCCTCAGGCAAGGGCTTCCCCTGTTCGCGGGTCATGATGACGGCCAGATCTTCCTGATTCTCCAGGATCAGCCGGTGCCAGCGCTGCAACAAACCGGCCCGCTCCCTCGCCGTCATGCTGCGCCAGGCGGGCAACGCACGTTCGGCAGCGGCAATCGCACGACGCGTCTCGCCACCGTCCATCCTGGGAACCCGACCGACTGATTCGCCCGTGGCGGGGTCAAGGACAGGGTAGTGTCGGCCGCTGTCCGCGCCCACCCAGTCCCCGTCGATCAGGGCGGCCTGTCTCAGTAAATCGGGATCTGTCAACATCAGAGGCTGAATCCCCTCGGCATCAATTCACCAAGTGAAGCACATTGGCAGGATTGAACACTGTTTGCTTGATTGGATCTCATTGTCGAACGAAAATGCGGTTTTTCCCTTCCGGCCACTCCACTGATCATGCAGGATTATCAGCGCGATTTTCTCGAGTTCGCCCTTCAAGCAGGCGTCTTGCGCTTCGGCGAATTCACCCTCAAATCGGGTCGTCTAAGCCCCTATTTCTTCAATACGGGACTGTTCAACACCGGCGGCGGCCTGGCACACCTGGGGCGCTATTACGCCCGCACGATAATCGACTCCGGTATCGAGTTTGACGTTCTCTACGGCCCCGCCTACAAGGGCATTCCGCTGGCCGCGGTCACTGCCGCCGCACTCTACGACAACCACGGAATGGATGTCCCCTACGCCTTCAATCGCAAGGAGCCCAAGGACCATGGAGAAGGCGGCATCGTGGTCGGCCATGCCCTCGAGGGCGGTGTGCTGATCATTGACGATGTGATCTCAGCCGGCACATCCGTGCGGGAATCGGTGGAGATCATCCAGGCCGAGGGGGCACGACCCGCCGGAGTCGTTATCGCACTCGACCGACAGGAGGTCGGCAAGGGCGAAAAATCCGCCGTCCAGGAAGTGGAACAAGACATCGGCGTGCCGGTGGCGGCCATCGCCCGCCTGGAACATGTCACCGAATTTCTCGAGGGCGACACCGACAAGGTGGAATACCTCAAGGCGATCAGGCGTTATCGGGAGACCTACGGCGTCTGATCAGGATTTCCCGGTCATGACGCTGCCGGTGACCCGGTCCGTCAGGAAGTCGTCATCATATGTTCGACCGTGTGGGAACGCACCTCCGGGTGTTTTTCCATCAGGCGCTGGAATGTCGGGCTGTAGGGACCGCAGATAGCAAACTCCCCGAAGGCCTGCTCGAGTTCGGGCAGGGCGCGCACGAAATGCCCCCTGCCCCGCGCAAGCGGATGCAGCCAGACGCCGGTCATGAACCACTCGGCCGCCACGCCTTCTTCGACGTTGCGATCGAAAAAGGCCGCCCCCACCACCTGTTGGCGGCCGGTCGCCTGCGGGTCTGCTTCCCGGCTGGAAGTGAACAGATAGCCGTAGGCGGGCGTCGACACCCTGGCCCGCCAACCCATCTCACCGGCTGCGTAAACACCCATGGCCTTCAATGCCTTCACCTCGAAGCCAAACCAGCGGCCAAACACGATCGGCCGGACCGGTCTGCGGGACACCGGCAACTGGACCAGATGATCAAGCGGCGCGAAATTCATGGGTCGAGTTTTTTCCTGTTATCGTTCAACCGGTAACCCACATTTCTGTTCGTTGGAGTTTAGCCTTCTGCCGCGGTACCGGGCCGAGCCTCCTGATAGCCGTCCGATAACGTCCTCATAAACGCCACGATGGCGGCTATCTCGTCGTCTGTAAGACCGAGGTCGCCCAGTTCGTCCTTGTTCACATTTTCGGCGATTTCGGGCGAACCCCAGCGGGCTTCCGTATCGCGGCTGTTGTAGAACTCCACCACCTCGCTCAGAGAATCGAAAACGCCATTGTGCATGTAAGGGGACGTGTGTTCGATGTTGCGCAGCGTCGGCACCTTGAACTTCCCCTTCTCCGCTGAGCCATCGACCAAGGGGTTGGCGCCAAGCCCGGGGTCCAGGTAGGCCGCCCCGTCGGGGTTGAATTTTTTCGCCATTCCGTAGAAGGGATTGAGCGGATTCGCCGGCGTCCCCAGGTTGTCGTAGGTGAAGTCGGTAAACAACGGCGGTATTTTGTCATCAGTCGGCTGGCTCGGATGACATGCCGCGCAGTTTCCCTTGTCCTCACGTTCGTAAAGTTCGAGACCCTTGCGTTCCAGAGGGGACAATTCGATGGATCCCGCCAGGTAGGCATCGTACTTCGAGGAGAATGGATTGAGTTCCGCGCTACGCTCATAGGACGCGAGAGCAACGGTGATGTGATGGTAGGCACGCTCTACGCCGTCCAGGGCGTCGGCGCCAAAGATCTCGCGGAAACGGTCCGCATAGGGTGCACGGCGGACCTTTCCCACTACCATCGCCTTGTCCACGTTCGCCATTTCCACGGGATTGAGCAGTGGCTCGCCGGCCTGCGCTTCCAGCGTGGGCGCCCTTCCGTCCCAGAACTGGCCGCCCTCATAGATCCCTTCTTCGGCATCCAGGTGGAACTCGGGACTGAATGATGCGTAAGCAGCGGAGGGGGTGTTGCGCCCGCCGAACAGTCCCGGTATCACACCCTCGGAGGTTGGCTGGTGCCGGTCGGGGTCAGCGAACCCGGCGAGCGGATCATGGCAGCTGGCGCAGGATTGCCCCGCCGGTTCCGACAGGGTCGGATCAAAGAAAAGCGTCTTGCCAAGGAGCTCCAGAGGAGACATTTCCGCTGCCAGACTCTGGGTTACAGACACCAGCCACCACAGGCAGGCAACGAAGACCGAACGCATTTTCATCACAGCACACTCCAAACCTGGATTGAATCTCTCTATTTTGATCAATTGCCCACAAGACTGCATTGACATGCATAGTCCTTACGGCAGTTAGCGCCAAGCGCCCGCGGCAGGCGCTCTCCCGCCAACGATCAGCCGATCAGGAGCTTCAGTCCCACCAGCACCGTCACCACCTCGAATCCGCGCTTTATCCAGCGATTGCCCTTGACGATGGAAAGATGGGCGCCAGCATACCCGCCGAGCAGTGAACCAAGCAGCAATGCCGGAACCCAGTCCCATCGAATAGATCCCTGGACACCGAGCGTGAGCGCCCCCACCCCGTTCCAGAACAGGCCTACGAGAACAAGGGTGTGCGCCACGGCCCGTTTATAATCCAGACCGAACCAGCGCACCAGCCAAAGGGTCGCAAACAAACCGGTCCCGGAGGTCAGGGAGCCATTGAGCACCCCGATAAAAAAGAGCATGACTCCGCCGACCATCAAACCACCGGCTCCACGATGCAGCGGCCGATACGCCTGACCAAGTTCTTTGCGCGTCACGGAGTAAAGGCCAAGCCCCAGGGTCAATATGCCCAATGCCATCTCCGCCATGCGCTCCGGCACGTCCAGAATCAGGCTCGCCCCCAATACCACCCCGGGAAGCCCCGTCACCAGCAGAAACACAATAAAAAGCCGTTCTAGGTTATCCTCGCGTAGATGGCGGACCGTAGCGCCGAGGCCGAGCGCCACCGAGGCCACCTTGTGAGTGGCGAGCGCAACGCCGAAAGGAAGACCCAAAAACAGCAACGCGGGCAACTGCACCAAACCTGCCCCGCCCCCGGAAAAAGCGGAGAACAGGTTGGCGAAAAAGGAGATCAAAAACAGCAGCAGTTGTTCAAACAACGGGACGACTCAGGCATGATTGGGCGGACAATTATAAAACGGCAACGAGACGCCCATCGGGAATGACGCATTTGGGCATGACCAGAACAAACTGTTTCGCAATATCCCTATCGCTGCTGCTCTGCGGTTCGACCGTCTTCGGCGCCGGGCTTTTTCGCTGGGTGGACGAAAACGGCAAGGTGCACTATGCCGACCGAATACCGCCGGAGCATCGCGACAGTGCACGCACTGTCTACAGCCCGAGCGGCGTTCCGATTCGGGAAATCGAACCCACCAAGACAGCCGAGGAATACGCGCGGGAACAGGAACTCAACCGGATGCGCCGCGAACAGGCGCAGTTGATCGCCAACCAGCGCGAAACCGACCGGGTGCTGCTGCGCGCCTTTCCCACGGACGACGACGTCAAAATGGCCCGCGACGGCAAAATGGCCACGGTGGACATCTCCATCGGTGTCATCTTCAACAACCTGAAACGGATGAAACAGAATCTGGTGACCATGCAGCAGGAGGTCAACGACAAACTCGCCAAAAACGAGACCGTC
Source organism: uncultured Gammaproteobacteria bacterium (assembly GCA_963820915.1). Taxonomy (GTDB): domain Bacteria; phylum Pseudomonadota; class Gammaproteobacteria; order Chromatiales; family Chromatiaceae; genus CAWGBV01. Next base: position 123,940 of record CAWGBV010000018.1, on the reverse strand, counting down.
AGTCCATCCTACCAGTCCCAGATGGCCACCGTGCGCCAACAGATCCAAGAGGCCTACGGACAGATTGTTCAACAAGAGGAGCGCAAGCTCGAGATCCGCGAGGAGTATGCCCGCTACCTCCAACGCTACCAGGAATTAAAGAATCTGCAGCCGCAACCCGGCCAGTTTCAAGTGATCGAGGGTGAGAAAACCACCCTTCAACTGGATACGGTGGTGGCCTGCGAGGGAGACGATCAATGCGCAGGGTACTGGGATGCGGCACGCCAGTATCTCAGGGAACATGCCCAGACGCCCATCGTCCTCGCGGCGGAGGCCATATTACTGACCGCGCCGCCACGACGCAGCGAGGATATGAGCCTGACGGTATCGCTGATTCCCCGCGACGACATTGATGGAAGTTGGGTGTTCCTGGATCTGCAGTGTTACTCCACACCCATTGGCGACCGGCTTTGCGACAGCGAGCAGGCCTGGAATATTCGTCGCGGATTCCGGCCAGCCATCATCGATAGCGTTAAGGGCGACGCAAAAACACCACCTGCTGAAACGCCTCCCACACCGGCTCCAGTTGCGTCAAAGGAGACTCGGTAAACTGGGATCGCCGGTAGTGGTGCATCCGCCCCTCAAGCCAGTCCGTCAATAAACGCGCCGCCAGTTCCGGCTCCAGACGATATCCCGGCTCCCCACGCAGGCGGGCCTCACGCAATACCTGCTTGAACTGGGTCTCTATGCGCTGAAAAAACTGTTGCACGCGAGTGTGCAGTCGCTCATTTTCACCGGTCAGCGCATCGCCCAGCAACAACCGGGTAATGCCCGGATTGCGGTCTGAGAAGCCGAGCAACAGATAACAGATGAAGTAACAGCGACTGGCGGTGTCCTTGTCCTCCTCGAGTATCTGGTTGATACGCGTGAAGACGGACTCCTCGGCAAAACCAATCAAGGCCTCGAACATCTTTGCCTTGCTCGCGAAATGCCGGTAGAGCGCTGCTTCAGACACGCCCGCGGCCCTGGCCATTGCGGCCGTGGTAATGCGCTCACTGGGATTTTGTTCCAGCAACCGCGCCAGGGCCTCCAGCATCTCGTTCTTGCGCGATGGTCTTGGCATGTCAGCTCCCGGGGCACTCGCCCAAGTGATGCATCAGGGGTTCTTTTCCCGGGATTCCAGCGAAGAACCCGGTTGGCTCTTGGTGCGCAGGTCGCCACGCCATCCGGATCCGGCGCGGTGCCACCCTACCGGGGCCCAGGCTCGACCAGACAATCCCGCTGTTGCTGTCGGGCTCCTGAAGCTTGTGAATGCCTGGGAATTTCGGTGTCGGGGTCATCATCGGCCAATGCCTGCCTGCAGATCAGCGACGACGAATGAGCGTTCCCACGCCCTGGTCGGTGAAGAGTTCCAACATCACCGCGTGCGGCACCCGCCCGTCGATAATGTGAGATGCACCAACGCCGGCCTTTACCGCATCGAGCGCGGTTCGGATTTTGGGCAACATGCCGCCATAGATGGTGCCATCAGCGATCAGCTCGTCGACGCGCTGGGCCGTCAATCCGGTCAGCACTGTGCCTTCCTTATCCGTCAAGCCGGCGGCGTTGGTCAGCAGAATCAGCTTTTCGGCCTGCATCACCTCGGCCACCTTGCCGGCCACCAGATCGGCGTTGATGTTGTAGGAGTGTCCCTCCTTACCCACACCGATGGGGGCTATCACGGGGATAAAATCACTGTTCACCAGCATGTGAAGGACGCGTACGTCGATACTCTCCACCTCGCCCACATGGCCGATGTCGATAATTTCCGGCGCCTGGGCCTCGGGTGCATCCCGCCTCAGAAAGAGTTTGCGTGCCCGGATCAGGTCGCCGTCCTTACCCGTCAGGCCTACAGCGCCTCCGCCATGGCGGTTGATGAGATTGACGATCTCCGCGTTAACCAGCCCGCCGAGCACCATTTCCACCACATCCATGGTTTCCGAATCGGTAACCCGCATACCCTGGACGAACTCACTCTCCTTGCCCAGGCGCTTGAGCAATCCGCCAATCTGAGGGCCACCGCCGTGCACCACTACCGGGTTGATGCCCACGGTTTTCATAAGCGTGACGTCACGGGCGAAGCTGCTCTTCAACTCCTCGTTCTCCATGGCGTTTCCGCCATACTTGATCACCACCGTCTTGTTGGCGAAGCGCCGGATATAGGGCAACGCCTCTGTCAGGACGTGGGCAACCTTCTGGGCTTGTTCCGTGGACATACTCATGGATGTGATGCTTCCTCGACCCTTATCACTAAAATTTTCGCTGGCCGGGCACAGTGCCGGGCCTGCAAACCAGAGGCTTATTCACGACCGGAGTGGCCGAACCCGCCCTGGCCCCGCTCGGACTCGTCGAATTCCTCAACCACGTGCAGCCGGGCATGCACCACGGGGAGCAGCACCAACTGCGCAATGCGTTCGCCCACGGAAATCTCGAACCTCGTATCGCCGCGATTCCAGCATGAGACGAAGAGCTGCCCCTGATAGTCGGAATCGATCAGGCCAACCAGGTTACCTAGCACGATCCCATGCTTGTGGCCGAGCCCCGAGCGCGGCAGGATGACCGCCGCCAGACCCGGATCACCGATATGGATCGCCATGCCGGTGGGAATCAGATGGGTCTCGCCGGGCTCTATGGTCAACGCCTCCTCCAGCATGGCCCGCAAATCCATTCCCGCGGAACCCTCTGTGGCATAGGCGGGCAAGGGAAACTCGCCACCCAGTCGATCATCCAGAATTTTCAGTTGAAGCTCGTGCATTCATACGTTCCGTAATTGTTTTAACCAGTTCCCGCGCCAGCGACGCCTTGTCCGATCGGGGCAGGGACTGGCGTCCGCCAGGCCATAGCAGCGTGAGCGCATTATCGTCGCGATCGAAGGCCCGCCCCACCCCCACGTCGTTGGCGGCAATCATGTCGAGGCCCTTGGACTCGAGTTTGCCGAGCGCATAGCGCTCTACCTCGGTCGTCTCCGCGGCAAAGCCCACCGTGAACGGCGGATTCTCGCGCGAGGCCACCATCGCCAGAATGTCCGGATTGCGAACCAGGCGAACCTCTAGTGCCTCGGACGTCTTCTTTATTTTCTCCGGTGCAGCGAGATCCGGCCGATAGTCCGCCACGGCTGCGGTGGCCACAAAGAGGTCGCAAGCGCCCGCGCGGGCCTCCACCGCCGCATGCATCTCAGCGGCGGTTTCCACATCGATCCGCTCAACCCCGCGGGGTGCCGCCAAGGCGACAGGACCGCTGACGAGGGTCACATCGGCGCCGAATGCGGCGAGGGCGGTCGCCACCGCGTAGCCCATCTTTCCCGAACTGCGATTACCGAGAAAACGCACCGGGTCGAGGGGTTCGCGGGTCGGACCGGCGGTGACCAATGCCCGTACGCCACTGAGCGGACCCTGACACAGCAGGGCCTCAAGCTGCTCCATCAATCGGGCCGGTTCGAGCAGCCTGCCCAGGCCCGTTTCACCACAGGCCTGATCGCCTTCGGCCGGCCCCCAGCAGTGCACCCCCCGGTCAGAAATCACACCCAGATTGGCCTGAGTCGCGGCATTCGCCCACATTTGTCGATTCATCGCTGGCGCCACCGCGAGCGGTGCCGAGGTCGCCAGGCAAAGCGTGGTGAGCAAGTCATCGGCCCGGCCTTGAGCGAGTCGCGCCAGAAAATCCGCGCTGGCAGGCGCCACCATGACCAGGTCTGCCCAACGGGCCAATTCAATATGCCCCATGGCCGCCTCGTGGGCCGCGTCGAACAAATCCACCCTGACGGGACGGCCCGACAATGCCTGAAAGCTGAGTTCTCCCACAAAGTTCGTGGCGGCACGGGTCATCACCACCTGGACCTCGGCCCCGGACTTGACCATCAATCGCGTCAACTCCGCGGCCTTGTAGGCGGCGATACCACCGGTGACACCAAGGAGAATTCGTCGTGAATTCAGCATGTTTCGGGTACCAGAAAAACGTGCAGACAAGCTTACTGCAAAGGCTTGTCAGGGCAAAGCGCGCAAGTAACCACTAACCTGACCAAGGTACCCGGGACTGTCACAGGCCGTGGTGACCCTTGGCATCCAATGCTTCCAGGCAGTCGCCCATGTGCTCATCCACATCTGGACCATGCAGCAGGCCGACATGGTGCTGGTGGCCAGCCTGGTGGTCATGGTGATGTGTTTTCCGGCTACGAGAACTTCGTCGCCCGTCTCGACATCGACGAGGCAGAGGCCGGCCCAGCCCGGCCGGCCTGCAAAGCTGGACGCGGGTACGCTGAAATTGAAGGTCACCGCCGCCATCGTGGCCATCTCTTCTATCCACCTGCTGCGCGCTTTTATGAACGCACCGCAGATCGCTAACGACAAGCTCATGTGGTATGTCATTATTCGCCGGACCGTCGTGATATCGGCGGTATTGACGGGCGTTCTGGATCGGGCGTCCTTCGCCTCGCACCGGGGCCAGCAAGACACGCGGGCCGTCACGGGGCGGCTTAACCGGACCATCGAAAACGCCAAAAACCCACGACCAGGGTCCGGGCGACTTAAACAGCGCGCACAAGGAGGTGTCGCCATGGCCATTAACGATTGGCCGGCCGCGGAGCGGCCAAGGGAAAAACTGCTCGAAAAAGGGCCGCAGGCATTGTCCGATGCCGAACTCCTGGCCATTTTTCTGCGCACAGGACGACCAGGCAAGAGCGCGGTCGATCTTGCCCGGGACATGCTGGTGGAGTTTGGCGGGATTCGGGAACTTTATTCCGCCGACCGCCGGTCATTCTGCGGGATACCCGGACTCGGTGACGCCAAGTACGCCCAACTGCAGGCCACCCTGGAACTGGCCCGCCGGTATCTCGAAGCCGCGCTTCAGCGCGATGTTCTGCTCGACTCGCCGACCGCAGCACAGGACTATCTGCGCGCACGCTTAGGACATTACCGGCGCGAGGTGTTTGCCTGCCTGTTTCTGGATACCCGCCACCGGGTCATCCAGTACGCGGAACTCTTTTATGGCACCATCGACGGCGCTGCCGTGCATCCCCGGGAAATCGTCCGCGAAGCACTGGCCCACAACGCTTCGGCGGTGATCCTCGCCCATAATCACCCCTCGGGGGTCGCCGAGCCCAGTGACGCCGACCGTCGGATCACGGAGCGGATCCGGGAGGCACTGGCGCTGATCGATGTCCGGGTTCTCGACCATATCGTGGTGGGCGACACCGCGGCCGTCTCGCTGGCGGAACGGGGCTGGCTGTAGCCGGACGCGCACGGGAACTCATCCTGTCGTAGACTTGGAGAAGAGCCCCGATGCCGGAGATACTGAACCGCCGTGACGGAAAAAAAGACCGCAAAAGAATCACGAGCCCGGGACCGATTGATGACGGAAGGCCCCAAAGGCCTGAGCGACGCAGAACTGCTATCGGTACTCCTGCAACCTTCCTCGCGCGGCAATGACGGCGTCGCCGCGGCGGAGGCGTTGATTGCCGAATTCGGCGGTTTGCGTGAAATGTTATGTGCCAGCCCAACGGCCTTCTGCGCAGCGCCCGGTCTGGGAACGGCCAAGTACGCCCAAACCCGCGCCGCCCTGGAAATCGCCAATCGTTATTTCGCGCCCGGCCTGGAACGGGATGCAGTCCTTTCCAAACCCAGTGATGCCGCCGAGTATCTGGGCGCGCGGCTTGGTCACTACCCCCACGAGGTATTCGCCTGCCTGTTTCTCGACAATCGAAACCGCATCATTCGCTACGAGGAGATCTTCCACGGGACTGTCACCGCTGCAGCGTTCAACCCGAGAGACGTGGCCCGCCGCGCCATCTCTCACAACGCGATGGCCGTGATAGCGGGGCACAACCGCCCAGCCGCCGCACCGGCGATCGGTGACCTCGATCATCAGGTAAGCCTGGCACTCAAGGACGCCCTGTCGTTGCTTGATATCCGCCTGGTGGATTACATCGTGGTGGGCGACCGAAAGGCGGCCTCGCTCGTCGGCATGGGCTGGATCTGAGGCGACTTCCCACCACTAACGGCAGTTGTTTCGTATCTCGGCGCTCAATTGTTCGATGTTTCTCGCCCGGGCCTCATCGTCCAGGTAGGCGCGCTCACCCTGCTCATCAAGCCGGTAAATCGGCCGAGCCGTTTGCAGTTTGCTGAGATTTCGCCGCTGCCGAAGGCAGTAGGCCTCCCGAGCGGCATCGTCCCGGGCCTTTTCTGAGGCCTCCTGCTGCGCCTTTTCCTCATCCTCCCGGCGAAGTTGTTGGTCGCGCTCCTGCCTTTCCAGCCACCGATTCAGTCGATCCTGCGAATCGCGTACGTCTGCCTCGGGCAGCGATGGCGCCGATGGCACCTCCAGCGTCTCCTGCCCGGGCGGGGGTCGTTCGCCGTAGTGAACCTGACCATTTGCGTCGATCCACTTGAAGATCCCCGCAGAAACCGGGGGCATCGCCAGCAACAGCACCAGGGCGATCAATCGGTGCCGCCGGCCGGCATTCCCGTCTTCCGCATCCAGGCATCGTTGGAACGTCATTTCGGCACCAGGGTCACCTACTCCATTCGGACTGTACCCACTAGAGGATTGTCAGCGGGAATATTTTTGCTCTGCCCCATAATTTGGGGCACTTATCAATTCGTTCTGACGCCGCCATCGGCGTGACCAACGTGTCGACAACCCCATTCCGCTACGCTGGCAGTCATCGGATTCAAACAACCCTGATCGTTCGACTTTTTCGACACATCCAGCCCTGTTCGGCCGGTTCCCTCACGCTCAACCCGCACACCAGGCGGATTGCGGCCTGAGAGAAACTCCAGTCGTTGCATGTTGTACGTCAAAGTCATCAGCCCGATCTTCACCGCCGCTCGAACCTTGCCTTTGGTGCGGACCAGGACACAGCCCTGGCGGGTGCGCTGATCACCGAATACATGTTCGACTCGCGCCCGTACCTTCGAGCGCCGGTGGTTGGCGACCTGCTCCTGCCTGTTCAAGGCGCGCCGGCTGCTGCCCTTGCGGTGAATCCGGCTCCTGTAGCCCTGTTCGCGAAGCTGCCCCTCACGCGCCTGCGACCGGTAAGCAGAATCGGCCCAGACCGAACAGCCGCTGTTCTCTTCGTCCAGCACCTCATCGAACATCTGGCTGTCGTGCACGCTGGCATCGCTGACCGCATAGCGGCGGATCAGCTTGTGCTCCTTGTCGACGTTGATGTGGTTCTTGTCGCCATAATGGCTCTTGCCGTGCTTCCTGGTCCAGCGGGCATCTCCAACCTTGCCAGCCGGTCTCCCTGGTCAAAAAAGCCTGGTTGCCTCCGATCCGTCCTCAGTTTGCTTGATCGCTGCTATTCTGCTCGAAATCTCGGATTATTCGAGGTGCTCTTAATATTCCAGGACGACATACTTTTAGGATTGCCATAACCACATAAGAAGCGATGGAGAAGTACGCAGCAACTGCTGAAACGGGTTCACCGCCTCCACGTAAAGGGGGGAGGGATTTTGGTCATTGCGCTAAAGCAGAATAATCTGATTTGACGCCCCATGTTTAAAACACCTGACTTCCCCCGTGTCGTCCATATCGAAAACACCAACGCGTGCCCTGCCCGCTGCCTCATGTGCCCGATGGATAGCATGACTCGAAAGACCGGGGTGATGGAATTCGAGTTGTTCAAGACGCTTTTACTGGAGTGCGGGCGGCACCCCGAAATAGAACAACTGCATCTCCATGGTTTCGGAGAGCCGCTGGCGGACAAAGCAGTTGCCCGGAAAGTCGCTTTCGCCAAGGCTCAAGGCATTTCATATACCTACATCGTAACAACGGGGCACAATCTCAACGAAAACCTGGCCGAATCGCTGATTGATGCAGGTCTCGACGGAATGAAATTCAGCTTTTATGGGATGACAGCAGAGACCTATGAACACAATCACAAGCGGCTCAACTTTGAACGCACGGTGTCAAACATCGAGAGTTTTTTTCGAGTTAGAGATCGCTTAAAAGCGCCAAACCCCGCGATCCGCTTCCAGTTCAGCCATAACCTGGCTCCCGAAGAAGAATACGAGATGTTTCTCGATCATTGGCGCCCCTTTATGGATCTCGACCGCGGCGACAAGTTTGTGGTCACTGGGTTACACAGCTGGGCCGGCGGAAAAATGCAGACGGAATCGCGCTTGCCGGAGGCCGATCGGCACTGTAACTGGCCTTTCCGCGATATCCAGATCCTGTGGGACGGGCGGGTGGTGCCTTGCGTTTACGACTACGATGCCAGCTTGGTGCTCGGAGATGCTACTCGTAACACTCTTGAGGAGATCTGGCGCGGCCCTGCATACGAAAGACTAAGAGAAGTCTGGCGAAAGCGGCATTCCTTCTCAATCCCACTCTGCGCGCAATGCGACGACCCGGAAGGGACGTTCCAGCCGGTCAGCGTGGTGAAAAATCTACAGCCGCGCAGCAGAAACATCCTGAAGAAGCCCTCCTTGCTGCATCGCTTGTTGCACCTGAGCTGACGCTCGGCCACCTCTCTGCATCTCGCCGTAGAACGTTTGTTCAGCTAACAGTCCAGACACTGCCCCTTGGAGCAGTCGTGAGAGGCGATAGTAGCGGACGCTGTATAGCCATGCAGACAGGTATTATGTCCCAGCGCGCCGGCGAGGCAGGGCTTGCCGCTACCGCAGGGTCCGGTGAGCAACAGGTTCTGCGCGCGGTGGATCCAGTCGCTCTGGGCCAGCCTGGCGATCTGGGTTTGGCTGATGTTGCGTGGATGCTCATAGTCAATCGCCTGCACCCTGGCGCTGAGCCTGAAGTGGGCCTGGCGGATAATCCGTGCCTGTTTGCGCTGATCGCGACTGAGCCCTTTTTGGCACTGGACCGCGTTCTTGGCCATGATAACCTTCTCGGCTTTTTCAGACAGCCCCGTTATCTTGATACCACTGGCTCAATAGCTGAGCCGCCGGGGGAATAAGGATAACTAATGGCGGCATAATCTCAATGACATGAGCCGGGGCGGCACGGCACCATTGCGGATGGTAGGCGCACCACGACTGGGGCTACTATCCCCACATGCGAAGCCAAAACGCCACAACCGCCCTGCTGGGTTTGGTTCTACTGCTACCGACACAGGCAAAGGCGGCAGAGGTTCAACTTTTGCTGTTGTCCTCCCAGAAGGCCATTTTTCTGGTAGATGGCGAACGACGCGTACTCATGCCCGGCGAAGAGAGCCCCGAAGGGGTTGAGTTGATCGCCATCGAAGAGGAAAGGGCCGTGGTGAAGATCGGCGGCGAAACCCGCCACCTCGACCTGAGCAGGAAGTGGGTGGGACAGGGCGGCCCATCACCCCGGGACGCAGACAGCGTTGCCAACACGGGACAGGAACATCGCGTTTTTGTCGACAACCAGGGCATGTTTCTCACCACCGGCAGCATCAATGGTTTCCCGGTGGATTTCATCGTCGACACCGGTGCGACTACGATAGTACTGAACGCCGCTGCCGCAAAACGGCTAGGCATTGATTACCGGATGGACGGTAAAATTATTGGCGTGACAACGGCCTCAAGACAGGAAAGGGGCTATCTGGTCAAACTCCGTTCCGTGAAACTGGGACAGATCGAGATTTTCAACGTGGACGCCACGGTCATAGATGGAAGTTTCCCGCCACGGGCATTATTGGGCATGTCGTTTCTCGGACGCCTCGAATCACAGCGCACGCCCACCACGCTATTGTTACGGAAACGTTACTAGGGCCCGCGAATACGCGGTTTTATCGTCTGCTTCCCGGTGGCATTCCGGGCGTTAGACGCTTACACAATCGACAACGGAAAACCCGATGGCAAAACGCCTGTTTCTGGTCACCCTGTTTCTGGCCATCCTGTTCGGCGGCATCTTTGGCTGGAAACACTACATGGCGCAACAGCGAATGGCCGCCCAGGCCGGCGGTATGCCGGCCCCGGTCATCGCGGCATCGGTGGTACGCAGTGACACCTGGACACCGGAAATCAGCACGGTGGGAAGCCTGGTGGCGGTGTCGGGAATCGAGGTGACCAACGAGGTCTCCGGCACCGTCAGCGGCATTCACATCACATCCGGCCGGACGGTCGCCGAGGGGGATCTTTTGCTGCAACTGGAAGATTCCTCCGATCGCGCCACTCTCGAGGGCCTGGTGGCGGAGCGGCGCCTCGCCGAATTGAAGTTTGAACGCGTTGCCAGCCTGTTCCCCAAAAAATCGGTTTCCCAGTCCGAATACGACGAGGCCAGGGCACTCCTCGACGGCGCCACTGCTAAGGTAACCGCTCAGCAGGCACTGATCGGCAAGAAACAGATTCGCGCACCCTTCTCCGGTCAACTCGGTATTCGCCGCGTGGACCTGGGTGAATTTCTCTCGCCCGGTTCCGATATCGTTCCCCTCGAGCAACTCGACCCCATTCACGCCGACTTTTCACTCCCCGAGCGGGAACTGGCGCGGGTGGCGGTGGGGCAGATCATCCAGGTCCGTGTGCAGTCCCAGCCCGACGTCCTGTTCGAAGGCACCATCAGCGCCATCGACCCGGGCGTGGATACAGGCACCCGCAGCTTCCGCGTGCGGGCAACGCTGAGTAACCCCGATAAAACGCTCCGCCCCGGCATGTTCGCCGAAATCCGGGTGCTGATGCCGGAGGCCCTTACGGTTCTCACCATCCCGGGTACCGCGGTCAGTTATAACCCGTATGGCAATTTCGTATTCGCGATCAACGACCAGGACGGCGCGAATGTCGTGGAGCGTCGGCAGATTGAGACAGGAACCACGAAAGGCGATCGCGTTGCGGTTATCTCGGGACTGGAGGAGGGCGATCGCGTCGTCAGTGCCGGACAGGTGAAGCTACGAAACGGCCAGACCGTGGAAATCGACAGCAAGCCGTCGCCGGCTGATCGCACGGACCCCGGACAGGCAGCGATCGGCCAATGAAATTTACCGATCTTTTTGTCAACCGCCCGGTTCTCGCGAGCGTAATCAGCCTCTTGATACTGGTGGTGGGCCTGCGCTCCATCACCTCGCTGGAGGTACGGCAATATCCGGAAACCCGCGACACCGTGGTCACCGTCACCACCACCTATGCAGGCGCCAGCAGCGAACTGGTAAAGGGCTTTATCACCACTCCGCTGCAACAGGCCATCGCCGAAGCCGACGGCATTGACTACCTGTCGGCCACCAGCCTGCAGGGGCAGTCGATCATCGAGGCGCACATGCGCCTGAACTACGATTCCAACGCCGCTGTCGCCGAGATCCAGGCCAAGGTGGCCAGCCAGCGCAACGTGCTACCGGCCGACGCCGACGATCCGGTCATCTCGTCGCGGACGGGCGATCCCACGGCCCTCATGTACCTGGCCTTCTACAGCGACGACATGAAGCCCGCCCAGATCAGCGACTACCTGATCCGGGTGGTCCAGCCTCAACTGCAGGCGGTCCCCGGTGTGGCCAAGGCGGCCCTTATCGGCAACAAAACCTTCGCCATGCGTGTCTGGCTCGACCCCCGCCGCATGGCCGCGCTCGGGATCACCGCCCAGGATGTGACCGACGTCCTGCGCGCGAACAACTATCTCGCCGGAATCGGACAGACCCGCAGCGCCTTCGTGGCACTGGATCTCTCCGCCACCACCGACGTGGGCCGCGAAGAGGACTTCCGTGACCTGGTGGTTCGCAGCGACGGCGACACCCTGGTGCGCCTTGAGGACGTGGCCCGGCTGGAACTGGGCTCGGAAGACTACGAAACCTCCACCTGGTACAAGGGCAAGACCGCGATTTTTGTCGCCGTCGAACAGGCGCCGGGCTCCAACCCGCTCACCGTGGCCAAGGCCGTACACCTGGCCCTCGACAATATCCGCAGCCAACTCCCCGCCGGTCTGGAAGGACACATTCCCTACGATGCCAGTGTCTTCATCCAGGATTCCATCGATGAGGTCTTCAATACCCTGCTCGAGGCGATGGGCATCGTGTTGGTGGTGATCTATCTTTCCCTGGGGTCCTTGCGGGCAGCCCTGGTGCCGGCGGTGGCCGTGCCCCTGTCGCTGATCGGCGCGGCGTTTCTGATGCTGTTATTGGGATTCTCGGTGAACCTGCTGACACTACTGGCGATGGTGCTGGCAATCGGCCTGGTCGTGGATGACGCCATCGTGGTGGTGGAAAATGTCCACCGCCATATCGAAATGGGGAAATCACCACACCAGGCCGCCATTGACGGCGCTCGGGAGCTTGGCCTGCCCATCATCGCCATGACCACCACGCTGCTGGCGGTGTATGCCCCCATCGGCTTTATGGGCGGTCTGGTGGGAAGCCTGTTCATCGAGTTCGCCTTCACATTGGCAGGTGCGGTGCTGATCTCTGGCATCGTGGCGTTAACGCTGTCGCCGATGCTGTCATCGAAGGTCCTGCGGCCAGCCGGCAATACCGGCCGCTTCGAGCGCGCGGTTGAACACTTCTTCACCAAGCTGGCCGATCGCTATCGGCCGGGTACTGATGATCGACCATGGACACGCTCCCCGCCACCCTGTTTTCGCCGCGGGGATACTCGCGTAAGCATCTACTTCATGTTCGTCAGCATCCCGAAGGAACTCGCCCCCGACGGAGGACCAGAGCATTCTGTTTTTCAGGCGATCGGGCCGCAAACCGCAACGCTTGAATACAACGAAATCTACAACGCGAAATCGTCGAGGCCTTTGAGAGCGTGCCGGAGTATCACGAAAGTTTCTGCTTCTTGGCTTTGGCGGCGATGACCACATCGTCTTCGGGGGCTTCAAAATGCAGCCCGCCGTCCGAGCGGGAACGCTCGCAGATGGCGGTACAGCCCGAGGTCCAGGGCAAACTGGGCGGCATCGCCGGATTTCAAACCGCCGTCTTTGCCCGCCCCAGCCTGCCAGGTTCAGGGGGGCTGCCCTTTCAGTTCGTGATGGTCACCGACCGTTCCTACCTCGAACTGGAGGCACTTGCCGACGAGCTTGTCGGACAGGCCATGCAAAGCGGCAAATTCGCCTTCCTGAAAAAATCGGTTGAATTCAACCGACCCAAGACCGTTCTGGTGATCGACCGCGACCGGGCCGGCGACCTGGGGATTTCCATGCGCGATATCGGCGCCAATCTCGGCGCCCTGCTGGGCGGCAACTATGTGAACCGATTCAGCCTCGAAGGCCGCAGCTACAAGGTCATTCCTCAGGTTGAACGCGACTACCGCCTCGACCCGGAATACTCAGCATTACTATGTGCGAAGCCAGCCGGCGAACATGGTGCCCCTCTCGCCACTCATTCGACTCGAACATACCGTCGAGCCGAGCGAGCGCACCCAGTTTCAACAGCTCAACTCGGTCACACTGGATGGGCTGATGCTGCCCGGCGTCACCGAACGGGATGCGATGGCCTTCATGGAAGCGCAGGCGGCCGAGATGTTCCCGCTCGGTGTCTCTGTGGACTACACAGGCGAACGCGCCAGTACGCGCAGCAGGGTTCGGCCCTGATTATCACCTTCTTCATGTCGCTGCTGGTGATCTACCTGGTGCTGGCCGCCCAGTTCGAAAGCTGGCGCGACCCGGTGATCATCCTGGTTTCGGTGCCCATGTCGATCGCGGGCGCGCTGATCTTCATGATGCTGGGTTTCGCAACCGTGAACATCTACACGCAGGTCGGGCTGATCACCCTGATCGGCCTCGTCGCCAAGAACGGCATCCTGATCGTCGAGTTCGCCAACAAGCTGCAGGATCAACGAAGGATGGAGAAACGCGAGGCCAGTCGAAACGCCGCCGCCATCCGCCTTCGGCCCGATCCTCATGACCACCGTCGCCTGATCGTCGCCATGGTGCCCTTGTTCATTGCCACCGGCGCCGGGGCCGTGAGCCGATTCCATATCGGTCTCGTGATCGCCTCGGGCCTGGGTATCGGGACACTCTTCACCCTGTTCGTGGTGCCCGCCGTCTATCTGCTGATGGCGCCGGTAAAGAAAGCGCTGAAGTCCACCGCCGACGAGGATCCACTGTCTGAATCAGGCTAATCGGCGCAGGGATAGGCCGCGCTCAGGGCATCCAGTACCACGCCGGCGGCAGGACGCGACAGGTCGCTGCCATGCCCCGCAGCATACTTGACGAAGGTATCCGCCAGGCTTCTCGCCGTGATGTTTGCCGGCGCACAGACCGAGGGCCTCAGGCCGGATTGCCCGATGAGCAGCCTCGCACCCTCCTCGACACCACTGACGAAACCGTCGCAGTATCGCCGTCGTTCGCGACCGAGACCGGTCAGCTTGCTCGCCGCGCAGGTCTGCAGCAGATCTCGTGCGCTCATCTGCTGAGGATAAACCACGGCGGAATCCGCGACCCCTTCAGCCGCTACCAGGACCAGGGAAAACAACGCAAATCTCAGTAAAGTCGACCTATTCATAGGCAGTAAATCCAGTCGGGTGAAACGGGAACATGGGTTGGGCAGTACAGCGGCCCGCCTAAGTTACCGAGGCGTTTCTGATGGCATCGAGATATCGCACAACGCGCCCGTCGAGCCAGTAACCCGGTATCAATTTACCCCCAACGAATCCCACATGGCCACCATGATCGGCCAGTTCCAGTCTGACCGATGGGGCGAGTTCGGCATCCGTGGGAACCGTCTGCGGAAACATGAAAGGGTCATCAGAGGCGTGCAGAATCAGGGTGGGTCGCCGGATCGCATGGAGAAACTGCCGCGAACTCGAACGTTGGTAATAATCGTGGACATCGGCGAATCCGTGAAGCGGCGCAGTCACTGCGTCATCAAAATCCCAAAAGGACAGGACGTCATCCATATTGACCTCAAGCGGCGGAGTGCGGCGCTTGAATTTACGCCGATAACCTCGCTTGAGGCGCCCCACCAAATGACGCTCGTAGATGCGCGATAAACCACCACCCATCCGTCGGGCGCCATCGGCCAGTCGAAAGGGCACCGAAACCGCAACGGCCGCCTGCACCGGTGCTGCATAGCCGGTCTCGCCAAGCCATTTGAGGATCACGTTGCCGCCGAGGGAAAAGCCGACCACCCCGAACAGGGCCTTGCCCGTCGTGCCCATGAGATACCTGGCCACCTCCTGAACGTCGCCGGTGTCTCCGGAGTGATAGGCTCGATCGAGCCGGTTGGCCTCGTCACTGCAGCCCCTGAAGTGCATGAACACGGCCTGGTATCCGGCATTCGCCAGGGCGCTCATCAGCGATGCCGCATAGTGAGACTTGAGCGAGCCTTCAAGCCCATGCAGCACCAAAACCAGGGGGCCATCGGCGTCGTGCCAGGCAAGATCGATAAAGTCGCCGTCAGCCAGTTCCAGACGCTCGACTCTGAGGTTGAGCCTGGGACGCCGCCGGAAGTAAACCGGCCACAGGGTCTGCAGGTGAGGATTGCGCAGCCACCACAGGGGACGGAAATCGCTGGGTTCGATCACTTGCTGGAATGTCAGTTGTACAGGTTCGCACCAAGGTAGCCTTTCGCCGCGGGTTTCGCTATCTTTCGCCTCTTTTCCGCCCTTTGTTGAGGGAGACGTCATGACGAAGCCCTTTGCCGCTTTGCTGACGGGCGCCGGCTGCGACCTGCCCGTCATCGCGGCACACCCAGAACTGCAGGCCCGTCTTTGAGCCCGTTCATGCTCAGGCGGGCGGCCCGCACCCTGAGGTCGGGCGGCATCGTCGCCTACCCCACCGAAGCGGTATTCGGACTGGGATGCGACCCACGAACCCCGATGCCGCCGACCGTTTGATGCAACTCAAAGGCCGGGCGGCATCCAAGGGTTTTATCCTGGTGGGTTCGGACTACCATCAGTTATCCCCCTTCGTCGCTGAACCCGATGCCGATCGGATGCGGCGCATCGTGGAGACCTGGCCGGGTCCTCACACCTGGGTTTTTGACGCCGCTGCCGATACGCCCTGGTGGCTGACCGGCGGCAGGACATCCATCGCCATCAGAGTGACCTCGCACCCGGCAACCGCAGCCCTCTGCGATGCATTCGGAGGCGCCATCGTCTCCACCAGCGCAAATCGCGCGGGACAGAAGCCGGCGCGATCGCCGCTGGCGGTGCGTCGACTCCTGGCCGGCGGCGTTGACGCCATTCTTCATGACAGTCTCGGTGGGCTGGATCGACCGACGATCATCCAGGACGCGCGAACCGGCACCCTGCTTCGAACCTGATGCCTGGGAATACGTTGTGCCGCGTAGATTCCCAACCCCACGCCAATCCACGGAAACAGAAACAACCCATGACCGAATCAATCGATATCAGCGCCGTACAACAGTACCTGCAAGGACTGCAGGATGACATCTGCGACGCGCTGGCGGACGAGGACGGTGGAGACGGCTTCGCGCAGGACGCCTGGGAGAGGCCCGGCGGCGGCGGCGGCCGATCACGTGTGATCGAAGAGGGGCAAGGTCTTCGAAAAGGCCGGGGTCAATTTTTCCCATGTCCACGGCGACGGCTTACCGCCGTCGGCCACTGCCCAGCGACCGGAACTGGCCGGGCGCAGCTTTCAGGCCATGGGGGTGTCACTGGTCATCCATCCCCGCAACCCTTACGTGCCCACGTCGCACGCCAATGTGCGCTTTTTCATTGCCGAAAAACCCGGTGAGGACCCGGTCTGGTGGTTCGGCGGCGGCTTCGACCTGACGCCCTACTACGGCGACCAGGAAGACGTGGTGCACTGGCACCAGACATCGCGCAAGGCCGCTGCGACGCCCTTCGGCGACGATGTCTATCCGCGTTTCAAAAAATGGTGCGACGACTACTTCCACCTCAAGCACCGCGACGAACCGCGCGGCGTCGGCGGCCTGTTCTTCGACGATCTCAACGAATGGGGCTTCGAACACTGTTTCGCGTTCATGCGCAGCGTCGGCGACCACTACATACCCGCCTATCTGCCGATCGTGCAGAAACGTCGCAAGACACCATTACGGCGAGCGCGAACGGGATTTTCAGCTCTACCGACGCGGCCGCTATGTGGAATTCAACCTGGTCTACGACCGCGGCACGCATCTTCGGCCTGCAGACCGGCGGGCGCACCGAGTCGATCCTGATGTCCCTGCCGCCGCTGGTGAAATGGCGTTACGACTGGCAACCGGAGGCCGGATCGGCCGAGGCGGAACTGTACGACAACTTTCTAAAACCTCAGGATTGGCTCAGCACGGAATAAAATCCCTCGATATTTGACCTGGGTCAAGGTCGCGCCTATTAGCAGCGGCTAAAGTTCTTATCCAGCGACACGTTGAAACTCAATGTCTCGCTTGCGCATTGAATTGCGCGAACCTCCTGAGTGGTGTTCAGATTATCGCGGTGGCCAAGGCCACCGCTTTTTTTCGCCTCCAACAAACCTGCCGCCCCGGATCAGGCCAGATGCCGGTTTAGCCAGTCGCGAATCCAATGGGTTGCCTGCGCACTGGCGAATCGGGCCACTTCCGCGCCGTCCCTGAAGAGAATCACGGTGGGAAATCCGCGCACACGGTAATGGCCGGCCAGTTTCATGTTCTCACCCTCGTCCACCTCCAGCTTCGCCAGCTCGACCCGGCCCTCGAATTCATCCACCACCCGGTAGAGGTGAGGCGCCAGTGCATGACAGGGACCACACCAGTCCGCCCAGAAATCCACCAGCACGGGCTTGTTCTCCGAAGCGGCCACCACCCGGTCATCAAAATCCTTCAGATGCACGTCGTATATCCATGCGGAAGCAGGTTTCGTCATGGCTTGAGCGTCCCAATGGCGCCGTCCACCGCGCCTTGCAGCAGTTTTTCGATCTCCTGCATGACCGGTAATGCGGGGCTGTCCATGGCCATGAGTGTTGGCCGCACGAACAGCACGCGGGTGACGCCCTCCTTGTGCGTGAGGGCAACCCGCAGGGGGCAAAACGCGAGCATTTCGGGATCGGCATTGGCAACCTGGTTCGCCCACCAGGCGTTGCACACCACCAGGGTTCGTATCCCTTCGAGCTGGTTGCGGTTGTATTCCTCTGCCCATTTTTCGGCGAAACGGGACATCTGGTGGCCCAGGTTTGCTTCGAAAACCACCCAGAACCGGGCCTCCTCGAGGGCGGCCGAAACCGCGCGGTAGGTTTCATCGAGTCCGGCGCCGGTCTGCGCCGAGTAAATTCTTGACTGGCCGGCCGCAAAGCTGGCAGGCGTCAGTGCAACGCCGATCAGGGTAACCAGCAGCAAAAACCAGGTTGCACGCATTTTTTTCCCCAGTTGAGTCACATCAAGGTGGCGCAGTGTAATCGGTTATCATCATGGGTTAGAAGTTCTCAACAGAACCAACCCGGAAAATCCGACTCATGTCCCCAGATACCTCGAGCCGTGGAAGCTTTCCCACTACCCGCATGCGGCGGATGCGCCGCGACGATTTCTCACGCCGCCTCATGCGCGAGACATCACTGACGCCCGATGATCTGATATTGCCGGTGTTTGTTGTCGAGGGCTCTGGCGAACGCGAACCCGTGGTTTCCATGCCGGGTGTCGAACGTCTCAGTATCGACCTGCTGGTTGAGGCGGCCAGTGAACTCAAGTCCTTGGGCGTTCCCGCCGTGGCATTGTTTCCTGTCACGCCCCAGTCGGCGAAGAGCGAGGATGCCCGCGAGGCCTACAATCCCGACGGGCTCGCCCAGCGCGCGGTTCGCGCGGTCAAGGACGCGCAGCCGGAACTGGGGGTGATTACCGACGTGGCGCTCGATCCGTTCACCATCCACGGTCAGGACGGCTTGATCGACGCCAGCGGCTATGTGATGAACGACGAGACGGTGGAGGTGTTGATCAAACAGGCGCTGTCTCACGCCGCCGCCGGAGCGGATGTGGTGGCCCCTTCCGACATGATGGACGGCCGCATAGGCGCGGTACGCGATGCCCTTGAGTCCGACGGGCACATTCATACCCGAATCCTCGCCTATTCCGCCAAGTATGCATCCAGCTACTACGGCCCCTTTCGTGATGCCGTGGGTTCAGCGGCCAACCTGGGTAAAGGTAACAAGTTCACCTATCAAATGGACCCGGCCAACAGCGACGAGGCATTACACGAGGTGGCTCTGGATCTGGCCGAAGGTGCGGACATGGTGATGGTGAAACCCGGGATGCCTTACCTCGATGTCGTACGTCGCGTTAAAGACCGGTTTGCGGTGCCCACCTTCGTCTATCAGGTCAGCGGCGAGTACGCCATGCACAAGGCCGCCGCCCAGAACGGCTGGCTGGATGAGCGCGCCGTGGTCATGGAATCGCTGACCTGTATCAAACGCGCCGGCGCCGACGGAGTCCTGAGTTATTTCGCATGGCAGGCGGCCCGCTGGCTCAACGAATGAGTGGCAACCAGCACAGCCGGAACCAACGCCCCGTTCTCAGGCCTGCGATCCTGGAGGTTTTCCTGTCCTGGCTGGGCGCGTTCGTGGGCATCGGCCTCGTGGGGATGCTGGCCAGTTGGTGGGCGCAACCGGCGGCACTGATGCTCATAGGGTCATACGGGGCCTCTGCGGTGCTCATCTATGGCGCGCCCCGAAGCCCCTTTTCCCAACCCAGAAACCTGCTGGGCGGCCATCTGTTTTCGGCCGTGATCGGCGTCGCCAGCTTTAAGCTGTTCCCCGCGAATCCAGCCCTCGCCGCCGCCGTGGGCGTGGCCACCGCCATTGCGGTGATGCAACTCACCCGGACCATCCACCCGCCAGGCGGCGCCACGGCTCTGATCGCCGTCCTCGGCCCCCAGGCCGTTCACGACGCCGGTTGGTTCTATCCGGTACCGGTGATGATCGGCGCCCTGATCCTGCTGGCCGTCGCCTTGACCACCAACAATCTGCCGGGACAACGACCTTACCCGGAACAATGGTTCTGACAGAACAACCGAAATCATGAGCGACAAATACGCCGTTATCGGCAACCCCATAGCACACTCGAAATCACCGCTCATTCATGAGGCCTTCGCCCGCCAAACGGGCGAG
This sequence comes from uncultured Gammaproteobacteria bacterium, assembly GCA_963820915.1. GTDB lineage: Bacteria > Pseudomonadota > Gammaproteobacteria > Chromatiales > Chromatiaceae > CAWGBV01. Next base: position 104,053 of record CAWGBV010000018.1, on the reverse strand, counting down.
GACATCGAATATGGCCGACTCCTCGGGGATCTGGAGGATTTTGCCGGCGACGTTCACGATTTTCTGAGCAGCGGCGGCAAAGGCCTCAACGTCACGGTTCCGTTCAAAGAGCGCGCCTTCGATCTGGCGGACGAACTCAGTCCCCGCGCGCGCGTCGCCGGGGCCGTCAACACCCTTATCCTGCGCCAGCAAGGCGACCTGCTGGGCGACAACACCGACGGGATCGGCCTGGTCAGGGATCTGGGTTGCAACCACCTTTTCCGTTTTGCCGGCGCCCGCATCCTGCTGTTGGGCGCGGGCGGCGCCTCACGCGGCGTGCTCAAGCCCCTGCTGGATGAAAACCCGGAACAGATCACCATCGCCAACCGCACCGCAGCGCGCGCTTTAGACCTCGCCGCAACCGTCGAGTCGCTTGGACCGGTTAAGGGCTGCGGACTGGAAGATTTGGGCGGTAACCGCTACGACCTCATCATCAATGGTACCGCCGCCGGTCTCGACGGAAAGGTCCCGGACATTCCCGAAGACTGCCTCGCGCCCGGCGGCTGGACGTACGACATGATGTACGCCAGCGAGCCCACGGCCTTTGTCCGCTGGGGTGAGGCGCGGGGCGCCGCCCGCGCATTGGACGGGCTCGGGATGCTGGTGGAGCAGGCCGCGGAATCCTTCCGTCTCTGGCGGGGCAAGCAGCCCGACACCGAAGCGGTGATCCGGCAACTGCGACAGTGAATATTCATCTGATTGCCGTCGGCACACGCATGCCCGCCTGGGTGGATACAGGCTATGGGGAATACGCCAAACGCCTGCCGCGGGAATGCCGCCTGAATCTGATCGAAATTGCGCCGGAAAAACGCTCGAAAAAACCCGATACTGCGCGCATTAAGGCCCGGGAATGCCAACGTTTGGCGGCCGCCGTACCTTCGGGCGCACGGGTCCTGGCACTCGACGAGCATGGCCGAAGCTGGAATACCCGCCAACTCGCCGACCGCCTCGCCGCCTGGCTTGCCGGCGGTCGTGATATCGCACTGCTGGTGGGCGGCCCCGACGGACTGGATCACAATTGCCTGGATAGCGCCGACGAACGTTGGTCCCTTTCTCCACTGACGCTGCCACACCCTTTGGTCAGGGTGATGTTGGCGGAACAGATATACCGGGCCTGGTCGCTGCATCAAGGCCACCCCTATCATCGCGCGTGAAATCTTCTCTATCGGGATATGAGGGTAATTCCCACGGTGCACGTGTGCCGACGATGGTGTAGTTTGGCGTCCGTGCCCAACGATTCCCACAGCCTCCGTAAACCGCTCATTCTGGGATCCGCCTCTCCCCGCCGCCGGGAACTCCTCCACCAATTGAACATCGAATTCGAGGCAAGAACCGCGGACATCGACGAGCAGGTGTTCAAGGCCGAATCACCTGCTGAATACGTGATACGCCTCGCCATCGAGAAAGCCCGCGCCCTGATGTCGAAACGGGATCCCGCCGACGAACGTCCCGTACTGGCGGCGGATACGGCGGTAGTGGTCGGCACCCGGATACTGGGCAAACCGGCGGGCAAAGTCGACGCCATTTCGCAATTGCAGCTTCTGTCCGACAGGGAGCACAAGGTACTGACGGCGGTGGCCCTGGCCACGACCGCCGCTGTGGCCACGAGACTCAGTGTCAGCCATGTGAAATTTCGCAAACTGGACCGGCACAGCATAGAAACCTACTGGGAAACCGGCGAACCTGCGGACAAGGCCGGCAGTTACGGTATCCAGGGTCTCGCCGCCGTGTTTATCAGCGAGATCAGGGGAAGCTACACGGGAATCATGGGGCTGCCGCTGTTCGAGACCGCGCAGCTGTTGGAGTCTATCGGCTACGAGTTTCCGGCTGGCCAGAGGACATTATGAGCGAAGAGATCCTGATCAACGTCACCCCGCCCGAGACCCGTGTTGCCGTCATCGAAAATGGCGCCACCCAGGAAATCATCATAGAACGCAGCAAGAGCAAGGGGATCGTTGGCAATATCTATAAGGGCAAGGTCTGCCGGGTGCTGCCTGGCATGCAGGCCGCATTCGTGGACGCCGGCCTGGAGCGGGCCGCCTTCCTGCACGCCTCAGACATTACGGCCAACGACGAAAACACCGGCGAACCCGGAATCACCGAACTGGTACGCGAAGGCCAGGAGGTGGTAGTGCAGGTGGTCAAAGATCCCCTGGGCACCAAGGGTGCCCGCCTGACCACCAACCTGTCGATACCCTCACGCTATCTCGTCTTCATGCCGGCCATGTCCGCCATCGGCATCTCGCAACGTATCGAGGAAGAGGACGAGCGCAACCGCCTGAGAGATGTGATCACCATGTTTTCGCGGGAGCTGGAAGTTGACGGCGGATTCATCGCCCGCACCGCCGCCGAGGGCGCGGACGCCATGGCCTTGCGGGCCGACATGATGTTCCTGCTCCGACTGTGGGAATCTGTAAAGACCAAGGCCGCCAGCTCTGGACCCCACGAACTGATTCACGAAGATCTGCCCCTGGCACTGCGTGCGGTGCGCGATCTGATCGGACCCGAAGTGGAAAAAATCCGCATCGATTCCCGTTCCACCCATGAGAAAGCCAAAGCTTTCGCCGAAAGCTTCATTCCCGAACTCGCGCCTCGAATCGAGTACTACCCCGGGGAGCGGCCCATCTTCGACCTCTATTCGGTGGAGGATGAAATACAAAAGGCCCTCGAACGTCGAGTGGAACTGAAGTCTGGTGGCCACCTGATCATCGACCAAACCGAGGCCATGACCACCATCGACGTCAATACGGGTGCCTTCGTCGGCCACCGAAACCTCGAAGAGACCATCTTCAAAACCAATCTGGAGGCCGCGCAGGCCATCTGCCGCCAGCTCAGACTGCGCAACCTCGGCGGCATAATCATTATCGATTTCATCGATATGTCCGAGGAAGAACACAAGCGCCAGGTGATGCGGGCTCTGGAAAAATGCCTGGCCCGAGACCATGCTCGCGCAAAAATCTCCGAAGTATCTTCCCTTGGATTGGTGGAAATGACCCGCAAACGCACCCGCGAGTCGCTGGAACGGGTGCTGTGCGAACCCTGCGCCTGCTGCGGCGGACGCGGCAATCTGAAAACCGCCGAAACCGCCTGTTATGAAGTTTTTCGCGAAATCCTCCGCGAGGCCCGCCAATTCGACGTGGAGTCACTGTTAGTGCTGGCCTCCCAGGAGGTGGTCGATCGATTGCTCGACGAAGAGTCCACCTACATGGCCGAATTGGAGCAATTTATCGGCAAGCCGATCCGCCTGCAGGCCGAAACCCTCTACACTCAGGAACAGTACGACGTCGTATTGATCTGACCCGCCAATGCAGACGGAGAGATGCAGTCCGCAGTCCTTACATAGGGCGGCCCGACCTGCCAGCCCATGATCAAAGTTGCAAAGTTTGTCGCCCGGCACCTAATTCTGACCAGCTTTCTGGTCATTGTGCTCATCGCCCTCTTATTGAGCGCGGCCAGGGTTCTCACCCCCCTGGTCCTGGAACAGTACGCCGGCGAGATCGCCCTCTCAGCCAGCGGACGTTTCGGTAAGCCCATCACCGTCGGTGGCGTCAGTGCACGCTGGCGAGGCGTCGGTCCGGTACTGGTGCTCAGCGATGTCCGGCTCTGGGAGCAGGATCGCTCCCGCGCCGTCCTCAATCTGGACGAAATCACCGTCGATTTCGCCTTGGCGGACATGTTGTCCACCGGGTTTCTCGCACCCGGGCGGATCAACATCAACGGTCTTCATCTGACCATCATCCGCCAGTTCAATGGCGAGATCACCGTCGAAGGGATTGCCCCCGGCGGCGGGGGCGGTGACGCCACCGCCCTCCTCCTGGCACCGGCCCGCCTGCGCCTGATCAACAGCCGTGTGGTGCTCGAAGACAGGCTTCACCAACGCCCCCCCTTGGCGCTGGATGATGTGAACATCAGCATCCGTAACGACGAATCCCGTCACCAGATCGATGCAGATGCTGTCCTCTCCAGCGGGCAATTGCGCTTGCGCACGGATATCCACGGCGGACTGAAGACACCTTTGAGCCAGTGGTCAGGAAAAATCTACGCGCGCAGCGACAACCTGCCCCTCAATGAGTTGTTGCGGCCGGAGCTGCCGGCCGACTACCAACTCACCGCCGCCACCGGTAATTTCCAACTCTGGGGGGAATGGGGTGAAGGTCGATTGGACAACCTTGCCGGCGAGGTCGCCGTGACCAATTTCGCGATCTCCGGCGCACTCGACCACTCGCTGGATATCGACCGCATCGGCGGGGTGTTCGAATGGCACCGGGCCGACGCGGGCTGGCACCTCGACGTGGACCGCCTGGCTGTCGAGCTTGACGGGCACCATTGGCCGGAAGGCCGATTGCAACTCACTCATTCTGATGCAGGAACCACCGCGGAGGTCCTTCGCTTTCGTAGCGAATACCTTGACCTCGCCGACCTGATTAGCGCACTGAGGATTCGCCCGCCCGTCGAGGGCCTGGCGGCGGACCTGGTGGCTGCCCTCCCCGAGGGCCAGCTTCGCGACATGGATTTGAGGATTCGGCCACGCTCTGGTCACGCCTTCAGTCTGGAGGGGTCTTTTACGGGCCTTGGTGCAAAAAGCCACGGCGTGCTGCCCGCCTTCAATAATCTCGAAGGCAGCTTCAGTGCCACCAATAACGGCGGACGTTTGGCGTTGGAAGGTCAGGGCACCAGCCTGTTTCCGGCAAAATGGTTCCGGTGGCCCATTCCTGTGGAGGAACTCGCGGGCGCAGTCTCCTGGCAACGCCGCGACGATGGCTGGAGGATTGAAACACCCGCATTCGGCATCACCACGCCGCACATCACCACCCTGACCCGAATGCGCCTGGATCTTACCCCGGGCAATTCGCCCGAAATCGACCTGCAGACTGACTTTCGTGACGGTAAAGGCAGCTTTGCACCCCTCTACTACCCCACCTCAATCATGAAACCCGGGCTGGTGCGATGGCTCGAAAACAGCGTCATTGACGCCCGCATACCCTGGGGGAGTTGCATCATCCGGGGTCCGCTGGCCGACTTTCCCTTTCACAAGACGCACAACGGGCATTTCGAAGTCCTGTTTGGCGTTGAAGACGCCTACGTGGACTACCTCGATGAGTGGCCGCCCCTGGATCACCTGGTGGCCGACATACGCTTTCACAACAACAGCATGACCATCACCAATGGAGAGGCCGAATTTCTCTCCAGCCAGCTCAGCAACCTGGAGGCACGCCTTGCGACCTTGAAACCAAAATCCCCCCTCGAGATGAAGGGGAACGCCTCCGGTCCGCTGAAGGACGTGTTGCGGGTATTGAGCGAGACACCGCTCAAGAAGAAATTCCGCGGCCTGGTGGAGGGTGCCGACGCCGAGGGACGCAGTCGCCTGGCGCTGGCATTCGTGTTGCCGTTGAAAACCCAGGTCGAAGGCACCCTTGCCGGCGAGTTGGAGTTCCTCGATGCCGGGCTTCGCAATCCTGAGCTGGGGCTGGATCTGAGCGGAATCAGAGGGAAAATGCAGGTCACCCATGAGGGCCTGAGCGCGGATGGCGTCAAAGCGGTGTTCGCCGGCAGCCCGGTTCGTCTTTCGGTCAAGGCCTCAGGGACCGGCACAGGCGTCGACGCTTACGGCAAACTCAATGCCGAGCGGGTAATGCGGCAATATCCCGTGCTCGATATTTTACCGATCCGCGGCACATCGCCCTGGAAGGTGAAAATCTCTGTCCCCCCTGCAGATCAGATCAAGGCCAAACCGCTCGTCATCGAAGCGGCGTCGTCACTGGAGGGCAGCGCGGTGGACCTGCCACTGCAGTTGGGCAAGCCGACCACCGGAGAACTGGCGTTCGACACGCGCGCGGAGATCTCACGGGGGGTTCTCGGCAGGCTCGACGCCCGTCTCGGAGCCCTCAACATCGAAGCCAATCCGGTTGCCAGGGGGTGGGAGGGGACACTCGACAGCCCGACGGCGAGCGGGCGCTTCTTTCTGCCGTCTGCCAAGTACACCGAGATTCCGATACGTGCAGATTTTGATCGGCTCGCTATCGAAGTCGACTTGGAGGCCGCCATCGAAAAGGCCTCGCAACCCACCCGGAATTCAAGACCCGAGGATGTCCCGGAAATCCACCTGACCGCCACCGATACCCTGATCAACGGGCATTCCTATGGCGTGATGACCGCCCGAACACGCCGCAACGAGGGGGGAATCCGGCTTGAAGAACTCAAGCTGCGGTCGCCCGAGAGCGAACTCGCGGTAACCGGTGAATGGCGCTCCACAGCCGTTGGTCAAACCACGGCGTTGGACATCGCCATTCAGACCATCGATCTGGGTACCGCCTTGAAGGACCTCGCGCTTTCCGGCTCCGTCGCCGAGGGCAGCGGGACCTTGAAAGCCCGCATCAGCTGGCAGGGCCCGCCCAATCAATGGCAAAAGGAAACATTGGCGGGCAACCTTGAGTTTGAAGCCAGGAAGGGGCGTTTTGAGGAAACGGAGCCCGGCGTTGCCCGACTCTTCGGTTTACTCAATATCACCGCCCTGCAGCGCCGCTTGCGTCTGGATTTTTCGGACCTTTTCCAGGAAGGCTTGGCCTTTGACGAGATCGGCGGAAGCTTCTCAATCGAAAACGGGGTGGCAACCACCAGTGATGCACGCATCCTCAGCCCGTCCGGGAAAATTCGCATCAGCGGAACCACCAACCTGGTGACGGCCGAGTTGGATCAGGACGCGGAAGTCATACCCGCCATCAGCGGCGCTGTGGCCCTCGCGGGCACCATTACCGGCGGCCCGGTGGTTGGAGCTGCACTTCTCGCCGCGGGCCGGGGAATCGACCGGATCGCCACGGCCCGCTACCGCATTACCGGCCCCTGGGACTCCCCCATTATCGAGCGCTCGGGCGCCTCGCGCGAAGCCGAAGCGGAGCAGGTAGAGGGCCTGCCCGAGATTCACTAAACACCACCGACGATGCTATTCTGCGCCGATACTCATCCATGATCCCTGGTTCCCGATGACATCGCCGTCAAAAGCGACCGCTGTGCAAATGGCCTCCGGGCCGAATGTCGGCGCCAATTTACTCGAAGTCGAACGCCTGGTAGCGGAGGCCGCGCTGAGCGGTTCCCGACTCGTCGTGCTTCCCGAAAACTTCGCGTTCATGGGTCGCAGCTGCTCAGAGTTCGTCAATTTGCGCGAAAACGACGGAGAGGGACCGCTTCAGAATTTTCTCAGCCAGCTCGCACGCCGCCACCATCTCTGGCTGGTGGGCGGCACGGTACCCCTGGAGGCCAACGACAACGCCAAGGTGAGGGCATCCTGCCTGGTGTACGACGACACGGGCCGGCGGGCGGCGCGTTACGACAAGATCCACCTGTTCGATGTCAATCTCGTGGAATCCAACGAGAGCTACTCCGAGTCGGACACCTTCGAGCCTGGTGATGCCCGTCAGACCTGCGTGGTGGATACGCCCTGCGGTCGCCTGGGTGTTGCGGTCTGTTACGACCTGCGGTTCCCCGAGCTCTTTCGCAGCCTGCTGACCCGGGATATCGATATTATCGCGCTACCCTCGGCATTCACCGCAGTGACCGGCAAGGCCCATTGGGAGCCGCTGGTACGCGCCCGCGCCATCGAGAATCTTTCCTACGTCATCGCTGCGGCCCAGGGCGGGTTTCACGTCAGCGGTCGCGAAACTCACGGGCATAGCATGATCGTCGACCCTTGGGGCACGGTAATGGACGAAGTCGGCAGCGGCTCAGGTTCCGTCACCTGCTCGGTCGACCTGGATTTTCTTCGGGCAACGCGGCGCAATTTTCCGAGTCTCGAACACCGCCGTATTCCTTGTGGTTGAACAGCCACCCCTCTAACCCTATCTAAAAACCTATGTCTCAAACTCTCGATATTGCGCGAGAACAGATTCTCGCTGGCCGCGGCCTGGTTGACACCGACCTGGAGCGGGTTCTCGACCGGCTGCTCGGTCACCGGGTGGATCAGGCCGACATCTACTTCGAATCCAGCCGGCTGGAAGCCTGGACCCTGGAGGACGGCATTGTCCGTGACGGCAGCTTCAGCATCGAACAGGGTGCGGGCATCCGCGCCATCAGCGGTGAAAAAACCGGCTTCGCCTATACCGATGAATTGACGCTGCCGAATCTCCTGCAAGCGGCGGGCACTGCACGAAGCATTGCCCGTTCAGGGGGGAACGGAACCTTGCCGGTCAGGGGGCACTCTGGCGGCTCAGAACTCTATGCGCCAATCAACCCCCTGCCGTCCCTCAATGGAGGAAGCGAAAATTGAACTGCTCCATCAGGTGGAAGCCGAAGCGCGACGCATCGATCCGCGCGTGGCGCAGGTCATCGTCAGTCTGGTGGCGGCCCACGATGTGGTGCTGGTGCTGGCCGACGACGGCAGCCTCGCCGGCGACGTGCGCCCCCTGGTGCGCATGAATGTCCACGTGATCGCCGAACATGGGGGTCGTCGCGAGCAGGGCAACGCGGGCGGCGGCGGGCGCGCCACGCCTGGATTTCTTCGTTAGCGGGGACCGTGGCCTGGACTACGCCCGCGAGGCGGTGCGCCAGGCCCTGGTCAATCTCGAGGCCATTGCCGCGCCCGCCGGCACCATGCCGGTGGTGCTGGGCCCCGGCTGGCCCGGCGTCCTGCTGCACGAGGCCGTGGGCCACGGCCTGGAGGGCGACTTCAACCGCAAAGGCACCTCGGCCTTCACCGGACGGATCGGCGAGCGGGTGGCCTCGCCAGCTGTGCACCGTCGTGGATGACGGCACACTGCCCGGCCGCCGCGGATCGCTCAACATCGACGACGAGGGCACGCCGTCCAGCCAGACCGTGCTCATCGAGAACGGCGTCCTCAAGGGCTACATGCAGGACAAGCATGAACGCCCGCCTGATGGGCGTGGCATCCACCGGCAACGGCCGGCGGGAGTCTTACGCCCACCTGCCCATGCCGCGCATGACCAACACCTACATGCTGCGCCGGCGAACAGCATCCCGAGGAGATCATCGCCTCGCGTCGACGAAAGGCCTGTACGCGGTCAATTTCGGTGGCGGCCAGGTGGACATCACCTCGGGCAAGTTCGTGTTCTCCGCCAGCGAGGCCTACCTGATCGAGGACGGCAAGATCACCGCGGCCGGTGAAAGGCGCCACCCTGATCGGCAACGGCCCCGACGTCCTCACCCGCGTCAGCATGGTGGGCAACGACCTGGAACTGGATACCGGCGTCGGCGTCTGCGGCAAGGAGGGCCAGAGTGTGCCGGTGGGCGTCGGCCAGCCAACCTTGAAAATCGACGAACTCACCGTCGGCGGAACCACTGCCGCCTGATCAGGCGCGGCCGGACAGATCCGGGACTTTGGCTTTCCAGCGGCGATATCGAGCAACCCCTCCACCCGCCTGACGGCGAAGATAGACAGCTATCCACACCGAATCGGAACCGGTAAACCATGCAGATGAACGACATTGAGACCCAGCAGGCAGAACTCCAACAAGCGGTCAGCGAAGTGCTTGCCGAAGCGCAGCGCCGGGGCGCCTCAGCGGCCGAGGCTTCGGCCAACAAAGACCGGGGTCTGTCAGCAACGGTTCGCCTCGGCGAGCTCGAAACCGTCGAACACACCAACGACAACGGTCTCGCCATCTCGGTTTACTTCGGCCAACACAAGGGCTCGGCCTCTACCGGCGATCTCAGTCCCCAAGCGATTCGGGAAACCGTCGAAGCCGCCTGCAACATCGCGCGATACACCCAGCAAGACAACTGCGCGGGACTCGCCGATGCCGAACTCATGGCGCGGGAAATACCCGACCTGGACCTGTATCACCCCTGGTCGGTCACGGTGGACGAAGCCGTGGAGATGGCCCTCCGGTGTGAAGAGGCCGCCCGTTCCGCAGACAATCGAATCTGCAACTCCGAGGGCGCCACCGTTAATACGAACGCCGGCATCGGTGTCTACGGCAACACGCATGGATTCCTCGCCGGCTATCCATCGAGCCGGCACTCGCTCAGCTGCGCCGTTGTAGGCCAGGAAGGCGATTCCATGGAACGGGATTACTGGTACTCCACCGCCCGCCGGGCTGCGGATATGACCGCCGCCGAAACCGTGGGAACCATGGCGGCGGAACGCACCATTGCCCGCCTCAACGCCCGTGGCCTGAAAACCCGCAGTGCCCCGGTGATCTTCAGGGCCGACGTGGCCACCGGGTTACTGCGCAGCTTTATCGGCGCCATCCGCGGCGCCTCCCTGTACCGGCGGGCGAGTTTCCTGCTGGACCAGCTCGGTAATCCGGTGTTTCCCGATTGGGTTCGGATTCACGAGAACCCGCTGCTGCCCCGGGGACTGTCGAGCGCCCCATTCGACAACGAAGGTGCCGCCACCAGGCCCCGGGATCTGGTCACCGGCGGCGTGCTGAAAACCTATGCGCTGGACAGCTATTCGGCCCGCAAGCTCGACATGAAACCCACCGGCAATGCCGGCGGCGTGCGCAACCTGGCCATTGAGACCGGCACCTCGGATCTCGACGAACTGCTGCGCCAAATGGGCACCGGGTTACTGGTGGGCGAGCTCATGGGCCACGGCGTCAATACCGTTACGGGTGACTACTCGCGGGGCGCCTCGGGGTACTGGGTGGAAAACGGGGAACTCGCCTACCCTGTCGCGGAAATCACCATCGCGGGTAACCTGAAGCAGATGTTCATGAATCTGGTGGCGGTGGGCAACGACACCGATCATCCGAGCAGCATCAGAACCGGTTCCTGGCTGATCAGCGAAATGATGATCGGTGGAGAGTGATTCGCGTTATTAAAGCAGTTCGCCAAGACTCTTGATCTCACCATCCGGTCGAGGAAGATCCTGGGGCCAGGTCGCGCCGGCGCGGTTGACCCACACGGCCCCCATACCCATCGCCATGGCCGGCGCGATATCCCGCACGGGATCATCACCCAGATGCAGGGCGCTGCCGGGAGCTTCGCTCACCCGATCCAGCGCCAACTGAAACATGGCCGGATCCGGCTTGGCAGCCCCGGCCTCGACAGCGTCGATATGATGTTCAAAGAAACACCCGAGAGGCGTCTCGTCCAGATCCACATTGCCGTTGGTCAGGGAAACCAGCACGTGACTGGAATGCAATACCTCCAGCACCGGGATAACGTCGCCGAAGGGATTCACCTGGTTACGCGCCCGCCGAAACACCTCCACACCTTCATCCGCCATATCCGGCGCATAGCCGAATTGCTGCAGCAGGATGCTCAGGTGACGATGGCGTAACCAGGTCAGGTTGTGAGCACGCTCAGGTTCCCGCTCGGCAAGCTCCTTGCGGTGAATGCGCAGTGCGTCTAAGTCGTAGTCGGCGGTCAACGAGGGGGCATTGACCGCCAGCCAATCGTACAGGGTGGCCTCGGCATGACCGATGACCGGCCCACAGGGCCACAGCGTATCGTCCAGATCCACGGTAATCAGACGGGCCCGCTCCAGCAGACTCCGCATCACCGGCTCAAGCCGCCTCGGCCAGACCCGGCATCACCCGGGAATCAATCAGCTCCGCAAGACCCGACAACACCGGGTAGCGCGGCGCGACCTCCAGAATGTACTCGAGGACCAGCGGAATGTCCTGCAGATAGCCGGACTTGCCGTCACGCCGGTAAAGCCGTGCAAATATGCCCGCCACCTTGACGTGGCGCTGAACCCCCATCAGGTCGAACCAACGCTGAAACTCACCCTCGTGTTGCGGTTGAAGTATCCCCGACTGCACGGCCAGGTCGAAATATCCCCAGGCCCATTCGTCGACACGCGACAGTGGCCAGCGAATATAGGCATCCTTGAGCAGGGAGACCAGGTCATAGGTAGCCGCACCGGCCACGGCGTCCTGGAAATCCAGAATCCCCGGGGAGGGCGCGGCGCTCACCATGAGGTTGCGCGAATGGTAGTCACGATGGACGAATACCTGGGGCTGTTCCAGCGCATTGTCGATCAACAGGCGGAACACCTTGTCCAGCATGGTCTGGTCCGCCGGTCCCAGGGTCAGTCCCAAGTGCTCACCGCACAACCAATGCCGAAACAACTCCAACTCGGTCTGCAGCAATTCGCTGTTGTAGAGCGGCAACGCGCTGGTGGGGCCACAGGCCTGCATCACGGCGAGTGCGCCCAGGGCGTCTCCGTACAATCGGTCCGCACTGGTGTCATCGAGCTTGCCGAGGTACTGGATATCCCCGAGATCCTCGAGTAGCAGAAATCCCCGGTCCAGGTCCGTCGCATGGATTCCGGGCACATGGAGTCCAAGCTGACCCAGCTGTTCCGCCACCCTCACGAAGGGGGCGCTATCTTCGAGGTCCGGCGGCGCATCCATCACCACGAAATGCCGGCCATCCACAAGCGTGGCGCGAAAATAACGCCGAAAGCTGGCATCGCCGGACGCCGGTTCGAGCCGGATATCGCCCGAATCGAGAGTGTGCTGCAGCCATTCCTGCAACAAGGACAACCTTTCCGCCATAGTTTCGATTTCGCCATTGATGGGGCGTTCTGGGTTCACGAACTTGAGCAAATATTGCTCTATCGTGTTGTTTTTGCCCACAACAACCTTTAAATATCATAAGATCCTATGCGATTTTAGGCGCTTGCCGCCAACCACAATAATTACTGGGTAGCCAGTTTGAAGACCTCGCTCCTTGCCTGCACCACGGCCATCGCTATCGTTTCAGCCAATATGGCCGAGGCAGGTGACCCCTATCGGGCATGCACCGCTCGTCAAATCGCGGAACAAATGTACACCAGTGGCGGAACCGTACAGATCAGCGCTGACAGCAGCGAGGCCTTCATCGACCAAAACGAGGTGGTTTTCTATGGCGATGTGGAAATGCTCCAGGACAATCGCCGTCTGACCGCTGACGAAATCCGCTACAACCAGGACCGCGACACAGTGGACGCCACCGGCAACATTCGCTTCCAGCAACCGGAACTTATTGTCGGCAGCGACACTGCGCACCTCGAACTCGACAGCGAGACCGCCCGGCTGGACACCGTGGATTACGAGTTACCCGAAATTGGTGCCCGGGGAACCGCTGACTATGGTGAAACGGTTGAGGACGGGGTGTTCGTCGCTCACCGAATCGATTTCACCACCTGCGAATTGGGCGACGACAGTTGGAAATTGACCGCCAGGGAGCTGACCGTCAACCGCAATACCGGTCAGGCCAAGGCGAAAAACGCCACCCTGACATTCAAGGGCGTGCCGCTTCTGGCGAGTCCCTGGCTGCAGTTCCCCATCGACGACCGGCGCATGAGCGGTTTTCTGGTGCCCACTGCGGGTTACAGCTCACGTAGCGGTTTCGAGATCGGCATCCCCTACTATCTGAACCTGGCGCCCAATTACGACGCCACCATCACGCCGAGAATCATCTCCCGTCGAGGCCTGCTGATAGGCGGCGAGTTTCGCTACCTGTTGCCGGAACACAACGGCAGGGTGCTGGGTGAAATGATTCCCCAGGACCGGCTCTTCGACAACGACTTCAGGGGTGCGATCCATATCGACCACCGCAGCCGGATTACCGAGCGTCTGCGGGCACGGATCAACTACACCGCCGTCTCCGATGACAATTATCTCGAGGATTTCGGTCGCAATATCGGCGTGACCAGTACCCGCTACCTGAACAACATTGCCGACATCAGTTACTTCGGCGACGATTGGCAAGCGCTTGCCAGCTGGGAGCAAAAAGAGGTCCTGGGCAGCTTCGACCGTCCCTTGACGCGGTACCCGCAACTGCAGTTCACCACCGATCAGCGGCCTACCGACAACTCTCGTGTGTCCTTTCTCGCTGAGTACGTCAATTTCCAACGCGATCCCGGAATCTCATCCCAGCGCCTCGATATCTATCCCCAACTCGCCCTGGAGTGGCGCAAACCCTGGGGATACATCCGCCCGGCAGCAAGCGGCCGCTATACCCAGTACCTGGCCGAGGATACGCTGGCCGCCGATGACACGCCGCTGCGAACCCTCTACAGCGCCAGCCTAGACGCGGGAATGTTCATGGAACGGAATCTGGACTGGTTCGGCAGCCAGGGGACCCAGACCCTGGAACCGCGTTTGATGTACCTCTACACCCCCTATCGGGACCAAAGGGACATACCGAATTTCGATTCCATTCTGCCCGACTTGAGCTACGCCAACCTGTTTCGCCAAAATCGTTTTACCGGCGCGGACCGAATCGGTGACGCCAACCAATTGTCGTTGGGATTGCGCACCCGCTATATCGAACAGGGTTCGCTGCGTGAGCGCTTCAGTGCCGGCATTGGTCAAATACTGTATTTTTCCGATCGTCGCGTACAGCTCGGTTTAGATCCCACTGAGACCAATGCCACCTCGCCCATTGTCGGGGAACTCGATCTGGCCCTGTCCAACCGCTGGTCGAGCAATGCCATCCTGCAATGGAATCCCACGGCGAACAACGAGGAAAACAGTCTGGTTCGATTGAGGTATCACGACAACCAGGAACGCAAGCTGGCGACCCTTGGCTATCGCTACTACCCGTCGAAACAGCTTGAGTATTCTGATCTTTCCTTTGACTGGCCGATCGGAAAAAATTTCCGCGTGCTCGGCCGCTGGCAATATTCCCTGAGCTTCGACCAGACTATGGAGGCGGTCGGTGGCTTGGAGTACGATACCTGCTGCTGGCGCTTCCGCGGCGCTCTGCGCCGGTATATCGCCAATGCCGACGGCGAATATGACAACTCCTTTTTCTTTCAATTGGAACTCAAGGGTCTATCACGTCTCGGGCACGATATCGATGAGATGTTCGGCCGCTCACTCTACGGCTACGACTCCCTCGACAGGTAAGAAATCATGCCGAAAAAGATCTGTTTGATGCCGGTACTCGCCGGCTTACTGGTACTGCTACTACTGCCCCCGGCGACACTGGCGGTCCAGCCCCTGGATCACATCGTCGCCGTCGTGGAGGAAGACGTGGTGCTGCGTTCGGAACTCGACCGTGAAATCGGCGTCACTCGCGCCCAACTGCGCGGCTCGGGTCAACCGGTGCCGCCCCAGGACGTACTGGAACGCGCGGTCCTCGAAGAACTCATTCTGGCGCGACTCCAAAGCGCCGCCGCCGCCAAGGCCGGGATCACCGTCACCGACGAGGAAGTGGATGCCGCGGTGGCCAGCATCGCCGAGCGTAACGGCATTACCGTCGCCCAGCTTCGGCAGATCCTTGGCAATTCGGGCATCAGCTACAACAGTTTCCGCGACAATATCCGCAAACAGATTCTCGAAGCCAACTTTCAGCGCCAGCAATTGGGCGGCAGCATCGAGGTGTCCGAGGGGGAGATCGACAACTACCTGACGAAAAATCCGGTGAAAGTCGCCAAAGGCAAACTCGTCAATCAGACCCGCGCCCGCCACATCCTGATTCGAACCGGCGAGCGTACCTCGGCGCAGGATGCCCGAAATCGCCTGGAAAACCTGCGTGGACGAATCGTCAACGGCGAGGATTTCGGCGTACTGGCCCGCGCCAACTCCGACGATACGGCATCGGCACTGCGAGGTGGCGAACTGGGCTGGATCAATCCCGGCGACACCACGCCGGAATTCGAGAGCGCGATGGAGAAACTCCAGGTCAACGACATCAGCCAGCCCTTCAAGACACCCTTCGGTTGGCATATCGTCAAGGTGGAGGAGCGTCGCCAACAGGACATCGCCGATGCCGCTCACCGCGGCGAAGCCGCCCAGAAGATCCGCGAACGCAAGGCGAGAGAAGCTCTCGAGCTTCTAAGCCGCCGGCTGCGCGACGAGGCCTACGTGGAGATCCGTCTCGACGACCAGGAGTTGCGGAACTGACCCGCGGATGCCGGTGCCGCCACAACGCCAGAACGACATTAAACGCATTGCCCTGACGCCGGGAGAACCGACCGGCATCGGCCCTGACTTGTGCGTAACCCTTGCACATCAGGAACATCATGCTCAACTGGTGTGCGTTGCCGACCCGGACCTGTTGGCAAAGCGCGCACAAACACTCAAGATTCCTCTCCAGATCGACCTCTGGACCGCTGCTTCGCCGATCGCGCCATCCGCACCAGGCCACCTTTGGGTCTCTCCCGTTGCGCTTCCAAGGCCCTCGGTGCCCGGCCAACTTAACCCCGACAACGCCCCGTATGTGCTCGAAACCCTGAGACAAGCCACCAACGGCTGCCTCAAGGGCAGCTTCGATGCCATGGTCACCGGCCCCGTCCACAAAGGCATCATCAACGACGCTGGTGTCGCCTTTTCCGGTCACACAGAGTTTCTCGCCGAAATCACCGGCGGCGATCCGGTCATGATGCTGGCCTGCCCGGGCCTGAGGGTCGCACTGGCAACCACGCACCTGGCCCTCGCCCAGGTGCCCGAAGCCATCACGGGTGAATTGCTGGATCGCGTCATCCGCACCCTAGATGCCGACCTTCGCAGCCGCTTCGGAATAACCGATCCCCGCATCCTGGTATGCGGTCTCAACCCTCACGCTGGTGAGGGCGGCTATCTCGGTCGCGAGGAAATCGTCATCATCGAGCCGTCGCTTCGCGCACTCCGGACCGACGGAATCGATGCACAAGGTCCCTACCCTGCGGATACCCTGTTCACCCCGCGCCACCTGGAACAGGCCGATGCGGTACTCGCCATGTATCACGATCAGGGGTTGCCCGTGCTCAAACACATGGGGTTCGGCCAATCCGTCAACATCACCCTGGGGTTGCCCATCATCCGCACCTCGGTGGATCACGGTACGGCGCTGGATCTTGCCGGTACCGGAAAGGCAGACCCGGGCAGCCTGGTGGCCGCCATTGATATGGCGGTGGTCATGTCCGGTCGGTAAATATACTGCTTCCTGGTGGTTGTATCTGTCTGACAGGTCTTGTGTGTCGCCTGCGGCGAAGGCGGCTCAGACAGCCCTCGCTTGAATCCGTGCCGGCCTGCGATGCCCGGCAGCGCAAAAAGTCGCACCGCCGATGAGATTCGGTGGAACGCCTCTTCGAGGCTTCCACTACGAAAACACCGTGCGCACCGTAGGGTGGATGCCGAAGGCGATCCGCCGATGAGATTCGGTGGAACGCCCTTTCGGGCTTCCACCCTACGAAAGCGCCGTGTGCATTACAGTGACGTCGGCCCCGGAGAGAAGCGCAGAAAAAGCCGGATCGAGGGTTTGGCTGTCTGAGCGGCGCAGCCGCGAGTTCCAAACCCGCCGGCTGTTTCGAGCATCGCAGCGTATCCGACCAACGGGAGGGCGGGGTCGTTGGAGCAGTGGTTTTGGGTACTTTTCCCGTAAGAAAAGTACCACGTCGGGCGGGGGCGGGACCCCGCGTTAAATGAAATCATCGCCGCAGGCGACACTGAAAACTCTGCGCCAAAGGCGACTCAAACAGCCCTCGCTTGAATCCGTGCCGGCCTGCGATGCCCGGCAGCGCAAAAGTCGCACCGCCGACGGGATTCGGTGGAACGCCTCTTCGAGGCTTCCACTACGAAAACACCGTGCGCACCGTAGGGTGGATGCCGAAGGCGATCCGCCGATGAGATTCGGTGGAACGCCCTTTCGGGCTTCCACCCTACGAAAGCGCCGTGTGCGTTGTAGTGACGTCGGCCCCGGCGAGAAGCGCAGAAAAAGCCGGATCGAGGGTTTGGCTGTCTGAGCGGCGCAGCCGCGAGTTCCAAACCCGCCGGCTGTTTCGAGCATCGCAGCGTATCCGACCAACGGGAGGGCGGGGTCGTTGGAGCAGTGGTTTTGGGTACTTTTTACGTAAGAAAAGTACCACGTCGCAGGAGCGCGGAAGCCCCGTCTAACAGAAAGGTCACCACGGGCGACACAGAAAAAAAGTCCCGACCGACGACAGTCGAGCAAAAATCAGTCCGAATGATACGGCCGACTCAACTCATGAACCGCCTCGATAAACGCCCCCGCATGCTCGGGCGGAATATCGGGATGAATCCCGTGTCCGAGATTGAAGACGTGACCCGGTCCCTTGCCGTAACTCTCCAGCACCTGTGCCACTTCCTCGCGGATGCGTTCCGGTGACGCGTACAAAAGGCAGGGGTCCATATTGCCCTGCAGGGCGACACGGTCTCCGGTGAGACGACGGGCATCGGCCAGGTCGGTGGTCCAGTCCACGCCCAGCGCATCGGCCCCGGTATCCGCCATCCATTCGAGCCAGGTGCCGGCGCCTTTGGTGAACATGACCACGGGCACGCGACGCCCTTCACTCTCCCTTTGCAATCCGTCGACGATGCGCGACATGTAGGCCAGGGAGAACTCGCGATAATCCCGAGGGGTTAAGGCGCCTCCCCAGGTATCGAAGATCATCACCGCCTGGGCACCAGCAGCGATCTGCGCATTGAGATAGGACGTGACCGAATCGGCAACCTTGCCTAACAACTCATGCATGAGGTCGGGACGATCAAACATCATGCCCTTCACGCGACCGAAGTTCTTGGAACTGCCGCCCTCCACCATGTAGGTGGCCAGGGTCCAGGGGCTGCCGGAAAAACCGATTAAAGGCACACGGCCGTCCAGTTCACGGCGGATAACACGAACCGCATCCATTACGTAACCGAGTTCCGCCTCCGGGTCGGGAACACCCAGCGCCTTGACCGCGGCCTCGTCGCGAACCGGACGCTCGAAACGTGGCCCCTCGCCTTCCTCGAAGTAGAGTCCCAGCCCCATGGCATCGGGTATGGTGAGGATGTCGGAAAACAGGATCGCTGCGTCCAGCGGAAAACGCTCCAGCGGCTGCAGCGTGACCTCACAGGCCATGTCCGGCGCCTTGCACAGATCGAGAAAACTGCCGGCACGCGCTCGCGTGGCGCGGTATTCGGGCAGATAACGGCCTGCCTGGCGCATCATCCAGACTGGGGTGACATCGACAGGCTCTCTCATTAGCGCGCGCAACAGGCGGTCGTTTTTCAATTCGCTCACAAGGCTTTCCAGGCTGGGGACAAACAATCGGCGGGATTCTATCATGTCTCTTTCAAGCACCCTTGCGGAGACACCCGATGACCAATCGCCGAGCCTACGAGGGTACTGAACCCTCCATCGATCCCACCGCCTGCATCGACCCCACCGCGCTGGTCATCGGTGACGTCACCGTCGGTGCGAACAGCAGTCTCTGGCCCTTCGCGATCGCCCGCGGCGACGTCAACCGCATTCGCATCGGCGAACGCACCAACGTGCAGGACCACGCCATACTGCACGTCAGCCACGTCGGACCCTTTAATCCTGAAGGGGCCGACCTGGTGGTCGGTGACGACGTCACCGTGGGGCATCGGGCAATTCTCCATGGCTGCAAAATCGCCGACCGCTGCCTGATCGGCATGGGCGCCATCATCATGGACGACGTCCTGGTGGAATCCGAAGTGATTGTGGGCGCGGCAAGCCTGGTGCCACCGGGGAAAACCCTGCGCGGTGGCTTTCTCTATGTGGGCACGCCCGCGCAGGAAATTCGCCCTCTGACGGACAGAGAACGCGAACAGCTGACCTATTCGGCCGGCCATTACGCCCAACTGGCGCGGAACCACCAGGCGGCTTACGTATAATGGGGTTTTTTTCCGGCCGCCTTGATGTCCATGGACCGCACTGAACAAATCACTACCCTGCTCAAAGAGCGCATTCTCATACTGGATGGCGCCATGGGCACAATGATCCAGCGCCTGAAGCTGGAAGAGGCTGATTATCGTGGTGAACGCTTTGCCGACTGGCCTAGCGATCTCAAGGGCAACAACGATCTGTTGGCTCTGACCCAGCCCCATCTCATCCGAGACATCCACGAGCAATATCTTGCCGCCGGCGCCGATATCGTCGAAACCAACAGTTTCAACGCCACCACCATCTCCATGTCCGACTACGGCATGGAAGACCTCGCCAGCGAGCTCAATGTAGCCGCGGCAAGAGTGGCGCGGGAGGCCGCGGACAAATTCAGCAGCGACGACAAGCCGCGCTTCGTGGCCGGGGTATTGGGCCCCACCAGTCGCACCTGCTCCATCTCGCCAGACGTCAATGACCCGGGCGCACGCAACATCCGCTTCGAGCAACTGGTGACCGCCTATATGCAGGCCGCCCGGGGCCTGATCGAGGGCGGCGTGGATCTGCTGCTCATAGAGACCATCTTCGATACGCTAAACGCCAAGGCGGCCATCGTCGCCTGTGAGCAGGTATTCGAGGAAGACGCAATCCAGTTACCCGTCATGATCTCGGGCACCATCACCGATCAATCCGGTCGCACCCTTTCGGGCCAGACCACCGAGGCGTTTTACAACAGCCTGCGCCACGCCAGGCCCATTTCCATCGGCCTGAACTGTGCCCTGGGGCCGGATCTGCTGCGCCAGTATGTGGAAGAGCTGAGCCGCATCAGCGAGACCCATGTTTCGGCGCACCCCAATGCCGGCCTGCCCAACGAATTCGGCGAATACGACCTGGACGCCGAACACATGGCTGAATACATCAGCGAATGGGCGGATTCAGGATTCCTCAATATTGTCGGCGGCTGCTGTGGCACCACACCCTTGCACATCGCCGCCATCGCCGGGGCCGTGGCGAACAAGCCACCGCGTAAGGCACCAGCACCGGCCGCCGAGTGCCGGCTGTCGGGACTTGAGCCTTTCAACATCGAGAAGTCCCTCAATTTCGTCAACGTGGGCGAACGGGCCAACGTCACCGGCTCGGCGGTATTCAAGCGCCTCATATTGAACGAAGAATACGAGCAGGCGCTGGACGTTTGCCGTGCACAAGTGGAAAACGGCGCACAGATCGTCGATGTCAACATGGACGAAGGCATGCTGGACGGCGTTGCCGCCATGCGCCGTTTCCTGAACCTGATCGCCTCGGAACCCGACATCGCCAGGGTGCCGGTGATGATCGATTCCTCGAAATGGGAAATCATCGAGGCCGGCCTGCAGTGCGTGCAGGGCAAGTCCATCGTCAATTCCATCTCCCTGAAAGAGGGCGAGGAAAAGTTCATTCAGCAGGCAAGACTGTGCCGCCGCTACGGCGCCGCCGTCATCGTCATGGCCTTCGACGAGAAGGGACAGGCAGACAACCTGGCGCGCCGCCGGGAGATCTGTGGCCGGGCCTACCGCGTCCTGACCGAGCAGGTCGGATTCCCCGCCGAAGACATCATCTTCGATCCCAACATCCTGACCGTGGCGACGGGCATAGAGGAGCACGACAACTATGGCGTGGACTTCATCGAGGCAACACGCTGGATAAAACAGAATCTGCCCCGAACATTGGTCTCCGGCGGGGTATCGAACGTGTCCTTCTCGTTCCGCGGCAACAATCCGGTGCGCGAGGCCATTCACGCCGTATTCCTGTATCACGCCATCAACGCGGGGCTGGATATGGGCATCGTCAATGCCGGCCAGCTCGCCCTGTATGACGATATCCCGCAAGAACTGCGCAACGCGGTGGAGGATGTGATTCTCAATCGCGGAACCGATGCCACCGAGCGCCTCATCGACCTGGCCCCCAAGTACAAGGGCGACGGCTCAGCCACAGAGAAAAAGGAAGATCTGGAGTGGCGAAGCTGGCCGGTGAACAAAAGGCTCGAACACGCCCTGGTGAAAGGCATCACCGAATACATCGAAGAGGACACCGAGACCGCGCGCCAAGCGGCCGAACGTCCGCTGCACGTCATCGAAGGCCCACTGATGGATGGCATGAACGTGGTGGGTGACCTGTTCGGTGCCGGCAAGATGTTTTTACCCCAGGTCGTGAAGTCTGCGCGGGTGATGAAGAAGGCGGTTGCCTATCTGGAGCCCTACCTTGAGGCCGAGAAGGCGGCAATGGCCGAGCTGGGCGAATTGCGGACCCAGGGGAAAATCCTGATGGCCACGGTAAAGGGCGACGTGCACGATATCGGAAAAAACATCGTTGGCGTGGTCCTCCAATGCAACAATTATGAGGTTATCGATCTGGGCGTCATGGTGTCGGCGGAGACCATCCTGCAAACCGCCCAATCGGAGAACGTCGACATCGTGGGGCTATCTGGCCTGATCACCCCATCGCTCGACGAAATGGTGCATGTGGCCAGGGAGATGCAGCGACTGGGACTCAAACAGCCCCTGCTGATCGGGGGCGCAACCACCTCCAAGGCCCACACGGCGGTGAAAATCGAACCCTGCTACGAACAACCGGTGGTCTATGTGGCCGACGCCTCTCGCGCCGTCGGCGTGGCAACCAGCCTTCTGTCCGATAACCAGCGCGACGATTTCGTGTCGAAAACCCGTGAAGACTACGAAACCGTGCGCCGCAACCGCGCAGCCAAGGCCGGCGCCAAGCGACTCGTATCGATGGCCGAAGCCCAGGCCAATCCCACTCCCATCGACTGGGCCAACTATGAGCCGCCAGCGCCACGCCAACCGGGAATAACAGTGCTGGACGACATCCCTGTTGCCGAACTGGTGGACTATATCGACTGGACCTTCTTTTTCCATGCCTGGCAGCTCAAGGGGCGATTCCCGAAAATCCTGGACGATGCGGAGAAAGGAGAAGAGGCGAAAAAGCTCTACGCCGACGCCAGGGACATGCTGGACAAGATCATCTCCGAACAATGGCTTCGCGCCTCGGCGGTAATCGGCCTGTTCCCCGCCAACGCGGTGGGTGACGACATCGTAGTCTCTGGCGACGAACGATCCGAACCCCTGACCACCTTCCACAACCTGCGCAAGCAGGGCAAACAACCGGCCGGTCACTACAACGAATGTCTTGCCGACTTTGTCGCGCCCGCCGACAGTGGCGTTCAGGACTACATCGGCGGGTTCGCCTGCACCGCGGGCATCGGCATCGACGACAAACTCGCGGCATTCGAGGCGGATCACGACGACTACAGCTCGATTATGCTGAAGGCCCTGGCGGATCGCCTGGCAGAGGCCCTGGCGGAATGGCTGCATGCGAAGGTTCGCCAGGACTACTGGGGATATGCCGCCGGCGAAACGCTTTCGAACGAGGCGCTGATTGCCGAGAAATACCAGGGTATCAGGCCCGCCATGGGTTACCCGGCGTCACCTGATCACACCGAAAAAGACCGGCTCTGGGAACTGCTGGAGGTGAAGAACCGTACCGGAATCTGGCTTACCGAAAGCAAGGCCATGGTGCCCACAGCGGCAGTGAGCGGCTTGTATTTCAGCCATCCCGACAGCCGGTATTTTGCGGTAGGCCCCATCGGGCGCGATCAGGTGGAGGACTATGCCCGGCGCAAGGGCATGGCGATCAAAGATGCGGAGCGGTGGCTGGCGCCAAACCTGGCCTACGAACCCTGATTCAGAACCGCAACGGCGTCAATCCTTGATCAGCTGCAGGTATTCCATGCGGGTGGCCTGGGACTGGCGGAATGCGCCCAGCATGACCGAGGTCTTCATCACCGAATTCTGCTTCTCCACGCCGCGCATCTTCATGCACAGGTGCTCGGCCTCGATGGTCACAGCCACGCCTGCTGGATCGATTGCCCGTTCGATGGCATCGGCGATCTGAATCGTCAGGTTTTCCTGGATCTGCAACCGCCGCGCATACATATCGACAATGCGTGCCACTTTCGACAGACCGATCACCTGCCCCTTGGGCAGGTAGGCCACATGGGCCTTGCCGATAAAGGGCAGGAGGTGATGCTCACACAGGGAATAAAGCTCGATATCCTTGACGATGACCATATCGTCTGCATCACTGGGGAATATGGCCTCGTTGACCACTTCATCCAGTGTCTTGCGGTAACCGTGGCACAGGTAATCCATCGCCTTTGCCGCGCGCTCAGGCGTCTTGACGAGCCCATCGCGTTCAAGATTCTCGCCCACACCATTGATGATGGCGGCATAGTGTCGGACCAGATCGTCGCTCGACATCGGTTAACCTGCTGTGATCGGACTTATCGGGGCATTGTAACAGCCACTCGAGAATCCTAATCCCTCACAAAAAACGGGTACCCTGCCTTTCCTTAATCATATTGACGCCACGCACCGCAATCCCTATCGTCCGGATCCATAACAACAGATTTAAAAGAGGGTGAACAGGATGCTGAGCACCGGAACAGCGGCACCGGAATTTGAACTGCCCGATGCCGACATGAGCCTGGTGAAGTCCTCCGATTTTGCGGGTAAGAAAAATATCGTCCTCTATTTCTACCCCAAAGACGACACCCCGGGCTGCACTATGGAAGCCACCGAGTTCTCTGACCTGATCAGCGAATACGAATCACTGGACACCGTGATCCTCGGTGTCAGCCGTGACAACTGCATGTCTCACGGTGATTTTCGTGACAAATTCGGACTCACCGTTTCCCTGCTCGCGGACGTGGACGGGCAGACCTGCGAAGACTACGGCGTATGGCGGGAGCGGGAGAAGAACGGCACAAAGCGGATGACGACCGTGCGATCCACCTTTGTGATCGACAAGGCGGGAATCCTGCGTCATGCCCTCTACGACATCAAACCGAAAGGGCATGCCGAGGCCGTACTCGACCTGGTCCGTAACCTGTAGAGCGCAGCAGTTAACCCTCCTCCCACCTGTCGATGCGCCAGCCGGGGATTCTCTTCAAGCCGCCAAGCCGGTATCGTTAGATACTGGTTCCAGGCGGAGCTCCCGTGAAACTCCGGACCCAAGCGCTACTTTTTCTGTTCCTGTTCGGGCTCGCGCCCCTGCTGCTGTTGGTATCCATCAACATGCCGCTGGTGCTGGACCGCATCGAAGACTTTTATCACGGCGCCTACCTCCAAAATCTGCGCGCCGACTTTCGCGATCTTGATCAACACATCGCCAGCCGCCAGGAAATGCTGCGCCTGCTGGCGAAGTTGCCGGAACCCGGACTTCTCATGCGGCGCGATAATCGCGATATCAGCGAAATCGACGAGGCGCGCACCAGCTATGTCGAATGGACAAACCGCATCCTGGACGATCAGCTCGACGTATCCCGCGTGGTCTTTACCGACAACGCCGGCCAACAGCAATTCTGGCTGGAAAGGGACCCGGGTACGCTCCGGCTCAGCCCGACACTGACACCGCCGCCGGCACCGCCGCCCGGGTTCTTCGAATCCACATTCAACGCCCAGCCGGGAACCATCGTGGTCAGCCCCATACATGTGGACCGCCAGGGTGGGCCCTTCAACTTTCTGACCCTGGATGTGGCGGCTCCCATAATTTTGCCGGGAGAAGGTGCGGCCATCGGCCTGGTTTACATCACCGTGGATGTGGGCGGAATGGCGAGCGCCTATTCAAACACATTGTGGGTGCGCGACGATGGCAGCTTTCTGCAACCACCCTCAGGTGGCGAGCGCACGGGCAACGCATTCGACGAGTTCCCGGGACTGGAGGAAATGTTCGCCGCGAGGCGTCTGGCGCTGTGGGAGTCCTCGTCCGGCGGGCGCCAGATGATCTGGGTGCCAATGTTTTCCACGGAAGACAGTGGTGTGCTCTGGGTGGGCCGGGCGGTGGACACCTCGCCCCTTGCCGCCCTGCAGAACATGCTGGTTCTGCGCGGCCTGATCGTAGTGGTGGTGGTTATTCTGGTGATCTGGCTGCTCGCGAGCTGGTTTGCAGGACGCGCCGCGCGCTTTGGTGATGAACTTACCCGCGGCATAGAACACATGCTGAACGACGAGCCCGCAGCATTCCGCTGGCAAGGCACCCAGGAGTTACGGGAACTGGGTGAGAAGCTGTCGCGCCTGGCGGAAATCCAGGCCCGCAACTCGCGCGATCTTCGCGCCCACGCGCGGGAACTGGAACAATCGAACCGCTATAAATCCGAGTTCCTGGCCAATGTCAGCCACGAGCTGCGTACGCCCCTGAATTCCATATTGCTGTTATCGAAGATGATCGCCGGCAAGGAGCATCTCAGTCCGGATGACAGACAACAGGCAACAATCATTCATCGCGCAGGTCAGGATCTCAAGGACCTCATAGAAAACATTCTCGATCTCTCACGCATCGAGGCCGGTGAGACGTCCATGGTGTCCGAACCCATAGATCTGACCGAATTGCTGGAGGACCTGCTGGAACTGGTCCGGCCTCAGTTCGATGAGAAACACTTGTCGCTCACTCTGCACGTGGAACCCAACTCTCAACACCAGGCGGTATCCGATGCCAACAAAATCAGACAGGTCATCAAGAATTTCCTATCCAATGCGGTGAAATTCACCCGACAGGGCGGCGTCACCGTCATGCTTCGGCACAACGATGGGCCTCACCCCATTCGTATCGACGTGATAGATACCGGCATCGGCATCCCCCGAGACCAGCAGGAAGTCATTTTCGAGGCGTTCAAACAGGCCGACGGCTCCACCAGCCGGCGTTTTGGGGGTACCGGATTGGGGCTGAGCATCAGCCTGCGTCTGGCAAAACTGCTCGGTGGCGAGATTTCCTTGATCAGCGAACCCGGACAAGGCTCGACCTTCTCCCTATGGTTGCCGCAAAATGCCGACGCCCTCATGGACTTTCCCGACGCGACACCAAAGCCGGTCATCGCCCCCGCCGAGGAACCGCGGCCACCGCATGCCGATTTTTCGCCCCATCGGATTCTCGTCGTAGTACCCGAACTACGCCAGCTGCTGAAATTGACACCGATACTGGAATCCTGGCGTCTTGGCATCGTCGGCGCCGTGGATATGGTAGAGGCTCTCGAGGCGCTCGCCGAGGAACCGGAGTGCCGCACCGTGCTTTTGAGCGGCAGTGTCTTAGCCGAGAACCCCTGTGCTACGATAAAAACCATTAGAAACAGCATTGATTCGCAGGGAACGATTGTCCTGATGGTCGACAGTTGCGAAGAAAGCACCCTTCCGTCCGAGTGCGACGGACTCTTCGAGGAATGTATTGATTTGCCGGTAATACCCGACCAGCTCAAAAGGGTCCTGGGAAAGCACTTCAGCGACCAAAATCCTGGACATGCCGGATGAAGCGTTACCAGGGATTCAAACTCCTCATTGTCGACGACAACGAGAACAACCTGTTCACCTTGCGTTCCCTGGTGGAACAGCACATGGACGTGGAGATACTGGAGGCCACGTCCGGTGAACAGGCGCTCGAAATCGCCATGGAACAGCCGGATGTCGACCTGATCATTCTCGATATTCAGATGCCGGAAATGGACGGTTTTCAAACGGCATCGATTCTCAAGATCCGAAAAAAGACGCGCGACATTCCCATCATTTTTCTGACTGCGGCCTTCAAGACCGGAGAGTTTCAGCAGAAGGGCTACGAACTGGGTGCGGCAGACTATTTACTCAAACCCATCGACGATAATCTGCTCCTCAACAAGATCAGCACCTACTTCCGGCTGATCGAGAAGGAACGCCAACTCAATATCCAGCTCGAAAAGGCTGTCGCCGAACGGACCGCCGAACTGGACGCCGCCAAGCAGCATCTCGAAAACATTATCGGGAATATGGGTGAAGCGCTGCTGATTCTGTCACCGGACGGTTCCATCAAGTCGGTCAATCCTGCCGCCTGCCGAATGCTCGACTATCCAGCGGAAGAACTGGTCGGGCTGCTGATAGGCGATGTTTTCGAAGAAGAAGGCGACGAGGCCGCCGGCGCTTTTATGGGCACCTGGCTGGAGGCCTTGATTCGTACCGGCGCGCTCAGCGCCATCGACGCGCGGTTTATTGCAAAAGACGGAAGCCGCATGCCCATACTGTTTTCGCGCACCGCCATTACCGATAGCGCGGGCGAGATCACGGATATCATATGTATTGCCAAGGACATGACCGGCTATACGCGGGTCGATATCGACAGCGCTGGACGCGCCGCATCGTAAAGAAGAATTTGCCAGACCGGGAGACACAGCATGACCGATGAAACCACCGAACTTCCAGGCGACGAGGACCCTGCCCTGACCGCCAACGCGCTCAAGGCAATGGCTCATCCGCTGCGTTGGAAAATCCTTTGCGCTCTGGGTGATTCGGAGCTCTCGGTGGGATCGATCGTCGAACGAACAGGCACCTCCCAAAGCAACATCTCCCAACACCTCGAGCAACTGCGTAACAAGAACATCGTGGTCTCCCGCAAAGAAGCCAATCGCATTTACTATCGTATTCGCAACCCGCAGCTGCTCGACCTGATCGGCATCATGCGCAATGTGCTTTGTCCGGCCAACCTGGATGATCGTTATCGACCGGACGACTGATCCGGGGGCATTGACCAATTTCAGTGTCAGCGTAGATACGTCGGTGCTACGCTGGCGCGAATTGACTGACCGGATCCTTCTTCCGGGCCGTCCCTTTCTAGTTCTGCCGTTCGGCAAAAGTCACCATGTGCTATAAATTTTCTTGAAATATTAATAAGCTGTTACTATATTAGTATAGTATTATTTACTTATGAGAGATGGCGCCATGCTGTTCGACCGCCTCAAATTCCTTGTCTTGCCAGCCCTTTTGGCCGCGGCACCCGCCTCCGCCGACACCCTGGCGAGCCAGGTCATACAACTCGTGGAGGTTCCGCGCGAATATCGTCTGGACGGCGTCGTCGAGGCAGTCAACCAAAGTACGGTTTCGGCCCAGACTTCCGGTCAGGTGGAGGAAATTCTGTTCGATGTGGATGACTTCGTCGAGACCGGCGACCTGATCGTGCGCCTGAAAGATACCGAACAGAAGGCCCGCCTGGTGCAGGCAGAGGCCCAGCTCAAGGCCGCAGAAGCCCGCTTGCAGGAAGCCAACGACGAGTTTCAACGCACGCAGAAATTACACACCAAGGATCTTGTCTCCGACGCCGCCATGGATAAATCCGTATCCGCCCTGGACTCGGCAGCGGCCCAGGTAGAGGTCGCGCGCGCTTCAGTGGCACAGGCCGTGGAGCAACTCGAATACACCCTGATTCGTGCGCCCTACACGGGCATAGTGACCCATCGTCGCGTTCAGGTAGGCGAAATCGCCGCACCGGGACAACCCTTGATGAGCGGCATCTCGTTGGATGAAATGCGGGTATCGGTGGACGTTCCCCAGTCACTCGTCCCGCTGGTCCGGGAAATCGATGTGGCACACGTTCAGGTACCGGGCGTCGGTTTCGTGGCGGCTGAAAAGATCACCATCTTTCCGTTCGCCGACCACGGCAGCAACACCTTCAAGGTACGGCTCGACCTCCCGCACGGGGTGAAAAACCTGTTTCCGGGCATGTTCGTCAAGACCGCCTTCCTCACCGGCATGGATCGCACGCTCATCGTGCCCAGGCAGGCGGTCGTGCGCCGCTCGGAGGTCACCGGCGTCTATGTGCTGGACGACTCGGGCGCGGTGAGCCTGCGCTATGTACGGCTCGGCAGGAAACTGGAAAACGGCACCCTGGTGGTACTGTCAGGGCTGGAGCCGGGCGAAAGGGTCGCATTGGACCCGCTCGCCGCCGGCGTCATGATCAAGCGTGGCAAACCCGCCGCTGCCGAGGCTCGGGGCGATGGATAAGCTGGGCTTCGCCGGGCGCATCGCCCAGCGGTTTCTCAACACCGAGATCACCCCATTGTTGGCCCTGGCGGGCCTGCTGCTCGGTTTTTTCGCCGTACTCGTTACGCCGCGAGAGGAAGAACCGCAGATCAACGTCACCTTCGCCAATATCTTCATTCCCTTCCCCGGGGCCTCGGCAGCCGAGGTGGAGCATCTGGTATCGGCGCCCGCCGAGCAGGTGATGTCGGAGATCGATGGCGTCAAACACGTCTACTCCCTGTCGCGGCCGGGAATGGCGGTGCTCACCGTCCAATACAAGGTTGGCGAGGACCGTACCCAGGCAATTGTGCGGCTCTACAACAAAGTCTTTTCCAACCAGGACTGGCTGCCCCCGAACATCGGCGTCGGCCAACCCATCATCAAACCCAAAGGCATCGACGATGTCCCCATCGTGGCAGCAACCCTGTGGTCGGAGAATGACGAGATCGGCGCCTTCGAGCTCGGCCAGGTTGCCCACGCCATCGAGGCCGAGCTGAAACGGGTGCCGGGCACCCGGGACATCTATACCATCGGGGCCCCTGATCACGTGGTGAGTGTCCAGCTCGACCCGCAGGCGCTGTCCGGGTATGGCATCGGGCTGGATGAATTGCGCTCGACCCTGCAATCGGCCAACCGCATACGTGACAATATCGCCGTCACCGCTGGAAACCACGAAATCCTGATTCAGGCCGGCACCTTTCTGATCACCCCCGAGGAGGTGGAGGACCTGGTAGTCGGTGTTTACAACGCAAAACCGGTTTTCCTGCGTGACGTCGCCAGCATTCGCAAAGGCCCGGATCAACCCGACCAGTATGTCTGGCTTGGCGCCGGTCCCGAGTCATCCAAGCTGGAATTCCAGGGCACGCTACCGGCGGTCACCATTGCCGTCGCGAAAAAGCCAGGCACCAATGCGGTGGACATTTCGCGTTCGGTCATCGATCGGTTCGAGCAACTGCAAGGGACCTTTATCCCCGATGGCGTCAACGTGGCCATCACCCGTGACTACGGCGCAACCGCAGACGCCAAGGCGAAGAAGCTGATCACCAAGCTCGGCTTCGCCACGGCATCGGTAGTGCTGTTGGTGCTGCTGGCCATTGGCTGGCGCGAAGCACTGGTGGTGGGTGCGGCGGTGGTGGTCACCCTCGCCTTCACGCTGTTCGCGTCCTGGGCCTGGGGCTTCACCATCAACCGCGTTTCACTTTTCGCCCTGATATTTTCCATCGGCATCCTGGTGGATGACGCCATCGTCGTCGTGGAGAACATCCACCGGCACCTCGCCATGGGGGCGACGAATCTGCTCGAAGCCATCCCCAGGGCGGTGGACGAGGTGGGTGGACCCACGATTCTGGCGACCTTTACCGTAATCGCGGCCTTACTGCCCATGGCCTTCGTTTCAGGCCTTATGGGTCCCTACATGAGCCCGATCCCCATCAACGCGTCCATGGGGATGCTGATTTCCCTGGCGGTGGCCTTCGTGTTCACCCCATGGTCGATGCATCTTGCGCTGAAAAACGTGGCTCACCAGCATGCGACGGATGGCCATGCAGACGTTGACCAGACGCGCCTGGGCCGGCTTTTCAAACGCGTAATGTCGCCCTTCCTTGACGATCGCCGTGGCCGGCGCAACCGCTGGCTGCTGCTCGGTGGAATCCTCGCGGCGATGGCCTTGTCCGTCTCCCTCGTGGGCGTTAAAGCGGTGGTCCTGAAAATGCTGCCCTTCGACAACAAATCCGAGTTTCAGGTGGTACTGGACATGCCCGAAGGCACCGCGCTGGAGCAGACAACGCGGGTGCTGAGCGAGATCGGCGCCTTTCTGGAGACCGTTCCCGAGGTTACCGATTACCAGGTCTATGCCGGCACCTCCGCTCCCATCAGTTTCAACGGGCTGGTGCGCCAGTACTATCTGCGCCAGGGCGCTCATCTGGGGGATATACAGGTCAACCTGACCGACAGGCAGCATCGTGATCGCAAGAGCCACTCAATCGCCCTGTCGGTGCGCGAGCCGATTCAAGCCATCGCCAGGCGCTTCGGCGGCAATGCGAAAATTGTTGAAGTCCCGCCTGGCCCGCCGGTGATGTCACCGCTGGTGGCGGAAATTTACGGCATCGACTACGAAGGCCAGATCAAGGCGGCAAAAGAGGTGCGACAGCTTTTCGAGTCCACGCCGGACATCGTCGATGTGGACGATTCCGTGGAGTTCCCGTCGGACAAGCGGGTGGTGGTGGTGGATCGCACCAAGGCCCACAGACTGGGCGTTACCCAAAGCAGCATCGCCCAGGCATTGGGCACGGTGCTGGAGGGTGAAGACGTGACCTTCCTTCATGGCGAGAATCTGAAATACGCCGTACCCATCAGAATCCAGTATGCCGAGGCGGACAAGGCCGACCTTGAGCAGGTACTGGCGCTCAAGATTCGAAGTCAGTCGGGTAACCTTGTACCGCTGTCCGAATTGGTCATCCCGGCAGTGGGCAAACGGGAGTTCAGTATTCAGCACAAGGATCTGCTGCCGGTGGTCTATGTCACCGGCGACATGGCCGGTGACACCGACAGCCCGCTGTATGGCATGTTCGAGATTTCCGATCGCCTTGAGGACCAGGGCGAGATCGAACAGTGGCTGCTGAACCAGCCCCCCAACCCCTATGTGTACAGTCTCAAATGGGACGGGGAATGGCAGGTCACCTACGAGACCTTCCGCGACATGGGCATCGCCTATTCGATTGGATTGATACTGATCTACCTGCTGGTGGTCGCCCAGTTCCGATCCTATCTGGTGCCGCTCGTCATCATGGCGCCGATACCGCTGACCATCATCGGTATTTTGCCGGGCCACGCCCTGGCTGGCGCCCAATTCACCGCAACCTCGATGATCGGCATGATCGCCCTGGCCGGCATCATCGTGCGTAACTCCATCCTGCTGGTGGATTTCATCAATGATCAGGTTCGCAACGGGATGGCGTTCAAACAGGCGGTGATACGTTCGGCAACGGTTCGTACCAAGCCCATCGTGCTCACTGGCGTGGCGGCCATGGCGGGCGCGGTTTTTATTCTCGACGACCCGATCTTTTCCGGCCTGGCGATATCCCTGTTATCCGGCATTCTGGTGTCCACCGTACTGACGCTGGTGGTGATCCCGGTGGTCTACTACGCAGCCATGCAGAATCGAATCACGCGCATCAAGGAAGGTGCCTGAGGGGGTTGGCGGATTATCTGCTTTGCAGGATGTTCGCCAGGATCAGCGGACCGAGGCCGCACCCTCGCCACGCGGATCGGACGCCGCCTCCACAAGGTTGGTCTCCCGATTCCACACCACCACCTGCATATTGCCGAAGGCGTCTATCGCCTCCAGCCTGTGGCCCATGGACTCCAGCCTAGCTCTGCTCGCCGCGTCGAAAGCATCGGGCTCGAAGTACAGAACATCGGGCAGATACTGGTGGTGAAACCGCGCTAAGCGGACCATGGCGTCGGCGGCGCCGCCCTCCAGAAATTCCAGCAGCGACAACAGCACCATGGTGATGATGCGGCTACCACCGGGCGTTCCGAGTACCGCCACCCGGTCGCGGGTTTCGACAAAGGTGGGGGTCATGCTGGAAAGCGGTCGTTTCCCCGGCGCGATGGCGTTGGCCTCCGCCCCCACCAACCCATAGCCGTTCGGCGACCCCGGACGCGCGCTGAAATCATCCATTTCGTCGTTGAGGAGCAAACCTGTCCCCGGAACGACGAACCCGGAACCGAAGGGATAGTTGATGCTAAGGGTTGCCGCGACCCGGTTTCCTTCGGTGTCGATAATGGAGAAATGGCTGGTATCGTTGGCACCGGGTTCGGGTGCTGGCGCCTCAGAAAGTTCCACGCTGGGAGTCGCTGAATCCCGGTCTATGGTGTCCGCCAGTCGCTTTGCATGCTGCCGGCTGAGTAGCGCGTCCACGGGAACCGGCCAGTGATCCGGATCGCCCAAATGTCTGGCTCGATCATGGTAGGCGCGCCGCATCGCCTCGACGATGTAATGGGCACGCAGCGTCCGATCACCGCCAACCGGTTCTACACCGGCCAGGACATTGAGCATGGTGACGAGAGCCACACCACCCGAGGAGGGTGGAGAGGCGGAGACCACACGGACACTGCCAAAATCCGCAACGATCGGCTCACGCTCCAGCACGGCGTAGGCGGCCAAGTCCTCGGTCGACCAGATGCCGCCCGCGGCACGAACCGTTGCCACCAGTTGATCGGCGTATCGGCCTGTGTAAAAATCGGCGGCTCCCTCGGCCGCCAGTCGCTCGAGAGTTTGTGCAAGATCCGGCTGGCGGATGCGATGTCCCAGGGGCGGAACCTCGCCATCCTTGAGGAAAATCCGCGAACTTTCGGGATACCGCCGCAGCTGTTCAATCCGCCACTGCGCCATCCGGCGGTAATGGGGGGTGACCTCGAAGCCGTCCCGCGCCAGCCTGATGGCCGGCGCCAGCGTGCGGGCCAAGGGCAGTCGACCATAGTTTTCCGCCAGATGGGCCAATGCGGCTGGCGCACCGGGAATACCCGCGGACAGGGGTCCGTCCAGCGACGCGCTCGTAACATCACCCCCGGGATCAAGATACATGTCTCGCGTCGATTCGCCGGGAGCGCGCTCTCGTCCGTCCACCATGACCTGGAGGCTGTCCTTCTCGCGGTGCAACAACCAGAATCCACCGCCACCCAATCCCGAAGAGTAGGGCTCCACAACACCCAGCAAGGCACTCACTGCCACCGCCGCGTCAAAGGCATTGCCGCCCGCATCGAGAATATCGAATCCCGCTGCAGTAGCCAGCGGATGGGCACTGGCGATGCCCCCGGACGCAGGCAGTGCCATGGCGTTTGCCGGCCCCCAGGCAAGCAGAAACAGGGCCATGTACCGGAGCAGTGCACGTCTCATGACGTCAGCCTGCCGAAAATTCTGAATCCCGCCAGATAAGTACCTGCAGCCGACCCCAGTGTGCTGAAGAGGAATACCAGCAAGGTGCGGGACACCCGATTGCGCCACCAGCCACGCCAGTGGGCGGTATCCTGTCTCAGTTGCATAAAATCGCCCACCTCCGGGCGACGCAGGAAAAGCTCCATGGCGGCGGTGACCATGCCGGCGCCGACGGCCGGGTTCAACGATGTAATCGGTGCCGCGAGAAAGGCGGTGGCGATGGTCAAGGGATGGGCCAGGGCGGCCATCGCGCCCACCGCGGCCAGGCCGCCGTTGATCAATACCCAGTCACCAACCAGTTGCCAGCCCAGTTCCGGACTCTCCCTGAATCCAAGGAAAAAGCCGAAAGCCACGAGCACAACGATGACCCAGGGGATCAACTTCGGCCAACGTTTCGGCGTCGGCAACTCATCCAGCTCGGCCACCACGGCGTCGGGATCGGCTGCCGGATTTTCGAGCGCCTGCAGTATTCCGCTCAGGTGCCCCGCGCCAACCACCGCCAACACGCTTCGATGTTCGCCCTCGGCCACTTCCCTCACCAGCGACGCTGCCATGTAGCGGTCACGCTCGGCGATCAGGGGCTCGTAGAGCTCGCGCCGGTCTTCGGCAAAATCCGCAAAGGTGGTTTCAAGCATGTCCCCTTCCTTGAGACGCTCGATTTCATCCTCGCTCACCTTTTCACGGGAGACCACACTGGCCAGAAGGGCAGCGAACAGGCCGGCACGTTTCCACCAGGGCACGTTGCTCATCACCCGTTTCAGCGTGACGCCGATCTCACGATCGATCAGCAGTACCGGCAGCGAGGCGGCACGAGCACTGTCCACGGCAGCGCGCATTTCCGCACCGGGTTCGATGTCGAACTGCTCCGCCAGTCGCTGCTGATAGGCACCAAGCGCGAGTTGGGCAGTGGCCATTGATGCCTTGCCCTCGCGGATCACCCGCAGCAAATCCATTCTGGCCAGCGCCTCCGGATCCATTAAGGCACGATGGCGACTGGGACAAAGCTCTACGGCGACAGCATCGAATTCACCGCTGGCCAGCAACGCCTCCACTGCCTCCGCGCTGGTGCGCGAGACGTGGGCGGTACCGAGCAGCGTGATGGAAACATCGCCAATGGAGACGCGCTCCACCGGTTGATTCTGGACAACTTCTGACATGGCGGGATGATAGCAGGATGACGGCCCGCAGGGCTTGGCTTACCATGCAACACAATAAAAGGGGAGGATCGAACGATGACGACCAAACAGGCGATTGCGTTCGGCGTAATGGTTATCGTACTGCTGGCGGGCTGCCAGTCCCATGTCAGCCGAAAAGCGGGGATCGAAAAGGCGCTCAACAACTACGAATCGACACTGCGCTGGCAGAACATTCGCGAGGCCTACCGGTTTTTGCGGCCCGAACTCCAACCCGCCTATCTGCCCCAAGGTATCGATAGCATGCGCGTGGTGGGTTACGAGGTTCTCGACCGCCCGGTGGAGGTCTCCGAAAACGTCGTGGTCCAGCGGGTAGAGGTGCAATACGTCAATCAGGAAACCCAAATCATGAAAACCTTCATGGACGAGCAGATATGGGAAAGCGACGACGACGGAAAAACCTGGTTACGGGCCAGTCCGATGCCCGCATTTCCCTAATTTCTCAAGGGGCTTCTTGACCTTAATCAGTCGGATGCGCGAGAATACCCAGCTGATTTTGCGCTCGTTCGTTAGCATATCAAAATATGCTGTCACACAAGAGTTGCTGACGGCGCGCTCTGGATCCCAGAAAAACAGGATTCCTTAACTTAAACCCAGCAAATTCGGGGGGTATTCGTACAATGACCGATGGGGTGGATCTAAAGAAACGCCGCATGCTGATTGCCACCACATCGGTGGTCGGCGCAGTCGGCACAGGCTTTGCCTTGTGGCCCTTCATCGCTTCCATGAACCCAAGCGCACGCGCGAAGTCAGCGGGCGCGCCGGTGGAAGCGGACATCAGCAAACTCGAGATGGGTGGCCTGCTACGCGTGAAATGGCGTGGCAAGCCCGTGTGGATTGTTCGTCGAACGGAGGAGAGCGTCGCAGCGCTCGCTTCCCTGGATGGCACTCTCGCCGACCCCAATTCCGAGCAGCCACAGCAACCCGAATATGCCCAGAACGGCCACCGCTCGCGGAAGCCGGAATATTTGGTGGCCGTGGGCATCTGCACCCACCTGGGCTGCTCGCCCACCTACCGACCTGAAATTGCCCCCGCCGACCTCGGCGCGGATTGGATAGGTGGTTTCTTCTGCGCTTGTCACGGTTCCAAATTCGATTTGGCCGGACGCGTTTATTCCGGCGTCCCGGCGCCGACAAACCTGGTGATCCCGCCCTATCAGTTCCTGGGCGACACCACCATTCTGATCGGAGATGACGGAGGGGTGGTCTGATGAGCATGCTAAAGAATTTCGTCGGCTGGATTGACGAGCGGTATCCGCTCACCAAGGTGTGGAACGAGCACCTCGCCCAGTACTACGCACCTAAAAATTTCAACTTCTGGTACTTTTTCGGCTCCCTGGCCATGCTCGTGTTGGTGATGCAGATCTTCACCGGCGTCTGGCTGGCGATGAACTACAAGCCGTCAGCCGAGGAGGCGTTCGCCTCTGTCGAATACATCATGCGCGATGTGGACTGGGGATGGCTGCTGAGATACATGCATTCCACCGGCGCATCTGCCTTTTTTATTGTGGTCTACCTGCACATGTTTCGCGGCCTGATGTACGGTTCTTACCGCAAGCCTCGCGAGTTGCTGTGGATCATCGGCGTCATCATCTACATAGCGATGATGGCCACCGCCTTCTTCGGCTATCTGCTGCCTTGGGGCCAGATGTCTTTCTGGGGCGCGCAGGTCATCGTGAACCTGTTTGCCGCCGTGCCATTCGGCATCGGTGAACCGCTGTCAGAATGGGTACGCGGTGACTTCGTCATCTCGGACGCCACGCTTAACCGCTTCTTCGCCTTCCACTTTCTCGTGCCCTTCGTGCTGGCCGCCCTGGTGTTCGTACACATCATCGCGCTCCACAAGGTGGGCTCCAACAACCCCGACGGCATCGAGATCAAGAAAGGTCCGAAAGGCAATCGCTGGAGCGATACCGCCCCCTCCGATGGCGTTCCCTTCCACCCCTACTACACGGTGAAGGACATTGTCGGCATCGGTGTGTTCCTGTTCCTGTTCTCGGCGGTGGTCTTCTTCGCCCCCGAGATGGGCGGGTATTTCATCGAGGCGCCGAACTTCGAGCCGGCCAACCCGCTGAAAACGCCTGAGCACATTGCCCCGGTCTGGTACTTCACGCCCTTCTACGCCATGTTGCGGGCCGTTCCGCCGATGTTTGGCTCCCAGTTCCCGGGCGTCATCGTGATGTTCGCGGCG
This sequence comes from uncultured Gammaproteobacteria bacterium, assembly GCA_963820915.1. Taxonomy (GTDB): domain Bacteria; phylum Pseudomonadota; class Gammaproteobacteria; order Chromatiales; family Chromatiaceae; genus CAWGBV01. Next base: position 66,330 of record CAWGBV010000018.1, on the reverse strand, counting down.
ATCCTCGTGATGTTCTTCCTGCCCTGGCTCGATCGCAGCCCGGTGAAATCCATCCGCTACAAGGGCAAGCAGTCCAAGATCTGGCTCGGCGTCTTCGCCGTGACCTTTGTCGTACTTGGCTGGCTCGGCGTTCAACCCGCGACCGAGCTTTACACCTGGTTCGCGCGCCTGTTCACACTGGTGTATTTCCTGTTCTTCTTACTGATGCCGATCTACACCAGCATGGAAAAAACTAAGCCGGTTCCGGAGAGGATAACGAAATGAAAAAGCTGTTCTCTGTCCTTTTGATGATCGTTCCTCTCACGGTGCTTGCGGCCGGTGGCGGCAACGTTCACCTCGATTCCGCGGACATCGACCTGGATGATCAGGCATCGCTGCAGCGTGGGGCCAAGTATTTCGCCAACTACTGCCTCAACTGTCACTCGGCCAAGTATATGCGCTATCAAAGCATGAACGAGCTGGGCCTGACCGATGATCAGATTCGCGAGAACCTGATGTTTTCCGGCGACAAGGTGGGCGAATTGATGACTATCGCCATGTCCTCCCAGGATGCTGAAGCCTGGTTTGGCGCACCACCACCGGACCTGACCTTGTCGACCCGGCTGCGTGGCGAAGACTGGGTGTATACCTATCTTCGCAGTTTCTACTTAGACGATTCCCGACCTTTTGGCGTCAATAATGTCGTCTTCCCCAGCGTTGGCATGCCCCATGTACTCTGGGAATTACAAGGCATGCAGAAGGCGAATTGGGAGGAAACCACCGGACCGGATGGCAAACCCCACCTTGAGCTGAAGGGCCTTGAGCTGGTCGAACCTGGCACAATGTCGCCAGAAGAGTACGACGCCATGGCGCGCGATCTGACGGCCTACATGTCCTGGCTGGCGGAGCCGATGCAACAGGAACGTAAGCGACTCGGTATCTGGGTTCTGCTGTTTCTCGTCGTATTCACCGGCATCGCTTACCTGCTCAAGAAGGAATACTTCAAGGACATCCACTGATCGAAATTCGGTTAACACCGGCAAGGGCACACAGTTTGTTATACTGTGTGCCCTTATTTTTTCCAGCCGTCTCCACTTCGGGAAGAGGTTACGCATGGCTTTAGTGTCAAACAGGCGCTCGGTAATGACTTTGTTTTCCGACCCCCAGGACATCTACAGTCACCGCGTTCGTGTGGTGATCGCAGAAAAAAACATCGCTATCGACATCATGGACGCTGACCCGATGGACGTTCCCGAGGACGTTGCCGAGGTCAATCCCTACAGTTCCCTTCCCACCCTGCTCGATCGCGAATTGGCGCTGTACGAGTCGCGCATCATCATGGAATATCTCGATGAGCGCTTCCCCCATCCGCCACTATTACCGGCCGATCCTGTGGCTCGCGCCAACACCAGGTTGCTGTTGCACCGGGTGGAGCGCGACTGGTATTCGCTGGCGGACATCATCGTCAAAGGCGGCAAACCAGCCACCAAGGCCCGCAAGGAACTCAAGGAAGGACTGTCTGCAACCGCCCCGATCTTCACCGCGAAACCCTACTTCATGAGTGATGAGTTCGGATTGGTCGATGCCGCCATGGGCCCGCTGTTGTGGCGGCTGCCGCTGTTCGATATCGAGATTACCGGCAACGCCGGAAAGACTATCAATACCTACGCCAAACAGCTTTTCCTGCGAGAGGCCTTCGTGAGAAGCCTTTCCAATGCGGAAAAAGAAATGCGCTCATGACGCCAAACCGGCCGTACTTGATTCGAGCCATCTACGACTGGATTGTCGACAATGACCTGACACCCCACCTCCTCGTCAATGCCGAGCACCCTGACGCGGACGTGCCGGGCGAATACGTCAAAGACGGCCAGATCGTGCTCAATTCGAGCGTATCCGCCGTCCAGGACCTGAATCTTGGCAATGACCTGATCAGCTTTTCCGCACGTTTTGGCGGAACCCCGACCTATTTGTGTTTCCCGCCGGACGCGGTACTCGGCGTTTACGCCAGGGAGAACGGCCAGGGAATGCTCTTCCCGGAAGAAGAACCCTCGGAAACACCACCCGAAAACGAGCCGGAACCCACGCCGCCGCCACCTCAGCGACCATCACTGAAAGTGGTTAAGTAACACCGGGGAAAGATCGCAGCCTTACCAGCTTGCGTGTTTTCTATTCGGGAGGGCGAGGTGGAAATCGACGGGCACCATCATTATCTTCGCCCTCGGGCGTCAAAACAGCACCATCACCTGGCAATCCCAGGCTGAATTCTTCGAGATCCATGCCCACCAGAATCAGGTGCCCGGTGTGCCTTCCCACGCCCGCCTCGCTGTAGTCAAAGCGATAAACACGCCTCAAACGCACCCCAACCCGCGTCCAACGCACGCCAAGACGCGCCAGAGCCGCCGTCCCGTCCAGGAACTGGAGCCCGTATTGACGACAGACCTTGACCGCCAGCTCGGTGGCAATTTCGCGGGCACGCGAGCCGTCGAGCCAAAACCAGAAACCCGCGGCCAGCACACCCAGCCAGATAATTGCATCGGTAGACATAATCTATGGTCAGACGCCGCTGATAGGTTTACTAATCTATAGTGTGCACCAGAGAGCGGTCACCGGGCCATGACTTTGGGCTTGCCAACGCTATGCGAGACGTCATCGCCGGAGGCCGGATTCTCACAGGACAAGGCCCACTGAACGCCCTGTACCTGGCTTACACAGCCGCTCCGGCGCACGCGGCAAAACGTACGTCCTTTACATAAGCGAAAGCGCAACGCGGTGATGTGGAAAAACGCCCCCAGCCAACCCCGTATTATCCACGGTGACATAACGACCCTTGAAGTCGATGCCATTGTCAACGCGGCCAATACGTCGCTGCTGGGAGGCGGCGGTGTCGACGGCGCCATTCACCGCGCGGCGGGGCCTGAACTCCTGGCCTGTTGCCGGCAACTGGACGGCTGTCCCACGGGAAAGGCGCGCATAACACCGGCGTTTCGGCTGCCGGCAAGCTGGGTCATCCATACCCCGGGGCCGGTATGGCAGGGTGGCGACCAGGGTGAAGCCGCCCAGTTGGCGGCCTGCTACCGCAACAGCCTGGCGTTGGCCGAACTCTACGACATCAACTCCATCGCCTTTCCCTGCATCAGCACCGGCGTCTACGGCTACCCCAGGGAAGCCGCAGCCGCCATTGCCCTGGAGGAACTCGGTCGCCACACAGCTCGTTTTCAAGCGCTTATCGTCTGCTGTTTCAGCCCGCAGGACGTACAAATCTACCGGCAGTTTTGCCCAAAATGCGGTTGAGCTAAACGTAGGTCCTTTTCTCAAACGGTACGGGCAGGTAACCTTCCACCAAACCAGAATCAGAAAACCCCAAATTAAGATGCAGGATATAGAAACCCGGGCCGCGCAAATTCAGATGGTCATCTTCGATGTGGACGGCGTGCTGACGGACGGTCGCCTGTTCATCGGTGACGACGGCCAGGAGTACAAGGCGTTCAACTCTAAAGACGGGCACGGCATGCGGATGCTGTTACACGCTGGCGTCGATATCGGCATCATCACCGGACGCACCTCTGAGGTGGTTCGAATTCGCATGGAAAGCCTCGGCGTGGGGCACGTCTATCAGGGTCGGCGGGAAAAATTGCCGGCCTACGAGGATCTCAAGCAAACCACCGGCATTGCCGACGAAAATATCGCCTTTGTCGGTGACGACGTGGTTGACCTTCCGGTTATGCGCCGGGTGGGGTTCTCCATCGCCGTGCAGGACGCTCACTCGCTGGTAAAAAAACACGCCCACTGGATCACCCCGTCTGCCGGAGGATGCGGTGCGGCACGGGATGTATGTGAAATGATCATGGACGCCAAGGGCCTGCTGTCCACGGCCCTCGACCACTATCTGGCCTGATCACCCTAGATGCAGAAACGACGCTGGATCGCCCCCATCAGTCTTTTAGGCGTTGTCGCCGCTGGCATCTGGGTTCATCTGCTGTTAAAAAACGTCGCGCCAGACGTGCCTCTCGATGCGTCACGCCCGGATTACGTCATCAAAGACCTGCGGGTGATCGAAATGACCGAACTAGGCAACCCGGGGCGGATTCTGGAGGCGGATCAGTTGCGCCACTACAGTCGCAACGACTTGACGGAAACCGACGCCCCGCTGGTCCACGTCTACCGGGACGGCGTCGTAGAATGGCATATTCGCGGTGAGTTCGGTCGGTTGGTGAACGAACGAACGGAAATCATTCTCGACGGGCCGGTCTGGATCGATCGCGCCGAAGAGTCCGAGGAAGAACCCGTGCACATCACCACTCGGGACCTGCGTATTCTCCACAAGGAAAGGTACGCCGAAACCCGCCAACCCACGGTTATCGAGGGTGTGCGGCACCGGATTGAAGGTGTCGGGCTGGAAGCGTGGTTCGATAAGCCGGTACGGGTTAAACTCCTGGCCGATGTACGGGGACGCCATGAACTCTAATCACCGATGTCTGCTTCAGGGCCTGGTTGCGGCATACTTGTGCTGCCTGTTGCAGATCGGATTTGCCCAGGATTCCGAGTTGCCCGTCGAGATCACTTCGGATACGGCGGAATACGACGAGAAAAACGCCACGGTCACCTATACCGGGAATGTCCTGGTGATACAGGGCAGATCCCGGCTGAATAGCGCCCGCCTGACGCTGCACCAGCCCGAGAACGGGCCGCAGATGATCATAGCCGAGGGCAGCCCGGTCAGATTCCACCAGCCGGCGGACGAGGACTCCAAGGAAATCAACGGCAGCGCGAAACGGGCCGAATACGATCTTGATAACCGCACCCTCACGCTGATCGGCGAGGCCGAAGTCATACAGGAAACCGATCGCGTAACCAGTGACCGGATCCTCTACGACATGGCCAGCGCCACCGTAAAGGCCGGTGGCGCAGCATCGGGCAGCGGGCGGGTCCGCACAGTCATCCAGCCTCGAAAATAGAATGGGTCAACTCAAGGCCGAAAGCCTCTCAAAGGCCTACCGTAAACGCCAGGTCGTTCGCGACGTCAGCTTGGAAGTCAACAGCGGGGAAGTCGTCGGACTGCTCGGTCCCAATGGCGCCGGAAAAACCACCTGCTTCTATATGATCGTCGGCATTATCCCACCCGACGGCGGCACCATTACCCTGGGCGACAAAATCATCACCGAGCTTCCCATGCACATGAGGGCCAGGCGCGGTCTCGGCTACCTTGCCCAGGAACCTTCCATTTTCCGCCGTCTGAGCGTGGCGGACAATATGTTCGCGGTATTGGAAACCCGCAGAGAACTGGGCAACGCCCAACGGCGCGAACTCTGTGAAACGCTGCTCAGGGAGTTCGGCATCAAACACCTGAGCGACAGCATCGCCATGAGCCTCTCGGGCGGGGAACGCCGGCGCCTGGAAATCGCCCGCAGTATCGCCATGGAGCCGCGCTACATTCTGCTCGACGAGCCCTTTGCCGGGGTCGACCCGATTTCGGTGCGGGATATCCAGGAAATCGTTCGCGAGCTGGCCGATGAGGGTATCGGCGTGCTCATCACCGACCACAATGTTCGTGAAACGCTGGGGATCTGCGACCGGGCGTACATCATTAATGACGGGAAGGTTTTGTCCGAGGGGCCGCCCGAAACCATTCTCGACGACCCCGATGTCCGCGACGTATACCTCGGACATCACTTCCGGATGTAGCCCTGCCGATTCCCGCTGATGTTGCACTTAAGCTACAATTCAGTAGTGACCAATTCGCGATTTTTTCAGACGCCTTCGCCGTGAAGCAAAGCCTCCAGCTCCGGCTGTCGCAGCAGCTTTCAATGACGCCCCAACTGCAACAGGCGATTCGCCTGCTGCAACTTTCGGCACTGCAACTGAAAGACGAAATCCAGGATGCTCTCGACTCCAACATGATGCTGGAGTTGGACGAAGAGAGTGAAAATCCGCCCGATAACGCAAACGGGCAGGAAACCAAACCCTCGGCCACCTCCGAGGATTCCGGAGAACTCAACACAGCGAATGACAACATCCCGGATGAACTCCCGGTCGATTCCGACTGGTCCGACATCTATGAACCCACGCTTGGGGGCTCATCCGGGCCGGCCGGCGGTGAGGAATTGCCGGACATCACCACCCGCACTTCCGCACCCACCGACTTGCGCGACCACCTGCGCTGGCAGATGAATTTGTCGCGTTTCAGCGAATCCGACGAAAATATCGCCATGGCCATCATCGACGCCATCAGCGACGACGGCTACCTGACTGCGGGCATCGATGACCTGATTGCCGCCGTCGATGATCCGGAAACGGAGGCGGAGGAAATTGAAGCGGTATTGCACCGTATCCAGAACTATGACCCGCCGGGAATCGGCGCACGAAATGCCCAGGAGTGCCTGCTGATACAGCTGCGCCAGATTCCTGCCGATACACCCTGCCGCGACAGCGCACTATCGCTGATACAAGACCACTTCACCTTGCTGACAAGACAGGATCGAGCGGCCATGGAGCGGGCCCTCAAGCTCGGCGCGAGCGGCGTCGCAGACACTATCCGCCTCATCCAATCGATGAATCCTCGTCCCGGCGTTGCCTTATCGTCAAAGGCTGAGGACTACATCACGCCAGACGTCATCGTGACCGGCCATCGCGACAGCTGGAAGGTGGAACTCAACCCGGAAATCATGCCGCGCCTGCGCGTCAACCCGCTTTACGCCAGCTTCACTCAGCGTAGTGACATCAATGGCGCAAACCCGTCTCTCAAGACGCACCTGCAGGAGGCCCGATGGCTGATAAAGAGCCTGCACAGTCGTAACGAGACACTGCTGCGCGTGGCCATCGAGATAGTGGAAAAACAACGCCAGTTCTTTGAGCACGGACCAATGTCGATGCGCCCCATGGTGCTGCGCGACATCGCCGATGCTCTGGGAATGCACGAATCCACGGTATCGCGTGTTACCTCCCAGAAATACATGCTCACGCCCCAGGGCGTGTTCGAGCTCAAGTATTTCTTTTCGAGCCACGTGGGCTCCACCGAGGGCGGCGAGGTTTCGGCGACCGCGATTCGTGCAATGATTCGGCAACTCATAGAGGAGGAACCGCCTGGAAAGCCGTTTAGCGACAACAAGCTTGCGAACCTGTTGGAGACCCGCGGAGTGGCCATTGCCCGGCGCACCGTCGCCAAATATCGCGAGGCGATGGTCATTCCGCCGTCCAATGAGCGGAAACGTTTAATCTAATGGGCGAATTCCGTTCTAGACAGAAAAAGCATAACGACAGAGGATCACAATATGCAGATTAATCTGACTGCCCGTCATCTGGACATCACCGATGCCATTCGTAACTATGTTCAGAGCAAGTTCGAACGCCTGGAGCGTCATTTCGATCACATGACCAACGTGCACGTTATCCTGAGTGTGGAAAAGCTCAGCCAGAAGGCCGAGGCGTCGTTTCATGTCAGCGGCCACGACGTCTACGCCGATTCAGAGCACGAGGACATGTACGCGGCAATCGACGGCCTCATCGACAAGCTCGATAGGCAGGTTTTGAAACACAAGGAAAAAATGAAAAATCACCGGTAGAGCTGATGGGGTCCCGATACGTGTTTGCAAACGAAGGGACCCCGACGCCTCATAGGGTCTGTTAAATGCAGGTATCCGCGCTCCTAAAAATCGCCTCTATTTCCGCCGGCCACCAGGCCAGCAGCAAGAAGCGTGCACTCGAACAAGCCGCTGCGCTGCTGGCCGGAACCATACCGGATGCTTCTCAAGAGTCCATCTACGAGAGTTTGCTGGAGCGCGAACGCCTCGGCAGCACCGGCGTGGGACATGGGATCGCCCTGCCTCACGCCCGAATCGAGGGACTGAATCGCGCCCACGGCGCTTTTGTTCAACTGGTTGAAGGCGTGGACTATGACGCCATCGACGGCGCCCCGGTGGATCTGCTGTTCGCACTGGTGGTGCCGAAGGAGGCGACGGAAGAACACCTACAGCTGCTTGCCCAACTCGCCACCTTGTTTTCAAACGAAGGCGTCTGCGCCGAACTGCGTCTCGGGCAATCAGCCGAGGAGATTCTGTCACTGATCAACCGGTTCACCGAGGCCCCTGGCAGCACATGAAGGATGCGCCATCCATCGGTTATCTGGTGGAAATCGTCAGCCAGCGCATGGAACTCACCTGGCTTGCCGGACAGAAGGGCGCGCAACGCCGAATCAACCCATCAACGGAAGAAACGGCCCGGGAAAACCTCGTCGGACCGCTCAATTTCATCCATCCAAACCGCGTCCAGCTGATCGGCCGCGCCGAGTTGGATTATCTCGACCAACTGAGCACAGATGCCCGTCGGGAATCCATCCAGCAATTGTTCGGTAAGCGACCGGTAGCCATTGTTCTTACCGAAGACATCGCGGCACCTGCCGACCTTATCGAAATCGCGGATCGCAGTGAAACACCTCTGCTCGCAACCCATCATCCGGACCACAAGGCCCTGGAAAACCTGCAGTACTACCTCTCCCGATTCCTCGCCGAACGCACAACCCTGCATGGCGTGCTTTTGGAGGTATTGGGGATGGGAATCCTGTTGACCGGCGAGGCAGCGGTGGGCAAGAGCGAACTTGCCCTGGAACTGATCACCCGGGGACACCGGTTGGTGGCCGACGACGCCCCCGAATTCGCGCGCATCGCCCCGGACATCCTTAACGGTAACTGCCCTCCCATGCTGCGCGATTTTCTGGAGGTGCGCGGACTCGGACTCCTCAACATCCGTGCCCTCTTCGGGGAGAGTGCGATCAAACGCGACAAATACCTGCGCCTGATTGTGCATCTCGAGTATATGGAAGACCCCGACTTCAACAGCATGGACCGTCTTATCGGCAGCCATTCCACACGCAGTGTGCTCGGCATCGACATTCCCCAGGTCACCATACCTATTGCCCCCGGCAGAAATATCGCTATCCTGATCGAAACCGCGGTTCGTAAACACATGTTGAGAATGAAAGGCTACGATGCAGGCGAGGACTTCATCGAACGCCAGCGCGCCGACATTGATCAAGACAACCCGGCCTAAACCGTACTCGCTCGCAACCAAGTAGCCTCGCCATGAAATTTGTAATCGTCACCGGTCTGTCGGGATCCGGCAAAAGCGTCGCTCTTCATGCCCTTGAAGACATCGGATACTTTTGCGTCGACAACTTACCCGTACATCTGATGCCGACATTGGCCGACAACCTGCTGAGTCGGCCGCAACCCCACCCTGAAGCAGTCGCGGTAGGAATAGACGCCCGCAGCCCGGTGACAGATCTGGCCAGTGTTCCCGGAATCATCAGCGAACTGGGCAAAAAGGGGGTTTCCGCACAGGTTTTGTTTCTGGAGGCCGAGGACGCCGTGTTGTTGCGGCGTTTCAGTGAGACCCGACGCCGGCACCCCCTCGCCGACGAGCACCGCGCACTGCCCCAGGCAGTGAGTGACGAACGCGAGCTGCTGGCGGAGTTCCGCCAGGGCGCCGACCTCATCCTGGACACCACCAGGAGAAATCTTCACCAGCTGCGCGAACAGGTGCAGTCCGTCGTGGCCAATCACGAAAGCGGACTGTCCCTTGTGCTGCGGTCGTTCGGTTTCAAGCACGGACTACCTCGCGATGCCGATCTGATGTTCGATGCGCGTTGCCTTTCCAACCCTTACTGGCACGTCAACCTGCGGGCACTCTCAGGCAAGGATGCAGCAGTCCAGGAGTTTCTCCGCAATGACCCCCGAACCGAGCGATTTTATGAACAGGTCAGGGATTTTCTCGCCACCTGGATTCCCTGCTTCGAGCAGGAAGGCCGCAGTTATCTCACGGTCGCCATTGGCTGCACGGGCGGGCACCACCGCTCGGTGTTTTTGGTGGAACGCCTGGCCGCTCATTTCCATGAACAGGGTCGGGAACCTCTCATTGAGCACCGGGATTTACGATAGTCGTAGGCGCTTCAGGACGGCTCTATGCAAGGCCGGGAACGACGCTCTGGAAATCCGCGAGTCGGGTAAGGGATGCACCACCAATCCCCGTGGAGGCCACGAAAAATCAATGGGCCGGCAACCTGACAGGGAGCCGGCCGTTGCAAGAGACAAATGCACGAACCGGCGAACCATTCTGGTGTCGTCGTGGTCACAGACTTGCAACAACAAATGGGGTTTCGGAGACTCGACGATGCCGGACCGGATCAAGGGGTTGTCAGACCAGGCGGTTGAAGGCGGTCTTCGCCACCTTTTTTGCGCCAAGTCGCCGGCACACTGAGAGAATACGTCCATGCCCGAAAGACAGATCACTATCGTCAACAAGCTTGGCCTGCATGCGCGCGCGGCCGCCAAACTGGTCGCCACGGCGAGCCACTACCCCGCCACCATTCAGGTGCAAAAGGATAACCGCCAGGTCAATGCCAAGAGCATTATGGGCGTCATGATGCTGGCCGCCGGCCAAGGCTCTGAACTGACGATCCACGCTGACGGTGACAGCGCCGAAGAGGCACTGAGCGCCCTTGAAAATCTTATTGCCGACCGCTTCGGCGAGGGTGAATAGCGAGCAGGCTGGCCGGCCCGCACTTCACACGGGCAGCACAGACCCGTTACTCAGGCCGATGAAAGATTTTCCCGTGGCACCTTGGACAGGCCGGTATCGCCGAGGGCCGGTCGAAATGAACTTCCTCGCCACAGGCATCGCAGGCCAGCGTCCCGGGGCCGGTCACCTCGCCCGCCCGGTATACGGCCTTCTTTCTGGCAACCCCCGCCAGACGCATCAGTTCGAGGCTCGTTTTGTCAGCCGCGCTGGCGAACATTTCCCACATCCGGGATTCGATTTGAGCCACATCGAATCGAAACCATTCGCGGAATTCCCGGCGGGATTCCGCAAGATGCTGCGCCACATCGTGCATATCGCGTTTAAGATAGTCGGATACGGCCCGCGCCTCCTCGCGAGTCAACTCGCCCAATTCATGGGCCGTCTCCTGGGCCCGCTCGACGGCATTCTCAAAGGCGGGCTTGGCCTGTTCTTCCGCCTTGTCGATGAACTCATTGGCCCGCTCAAGCATGACCGAATAGGCCTCGATCATGCGCTCCAACGGCTTCTGGTTATTTGACGACGTCATGTCCGTTGCTCCAATTGGATTTACCCGATTCACTAGTGAGTAAAGCATAATTCCCTCTTCAAGACGCCATCGACGCGGAGAAATCGCCAGCATGGAAATTGCCGTACTCGGCCTCGGACTGATGGGCCTGGCCATCGCCGGGCGCCTGCAAGTCTCAGGCTTTCAGGTCAGGGGCTGGAATCGATCCGTCCCCAAAGCCAACAGGGCCAGCATCGCCGGGGTCGACGCGAGCCCCGACCTGGACGACATAGCCGACGTCAGCACCCTGGTATTGGCGCTGAGCGATGCCGGAGCAATCCGCGAAACCCTCGCCGGAATCGGTTCGTTCACCGGTCGCCTGATCATACAAATGGGCACCATAGCGCCCGAGGAGAGCCGCGAGATCGCATCGACGGTGGAAAGCGGCGGCGGGCGTTACCTCGAGGCCCCGGTTCTCGGCTCCCTCCCTGAGGCCCGGTCAGGCACCCTGATTATCATGTCGGGGGGCAGGCCAGCGGATTTCGATGCCGCCCGCCCCATATTGGATTCGCTTGGCAGGAAGCCGCAACTGGTTGGTGATGTTGGACAGGGAGCCGCACTTAAGCTCGCCATGAATCAACTGATCGCCGGGCTCACCTCGGCCTTTTCCGCGAGCCTCGGCCTGGTGCGAGCCGAAGGCATCGATACCGATGTATTCATGTCGCTGTTGCGCGAATCGGCCCTTTACGCGCCGACATTCGATAAAAAACTCGAAAAGATGCTGACCCGGGATTACGCAAAGGCCAATTTTCCGCTCAAGCACCTGCACAAGGATGCCCGTTTATTCGAAAACGCCTGCCGGACGCGGAATATCGACACAGGGGTCATTGCGGCGTTGTGCACCCTGATTGAAGCCGGCATCAACGCCGGGCATGGCGACGACGACTATTCGTCCCTCTACGAAGCCGTTAACCCAGCCGCAGATTCCACAGGTGACATTTCGCCCTAAATACGGTAGACGCTGTTGGTCATCACCTTGGACATCAGGGACATGGCGAATCTGATCGGCGCGGGCAATGGCGCCCCACCCGCCTCCACCGCCTTGGTGGCGTGGCTGATCTCGTCCTCTTTCATCTGCTCGAGAATCGCACGGGTTCGACGATCCTCCTCAGGGAGATCGCCCAGGTGCTCGTCCAGATGCGTCTCGACCTGGCGCTCGGTTTCGGCAACGAAACCGAGGCTCCATTTGTCGCCGGCCAGGCCCGCAGCGGCGCCAATGGCGAAGGATCCTGCATACCACAACGGATTGAGGTAACTGGTCCGGCCACCGAGTTCGTCGATGCGGGTATGACACCAGTCAAGATGGTCGTTCTCTTCCTGCGCCGCCCGTTCCATGCTGTCGCGAACCTCGGTAAGCCGCGCGGTCAAGGCCTGGCCCTGATAAAGCGCCTGGGCACAGACTTCGCCGGTATGATTGATCCGCATCAGCCGTCCGATATGGTCACGCTCGGCATCGGAAAGATCCGTCTCCGGCTGGTCCAGTCCGGGATTCCCGCGCTCGGTCACCTCGGGTTCACCAAACAATGTCCTGACGGCCTGGTCCATATTGATCATCAGGCGATCGAATGGCGTGTACTGGCGTTCGGTCATGACGGATCTCCCTCGGCAATGCCAAGATGGTCGAGCAGATATTCTACCGGATGCCGCACCTTTACCGGCAATCCCGCCCTGTCCAATTCGGCGCCCAGATGCAGTCCGCAACCAGTGTTGGACGTGAGAACCGTCTGCACTTCGATGGCGCGAATCTGTTCGAGCACCGCAAAAGCCAGCTTACGCGCCATATCCGGATGTTCGATCAAGTGCATGCCCGCCGCCCCGCAACAACCTGACTCCTGAAGCGGCATTACCTCAAGGTCGTCAAACCGGGACAACAGTCTGCAGACGGCGGCGTCCTCCCGCATTCCGTTGCGCAACGAGCAGGGCTGATGCAGGCCGACCCGCTGGCCTTTCATCCGGCCGAGCGATTCCTCCGCCCAGTGGGCATCGGCAAGAAAGGCGCTGACATCACGCACCGGAACATCGAGCCCGGCATGTTCAACCAGTTGCGCACCGCAGCCGCTGGCCACCGTGAGCACTGCGTCCACCGACAGCGCCGACAGCACATCCGAGCTCCGCTTCAGGCGTTTTTCGGCCTCATTCGAAAAACCGGCATGTTGATGCATGGCGCCGCAGCAAACCGGGCCCGGCGCTTCGACTACCTCATACCCCAGGGCCTGCAGTATCGTTCTGGCCGCAATCAGAACGCCTCGATCCGTCACCGAAGTGACGCAACCGCCGAACAAGGCCATCCGGCCCGCGTTACGGCCCAGCTCGGGTACTTCCGCATTCGAGTCAGCGCGGGCGCGGACCGCCAGCCCCGCCATACGAGCCTGCTTCTTCGGCAATATGCGGGCCGCCCCGGTCTTTTCGGCAATGGCACCCAAGGGAACCAGCCGGGACAGCAAACGGGCGTTGCTCAGCACCGACAGTTCCCAGCCGGGTCGCTTATCCCGGGCAAGGTGGCTGCGGGTACCGTCGATCAGTTTCGAATATTCCACCTGGGACGGACAGGCGCGCTCACAGTTGCGGCACAGCAGGCAATGATCCAGGTGATCGAGTAACGGCGGGCCAGCCTCCAGCGCACCGGCCAGCAGCCCCTGAATCAGGGCGATGCGCCCTCGCGGCGACTCCGCTTCGTTGCGAAACAGTAGGTAAGTCGGGCAATGGGGCAGACAAAGACCACACTTCACGCAGCGATCGGCGATGTCGACGAGGTCCTGGGGGTTCACGGGAACCATTGGCCGGGAAAAGGTTGCGAGTATACTACGCCCACCCCTGCAAACCGCCTTGCCGCGCACCATGTCTTATTACCGACACCACGTCTTTTTCTGCACCAATCAGCGAGCGGACGGCACCGCCTGCTGCCAGGACTTCGGCGCCCTCGAGGCCCGCGACTACGTCAAACGCAAGGCGAAGGAAATCGGGGTTCACGGCAAGGGGGCCTGCCGCGTAAACACCGCCGGTTGTCTCGATCGCTGCGCGGAAGGTCCGGTACTGGTGGTCTACCCCGACAACGTCTGGTACACCTACGTCGATCATGAAGATCTCGACGAACTCATTGAAAAGCATCTGAAAAACGGCGAAATTGTCGAGCGACTGCGCCTCTCTGACGATTGAGCGTTTCGAGCATACTGCACCAGGAATCCTGGGCTAGAAACAAATTGTTGTTGACAGCTTATCGATAATATAAGAAACTACTTACATACTGATTCGCTCCTCCAGTGAGTCAGTATTCCTCCATCCTCCTTTGGTGGTTATCCAAATTTGGCGTAGCGCCCCCCGCTACGCCTTTTTTTTGCGTCTCACCACCGCGCAATCTGTGACCACCGACGCTGGACATCCCGCGGTATCCCGATTACCTTGAGGCCCATGTTCGATCCCAAGATTATCGACGACCTTTCGCGCAAGCTGGCCAACAGTCTGCCCTCCGGGCTGGCGACGCTTCAGGACGACTTTCAGCGAAATGCGGCATCCACCATCCAGGCCGCACTCGCCCGGCTGGACCTGGTGACGCGGGAAGAATTCGATGTCCAGCAGGGCGTGCTCGCCCGGACCCGAGAAAAATTACAACAGCTCGAAGCCAAAGTGGCCGAAATGGAGGCCGCCGACCGGGAGCAAAAAGGCTCCTGATTCAATATCCACCGCCGCCAGGGACAGGCGCCGATGCCCATAGCCATTATTTACAGTCGTGCCCGTCTGGGCGTGAAGGCCCCGCAGGTCATCGTCGAGGTGCACCTCGCCGGCGGCTTACCCGCCTTCGCCATCGTCGGCCTCCCGGAAAAGGCGGTGCAGGAAAGCCGTGACCGGGTCCGCGGCGCCCTTCAGAACGCGCGGTTCGACTTCCCCGCCAGCCGGATCACGGTCAATCTCGCGCCGGCCGATCTGCCCAAGGAGGGCGGCCGCTTTGATCTGGCGATCGCTCTCGGCATTCTCATCGCATCGGGACAGGTCGCCTCGGAGGGACTCGGGACCACGGAATTCCTCGGCGAACTCTCACTCGGCGGCGACATCCGCGAGGTTCCCGGCACACTGCCGGCGGCCCTGGCCGCTCGCGCCTGTGGACGCGGACTGATCCTGCCGGAAGGCAACGCGGAAGAGGCCGCGCGGATCAGCGGTCTGGCCGTTTACCCGGCGAACCACCTGCTGGCCGTTACGGCACACCTCAACCGGAGCCAGCGTCTCCACCAAAAGACCCCGTTGTCCCCAGCACCGGCGCTCGACGATTACCCTGATCTCGCGGATGTACGCGGGCAGTTGCAGGCAAAGCGGGCACTCGAGGTAGCCGCCGCCGGAGATCATTCCCTGCTGCTTTCGGGGCCGCCCGGCAGCGGAAAAAGCATGCTTGCAGCGCGTCTTGCCGGCCTGCTGCCGGACCTTGGCGAAGACGAGGCACTGGAATCGGCCGCGGTTCGATCCGTCGCCGGCCTGCCCTTCGATGTCTCGTCATGGAGAAGGCGTCCCTTCCGATCTCCTCATCACGGCGCCTCAAGCCCGGCGCTGGTGGGCGGCGGCGGAACCCCGGTTCCCGGCGAAATCTCCCTGGCCCACAACGGCATCCTGTTTCTCGACGAACTGCCGGAATTCAACCGCCATGTCCTCGAGGCCCTGCGCGAACCGCTCGAAACCGGCACCATCATCATTTCCAGGGCCAGCCAGCGGGCCGAGTTTCCCGCACGCTTCCAGCTGGTTGCGGCCATGAACCCCTGCCCCTGCGGCTATCTGGGCGATCCCAGCCGAAACTGTCGTTGCAGCGCGGAACAGGTACGTCGCTACCGAAATCGTATTTCCGGACCGTTGCTCGACCGCATCGACCTGCAGCTGGAGGTGCCGCCGGTACCGGCCGAAACCCTGACTCAGGCCGCGAAGATCTCCCAGCCCACCAGTGCCGAGGTGCGTAAACGGGTCACCGCCGCCCGTGACCGCCAGTTACAACGCCAGGAAAAAACCAACGCCCGGCTCGAAGCGGCGGAAACCGACGAGATCTGCCGACTGTCCGCCCGTGACCGCCAGCTGATTCAACGGGCGATGACCCGATTACGCCTGTCCGCCCGCGCCTACCACCGTATTCTCAGGCTGGCGCGGACCATCGCCGACCTGGATGACGCCAGCGAGATTGCCACGCCCCACCTCACCGAGGCGCTGGGATATCGAGTGCTCGACCGCGACACCCGCAACTGACCCGCAATCGCTCGCGCCGCCACGACGCTGCAATTTGGTGGCCTCATGTCTCATAATGCGCGTTTGGTTCGCCCCCTGGAGAAGTGGTAGTGAAGTTCAACGTCGACGAGTTCCGCGCCTGGAAGAACAAGAAAGTCACCCTGCTGGGCATGTCCGGCGTCGGCAAGACCTATCTGTCGAACCTGCTGCGCAAACACGAATGGTTCCATTACTCGGGCGATTACCGCATCGGCACCCGCTATCTCGACGAGCCGATTCTCGACCTCATCAAACAACAGGCGATGCAGGTGCCCTTTCTGAGGGACCTGCTCCGGCAGGACTGGATCTTCATCCGCAACAACATCAAGGTGGATGACCTGGGGCCGGTGCTTTCCTTCGTCGGCAAACTGGGCAACCCGGAACGCGGCGGCGTACCCCTCGACGAGTTCATGCGCCGCCAGGCCATGTACCGCGAGGGCGAGATCAAGGCCATGCACGACGTGCCGGCTTTTTCACGCAAGGGCCAGGACATCTACGGTTACCCCAATTTCATCAACGACGTGGGCGGCAGCCTCTGCGAACTCGACGAGCCGGGCGTCATTGACCTGCTGGCAGCGCACACCCTGATCCTCTACATTCAGGTCACGGACGCCGAGGAAGAACAGAAGCTCATCACCCGGGCCCAGAGCGACCCCAAGCCGCTCTACTATCGACCGGCCTTTTTGCGCGAGCAACTGGACATTTATCTGGCCGAGAACGGACTGGGTTATGCCGCGGAAATGGACCCCGACGATTTCACCCGCTGGGTGTTTCCCCGCCTGTTTCACTCGCGCATCCCGCGTTACGAGGCCATCGCCGGGCCTCATGGCTATACGGTCACCTCCCAAGAGGTTGCCGGCGTGCGCGACGAGAACGATTTTCTGGCGCTTATCGAGGCGGCGATTGCCCGCAAATGAGTCGATAACCCGCCGAACACACTGACGGATCCGCTGACGAAACACTGCCACCATGCCCATAGTCGCCCATAACGAGTTGCCCACCTTCCAGCGCCTCATCCGCGAGGGCCTGAAGGTACTGCCACCTGACCGCGCCCTGCACCAGGACATTCGCGAGCTGCACATCGGATTGCTCAACATGATGCCCGACACGGCCCTGGCGGCCACCGAGCGCCAGTTCTTCCGCCTGGTCGGCGAAAGCAATCCCATCGCCCAGTTCTATGTTCACCCGTTCACCCTGCCGGAACTCGAACGCGGTGCAGAGGCCCAGGCTCATGTCGATCGCTTCTACGATCGTTTCGATCAGCTTCAGGAAGAGGGGCTCGATGCGCTGATCATCACCGGCGCCAACGTGGTGGGCTCGAGTCTCGCGGATCAACCCTTTTGGGATCCGCTCAAGCAGGTCATCGACTGGGCGGCCGAGCACGTGACCTCGACCCTGTGTTCCTGTCTCGCCACCCACGCGGTGCTGGATTTCCGCTATGGCCAGCAACGCATCCCCCAACCGTCGAAGGTTTGGGGTATTTTTCCTCATCGGGTCACCGCCCCCGAGCATCCGCTCGTCAACGACGTCAACACCCGATTCGATGTGCCCCACTCGCGCTGGAACGCGGTGACCCGCGCCCAGTTCGATGCCGCCGGATTACGGGTGCTGGCGGAATGCAAAGAGGCAGGCGTTCACCTCGCCACCAGTCAGGACGGATTTCGTTTCGTCTTTTTTCAGGGACATCCCGAGTACGACACCATCTCCCTGCTGAAGGAGTACAAACGCGAGGTGCTGCGTTTTCAACGCGGCGAAATCACCGACTACCCGCCCTTCCCCAAAAATTACTTTCGTATCCGCGAAAAGGCGCTTTTCAACGAATACCGCCTGAGGGTCGAGGATGCCGCGGCGGGCGTGGGCGTGGGCGTGGCGCCGGATTTTCCGGAATCCATCGTCGCGCGACGCCTGGACAATACCTGGCACGACACCGGGGAGGCCGTGGTGGGCAACTGGATGGGACTGGTCTATCAACTCACCCATGCCGACCGTCGCAAGCCCTTCATGGCGGGCATCAATCCGGAGGATCCATTCGGGTTGCAACGTGATCCGTCTTAGCGGCGTCAGCCTGCGTCGCGGCCCGAGAGAGCTGTTCAGCGACGCGAATCTAAGCCTACATCCGGGACAGAAGGTTGGTGTCACCGGCCGCAACGGCACCGGCAAATCCAGCCTGTTCGCCATGATGATGGGCGAGTTGTCCGCCGATTCGGGCAATCTGGATCTGCCGGCCGACTGGGTCATCGCCCATGTCGCCCAGGAGACGCCGGCCATCGAGCGGCCCGCCATCGAATTCGTGATGGACGGCGATACCGGGCTGCGCAGTCTGCAGGCCCAGCTCGAAGCCGCCGAGTCTGCAGGCGACGGACATCGCAGCGGCGAACTCCATGCGCGCCTCGACGCTATCGGCGGCTATACGGCCGTGGCAAGGGCATCCCGGCTGCTTCACGGACTGGGCTTCCAGCCCGAGGACAGCGAACGACCGGTCAGCGCCTTTTCCGGCGGCTGGCGCATGCGTCTCAACCTCGCCCAGGCGCTGATGTCACGCTCCGATTTATTGTTGCTGGACGAGCCCACCAACCACCTGGATCTCGACGCCGCCATCTGGCTGGAAGACTGGTTGAGAGGTTATCCGGGAACCCTGTTGCTGATTTCCCACGATCGCGACTTTCTCGACAACGTGGCCGATCACATTCTGAACATTGAACACCAGCGGGCGAATCTCTATCCGGGCAACTACAGCGCCTTCGAGCGGATTCGCGCCGAACACCTGGCTTCTCAGGCCGCCGCTTACCGCTCCCAACAAACCGAAATCACCCATATCCGCCGCTACATCGACCGTTTCCGCGCCCAGGCCAACAAGGCCCGCCAGGCGCAGAGCCGACTCAAGGCGCTGGAGCGCATGACCCTGATCGCCCCTGCCCACGTCGACTCGCCTTTCCACTTCAGTTTTCTGTCGCCGGATAAATCCCCGCGTCCGCTCATGCGCCTGGACAATGTGGCCGCGGGCTACGACCAACAGCTGGTTTTCAGCGAGGCGAAGCTGTTGCTCAACCCCGGTGACCGGATCGGTCTGCTCGGCCCCAACGGCGCGGGCAAATCCACCCTCATCAAGCTGGTCGCCGGGCAACTGCCGGTGCGGCAGGGGGAGGTGGAAACCGCCCGCGACCTGGTCGTCGGCTATTTCGCCCAGCATCAGATCGAACAACTGCATCCGGAGCACTCGGCCCTCGATCACCTCCGCCAGATCGATCCCGATATCAGCGAACAGGCCGGACGCGACTTTCTCGGTGGTTTCGGATTCAACGGCGATCGCGCCCTGGACCCGGTCGCCCCCTTTTCAGGCGGCGAACAGGCCCGCCTGGCGCTGGCGCTGATCGTCTATCGACGCCCCAACCTGCTGTTGCTCGACGAACCCACCAACCATCTCGACCTGGAGATGCGCCAGGCCCTGGCCGACGCGCTCCAGGACTTCGCGGGCGCCATGGTTATCGTTTCCCACGACCGCCACCTGCTGCGCACCACCTGCGACGAACTCCTGCTCGTCCACGACGGCAAACTGCAGCCCTTCGAAGGCGATGTGGACAGCTATCCGGGATGGCTGTCGAAACAGGCATCGGGCAACGCGCCAAAGGTGGAATCCGTTACCGCCGGGCACACCGCCGGCGCCCGCAAGGACCGACGACGCCAGGACGCTGAACAGCGTCGCAAGCTGTTGCCGCTGCGTCGTGAGGTGGAGAAGCACGAAGCTGCGATGAACCGCCTCGCCGCCACCAGCGAAGAACTCGCCGAACGCCTTGGCGAATCCGGACTCTACGAAGACCAGCGCAAGGACGAACTCCGTGAATTGCTGGCCGAAAAGGGCCGCATCGACCGTGAGCTGTCTTGCGCCGAATCGGCCTGGCTCGACGCCGCCGAGAAACTCGAGACCCTCTCCGACCAATAGCCGTTTCGGTGGCGTCATACCCGCCTGTCCGCGACACGAATTACATTCCGCCTATCGATAGATTTAGTAAATACAATTATGTTTTTTGTTCGTTATTTTATATCGTTGAGCCCGTATCAAGTATCCTGGTTTTTAAGCAATTACCCGAATAGGAGCAGGCTCAATGAACACGCCAAGCGGTGACAACTCGGTTACCATCCGAAACCTTGAAGCGGCTCTCGCGGGAGAGTCCATGGCACACATCAAGTACCGTTATTTCGCCAAAGTCTGCCGCGCGATGGGAGACGAGGACACGGCCCTGGCCTTCGAAAAAACCGCAGAGCAGGAAGTGGCGCACGCTTTCGGCCATATGGACCTGCTGTTCCCGAAGGATCAGCTCGATCCGGCACGCTGCCTGGAACTGGCCATCGAAGGCGAAACCTACGAGTACACCGAGATGTACCCCAATTTCCGGCACCTCGCCGAAGAGGAGGGTCATCAGGCCGCGGTGAAGGAATTCGATGATCAGATTGTCGAGTCCAAGGAACACGCGGAACAATTTCGCCAGGTGCTGGCAACGGCCGCCAGGCGGTTTGCTGCCCTCACCAAAGTTGAACAGCGCCACGCAGCCGCCTATTCCCAGGCGCTGGCGCGCGTACAGGAGAAAGTGGCATGAGCACCTCAGCGCAAATGAAACAGGAGCAACAGAATATGAGGAAATGGGAGTGCATCGTATGCGGGTTTATCTACGAAGAGGCCGTAGGCATACCTGAAGACGGCATTGCGGCCGGCACCGCCTGGGAAGACATCCCGGATGACTGGGAGTGCCCGGAGTGCGGCGTATCCAAGGACGACTTCGAGATGGTGGAGATCTAGAGCACCGCCGCCATGAGTGAACAGGGCCCACTGATCATCATCGGCACCGGTCTCGCCGGCTATACCCTCGCTCGGGAGTGGCGAAAACTGGACCTGGATCGGCCGCTCGTCATGCTGACCGGGGACGACGGCGCCTTCTATTCCAAGCCCATGCTGTCCAACGCATTGGCCCAGGCAAAGACCGCCGACGATCTCGCCTCCAAACCGGCGGCCAAAATGGCCGCCGACCTCGATGCGGATATCCGCACCGGCGTTCGGGTTCAGTCCATCAACCCGGCGACCCGTACGCTGATCGTCGACGGCGATTGCCTGGCGTTCGGGGATCTGGTGCTGGCGGTAGGGGCTCAGCCGATTGCCATCCCGGTGTCAGGGGCCGCGCCCGGTGACCTCTCCGTTGTCAATCACCTGTCCGACTATCGGGGATTCCGCGAAAAGCTGGCGTCGGCTTCCCGTGTGGCCGTCATGGGTCCGGGGCTTATCGGCTGCGAATTCGCCAACGACCTGGCCGCCAGCGGCAAACAGGTGTCTGTGTTCGGACCCGACCCCTGGCCGCTCAGCAACCTGTTGCCGGAAGCGGCGGGCCAGGCGCTTCTCGAAGCCCTGGAGTCGGCCGGCATCCAATTTCACCTGGGCACCACCGCCAAACGCCTTGGCCGCGTTGACGACCGTTACCTGATCGAACTGGAGAACGGCGAAAATATCGAGGCGGACCTGGTGTTATCGGCAGTAGGCCTCCGGCCTGACACCGCATTGGCCGCCGCCGCGGGGCTCGTAATTGAACGCGGCATCGTCACCGACCGGGTGCTGCAGACCAGTGCCGACCACATCTACGCCCTGGGTGACTGCGCGGAAGTCGGAGGACTGAATCTTCCCTACGTGATGCCCATCATGCACGGGGCCCGCGCCCTTGCCAGAACCCTCTCCGGAACACCGACGGAGGTCAGTTACCCGCCCATGCCGGTGGTGATCAAGACCCCCGCTCTGGCCACCGTCGTGTCGCCACCTCCCCGCCATGCGCGGGGAGAATGGCAGATCGCCGGCAGCACCCCGGACATCCGGGCCACCTTCATGTCCGACGACGAACGATTGCTGGGCTTCGCACTCACGGGAACGGCCACCGCCGAAAAGCAGTCCCTCACCAGGCAGCTCCCTGCGGTACTCTGAAATTTCTGGCGCCGGAGCCTGATCTGGTAGTCTGTGCCGACGCAACAAGCCAATCCCGTCCGATGAACCTGAAATTGCTGATCCCGCTGTCCCTCGCCTGGCTGCTCCTGCTGGGTTGCTCCCCCCAGAGCGCCCAAGCGGAGAAGGTCTGGTCACCCACTGACCCCGCCATCAATGCCACCCATATCTTTCTCGGGGAAATCAACCGCTCGGGCAAACCCACCGGTTACCACGCACGGCCCGGCGGCAAGGATCCGAAAAGCGCTCGGGTAGCCCGCATCAAACAGCACCCAAACCGGGCCGGGGTCTATACCGCCAGCGTCGAGATCCGGGACCCCGCCAGCGGCGGATGGAAGGAAAAGTTTTCCACCATGTTTCCGGATCGGCTCTCCCACGGCGAGGTGGTAAAGGCGGTCCTCCATGCCTACGATCATCGCGAAAAGGGAAAAGATCAACCCTGGCACGGACCATCGGGCCTGGGCTTCCCCATCCAGGGATACACCTTGCGGGATGGACGCATAAACACCGCTTTTCCGGTCTATATTCGGGATCGACGCTGATGGCAAAAGACACACTGAAATTCTATCGTTCCGCAGACGGCGCGCCCCGGGCGGAAGGTTACGATGAAGCTGACCAGGTATTGGCCGGCTTTCTCGAGTCAGACCTGCAGGACGATGCAATCGTGGCGCGTGAACTGCTTGAGCGGCTAGCCCTGCCCGTGGATGCCGACGACCAGGTCGATGCCTTTGTCGGCAATGCCTATGCCGTGACCGTGGACGGGGAAACCGTGACTCTGGCGGGGAATGCGGAAGGCAACGATCGTACCGCAATGATCTCCCTGGACGACCTGCGGCGCGCAGTCAGTGGCTGGCTCAAGTTTGTCTCGGGGTAATGCCGGCGCGGTTGCCACTGCGTCATACGCGAAGGAGGCCGAATGAACGCCGACAACAACATCCACGTGGTGGTGCTGGGCGCCAGCCCCAAGCCCCATCGTTACTCTCACCAGGCTATCCTGATGCTCCAGCAGCACGGCTACCAGGTGTCTCCTGTGCATCCCCGCGCCGAAACCATTGCCGGCCTGTCTGTGTTACCCACACTGACCGCCGTACAGTCACCGGTGCACACGCTGACGCTCTACGTCAGCCCGGCCCATCTCGAGGCCCAGATATCCGACGTGCTGACGCTCGCGCCCCAACGCGTGATCTTCAATCCGGGCAGCGAGTCTGAAATGGCGCAACAACGGCTCACCGAGTCCTCCATCCCCTGGGTGGAGGACTGCACACTGGTGATGCTGCGCGGCGGGAAATTCTGAATGGAGCTGTCCATGATCCGCAGCAGGCGCCGATGAGAAAGCAACCGCATCCGCATGGTCCGCGGAAGTCACCCTACATCACCGCTACCGGTTACAAGGCCCTGCAGGACGAGGCCCGGGGCCTTTGGGACCGTCGGCGCGATGTCACCAAGGCGCTGACAGCAGCGGCCGCCGAGGGCGACCGATCCGAGAACGCCGAGTACATTTATCGCAAGAAGGAACTGCGCGAGATCGACCGGCGTATCCGCTATCTGCAAAAACGCCTGCCGGAACTCAAGGTGGTGGATTCCAGCCCTTGCGACCACGAGCGTGTGTTCTTCGGTGCCACAGTCACCCTGGAAGACGACGAAGGCATCGAACTGAGGCTGAGGATCGTGGGCGCGGACGAATTCGATCCCAGGAACCACTGGATCAGCGTGGATTCGCCCATGGCGCGGGCGCTGCTGAAACGAGCCGTTGACGACGATGTCCGCGTCACCACCCCTGAGGGTGAGGTCTGCTACCGGCTGTGCGCCATCTCCTACGATACCCCGTAGTCGACCCATCACGCCGGGCGACCGGCCCAGCGGTCAGTTACCCGACTCTGCGAGCAGCGACTCAATCGCGGATTCGATGTCGCGGGCACGGCGATCCCCTTCGTGGGTCTCACCGATGAAGCGCTGGCGGACCTGGCCCTTGCGATCCACCAGGTAGAACGCCGGCCAGGCAAAATTATCCATTGCCCGCCAGTAGCGGAAATCGTTGTCCATCATCACCGGGTGGTGCAACTCAAACTCGGCGATCTTGGCCGCGACACGGTCCGGTTCCTTCTCGTGTTCGAACTCCGGCGTGTGGACGCCGATCACCACCAGATCGTGATCCTCGAACCGCGATTCCAGGGCGTTGAGCCAGGGAAAGGACCGATAACAGTTCCAGCACTCGAAGGTCCAGAAATCCACCAATACCACCTTGCCGGCAAGATCCGCCTTGGCCAGTGGCGGCGAGTTGAACCAGGCTTCCTCATCGGACTGGGT
The DNA here is from genome assembly GCA_963820915.1 of uncultured Gammaproteobacteria bacterium. Taxonomy (GTDB): domain Bacteria; phylum Pseudomonadota; class Gammaproteobacteria; order Chromatiales; family Chromatiaceae; genus CAWGBV01. The sequence continues at coordinate 41,719 of CAWGBV010000018.1, read as the reverse complement.
GAATTCCGGCATCGGGAAAGGCGTCACCGTCGCGCGCGCGCTGGAAGCCTGCGTCACCGCCCAGCCTGGCACCAGCAGCAACGCGGCTGCCAGCACCAGCACGGGGGCGACAAGATTTTTGGGCCTTTTTGCGGTCATGGGGAAACCCTTGTCAATCAGGATCAGCGGTCTGGAGAAGACCGCGAAGATCGCGAAAAACTTTCAATGACCATCAATTCGCGCCGATCAGGTCGCTGGGCGGGTCAGCGCCTCCGCCCGAAGCCTGGCGGCGATTCGAAGGTGATACCGGGAGCGTTCGGCGTCGAGAAGACCGGGGGTTTTCAGCAGCGAGGCAAGGGTCTCGTGCGCCTCGATAAAACCGGGCCGGTACTTCAGGCAGGCACCGCAGGCGTCGGCGGCCTCGGCGTAGCGACCCAGTTGCTCAAGGGCCCGTGCCAAAACGTAGTGGACGGAAGGATCGCTGAAATTGGTCTCCAGTGCGTCGAGCGCCGCTTCCGCCGCCCCCTCGGCATCGCCCTGGCGGTAGCGCAGCTTGGCGAGCCCCAGGCGACTCGGAAAGTAACCCGGATCCACCTCGAGTGAGCGCCCGTAGGCCACCATCGCGTCGTCCGGCCGGGCGAGGTGCAGATATTCCTGGGCCACATAGCGGTGAACCACGGCGTTCTCGGGATTCTGCGCCAGCATGGCGAACAGATGATCGAGGGACGCCTCGTGGTCGCCGTGTTTCGAGGCCAGGCGCGCCGCCACCAGATGGTAGTCAAAGGGATTGTCGCCCTCGCGCTGCAGTGCGTCCATCAAGTCCGCCGCCGCCTCCAGCTCATTACGGTCGATGAGCAGGTGGATCAGGCCGCGCAACGCCTCGGCGGCATCAACCTCCTGCTCGGCGCCTTCCTTCAGCAACCGTATAGCCTGCTCCGTATCGCCGACCTGGGCCAGAGAAAACGCGGTGCCGAGCCGGATCTTCTGCTGCAGTCCGGGTGCCTGCGGATGCTCCGAAGGCAGCACCTGCCCCGACTCCACCAGCGCGCCAATCATCGCCCTTCGGCGCGCTTCCCAATCGCCGGACATCAGGCCGTCCCAGGTGCCTACCGTGGAACGCGACACGGGCTCGTTGAGCAACTCGGCGAGGCAGCGGCCAGGCATGTCCCACGCTTCGCTCGTGCCCTGCAAACGCAACAGGGTCGGCGTCACGTCCAATATGGAGGCGGCGAGTGTTGAATCCACGCTCTTGAACGAGGGTCCCGCGGCCACGAGGAATCCTTGCTGGCGATAGATGTCCGCCGGTCGCCACGCATTTTCCTTCCGCCAGGCACCGTAATGCATGCCGAACGGGCTGACGCAGACAACATCTGAATCCTCACCGGCCAGCTCGACGAGGCGGACCAGCAGGAGATCGAAAAAACGGTGCATGCCGCCCCATACATGACGAAACGGAAACTGCTCGGTTTCGGATTCCTCAAGCCCCGTGTCTGCAGCGAACAACAGCCCCAGGACATGGAGAGCGTCGTAACGCACGCCCAACAGATCCCAGTCATCGGATTCGAGGGCGCGGGTTGCCAGGTTGTGAGTCGTCACGGTCGCCGCCAAAACACGTTGCAAGGCCGACACTGCCCTCGGGTCCGCTGCCGCCAGATCGGGTATAAAGGGCGCCAGCTCGGCCTCGCCTATATCATCCACCCCGTGCGACAGCCGCTGGAGCCATTCACGGAGTTCCGAATCCGTGCCGTGACCGCGGGATGCAGAAAACTCATTTTGAACGGTGTGGATGATGGCATTCTCATCGATGCTTCGGACCGATGGATGCAGACCGCTCCAACCTGCCGGCCAGTTGATGGCCAGTGACCGCCGGCCCACCAGGCCGAGCATGTCCCAGAGAAGGGGTTTTTGCGTCGGGAACGCGAAGGCGGGGACCAGTCCCCCATCCACCTCCAACAGGTCGGCGACAACGCCATGGTGTACCGGGTACCGGGCAGTCAACAGCGATGCCATTTGGGCCTGCGCACCGTTTGGCAACAGGGTTTCGAGGGGCGTCATCACCCCGCGTCGCCAGAGGGCATTCAGCGCCGGGAGTTCATCCCGGCGAGGTCGGCGCGAACGTAATCGTAATCGCCGCCTTCCCAGCAAATGAACAGTGTCTTTGGACGGCTCATAATGAAAAGGGCTGCCTGGAAGCAGCCCCGAAATCCATATCAAGCTGGATCAATTGATTACCGGCGCTGTCTCCGGCGGGCAAAGGCCGCACCGAGTGCCAACAGGCCGAGACTGGCGGGAATAGCGGCCGCGGCGACGGGCACCGCGCGGGGCTCGATAGCTGCCCGGCAGGTCACCGCCTCGCCCGTGGCATCGCCGTAGACCACCTCGGTAATATCCAACAGCGGGATACCGTTCGAATCATCGGTTACGGATACCGCTGCGCAGCCATAATAGGGGCTGTTGTTCGGAATATCGAAGACGAAGCCCATGTTACCGCCGGGGGTGCCGAACGGGTCGTACAGAGTCTGACGAATACGCCTTGAGGAACGCGCCGGAGGTGTACATGCCTAAAAACGATCTGCCCGAGTCCACGGTATCTCCCGGGGACAGCGCATCCACACCATAGTACGGGTAGTAACCGCCGATGTAAGACCCGACGACGCTGTTATAGGGCGGCGATCCGCCGTTATAGTCGTTTATCTGGATGTAGCCAGTACCGTCCGCGGGCGTGCCTTGGTCGCTCCAACCCCAGTAACCATAAACGGAAAAATCATCAGTGCCGTCACCGTCGACGTCCCAGTATCCATTGCCATAGGCATAATTAGGACCCGACTGCATCATCGGCAGTGAAAAATCGTTGCCGTCCGCGGCCATGGCATTGCCCACAGAAACCGAGCCGAGCGCGGCCATGTAAATCGCCAGTCTTGATTCGTTCATTCCATTACCTGTCAAGTTTGTTGGTTGCGTGATTCCCAACGCGATGCTTATCAAGCGCCGACGACATTCACAATAATCGGACGAAGGATGTCCCGAATACTGATTGGCTGGGAGTGTGGCGCCAGTCTTGGCCACATTGCCCTTCTCAATCCCATTGCCCGCAGGCTACGGGCTTCGGGACACGAATTGCTGCTTTGTTACCGGTCCACCGAGGGCGCGGCTATGCCCTGGCCTTCCTCCCGCATTATCACCGCGCCTTTTTATCGCTTTGATCTTTCCTATTCCGAGCGGAGCCCGTCGTTTGCGATGGTACTCGCCTCGGTCGGCCTTACGGATGCCGACAACGTATTCGGATTGCTGAAATTCTGGCGTGACCTGTATCGGTACTGGCAGCCCGACGCCGTGTTGCTGGAATACGCCCCCATGGCCATGGCCGCCGTCATCGACTTTCCCTGCAAGCGGTTTCTCACGGGCTGGGGATTCTTTGTCCCGCCCGGCAACGGGCGCATCCCACCCTACCGGCACTTGGGCGAGGCATTAACCAGCTCGGCAACCGGGGTGGAAGACGAGTTGATGCTCGCGCTCAATACGGCGCGGCAACGTCTGAATTTAGCGCCGTTGGCGGCATTCGGTGAAATCTATCAACGGCTGGACCAGGTGTTCCTGCAGACCGTGCCCGAACTCGATCACTACAGGCGTGGCGACAACGCCCGTTACATCGGTGCTCCCGTCACGGCTCCCGGAAAACCACCGGATCAGGACTGGCCAACAGGTGAAGGTCCTCGCGTCCTGGTCTACGTCAAGCCCTTTGGCGGACTCCGGATGCTGCTCAAGGCGCTCCGCGCCATGCCCTTCACTGTCATGCTCTACGCGGCCGAGGGTGCCTATGCCACGGCCAAACCCTTCGGGTCGCAAAACCTCCTGGTCTATTCGGAACCGCTGGACATCCCCGCGCTGCTGCCGGGCGCGGACCTGGTGATCTGTCACGGCGGCATCAACCTGATCCAGGAATCGCTGAGCCAAGGCGTGCCCCTCTATGTCATTCCCCAACATCTGGAGCAGTCGATCAACGCACACAACGTCGTGGCAATGGGGGCAGGGCTGACATTTCCGCTGAAGAACGCGACAGGCGAACAGATCGCCAAAGACCTGATGCAGTTAGCACAGAACGAAACGGCAAAGACTTCAGCCCGGGCATTCGCAAACAAATACCGATCTCTCTACGCCACCGACCCGTCCGAGACCGTGGCACAGGCGATCGATAACGCGTTGGGGTCCATCCCGTGAGTCGCGCTGGCACGATACTCATGACCTGGGAGGTGGGCAGCGGATTCGGCCACTTGAAAAGATTCGAGCCGATCGCGCTGGAACTGACAAGGCGCGGACACCGCGTCTTTCTGGCCGTACAGGACGTCATCAACGCGGCGGCCGTATTTTCGGAATTAACCGTCTTACAGGCGCCGCGTCACAACATGAATGCAACGCCCTACCCGCATGCCAATACGCTGGCGGAGATGCTCATCAACGTGGGCTTCGACGATTCCAACGTGCTCTCCGCCGTTGCGACGGCCTGGGACGCGATCGTGGAACTGGTCCAGCCCGACGCCCTTGTCATGGACCTCAGTCCCACCGCCATGCTTGCGTTTCGAAATTACGACATTCCCAAGGTACTGGTGGAAAACGGTTACGCCCAGCCGCCCGACTCCGAAACACTACCCTGCCTTTATCCCTGGAAGCATTCCTACGAAGACATGCGCCACCGCACCGAACAGGCGGCACTCAAGGTGGCCAACCAGGTGCTCACCGATCGTCGGGCTGAACCCCTGCCCTACCTGGCGCAACTCTTCCGCTCCGCCGACCAGATCAACATCATCACCTTGCCTGATCTCGACCACAACGGATTCAAGCCCGACGTGGTCTATCGCGGCGCTATCGGTGGTCGCGGTGGCGCCGCACCGCACTGGCCCCGGGCAACTGGCAAACGCGTGTTCGCCTACCTGAACACATTCAAAACGATCCCCGCCTTGCTCGAAGGTTTGGCAACGCGTGGATATTGCGTGCTCGCGGTGGTCACCAACGCCGGCGATGATCTCTATGAGCCGGGGCGGTTCGGCGATTCGGTAACAGTGACCAAGACACTGTTCGACACCTGGCAGGCGGCACGGCAGGCGAACTACGCCATCACCACCGGCGGCGATACCGTCTCGGTGATGTTTCAGTGCGGAACACCTGTCTGCGTGGTGCCCATGCACGATGAACAAATGGCCACCGCCATGCTGGCGGAAAAAACCGGAGCGGCGATCAACGCCGTGCCACCCGGCTCTCGGCCCGAAGCCGGGATAATTCTCGATGCCTTCGACAAACTGGCGAGTCCGGATTCACGGCGCATCGCCGCCACAGAATTAGCTGAGCGTTACCAACACCTTGATCCGGTTGCGTCCATCGAGGACATCGTCACCGCTATCGAGGCACTCATGAATCGTCACCAGGGGTAAGCACCTCTAAAACATCACAGGCATCGAGGCTAAGGCCGCCTGTCAGCGGGGCAAACCCGACACCATCCGCACCACTGTACAAACGGCTGCGTGTCAAATCCCGAACACCAATCGCAAAAGACTGGGGGCATCCACCAACAACTAGCGCAGATAACGCAGTATCTTGCCCCGAAGAGGCGGATCCGGAGAGTCAGTGCTTCCGATACTGCTCTGGCTGTGGCTGTAGCCCAGGGCCACCATTTGTTTGCTGAATTTCGCACGCTGGCCGCGTTCCGGATCGACGATGATGACCTCACAATGGGACTTCGCATGCTGATCGATAAATTCGGCCAGCAGTTCCGCATGCTCGCTCTCATACAGCAGATCGCTGCCGATGATGAGGTCGAAGGTTCCCAGATCATCGTCTTCGTCGCTCCAGCCAGTACGCACGAAGGGAATTGCCCTGCCCTCGTTGAGTCTGGTGTTTTCGATGAGAAAGCCTTCAGCCTCGGGATGGTAGTCCGTGGCGGTAATGTCGGCTTGCCGTTGATTGAGCACCAGACTGGCCAGACCGATGCCGCAGCCCACTTCCAGAATCCGTTTGCCGTCAATCTCGAATTCGAACATCAGATGCGCCAGAACCCGGCTCGACGCCCAGATCACACCGAACAATGGCCAGGTGGCCGAAGAGATACCCAGTCTCAGCGCGACCCCGTCAATGTCTGAAAACTGCTGATTGTCGCGCAACGTCCGCACATGGATATCCGTGCCCCCAAACTCGATGGTTTGATAGCGATGACGTATCGAGGGCATTGAGCACCTATCGGGTGGCCGGCGCTCAGCGTGTTGGTGAGGCAAACCCGCCAGGCTGTATGGCCACTGTACGCGGATTGGCCGGGATAGGGGATAAAAAAGAAAATCCCGCAAACGCGGGGTCGAAAGATTCCAGCAGACCTAACCCCTTACGGTAAGGCAGTTTCTTATCACTCACCGAACGACGCAGGAGAGTCATTTGCGCCAGGATGAATGTTTAAAAACCGGCGCCCGGAGGCGCCTGCTTCTCCACCTTTTCAGCTGACCACCGGTAGAAAATCTGCCTCGTCCGGCGGACCGGCGGCGAACTGGAAGGCAATCGGCATGTCCGGTCCCGGGAAACGCGGTACGGCCACCAGATGACCGGACCGGGTGCCAAACCCGTTGGGCAGTGCGAAGGTCATGGCGGCATGGGGCGGGCTACCCTCCGCATGCCCGCGGTCCCCCAGAAGGGCCTGCCATTGGGACCAGTCGCCGGTTTCGGGATTGGGTGCATCGGCATCGCGAAACTGCGGCAGATAATGGGCCAGCCTGGGACTGCCATCATCATCCATCTCGCCCGCGCTCAGCATATGCAGGCCCTCCGGAATCTCGGATACCGTTATCTCTCCGCCCGGCTCGCCGGAGTGACGCACCCAGAACGACCCAACCGGGTCTCCCACAAACAGGTTGAACGGGCGGTAGGCATCCGGGTTGAGGTATTGCAGGGCGTCTGCGGCCTCCCGGGCCTCGCCATTGTCCAGCGCCTCCAGCACCAGTTCACCCCGGCTACGCTTGTCCTTCGCCGGGCCCAGCGAGCCCTCGCGATTCATCACCACCGCGACAAGACCGTCATCGTTCACACCCAGCCAGCTGCCGCCGGCCAGTTCATCACGCCCGGCTGTGACCGTCGGGCGATCGTCCCAATGACGTCCCGGCGGCAACGAGGGACGATTCGCCATCTCGTCGCGGTTGCCGGCCAGGATCAGGGGCCAGGGATGCCCCGGGCGGCGCAGAATCACCAAGGTACACATGAGGTGCAGTGTAACGGAACCCGCGAAGATCCAATCTCGCCCGCCCGCCGATCTGATTAAGCCCGTGTTCAGCCAGCCTGGGCTAGGCTTCGATCAGACCAGGAGAAACTGGCGGGACTCGGCCACGGCCGGCAGGGCATAACTGTCGTTCCCTGTCGTATGATCTCCGCGTACCCTGCAGCGGAGTGCAATCATGCATAGCAACCCGGTTCGGACCCGATGACGAGACTTCATCACTCACTGACAATCCTGATCCTGCTGACCCTGGCGGGCACCAACATGGCGCAGCCGGGGGGCAGCCTCTGACACCCGAGCAGGCAGCGAGTCAGGCTCAGTCACGACATGGCGGGCAGGTTTTGAATGTGCGACCAATGCCCAAGGGCGAACCCGGCTATCGGGTGAAGCTGTTGGACCGGGGCGAAGTACGGACCGTGACGGTGCCGCCGCGAGGCACAGGCAACAAAAGCAATAAGGGCAACAAAAGCAATAAGGGCAACAAGGGCAACAAGGGCAAGCAGCGTGCGCGCACTGATCGTTGAAGACGACGTCACGCTTCGGCAGGAACTTGCGGAGGCACTGCAAAGCCGGGGCTTCGCCGTCGACACGGCCGCCAACGGCCGCGACGGCCTGTTCCAGGCAACGGAATACGCCCTCGACATCGCGGTGATCGATCTCGGCCTGCCGATGCTGGACGGCTTGGAGATCATCCGCAAACTGCGGGAAAAGGGTCGCGACTACCCCGTGCTCATTCTGACCGCGCGGGATGGTTGGCGCAGCAAGGTGGAAGGGCTGGAGGCCGGAGCCGACGACTACCTCGCCAAGCCGTTTCACCCGGAAGAGTTGATGGCGCGGATAGGAGCGCTGTTACGCCGTACCGGCCGCTGGACCCGGCCGTTACTGCGATGCGGGCCGGTTTGCCTGGATACGGCGTCGCAGGAAGTGACGCTCCATGAGCGAAAGGTGGATCTCACCGCCTACGAATACCGGGTGCTGGAATACCTGATGGTCCATGCCGGCGAGGTGATCTCCAAGACCCGACTCAACGAGCACATCTATGACGAAGACACGGACCGCGACAGCAACGTGATCGAGGTGTTCGTGCGGCGCCTGCGCACCAAACTCGATGCGGACGGCACCCTGCAACCCATCGAAACCCTGCGGGGTCGTGGTTACCGCTTTACCCTCCCGCGCGCAGACACATGATTTCGTTGCGTATGCGGTTGCTGGCCACGGCATCGCTTGTGCTGGCGGTGTTCGGCGCCATTACCGCCGCCGGGCTGACGGAGGCGAATGGTGATCGCGCACTGCGGGCCCAGGAGGATCGCCTCCGGGGACTGATCTATTCCCTGCTGGGCGCGACGGATCTCATGGTCGACGGCAATCTTGAGGTCTCCGCCGAGACACTTGCCGATCCCCGCCTCCGGCAACAGGGGTCGGGACTGGCCGCGCTGATCGCAGACCCTGACGGCCACACGGTCTGGCGTTCGCCGTCACTGATGAATCTGGACCCGCCGCCCCAGCTCTCCCCTGTGGGTGTCTGGCAATTCAATCCAGCCGCGTCTTCCAATGAATCGTTTACCCTGGCCTACGGCATCCGGTGGCTCGACGAGGACGACGTTGCCTATCGATTCACCGTCATGGTGGCCGAAAACGCAGCACACTTCTTTACCGAACAGGAAGCCTTCGTGCGCCAGCTTTGGCTCTGGTTGTCCATCCCCGTGGGCGGACTGTTACTGGCGCAACTGGCAGTGCTTGCCTGGGCGTTGCGACCGCTCAAGCACCTGGAGCACGAGGTGGAGAAACTGGAGGCCGGGCGCCAGGTTCGGGTCGAAGGCGCCTATCCACGCGAGCTGAAACCCCTTCAGCGCGCGCTCAATTCCCTGCTCGATGCGGAAAGTTCTCGACGACAGAGATACAGCGATGCCCTTGGCGACCTGTCCCACAGCCTGAAAACACCGCTGGCTGCCGCGCGCACGCTGCTGTCACGCCAACCCCTGGACCCTGCACTGGTCGACGAGCAACTGAGGCAGATGGATCGCACCATTGGCTTCCAGCTGCGGCGCACCGCCGCGCCTGCCTCACTGTTGAGCCCACCCATCGAGGTGGGGCCCGTGCTGAAACGCCTGACCGGCACCCTGAAAAGGGTCCACGAGGCCAAGACGTTCAAGATCATCCTCGATGCACCGGCCGCCTGTGCGGCACGAATGGATGAAGACGCCCTGTTCGAAAGCCTGGGAAACCTGCTGGACAATGCCTGCAAGTGGGCGAGATCACGCGTTAGCGTGGAGCTGTCCTGCGACGCCCGCGGACCGCTGGTCGTCATTGAAGACGACGGCCCGGGTTTTCCGGATACGGATCTGGCAACCTGGCTGGAGAGGGGCGCGCGCGCGGATGCACAGCTCGAGGGACAGGGAATCGGCCTCGCCGTCTCTCAGGATATACTTCGATCAGCGGGGGGTGGCTTGCGTCTCGCCCGTTCGGCCGGCGGCGGCGCACGCGTGGAAGTCCGGTTGCCTGCCTGATAATCGCTGCCATTGAATACAGACCCAGGGTGACAGCCCCATGACGAGCTCATTCGATTCCATTGAAACCGCCTTTGCGATCCTTGGCGATCCGGGTAATCCGCGCTGGGCCGAGGCCTTCAGCTTCCTGGCCATGGAGCCGGACACCGGCCAGCTGGTGATCGAGGCGTTCCGGGAAACCCTCGAACAAATGGGGGTTGAGCCGACAGGCACCGACGCCACCAGCGGAGAGCCCGCCTACGCGCTGGCCGATATCGCGGGGGCCATGGGCGTTTCCGCCGAGGACCTGGAGGCGGCGATGACATCTTTCCGCCCGGAAGCGGATCCCCTGGAATAAGGCGGATCAGCCCACCTGGTCCCAGTAAGGCACGCCGGCGAAACGCCCGGCCAGAAAATCGACGAAGGCCCTGACGCGCACCGACAGATGCCGCGTGCGGGGATACAGCGCATAAGCGGCCACGTCCGGCCAACGGATATCCTCGAGCAATGGCACCAGGTCGCCACGGGCCAGCGCCTGATAGACAATGAAGGTGGGCGACAACAGCACACCCCGCCCCGCCACCGCCGCCGAACACAGAAAGTCACCATTATTGGCGCTCAACTGAGAGGCCACCTTGACGCTGCCTTCCCCACCATCGGGTGTCCGGTAGCGCCAGACCTGCGGGTCGGGCAACAGCGAATAGGTGAGGCAGGGGATTGTGGCAAGGTCCGCCGGCGAGCCCGGCGCCCCATGGCGCTCCAGAAAATCCGGGCTGGCACAGAGCGCGACCCGGATGGGCGCGAGGCGACGGGCCACCAGGGTCGAGTCTTCCAGGCGCGCAATGCGCACCGCCACATCGATTCCCTCCTGGATCATGTCGATCTGACGGTCGTTGAAATCGATATCGAACACCAGTTCGGGATGACGGGCGGAAAACTCGTGAATCGCCGGACCCAGATGGTGTATCCCGAAGGTCAGCGGGGCTGCCACCCGCAAGGTCCCGCGCAAGGTGCGGTGTTCGCGCGACACGGCCTGTTCGGCCTCATCCAGATCAGCAAGAATCCGTATTGACCGCTCGTAGAGACCTCGTCCGGTGTCGGTCAGGTTGAGGCGCCGGGTGGTCCGCCGGAAAAGCTGGACACCGAGACGGGTTTCCAGATCCGACACACGACGACTCACCGCCGATTTGGCCACCTTCAAACGATCTGCCGCCGCCGTGAAACTGCCGCTTTCCACCACCTGAACAAAGGTGGCCAATTCCTCCAGTCGCCCCATAATTGTTCTTTTATTCGGAACAGTGATTTCTTTTTATAGCCATTTATCTTCAATCCATCAACTACAACACTGGTAGTCACTCGGGCAATACCAACGCCGGAATCATCCAGATGGAGAACAGGTCAATGAATGAGTCCCACCAAACCAAATCCCTCAAGGTACTGAGAGTGGACGCCAGCGGTCGATCCGAAGGGTCGGTCAGCCGCGCCCTGGGCGCCGAAGTGTTGGATCAGCTCTGGCGCGGCCAGTACCACCTGGAGGTGACTCACCGCGATCTCGCTATCGATGCGCCGCCTTTCGTTAACGCGGGCTGGATAGGCGCCACCTTCACACCAGAACATGATCGCAATCCCGATCAACGCGCCGCCCTCGGCCAATCGGACGAAATGGTGACAGAACTTCAGGACGCCGATGTGGTTCTCATCGCCACCCCCGTATACAACTTTGGCGTACCCGCCGCCCTCAAGGCCTGGATCGACATGATCGCCCGCGTCGGCAAAACCTTCCGTTACACGGAAAACGGTCCCGAGGGGCTGCTGCGGGGAAAACGCGCCATTCTGGTGGTCGCCACGGGCGGAACCGCCGTGGACAGCGATATCGACTTCGCCACGCCCTACCTGCGCCATGTGCTGGGGTTTATCGGCATCACCGACGTGGAAGTCATTGCCGCCGACCGGCTGATGCGCCGAGGCGAGGAGGCAACCTCAGCCGCCCGCTCGGACATCTCGCGCCTGGTCGACCCGGCAACCGCAACGGCGTCCGCTGCCTGAAAACCCGGGTCAGGGAGACACAGGCATGGAGTGGCGCAATACCTCTGGCCGTTACGGCCTGGTGGCCGTCATCCTTCATTGGTTCACTGCGATCGCGGTCATAGGACTTTTCACGCTCGGCCTGTGGATGGTGGAACTGGACTATTACGATCCCTGGTACCGCAAGGCGCCGGATATTCACAAGGGCATCGGCGTGCTGCTGGCCATCAGCCTGCTGCTGCGGCTGGCCTGGCGGTTCACCAACCCTCAGCCAGACCCGGTACCCGGCCACAGCCCGATGGAAAGGCGGCTCGCCCGCCTTGTCCATGGATCGCTCTACCTGTTGTTGCTGCTCACGGTCTCCGCCGGCTACCTGATCTCCACCGCCGATGGCCGGGCGGTGAACGTATTCGGCCTGTTCAGTCTGCCGGCCACGGTGCAGGGCCTCGAGAATCAGGAAGATATCGCCGGCATCGTGCATCTGGGCCTGGCCATCATCCTGATAGCGCTGGCAGGCCTCCATGCACTGGCCGCCTTGAAACACCATTTCGTCGACCGTGACCCCACCCTCTTGAGGGTGTTGGGTCGCAGTGCTTCCAATACAGCAAAGCCCCTTTCAGGAGAAAACCGATGAATACACGGAAAATCGCCGTATTTTCGCTCGCCATCGCGCTCGCACTGCCTGCCGCAGTCATGGCGGAACGCTACGAAATCGATACCAAAGGCGCCCACGCCTTCGTCCAGTTCCGCATCCAGCACCTGGGATACAGTTGGCTGTACGGCCGATTCAACGACTTTTCAGGTCGCTTCACCTTCGACGAACAGGATCCCGCTTCCGCTTCCGCCGAGGTGGTCATCAAGACCGCCAGCGTGGATTCGAACCATGCCGAACGCGACAAGCACCTGCGTAGCGACAAGTTTCTCGACGTATCCAGGTACCCGGAAGCGCGATTCGTCTCCACCGACTACGCACCCCAAGCGGACGGCCGCGCCACGCTGACGGGCAATCTGACCTTGCACGGCGTAACCCGCCCGGTGTCCATCGATCTCGAACAGGTGGGGACCGGCCCCGATCCCTGGGGCGGCTACCGTCGCGGTTTCGAGGGCACCACGAGTTTCAAGCTGAAGGATTTCGGTATCGACTACGATCTCGGGCCTGCCTCCACCGAGGTACAGATGATCCTGTCGGTGGAAGGCATCCGCCGCGATCCGGGAGCGGACCTGTGAACGCGCCGGGCATCACAAAGCACATCAGCGCCGTGGAGGTATCCGAAGGCGCCGGCGTTACGCTCAGGCGCAGTATCGGTTTGCCCGCACTGCGAAATCTCGATCCGTTCCTGATGCTGGACCATTTCGGCACCGACAATCCCGACGATTACATCGCGGGCTTTCCGGACCACCCCCATCGCGGCTTCGTGACCCTTACCTACATGCTCGACGGGCACATGGAACACCGTGACAGCATGGGTAACCGGGGCGACCTGCAATCCGGCGGCGCCCAGTGGATGAAGGCCGCCAGCGGCGTCATTCACTCGGAGATGCCGCGCCAGACCGACGGTCTCATGCGGGGTTTCCAGCTCTGGATCAACCTGCCCGCCAGCGAAAAAATGACTGATCCCGCCTACCAGGAGTTCGCCGCGGGCACCATCCCACGCTGCGACGGCGAGGGTAGTCGCGTACGCGTCCTCTGCGGGGCGCACAGGGATTTACAGGGTCCGGTGCAGGACCCCCACACCAATGTCCGCTACCTGGACGTGGAGCTGGATGGCGGCGCCGGCTTCGAAGTGGGCATCGACGCCTCCCACGCGGGATTCGTCTATCTCTTCGAGGGCGAGGGTTCATTGGCTGAACAGAAGCTGAGCCGCCATGACCTCGCGGTGCTGGCCGGGGGTCAGGCCCTGCGTCTGGAAGCAGGTGGCGAAGGTGCGAGATTCCTGGTCATCAGCGGCCGGCCGATAGGGGAACCCATCGTTCAGCAGGGACCCTTCGTCATGAACAGCCGCGAGGAGATCGAGCAGGCCATGGCGGACTACCGGGACGGACGACTGGTCAGGACCCGGGCGACTATGGTGAATTGATCGGACCCTCGAATGCGGGCATCGACGGCCGATATCTGGTACCGTTTGCTGCCACGAAAATCCGCATCAAGGGGCACCAGGACCATGAGTCCAGCAAACGAGCAACTGGTTCCCGCCATGGACCGGGCGGGACTCTACCGCGAGGACACCTATACCGACCGCCAGGTGGGTACCATCCGCGTGATGACCCCGGTGAATTCGGACGGCAGCCAGGATCTGGAGCGTCAGGTGGTTTACGCCGGGCAGACTCAACTGATGACGGCCATGGGCGCATTGCCGTTGTCCTTCGACATCGACGCGGATTCGCTCGAAGAAGCCGTTGATAAATTCGCTGCCGCCGCCAATGTGGAAGTGGAAAGCACCATGCGAGAACTGCAGGAAATGCGCCGCGAAGCCGCATCCTCCATCATCCTGCCCGAAGCGGGGGGCGGCGCCGGCCTTGGCGCGGCTGGTGCAGGACCGGCCGGCGGAAAGATAAAAATGCCCTGAGTACCGGGGTCGGAGAAGGATCGATATGTACCGCTCGCACAGTCAGGACACAAAGCAACGCTCTCAGACCCTGATGCGGTGGTGGCCGATCAGACGCCTGATGATCACGCTGCTCATCGCCAGCATTGCGGGAGTGGCGCAGGGCAGCAACCAGTACGAAGCCGTGGACCAGATCGGCAACTGGACCCTCTATCGCAACAACGGCGCGCGCATCTTCGAGAATTATTCACCGCCGCTGGCCATCGGCCTCGAGTCGCAAGACGGTGTCGGCGCCATCGTGATTGACTGCCGCCCGGAACTCGACTGGTTACTTCCTCGCCAGTACAGCATTCGGACCGCGCAGTTCTACCTGGATTTCGTCCCCGTCATGCAGGGCCTGGTGAGCTCGCCGTGGAACACCCCGGTCGCCTTCTGGACCCAGGACAGTATTGCGCCACGGTTTACCACCGTGCTTCCGTTCTTATCCGGACTGATGCTCGAGAGGCTGTCGTTTCAACTCGACTCCCTCTATGACGAGGCGAAAACTGTCGTCAACCTGCCCGCCTCGCTGGTACGCGAACTCAACAATCAACTGGAAGGCGGCAGTGTGGTGATCGCGCGTTTCTATGATGTCAACGATCAGCGGATGGAACTGGCCTTCGATGCCACGGGTTTCAATGCGGCCATCCAGACCTTGCAGGCAGGCTGCACACGCATCAACCAATACTCCGACCGGTTCAGATAACCGGACCGTACCGGTGCAACCTGCGCCGCCGGACCCAAGACGCGGATTACTGCGGAGCGGGCACCGTCCCTGCGTCATCCGCCGTCATCAGTCCATCGAAGCCGCCGTCATGATAGACGCTGTCCGGGTCGGAACCGAGACACCGGGACAAAACGGAGCCGACGACCAATGCCCGTTGACGCCTTGAAAACCGCGGCAGAAACTCACCATCTCGACCGCTCGGGATTAACCTGCCAGCAGCAACGGATGGTGGAACAGCGGGTGGCGGATTGCCTGACCAGACTGGAGACGCTGACAGAAACCAGAATGGAGATGCCTTTGGTTCGATTCGATCTGGCAGGCACCTGCGCCGGTCAATACCTGCGCCGCCAAAGGTTCCATTACCTGCGTTTCAACCCCTATGTACTCTCTCGCCATCTCTCGGAGAGCCTCACCAGTACCGTGCCGCACGAAGTCTCCCACTATGCCACGGCGCTACTCCACGGCCGGCGCCGCATTCGCCCACACGGTCCAGAGTGGCAACGGCTGATGCGCCTGCTGGAAGCGAACCCGGATCGCACTCACCGCTTCGACCTGACGGACATCCCCACCCGTCGTCAGCGACGCTGGCCCTACCGGTGCTCCTGCTCAACGCACGAATTAACCACCACCCGCCACAAACGGGCCCTGCAAGGGGCCAGGTACTACTGCCGACAATGCCGTGATCTGCTGATCGCAGTACCCGAACCCCGGGACACCCGCCGTCAGAGACGTTAAACGCTCACGCTCCACTTGCCGTGTTCCTCCTGCCAGCCACGGCACCACTCCCTGCGCATCGCCCGCCAGATCCTGGCCGGGATATTGCCCGGTGGCTTGGCGTGAAAGGGGCCACTGTCGTAGGCAACCCCTTGCCGATAGGCCTTGCGCCCCCCTTTGTGCGCTTGACGCATCCTGTGCAACATTTGCTCTTCCTTCTTCGACGCTATTCAGTCGAATTCGGCCGGATTCCGCTGCCGGCTTGCCATGCGAGTGTTCGGCACGGCGGGCAGCGGCAACCGGCGGTGGTTATGGATGATGCCGGCCACTGGCCGGACCTCCTTATCCCCGGTTATTGCTGCCCCAAGGGCCTGAATGTTGGACTTTCCCCGCTCGGAATCATCGGTTGATGCGCCGGTGCGCTCTGTGGCGCTCGCGGCATGGACTGCATCGGTAAAGGTGTTCCTGAATAACCGCTCGAACGCGCGGGCTGTGATGCTGGCTGCCGTTGAGCGGCCTCGAGTTCCTTGATGCGTTGCTCGAGTTCCTTGATCCGGGCCTCCGAGTCATCGGTTGGCGCGGGCGCAACCTTGGTGACCGGCGACGCGGGAACCGCAGCAGGCGGCTGCCCATAGCCATAAGGTACCCCGCCCTGGGGATGGCCATAGGGTGCGGCACCGTAGCCGTATCCGGGGGATCCGTATCCATACCCCGGACCATAGCCGTAGGCCCCGTCGCCGCGGTAATTGTTGTTATTGCCGAACCAGTTGCCGGGATTCATCATGTTGCCGAAATTAACGGCATGGGCACTGGCGGCCCACCCGGCGGTTGCCAGCAGCACTACGACCATGCGTAGCCTGGAGCCTGATCTGCTCTCCATTTTCTCCTCCCTCAGGCATGAGGTATTGCGCCTCATTGCCGTTCACCGGGGGATATCCCGGTTTCGATGAACCCCGGTTACCCCTCTTGATTGTCTTGCCTTTTTATCTTGCGTCTAAGTTTGCCCTCAACCGGCCCAAAGATGCAATGCCGGAAGTTTGCCGGCCAGTCCTAAATTGCTGTCAGATATTGACGAAATAGTCGGCCATCCGCGCCCTTTCACCAGGATCGGGCAGCCTTCCCGACAGCGCACCCATGTTCTCCTCCATGTGGTCGACCCGGGAGGTAGCGGGTATTGCGCAGGTCACCGAGGGGTGTGAAACCACGAACTTGAGAAAAAACTGCGCCCAGTTGTTGCAATCGATCTCACCGGCCCATGTTGGCAGGGGCCTGGACTCAACCCGTGGAAACAGGCGCCCGCCCGCAAAAGGTCGATTGACGATAACAGCCATTTCCCGCTCTCGTGCCAGCGGTAACAGACGCTCCTCGGCCAAGCGATCGCGAATGCTGTAGGTCAACTGAACGAAATCGAGGGTTTCGTCGCGCATCACCTGCTCCAGCAGATCCTGACGCCGCCCATGGGAGGTGGTGACACCGATGTAGCGTACACGCCCCTCAGACTTCCACGCCCTGAGCGTTTCCAGGTGCGCTTCCCAATCGAGCAGATTGTGCACCTGCACGAGGTCGAAGCCGGGCGTGCCCCAGAGCCGCGCGGATTCGCGCATCTGTTCCACGCCATCTTCCTGGCCCGAAGTCCAGACCTTGGTGGCGGTAAACGCCGGCCGGCCGGGACCCAGTTCACGCAGGCAGTAACCGAGCACCTCCTCCGAGGTGCCATACATGGGGGAGGAGTCGATCAATGCCCCGCCTCGGTCGAGGAATGTCCTGAGTACGGCCACCCGGACCGCCCGTGCCGCGTTATCCCCCCCAACGTTGAAGGTGATCCAGGATCCCATGCCAATCACCGGCAGGCGTTCGCCGGTGGAGGGGATGGGACGGGTATGAATCCCGGTGGCGGCCGATAATGCTGCTCCGGAGGGCAGCAGGGCAAGGCCGGACAAGGCACCGATACCGGCAAGGATCTGTCGCCGGGTCGTCATGGAGCGGACGGCCGCGCCGACCCATTCAACTGCGAGATGGCAGCCATCACCTCCTGGCTGTGTCCGCCAACATCAACGTTGCGATACACCCGGGCCAAACGTCCGTCGGGATCGACGATAAAGCTATGCCGTTTGGCAAACTTGACCATGCCCAGCGACCTCAAGGATCCGTACCGTCCGGCAACCTGACCGCCCTTGTCGGACAGCAGGGGGAAGGGAAGATCAAATTTGCGCGCAAACGCGCCATGACTTTTTTCGTCGTCGAGACTGATGCCCAGGATGGTCACGCCCATCTGTCGCAGTGCCGTAAAGTCGTCGCGAAAACCGCAGGCCTGCCTGGTGCAGCCCGGCGTGTCGTCCTTCGGATAGAAATAGAGCACTAGCCACTGGCCACGGTAGTCCTCCAGGCGGTGAAGCTTCCCCTGTTGATCGGCCAATTCGAACTCCGGCGCCGGATCGCCCTCCCTGATGCCATCATCCCGTGAAGAAAACATCCCCATCGTCATCGCCTCCGAGAGTTCACTCGCCACCACCAGCACCCGGGATCGCGGAATTTGCCGTCCGATCGATCTGCCCGGAGTTCGGATAGTCGGTGCAGCTGCTGTCGCTCACAAGCCCGGGACGCATGGGGGATTCACCGCGGACCGGAAAATCCAAAGTGGCCGCACCGTGAACGCCTCCAAAACAATAGCCTGGTTTGGCAACGCCAAAAGGCATAGGCGGCCAGAGCAAACGGCTTGATACGCAGCGAAGGACCTTCGCCCCTTATCGTGGAGGCCCACAAGGTAATCCTCGAATGCTACGGACCGACGCAGTTGCCTGGGGCCCTAACAGCCCTCGCGCACCTTGAGCTTGCGCTTTTTCTTCGGTGGCGGTTCTTCGGCCGGCGGTGGTCCCAGTCCAAGCCCCAGTCCCAGCCCGAGCGGATCCGCTTTGGCTGGGCTAACCGGCTCCATGGGCGGGACGAAACCTGCCGGCTTTCGGTCCACCATGGGCTCTGTGTTGCGGGGCGCGAGACCGGCGACGGCCACATAGTCACCTTCGAACCAGCAGGCAGCCGCCTGCCGTTTCGCCTGATCACGGGCCGCCTGGGCGTCCATGCCGGGGCTTCCGGAATCAACGGTCAGGTATTGCCGCCAGGCACCGTAACCGCCCCTCAGTACCTGGGCATCCACGCCGGAGAGACGCAGCAACGCAGAGGCCTGGGCCGCGAGGGTGCCATCTTCGGATACCAACACCACCCTGTCGGCGTCGATAGCCGCGCGGCCCTCGGCCGACAGCAGTGTGGTCAGCGACAGATTTCGAGAGCCCTTGATGGCATCGCTTTCGTAGGACTGAACTGCGCGCAGATCGATGACGTCCAGCGCCCGGTTGCCGGCGATGATGGCATCGGACAATTGCTCGGCGGTTATCCGGGTCGTCTCCCGCGACAACGAGCGTGCCGCATCATCAAGGAGTTCCTGAGACACCCCGCCCTGTTGGCCGGAGGAACAGCCCGCCAATCCGATGGCGATGGCCATCGCACTCAGCCATACCGGGTAGCGCGGTGTTCTCACCGCTAATCGCAGGTCAGTCTCGAACATCGTGCAAACGCTCCAGTAAAGAGGAATCATAGGACACCGCATATTCCTGCCAGGTACTCGCCTGCCCCACGTCGAGGGTGACCTGTCGTAGCAGGAAACCACCCACCAACACCAACAGGGGTGCGATCAGGGCGACGCGGAGCCGACCGGACATTTCCAACGCCTCGAGCGCAAGCGGCACCAGCAGCCCGAGACCGACGAACCCCACCCAGAACAACAATGTAAAGGGGCCGCCGAGGATCAGATCGAGGGCGTCGAGCTGAACCGCGGAGCCGACGCTGAGGCCGATAATCATCAGCGCCACGAGCAGCAACTCCACGCCGATCAGCGCCAGGTCGATGCGCGCAAAGGCCTCCCGCTCAAGGCGATCGCGGGTAACCAGAATCACCAGCGCAGCTGCCGCCGACAATCCTGAAACCAGGAACAACGGGCCAAGAATACTGGTGTTCCAGAACGGTCGCGCGCTGAAACCACTCAACAGGATCCCGGTGTAGATGCCCAATGCCACGCCCACGGGCACACAGGCGACGGCAATGCTGCGACGGTGCTTTTCGCACAGATCGAGAATGGGCGACACCAGGGGCAGACGTTCGCTCAGAGCGCCAAGGCGGGGGAATCCACGCCGCAATACCGAACCGATCTGCAGCAGACTCAGGGGGTAGACCAGGACCAGAATCCACGAACCCCAGGACATGGGCGACGTCGGTTGCAGCGTCGTGTAGAAACGAAATACGTACAGCTTGTGTTCCAGGTCGAGGAACAGGGTGGTCATCCCCACCGAAAGCACCACCGGCGCCCACAACGCCAGTTTCCAGGCAGCGGTGGGATAGCTTTCTTCCTTCCTGAACAGGTGCACCAGCGCCACCAGCACCAGAATGCCGGCGGTCAGGCCGCCGAGAAACAGGTAAACGGCAACCTCCCAGGTCCAGATGTGTAACGTCGGATCGACCCCGGTATTGGTGCGCGCGGTAACCAGCAGTTCCTCAACCATAATCAGGTCCCGTTAGCGGCGTTGTGGTGGCACCCCACAAACGCCTACTCAAGATAAAACACATTGGGTTCGTTCCCCGTTGATGCCATCAGCACCTTGCTCTTGCGGGTCTTCAACAATTCGGAGACCTTGCTTCCGGGATCATCCGCCGCGCCGAAATACATGCAGTGGGTGGGACAGGTGGAGACGCAGGCGGGATCGCGTCCCTGCTCGACCCTGTGATGGCAGAAGGTGCATTTGTCGATGTAACCGTCCGGATGCATCACCAGTCGGGCATCGTAGGGGCAGGCAGCCATGCAGGCCTTGCAGCCGGTGCATTTCAGCGGATCGACCAACACGATGTTGGAGTCCTGCCAAAAATGACTGGCGCCGGTAGGACAGGAATACACGCAGGTCGCATGGCTGCAGTGGTTGCAGCGCTCGGAGCGGAACTCGGTGGTCAGATCCGGATAGGTGCCCCGGGTGAGTTCCACGATCCAGTCACGGTTGAGACCGTCCGGCACCTTGTTCTCGGTCTTGCAGGCCACCACGCAGTCGCCGCAGCCGATACAGGTCCGCGTATCGATGACCATCACATACCGGGTCATACCGTCACCTCGAAAGTCACGAAGTTGGCGCGCATACCGGTGGAACCGGCAATCGGATCGATTTTCACGTTATCCATGAGATCGGCATCGTTGGCGCCGGCGCCGACGGCCAGTCGCAGACCCTTTGCGGTATGCCCGTAGCCATGAGCCATGAACACATCGCGAGGCCCGATTCGCTCGGTGACCCGCACCCTTACCTTGTTGCTCGTGGTGCCAGACGGATTTCGCAGGCGAATGTAGTCACCCGACTGGATGCCCCATTTGCTCGCCACCGACGGGTTTACCCAAACCGCGTTCTCCGGCGCCAATTGAAACAACAACGGATTGTTCGCAGTCCGGCCGAAGGTATGGGCCGGGACCCGGCCGTAAATCAACCGGTAAAAATCCTCCGGCGGCTGCTCGGGCGGCGTATATCCTGGCAGAGGATCGTAGCCGTACTCCTGTAATAACGACGACCAGAGCTCGATCTTTCCGCTCGACGTGTCGAAGGTCGGGGTTTCGGTGTCATTGAAGTAGACGGGCGTGGTCCTGGGGAAATGCTTCACCCCGATACGCTCCATCTCTTCCAGCGAACTGCCCAATTGCCGCAACTGCCAGTCCAGTACCTCTTGATAATGCTGCCAGGGAAAATAACGCTCCAATCCCAGGCGCCCGGCCAGCTGCTTGGCGATCCACCAACCGGGACGACTTTCGTAGCGGGGTTCGAAGGCAGGCGTACGCAGCGCCAGGGTGGGCTCCCGCTCCGGTGAATTCCTGAGCGCGTCGTGTCGTTCGAGGTAGGTGCATTCGGGCAGCACCACATCGGCATATCCGGTGATCTCAGCCGGCTGGGTGTCCACCACCACCACGAGGTCCAGGCTGTCCGCCGCCTGACGCAGGCGCTCTTCGATACCGGGAATGGTAAGGGGCAGATTGCTGCCGTAGACAAACAGGCCCTTGATATGGGCGTCGGGACCGATACAGGCCTCGATCACCCGCTGGCTGATGCCGGTCGGCGCCAGCGGAAAGTCCGGCTGCAGATGGGCCTTCCAGTCTTGCTTCGGCTTTGGCGGTTTGGGCGCCGGATAGGACGGAACCTCCACCCGTTGCTGGACGTAGAAACCGCCTTTCCGACCCCAGGAGCCCAAGAGCGCGTTGAGGATGGCTATTGCCCGCTCGCGCTGGGTATCGTCTCCGTACCAGGTGACATGGCGACCCGGGTGTACCAGGGTTGCCGGCGCGGCGGCGGCCATGCGATAGGCGGTTTCGCGAATGACCGCGGGATCCAGTCCCGTCTCGAGCTGGGCCCATTCCGGATTGAAGGGCTGCACATGTTCCCGCAGCTTGTCGAAGCCGATGGTGTTGCGCTGAACATAATCCTTGTCGTACAGCTCCTCGTTGATGAGTACGTTCATCCAGGCCAGGAGCAGGGCGATGTCAGTACCGGGACGGATCGGTAACCAGTGGTCGGACTTGCTCGCCGCCACCGAGAAACGCGGATCCACCGTGATCAGCGTGACGCCATTGTCCAGCGCCGCCGTCAGCGATTGCACCTGGCCGTTGTGCAGGTTCTCGCCGATATGGGACCCCAGCAGCACGATGCACCTGGAATGCTCCATATCGGTCCGGTCCGGCGAACCGACGTCCTCGCCGAAGGTCAGGGCAAAGCCCAGTTGCCGCGGTCCGCGGCATTGGGCGTAGGAGGGCTGCGCCTCGATATGGGACCCGTAGGCACGCAGCACGCGCTTGAAATGACCGGCGCCCGATCCATGGGACATCAGCGCCACACGGTCTGAGCCGTGTTTGCCGGCGATGGTCTGCATCCGGTCCGCGATGAAATCCAGGGCCTCGTCCCAGGACACCGGCTTGAATCGCTGCTCCCCGCCTTCCTCGACCCGTATCAGGGGTCGGCGCAGGCGGTCCGGATCTTCGTAGGCGCCGATGCCGCCGGTGCCCCGGGTGCAGAGACGTCCGTCGCTGTGAGGATCGGAGTCGTTGCCCGTGACCTTCCAGGCCTTGCCATCTTCCACGTGAACAAAGCCGGCGCATTTCCAGAAACAGATATCGCAAACCGTGGGCGATACCTTGATCTCACCGCTCCCGGGCAACGGTGGCGCCGAACAGCCCGTGAGCATGGACAGAGGCAGAGCGGCCCCAGCGCCCAGGGTGGCGGATAACCGAATGAACTCGCGTCTTTTCATGGCGTCACTACCGCCGCCTGTGGTTACAGGCTGTAATTGCCGTCGGCATCGAATTCGATGACCTCGTTGAGGAAACGCACCTTGTAACCCTTTTCACGCAGGGTTTCGTACGCCATCTCGGCCCGAATACCGTTTTCGCAGTAGAGCACCACTTCCTTGTCGGGTGACAGCTCACCCATGCGGCCGGACAAGGCGTCGAGCGGAATATGCACTGAATCCTTAAGCTGGCCCTTCTTCGCAAGCTCGGCGTCCGAACGGACATCCACGAAGACAACGTTGTCACGCGACGCCTCGAGTTTTGCAAACTCCTGCGGGGCAATGGCGCCCGGAGCCAACTTCTTCGAATAGGTGATCGCGGTTGCCAACTGACCGGACTCCAGCGGCAGGCCATCGGCCTTCCACGCATCCAGCCCGCCTTCCAGCACGGAGACATTCGAGTAGCCCCAGCTACGCAGTTCGCGAAAGGCCAACAAAACGTCGCGATCGGACTGGGTATTGGAGTAAAGCACGATGGGCGCCCTTCGATCGCTCACACCCGGCAACTGAGCCTCTTCGTCCCGATCGATAAAGCCCTCGGTCATGGACGAAAGGGTGGCCGCGGGCATGGTCACCGCAGTGGACAAGTGGCTCTGGGAGGCCACGGCCGGATCCCGAACGTCGATCACCACGTGATGCCCGTCCAGCCGCTCGGAAAGCCAGTTACGATTGCTGTGAACGGGAAGCTTCTGCTTCTTCCAGCCCGGAATCCCGGCCTGGAAACCCTTGACGTTGGTGTAACCGGCATCCTGAGCCAGTTTCACTGCCGTACCGGTGAACGGGCAGGTTGGACCGCCGCAGTAGAAGACCAGCAGCATGTCCTTGTTCGACGGCAACTTCGCCATGAAGGCGTCCGTGTCTTTTGCCACCGGCGTGGATACCGCTGAGGGCACATGGCTCTCGAGATAACGCTTTGCCGGGCGCGCATCGCCGAGCAGGTACTCGCCGCGCTGTCCCTGAAGGATGGCAAGCACCTCGTTGATGTCGATCTCAACACCGGGCGGCAACCCGAATATCACCTTCTTGATTTTGGATGCCGGGGCGCCGGGTTCGAAATCGGCCACGATCAGGTCCGGCGGGCCCAGTCCATCAATACCGTCCACGCCTTCGAAGACCGTGGTATCGGCAAAACGCACCACCACCGGCGCTTTATCTTTGACGTCGACCTGAATCGTATTGGCCTTGTTGGAAATGTACTTGATGCGGCCTTTCACCGTTTCCGCCTCGGCCCCGGTAGCCAGCACCAGAAGGCCTGCGAGCATCCACGACAGGGTTTTCGCGTTCATGAGGATCTCTCCGTTTGTGCCTGCAGAACCGGGGCCGGCATATCCACCGGGTTCGGGTCTGCAGAGGGGTCGATGTTTGCATTACATTTTGCTGCCGACGTATCCACACCGGGCGCGCGCAGGCCGCCACAGGCGATGGGTATCGCCGCCTTCGCCAGCAGGGTGAAGATCATCAGGCCCAGGCCCCAGATACCGACGGTTACGCCGATCTCGATCAGGGTGGGCGTGTATTCGTAAATCTCGCCGATGGGGGTCGGCACGAAGGCCGGAACGATCATGCCCATACCCTTCTCGATCCAAACCCCAACCACCGTCAGCACACAGGCCACATTCATCAGCAGCACATTGCGCCGCAGGGGATGGACCGAGCCGATAAAGGTGGCAATACCAAGCAACACCAGCCCCGTCCAGATCCAGGGCGTGAGCGCGGCATGGCCGTCCAGTCCGAGGAACAGGTAACGCACCGATGCCGCATGCTCGCCCTCGTTGTAGAACTCGGTGAACAGTTCAGCGCCCACCAGAAACAGCGTGATCTGCAGCGAAACCGCCATCACCAACGCAAGGTGATTGATGACGCTCTGCTTGATGGGGTAGTTGCTCACCCGACGGATGATCTGCAGACCGATGATCATCAATGCCGGGCCGGAACAGAACGCCGATGCAATAAACCGCGGCGCCAACAACGGGTTACTCCAGTAGGGTCTGCCGCTGTTCGCCGAGTAGAGAAATGCCGTCACCGTATGAATCGAGATTGCCCAGAAGATCGCCAGTACCACGAAGGGAAAGTAGTAACTCAACTTCGGTTCGCAGCCCCGGTAGTGACAATAGACTACATAGGCGGAAATGCCGATGTTCAAGGCCAGATAACCGTTGAGCACAATAACGTCCCAGGCCAGCAGCGAATCCGGGAAGTTGAAGATGCCGATACCGGGCAGCAGGTGCCAGATCCGGTCAGGACGCCCCAAATCCACCACGACAAAGAGAATCGCCATGGTGACGGCGGCAATGGCCATGGTGTCGCCCATCAACACCACATCTTTGATGTCATCGCGATGAAAGATATAGGCAGGAATCACCAGCATCACGGCGGCAGCGGCCACACCGACGAGAAAGGTGAAGTTGGCGATGTAAAACCCCCATGAGACCTGATTCGTCAGATTGGTGACCACCAGGCCGTCAACCAGTTGCTGGCCATAAGACCAGGCGCCCACCGAAATCATGGCAACCAACAGGGCTATCCAGGTCCAGTAGCGCCACGAACCCTTCGCCATCTCCCGCAGGCAGTCTCCGGTGAAACGAAGAACACGCCCTATCGAACTTCTTTCGGAAAACTCAACGGTTTCAGTCATCGCGGAAATACCAGAATTTCGGTTCGGTCCCAAGATCTTCCTTGAGCCGGAATACCGACTTGTTTGCAAGCACGTAACGAATCTCGCTGGCGGGATCGAGCAGATTGCCGAATATGCGCGCGCCGGTAGGGCAGGCCTCCTGACAGGCAGGCTGTCTGCCCTCGCGGCTTCGCTGGACACAGAAGTGGCATTTCTCCACCACGCCGCGGGGCCGGGGCCGGTTGCCCAGATAGTGGGTATCGGGATTGATCTCTTCGGCCGGCAGTTGGGGTGAGCCCCAGTTGAAATGACGGGCCTGATAGGGGCAGGCCGCCATGCAGTACCGGCAACCGATACACCAGTCGTAATCCACCACCACGATGCCGTCCGACTCCGTCCAGGTTGCCTCCACGGGGCAGGCCTTGACGCAAGGCGGGTTGTCGCAGTGCATACACTGCATGGGCAGATAATATTTGCCCTCGCGGGGAACCTCAGCGGCATCGTAATAATGGTCGCCATGGCGAAGATCGACTGAACCGTCATCCATCTCCACCACGCGGATGTACTGGGTATCGCGACTCAGGTTGTTCTCTTCGACACAGGCGTGAACACAGTCACGGTAGCCGCGGCACTTCGAGATGTTCAGAGCGTAACCAAAGACCACGCCCGGCATGGGCGGCGTGTTTTTGCACTCGATGTCCACGCCATAACGGCGCTGCGCCTTACGTTCGATACGCTCCAGCGCCGCGGCGATTTCATCGCCGGTCATGCGCCGGTAGTTGTCCTGGAAAAAATCCGCAAAGGCGTCGGACAGGGTGCTGCCGCCCCAGGCGGGCGTCGCCGCTGTGATACCCGTTGCCGCCACCGCCACACCCGCACGGGTGAGGAAACGGCGGCGGGCCAGATCGGCGGGTTGATCGTTGGCGCGGCAATCGGCGGATTCCGGCAGTTCAAGTTGATGCTTGCGACGTTTCATTGCCCCCCTCCGGCATTTCCTTCCGCTGCCATCGACTCCTGCCACGATGAGCGGGCATGCGATGCCTTGTATTCGCGCTCACTCAAAGGTCGCCAGTGGTCAGGGCGGGCCAGGCCCTGGCGCACCTGTGGACCGGGCAATGCCTCACGGGGCTTGATGGCGGGTCGGTGCTGATAATGACAAACGGTGCAGTTGTAGACCTGGCGATCGCCCTGCCAGTTGGCGACCCGTTTCCCGTGCGCGCCAAACACCCAGTCGCGCGCCTCCTTGGCGTGGCATTGACTGCACAGCACATAGGCCTCGTTGAAATCCAGTGTCTGACCTTCCAGCGTTTTCAACGCACCGGTGCCGCCGTCCAGCGTGTGACAGGTAAAACACCAGAATCCGCCCTTGCCGTGCAGCCCGTGCTCCAGCGAAAAGTTATCGTGGGGTTGCTTGAGCACCCGGGGTGTCGAATCACTCGTCGTCCAGGTATGGCAGTTACCGCAGGGATGCATATCCCGATCACGCACACTGGGAATCACCGCAAAACCCGGCGCGTCGGGAAACAATGCGTAGGCGGCGTGTGCTTCCGCCTCCAGATCCGGCGCCGCGGTTTCTCCCACGCGCGGGATATCCGGGGTCTGTTGCGAATCTGGCGTATCGCGCTTTATCACCTTGTTCTGGCGTACGGTCGGGCCGTCATCGGCAGGCGCGAAACTATCCCAGTCCCAAGCACCCGTACCCGTTTCGGAAGTGGCTGATGGCTCCTGCCCGTGAACGGCGGACAGGCTGCCGACGAGCGCAAGCAGGGCAGCCGGCAGGATCAGACGAAGTAGCGAATACCGCGACATAATGGTCTACCAGAAAGGTCTGGACAGGGCGCACCGCAAACCGGTGCGCCCCTTGGCGACTAGAGACGCACCTCTGCAGAGGCAGCCAGTGTCGGACGAAGCAATTCGTCCGGCAACTTGCCCTTCATCTTCGCCTTGATGGGCGGAAGCATCAGGTCATAGAGCGCTTCGGCCCGCACGATTGCCATGCCGTCCTGCATGGGGATTTCGTACTCGAGCGTACGGGTTTCGTTAGGCTTCAGGCGAGTGTCAGACAGCACCTGAGTGGCCGTCGGCGGCATGGTGGGATTGCCCGTGTCGTCGCCGAGCGTGTACCAGAAGGCCGCCTGTGGGTCGTCCTTGATGGGATGGACCTTGTAGTTCTTCCAAAGCTCATTGCCGTCTTTGTCATAGGCCGCCAACTTGACGTAGAAATTGCGGAAAGGCGCACCTGTGGGAAAGGCGTGCGGCAGACGGTTGCGCAGGGTGAGCTTGGCCTTGACGGCGCTGTCGCCTTGTTCAAGATCCATCTGCATCGCCAGTCCGCGGCTCACCATCTTTTCGTCATGGCCGCCGGCCATGGTGTGATCGGCCACGGTTATGAATTCTCCCGCAACCACTTTACCGTCCTTGAGTTTGGGCACCGTCACCACCGACATGTGGCAGGCCTGGCAGGCTACGAAGTTTTTATCGGCCCGATACTCGTCGCCGGTACGGCACAAAGGCGTACCGTGGGCGTTGGAGCGCTTTTCGTGGCAACCCATGCAAATGTCGTTGCTCTTGAACAGCTCTGCTTTATTGCCGGTCATTGGCTGAGGATGATGCACAGGCGTGGGCCAGGCAGCGCCTTCGGGAACCCGCTCCTGGGTGTAGCTGATGCCGGACGGACCGTAGAGCGATGTCGCGTCCACCTCGTAGGCGTCAACGCCGTACAACGGCTTGCCTTCGGGCGAGTCGTTGCCCTTGAAGCCGCTGAAGCTATGGCAGGTGACACAGCCGACGCCGTCGGCATAGGCGGTGGCGGAATCGAGCTTGGTTTTCTTGTCGATGGCGGCTACGGGTGCATGACACTTCAGGCACACCGGAAACTTGCCGTTTTTCATCTTGACGCCTTCCGCGGTGGGGTCGCCCACCACGTTGCGGTAGAAGGCACCGTGAATAGGATCCTTCAATGCTGAGCTGTTCGCATGCATCGACCCGCTCCACTGGGTGTAGATCTCCTCGTGACATTGCTTGCATGCCGTGGCGTCAACATGGTGGAGGGATTTGGCCGGATCCGCCGTTTCCGCAACGGCGTATGTGCCTGACAACAAAAGGCCGCACAAGGCGGCTTTACCGATGATGGTTCGGACGTGGCTTAGCACAGTAGGTTCTCCTTCGGTCTAGAGTCATTGTTGTTGTAGATTTTTTCCTGATTCCCGACCCGCTTACTGGGGATAAGGGCATCAAAAACAGGGTAATGACACCACTATAGACATCTGGATGGAACTTAATATTGATGTAGATTAATACCTGTATCGGATGGCGAGTGTGCGCATTGATAAAAATCAAGTTCCAGTCCAACGGTCAATCGATGACACATTGTCAGACTTTCGCCGCCGCTCTCACGCTGATTTTTTTCGCATTGTCCGCCACGATCACGGCGAACACCGGGACCTGCGTCCGCTGCCACTCCACAGTGGCCGACGCGCTACCTGCCCATCACGATTTCCAGGACGCGCCCTGCACGCCATGTCACGCAGGAAACCCGAAGGCCGAATTGGAAGCCGACGCCCACCACAGCCTGATTGCCAGGCCAGGCGAACTGGTCAACAGCCGCCGCAGCTGTGGCGGTTGCCATGCGGCCCAGGTGGACTGGGTCATGCAAAGCCCCATGGCCCTGGCCACCCAAATGGTGCAGACAACGCGCGCGGTCATGGGTGAAGAGGCCACTGGTGATGTCCGCAATCTGGGCCAGGGGCCGACGGACAATCTGCTACGCAAATTGTGCGTCAGCTGTCATCTCGGACAACCGCAATCGGGCCACGAGGGTGATCCCATCCATGCCAGAGGTGGCGGCTGCCTGGCTTGTCATTTGCAGAAACCGGACAAAAGCACCCACGGCCAACTCGACGCCCTTGTCGGCGACCGCCATTGTTTCGGATGCCATTCACGGTCGGGACGCATATCACTCAATTACGCCGGCCTCGGCGAAATCGAGCCGGGCCAACGGGCATTCGAAGGCACCGCCGTTTTCCGCCTCGGCGACGGCCGTCATGTGGAACAACTTCACAACGACGTCCATCATCGCGCCGGCATGGGTTGCACGGATTGCCACACCGGCCCCGGCATTATGGGCGCCTTCGCCCAGGACAGCAGCGGCAGCAGCATCGACATATCGTGCGAGGACTGCCATCGGAACAGCGGCCCGCGAACCACCCTGGAAACACCAACGCCCCGCGGCGGATCACCAAGTATTCCTTTCGAGACAACACCGGGACAAGGCTTTCTGACCACGGCCAGGGGAACCCCGTTGTGGCATGTGGAGGTTGCAGATAGCGGAACGCCCCGCCTGTACCGCAAGCAGGATGGACAGGGCCTGGAAATCCCCCAATTGTCCGACGAACACGCCAACCTGACCCGCGACCACCAGAAGTTGACCTGCGACGCCTGTCATGCGGCCTGGGCGCCGCAATGCTTCGGCTGCCACATGGACTTCGATCCCGAAATCCCCCAATGGGATCACCTGGAGCGCGCCGAAACGCCCGGCAGCTGGCAGGAAACGCGCTGGGATTTGCGCAATCAATCGGCGCCCATCGGTCACCGCCCTGACGGACGCATCGGGCTGTTCGTGCCGGGAATGATTTTTACCCTCGATCGACCGGATCAGCCCGGGACGACATTCATACGCCGCTTCGCCCCCCTGCACCCGCACACCACGGGACCATCGCGGAGCTGCCATGACTGCCACCGCGATCCAAGGGGCCTGGGTTTGGGCGAAGGCCGGCTGGAGTACAATGGCGACCGACTGAGTTTTACCCCCGCCTATCCCCTGCTCGAAGACGGCCTGCCTGCAGACGGTTGGGCAACCCTCGAACGGGACGCCGTCGAATCGCATGAGAGGCACAGACCCTTGCCAGCAGATAAAATCTCCGAGCTTTACAGAACCCCGTTACCGGGCGATCGACCAGGGACGCCGATCCCCCCGGAAAAAAACCCTCAGTAAGGAACTTCCCATGCAGGAACCCAGTCCCGACACATTTACCAGCTTGCCGAGCCGCCTGATGGTGGCCACCCGCCCCGGATTTCTCACCGCCAGCGCCGTCCCCGTGCTCATCGGTCTTGCCGTGGCCGGGATGCAGGGCGGGATCAATTGGCTGACCGCCATAGCCACCCTGGTGGGCGCCATCATCGCCCACGCCGGCTCAAACGTTCTGAACGACTACTACGACGCCCAGGCGGGCTGCGACCAGATCAACGACGACCGCGTCTTTCCCTTCACTGGGGGCAGCCGGGTCATTCAGAACGGCGTTCTATCGATGGAATCCGCACGCCAGTTCGGCTGGGCGCTGATGGGCGCTGCCATGGTCATCGGGCTCGCGCTCACGGCGGCGTCCGGCCCCGAATTACTGATGCTGGGTATTGCCGGGCTTTTCATCGGCTGGGCCTACTCCGCTCCGCCCATACGGCTCAGCGGACGAGGATTCGGCGAACTGGGTGTCGCCGTAGGATTCGGCATACTGATTCCCGTTGGCACCGTTTTTGTGCAGACGGGCATGATCAGCCTCACCGCACTGGCGGCGGGCCTGCCCTTTGCCCTGCTGATCGCACTGGTGCTCTACGTCAATCAGTTTCCGGATTTGAAATCCGATGCGGCCACCGGCAAACGCAACTGGGTGGTGCGGCTGGGCGCGACCAGGGCCCGGGCGGGCTATCTGTTACTGGCCGGCGGTGCCTATGTCGCGCTATTCGCGGTGATCCTCGCAGGCGTGGTGCCCTATGCCGCGGCGCTGGCCTTTCTCGCCATGCCGCTGCACATCCAGGGCGCACGCGGCCTCATGGCGCACGCCGGGACGCCGCAAGCACTGCGCCCGGCTATCGAGGCCACCTTGCGGGGCACCATGGCGCATGGGCTGCTGTTCGCCGCCGGTATCGGCGCCGCCGATCTATTCTAGGCTCCCGGCAAAAGCGTCGGCGGGCAACGCATCGATGTCGACGCCGTAGGTTTCCCGGATGCGCGTTTTCATCACGCCGTTATAGGCGGCCATGTAGGCCGCAGGATCCAGATCCGGGGCGCAGGCATGGGGCACGATCTCCACGGCCAGGTCCTCACCCAGTGGATGACTACCGGCCGTCATGCCCTCCTCTCCCAGCAACATCAGGACGCCATGGTCAAAGTCGACACCCGCATCGGCAGCGCCTTCCGCAGCGGAAACCGCAACCACAGATTCGTCGGCGGCCACCGCAGGCCCCGATGCCAATGGAAATCCAAGCGCGATCATCAGAAAGAGCAGGATTGGGTAATTCACAAACTTCCACCGCTGGAAAGACCGTCTGAATCCCCCGGTCAATGATCCTGACCGAGGCCCTTGATGATATAACCGCCGGATTTTTCATCGTGCAACAGCTCCAGCAGATTTCTCGCCCGGGCCTCCTCCAGCAACTGCCCGAAGGTACGAAATCCGTGAAAGCGTTCGCTGAACCCCGGTTGCCGGCGCTTCAGCGCCTGCTTCACCATGGAGCCCCAAACCGTCTCCTCTTCGCCGCGTTCCTCGATGAGGGCCTCCACCGTCTCCACCACCAGGTCGAGCGCCTCCTGTTTCTGGTCTTCCTCAGTGGCGGCAGCCGTTTTCTGGCCGACCTTTTTGGCGGCGGGCTTACGCCTCTTGGCGCGCGTGCTTTTCTTTTCCGATTCGCGCACCAGATCGTCGTAGAAGATGAACTCGTCGCAATTGGCGGTAAGCAGATCCGAGGTAGACTTCTTCACCCCCACGCCGATCACCAGCTTGTTGTTCTCGCGCAGCTTGCTCACAAGCGGCGAGAAGTCCGAGTCGCCGCTGATGATGACGAAGGTATCCAGGTGCGACTTGGTGTAACAGAGATCCAGCGCATCCACCACCATGCGGATATCCGCCGAGTTTTTGCCCGATTGGCGGACGTGGGGGATCTCGATCAGCTCGAAGGCCGCCTCATGCATGGGCGGCTTGAACTCCTTGTACCGGTCCCAGTCGCAATAGGCCTTCTTGACGACGATGTTGCCCTTGAGCAGCAGGCGGCTCGAGCACCTTTTGAATATCGAACGCCGAGTACTTGGCTTCACGCACGCCGAGTGCGACGTTTTCGAAGTCGCAGAACAGGGCCATGTTTCTGGTGCCGGGATCCAGGCTCATATCGCCTCCGTGGCCAGATGGCTCTGAAGAAACCCTTGTAACGCTTTTCCGTATTGCGGCTGACTCATTAAAAAACCCCCATTGTGGCCGCCCTGCATTTCGAAGAACGCCTTCGGCGCCGTTGCCTCATGGTACAGGCGTTCACCCAGTTCGAAAGGGACAATCTGGTCCTCGCGACTGTGAAGCACCAGCAAGGGCGCCCCGGATTGGGCAACGAACTCCCGGGCGGGAAACCGATAGCGTAAAACTGTGACCCGCGATACCAGGGGAAACGCCACCCGGGCCATGTCGCTTGCCGAGGTGAAGGTCGATTCGAGAATCACCGCGCCCGGGGTAACCTCGGCGGCCAGGCTTGCCGCCACCACTCCGCCCAGCGAACGGCCGAACACCACCACCTGGTTTGCGTCGAAGCCCCGTTGACCGGTCAGGTATTGCCAGGCCGTTCGCGCATCCTGGTAGAGACCCTCTTCGCTGGGATCGCCCGTGCTGCGGCCATATCCCCGGTAATCGACGATAAAGACGTCGAACCCGAGATCGTGGAAGATTCTGATGGAGTCTCCGCGGTGGGAGATGTTACCGGCGTTGCCATGAAAGAAAAGCACCACGTTGCGGGCACCGGGGCGAGGCAGATACCAGCCGTGCAGGGACACGCCGCCACCGGCATCGAGGACAACATCCTCGTAGTCGAGTCCCCATTGGTCCGGTGTGGCCGCCAGCGTGGTCACCGGCAGAAACACCATCGACGGTTGCTTGAGATAGAACATCCCGCCGATCAGCGCGATGCCGAGCACCAGAGACGCGACGCCGCCGGCCATGCCGCTGGTTAACTGTTGCCAGAGCCGCTCACGACCGGCCATCGTTCGCGTCGGTTTCGGCGGACAGGTAATACCAGCGCCCGCCCTCACGGACAAAGCGGCTGACCTCGTGCAGGCGTTGCGCGCTGGCGCCGCCGACGCGGTAACGGGCCACGAACTCCACCAATCCCCGGTTTTCGTCGTCGCGTGCTGTTCGCAGCACGCGCAGGCCAAGCCAATTCACCGTCACATCCAGGTCCAGTTGTTGCGGGCGGCTGGAGGCGTGCCAGGTATCGAGCAGATAGCCCGGTACCGATTTCTCGTACGCGGAATATCGTGAACGCATGAGCTGCTCCGGTGTGTCTGCGATTTCACCGCCAAGGATAAAGCGGGCGCAGCAGGCCTGGTAGGTTTCTCCGGACCCGCAAGGGCAAGGCGAGGACGAATCGCCCTCATGGCTTCTCCTCATGTTCTGCGCCTCAGGCGCCTCATGGCGGACTCAAGGATATCAGGCGGGCCATAAAGGCGGCTCTTCCATCAGGGCAATCTGTTCGCGCAATTCGAGAATACGTTCTTCCCAGTAGCGCGGTGTGTCGAACCAGGGGAAGGCCATTGGAAACGCCGGGTCCTCCCAGCGCTGCGCAAGCCAGGCGGAATAGTGAATCAGGCGCAATGTGCGCAACGCCTCCACCAGGTACAGTTCCCGGGGATCGAACTCGAAGAAATCTTCGTAGCCCGCCAAAACATCCGAGAGCTGCGTCACCATCTCCCTGCGGTCTCCGGCCAACAGCATCCAAAGATCCTGAATCGCCGGGCCGGTGCGGCTGTCGTCGAGATCGACGAAATGGGGGCCGCCGTCCGTCCACAGCATATTTCCGCGATGGCAGTCGCCGTGCAGGCGAAGCACACGCACATCGCCGGCCCTGTCGTAGCAATGGCGGACATTGTCCAGCGCATGATTGACGACGCCGTGCCAGGTCTCCCGAAGTTCAGATGGCAGCCAGTCGTTTTCCAGCAGAAAATCCCGCGGCCGCTCGCCGAAACTGGCAATGTCCAGATCCGGCCGGTGCCGATATCCGGTCACTGCACCGACGGCGTGGATTCGACCGATAAAACGCCCAATCCACTCCAGGATGTCGGCGCGGTCCAATTCCGGGGTGCGCCCGCCCTTTCGGGGAAACACGGCCAGGCGGAAGCCCTCGAAGGTCGACAGCGTGTCGCCGCCGGACAAGGGCATGGGCGCCACCACCGGCAATTCGTTCGCCGCGAGTTCCAGGCAAAAACCGTGCTCTTCGAGAATCTGGGCGTCGCTCCAACGCGCCGGTCGATAAAACTTGACCACCACCGGCGGACCCGCATCCATGCCCACCTGGTAGACGCGATTTTCGTAGCTGTTCAGCGCCAGCAAATGCCCGTCGGTGGCAAGACCCAGGCTCTCCACGGCATCGAGCACCATGTCGGGACTCAATTTAGCGTAGGGGGTGTCGTGGGCCGTTTCCATGGACCTCATTGTACGCTTGCCGAGGCACGACGAACCGCTGCAGCCGATTCGGTTCGATGAGACAATCCCAGGCTTTCCCCAGCCAGCATCCCCGAACCACAGCCCATGGCCCTCAAGGCGACCATATTCAAGGCGGATCTGCAGGTCTCCGACCTCGATCGCAACTACTACCAGCGTCACGAACTGACCATCGCCCGCCACCCGTCCGAAACCGACGAACGCATGATGGTGAGGGTACTTGCCTTCGCGCTGCACGCCGATGAAGCATTGACCTTCACTCGCGGACTCGAGCGCGGACGAGGAACCCGATCTTTGGCGGAAGGATCTGACCGGGGAAATCGATCTCTGGATCGAGGTGGGACTGCCGGACGAACGTCGATTGCGAAAGGCCTGCGGCCGCGCCCGGAAGGTAGTGGTCTATGCCTATGGTGAACGCGCCGCCAGAACCTGGTGGCAGACCAACGCGCCGAATCTGGAACGATTGAATAACCTGCGGGTGCGCGAGATTTCCGATGCCGTCAGCGAACAGCTGGCGCTGCTCGCCCGCCGCAACATGTCCCTCAACTGCACTATCCAGGATCAGGCCGCCTGGCTCGACGACGGCGAGAACACCATCGAGGTGGCCCCGCTGGTGCTGAAGGGCACACCCGATAACCAGGGCTAAGCCCTGGTTTATCAGACCGGGGGCGCCCTGCGACCCCGGTCGTGTTATCCATTAAGTGGGGATCAGTTGAGACCGCAAAAACCGCCACCGCAGGCGCCGGAGGCACAAGGCGCCGGGCCATCACTGATACCCGAGCTGGAAGTCATCAGGTGGCCGCCCGAAATAATCCGGATGACCGGCGTGTCCAAAGGCGTCTCTCCAGGCTCAGCGCCAGCCTTTTCGCAGAGCTGACCCCAGGTCGAAAGTGATTCGTTCATGCCGTGCTTGACCTCAAGAACACGGTTATTGGCCTCACAACGGTAATCATAGGTCGGCATTGATTTTTCCTCTCACTAAATAAGCAATGGCTGATATTCTAGCGTTCGTAAGCCACAACGCAAATTTCCAAACCGGTTTGGCACGCCACATCCTTTGTGATTTTGACGACAGCCCCTTAGGCTTGCTGGTATGAGGCCGATAGCAACGACTGGCTGACCCGGCATGGCCGACGGATTCCTTCGCAATCTGCGGCATTGGCCACGTGCGTTCGCAAACTGGATTTGCGCCGGACGGGACGACTACCAGGCCTTCCAATCCCGCAAGGCCAAGCCCCGCCATCGCCGCTGCCGACGGCTCTGCGTCTCGATTTGGATTTTCGCCGCTGCCGTCATGGCCATCTGGCCCGAGGTGGCCGTCATACTTTCACTGACCCTCATCGCCACCTTTCTCTGTTTCGCCATTCTGGACGGCGACTGACTCCACTACCCGGCGCCGAATCCAGCCGGTAACCAATTGCCCCTGCAAACTGGCAGGCCAAGGGCAGCGACCGCCCCCCTTTTCCATCGTTTAACTGGAAAACCGCGATTATTTGTACAAGTATTTTGCCGTTTTCAGGGGATCAACCCCACAGGCAATCTTTCAGGCGATCCCGGCAAGCCATTGTTTTCTCATTCACTAAAAGGATAACCAACTGTTTTAATAAGAAAAATTAAAAACGATACAGCTTGTATAAAATATTTTTGAAAAAAACCTTGACGAAGGATATTTGTACAACTATTGTCTAGTTCAAGACGGGGCAACAGACCGTCCAACCCTAAATCTTTCAGGAGTGACACGACATGAACAAAACAGATCGCAGTTTCCGTAACGGCCTCGCCGCGCTCACTACCTGCTGCGCGGTTGCGCTCGGCATGAGCAGCACCAGCGCGATGGCCTTCGTGGATTACGACCATAGCGCTGAAGGCGTGAAGGCCAGTGCCACCATGTACAGCGGTTCCGGCTCAAAATCCGGCGGCTTCGTGGATTACAGCCACAGCGCCGAAGGCCTGCGGTCCGGTCCGGCACCGACCACTGGTGACACCACCGCTTCCTCAGGCGGCTTTTTGGATCACGACCACAGTGCCGAAGGCATTCGTTCCTAACACCTTATTCAGACCCACGGCCGACTTTCGGCTTAATGAATCGAACTCAGGAGAACACCCATGAAAAACACCACTCAAAAATCCCGCATCGGTCTTACCGCCCTGGCAACCTGCTGCGCCATTGCCCTCGGCATGACCAGCACCTCGGCCATGGCCTTCGTCGACCGCGATCACAGCGCCGAAGGCGTGAAGTCCAGCGCCACCATGTATAAGGGTTCCGGCTCTAAATCCGGTGGATTCGTGGACTACAGCCACAGCGCCGAAGGCGTCCGTACCGGTCCGGCGCCGACCACCGGCAACACTACGGCCTCCTCCGGCGGCTTCGTCGACTGGGACCACAGTGCTGAAGGCATTCGCTCTTAAACACCATATGATTCTGAAGGAAACCGTCATGAGCCAATACGAAATGCAAATGCAGGAACTCAGTCGCCGAAACGATTCCGAGATGCGCAACCTGGAGGCCCAGGGTGTCGAGGTGCTTTACTCCAAGGTCGTGGGCAGCCGGCTTCACGAGAAGATCCACAACCCTGTAGACGAGGGCATCGACGAAGGCTGAAGTTTCAACGGGCGGGGCCGGTATTCCGGCTCCGTCAATGATCAGCGCCGAAGACATTCGGCCTGGAAAAACAGTTTCAGGAGAACACCCATGAGCAACACCACTCAAAAATCCCGCATCGGTCTTACCGCCCTGGCAACCTGCTGCGCCATTGCCCTCGGCATGACCAGCACCTCGGCCATGGCCTTCGTCGACCGCGATCACAGCGCCGAAGGCGTGAAGTCCAGCGCCACTATGTACAAGGGTTCCGGCTCGAAATCCGGCGGCTTCGTGGACTACAGCCACAGTGCCGAAAGCGTCAGAACAGGGCCAGCGCCGACCACCGGCAACACCACAGCTTCCACGGGCGGCTTCATCGACCGCGACCACAGCGCAGAAGGCGTCCGCTCTTGATGGGTCGACCCGACACCTGATAGCGAAAAAGGCCCGCCTCAACGGCGGGCCTTTTTCGTGGAAAACGCTGATGCAGCCGTCCCAGCCCCCCAGCCCCCCAGCGACCCGGAACACCGGCGTGACAGTGATCAGATCCGACCCATCAGCGCCGCCACATGGACACTTCGCCAGGTAAATCAGAATCGAATACAGCGCATCGCCGTATCCGCCCGGACCTAAATAGCCCCCAACAGGGCGCAACCAAGCCGAACAAAGCCAGCTCAGCACCGATTGCCGGCAGGCCACCGAAGTAAGAGAGACTCCCGGACCACAATAACACCGGAACAACCCCGCCCGGGACAATGCCGGCCGACCCGAAGCACAATCAACAACGAATCATCTCGCCATCCTGTACAATTTTTCAGGCCCGCACGCCTCCTGATTTGTGCGATATCAACGAACTCACCCCCATTAAGCAATTGTTTTTTCTGGATCGACAACCTTATCTTACTGTTTTTATTGGTTATTCATAAATCGATGCAGCCTGTATAATTTTTTATGAAAAAAAGCCTTGACGAAGATTAAATGTACAACTATTGTCTAACCCAAGACGGAACGAAACACACCGTTCAAACCAAACCCCATTTAGGAGTGAATAACCATGAAACATACCCATCAAAAATCCCGCATCGGCCTGTCCGCCCTGGCAACCTGCTGCGCCATTGCCCTCGGCATGACCAGCACCTCGGCCATGGCCTTCGTCGACCGCGACCACAGCGCCGAAGGCGTGAAGTCCAGCGCCACCATGTACAAGGGTTCCGGCTCGAAATCCGGCGGCTTCGTGGACTACAGCCACAGTGCTGAAGGCGTCCGTACCGGTCCGGCGCCGACCACTGGTGACACCACGGCTTCCTCGGGCGGATTCGTGGATTACGACCACAGCGCAGAAGGCATCCGCTCCTAAAACCTTATTTAGATACACCGCCGGCTTTCGGCTTAATGAATTGAATTCAGGAGAACAACCATGAAAAACATCACTCAAAAATCCCGCATCGGTCTTACCGCCCTGGCAACCTGCTGCGCCATCGCACTTGGCATGACAAGCACCTCGGCCATGGCCTTCGTCGACCACGATCACAGCGCCGAAGGCGTGAAGTCCAGCGCCACCATGTACAAGGGTTCCGGCTCGAAATCCGGAGGCTTCGTGGACTACAGCCACAGTGCCGAAGGCGTCAGAACAGGGCCGGCGCCGACCACTGGTGACACCACGGCTTCCTCGGGCGGATTCGTGGATTGGGACCACAGCGCGGAAGGCATCCGCTCCTGATCCCCTGAAAGGCAGTGAATCCCAATATAAAGCCCGCCGTATCGGCGGGCTTTTTTAGTCCACAGGGATCTGGTGGGGCTGTAATTGCACCGGCTCAGATCACCGGGCCCAACATGCCGACGGCGTTCTGAAAAACCCGACGTGGCAACGGCCAGGCCGCCACTTCCTCCTCGGTTACAAAATGGGAGGCGTCGATGTAGTCCTCCTGCCGGCTGCGGATCAGGGCCGTGAGAACGGGATCGAAGAAAAGGATATTGTTCTCGTAGTTCAGATCGAAGCTGCGCCTGTCCATGTTTGCCGATCCGATCAGCGTCAAATCGCCGTCGATGGTCAGCGACTTGGCGTGCAAAAGCCCGCCGCCGTATTCGTAAACGTGGACACCCGCCTCCAGCAGGTCTCCGTAATAGCTGCGACTGGCCGCACCGGCCATCACTGAGTCATTGCGCGCCGGAAAGATCACCGTAGTGTCCACCGCACGCCAGGCAGCGGCGCAAAGCGCACCCACCATCGCCTCGTCGGGCACGAAATAGGGGGTGGAAATCACAATGTCGTGACGCGCCGCATGAAACAGCGATTCGAACACCTCGGGCATGGCCGAGTAACGCAAGGTCGGACCGGTGCCGATAACCTGGGCGGCAATGCCCGCCTCCTGCGTATTCGACGCATTCACTGAGGCCGACAGCGCCAGGGGCGCAGAAATATCTTCCCCCACTGCGGCCATCCAGTCACTCGCAAACAGATACTGATTCTGCAGCGCCACCGGCCCCTCGAAACGGACCATCAGGTCCACCCAGGGCGCGAAGCGGGCCTTGACGCGAAACTCCGGATCCGCGCAATTCTGGCTGCCGCAATACGTCAGGCGATCATCGATAACGACAATCTTGCGGTGATTTCGCAGATCGATGCGGCTGACGAGGGACCTCAGCAATGGTAAATGGCCAACCGGCAGGGCCCTGGTCAGCCTCACGCCCGCTTCGCCCATGGCACGCCAGTGGCCCGAACGGACCAGCGCCCTCGAACCCAGGTCGTCCACCATCGCGCGGCAGGTGACACCCCGCGCGGCGGCACGCTTTAGCGCTGCCGCCACCTTGAGCCCATTGGTGTCGGCGAGCCAGATATAGAAGAGAAGATGCACGGAATCCCTGGCGGCATCGATATCCGCCACCATGGCGTCGATGGCGGCATTGGAATCCGCCATCAACATTGCCGAGTTACCCAGCGATGGCTCGAACCCGCTGATGGACTGACCCACCCGGAACAGATGCTGGTAACGCTGCGGCACCCGCGACCTGACTAATTTCTCGTCACCCAGCGCCAGCGACTCGGGATCCGGCAGGCGCTCCTCGGCTTCAGCCAGATGCTTGCGGCGATGTCGGCCGATCCTCACCTCGCCAACCATCAGGTAGGCAATGGCGCCGATGACGGGCAATGCCAGAATGATCGTAATCCAGGCAATCCGGGAGGCCGGGTCACGGTGTGGGCGCAGCAATACGCGCACCACAAAGGTCACCACCAGCGCCAGGTGCGCCGCCAGGGCGATCCAACCGGGTGTCCAGTTCATTACGATATCCTCAACTCAGGCAGCTCAGTCCCTCGCCCGCCGCGGGACCCGCCCGGCTAGACTGTAGGAAGCGGACTCGCCGATCAACAGTCTTGATGCGCGAGATACAATCCCGAAAAATCCCCGACACTTGGCAGCCGCCGATTTGCGGCTATCTTGTCTAGAAATCACACCGCCGCTTTTCCAGGCGTAACCGAGATTCGGAGAACAGTATTCATGTCCACGAAAAACGCCGATACCGCCACCAGAAGGGCCGACGAGGCCGTCGCCGAGGCCCGTCGCGCGCGGGAGGAACGGGAACAGGGCTACCGGGAGCGGGCGCTTAAGATGTACCCCTGGGTCTGCGGACGCTGCCGCCGCGAATTCACGCGGGAAAACCTGCGCGAGCTCACCGTCCATCATCGCAACCACAATCACGACTACAACCCCCCGGACGGCAGTAACTGGGAGTTGCTCTGCCTCTACTGTCACGACAACGAACACTCCCGCCTGCTCGATGCGGAATACGGCAGCGCCACCGCAGACAGCGAATCCGCGTCGGCCACCCACAATCCCTTCGCGAGCCTCGGCAATCTCCTCAAGAATCGCGACTGAAGGTCATGCTCAGAAAAAGCGGACCGGCTTTCGGCCCCTGACCGCCCCGCGCCAATCGAGT
>CAWGBV010000017.1:0-14290 GCA_963820915.1 uncultured Gammaproteobacteria bacterium | reverse complement strand
CATAGCGGTCGGCGCTAACAATATTAACAATTCATCAGGGTTCCTCATAGCTCCCCTGAACTATAACAGTACACCATAACTCGAATGAGCGCAACCTGTTATATACTGAACGGGCTGATTATTCAACCGGAATGAGGATTCTTTGACCAATCTTGAGATTGTCGGGTTTGATATTCGGTCAATGTTTATGGCGTAAAGATTTCTCCATCTGTGAGAGCCGCCTAATTGATCTCGCGCGATTGTGGAAAGGGTATCGCCTTCGTACAGATTCTCTGGTAGCGCTTTTACATCAGATTCCATTTCCATATTTTCGTGCACCATATACATTGTTTCGCCTATAGGCTCCGCGCGCATATCAGGCGCCGGAGGACTTGCTATATTGGTCTTTTGGATTTCGGCGATTACAAATCTAGCGTAACGATCCTTTGCATGCCAGCTAAATCTGATGGAGGAGCTATAGCGTCAAGCTCGCCTCTTCCTATTATATTGATGCGGTCCCGGCTGACGCCGCTGCGCAGCATATATTCCTGAATGGCTTGAGCTCTATTTAGGCTTAGGCCCTGATAGGCGAAAGTGGCATCGGTGAAACGATCGCACAAAACCCAGTCACCCCGATTCAGGGCTGGGCGGATGACCCGAGCCAGGTGTTCGGCGCGGGCCGCGAACATCAGCAACAGCTCGGCATCATCGGCCATTCCGTCATGGCGGTGGCCGAGCAACAGGCCTCGCAAGGCTTCTCCGAGTTCGGTACCCCCGGCTCTCTGCTGACCACCACAGATTTCCCGGCGGCGATGAGATATTCCTCTACGAAGGCCAGATTGCTGCTCTTGCCCGCGCCCTCGATTCCTTCCACCGTCAGGAACAACCCGCGATCCATTATTTTTCCT
This sequence comes from uncultured Gammaproteobacteria bacterium, assembly GCA_963820915.1. GTDB lineage: Bacteria > Pseudomonadota > Gammaproteobacteria > Chromatiales > Chromatiaceae > CAWGBV01. The sequence continues at coordinate 13,403 of CAWGBV010000017.1, read as the reverse complement.
TCAGCTTGAGCTGATATCGTCGCACCGCGCGGTTGTGCTCCGCCAGTGTGTTCGAGAAATAGTGACCACCATCCTCATCCCCGGTCGCAACGAAATACAGGGATTTACCGTCCGCCGGGTGCAACGCCGCATTGATAGCCTCGCGTCCCGGCAGACAGATGGGCGTCGGCGTCAAACCGGCTCGGGTGTAGGTGTTGTACGCCGTGTCCCGTTTAAGATCGTTGCGCCGGATATTGCCGTCATAGGCATCGCCCATTCCGTAGATGACCGTGGGATCGGTCTGCAGCAGCATGCCCTTTCGCAGTCGCCGAATGAACACACCAGCCACCTCTGGACGCTCTTCGGCCTTCCCCGTCTCCTTCTCGATGATAGAGGCGAGAATCAGGGCTTCTTCGGCATTGTCCAACGGTAAATCCTCGGCACGGGCCGCCCATTCCTGCCGGAGTACCTTTTCCATTTGATCGTACGCCCGCTTCAGGAAGGCGACATCGGTAGTTTTCCCCGGAAACAGGTAGGTGTCGGGAAAGAATCGCCCCTCGGGGTGTTGCCCGGGTTGACCGATAGCAGCCATCACGTCGGCCGCTTGGACCTCTGGCGGCAGGGTATGCACAAGGTGCTCGCTGGAACGTACGGCGTCTAACGCTTGTTTAAAGGTCCAGCCCTCAACCAGCGTGAGCGAATATTCGATCACGTCTCCGCTCACCAGCAGATCGAGCAGATCATTCGCGGTCATCCCCCGGGCCAGCGCGTAATCTCCGGCCTTGATGCGATCGGCGTCCCCACGCTGGCGCCCCAGGAGCCTCAGATAAAGCGGCTCGGTCAACACCTCGCGACTGGAAAGATCAGCAGCCACCTGCCCCAGGGTTGCCCCATTTTTAACCGTATACTCGGATCCCCCGCTCGGCAGGTTCAGGGGTTCTGTGACGAATCTCTGATAGTCCATCCAAAGCCAGGCCGCCGTGCCGGCTCCCGCCAGCAAGCCGATCATGATCAGTGAACCGAGGGCCCGAAGGATGCTGAAGCGTCTCATTTCAAGGATCCTGGTGGCAGCACTTGCAGTTGGGATTGGATCTCGTCCACGAGGGATGTTGAAGTAAACCTGGTCGTCTGCAATTCACGTATCGGCCAAAGTCCGATGATCGCATTGGTCAGGAACGCGGCGGTTGCGCCAAGCACCCGATCCGGTGTTAACCGGCATTCATCCATGTCGATAGCGGATTTTCGCGCAAGATCCATCACAAGACCGCGCATCACGCCAGCCACGCCGCAGTGATTCACCGGGGGTGTCATCAGGCGATCGCCCTCCTGGATGAAGAGATTGGTCTTGGTCCCTTCCACAACGAATCCATCCTGGTCCAGCATCAATCCCTCGGCAAATTCGTCATCCGACCACTCAGCCCTGGCCAGTACCTGCTCCAGGCGATTGAGGTGTTTGATTCCGGCAACGGGACTGCCCACCGCCAACCGGGTTGCACAAAAACGTACTCTGACGCCCTCTTGCTGATATCGAGCGACCGATGCCGGCCAGTCGCGACATTCGATAATCCGAGTGGGTGAAATCTGGTCTGCGGGCTGGTAACCGTTGCCACCGCTACCCCTTGAGACAAGAATCTTGAGGACACACTTTTCCGCTGCGTTTTGAAGTACTGTGGCCGCTTCATTACGCAACAGATGTGTATCAGGTGGAGTTATGCCGAGACGCTCGCTATCGGCGCAAAGTCGCTGCATGTGCCGATCCCACAAGGGCACCGCTCCGCCCAGCGCCGCCATGGTCTCGAACAGGCCATCGCCATAGAGCAAACCGCGGTCCGACGTTTCAATCGTCGACCGCGGCTGACCGTTTACCAGAATCACAGCTTGGCTGTTTAGCCTTTATATCGGCGAAAGGCGAGGGTTCCGTTGGTGCCACCGAATCCAAAGGAATTGGAAAGCACCAGGTCGATCTCCATCTCACGCGCCGTCTTAGGCACATAGTCGAGATCGCACTCGGGATCGGGTGTGTCCAGATTGATCGTAGGCGGCGCCACCTGATCGCGCAATGCCAGCACGGAGAAAACCGCTTCAGCGCCGCCAGCGGCACCGAGCATATGGCCAGTCATGGACTTGGTGGAACTGACCGCAAGCTTGCCGGCATGATTACCAAAGGCTGACTTTATGGCCATGGTTTCAGCCACGTCGCCAGCGGGCGTCGAGGTGCCATGGGCATTGATATAGTCGACGTCCTCCGGATTGGCGCCGGCATCATCCAAAGCCAGGCGCATACAGTTTGCGGCACCCTGACCATTGGGAGAAGGAGCGGTCATGTGGTAGGCGTCCGAATTCATGGCAACGCCCACGAGTTCCGCATAGATGGCAGCGCCTCGTGCCTTGGCGTGCTCCAGTTCTTCAACCACCAAAACCCCGGCGCCGTCACTGAGCGTAAACCCGTCACGATCCTTGTCCCAGGGACGACTGGCCCTCTCAGGATCGTCGTTGCGGGTCGACAGGGCCCGGGCCGCGGCGAAGCCACCGATGCCGATGGGCGTCGTGGCGTACTCGCAACCGCCTGCCACCATCACGTCAGCGCTGCCATATTGAATCATCCTGGCCGCATCAGCGATGTTGTGAGCGCCGGTGCTGCAGGCCGAAACAATGGAGATGTTAGGTCCCTGGAAGCCGTACATGATGGACAGATTGCCCGACGCCATATTGATGATCGCCGCTGGAACGAAAAATGGCGAAATCTTTCTTGGGCCCTTGTTGAGAAAGGACTCGTAGTTCTGCTCTATGGTGTATATGCCGCCAATGCCCGCGCCAATCGCAACACCGATTCGAGGTGCATTTTCGTCGGTAACTTCAATTCCCGAATCACGGATTGCCTGGATTCCCGCCACCATCCCGTAATGGATGAAGGGGTCCATCTTCCGCGCGTCCTTCCGCGTCAGATATTCAGTGACGTCAAAATCACGGATCGCACCCCCGATACGAACGCTGAACGCCGAGATATCGAAGTGTGTGATGGGACCGATACCGCTTTTTCCGGCAAGAATATTCTCCCAGGACGTAGCAACATCGTTGCCTACTGGCGCCACAAGCCCCAGGCCTGTTACCACGACTCTTCGACGATTGGACATACGGAAACAGCTCCTCTGATCGGCTCGGTCAAGAACGACAATCGCCGTCGGTACAGGTACCGCGGCGATATCCCTACGTCAAGCGTAGCCGGGGGTCGGTTCAGCTATTGGCGTTGATGTAATCGATCGCCTGTTTGACGGTGGTGATCTTTTCGGCTTCCTCATCGGGAATCTCGCACTCGAACTCTTCCTCAAGAGCCATGACCAGTTCCACGGTGTCCAGCGAATCAGCGCCGAGATCGTCAACAAAGGAAGCTTCAATAGTGACTTCTTCTTCTTTGACGCCAAGTTGCTCGACAACGATCTTACGAACGCGTTCTTCAATACTCATAATTGCTGTTTTCCTCTCAAGGACAGATAAGTGGGTAATCCCGTCAGCGGACGCTATTTTAGTGCCAATTCCCCTCACGTCAAAGGCGTTTTCCCGACAATTCGGTCTGAATCCGCCAAGTGCGCCTCACGCCATGTACATACCACCGTTGACGTGGATGGTCTCGCCCGTGACATAACCAGCCTCTTCCGCGGCAAGGAACGCCACCACGGCGGCGATTTCCTCCACCTGACCGAGCCGGCCCAAGGGGATACTCGCCAGTAGCGCTTGTTTCTGCGCTTCCGCCAACTCGCGGGTCATATCGGTATCGATAAAACCCGGTGCGACGGCGTTCACGGTGATGCCCCGGCTTCCGACCTCTCGTGCCAGGGACTTGGTAAATCCGAAAATTCCAGCTTTTGCGGCGGCATAATTTGTCTGGCCCGCGTTGCCGGATGCCCCGACAACCGAAGCAATATTCACGATCCTACCGAACTTTGCCTTCATCATGCCCCTTAAACAGGCCTTGGACATGCGATAGACGGAAGTCAGATTGGTGTTGATGATGGAGTCCCACTCATCGTCTTTCATTCGCATGAGCAGGTTATCGCGGGTGATACCGGCATTGTTCACCAGAATGGTCGGAATGCCGTAGCTGTCCGTGACCGCCTTCAGAAGGGTCTCTACAGAGGACGGATCGGTGACGTTCAAACACATCCCTTTACCTTCGATGCCCTGCCCTTCGAGGTGGCTGCTGATGGCTGCCGCACCCTTGTCACTGGTCGCAGTACCCACCACGATAGCGCCAGATCGGCCTAGCGCATCGGCGATGGCCTGGCCAATTCCCCGGCTCGCTCCGGTAACAATGGCAATCCGTTTTTCACTCATCCCCTGATCTCCTGAAAAGCCGCCTCGATACCGGCCTTATCGAACACAGCAGCGCCTGCGATGGTCTTATCAATTCGTTTCACCAGGCCGGCCAATACCTTCCCCGGCCCCGCCTCGACGACCAGCTCAGCACCTTTTTCATTCATCGCGCGAATCGTTTCCACCCAACGAACCGGACTGTAGAGTTGTGCCGCCAGCAGCGCCTTGATTCCGTCAGCATTCATTTCGGACTGCACGGTGACATTGTGAATCACCGGAATCCCTGGCGAACCCATCCTGATACCGGCAAGACGTTCCGCCAGTTTTTCCGCAGCGGGCCGCATCAGCGCGCAATGGGATGGCACACTCACCGGCAACGGCATCGCCCGACGCGCACCGGCAGACTTGGCCAGGTCAACTGCCCGGGCCACGGCAGAAGCGTCGCCCGCGATGACCACCTGACCTGGCGCATTGAAATTCACGGCCTCCACGACCTGGCCCTGGGCGGCATCCTTACAGGCGGACCGGACCTTATCGTCGTCCAGGCCCAGAATTGCCGCCATGGCTCCGGTCCCTTCGGGAACGGCCTCCTGCATCAGCCGGCCACGCTCGGCCACCAGAGACACCGCGTCGCCAAAACTCACCGCGCCGGCACAAACAAGCGCCGTGTACTCACCCAGGCTGTGTCCGGCCATCAGCCCGGGTTCGGGCCCGCCTGCCATCTGCCAGGCCCGCCAGACAGCCACGCCGGCGGCGAGCATGGCCGGTTGCGTATTCCGTGTCTTGTTGATGTCTTTCGCGGGGCCGTCCTGCACCATCCGCCAGAGATCAAATCCGAGTTCAGAAGAGGCCTCATCGAAGGTGTCGTTGACACAGCTGTACTCGCCCGCAAGCCCGGAGAGCATGCCGACGGACTGTGATCCTTGCCCGGGAAATACAACACTGAATGTTTTGCTCATTTATTCCTGCCCCGCCCGGCTAATCAACCTGCCGGATACGCTGTTCTTTTTTTTCGGGATACCACATACCGCCCGCCGGAAGGCTGGTCAGAACCTGGCCAGCACCGAGCCCCAGGTGAATCCCCCGCCGAAGGCCTCCATCAGGAGGGTGTCTCCCCTTTTTATCCTGCCGTCGCGGACCGCAGTATCCAACGCCAGGGGGACTGAGGCGGCCGAGGTGTTGCCATGCTCGTCCACCGTGACCACGACATGGTCCATTGACATGTTGAGTTGACGCGCCGTGGCCTGAATGATGCGGATGTTAGCCTGGTGAGGGACCAGCCAGTCAACATCGGACTTCTGCATATTGTTGGCTTCAAGTGTTTCACCAACAATGCGGCCCAACGTCCTGACTGCCATGCGAAATACCTCGTTCCCACGCATCTGCAGATAGCCGTCCAGCGGCGCGTGCAACAACTCTTCAAAGGTTCCATCGGCATGCAGGTGGGCGGATAGGATGCCAGGCTCTTCGCTTGCGTCCAGCACCACGGCGCCGGCACCGTCGCCAAACAAAACGCAGGTATCGCGGTCGGTCCAGTCGATGATCCTTGAGATGGATTCCGCGCCCACGACCAGAGCGCACTTGGAACTGCCGGTACGAACGAACTTGTCCGCCACACCCAGGGCATACACAAAACCCGTGCAAACCGCCTGGACGTCAAAGGCTGCTCCGCGACGTATGCCGAGGCGCTGCTGAAGCAGGCAGGCCGTGCTGGGAAAGATCTTGTCGGGCGTCGTGGTGGCAAGCACGATCAGATCGATGTCCGCCGCCGTCTTGCCCGCTGCCTCCATCGCAAGAAGTGCCGCCTTTTCCGCAATATCGCAGGTACTTTCGTCATCGGCGACCACGTGGCGTTTCCGGATACCGGTGCGCTCGCGTATCCAGTCGTCGGTGGTGTCCACCATCGCCTCAAGATCCTCATTGGTAAGGATCTTCTCAGGAAGGTAACCACCGGTTCCGCTAATCCGCGAATAGATCATGCCGACGCCCTCTGATCCAGCTGAGCCTCTACCTGGCGCGCTATCCGGTTCGGGACATCGTGGTGAACCGCCTTCTTGGCGATAAGGATGGCGTTTTCGAATGCCATCTTGTCAGCGCCACCGTGGCTCTTGATCACGATGCCGCGCAATCCGAGAAGACTGGCGCCGTTATAACGACGAGGATCAATCTTGCGCGAAAGGGTTTTCAGGATCGGCAGCGCTATCAATCCAGCAATACGCGTCAACAGATTATGCTCGAACCCGGACTTCAAAAAGTGCCGGATCATCTTGGCGACGCCTTCACTGCTTTTCAGTGCGACGTTACCGACAAACCCGTCCGTTACGACAATATCGGCGTCACCCGAATAAATACCATCGCCTTCCACATAGCCGAGATAATTCAGTGAACTCAGCGACAGAAGATCGTGGGCCCGCTTTACCTGCTCGTTGCCCTTGATCTCTTCCTGTCCGATATTCAACAAACCCACGCGCGGGGCCTCGACGCCCGCCACGGCGCTGACTGCCTCGACTCCCATCACCGCGAACTGAAAGAGGTGATCTGCCGTACAGTCCACATTGGCGCCAAGATCCAGCACCCAGGTTTGACCTTTTACGGACGGCAACGCGCTGATAATGGCTGGTCGATCAACGTTAGGCAGCATTTTCAGGACGAAACGTGCGGTTGCCATCAGCGCGCCCGTGTTGCCTGCGCTGACGCAGGCTTGTGCCTCACCTGATTTAACCAGATCGATGGCGACACGCATGGAAGAGTCTTTCTTGCCACGCAATGCCTTGCTCGGCAGCTCGTCCATGCCGACTTCCTGGCTGGCGTTATGCACCCGCAAGCGATTGCGATCGAACTGAAAGTTCGCCAGTTGTTCTTCGATTGCGGACGCTCGCCCCACCAGGATCAGTTCGATATCCCGATCCTGGTTGACCATTTCCACTGCCGCAGGAACGACGACGGGGGCGCCGAAGTCGCCCCCCATCGCATCCAGGGATATGCAGACCCGCTCAGGCATTCGCGGGATCAAGTGCCCTTGTTGATCACCTTGCGGCCTCGATAGAAACCGTCCGGAGTCACGTTATGACGCAGGTGGGTTTCACCGGAAGTGGGATCGACCGACAGCGTCTTGTCTTTCAGACCGTCATGTGCGCGACGCATGCCGCGTCGCGAAGGGGTGGTTCGATTCTGTGCAACAGCCATTTCAATTTCTCCGAATTCAATATTACTTAATCTGCTTTTTCATTCCCGTCTTTCAGCTTGCCAAGGGCGCTGAACGGGTTGACGGAAGAAGCGCCTGTCGTTTCGACATCACTCCCGGTTGCCGAAACACAGGCTTCGCTGTGTTTTGGAAAAGCGGGGACGCCCAACAGGAGTTCCTCTTCCACCATGTCTCGCAAACTGACCGTCGCCTCCTCTACCAGGAAGCTTTCGTACTGCTCCGGCACTGCCTGTGCCTCATCCAGCCCTGCCACCAGCTCCAGCGTGTTCTGATTGTCGACACGGTGGCCGATGGTCTCCAAACAACGCTGACAGATCAGGCGCAGCTCCGCCGAAACATGACAGCTCACCACAGGCCGGTTTCCGGCATCACGGCCGAATTGAAATTCGAACCGCACTTCACCGTCCGGCTCCGCCAGCAGTGCGGCCAGCCTCGGTAGTTCCGCGAGATCATATCTCCCCGTGAGCACCTTACCCTGCTGAACCAGCCGGATGGGATCGATGCGTTCGGGCAGGCGCGACGACATAAGCGCGCAATAATATGCCGAATGGGCTGGAGAGTCAAAAATTCAAAGGAATTCTTGAGCTTACAAGGAAGCCCTCCAGCGCAACCGCGCGACAGGTGTATCAGGCCCTAATTTCCCACCAATGCCAGAAGAACCCCCGCCGCCACGGCCGACCCGATGACGCCGGCAACATTGGGTCCCATTGCATGCATGAGCAGGAAATTATGATGGTTGGATTCGAGTCCCACCTTGTTCACCACTCTGGCTGCCATTGGCACGGCGGATACCCCGGCGGCACCGATCAACGGGTTGATCTTGCCCCCGCTTATCCGGCTCATGACCTTCCCCATCAGGAGTCCGGTAGCGGTGCCGATGCAGAACGCGAAGGCGCCGAGCGCGAGAATACCCAGGGTTTCAACGGTGAGAAACTTGTCGGCCTGCAACTTCGAGCCAACCGCAAGGCCCAGGAAAATCGTCACCAGATTGATGAGTTCATTTTGCGCCGTACGACTGAGACGATCCACCACCCCGCTTTCCCTCAGAAGATTGCCGAAGGTCAGCGACCCGATGAGAGGCGCCGCGGAGGGCAGAAACAAGATGCACAGGAGCAAAACGGCGAAGGGAAAGAAGATCCGCTCCAGGCGGGTCACCGGGCGCAGTTGACTCATCTCGATTCTGCGCTCTTTCTCCGTTGTCATCAGCCTCATGATGGGCGGCTGGATAATGGGCACCAAGGCCATATAGGAGTACGCGGCAACCGCGATAGCACCGAGCAAATCGGGCGACAACCGCGACGCCAGAAAGATCGCTGTCGGTCCATCCGCGCCACCGATAATGGCGATGGCCGATGCATCGGCGAGCGAGAAATCAAATCCGGGGACCAAGTTGAGGGCCAGCGCACCGATGAGGGTGCAGAAGATGCCGAACTGAGCCGCCGCCCCGAGCAACAATGTTGATGGCCTGGCGATCAGCGCGCCAAAGTCCGTCAGTGCCCCTACCCCCATGAAAATCAACAGCGGTGCGACACCGGTGGCAATCCCCACGTCGTAAAGGTAGCCGAGCAGGCCGTCAGGCCCGGCGATTTCGGCCACCGGTATATTGGCCAGGATGGCCCCGAAACCGATGGGAATCAGCAGTAAGGGTTCGAACTTCCGGGCAATGGCAAGGTAAATCAGTACCCCACCAACGGCAATCATCAGGGTTTGCCCCCCGGTGATGTTGGCAATCCCCATGGATTGCCAGAGTTCTGCGAGGCCCTGCATGATCAGGAAAGCGTCAGCAGTGTGTCGCCCACCTGGACCACATCGCCTGCCTTGACGGAGACTGAGACGACGGTTCCGCCGGCCGGGGTCCTGACTTCAGTTTCCATTTTCATGGCTTCGAGGATCATCACCACGTCGCCGGCTTTAATCTGATCGCCGGGTCTGATGCTGACCTTGTGGATACTGCCGGCCAGAGGCGCCGGTACCGCCTGCCCGCCACTCGCAGGCGCCGTGGTCACCGCGGGGGCTTGTGCTGCAGGCACGGACTGGACTGAAGTCACCGCACCGCCGGGGCCGACCGTAACCTCATAGCCTTTGCCGTCGACGGAGACATGATAGGACTCGGTGACTCCGGCCGCTGGCACTGGCGCAGCTGCCGGGGCAGGCGCCATGGCCGGCGCGGGCTCTTTGCCCGGTACCGGCTCGAAGGCGTCGGGATTGTTGCGATTTTCGATAAACTTGAGGCCGACCTGGGGGAACTGTGCATAGATAAGGACATCGTCTATAACATCGTTGGCCAGGGTGATCCCCTTTTCGCCCGCCAAGCGTTCCAGCTCGGTTGTGAGGACATCCATTTCAGCCTCTATGAGATCCGCCGGCCGACAGGTGACGGCTGCCTCGCCATCTTCCAGAACACGCGCCTGTAGCTCGGTGTTCACCGGCGCCGGGGATGCGCCGTACTCTCCGCGCAGAATCCCTGCCGTTTCCTTGGCGATATTCTTGTAGCGCTCTCCCGTCAGCACATTGATCACGGCCTGGGTGCCGACGATCTGCGAGGTCGGCGTCACCAGTGGGATGAAGCCGAGGTCTTCGCGCACCTTCGGAATCTCCGCCAGCACCTCGTCGAGACGGTCCGATGCACCCTGCTCCCGCAACTGGTTCTCCATGTTGGTCAACATGCCGCCCGGCACCTGGGCCACCAGGATGCGCGAATCAATCCCCTTCAGGGAGCCTTCGAATTTCGCATACTTTTTACGCACTTCGCGGAAATAGGCGGCAATCTCTTCGAGTGACTCGAGATCGAGGCCCGTGTCACGCTCAGTGTCGCCAAAGATCGCCACCAGGCTCTCTGTGGGCGAATGGCCGTAAGTCATGCTCATCGAAGAAATCGAGGAATCGACCATGTCTACCCCGGCTTCGGCTGCCTTGACGGCGGTGGCAACGCTTATGCCGGTGGTGGCGTGAGAGTGCATTGCAATGGGAATCGAGCAATTTTCCTTCAACCGGCTGATCAGCTCAAAGGCCACGTAGGGCTTCAACAGGCCGGCCATGTCCTTGACACAAATCGAGTGACAGCCCATGTCCTCAATACGCTTTCCCATATCGACGTAACCGTCGACGGTATGCACCGGGCTCACGGTATATGAAATCGTGCCCTGGGCGTGTTTGCCGGTTTTCAACGTCGCCTGAACCGCGGTTTGCAGATTGCGCATATCATTCATGGCATCGAAGATCCGGAATACGTCAATGCCGGTTAATGCAGCGCGCTCCACAAAGGCCTCGACCACATCGTCGGCATAGTGGCGGTAACCCAGGATATTCTGGCCGCGAAGCAGCATTTGCTGCGGGGTATTCGGCATGGCGGCCTTGAGCTGGCGCAAGCGTTCCCAGGGATCTTCACCAAGAAAACGGATACAGGCGTCAAAGGTGGCGCCACCCCAGGTCTCCAGCGACCAGAACCCCACCTGATCGAGTTTGCTGGCAATGGGCAACATGTCGTCGATCCGCATCCGGGTGGCAAACAGCGATTGGTGCGCGTCACGCAGCACCACCTCTGTAATACCCAATTTTTTCTGTGTCATGGCAGGTGATTCCTGGGTTTAGCGCCTGTTCTGGCGGTAACGGGCCACTGCGGCGCTGATCACTGCCACGAGGGCAGTCTTATCCGTATCGGCCACCGCCGGAGAAGCCGCTGGAAGAACGATGTCTTCGGGATGACCGCCCAGCCTGAATGCCAGCCAGCTCATTCCCTTCATCGCGAAAACCAGCACGATCAGAAACGAGAACACGATACCCATGCCAATCAAAAGAAGGCGAAGGCCTTCCGCCATGAGCTCGTTCATCTCCATCCCGGCCAACTCCCCCGTGAGTATTTGCTTGTCTGTGTCGTATTGCAGCGCAGAAACCGGAGCTTTTTAGACGCTCTGCATGGCCCTTGTCAACGCAACCGACCGAATTCAATCGCCTACCATACTAAATCCTTGATCCGATTTCCTCCCCCAATTGAGCTGTCGCAACAGGCCGTTTACAGTCGGTTTTCGGTTCGAAAACACCAAATCAATCCGTGGAAAACCGGCAACCGTGTTTCGCAAAAGCGCGCTGTGTGATCAGGCGGAGCCGATCCCTGGTATTGATCCTGATTGCCAATTGACCCTGTTTCCCGCAAGGTAACAGCATGGCTGGCGCTCGCCACTGTCTCTATCTTCGGAGTTGGATTGATGAACCTCGCCACACGCTTTCTTGGCCTTGAACTCAAAAACCCCTTTGTGCCTTCGGCTTCGCCGCTGTCGCGGAACCTGGACACAGCCAGACGGCTGGAGGACGCAGGTGCATCGGCCCTCGTCATGTATTCATTGTTTGAGGAAGTGGCCTCCGTCGAAGATGAAACCCTCGCCCGCCTTACCGACAGCGATGACCGGCAATATTTCGGGGGGGCAAGCGCCGCTCTACAACATCAGGACTTTCCCGGCGAGCAGGATCGCTATCTGGAGCAGGTTTCTTCATTGAAAGCGGCGCTGGATATCCCGATCATCGCCAGCCTCAACGGCACGACCCTGGGAGGCTGGGTGAAACATGCGCGGGAAATCCAGGACGCGGGGGCGGATGCCCTCGAACTCAATATCTATCATGTGGCGGCCGATGTCGACGAAAACAGCGCCGAGGTGGAGAGACGCCATCTTGACCTTCTTCACGAGGTCAAAAAGCAGGTTGAGCTTCCCATCAACGTGAAGTTATCGCCGTTTTTCAGCTCCATTGCCCATATGGCCAAAAAACTTGACGAAGCCGGGGCCAGCGGGATCGCCCTGTTCAACCGGTTTTACCAACCCGACATCAACGTTGAGAACCTCCGGCTTTCTCCCACCATCCAGCCATCCACCTCTCAGGAAACCCTCATTGCCATGCGCTGGATCGCCATCCTCTACGGCCGGACCGAAATGTCTCTGGGCGCCACCGGCGGTGTCCACACCCCGGAAGACGCCATCAAGCTGCTACTTGCCGGTGCGGATGCCGTACATTTGTGCACTTCATTGCTGCAGCAGGGCCCGGAATACCTGACCGTAATCATCGATGGCCTGCTGGCCTGGATGGAAAAAAATGAATTCGAGGACATCGACCTCGTGCGTGGCCGAGTGAGCCAGATGGCAGTAGCCGACCCCACCGAATTCGAACGCGCCAGCTACGTCAATGTTATCGACAGCCATAGCCACAGCGCCGGCATCTGGAGTTGACCGCAGCGGCCTTCGCAGGGCCGACCACAGCTTTCGATGGGTAGCGGGCGCCTGTCGGACATCAGGTCTGATAATATCTGCGCCCCGTTATATCTGCTTCGACAAGCGCCATGCCATCCAGACCATCGCCAAAATTGATACTTGCCTCCACCTCGCCATTTCGCCGGGAGTTGCTCGGACGTCTGGGCCTGCCCTTTGATACCGTGGCTCCCGACGTGGACGAAACGGCGACTGAAAGCGAATCACCTGAACAGCTGGTGGTTCGACTCGCGGAAGCCAAGGCGCGGGCTGCGGCCGGGCAACATGGCGATGCGGTCATCATTGGCTCGGACCAGGTTGCCTGCCTCGATGGCAAGATACTCGGCAAACCCGGCAACCGCCAGAATGCCATCGAGCAGTTGCAGCAATCCTCGGGGCGAAGCGTCGATTTCTTCACCGGCTTGTGCGTGCTGGATGGCACCAGCGGCGAGGCCCGGACTGTCTGTGAGCCGTACCGGGTCTGGTTCAGATCCCTGACGATCGCCGAGATCGCGCGCTATGTGGACCGGGAATCGCCGTTCAATTGTGCCGGGTCCTTCAAATCCGAGGGGTTGGGTATTGCCCTTTTCGAAAGACTCGAGGGCGACGATCCGAATGCCCTGATCGGACTGCCGTTAATCCGTCTGATCGACATGCTGCGATCCGCCGGAATC
>CAWGBV010000016.1:0-33076 GCA_963820915.1 uncultured Gammaproteobacteria bacterium | reverse complement strand
GCGGGTGCGGCGCAGATGGCCCCATACCATCGGTTTTCTTCCTTCTGTCGCTGCAACAGTGCTTTCAATTCAGGAGAATCCCTGAGGTGTTCGGCACCGGGAATACCGCCGGGAAGAACGATGAGGTCGAAGACGTCATTCACACACTCGGCAATGAGGCGGTCGGCAACGATTCTGACCCCGCGTGAGGCGGTGATCTGAAGGGCGTTAACCGATGCGACAGTGACTTCGGCACCGGCGCGGCGCAGCACGTCGATGATGCACACCGCTTCGATTTCTTCCGTGCCGTCGGCGATGGGGACAAGTACTTTTGGTGTCATGGGTCATTCTTTCGCTTTTTACGGCTTAATCAGCCTTCTCTAATAGGTTCAATCTGGAACGCCCCAGTGGCGCCGCGCGCACGGCGGCGTTCGATCTCATCGGCGTCAGTGGTAAGCCATCCTGTTGAGTCCGGTTGTCTGTTTGAAAATTTTTTGTGTTTCCTTGTGTTCGGCATAATAAAAGGAAATAGAGTCAGAAGGATTTCAACGCTAGAAACAGGCGTTTGCCCTCGGAGGCGAGATGGGCAAACCCATATTGCATGTAAAAGGACTCAGCCTCTTCATTGATGGCGTCTACCACTATGGCGTAGATTGCGATATCGTCGCTAATGGCCAAGGTTCGCTTAATCGCGTTAGACAAAAGCATCTTGCCAATTCCCTTGCCCTGCGCAGAAACGTCTACGGCCAGTCGACCAATAAGAGCAGCCGGTATAGGGTGCTTGGGCAATTTCTTTGCGAGTTTTTCTGGTAACACCGACAGATCAATGGAGAGGGTACTGAGCGTGTAATAGCCCAACACTCTTGTTTCGTCTTGGCGACTGCGGACAACGAACATACGGCTGACCCGGCGTTTTATATCCTGGTTGGCCTGGTGTTGCAGGTAGCGATCCAGGGACTCAATACCACAGTTGAAAGCGGTCCTGTTGTGGTTTCGGTTCAGTGGCTCAATGACGAGTTCGCTTCCGGAACTCATTGAGATTCTACGCGGCGATCATGCTCAACCAAGGCTTCAGTCAGCTTTTTGTTGAACCTGACTGGTTTGGCCAGTGCATCGAAAAAACGCAGAGCATCTTGTTCGTTGAGTTGGATGGACTCGTGCTCATGAATGGTCTTTTCGGCGCTCGCCAGAGCGCTGGACAAAATGAAGCTGCTGACGGTCTTACCCTCGAAGGTTGCCGCGCGCTCAATAAGATTTTTGGCGGTTTGTTTCAGGCGCAGGTTAATACGCTCGTTTTTGGTGGCCGAGACAGTCATATTGCACTCCTGAATTGAGACCGGTAACGATGCCATATATGTACGTCAAAAAGGTGCCTTTGTCAATCATCGTTGTTTGTACTGGTTCCAGGAATTGCTGACAACCGTGGCAATTGATTACAGCATGCAAAATCGGCAGCGAAAGACATGATCTGGACACGATGCCTCTATAACCTATTGATAAATATCAAAACACCGAAAGTTCGAATCCCTCCCTCTCCGCCACACAGTCTTGGACTTATCAAGTCTCACAGATAAGCTTCCAGAAAGTGCCTAAAAATCAGGCCGATACGTCGTATCGGCCTTTTTATTTCCCGCTAATAGCTGCTTTCTGAGACGCCAAATTAGTGCGAAGTCGGCGTTTTCTCAGACCGCATTTTCGACTGTACTTATGGTGCTGTTAGGCACTGGCACAAAGCCGTGACGCTGCCACTGCGCGGTCCAGTCGTACGGAAGAGCATTGCTTAAACGGTGCAATAGTCCGAGAGTACTTTCGGATTCAGAGGGGAGAAAAAGCCTATTGGACTGCGGAAGGTGGACATTGTTTGGGTGCCCCTAACGACTTTAAAAGCCGCTAGCGGCTACCACAAGTCGTTCCTGTTTTCGTATTCCTGATATCCCATGGCACGATAGCCGACTCGTCGTTTTTCAAACATTTTTGCGAGCATCGGCACTTTGCGATCAACGTAGTCAATGATTCTCACCTCTTTCTTCCCAGGACGGAGGCGATGTAGTCGACCTGCGTACTGTACGAGCGTTCCTTTCCAAGATACCGGTCGGGCAAGAAACAAAGTATCGAGCCGAGCATCGTCGAATCCTTCTCCTATGTACCTGCCGGTCGCAAGAATAAGCCGTTCTTCGTCAAGAGGAATGGATGCTAGTGGGCCATGCGGTTAATTGTGTAACGCATTCTTGGCGCGATCCACTGCGGCGATGATGTTGCTTGCCGGTTTTGTCCACTTGAAAGGCTTAGCGCTGTTCTTGTTGTGAACCTTGATGAATCGTCGCAGTTCAGCCTTCAGTTCAGGAACGCTGGTGAACACGCCACGGTATAGGGCGCGACGTTCCAACTGAGAGAACCAACCTTCTACGGCATTGAGCCACGATGAACTGGTGGGAGTGAAGTGAAGATGGATGCGCGGGTGAGCTTCGAGCCACTCGCGTATATCGGCCGTCTTGTGAGCGCTCAGGTTGTCCAGAATGATGTGAAGATCTTTGTTTGCGCTGACGCGGCGATTCAACAGTTTGAGGAACGACAAAAACTCCTTGCCATTGCTCTTGTCGGTGACCTTGCCGATGACTTTGCCAGTGAGCGTATTGAAAGCGGCGTACAGAGCGGCAGTACCGTTTCGCTTGTAATCATGGGTCCGGCTGCCAATGCGACTCGGATTCAATGGTAGACCGGGCTGCGTGCGGTCCAGGGCTTGAATCTGCGTCTTTTCGTCAACGCTGAGAACTACGGCATTGTCAGGTGGGCTCATATAGAGCCCGACGATATCCACTACCTTGTCAGCAAACGCGGGATCCGAACTGATCTTGAATGTCTTGAGCCGATGTGGCCGCAAATCAGCGGCTTTCCAGACCTGGCGCACCTGCCATGGTGTCACTTCCGCGTATTGAGCCATCAACTCGATACTCCAGTGCGTCGCCTCTTCAGGGATACGTTTCGTTGTCAGGAACATGATCCTGTCGAGGATCTCTTTATCAATGACCGTTGGGCGTCCGGCGCGCGGCCGTTCCAGCAGGCCTTCAATACCCTCGGCCTCATACCGATTTCGCCATCGATGTACCGTCTTTGTGGTGGTTCTCTGTGCAGTGGCAACCTCTGTCGGGGTCATCCCTTCACTGAGTTGCAGAATGATTTTCGCGCGCATGATCTGACCGTGCGGGAGGAGCGTCGTGGAACGACACCATTGGGCCAAAGTCGCTGCGGTCTTCTTAGTGATACGAAGTGATTTGGGTGAGCGCATGCTGCATGATACGCTGCGACTCGATAAGTTACATTACTTTCCGCATAGCCCACTAGCCAACAGATTTTTGCGGCTAGGCATAAAAAAAGCAAAATCAGCGGAGGAGCAACATGCGGGCACTATCGAAGCGCATTTTTGCGCGTAACTTTCTGTGTTTATTTACTTTTATTCCAATCTTCCTGCTTTTTCTGGCGCCTGTCACGGCATTCGCCAAACCGCCGGTCTGTACCATCAGCACCCCACAAAACGATCCGGTCTCGGTGACGACCGGTGGCGCTGAAATCTTCCAGGGCGTTGTGAGCGACGGTACGGCAGCCTATGACGTCACCTGGACTTTTGAGGGGGCAACACCCGCTTCGGCGAACGAAATTTTGGCCAACAGCGGCGATCAGACCATCCAATACGTGGTGACCTACGATACCGCCGGCACCTATACCACTACCCTGTCAGCTACCGACAGCAACAACAAGAGAGCGAAAACCTGCACTGCCACTCGTACCGTCAATGTGAGTGATGGCACGGGTAACAGCCGGCCCGTGGCTCAAGACGACGATTACAACACCAGTGTAGGTGTGCAGCTTGTCATCGCGTCGCCGGGTGTGCTGGGCAACGACAACGACCCCGACGGCGATCCCATGACCGCCGTGCTTGTCAGTGGTGTCGCTCCCGCTTCGGGAACACTTAACCTGGCCTCCGACGGTGGATTTACCTATACCCCAGCTGGCGGCTTTACGGGTACTGCCTCATTTACCTACACGGCAAACGATGCCGGCGGCGCATCTAACATTGCGACGGTGAATATCGGTGTCGCGGCAGATGGGGAGGTTTCTATCAACTCCACCAGCGCAAATGGAGCGTTACCGGTGGACCCGGTCCCCGAACTGCTTCCGCTTGACAGCGGCAGCTACACAGTCCTCGCCATCAATGATCTGGGTATGCATTGCGGCGATCTCGATACCCGTATTTCGAGCATACTGCCACCCTTCAATGTGCTTCATGCACAGGTTGTAGAACGTGGCATAAACGGATTACCGCGTGTGATGGGCGAAGGCGAGGTGGATCTGTTCTACGCGGCTGCTTCCAATCCGGATGATCCGGCCATTGCCAAAGTGGCCAGTGGAGAGGCGCTATCCTCCGTAGTGGGTACAGAGGTCTACAAGACCAATTTTTGGGATATCGCGCAACAGGCCTACGATCCCTTCTATCCGGAAGGCATCCTGCCGCTATTCTATCCGGGCATTCCGAGCAGCAATGTGGACATCGGACTGCCGGTGCCGGACGTCGAGCGCCTGTATCTGGAAGACGGCGGATTGCACGCGACCCAGCAGGCAATGCCGGGCCTCAACAATCCGTATGTGGCCAACGATCCACAGGGATTTCACGAGCATTTCAACGATTTCCCCTTTTTCACCAGCTTCCCGTTCGGCTACGTGGCCGACGGGGTGAACTGGTTCGAGGCGGCGGGTATGCCTATTTCCGCCTTCGACGACTTCGGGCGGGAGAACCCCTATCCGCTGGTTCGTGTCGATGCTCATGTAAACTCAATGCGCGTTGTCAGCATCGACACCGTTATGCCCATTTCGGGTGAGGCGGAGTGTCAGACCTGTCATGCGGCCGTAGTAGATGGTGGTAACGGGACGGCGACCACGGATGCGGACATGGGGATTGTCACTGCCTCTCTGGATGATCCGGCGCATGGTGACGTACCGGATGCCGTGAGCCTGGAGTGGGCCAGCGATCTCAACATCCTGGCACTGCACGATCAGAAACACAGCACAACCTTGCTCGGTTCCTACGACCCGGTTACCGGCCGTGCGGACAATCCCGTGGTGTGCCAGACCTGCCACTACACCCCGGCGCTGGACCTGGCCCAGTTGGGTCCCCTTGGTCCGGAGAACGATGGGCCGGCGACCTTCCCCAACGGCATTTCCACGCCTTCACTGGCCAATGGTCGCGATCAGGTCAAGCACAAGTCGATGTCCAACGTGATGCACAGTCATCATGCGACGACCGGTCTGTTCCCTGACATGCCGCCAGCCATTGATGGCCAGGGTACCCGCCGTGATCCGGTTACCACCCAGACCGTTTTGGAAGAGACCTGCTATCTTTGTCATCCGGGCAAACGTACCGAGTGCATGCGCGGCGCGATGGCCAATGGCGGACTCGTCTGCCAGGATTGTCACGGTCAGATGGCGCAGGTGGGCGACGACTTTACACGTAATGTTTCGCCAGCCAATCCAGGGGCCTTTGAATTGGCTGCGGATTTCTACGATAACCCCGCTACGCCACGTGTACCCTGGGCCAACGAGCCGGGCTGCGGCTCCTGTCATACCGGATATGCGACCGATAATCTGGCCGGAACCCCCAATGCGTTGGTTAATCCGACCGACACCCTGGGCAACACGGATGGTATCCGCCTGCTGGCGGCTTACCGTACCAATGACAGTAAGGCGACCCCCATTGTCCCCACAAACAATGCCTTTGCGGAGAATATTGTCGCGGAAGGTGGTGCGGCCGACGGGAATCCCAAGCTGTATCGTGTGAGTACCGGCCACGGTGGTTTGTTCTGTCAGGCCTGCCACGGCAGTACCCATGCGGAGTGGCCGACGGCCAATCCCAGCGCCAACGACAATGTCACGGCCAACCAGTTGCAGGGACACTCGGGCTACATTGCCGAGTGCCAGGTGTGCCACGAGCCTGATGACGACTCGCTGCCGTTGGGCAACAATGGTCCCCATGGCATGCATGCCATCACTGACCTCGATCCCAGTAACACTGACTTCTGGCCCGATGATAGATGGAATATCAGCCATCGTAATTATCGGAATCAGGGTCCGGGTTGCGAGTCTTGCCACGGAGCAGACCTGAAAGGGACGGTGCTGTCACGCACGGCTGAGGATCGCACCGTGTACTGCAAAGACAACAAGGGCAGCCTGCCAGAGTGCGCAGCTGGTCAGCCAGTGGCCGTCATTCCAAAAGGGACGCCGGTCGGTTGCGGACTCTGTCACCGACAGAAAAGATAAGCCGATGGCGTGAAAAGGTGAGGGCGGCAGTAATGCCGCCCTTTTTTGCCTGGATGCTTAACTAGAGTTTGGTCTTGTACAGCTCGAGTGGAGGGCGATCCGGTAACAGCTCCTCCACCGGGCGTCTTGTTTCTTCGTTGTCCCAGTCCATTTCACCAGATATACGCTGGATGATGCGGCCTTGTGGGTCCAGAACAAACGTTGTCGGGAAAAATTCGACCTGCCAGGCTTTCGTTTCCCTGCGGTCCGTATCGAGCAGCATGACAAAATCGTTCTGAAACCGGCGTTGGAACCTTTCTACTAGGGCTTTCGGTTCTCCCGAGTTGACGGCGATTATTTCAATCGGTCGGTCTGAGAGGCCTCGGCGGAATCGTTGGAGTGAAGGAAACTCTCGAAGGCAAGGTGGGCACCAGCTCGCCCAGAAATTGACGATAACAACGCGCCCACGAAATTGATCGAGAGAACGCTTCTGCCCCGTTAGATCTACAAGAGAGAGGGAAGAGGGTGGCGATGCCCCGTCAGCCTCAGCGGATAGATCACCACTGGCCGAGAATCCCGTTGCAACCGCCAGAGCCACTACCAGAAAGTACCGCCGTGATAAAAAGTTTGTGCGATTGATCGATGTCCTATGACGTCGACTGGGCGCGGAACTGGGCAGATGACGGGCACTTCGCATCCGATGAATATAGACTCAAGTGTAAGTGATTGCCTCATCGGTTGAATTCTTGTCTTCATTGAGAGACATCCGCCATCGAGGAATCCGAAGGCAGACGAGCATGCCAGTCAGAGCGCATTGGCTACTCTGAAAGCCATAAGCGAATATCTGAACGCGGCTCAATTTGGTGAAGCAGTAGGGGATGGGGAATGAACAAAATCGACCGGCGCACGTTTATCAAGTCCCTTTTGGCGATAGTTGCGGCGGGCGGCCTGGCAATCGCCGTCGCAGATCCACCTCATGGCAAAAAGAAGAAGAACAAGGGGCGTAGCGGTAAATCCGCGCAGACCGGTGCAGGTGCGCTCTTCACCGCCGGAATCACAGCGGTGGGCGCGCGGGAACTGTTCCGTCGGACAGGATATATGTCGGGCGGATATAAACCCTTACCGCCGGGAATTCGGAAGAATCTCGCGCGAGGAAAACCCATTCCACCGGGCATTGCAAAAACCCGGCTTCCCGCCTCCTTTACCGGCAAGCTTCCTCGCTATCCCGGATACGAATGGCTGGGGGCCGGCGTCGATCTACTGCTGATACAAACGGCGTCGGGTTTAATCGCCGATGTCCTTTTCGATGTGTTGATTTAACAAGGGAATAATCAGGTCAGCAAACAGAATTTCCCGTAACCTGCGCCCTATATGGCGTTCAGGTACCGGCGTAGGATTTGCGCTGATCCAGAAATCGGCATGCATCAACAGCAACTTACCTTCCCGCTTACTTTTCGCGGAAAAGTACATACTCTGTGTGATTGACTTAGGGACGGGCGAATCTACCGCAGAAACGGTCCTTACCGTTTCCTTAGCCTTTTATTCGTTTGCTATCTCATTGCTTTTCGCCAATAAACTTTGTGCGAGCCGGTGATTGTAATTAGGCCGGTTACGTCCACTAACCCTATGGAGAGCCATATGGCACGCTACCGTATTGATTGCAGAGATTTCCCTCCTGATGGAACTGGCTGCACAGTCGCGTTGAGTGCGGACTCGAAGCAAGAGCTGGTCGAAGCCGTTGTTCAGCACGGCATGCATGTTCACGGATACGCGGATACCCCAGAGTTTCGACAACAACTTATCGATGGCTGCAAGGAGGGAGAGTCTTCCGGTTGATCCATGTCCTGGGTAATTCGAGCCGCCAATGAACGGTGGCAGCTGTGATCATTGTTTCTCATCCTGGGAGCAGGACAGCTTTGCACACCCCTGTCACCGAAGATCCAGGGGCTCCAATGATTTGATCAGATGAGTGACTTGAGTGCGATCTGTCATGGGGTAGGTTTCCACCCACCTTGAAAGGCGAAAATCAGGGTTAAGCGTTCTGATCTCCACGACTTCCCAGGCGGCTGAGTCCAGGTCCTGCTTAAGTGAATCGGCAGCTGCCAGGTACAGCCTGGCCTCTATGTTCGTCGGATTGCGCGCTAACGATTGGTGCAGATTGATGTACAGATAGGGATTGCCGTTAAAAGTAGGTTTTCAACCTTAGTTCAAATACGGCCCCCGACGCCAAGTAATGGACCTCCACATCCAGTTGCAGTTCGATTTTGAGTTTCTTCATGGCCATTCCCTGGCCACCAGTATAGGCGATGTCGTTCCTGATGTTTCCTTCTTCCTTCTCCACAAAACGCCGTATCATCCAGTCGACAAGTCTGGAGGCGAAATCATCTCCATATTCTTCGCCCATGTGTGACTTTTTGGGTTTCGTGATTTTCTGCCCGAAGCCATTGTCCACCACCGCCAGAACCATCCGTTCGCTAGCCTGGTCCACAAACAGAATGATTTTTACGCCGGGAAAACGGGAGATGAATTTTTTCTGTAGAAATGCGGCATGCGAAAAACTGTCTATCGCGTTTTGAATGGCATCTTTCACCACGCCATTTATGATTTTCTCGTCACCCGCGGTTGCGCCGAGAGGTGTGATCAGATCATCATAGACCTGCGGAAATATCACTTGCTCAGAGAGTGAATCACTCTGCTCGGACTTGCTCAGCGTGTGCCATCGTGCAAACTGGGGGTCGTTAAAAAGCAACGAGAACTGACCCACAATTGATGCATCCTTTTTGCGGGTACCGCGCTCCCGTAAATACATTTTGAATATATGATTAAGCTCGGCCAGAGTAAGGTCCTTCTTTTCTCTGTTCTCTTCTAAAAGAAAGTCCTCCGACTGGTAGATAACGGGCCCCTCTTTGAGGGACCTTCCTACTGATCCGTGTTTTTTGTGCTCTTTCACTTGACAGCTAATGCTCTGGTTCGTCGTACAAGTCCACATCTGTCCCGCCGTTGACGATCGGGAGTAGAGATTCGGCCCGATACTGCAACGGGATCATACGATAAGCGCCGGCGGCGCGCAGTACGAGCCGAGAATTCCCGCCAGTCCGGTCGGCGGAAAGAGCCACGGACGAGGGGATTCAAGTCCCCCGGTCACGCGCAGCGCCCGCTCGCTTTTCACTGTCCGATCATCAATCTAAATCGACGCGAGCCTTCCGGGGGAGGTCGGGAACGGGCATTTGCCGTGTGGAATGAGGCTGTCGGAATTGCGCCGGCAGCCTGAGGCTGGGGTCGGGAGTCTCAGTGTGTGGTGGCAGGTTTTTTTCTTGTGTCCCTTGACTTGACAGTACCGTTCCGCCAGGCGGGCGAAGTCGGCCAGAGAGCGGTTAAGGCGACCTTGCAGGAGCATGCCTTATCTGTGCGCATCATCGTCGTCCGCTGCTGAAACGATGTCGGTTTTTTCACGCAGAGAGACTGTTTCATTGACCGCCTCTGCGGTGGCAGTGACGGCACCACTGGCCAGCATGGGGGCGGCATCCAGGTCCTTTGCATCCATCAGTCCGGCAATGCGCTGCATGGCCGACAGCAGAAGGCTCTGTTCCCAATCCTCGAGCAGGCGGAACTTCTGTGTGAATGTCTCCTGCAGCAACGGTGGCGCCATCGCGTGCAGGTCCTCGCCCTTGTCGGTTGCGGTGATGACAACCCGCCGCCTGTCGATGTCGTCCTGTGTGCGTGATAGCAGTCCTTTCATCTCGAGGCGCTTGACGATATCGGTGATCGTCGCCTGGCTGAGGCTGACAGCGCGAGCCAGGTCGCCGGCTGTCAACGCGCCAGCCGATATCACCTCTCGCAACACAAGCGCCTGAGGGCCTGTCAGGCCATGGCTTTGGGCGAGTTTTCTCGAATGGAGATCCACTGCGCGTATAACGCGACGAAGTGCGATCAACATCGCCTCAGCCTGGCCGTCTTTATTCTTCGTGCTCAAAATTATTGTCTCTGATTGCCTTGCCTGGGGCTGCCAAAAATCGTCTTAATTGATTGATTCTAACCCAAAAAACCTTTAGTGTACGAAAAAGTAAAAGCAAACTATCCAGGTGATGCATGTGTGGCATTTGCGGTGAAATCCGCTTCGATGGTTCGACTCCCTCTGTTGAATCGATAACGCAAATGAACCGCGTGCTGTTTCCGCGCGGACCCGACGGCAGCGGCATCTTCCAGTCACGACATATCTCGGTGGGTCACCAGCGGCTGAAGATACTGGACCTCTCCGAGCATGCCCAACAGCCGATGATCGACAATGCGCTGGGACTCGGGATTGTCTTCAACGGATGCATCTACAATTTCCACGACTTGCGGACCTCACTGCGCGCCCTTGGATATCAGTTTTTCTCCGAAGGCGACACGGAAGTGATTTTGAAGGCGTATGCGGCCTGGGGTATTCGCTGCGTCGACATGCTCCAGGGCATGTTTGCGTTCGCCATCTGGGAAAGGGACTCCGGGCGCATGGTGCTCGCGAGAGACCGTCTCGGTATCAAGCCGCTGTATTACGCAGACCTGGATAACGGGCTGCGTTTTGCATCGACGCTGCCGGCACTGCTGGCCGGCGGCGGCGTTGACACTGATATCGACCCTGTGGCCCTGCACCACTACATGTCTTTTCATGCCGTGGTCCCCGCACCACACACCATGCTCAAGGGTGTGCGAAAGCTGCCGCCGGCCACCGTGCGAGTGATCGAACCCGACGGGCGCAGCCGCGATCACCGATATTGGTCACTGCACTACGGCACCCAGCCGGATGAGCAGCAGATGAGCTACGAGGACTGGCAGGAGATTACTCTAGAGAAACTACGCACGGCAGTGGAGCGTCGTCTGGTGGCGGATGTCCCGGTCGGTGTCCTGCTGTCAGGGGGATTGGACTCAAGCTTGATTGTCGGTCTGCTGTCCGAACAGGGCCAGAGGGGTCTGAATACCTTCTCCGTAGGCTTCGAGTCGGTGGGTGAGGAGCAGGGCGACGAGTTTCAGTATTCGGATATAGTCGCGCGACATTTCGGAACAGAGCATCATCAGATACGGGTGTCGACTGACCGCCTGCTGCCCGCGTTGGCCGATTGTGTGGGTGCGATGAGCGAGCCGATGGTTAGCCATGATGTGATCGGCTTCTACCTGCTGTCCCAGGAAGTCTCCAGGCACGTAAAGGTGGTTCAGAGCGGGCAGGGCGCGGATGAGGTGTTTGCTGGCTACCACTGGTATCCACCGCTGATGACAAGCGAAGATCCCGTGTCCGACTATGCGCGTGTCTTCTTCGACCGTGACCATGCGGAGTATGCGGCGGCGGTTGATCCCCGCTTTGTCGAAGATGATTTCAGTCGTGCTTTCGTAGAGCATCATTTCAATTCTCCCGGCGCACGCGCGGCTATCGATAAGGCGCTGCGACTGGATACCAACGTGATGCTGGTCGACGATCCGGTCAAGCGCGTGGACAACATGACCATGGCCTGGGGCCTTGAGGCGCGCGTGCCTTTTCTGGATCACGAGCTGGTCGAGCTGGCGGCGCGAATTCCGGCCCAATACAAAGTCGCCGGCGGTGGCAAAGGTGTGCTCAAAGAGGCCGCGCGCAGCGTGATTCCGAGCGAGGTGATTGATCGTCCAAAGGGGTATTTTCCGGTGCCTGCACTGAAATACATAGAGGGCCCCTATCTGGCGTTTGTCCAGGATATTCTCGCCGGGCCTTCGGCAATGCAGCGCGGGCTCTTTCAGCACGACTATGTAGAAAGCCTGCTCAAGAGCCCCAAGCAGAGTATGACACCGCTGCGCGGTTCGAAATTGTGGCAGATCGCGCTGTTGGAGTATTGGTTCCAGCAGCATGATTTATAGGTTGCTGAACCCATGAGCAGTAAAGAAAACTATCGCCGTCGGCTTACGCGCAAGCGCTCGCCCAGTGTGACCGGGGCGAAGTCTCATCACTCCGGCCGTGGAAAAGAATGCCGATCGTCCGTCGTCGAGTGCGGATGGGGACGTCTGATCTTCGCGCACACTTTCTGTGACAACCGTGAGCTGGCGGACACCCTGCTGGAAGAAAAACCGGGTAAACGTGATATCGCCTTTTATGTCAGTGATCCGCATGTCGTATTGGCGATGGAGCCGCAGGCCTTTTTTCTCGATCCCTCGCATACCTATCGTATCTGGCTTCACCGCTACCGCGTGTCACCGTTGCGGCCGCGTGGCTTCACCGTCCGGCTGCTGAACAGCCGCAAGGATGCCGAGGCGGTACAGCGGCTGTACCTGGCGCGCCAGATGATTCCACCATCGATCGAGTTCATGTACGAAGCACGGACCTCGCGGGCGATAAATTACTTTTTGGCATTGGACAATCAAAGCGGCCAGGTCGTTGGGGCCGCGGCCGGAATCGATCATGTCGAGGTATTCGACGATCCGGAACTGGGTTCCAGTCTTTGGGCGCTGGTGGTGGATTCACAGGCGGTCCAGCCGGGTATAGGCCAGGCCATCGTACGTCACATGATCGAATTCTTTGTTGCCCGCGGCCGGGAATACATGGACCTTTCGGTGATGCATGACAATCGTCCTGCGATCCGACTCTATGAACGGCTTGGATTCGAGCGTGTACCCGTTTTTTCGTTGAAGAACAGGAACTCATTCAACGAGCCGCTGTTTGTCGGCGACCCGCCACAATCGACCCTCAATCCCTATGCGGAGATTATCGTGCGCGAGGCGCAGCGCAGAGGGATCGCCATACAGGTGCTGGATGAGGAAGCCGGCTATTTCGAGTTGAGCTTTGGCGGGCGGACCATCGTCTGTCGTGAATCGCTCAGTGAACTGACCACCGCAATTGCCATGAGCCGTTGTGATGACAAGGTCGTTACCCATCGGCTCCTTGGCAAGGCCGGCCTGCGGGTACCGGCCCAATTGGTCACGGACGACCGTGCCCGGGCCCTCGATTTTCTCGAGCGTTACCAGGCCGTGGTGGTGAAGCCGGCACGCGGTGAACAGGGTGTCGGGATCAGTGTCGATGTGCGAACGGAAGAGGCACTCGACATGGCCATCACAGAGGCGCGCCGGCATTGCGAGATCGTGGTGCTGGAAGAGTTCGTTGCGGGGGAGGATCTGCGCATCATCGTCATCGACAACCAGGTGGTTGCGGCCGCCGTGCGTCGACCGCCCCAGATCAAGGGAAATGGCAGAGACACCATTCGTGATCTGATCCAGAAGCAGAGCAGGCGGCGTGAGGCGGCAACCAAAGGGGAAAGCCGGATTCCGCTGGATTCAGAGACCGAACGCTGCGCTGGAGACAAGGGTTATACTCTGGATGACGTGCTGCCCTATGGCGAATACCTGGTTGTCCGCAAGACTGCCAATCTTCACACAGGCGGCACCATTCACGACGTGACGGCCGAATTGAATCCGGTACTGGGCCGGGCAGCCGTTTCGGCTGCGCAGGCCATCCAGATTCCTGTGACCGGACTCGATATGATTGTGCCGTCGCCATCTGACGAGGATTATGTGTTCATCGAGGCGAACGAGCGGCCGGGACTTGCGAATCACGAGCCGCAACCGACCGCCGAACGCTTCGTCGATCTTCTTTTTCCACAGACGGTTGCAGGCTGATTCCGATTAGACGACAACGCAGGCGATGAAGAAGCTCCCCATCGATCAGTCTTATATACAGGACGTACTGTTCCGGCTGTTGCGCACGCCCAG
Source organism: uncultured Gammaproteobacteria bacterium (assembly GCA_963820915.1). Classification (GTDB taxonomy): domain Bacteria; phylum Pseudomonadota; class Gammaproteobacteria; order Chromatiales; family Chromatiaceae; genus CAWGBV01. The sequence continues at coordinate 19,105 of CAWGBV010000016.1, read as the reverse complement.
TCCGAGCGGTTACACGGACAGCGTCGTTCATCTCGTGGCCGATGAACTGGATCAGTTCCAGGTGCCTGCCGAACTTACCCGGCGCGGTGCGATACGCGCAACGCTCAAGGGCGCGGTGAGCAGTCCGGACCGCGCAATTGTGGCCCATATAGATACCTTGGGCGCCATGATCAAGGGCCTGAAGCCCAACGGCCGCGCAGAAGTCGTGCCGATAGGGCACTGGAATGCCCGCTTTGCCGAAGGCGCACGTGTGACGCTGTTCACAGACCTGGGTATGCACCGTGGCACCCTGCTGCCGCTAAAGGCATCGGGGCATACCTTTGCTGATGAAATCGACAAGCAGCCGTCGAACTGGCAGAACATCGAACTGCGCATCGATGAAATCTGCGAAAGCCGCGAAGATCTCATGCGTCTCGGCGTACATGTCGGCGACATCATCGCTGTCGATGCTCAACCCGAGGTGATCGAGAACGGCTACATTGTTTCGCGCCACCTCGACGACAAGGCTGGCGCGGCGGTATTGCTTGGCGCGATCAAGGCGATCAAGGAGAGCGGCGTCATTCTTCCGATTGACTGTCACCCGCTGTTCACCATATCGGAAGAAGTCGGCTCGGGCGCTTCAGCCGTATTGCATGGTGACGTGGCCGAGATGTTGACCCTTGATAACGGGACGACCGCACCGGGTCAGAACTCCAGTGAGTTTGGTGTCACTGTCTGCATGGCGGATATGAGTGGGCCATTCGATTACCATCTGACCCACTACATCATCCAGCTTTGCCAGGAGTTTGGCATACCTTACCAGCGTGATATTTTCCGCTACTACCGGTCGGACAGTGCGGCGGCGGTGGAAGCCGGCAACGATCTGCGCACCGCCCTGGCCACGTTCGGGGTCGATGCCTCCCACGGTTGGGAGCGTATTCACTGGAACGCCTTGCAGTCACTGACCGAATTGGTTGCCGTCTACATGCAGGCGCCCTTGATGTACGAGCGTGACCGGGGCGGACTCGGTCCGCGTACCGGGTTCCCGATGCAACCAGCCTGACCTGAGGAACTGCCGGGACCTGGGGCAGGCGCTTTCCTGAATGCGGGTTAACACGGCCGGTTTTTGGGTGGACAGGTGACAAGGCAGAAACAAGCTTTGCTGCCGGGGTCGCATTGCAGGCCGATATGGGGAACTGGCCTTCTCCGCCCACATCTGCGGGTATTTTCCAGGCTCCGAAAACCGGAACGGAGAAAGTCCGTAGAATCAGGCCGATACTCTGATCGGCCTTTTTTGCGTCAAGTAGGGGGTTTTCCAGGTCACGACAGGTACAGGGCTTCAAGGGCCGCTCGAAAATGATCTTCCACCTGTCCGCGTCTCACCTTCAGGGACGGGGTCAGGAAGCCGCCTTCTATCGACAGGGGTTCGTCCGCGATGCAGAAATGCTTGATGGTTTCGTAGCGCGCCAACTCCCGGTTGACCTTGTCAATCTGTTCCTGGACCCATAGCTGTATCAGCGGATGCTGGCGGGGCGCTTCGCAGGGCGCCTCGCCATTGTTCCCCAGACGTTCGAGGGCAACCTGCTCATCGATATCCACCAGGGCAACAAGGTACTTCTTACCATTGCCGTAGACCACGACCTGGCTGATCAACGGTTCATCGCGGAAACGACTCTCGATGTTTTGCGGTGGAATGTTTTTGCCCCCGGAGGTGACGAGAATTTCCTTCTTGCGGCCGATAATCTGGAGAAAGCCACGTTCATTGAAACGTCCGAGGTCGCCGGTCCGGAACCAGCCTTCCGCATCGTACATGGACGCGGTGGCCTCATCGTCCTTGTAGTAGCCGAGAAACAGGTTGTCGCCTTTGGCGAGGATCTCGCCATCCCCGGCGATCTTGACTTGTACGCTGGGAAAGGGTTTTCCCACCGAGTCGAAGTCGTAATCATCGATCCGGTTCATGGTCAGGGTCGGTGCGCACTCGGTCAACCCGTAGCCCTCGATGATCATCATGCCCGCGGACTTGAATAATTCCTTTACTTCTCGCCCCAACCCGGCACCGCCGGAAAGGCAGAATCTGAGGCGGCCCCCGGTCAGGCGTCGAAGCTCGGCCCGCTGGTGAAGCGGATTCGCTGAGACCGATTGAGCCATCAGGGCGAGCTTTTCCCAATAGGCCGGAACGCTCATGAAAATATGCGCTGCGAGTGCCTGCAGGTGCTCCAGGGCCTTGAGGGGCTCGCTGAAGTAGGTGACGAAGCCGAGTTGGTTGCCCAGGCCGAACTGCCCCCAGCCGAAGATGTGGGACATGGGAAGCCAGAGGACGTCGATATCGCCTTCGTGCAGCCGGGGGCCGTTCAGCGCGATCCAGTCACCGGCGCTGACGGCAACATTGCGGTGGGAAAGCACCACCCCCTTGGGCATCCCGGTGGTGCCCGAGGTATAGATCAGGTAGCCCGGGTCTTCGAGTCGAATAGCGTCGAGGTGGTGATTCACCAGCTTTGGCGCACTCCGCAGGGATGCCGCACCCAGCTTCTCGGCCTGCGCCAGAGTAAAGTGATTTTCAGCGATTCCCGCGTCTTCCAGCCCCGCCTCCTTCGCCAGTTTGGACAGGTCCATGGAATCGAAACCGATCAGGGTCCGGATGCTCAGTTGATTCCATACCTCCAGCACGCGCCGGAGTTGGTCCTCGGTTTCCACGAACAATATCCGGCTGTCCGAGTGGGCCAGGATGTGAACCAGGGGTTCCCCGACGAGAGCCGGATAAACAGGCACCAGTACCCCGCGGGCGGCGACGGCTGCCAGCCCGGCCAGTCCCCACTCCAGCCGGGTATTCGCGAAGACTGCGACCTTGTCGCCGCTGTCCAGGCCCTGTCGCACCAGAAACGCCGCAAGATGTTCGACACGACTCGCCATCTCCCCCCAGGTTACCGGTTGCCAATTGTTGCCGTCTTTGGCGACCATGGCGCGCGGCCGGTCCCTCAGATCGGACCGGGCGGATTGGGAGAAGAAAATGCGTGCTGCATTGTCCGGCTCGTCCAAGGGTCGCTGCTGGCGCTCGGTCATTTGATTTCCCCGGGTTGGCCGCAGCCGAAAGCAATCGGTTGGCGCATTCGGCCATGTGTCAACCTGGGATCGTCTGCTGAAAAAAGCACCGTTACTATACTGGGCCGGGCTGGCCACCAATTGCAAATCGCCGCCAGCAAATCAAAGGACCCCTGCAGAGAACCTTTTGTTTGAATAGGGAAGATCGGCAGGATCAGATTCGAACCCTTCGTTCGATATTCGTGCGTCCGCAGGCCGACGATAAGTTCGTCTTTTCAAAACCAGGCCTGCCGCTATCAAGGTGACAATACCTGTTAGCCTTGGCGTCCATGAAAGCAGTTGCCGATTCATCGACTCTCGATCTTGCCTGCCATCCTCAAACCCAGTCTAAGGCAATACGCCATATCGATGTGGTGGTGGGGGAGGCGGCGAGTGGCAGTCTCGCGCTGACCTTTGGCCTGGCGGGTGATATTTCCGGTTTACGCATCCTTGATTCCCGGTCGTCCCGGCGAGCGGGCGGTCTCTGGCAGCATACCTGCTTCGAGATTTTTGTGATGGCGAAAAACGGGCCGGGGTATCGTGAGTTCAACTTCTCGCCCTCGGGGGAATGGTCGGTTTATGCTTTTTGCGGTTACCGGGACGGTGGGGAACTGGAGATCGAACTCACTCCGGGAATCCGGGTTCGCAAAACCATGAATCGATTGGAACTGGATGCGGAGATCCCTGGATGTTGTCTGCCCTCGGGCCGTCTGCTGAGGGTGGGCCTGTCCGCAGTCGTGGAGGATGCCGACGGCGTGCTGTCTTACTGGGCGTTGCGGCATCCTGCGGGCAAGCCCGACTTTCATCATACTGATGCCTTCGCATTACAATTGGAGCTGACCTGATTGCGTAATTTAAACCATCCCGTCGGCGGAGTCTGGCTATGAGATTTGGTATTGACCGCCTGCTGCATGAGCCCCTGTTGCGCCAGCCCCTGAAGGGGGGCCGCGTGGCTCTGCTGGCCCATCCGGCCTCGGTCACTGAAGATCTGACCCATTCCATGGACGCCCTTGCGCGCTTGCCTGGTATCCAGCTCACCGCTGCCTTCGGTCCCCAGCATGGTCTGCGGGGGGACAAGCAGGACAATATGATGGAGTCGCCGGATTTCAATGATCCTGAGCTGGGGATCCCGGTGTTCAGTCTGTATGGCAAGGTACGCAGGCCCACCCAGGCCATGATGGACAGCTTTGATGTACTGCTGGTGGACCTGCAGGACCTGGGTTGCCGCATCTACACCTTTATCACCACCCTGCGCTATGTCCTGGAAGCGGCAGCCCGGTTCAGCAAGCGGGTGGTGATTCTGGACCGGCCCAATCCGGCTGGCCGCCCGGTGGAGGGCCTCACATTGCGCCCGGGCTGGGAAAGTTTCGTGGGTGCGGGTCCTTTGCCGATGCGTCACGGCCTCACCATGGGCGAACTGGCCCTGTGGTTTGTGCGCACCCTGAAGCTCGACATGGAATGTGAAGTGGTGACCATGGAGGGCTGGGAGCCCGGGACCGGGCCGGGTTACGGATGGCCCCTGGGCGAGCGCACCTGGATTAATCCCAGCCCCAACGCGCCCAATCTCTGGATGGCCCGCTGCTATGCCGGCACGGTCATGCTGGAGGGGACAACCCTGTCTGAAGGGCGGGGCACCACCCGGCCCCTGGAACTGTTCGGGGCGCCGGACCTGGAACCCCGCAAGCTCCTGGCGGAGATGCGGCAACTGGCTCCCCGCTGGCTGCAGGGATGCCGGCTGAGGGAGTGCTGGTTCGAACCCACGTTCCACAAGCACGCGGGAGAGTTGTGCGCCGGCGTGCAGATACACGTGGAGGACGGGGCCTACGACCACAACGCATTCCGGCCCTGGCGGCTGATGGCCCTGGCCTTCAAAGCCTTGCGCCTACAGCGGCCGGATTACGACCTCTGGCGTGACTTTCCCTACGAGTATGAAGCCGACCGCCTTGCCATCGACCTGATCAATGGCAATCAACTTCTGCGCCAGTGGGTGGACGACCCGGAGGCCGCGCCGGACGACCTGGAAGCTCTTGCCGGAGCAGACGAGGCGGCATGGGCAGACGAGCAGCGCGCGGTGATGCTGTATCGATGAGTTTCGTTGGGGATAAATCGGCACCAACGGAGAAACTGCCATAGCTGAATTTCGTAAAATTCCCTGTATTTTCCCCGGGGCCGGGAAAATCCCCCAGGAGCGAGCGTGGCGAAGACCGCAGGCGCTTCCACCAGGACGGAGAAAGCCCGAAGATACGGAACGATAAGTCGTGCCAGCCTTTGATCTTCCACCTAAAGATGCCTTCCAGGGTCCGTGGTATCTGGTTTCCCGAACCGCTATATCCAGAAGTGCGGCTGATTTCGTTTTGTGCAAATCCAAACCCTTCCCGCTGGGCGTTCCCGCCCATAGTTATGTCTTCCCTGAGCCTGTCGGCGCCGCATTCGGGCACTTGCCGGGATGATAGCTTGGGCCAGATAGGCCATTCGCAGGTGCCTGGCGGCATTGCAGGGATTCAAGTCGTGCCGGTTTGCCACATCGAAAATCGAGGCAGCTTTGCCGCTGCTCAGAGCCTGGTGCCAGGCCTTGGATCGCTGATCGGGCGTCGTCGAAATGAGCTCTTTGTGCCCTGATGAGTAATTCTCGACTGCGAAAAAGCTGGTCAGCCAACTTGTTCGGGCGTATAAAGCGCCGTCCGTTTCTCGGCCGGTGAGGCAGAGGCGCATTGAACATGAACCTATTGGCAGCGGGATTCGAAACCGGGGCCGGCGATGTCTTCGCACGGATTGCGCAGGCAATCGAACGCCAGGGCTACGCGATCGTCGACGGTGCGATTCCGGCCCAAATCGTCGATGCGCTTTTCGTGCAGTTGGCGTCGATGTCCCGCGATGTGTTGGATCGTGCCGGTATCGGCCGCAACGATGATCACCAGCTTAACCGGTTCGTGCGTACGGACGAGACGCGTTGGCTCGAGCCCAACGAACCATCCAGTCGCGCCTTTCTCGATTGGGTGGAACAGTTGAGGCTGGGCATCAACCGCCACTTGTACCTCGGCCTGTTCGACTACGAGGCCCACTTCGCACGCTACGCGCCCGGCGCTTACTACAAGCGTCACCTCGACGCGTTCGGCGGTGTTGAGCGCAACCGGGTACTTTCTACTGTGTTGTATCTGAACCCGGCATGGAAACCGGCCGATGGTGGGGAAATGCTGATCTATGCGCCCGGTGAGGGTGGCAGTGTCGTCGAGACGGTAGCGCCAGTGTATGGCCGTCTCGCGGTGTTTCTGAGCGAACGTTTTCCACACGAGGTGTTGACGACGCACGCAACGCGTTACAGCATTGCAGGCTGGTTCAGGGTGAATGCGACGATTGCCGGCAACATCGATCCCCCGCGTTGACTGTGGGCTCAGCCTTCGGGCAATCTTACCCGCTCGTATCAGGATTACAGTCGAGTGGCCAAGTATGGGCAAGCCAAACGTCAGCCGTTTGAGCAAATTCCAAGACAAAGCCCCGCCAATACCAGATTTGTCGGCAGTCCACAGTTAGAGGGAGCCAAAAAAGGGGGCGCCAGGCCCCCGATAATGCCACCGTTGGTGGCGGTTACCACTCAGCGGCAGTCTATGACATCGTGTCGACGAGCACTGTCATCAGTCGTTGGTGTTCGACTCACGCGGATTGTCAGCCTTTTCTTCAGTCGGTTCCTGGCCAGCGCTACTGTCAGCAATGCGCAGTTCCTCGAGGCATTGCGCCATGTATTCGGTCATTTCCTCGGCGGCTACGCCGTCTTCTTTTGCCCATTCCTGGCAGCGATCATTCGCGTCATCGCTACCCCAGGCACTCCCGGTCACAAGCATCGCGCTCAGTGCGGCAATCCCCACCAACCTGTTTTTCATAAAATGCTCCTAAACTAGGGCAGGTCCCTAAAAAAAGCGCCATTCGCTTTCCGTGTGCTATATAGCGATACCCAACCTGCTTGCGAAGCGATATTTTTCGTTCGTCAAATGCAAAATATTTTGCCGTCATGGAAACCGATCTGCTAAGGACCTTTCTCGAGGTTAACCGCACCCGGCATTTCGGTCGGGCAGCGGAAAACCTGTGCCTGACGCCATCAGCAGTCAGTGCCCGGATCCGTCTGTTGGAGACCCAACTCGGCGTCCAGCTACTTGTCCGCCAACGCAACGATATCGGCTTGACTTCGGCCGGTGAACGGCTTTTGCCGCAAGCCACGGCGGTGCTTGCGTTATGGGAAAAGACACGCCAGGAGGTGGCTGTCGCTGACCGAAAATACCAAGTTGTTGTCGCGGCACCTCAGGGCCTGTGGGATAGCCTGTCATCGGGCTGGTCACGCCGGCTTTTACGGGACCTTCCGGAGCTGGCGCTGCGCCTGGAGGTCATGAACTCGGCGGCTATTCGGGATGCCTTTGCCCGCGGCCTGATCGATCTTGGCTTGATGTTCGACGCACCGGGTACCCCGGGGCTCGTCGTGCAGCAGTTGATGGAGCTGCCGCTGCACCTGTATGCGTCTGGTGCGGCGGCGGCCACCAGCTCAGTGTTGGGTGATGACTACATTCTGGTGGACTGGGGGAACGCGTTCGCAGGCCAGCATGCCCGTCAGTTTCCCGAATTGGCCGGGCCGCGCGCCCGTGTTGCAACCGGACGTCTCGCCCTGACCCTGCTCGAAGAGAATGACGGCAGCGCCTACCTGACTGAACCGATGGCGGCAGCAGCGGTCGCTGCCGGATGGCTGAGCCAGGTCGCGGGTGCGCCGGGTTTCGGGCTGCCCGTACTCGCTGCATGGTGTGAGAACTCGCACCTCACCGATGATATCCGGCGCTTGCTTGAGTTGATGGGGCCAGGCTGATGGCTTTTGCTCGGCGTTGACTTCAACGTCCCCGCTTTTCGAGTCGGCGCAAAAACTCGTTCATGACGCAGGCATACAGTCGGTCGCCAAGTTGCTTGTCCTCGATACCGGCGTCGATATTCGGATTGTCGTTGACTTCGATGACCAGCACATTTCTATGCACCTGCTTCAGGTCGACACCGTAGAGTCCCCTGCCTACGGCATTCGCCGCCTTTAGTGCGGTTTTCAGGACGGCTTTGGGGACCTCCTCGAGCGGCAGCGTATCGAAGCCTCCTTCGCGCGGCTTACCCTTGGAGTGGTCCACGATCTGCCAGTGGCCACGCGACATGAAGTAGCGACAGGCATAGAGCACCTGCCCATTGAGGACACCGATGCGCCAATCGAAGTCCGTTGGCGTAAAGGCCTGGGCCAGGATCAGCTCCGACGAGCCAAACATGTGTTCGGCGCGGGCTTCGAACTCAGACCGGGTTTTCACCTTGAATACACCGCTGGAGAATGCGCCATCGGGGATCTTGAGGACCATTGGGTAGCCGAGCGCCTGTTCGGCGCGATCGAGCTCGTCACGCGCCAGCACCACGCTTTTCGGCGTGGCGATACGGTGGCGGTCCAGCAGTTCAGCCAGGTAGATCTTGTTGGTGCAGCGCAGGATGGAATCCGGGTCATCGATGACGACCAGACCCTCGGCCGCCGCCCGACGAGCGAAGCGATAAGTGTGATGATTGACGTTGGTCGTCTCGCGGATGAACAAGGCATCGAATTCGGCGATCCGGCCGAAGTCCCGTGCGGTGATCAGCTCAGCATCAATGCCCACCGCGCGCGCGGCGCGCAGAAACTTGGCCAGCGCACGCCGGTTCGACGGTGCCATTGCTTCGTCGGGGTCGTACAGCACTGCCAGGTCGTAGCGCATCTGGTGGCGGTCGCGGGCGGCGCGCCATGGCCGTCTCAAAGAGCCGGCCATCGCGGTAAAGAAGAAATCCTCCTGCGCAGGCCGTACCGTCTTGAGACCGACACTGCGAATCGAGTGGATGCGCCAGGCCTTCGCGCGCCTGAATTCCACTTTGAGCAGCGGCGCCCGAAAGGTCTCGAAAAGCGCGCGCGCCAGGCGTTGCAGCCCCGGTGCCTCGCATTGGCCGAAACACACCAGTGCCTGGAAGCGTTTGACCCCGCTATCTTGATCGCGAACCAACTTGTCGATGCGGTTATCGAGTTCGTCGAGCTCAGTGCTGTAGAGTGATTTACGGCTCAGATCCTGCAGTGTACGCACGGACGGAATGACCTTGTGACCGCGGGCTTCGGCGAGCAACGACGCATAGTAACCGGAGCTGTGGTAATCGGTGTCGCGACAAAGGTTGATAACGCGCAGACTGCGCCGGTTCGACCAGGCTGGGTCGGTCAGATAGTTACGCACGGCGACAACCGGATAATCGGGGAAGTCTTTCTTCCATTGCTTGAGTCGGTCGACCAGGATGATATGGTCGCTCATGCGTGCTTACCCGACCTGATCAGTACCACGGCGCGCAGGCCCTTCCGTCCGTACCGCGCCATCTGCTGGAACTGGCTGCGGCCAATTGGCATATTGATGGAATCGACAGCGGTTTCGCCTTCGTCGTAGTCGACGAACGGATCGTTTACGTAGACGAAGTGCTTGTCGAAGCCACTCACCACAACCCAGTGCGGCGCGCGTTCCTCGTATATTTGCCAGGAGCTGATCAGCACCAGGGGTACCGCGCCGTTACGGTATTCCGATTCGAGCTGGTCGATTCCGAGTACCTCGAAGTGCACCGTAATGCCGCGTTCGGCGATTTCGCGCTCCATGTCCGCTTGCACCAGCGTGATGACGGTTTTTTTGTCCAGGCTGCGTACCGAATCGATCATCTGTACGCCTGTCTCGTTAATCCAGATCTCGCTGAGAAAGCCGCGGCGATGTGCCGCCAGCGCAAGCCCGTACGGGCCGCAACCACCGATGCCAGAGGTCATGAAGATGGTGGTCGCTTCGCGCCACAATTGCAGTTCCAGGGTACGATCAGCCCCGACTGCCGGGTCCAGTGTCTGCATTGCCATGATCAGGCAGGCCGGACCGCAGGTGAAATCGAGGGTCTGCTCGTACCAGGCAACCCGTTCCAGCTGTGGTTTCAGGTGTTGATCGAGGGCCTTCTCGTAGCGCCACGCGTCCATGTGATCGGGGTAGTAGTCGATATGACTGCCGAAGCGCTTGTAGCCGAGGGCCTCGAAAAGCCGGATCGAGTCCGCGTTGTCCTTGCGGACCTCCAGGCGCATCCAGGCGCGCTCGTGCTGCCAGGCCTGCTGTTCCGACTGCTCGACCAGGGCGCGAGCCACTCCTTGGCCTCGTGCTTCCGGGGCGACTGCGATGGAATACAGGCGTGCGTTGGCGGTGCCGCGGTTGAACAACAGGACAAGACTGCCGACGACGACGTCTTTAAGGGTGGCAACCAGCAGCGCAGCGTGGCCTTTGGTTAGAAGGTGACGAAACTGCCGCCGACTGATGCGGTCATCATCAAAGCAGCGATTTTCCAACGACACCAGGGTATCAATGTCACCGCATGTGGCGGGGCGGATTTGCACGTGTTCTTCGATCTCCTGGGTAACAATATGCGATTCCATCATCAATAATTCCGCGAGTGACTCCCGTCAGCCAGAAACTCCGGAAACTGATCGTGTCAGCCGCTGCAATTAAGACGGATTCCTGCGCAACAAGTCAATGCTCCAAAGGCCGTTCTTCGTGTGGAAGCAAGTGTGTTCATGCGGTGATTTCAGGTAAAACCGGCCGTTCTCCGCAGACAGTATGGAAATCATCTCGAAGAGGATGAAAGTCAGGGGCTTCCTGTGCGGAGCGAGCCCGCGGAAGATCAGGTGCTGGAGTAACTTGATGCGCCAGGTGGATTGAACCTGTTCATGGTCGAGGCTCCTGCGATCATCGGCTGCCAGATGCCAGTGGCGTTCTCGATTCAAGGGAGAAGGGCGGACGGTATGACGGGTGCTGGAGAGTTCAGGAGCATTCCTGTCAGGTAAGCGGGTATCTACACGGCAACGCCGGAGGATACTTACCCGGCAAACCGCCATTGTTGCAGGCCCGTATTGATCAGGGCGACGCCAAGGACCAGGCCGAGCAGTACGGCGGACCCCGTGGCCCCCATGACGATCAACAGGGTGCCGAACCCGATGCTCGACCACAATCCGATTTTTCGAAGCATGGGCGGATTGACCACCTCCGAGTCGCGCAGGTCTGTCAGTCCGGTGATTCCGCTCAAGATAAGACCGCCGCCCAGGATGACCGCTACCAGCCACAATGCCAGTTCCGGCCAGATCAGCACGACCACGCCGGCGATCACACGTGTCCATGGACCAAAGACACTGGCCGGTATGCCCTCTTTGCGCACCGCGCTGACGTATAGCAGGGCCACGATGCCGCTGGCCAGCATCACGCCCCCAAGCAGCATGACTGCCAGAGCGCCGAAGAAATAGGGTAGTACGATCGCTGCCACTCCCAACAGGATGATGATGACGGCGCCGGATTTCGGGGAATTCATGATTGGGCTCCCGGGCAAACAACGAATGGGTTATCGACTGGCTTGAGGTAATTGTCCGTGGGTAGTGACCCTGGCGCAACCGGACGGCACTCGCCGGATACGCTTGCTTCCTTAAACGGAATCGCGGCCGGCGTCAGCAGCAACCGAAAGTGATCGGGTTGATTCGACGGCTGGAAAGCCGTGATCGGTTGTCTATGTGCTGATGCCACCGCTGGTGGCCTGCATCATGGCGGGTTTGAGCCTTGCGGAACTCGCGGGAACGGGCCTTTGCCGCGTGGAAAGGTGTTGGTCAGTTTCAATCCGCTTGATCCGGACTGTTCGGACCCTGGTTCGACGCCTTAAGCTGATGATAACTGACCGTGCCGAGGACCGCGGTGAGGAAAAAGTACAGCAGAATGAGGGAAAACAGCAAAAACATCGTGGAGGGGAACGCACCCAGCACCATGCGTAACACCAGAGGCACGATGAAAAGCAGGAACAGCACAACGGACGCCACGCGGGATTTGTAAAACAATCCCACAATGCAGGCGACCGCAATGATGCGCGCCGCCGCCATTTCCGGCTGGGACATAATGACGGACAGCGTCTGCCCCCCGTGCTTCTGGAGCAGCAGTCCGAAATCCAGAAGCAGCCAGGCCACCGCGGCATAGATTCCGTTGACAATCGCTTGTTCGGCTTTGGGGAGTGTCACGGCATCAAGTTACAATCGAATCCATTGCATATTGGAGAGTTATCGTTACAGGGCAGTCTCTGGTCCCTATCATATTCTCCGCCGGTTTTTTTCAATCTACTATGGGCAGTCTAACAAAGACAGGAAATCGAGGGGTTTTCCTGTCGGGCGACAGGCGGTCCGTCGTGTTTTTCGACCCATTCCGCCGGGGAGGCCCGGAAGATGAAGTTACGATGGCGTTGATTGCCTCGCGATCGATTCGAATTCACAATTTCCCCAGAGAAGGTAACAATGGGCGCCTATGCGTATCGTTGAAGTCATTACCGCCGCCGCTCACAAGGACAGCCTTGCCGGCATCGCGGAGCATTTCGAGGCAGCGGACTTCTGGTCGGGTAGCGTCCAGGAGGATGGGCGGTGCAGCTACCGTTTTCTGGTCCCGGACGAGTCCCGCCAGGGCGTTGTGGACGCGTTGCAGAGCTTGCTCGGCGTTGCCGAAAACACTCACATCATTATACAGCCGGTCGACGCGGTCCTGCCTCGCCAGGCGGAGGAGGGAGACGAGGGCAAGAAGCGCCGAAAGTCTACCGCAACGACACGGGAGGAACTCTACAGCGAGATTGAGAAGGGTGCGAAACTGGACAGCAATTTCCTGCTGCTGACTTTCCTGTCCACCATCGTGGCGGCCATCGGCCTGGCCGAAGATAACGTGGCCGTGGTTGTCGGGGCAATGGTGATCGCGCCGCTTCTCGGCCCTAATATCGCCCTGGCGTTCGCCACTTCCCTGGGCGATCGAGGCCTCATGGGCGAGGCACTGAAGACCAATTTCGCCGGCCTTGGCCTGGCCCTGGTACTGTCGATCGTCATCGGGGCCATCTGGGCTGTCGACCTTTCGAGTGCAGAAGTTCAGGCCCGTACCCAGGTCGGCATGGACGGCGTGGCCCTGGCGCTTGCCTCCGGCGCGGCAGCGGTCCTGTCATTGACGACAGGGCTCTCGGCCACGCTGGTGGGAGTGATGGTCGCTGTTGCGCTGCTTCCTCCGACCGCGACCCTGGGAATGCTGCTCGGCAGCGGTCAGCCGCAGTTGGCCATCGGTGCCGCCCTGTTGTTGGCAGTGAATATCGTATGTGTCCTGCTCTCGGCAATGACGGTGTTTCTGATGAAAGGGGTAAAGCCCCGAACCTGGCTGGAAAAGTCCAAGGCCAAGCAGTCCATTGCCATCTCGATTTTTCTGTGGGTCGTCCTGTTGCTGGTCCTGGTGGCGGTCATCCTGAATTCGAAGCACCATTGTTCAATGAGGCGATTCTCGAAAACAGGCCTATTCATCAATCTGACCGTGCCACGCGAAAAGCGATTCACGTTCTTTTGAAAAACGGAGTGTACGTGCCCACCGCCCCCCAGTTTCGCAAGACGAAAATCATCGCCACCATCGGCCCGGCCAGCGATTCCGAGGAAGTTCTGCAGGCCATGATCAGTGCCGGTATGAATGTCGCCCGGCTCAATCTCTCTCATGGCACCTTCGCGGAACACGAAGAGCGGATCGCGCGGATCCGTTCCGTCGCGGCCCGGATGAACAGCCAGGTCGCCATCATGGCCGACACGCGCGGGATCGAGATCCGCACCGGGAAAATTGCAGGCGATACTGTTGAGCTTGTTACTGACAACAGTTTCACGCTTTACACGGATGGTCGCGCCGGGGACAATTCCGGCGTGTCGGTCTCCAACCGCAATCTGCCCGAAGAGGTGGCGCCGGGCACGCCCATTCTTCTGGATGACGGGGCCATGGAACTGGAAGTCTCCGCGGTCGATGCGGGTTGCATCCACTGCACGGTGATTCACGGCGGCCTGCTGCGCGAGAACAAAAGTGTCAACCTTCCGGAAACTGAGCTGGCGCTGAGTTCGGTCAGTCCGGAGTATCGCGAAGATGTGGTCAAAGAACTGACCTTCGTTGCCGAGAACGATGTGGACTATCTGGCGGCCTCCTTTGTGCAGAACGCATCCGACATCGAGCGCATGCGCGCTATCCTGGATGAGCAGGAGCGCACCATTCCCATCATTGCCAAGATCGAGAACCGGGCGGGAATTGGAAACCTGGAAAGCATCGTGATGGCGGCTGACGGGGTCATGGTTGCGCGTGGCGACCTGGGGGTGGAATTACCCCTGGCGGAAGTGCCCGGATACCAGAAGAAGATCATCCGGACCACCGTCACCAACGGCAAACCGGTGATCACCGCGACAGAAATGCTGGCCTCCATGGAGCGTAATCCGAAGCCGACGAGGGCGGAGGCGAGCGACGTGGCGAATGCGATTCTGGATGGCAGCTCGGCGGTGATGCTGTCCGGTGAAACAGCTATGGGTAAATATCCGGTCGAGGCGGTAAAAATGATGGCCACCCTGGCCATTCGTGCTGAAAGTTCGCTTCGCGAGTATGGATACCTGCAGAAAATTCTGCCCAATCCGTCCAGTCGGGTCGCGGAGGCTATCGCACATTCGGCGGTGACCATGGCCCACAATCTGGGGGCCGCCGTTATCTTCAGCCTCACCGATTCGGGATTTACCTCCAGGCTGGTGTCCAAGCACCGTCCGGATTGTCCCATCCTCGCCGTCACGGGTTCCAAGCTGGTGGCGCGCCGATTGGCGATGAACTGGGGGGTGACGCCGATCCGCTACGACGGTGGCGATGAAAACGACGAAGCCAAAATCGAATATGCCATCAACGAGGCCCTGAGATTGGAGTTTCTTTCCTGGGAGACACGGTGGTGGTCACCTCGGGTTACCAGCAGACGGCCGGGGGCACCGATTTGATACGCATCATTAGTATTCCTTAACTTGGCAATACCTCGTTGACGCTTATCGCCTACACTTGGGCCTGAGGGTCGCGGACCAGGGGTTCTTGGAGAGACCCTTCGGGTGCGCCATATAAAACAAATTCTGCGCATCCTGACTCTTCATTCCAAAACAACAACCAAAGATTAAGGAGAATTGATGGCGAGAGTGGCACTGGTTACCGGGGGCACCCGGGGCATAGGCGAAGCGATCAGCGTGGCGCTGAAGGACAAGGCTGCAAGGTCGCGGCCAACTACGGCGGCAACGATGAGGCGGCGCAGGAAGTTCACGGAACGCACGGGTATCCCGGCCTACAAGTTCGACGTGAGTGATTACGACGCGGTGGCGGCAGGCATCGCCAAAATCGAGGAGGATGTCGGACCCGATCGATATCCTGGTCAACAATGCGGGCATTACGCGGGACGGCGTCCTGGCGAAGATGACCTTCGAAAAGTGGAACAAGGTGCTCCAGACCAACCTCAGTTCCTGTTTCAACACCTGCCACGCGGTGGTGGGCGGTATGCGCGAGCGGGGATTCGGTCGCATCGTCAACATCGGCTCGCTCAACGGCCAGGCAGGCCAGTACGGGCAGGTGAACTATGCCTCGGCGAAGTCCGGCATCCACGGCTTCACCAAAGCCCTTGCCCTGGAGCTTGCAGGCAAGCACGTGACCGTCAACGCGGTTGCGCCCGGATACGTGGAGACCGAGATGGTCCGTGCTGTCCCGCAGCCGATTCTGGACAAGATCATCAAGCAGATCCCCATGGGCCGTCTGGGAAAGCCGGACGACATCGCCCGCGCAGTGGTGTTTCTGGTGGCCGACGATGCGGACTTCATTACCGGGTCCACCCTGTCGATCAACGGCGGTCATCACATGTACTGAGGCCCCTGTCTGTGACCTGCCGGATGTTGCCTGGGAGACCTGTCCCGATATCCGGAACCAGGTCCGGCAGAGCAGGCCTGAGGTTTGATGTGCCTGTCATTCGGACCGACCTGAATCGGTGGTCCAGGCACATCAATCGCCTTGGCTGATGCGTCAATCATGGCCCGACTAGTCATGCACGTTGACCTCGACGCGTTCTACGCCGCAGTCGAGCAACGCGATCACCCGGAGTGGCAGGGACGCCCCGTGGTGGTGGGGGCTGAACCGGGAAAACGGGGCGTTGTCGCCACCTGTTCCTATGAGGCAAGGCGTTTCGGTGTGCGCTCGGCCATGCCGATTTCCGAAGCGGCGCGTCGATTGCCTTCTGAAACCGTCTACGTCCGCCCGCGCATGGCGGATTACGTTCAGGTGTCCAGGGAGATCATGGGCGCACTCGAATCCGTGGTGTCGCCCGTCGTCGAAAAGGTCTCGATCGATGAGGCCTATCTGGATGTCTCCGGGCTTGAGCGCCTGGTGGGCTCGCCCTGGATGGTGGGCCGCAAGGCCAAGAAAGCCATTCGCGACGCCGTGGGTCTTTCCGCGTCCGTCGGCATCGGAAAGAATCGCCTGATCGCCAAGCTTGCCTCGGACTACGAAAAGCCCGATGGACTCACCGTTGTGACACCGCAGCAGACCCAGGCATTTCTCGATCCCTTGCCCCTGACGGTGCTGCGCGGCGTGGGCGTTAAAACCGCACCACTGCTGCGGCGAATGGGGTTAAAGACGGTGGCCGACGTGCGACGTATTTCGCTTGAGGAAATGCGTCGGCGATTGGGTGCCCTGGCGGGGACGCATGTCTACGAGCAGGCCCGGGGCAACGCGTCTTCTGAAGTGCATGCGGTGGCGGAGCGCAAATCGATCTCGAAGGAGTCGACTTATAACGAGGATGTCACGGATCCGGAGGTGCTGCGCGACACGCTGCGTTGGGCGGCGCAGGAAGTTGGTTACCTTGCCCGGCAAGAGGGTTACAGGGGCAGGGTGGTGACGTTGAAAATACGTTTCCGTGGTTTCGATACGCACACTCGTTCCCGCACCCTGTCGGTACCGACCGCCAGCGACCTGGAGATTTTTCGTGCGGCCTGGGCGCTATTCGAGTCAGAGCGCTGGGGCGGAAAACCGGTGCGCCTGATTGGTCTTGGTGTTTCCGGGTGGGGTCGGGACGCGAATCTGCAAGACGATCTCTTCGGTAGAGAAGAAGCGATGTCGCCCGGAGCACAGCAAACCCTTGATGAAGCGCTGGATGAGATCAGCCGGAAGTTCGGGCGGGGAAGCGTCCAGCGAGGTCTGATTCGGCGGAAGCCGTCACGCTAGCGGCATTTGTCGCCTTGATGCCAGACAGCGGCGGCAGGTGAACTCAACGGTTTCCCGCGGGCGGTGTTCGACATCCCTGATCAGTTCCTGGCGTTGTAATCCATTGCATCGGCGACCGTGCAGTGATGCTGATGGACAGGGGAAGGGATTCATTTTCATCACTATCCAATGGTTCCCCAGCATGGTTGGCGGGTTGGTATTCGGGCGGGTTTGTTGCACCTTGTTCCGCCAAAGGAACTACAGCTGACAAAAGGTTGCCATGCAGACAGATGTCGTCATTGCAGGAGGAGGGCTCAGCGGGCTGTACCTGGCGTATCGCCTGCAGCAGGCAGGGCGGGCCGCGTTGGTGCTGGAGGCCCGTGACCGGTTGGGCGGACGTATCCATGCCGCCCCGGCTTTCGCTGAACTCGATCTGGGGCCGGCCTGGTTCTGGCCAGCCTTTCAAACGCGCATCAGCGCCTTGTTGGATGAACTGAACGTAGGGCGTTTTTCCCAGTACATTCAGGGAGACGTACTCTACGAAGATGGTCAGAGTGCGCAGGTACAGCGTTTTGCCGGGCCGGCGCCCGATCAGGGCGCCATGCGAATTTCGGGTGGTGGCCGGCGCCTGATCGATGCCTTGGCAGAGACTCTGCCGGCGCCCCGGCTGAGACTGAAGCAGACGGTGCAGCGGGTTGTACAACGCGAGGAATTCGTCGAGGTGATGAGTGCAACGGGAGAGACCTGCCGTGCGCCTCAACTTGTTCTCGCCATGCCTCCCCGACTGCTGGCACGCGACCTGCGGTTTGAACCCGCATTGCCGGCCGGGCTGCAGCAGGCCTTGATGGATACTCGGACCTGGATGGCGGGGCATGCCAAGGTGTTGGCGGTTTACGACCAGCCTTTCTGGCGCGAGCGGAACCTGTCCGGCCATGTGTTCAGTCGGCGTGGTCCCTTGATGGAGATTCACGATGCCTCTGCGGCAGCGGGCGGACCCTATGCACTGTTCGGTTTTGTGGGCTATCCGGCAGAGGGTCGCCGGCGATTGGGTGAGGCGGGATTGATGCAGGCGGTACAGCAGCAGTTGGAACGCCTGTTTGGCGGGGTGGCGGGCAGCCCGCTCGCCTTGATCCTGAAGGATTGGGCGGATGACCCCTTCACCGCCACCGTGGATGACCAGCAGGCTGTGGCGTCCCATCCAAGGTACGGCCTGCCTCAGGAGGCATCCCGGCTGTGGGATGGGCGCGTACATTTTGTTGGCACCGAGGCGGCGCCGGAGCAGGGGGGTTACCTGGAGGGTGCCCTGGAGGCGGTGGAACTGGCGTTGCCGCATATCCTGAGTGCCCCGTCTGGCCAATCCCCGAAGGGGTAGCTGCCGCACACTGCAAACAGCAGTACGCATCACGATTTTCTCGCTTCTGCTTATTTCCTTCGCTGATTAAACGCTGACGAATCCAAGGCAGGACTGATACCGGATCGCCTGGGCATTCGGACGACGCGACGACTACCCTTCAATCCCGGAGACACTTGGGGCAGGTCAGGGAGAAAGATCCAGGCGAAAGGTTTTTCGACGGATGAATTTGCTACCGGTCTGGGGCGCTTACAAAATCTACGATCGCTTAAGCTCGTCGCATCGTGGTGCCAGAATTTGACAAAAACTAGCAAGCTGTGGTTCGAACTGGAGCAGATGCATTTATTGACAGAACTTCAACTGGATTTTTCGTGTTGCAAGGTCCTCTCTTCTATTCATGGACTCGGGTTAGCTCTGCAGAAGTTACGCAATCTCGTGTCTTTGAGGCTCTCATTTGCTGATTGCGAGAGTGTATCGAGCGTTGACAGTGTTTGGAAGGGTTTAATGTCTTCAACAAAGTTGCTGCAATTTGATATCGATTTGAGCTACACTGTGTGCACATCAATGGAGAGTTTAGGCAATGCTTTGAGCACGATGC
>CAWGBV010000015.1:0-8610 GCA_963820915.1 uncultured Gammaproteobacteria bacterium | reverse complement strand
CAACTCAGGAAAGGTAACCGGAAGTGCGGCTCGATTAAAGCCCATCGATTGGGTGCGGCGAGGTAGAGCCAGCCGTCTGGACGTAAAATCCGTTTTATCTCCTGAAGATGGCGTACTTGAGCGGGTTTGCTGCCGACATGCTCGATTACATGGTTGGAGATGCAAATGTCGAAGCTGGCATCTTCAAAAGGCAAGGATGTATTCGTGACAAGTTGAAAATCGAAGCCTTCTTGTACCTGTCGTTGGTCGATTAGGTCGACAGCTTGTACCCTTCCTTTGGGGCCAACTACAGAGCCAAAGTGTGCCGCGATGAATCCAGACCCTGTGCCGACCTCCAGTACGGATGAATCGCTCAGTTGGCATACTTGCGACAAAAGGTGCTCAATCTTACGTGCCTTTCTGATTCGCGTGTCTGCGTTCAGGGAGGCATGAGGCTGGCGACGATGCTCACCCCTCACTGCGCTACCTTCGATGATCTATCTCTCAACACACTGGAGAAAAGTGATGAAAACGCCTGTGCAGAGGCGGCGCGCGAGAAGTGATCCGATGCAAGTGTGAATGCAGAGTCAACGATATGGGTGCGCAGCTTTAGATCTGACATGAGCCTGTATGCAGCGTCGGCTATCTGTTCCGGTGCGCGTTCATCCACAAGCAAACCGGTCTGCTCATGTATGACCGAGTCAACGATCCCGCCAGATCGAGTGGCCACCACTGGAGTGCGGGATATCATTGCTTCAATAAAAGTTAGCCCTTGTGCTTCAATCCATCCGTCTCTTGATTGGCGTGATGGGCCGACGAAAATGTCACCTGCTGCCAGGTAAATTGGAATTTCTTCCGGTTTTATCCACCCGGTAAACTTTACACGGTCTTCTAATCCCAGGGCGCTCGTCGTCTCTTCCAGTTGCTTGCGATCCTGTCCATCGCCGACGATGAGGGCAGTTGTATCGGGACAAATAGCTTTCAAATGCCGAGTGGCTTCAAGGATGTCCTCGATCCCTTTTTCCTTGACAACACGGCCGGCGAAAATCAGTAGAGGGCCGGCGTTACGCCGAAATTTCTGTTGTAGATTACGGATTCTCGGGTCATCGGCGTCGACTGAATCCACGGTTACGCCCATAGGTATTTTCTGTAGATTGTTTAGCCTGTACGCGATTTTCTGAACTTCGTTTTGAGTTGCGCTGCTATTAACCGTAACAGCATCAACATTCTGAAGACTAAAGCGCTTGAAGGGCCTCGTCAGCGGGCCTTGAAGGGCGAACACGTCTCCACCATGGACTGTTGTTACGTGTGGGATGCCCAGGGGTTTGGCGGCGAGTACACCCGTAAAGCCTTGCGGAAGAATCCAGTGCGAATGAAGAAGATCGTAATTTCCGGTGGCTAAGCGCTTGATCAAGGCCAACCATTCGGCAGCAACGAAAAGTGGAATTTTCAACAGATTGGATTTGTCCCGCCGCAAGTTTACGAGGGCGCCACCATGGTAGCAAATGCTCTGTAGACGTTGTGGCCAAAGATAGCTGAAGCGCTCAATGTGTACGCCGTCCAACGTTTCTACTGAAGCGGTTCCCTGTTCCGCATGCGGAGCCAATATGTCTACTCTCCAGCCAAGTTCCTGGAGATCTTTTGCCAGGTTGAGTACGAAGGGCGTGGTGCTGTCGTCTCGCCAGCGGGGAAAGTTCGACGTGACGCAGAGTATCCGATTATTGGTCCGTTCGGATGGCATTGGAGAATCATTTGTCATGCTGCTTCACATAACCAAATTATACAAGTCTTGCTGGCAGAAGACTCCATGATGATTCTGTTTGTCAGAAGCAGTGATCTCGCAACGTCGATAATAGAATCGTCCGACCTCCATGCTCATGATCGGCGAAGCCTGATTTTGAATCTTGCGCCTTTCGTTGAGATGCTTTCCAATGACAACCGTGCCTGATTGATCTCGCACAGCTGTCTGGCCAGGAAAAGCCCCAGCCCTGAACTGTCGCCTGAACTCACGAAGGGTTTGAAGATGTTCTGGGCGATCTTGTCTGGGACACCCGGGCCGTTGTCGTGCACTTCAACAACTGGCGCGTCTTCGTCGTCCGAGTACACATAGAAGTCAATACGCGTTCTGCCAGAAGGCGCATCCGCGTACTTGATGGCGTTGTCTGCGAGAATGTGCAGTGTTTGTTCGAGATGATTTGCATCCACCAGTGCGGAAACGTTTTTGGCACAGGAGGTATTTATATCGAGTTTCACATCGGAATCGTCCTTTTTGATTTGTCCTGCTATTCGTTCGACAAAGGGCCCAATATCGAGAACTCGTTGTTGAGGTTTTCTGCGCCTTGCCAAGGTAAGAATGTTGTCGATGACTCGATCGAGTCGGTGGCTGTTTCGAAGGATGATCTCCGAAAGGCGATGGTGCTGTTCCGTCGTGCCGGGAGACTCGTCCAGCAGCTGAGCCGCCTGGCTGATCGCAGAAAGCGGATTTCGAATCTCGTGGGCGAGGCTCGCCGACATCTGGCCGATGGTGGCCAGTTGTGTCTTGTGTTGTTCGGTAAGAATCTGTTCCATGTCGCGAAGCACGATCAGGGTGCCGTGGTCGGGATTCGTGCTCAGTTCCGTGAATTGAACGCTGAGTTCCCGCGATCCCAATCTCAAGGGAGGCGGCATCATCGGCAACGCTTCACGGGATGCCTGCCGCCAATCGTCCAGGGTTTGCTGGAGGCCGTGATTCAACGAGGCGAGATTTGCGCCGCCCTTTCTCTGCCATTGCGCGCCAAACCAGGCCTCGGCAGTCTGGTTGAGTAGTCGAACCCGGTGGTCGCTGTCTACCGCAATGACCCCCAAGTCCAGCAGCTCAATGACAAAAGCGTTGACGGCATTGAGATTCTCCAGGTCAAGCTCTTGCTCCTGAACCAATTGTTCGGTGGCCTGCAGGCGCCGGGACAGAATGAAATCCAGCGACGCAATGGAAAAGAACGCGATACCCAGCAGGCCGGCGTGTAAGTACGCGCCGGTAGTCGTGCTGCCTGACAGTACCGACAGCACTTCTTCGCCGATTACCGCAATCGTAGCGAGAGAGGCGAAGAGAAAAGGTGATAATCCAGTGGTCAGCAGTGAACCCACCGCCAAAGAAACGGCGAGCAGGAGTCCGACTCCCGACCCGACGCCGCCACTGGCGTAGATCACCAGGGTAAGCGCGACGACATCGACCAATAGTGCGGTGTGAATCTGAATCTGAAATGCGGGTCGCCGAGCGACGGCCAGTATGATGGCGAGCACAGACCCGACGATGTAAAACCAGCCAACCGTTCGGTAGAGGTCAGGCAGCTCTTGCCCTAATCCGTATAAGACGTTCTGCTGCTGCGAAACAAGGAGCACCATTCCAAGCGCCAGGTGATAGACACCGAACAGCGCCAAAGCGCGCCATCCATCCTGGGTATGCTGGGATGCGGGTTGTTTGACTAACACAACGTCAGGTCTCAGTCGTCGGTCTCGTCGTGCGCCGGTAAATGCTCTCGGCAGCAATAGTGGTTTCCGTCCTGCTCAAGTGCCTCCGATTCGGGCACGAATACCCCGCAATGGTCGCACTTGATCGTTGCGCGTGATTCGATCTTTTTCTTTTCGTCATGCTGGGTGAGCTTGTTCCGGATGAAGCGGCGGACGAAGAAAGCGACCAGTCCGATCAACACCAGGAATGCTATGAAGCGCAATCCCATGTATTTAACCTCGCAATTCTTATTTCGACTATGATTGCCCTGAAAGTATAAAAAGCCAGGAGGATAGGTGTGAATTTACACGAATTTCAGGCGAAACAGTTGTTTGCCGAGCAGGGTGTGCCGGTACCCGAGGGGCGCGCCGTGTCCTCGGCAGAGAAGGCCGCCCGTGCGGCATCTGAACTGGGCGGATCGCGTTGGATCGTCAAGGCTCAGGTTCATGCCGGTGGTCGGGGCAAGGCGGGCGGCGTGGCCCTGGTGGATTCGCCCGAAGCCGCATCCGAAGCCGCTGGACGCATGCTGGGATCCCGTCTTGTTACCAAGCAGACCGGGGAGCCGGGTTTGCCCATCAATCAGGTCCTGGTGGAAAAAACCTCTGAGATCGATCGTGAGCTGTATCTCAGTGCGCTGGTGGACCGCCAGTCGCGCCGTGTGATCTTCATGGGCTCGGTTGCCGGCGGTATGAATATCGAAGAGGTGGCGGAAGAGACGCCGGAGAAGATCTTCACCATCAAGGTCGATCCGGTGGCCGGTTTGCAGCCGTACCAATGCCGCCGCATGGCCTTTGCCCTGAATCTGTCCGGACAGCAGGTCGGGAGTTGGGCGTCATCATGCAGGGCATCTACACCCTGTTTCTCACCAAGGACGCTTCGCTGGTCGAGGTCAACCCGCTGGTGGTGACCGTCGATCAGCATCTCATCGCCCTCGACGCCAAGATCAATCTCGATGACAACGCGCTCATGCGCCATCCCGAGATCGTCGCGCTGAGGGATATTTCCCAGGAGGACGAACGCGAGGCCATGGCGAGTGAGCATGATCTCAACTACATCAGCCTCGATGGCGCGATCGGCTGCATGGTCAACGGCGCGGGCCTGGCGATGGCGACCATGGATCTGGTGAAACTGCATGGCGGCCTGAACCGGCGAATTTTCTCGATGTCGGTGGCGGCACCACGGCCGAACGTGTGGCCGAGGCCTTCAAGCTGATCCTGTCGGACCCGAAGGTCGAGGCGGTGCTGGTCAATATCTTTGGCGGTATCGTGCGATGCGACCTGATTGCCGAGGGCATCATCAACGCGGTGAAGGAAGTGGGCATCACGGTGCCTGTGGTGGTGCGGCTGGAAGGCACCAATGCACAACAGGGGCTTGGCATTCTTGCACGACAGCGGCCTGCATCTCGAGACGGCGCCAGATTTGACCGAAGCAGCCCGAAAGTGGTTGCTGCGGCAGCGGCCTGAGGAGAACGGACATGAGCATTCTTATTAACAAAGACACAAGCGTCATCTGCCAGGGCTTTACGGGCAAGCAGGGCACCTTCCATTCCGAGCAGGCGATTGCCTACGGCACCAACATGGTCGGCGGCGTGACGCCTGGCAAGGGCGGCCAGCAGCACCTTGATCTTCCGGTATTCAACACGGTACACGATGCCGTAGCGCAAACCGGCGCCGATGCCACAATGATTTACGTGCCCGCCGCATTTGCCGCCGATGCCATTCTTGAGGCG
Source organism: uncultured Gammaproteobacteria bacterium (assembly GCA_963820915.1). Classification (GTDB taxonomy): domain Bacteria; phylum Pseudomonadota; class Gammaproteobacteria; order Chromatiales; family Chromatiaceae; genus CAWGBV01. The sequence goes on along the minus strand of CAWGBV010000015.1, from coordinate 3,415 downwards.
GCCGATGCCGGCATCAAGGTCATCGTCTGTATTACCGAAGGCATTCCGGTGCTCGACATGCTCAAGGTCAAGGCCGCGCTTGCAGGACAGTGATTCCCGCCTGGTGGGACCGAACTGCCCGGGCGTGATCACCCCCGGTGACTGCAAGATCGGCATCATGCCCGGCAGCATTCACCAGGCAGGCCGGGTGGGTATCGTTTCGCGCTCCGGCACCTTGACCTACGAAGCGGTTTTCCAGACGACTACGCGAAGGGCTGGGCCAAAGCTACCTGTGTCGGCATCGGCGGCGACCCGATTCAGGGTATGAATTTTATCGATTGCCTCGAGCTGTTTGAATCAGATCCGCAGACCGAGGGCGTGGTGATGGTGGGCGAGATCGGCGGAACGGCCGAAGAGCAGGCGGCCGAATATATCAGGGACAACATGTCGAAACCGGTGGTGGCCTATATCGCCGGTGTGACGGCGCCTCCCGGAAAGCGGATGGGCCATGCCGGCGCGATCATCAGCGGCGGCAGTGGCACCGCCGACGGCAAATACGCCGCGCTCGAGAGTGCGGGCGTGGCGACAGTACGATCCCCCGCCGACATCGGCAGGCGTATGGCGGAGTTGCTTGCCTGACGCGTTTTTTGACCCGGCCCCGGCGTCAGACGCCGGGGCCGGGTGTTTCCCTGGTTGAAGCTGTCGTCGGGTTCGGAGACACTCTGTACTGCTCCACGGACGCACCGAAGAAGAGTGAGTGGCTATGGCCCTGAGAATTGCTCAGGCACAGATCAATCTGCTGGTTGGAGACATTGAGGGCAATGCCCGCAGGGTGATCGACGCGGCGTCGAGGGCCCGCGATGAGCAGGGCGCCCACGCCATTGTCTTTCCCGAGCTGACCCTGACCGGCTATCCGCCCGAGGACCTGCTTTTAAGGTCAGCGCTGAATGATCGAATTGATGCGGCGCGGAAAAAAATTGCCGAGGAGGTGACCGGCATCCACCTGTTTTTCGGCTACCCGGTCATCAAGGACGGACAACGCTTCAATGCCGCCGGTGTCTACCGCGATGGGGAGTTGGTGGCCGAATACCACAAGGCCCTGCTTCCGAACTACAGTGTCTTTGATGAGAAGCGTTATTTCGAATCGGGTGAAAATGCCGTTGTGGTGGAGATTGAGGGCATCCCCGTCGGCGTGACCATCTGTGAGGATATCTGGTATCCATTGCCTGCCGAGCGGGCTGTTGCCGCGGGGGCCCGCCTCATCGTCAATCTCAATGCCTCCCCGTTTCACAAAGGCAAAGCCCCGGAGCGTGAGGAGCTGTTGTCCAAGAGGGCGCGGGAAACAGGGCGTCCCGATCCTTTACGTGAACCTGGTGGGCGGGCAGGACGAGTTGGTATTTGACGGCGGTTCCTTTACCGTCGATGCCGAGGGCGCAGTGGTGCAACGCTCGGAGTGGTTTTCCGAGGCCTGCGAGACAGTGGCCTTTGAGGACGCGATACCCCTGCGTGTCAGTGACGGCCGTCATGTCCATCCCCATGCGCCCGAGGAAGAGGCGGTTTACCAGGCGCTGGTGCTGGGCGCCGGTGACTATGTGCGGAAAAACGGTTTCAAGGGTGCCGTGGTTGGCCTGTCCGGTGGTATCGATTCCGCGCTGACCCTGGCCGTTGCGGTCGATGCGCTCGGCGCAGACCAGGTCGAGGCCGTGCTCATGCCTTCCCGCTACACATCGGATATGAGTAACGAAGATGCGGCGGAGCAGGCGAGGAATATGGGCGTGAAGTACCGGACGATTCCCATCGAGCCTGCTTTCAGGGCCTTTCTCGATATGCTGGCGCCCGAATTCGAGGGTCTGCCCATGGATGTCACCGAGGAAAACATTCAGGCACGCTGTCGCGGTATTTTGCTCATGGCCATCAGCAACAAGACCGGGCGTATGTTGCTCACCACCGGCAACAAGAGCGAGATGTCGGTGGGCTACGCCACGCTCTATGGCGATATGGCCGGTGGATTTGCGCCCATCAAAGATGTTCCCAAGACGCTGGTTTACCGAATCTCGCGCTGGCTCAATCGGGGCTGGCGAGGTGATTCCGCGGCGTGTGATCGATCGACCACCCAGCGCCGAGCTTGCACCCGACCAGAAAGACACGGACAGCCTGCCATCCTATGATATTCTCGATCCCATACTTGAGCGCTATGTGGAACGGGATCTGAGCGTCGACGAAATTGTCGCCGAAGGTTTTGACGCGGAGACAGTGCGCTCGCGTCGCCCGAATGGTGGACGTCAACGAATACAAACGCCGACAGGCGCCTCCAGGCGTAAAAATAACCCGCCGGGCGTTCGGCCGGGACCGGCGTTACCCCATCACCAACGGTTACTGATTCGCTTTATCTATTCGGAGATATCCATGAAAAAGGTCGATGCCATCATCAAGCCCTTCAAACTCGACGACGTTCGCGAGGCGTTGTCTTCGGTGGGTGTTTCCGGGATGACCGCTACCGAGGTCAAGGGGTTCGGGCGCCAGAAGGGCCATACGGAGCTCTACCGTGGTGCCGAGTACGTGGTGGATTTTCTGCCCAAGATCAAGCTGGAACTGGTGGTGACCGACGACCAGGTCGAGGCCTGCGTGGAGGCCATCAGCAATGCCGCGCGCACCGGTAAGATCGGCGATGGCAAAATCTTCGTCACCTCGGTGGAAGAGGTCATTCGTATCCGTACCGGCGAAGAGGGCGAGGCGGCGGTTTAACGGGCTTTCTTGCAACTGCAAACTGGCAGCTCAGGGCGGTTGCTGATGAATTGAACAGGGCAGGTCATGTTTTTGGTGGAACGCCCCGATGGGCTTCCACCCTACGAAGGTGTATTAATTCTGCATGGTCTCCGAGCGATCCGCCGCATGGGGTGTCCCAATCGCGTTTTTGGTGGAACGCCCCGATGGGGCTTCCACCCTACGAAGGTGTATTAATTCTGCATGGTCTCCGGCGATCCGCCGCATGGGGTGTCCCAATCGCGTTTTTGGTGGAACGCCCCGATGGGGCTTCCACCCTACGAAGGTGTATTAATTCTGCATGGTCTCCGGCGCTCCGCCGCATGGGGTGTCCCCATTGCGTTTTTGGTGGAACGCCCCGATGGGGCTTCCACCCTACGAAGGTGTATTAATTCTGCATGGTCTCCGGCGATCCGCCGCATGGGGCGTCCCAATCGCGTTTATGGTGGAACGCCCCGATGGGGCTTCCACCCTACGAAGATGTATTGATTCTGCATGGTCTCCGGCGATCCGCCGCATGGGGTGTCCCAATTGCGTTTTTGGTGGAACGCCCCGATGGGGCTTCCACCCTACGAAGGTGTATTAATTCTGCATGGTCTCCGGCGATCCGCCGCATGGGGCGTCCCAATCGCGTTTATGGTGGAACGCCCCGATGGGCTTCCACCCTACGAAG
>CAWGBV010000014.1:0-182103 GCA_963820915.1 uncultured Gammaproteobacteria bacterium | reverse complement strand
CGTGGCCCGCGTTGATCATGGCGGGGTCTTCCGGCACCTCGCGTATCCAGGCGCCACGGGTGAACACAAAGTTGCAGCAAACAAATGCCGTCTTCTGGTGTCGCTCGGATTTCCTCTGGTCGGACATCTGGATGTCCAGCCAGCCGACGGGTCGGATGCGCTCGCACCGCATCAGCGGCACACCGTCCAGGATGGTGCCCGACCATGGGAATACAAGGTTCCCGGATTTGTCGAAACTGAAAGGCGGAGAACTGGTGGTCAGCAAGGGCTTGGCGCCTGGCTTGCCCTCAAGTTGCGAATGAGGTTCTCGTCCCATCCCGGCGCAAAGGCGCTGTGGGAATCGATGAGCAGGTGGTAGGCCTCGCCGTCGTAGAGTTTCTGGACCTCGGCGCGCGCCCAGCCGTAACCGAGGGTGGCGTAATAGGGGTACTTGCGGATACGAAACCGTGAATCGGTCTCGAAACGCCCGAGACTTTCAGCGGCGTCCGCCTGCCAGCATATACCGAACGTCAAGCGGTCGGGGTGGATGGCATTGGCGAGCGCTGAATCTATGGTGAAAGGAAGGTATTCATCGCGATAGGATGCGATCGAGATGAATATCCGGGGTTTCCCCGCAGTAGTGGTGCTCATGCAGGTTTCAGTTCAAGGGCGCCGACGCTCTCGAGACGTTCGATGACCGCCTGAATATCCGCGTTTGCAGCCCCGGGAGCCAGGCCAAAGCGGGTTTCGATACTGCGGGTGAGTTCGGCGAGGTCGCGGCTGCCGTCCACAAAGTTCCCAGAAATGGTTGCACCGGATTCGTTCCAGCGAGAGCGTGTCCGAGCGGCCCGGAACTACGACAAATACCCTGTCGAGGATTCGACCTTCGCGCACACCCTTGCGCCGGCGGGGTCGCACCAGGGCCAAGTGTATTTCCCCCGCTTTTCGCCGGTTCACGTAATAGTCGAGCATGTTCAGGAATTCCTGCCCGAGCGGGGTTTTGGCTTGCGCGGAATCCACCGGATCCCAGGCATGGTAGGTGCGCGCATCCCAGGCGCGGTGTCCAACCGGCGATTCGATAAACAGGCCGTCGAACGAGGATCGGTGCGTGGTTTTCGGCGGCGTCTGTCCCAATGCCCAGCCCGGCTACGGTGGTGTGCATATCCGCTTCGGCCGCGGCGATCATGTAGGCCAGCTTGCTTGGCGTCCTGTAATGATGACTGGCCGGGGCCTGCTGTCTCGGCGCGGATGATGCCGGTCAACTCCAGCCAGCGTGCGGCGATCTTCCGCAGATCGCTGGAATGGATAAGGAGCGGTAGGGTGACGGCGGGGAGGGTCAGCGACCGATCCACGCAATAGTATTCAAGGAAACTGTAGTCCGGGCCCAGGCCGAAGGGGCCGTCACCGCGCGGCAGTCCGTTTCCAGCCGGTCGCCAGCACCTGACCGGGTGCTGTCTCCGTTGCAACGGCAGACCGGAATACACAGTTCGATTCGAGTAACAGTACGGTCCCGTTGACCGGCTCGGAGAACAGCCATTCGAGCAACGACGCGGCCAGGTTATACGGCGGATATTCATCACCGGTGAACGGGTGCGGTGACCAGTTCAGCGTTTCGACAAGGCGGGCGTGGTGGTGTTTCGGTGGCGAGGGGTCGGGCCTGCTGGCGATCAGTCGCACCAGTTCACCGGGCTGCCGGATCCGTCCCCACGAGTACTCGAGTAAATCCGCCTGCCACTGCGAGGAGTCGTCGTTTACTGTGCTGAACAGGGTATAGATCATGACTTGTCGCCCCGTGCAGCGGCTGCGTTTGCGAACTGGGGCGCCACCACGCCGCAGTGGAAGTGACCCCAGCCGAAGGTGGCCTCGCTGTCTGGTTTTTCACTGCGATGAAGCCAGTTGGTTACCGCGAACCGGTAATCGGTGAAGTCTCCCGAAGGACAGCGGACCGGCATGGCCTCGTGAAATTCCCCGCTTGGGAAGACCACCATTCGATTGTTCACGGGTTCCAGGCTGGTGTAAGTGTCGGCCGGATTTCGTGTGCCCTGTTCTTCGATGCAATCGTAAAGCCGCAGCTCGCCACCAGCGAAACCACGCGGCTCGCGGTGAAGATAGTAGATACAGGACAGCGCCCTCGGGAGTGCAGGTCCATCGTCGCTATGTACCTTGTAGAACTGCCCTTCTCCTGCGGCGGTCAGCTGTGATTCGATCATCTCGAGGGGGAAGACATCCATGCCGAAGGTCTTCGCCAGAATCGGAAACCAGACCAGTAACCGGTTCTGAATCAGCTTTGCATGCACGGTCTCACCAAATTCCATGATGACCAGGTTCTGGCGGTATTCGGGATCTTTTGAGACCGCGGTACCGGCTTTGAAAGCCTCCTCTGACGCCAGGACAAGCGCGAGCATTTCGCGGTGTTCCCGGGGTGACAGAAAATCATCGATGACGATGTATCGGGGGCGGCGAACATGGCTGCGGCTAGCCTCGTTCGATGAAATCGGCATCCTGGATGCTTCGATCAGCACCGGCGGTTCGCTATCGATCGAAACAACCCGGGAGGTGTGCAGCGACAAGGCGGCTGCGCCGCCATTCTTTGGCAGCTGTACGAAGCTGTGCGTTGATTCGGGAGAGGAGAGTGCTTTGTAGAGAGCAACAAGCTCGGGGTCGTCTTCCGACAAAGTCACTTCCTGTAGATGGCCGCCCAGCAGCTGGAGGCGGAGGTGAATGTCACGAGGCGTTTCCATCATGCCCCTGCCGGCGTATTCGCGTCCGCCCACTGGGAGATGAGGGTCGCGGCCTGTTGTGGGTTGTCCCAGCCGAGTCGGGCAGCGGGCCTTTCCCCGGCCAGCCGGCAGAGCCTTTCCACCGCGCCGCGTCGTTCGGACCTGAAGTCATGTGACGCGGGGATCAATTGTGCGGCCGTCGTTGCGGGTGAGATGGGTACCATCACGTCGTTTCCATAGAGGGGCATCCTGTCGGCGAGAACAACGCCAGCGAGCGGGGTCAACAGGCGTCCCGTGTGAGCTGCTGTCCCCTCCGGTTGTGTGCGGGCGCCCAGTGGAATAATCATCAGATCACTGTTGCGTACCGCCACGATTCCGCTGTCGAGCAGATCCCAGCCCTTCTTCCGCATGGCCCCGACCAGCGAGTCATCCGCGGCGCCTGTATCGCCTGTGACCAGCAGTCCGTTACCGTCCCTGGCCAGGGCTGTACCCGCGAGCCAGCTGTGCCCTTTGCGAACGCGTGAAAAGATCCCGACGATCACCTGTCGGAGCGTATCGGCCAGCCCGGCCTTGCTGCAGGATTCTCCCGGTGATCCTTCTGCAGGCTGTACCCGGTAACGGTTGCCGGTGTTCCTGATAGCCAGTGCAGCGATGACGTTACGGGGTGGTGTCCCCGGCATTGCACCCAGACCCGGGGCCAGTTGATGCAGCAGTTGCGCATCGCTGCAACGGACCGTGACCTGAAGATTCCCGAAAGCAACCTGTATCGCAGGTAACTCCGCGTTATCGACAACCGGTGGCGAAACCATATCAGGGTCGTTCCGTTGCCTCGAAGCAAGTTCGCCCGTGGCGAGCACTTCGGGTGTCAGGAAGCTCTCCGGCCACTCCCGCATCCAGGCCGGGTTGAGAAGCTGGCTGACGCGATTCCATGTATAGGTGCCCTCGAACTCCTCGACCATCACACCCCTGTCCAGCGGGATGCAGTCGCTGACGGCGTGGCGGCCGCGCTCGAAGGCGCCCCCCGGCGCGGGCAACTCGTTCCAGAGGTAGCGGAATGCCTCCTGCTTTCCCCCGTTGCCACGGTATCGCTGAATGAGTGCAGTAAAGGTGCTGGTCATGGTCCCGATGAATTCCTGCGCCTCGGCCGCAACCAGCTGGGAAAGGTAGGCGAGGCTGAGACTGTCTGTGCGGGGAAGCCGGGAGAATTCCGCGCCATAATGATCGAGGATGTGCCAGTCGACGAAAAAGTGATCGGGGTAGGCGAGTTTGATTTCGTCAAAGAACGGATCGTCCCGCTCGTCGGTCACTATGAGCAGCGGGTCCTCCCGCGAGAAGACCTGATCCATGGCCTCTATTGCTTCCCACGGCTGGCGGTCGAGCGTCGTGACGCCGTAGGTAACCTTGAAGTCGCCGCGCCGCATATGGACGGCGTTGAACGGGCCGATGTCGCGGGCCACGCGTTTCGCCAGGTCGCTAAACGCCGGTTTGGGCTGCATGCGCTGCAATACGCGATAAACCGAACGCCGGGTTTCGTCGTTCAGATAGAACAGGTAACTGTAATAGGAAAGGTTGGTGCGGTGGCGGTCGGTTCCGGGTATCAACGGGTCTTCCGAAAGCCGCAGTACGGGCACCCGCTCGTGTTCGCCGCTCAGGGTCAGCCAGTGGTCGCGATCGCGGGCGAAGCTCCTCGCATCCTTGCTCGACACGTTCACAGTGTTCGGAAAGTAGAACGCGATACTGCCGAGGGACAAATTCGTGAGTTCCAGGCTCTCGAGGCCTTCGAGGTGCACCGAGTCTGGTTCTGCCCAGGGTAGCGGGATGTCGATGAGGTCGGTGACGCGGCTCGGATTCCCGTTGTTGACGCGGCCATCGTAGGCGACGATGTTGGCGGGTGGCGAGACATTGCCGTCGAGTACGAGAAGGCGGTTGGTGAGATGGGCGAGGACGACGCCGATCTCCACCGACATGATGCCATTGCTCAGTCCCGAGTGTCCCGACAGATAATTCGTGTAATACAGGTACCGCATCTATCCCCCGGTGGTCCTCGTTGAGCCGTCGGCCGGGCGATAATGGACGAAGACGCCGGCATAGTAGTCGCCGTCCAGGGGATAGGGGCGGCCGTGGACGAGGCGGGTTCCCTCGTAAAAAACGAACTCGCCGGGCTCCATGTCTATCTGGCGTACTTCGCCGTCGATGCCTTCGATGTGCAGGGGCCAGGGCGAGTCGAGCGCGTGGTCTACACAGATCGTTGCACTGACGAAATGCGGCTGCCGGTCCACATGGTTGTAAAGATAGGTGCCGCGCTGGTAACAGCGGATGCCGTAGCAGTAGGAGAGCTCGAGCGGCATCCCCGCCCAGGCTTCGTGGATGGGTCTCAATTCTTCGGCGAGGCGCGCGTTGAACGCTTTGTCCTCGTAAATCAGGGTGGGAATGGTCCCGGGGTGGTCGTTGCCGATTTCCTCGATTTCGTATTCTGCGCGAAAGTTTTCAACGTTTGACCGGAAGTGATCGGCCAGCCGCGCGAAAACGGCGGAGTCCAGTCTCTCTTTGCGGTAGCCGAGGCCGAGACAGGGAGGGGCTTCAGCCAGCATGTGTTCGCGCCTTTCGAGCAGCAACGGTGGTGTTTCAAGTTCAGCAATCAGCCCCGGGGTGTCACCTGGTGTCCGTTTCATCCAGCCTCCTCCTTGCGGCCTTTGCGAGATCGAGGAACCGGCGTTCGGCTTCACCCGCCGTGCCCGCATCGAAGCTCTCCAGGTCATCGTTCAGAAAATTCCGTTGGCGGAAGAGCTGCTTGTGCCACTCGGAGCCGGCAAAGGGTCCACCGTTGCCGTCGTTGACGTCAGTGTAGTAGTGAAAGAAAGTGCCTTCCGGTAACCTGGTTTGTTGCGGCTCGGGCACGGCGAACTGGGGAGCGTCGAGCAGTTCGTGCGGGACCTGGTTGGCTGTGAGCGCCATCGCGAAGCAGGCCATTTCCGCCACCCAGGTGTTGTGGTCGGAGAGTCCCGCAACCTTCCCCAGTAGGTAAAGCACCTGGGCGAAACGAAAGCAGTCCTGGATGATCTTTCCGTTGCCCAGGGTGTCGCCGGTGAGAAATACGGTCACCCCGCCTGCCTGAAGCTCGGTCTCACAACCTATTGCGCCAAGAAGCCTCTGGAGATTGACGCCCACGGGGTTGCCGTAGCCCATGAAGTACTTGTCGCCGATTGTCCGGTTGGCGGCCAATGCGTTCCCGGCCGGGAAAAGGTCGCGCTGCAGCTCGCCGAACAGAAAAACATCGGTGTCCATCAGGCAGACGATGTCGTCGAGCTCCGCGTGACTTGCAAAAGCGCTGAGCGCTTCAACCTTGTTGAGGGCCGCATAGCCGCCGTGACCCGACGGGAAATCGATGTCGTGGCTGTGGGCGTGGTTGGTCCCGGTTATTGCTTCCACCTGGTAGACGTCGAGGATGTGTCTCAACTCCGCTGACAGTTCCGTATGATCGTTGCAGACAACCACCGTGGCGTCCCAGCCGCTCGGCAGCTGGTTTACCAGCGACTCGAACAGGATCGCAAGCTGCCAGTGAAAGTACGGCTGGTCTTCGATGCCGCACAGGAAGCGGATTCGGGGTGTTTTCAGGGCTGGCTCGACCGGGTTTGCCGAACCGTCCACGGCCGGCGCCGCCAGCTCGATCAGGCCCAGGTGGTGAAAGCGGAGCAGCGCCTCCGACAGATCGGCGAGCATCGTGACGTTGTCGCCGTTGTAGCGGGAGCCCAGCTCGCGCAGCATCCCGACGAGAGTGTGGCGTCCGTCGCACAGGGTCCAGATGAGGGCGCCGGATCGATTCAGGGCAAGTGCACGATCTCCCGCCGGCGGCAGCAGAAGAACTTCGTCACCCACGGCGAAGGCCTCGAAGCCCGGCTTTTTTCTCGGTCGGGCGCCGGGGAATGGATCAGGCGGCACAGCTGGGCGGATGCGTAACGGTTAGTCGGTTTAGCTGCCGCCTTCAGATTCGTCGTCAGACGTGTTTTTCCTGTTCTTCAGCGCCTTTGCGCCCGCAGCAGCCAGGGCCCCGCCAAGCGCGACAGCACCGGCTGTGCCGAGTCCGGGCACCGAACGCGCCTGCTGAGGCGGTTGGGGCGGTCTCTCGGTGGGTTCCGGACCCAAAGTGGGTTGCGGTCCGGGTGCCTGTGCATGAGCCGTTTCCGAACGCATGGCCGCGACGATGGGCACCGAAAGGACCACGGGGGCGATCCAGTTGGTGAGCGCCTCGCGGCGGGTCATCGGCCGTGAGAAAGTCGGTTCGGCGGATCTTGCCGACGCATTCTCGTCAGCCCCGGCACTCTTTGCCGCAAGCTGATCCTGCAGCGCCTCGATTTCTGCGAGCAGCTGTTCTTTCGTCTTGGTGTCGTTGCTGTCCGTCATGGGTGTTCCTTTGTAATGTTCGATGATGGCAGTCTTAACTATTTACCGATACTGACTGAAATGACCAACCTTTTCAGTCCAAAATAGCACAATATCTCCAGAAAAACAGGAATGGATGCCACCGTCCAGGCAGTTTGCCGGATGGCTAAGCAAAGCATTATCTGGCGATCAATCAACGTGTTACAGGTGTAGCGAAGGGGGTGGGCATTGATGACGGAATTCCCGTCAAGGTCAGGGTGGCGCGCATCAGGATTCGGGCGACGTGAGGGTAGACCTGCACCGCCATGAGCTCCGCCATCTTCGTCGCCATTGCCGCCTACACTGACCCGGAGCTCCCGCGGACGCTGCGGTCCGCCCTTGACGCCGCCGATGACCCCGCTCGGCTTCGCTTCGGTATCTGCTGGCAGGGAGACCCGGTCCGGCCCGTTGATCTCGACGAGTTCCGGCGCGATCGACGTTTCCGCTTTATCGACGCGACGATCCAGCAGAGCCAGGGCGGCCCCTGGGCGCGGAATCTCGCCCAGTCCCTGTGGCGGGGAGAACCCTACACCCTGCAGGTGGATTCGCACATGTGGTTCGAGCCCGAGTGGGACTCGAAGCTGATTGCCATGCTCGAATCCATGCCCGGCGAGAAGCCGATTCTGAGCATGAACGCGCCGCTATTCCATTACGACGACGAAGGCGTGGTTCGGTGCCGCCATGACATGGGCGTGCCGACGACCATCGTGAATGACTGGAGCCCGCCGGGGTGGGCGCCCTGGTTCGATTTCGGTCCGCCCAACAGGCAGCGCCCGGGCCGCACTCGTTTTGTCAGCGGAAACTTTGCCTTCACCCGGGGGCAGTGGAATGTGGAGGTTCCCCAGGACCCCGATCATTACTACTGGGGCGAGGAGTTCAACATAACGGTACGGTCCTTCACATGGGGGTATGATTTTTTCCTGCCCACCGAGGTGCTTGTCTGGCACATGGACCACCGTACGGGTCCGCCACGCCGGCACTGGGAGCAGGGTGATGAACTGGTCGATTCGCGAAATGCCGTGGCCATGAAACGCCTGCATCGGCTTTTGTATTCGGGCGATGCGGCATCGTTGGCACCCTATGGCCTGGGAGCGGCGAGAACCCTGCGGGACTACGAGATATTCGCCGGCTTTGATTTGTCCCGGCGACGCGCCCATCCGGACGTCTACACGGGGGCCTGTCCTGATCCCGTCACCATTCGTAGCGATCTGGATTGGCAGCGGTGTATGACCTGGGGAGAGGCGAAACGGCGCCTGAGTCTTTGAGATGGTTTCGTTTGCGAGTCACTCTCCACCATCGGGCATTAATTCTGTTGACAGGCAGAGATTCTGAATCAACCGTGGTCCCGTATTATGGGATCAATGACCCATGAATCAGATGCCGCCCAAGGAGAGTAGACATGCAGCCCAAGCACTTGTCCCCGCAACTGCAGCAGTTTGTAGATGAGGTCACCTCGCTTCTGGAAGAGGGGAACGACGAAAGCGTCTTTCTGCCCAAGGTCGGCGAATGTATGCGGACGCTGGTCGCCAGGGATGACTGGCTTGATCCCGCTCACGCCATGCCAGATGCCCGGTATTACCAGCAGTTCCTGCTTTACGCTGATCCGGAAGACCGACTGTCGGTGGTCAGTTTTGTTTGGGGGCCGGGACAAAGTACGCCGATACACGATCACACCGTTTGGGGTGTCATCGGCATGCTGCGCGGGGCCGAGTTGGCACAGAACTATGAAATAGAGGCGGAGCACCCACCGAAGGCCACCGGCGAAGAAATCGAACTGCTGCCTGGCGATGTCGAGTTCGTATCCCCCACCTGCGGCGACGTGCACAAGGTTAGAAACGCCCTGGACGAGCAGGCCTCCATAAGCATCCATGCCTATGGTGGCAACATCGGAAAAATCAAACGCCATGTATTTCCGCCCGAAGGCGGACCACCCAAGGAGTTTATTTCCGGTTACTCCAACGCCGACTGACAACTGGTCGTGACAGCGGAGAAGCGGGAAGCAGTTTCGATGGAAGGCATTCAGCAAGCCTGCCCGAAAACGCGGGATGTTGATCTTGTTCGTTCAAGATTGCTGAATCGCGGGGGGATCGCGTTCCTCGATGGGCGTGAAGAGACGCCTCGCGCCGAGGGCCATCGATTGTTCGTGGCCAATGTTCCGATGTCCCCCATGGAAATGGATGCCAGCATCAAACTGCCGCGCAGGGACTTCCCGTTATTCACCCTCGGCCAAGGCGAGGGGATGATCGAAACGGCCACCGGCATCACCAAGCAAGCATGAGCTAACGCCTGCCGCCTTCCGTTTATACTTCGCCTCATTGGGGGTCTTTCTCTCTTCACGATTGAAGCCCTTTCCCAAAGCGATAGAGGTGGTGTGCGAGCCCATGAACTGGAAAGCCAAGAAAGTACTGGTCACCGGAGGAGCCTCGTTTATCGGCTCCCACTTGGTCGACCGCCTGGTGGAACTCGGTGCGGCTATCCGTGTGGTGGACGATCTTTCCACCGGGTTGATGGCCAATGTGCAGGCGCACCTGGCATCGAATGCCATTGAGTTGATTCATGATGATTTGCTTGAACCCGGCGTGGCCCGCTCAGCGGTTGCCGGTTGTGATTTGGTGTTCCACATGGCGGCCATTCACGGCGGAAGAGGTTACGTGGATCTCCATCAGGCCGACCCGGCCTCCAATCTGGCGCTGGATGGTCTGGTGTTCCGTGAAGCGCTTCGTGCGGGTGTTGAGAAGGTGGTCTTTGCCTCGTCCGGGTGTGTTTATCCCAACGCGCTCCAGGCAGATCCCGACGAAGAGATTTTTCTCTACGAAGACCTCGTTCGACCACCCTACGATGCCGATAACATGTACGGTTGGGCGAAGCTGATGGGCGAACTCACGCTAAGATCCTACTGGCAGGAATATGGGATGCGCTCGGCATGCTGTCGTTACTTTACCGCCTATGGTCCGCGGGGTCTTGAAAGTCACGCCATTATGGCGATGATCGCACGCGCATTCGTTAAGCAAACGCCGTTCGAGATATGGGGTGATGGGCTTCAGGTTCGCAACTGGACCTATATTGACGACATCGTGACCGGAACCCTGCTGGCCGCCGAGCGAATCGACGATGGCGGTGCCGTCAATATCGGGACCATGGAACGGGTGTGCGTGATCGATGCGGCACGAGAGGTATTGAGGTATGCCGATCACAAGGCAGATATTGAGTGTCTGCGTCATATGCCAACCGGGCCGGTCAATCGCGTCGCCGACAATTCGAGAGCCAGGGACCTGCTGGGGTGGGGCCCGCTGATTTCTTTTCGCGAAGGCCTTCACAAAACCATGGACTGGTACTACGAAATTAAAAAGCCGTCCGAGGTTGAGCGCATTCTCTCCGGTTCGCTGACTGAACGTCGAAAAACCTGACGACAGTTCGACCAGCTATAAATGGCCCAGGCTGCAAGTCACATAGGCAGCCCTAATCCTGAAACAGGCCGTAGTGATATGCGCCTTCGATGACGCCGCTGGTGTAGTAACCGCTTAATCCCTGGAAGTTTCCTTTTGCGAAGTAGACCTTCAGTCGCGGGTTCGCTTCGATAGCCTGCCTGACGCCGGCGACGAGTTGATCGTCTGCATTTCGCACCAGGACGCCGGAAAATCCTGCCGTGAGCGGGAAGATGTCGTTACCGCTGTCACCGCAGAAGACCACATCAGGCTTGGCGGCGTTAAACTCCTCCGCAACGTATTCCAGTGCGGTCTGCTTTGTGGCGCTTTGCGGTAGAAAATCGAGGAGCCCGTCACCGGTTTGGGAGTCGAAGCTGTAAACGATAACTTCATCGTACTTGCCTTTGACTCTTTCGTTCACCGCGTCTATCACGGCGTCTTTTCGATCATGATCCACGTAGTAGCTCTGTTTGAACGGGCCGCAGTGTTCGCGTTCCTGTTCGGTAAGGCCGTCCACTCCGGCCACGACATGGCGGATGGCTTCTGCATCCCATCTCGGGCTGGTCCGTTTTACATGGATATCCCAACCGGTATCGGCTACCCAGTTCCCGTTCCTGTGCTTCCTGATGGAGGTGCCGACGTCGCCGATGAGTATGTCCGGCAGTCGAATGCCGTACTCGGAAATTGCCTTCTCTGAGAGATCCAGATTTCGTCCGGTGACATAGACGACCAGTACGTCGTGTTGCTCGGTGAGCCTGTTGAAAAGGTCGATGGCATCGGGGTCTGCCGGCCAGCTACCGTTCGGAAGCAGGGTGCGGTCCAGGTCAGTGGCGAGTATTTTCATGAATTGCTCCGTTGGGGTAACAGAGGTTAATCGGAGAGCTGGTTTCCGAAGGACACCAGGATTTCTTTTTCCCCATCCACGACCTGAGACACTTCGAGTTCGAGACTACGCAGATCGGCGTGCAAGGTTGCGGTTGCTTGCGGGTGTTTCCAGGAGATATGCAAGCGCGAAGATTCGGTTTGGTGGATTTGCATTTCGCCCTTGAATGCGGGGGACAGGTTGCGTAAACGGATAAGCGCCAATTGATCCCGGACTACCGGCAGTTCGATGCGATCATTAATGTCGTCCAGCGTCAGGGTGGTGCGGTTGATTTCCTTATGTCCCGCGACCCCGCCGTTATCGGCCGCCTCGTGATCGTTCTTGCCGGCGAAAAGATCGAGATACCAAACCTGAGGTATCCCAGGCATGAACATTTGTATGGCTCTGGCCAGGAGCAGTTTGCGTTCGTCCTCTCCCAGTGCGCTGAAAAAAGTGGCATTGACCTGGTAGTAGGCGATCTTTTTGCCGTCCGGGCCGAACAGATTCTTGACTCTGCCACCTCTGCCGATGATCTGATCCACGACGTTATCGATATCCTTGTCATCCAGCAAGCCCGCCCGGAAGCTGCCGCCAACCTCTTTACCCTTCAGGTCCAATACGGGGATGCCGTCATGACAGCCGAGCATGTTGATGGTTTGCAGATCGTTCTCCATGATCTCGTCAATCCAGCGCAAGAGTGCCTCGTTCGAACCTCGTTCGAGTGCATCGATCACCAGTCCGGGAAAGAAGAAATCATAGATGGGATAATTCTCCCCGGCGACCTCCGCGTGAATACCGGTGCCATATTCGGCATGAACTTCCGGAAAGATAATAAGATCGTATTTTTCTGCAATGCCACGCAAGCGTTCTAGATAGTTCCAGGTTCCCGGTCGGTTGAAAAAATTGGCCTTGCCGGGCTCCTTGTGGAGGTAGGCAAAGGCGTCAAGGCGGACAATCCTGGCACCGAAATCACGCAGCTGCCTAAGGGTGTCATCGTAAAACTGCCATACCAGTTCGGAACCCGCGTTCAGGTCCATCTGTCCCAGGTAGTTACTTTTTTTACAGACAATCGCCAGCGCTTCGTTCTTGATGTGCGATAAGTCGCCGAGTTCGAGTTCCTCCAGATCGGCCTTTTCCAGAAAGGCGTTGTACACTGTAGTGGCGAGCGTCTCCGCTTGATCCGGTCGGATTCCTTCAATTCCTGCAAAATCTTCTGCGGAAAACTCCTGGTATGCCACTTCCTGGTAAAAGGTGTTCCAATAAAGGCGACGGGTGCCATCCGGAAAGCAGACTCTCAGGATCGGCAATCCCGGCTTCCGCATAAAGAGTTTATCCAGATGCTCTTTATCGGGCATGATGATGCCATCTGCACCTGATTCGCCATGTTCACGCCAGAATTCGTTCCAGTCGATAAAGAAATCCTTGTAGGGTGAATCATCGCCTCTCTGCAACAAGTCCTGGAACTGGGGTGAGCCAACGGACAAGTGATTGAGGACGAGGTCGAACTTGAACATCACATTCAGACCTTGCAGTTCCGCCAAGTCTTGAGTGCTTACAAGCGCTTCGTTGATGTTGTAATCGATGACTGAGAAACCGCGATCCAGGTCACTGTTGAATATGGTGGGGAGAATGTAAAACAGCGAAAATGTGTCTTTGAACTCCGGTCTTTTCAGTAATGCCACTGTATCCGCCAGGTTCCTCCCGATGCTGTCGGGATAGGCGTTGAACATGACCCCGCCAGGGAGGTTCCGTATGGAGTGATCGCGTTGGTTAGTCATGGCTTCCTTTTGCATTTCCCCGAATAAGCCCTGGTTGCCATTGATCGTGCTGTGAACAACCGATTTGTCCGTAACCGTCGTTGGCAAACCTGACCAGGGCCTACGCGTGATGGCTTTTAGTTGTGGGAAAGGGGCAGTGTATGCAATGTCCCGGTACGATGAAAACCCTATTCAGGTCAATATCCATCACTTGTGGCCTTGCGATTCCTGTCCGATCTGGGCGAAGCTGGGTAGGGAACGTCCAAATATCTGTTTTAGGGGAGGGAGCGGGCCGGATGGAACACGGAGAAAAGGGCATTTATATCGCGTTAGTCAGTGTCCATGGATTGATTCGCGGGAGCGACCTCGAGCTCGGTCGTGATGCCGATACCGGGGGTCAAACGAAATATGTCGTCGAACTGTCCAGAGCACTCGCCGAACTTGAAGAATTTGCGAAAGTCGATTTATTTACGCGACGGGTGGCGGCCGATGAGTTGGATTCCAGTTACGCAGAAGAAATCGAAGAGCTGAGCGAAAAATCCAGAATCGTACGGCTCACCGCGGGACCTGGTGAGGAGTATATTCCGAAAGAAGATCTTTGGGACTATATGGACAGCTTCGTCGATAACATGTTGGCGTTCATACGTGGTGCAGACAGGGTCCCCGATATTATCCATAGCCACTACGCGGACGCCGGTTACGTCGGCAGTCGTCTCGCCCATTTTCTCGGCGTGCCGCTCGTGCACACTGGCCATTCTCTGGGCCGTGTAAAGCGCCGCCGTTTGCTGGCGACGGGACTGTCGTCAGCCTCCATCGACCAACGATACAACATGTCCCGACGCATCGAAGCCGAGGAACTCACGCTGGCCAGTGCAGACCGGGTTATTACCAGTACCCATCAGGAAATCGAGGAACAGTACGAGCTCTATGACCACTATCAGCCCGGCAATATGCGGGTCATCCCTCCCGGAACCGATCTGAAGCTGTTCCATCCACCATCTGGCTCGGAGTGGGAAACTCCCATTGGTCGAAAAGTTCGGCGGTTTCTGCATCAGCCGGAGAAGCCGCTGATACTGGCGCTGTCCCGTCCTGATCCGAGAAAGAACATTGGTGCGTTGCTCGAGGCTTACGGTGAATCCCGGCAACTCCAGGAATTGGCGAATCTGTTGATCGTGGCCGGGAACCGGGACGATATCAGCGATATGGATGAGGGGGCACAGGAGGTACTGACCGAGTTGCTGATGGCGATCGATCGATACGATCTATACGGCAAAGTGGCCTATCCAAAACATCACCAGTCGGAAGAGGTGCCAGTCATTTACCGCCTCTCAGCACTGTCTGGCGGTGTGTTTGTGAATCCGGCTCTGACCGAGCCATTCGGGCTGACGCTGATCGAGGCCGCTGCCAGCAATCTACCGGTCGTCGCGACGGAGGATGGTGGTCCTCGCGATATTACCGGTAACTGTCAAAACGGCGTTTTGATTGATCCCCTGGATAGCGAAGCGATCGCGGCCGCCCTGATTGGCATCATTCGGGATGCCGGTTTGCATGATCGCATGGCGCAGAACGGGTTGAAGGGTGTAAGTGAACATTACTCATGGGGGGCACACGCGCAACAATACTTGCGCGTGGTACGACCGCTGATCGACAAGACAGAGGTGGTGGAGCGCGTGGCGAAAAGCCGTCGCCCGATGCTTTACCATGATCGTGCGATCTTTTCTGATCTCGACCAGAATCTCCTTGGCGATCCAACAGCCCTTCCTTCGTTCACAAAGGTGATCAGGGATAATCGGAAATGCGCGACTTTTGGGATTGCCACCGGCCGGCGACTCGATTCGGCACTTAAGGCGCTGCGCAGAAATCGTATTCCTGGAGCCGGACGTGCTGATTACCAGTGGCGGTAGCGCAATTCATTACGCGCCTGATCTGACCGCCGATACCTATTGGGCGCGCCATATCGACCATGGCTGGACGCCGCATGTTGTCAGGCGGGTGCTGGACGATTTGCCGGGCTTGAATTTGCAGCCGAAGGCGGAGCGGAGTCGATTCAAAATCAGTTACTATTACGATCCGCGCATCGCACCCGGCCTCGATGAAATTACCAGTCTGCTTCACCAGGAGGATCTGGCGGCTAATGTCATTATCTCGTTCGGACAGTTCCTTGATGTCCTCCCTATCAGAGCTTCAAAGGGCATGGCGTTGCGCTACGTGGCTGACCATTGGGGTATTCCTTTGTCCCACATACTGGCTGCGGGCGGATCCGGTGCGGACGAGGACATGATGCGGGGCAACACGCTGGCGGTCGTTGTCGCAAACCGGCATCACGAGGAACTCTCTCACCTGGTGGACACCGAACGCGTCTACTATGCCAAACAAGCTCATGCACTGGGCATTCTCGAGGCGATAGATCATTTTAACTTCTTCGATGCCTGCAATGTCCCGCTGGAAACCGCGTAAAAAATGACCGGGCCGCGACTTTTTCTTTGTTCAGATCTTGATCGTACCCTGCTGCCGAATGGTCCGCAGCGTGAATCACCGCAGGCGCGCGCGCTGATTGCACGTTTGGTGAGTCGACCGGAGGTGACGCTCGGTTATGTGACCGGGCGTCATCGTAGACAGGTGGAGCAGGCCATCGAGAACTATGACTTGCCTCAACCGGATTTTGCCATTACCGATGTGGGAACCAGGATTCATGCGCGGACCACGGATGCCTGGGAGCTGTTGCCTGATTGGGAGCAGGAAGTCGGTACGGACTGGGCGGGACACGACCATGGATTTATCGTGGATTTATTACGGGATCTGAGGCCCCTGCGACTTCAGGAACCTGCAAGGCAGAATACGTACAAAATCAGTTATTACCTTCCGATACAGGCTGATCGCTCAATCCTGCAAGACAGAATGCAGCAACGGTTGCAGGAACAGGGAATACGGGCCAGTCTGATCTGGACGCTGGATGAGCCTGCGGGAGTCGGCCTGCTCGATGTTCTGCCAGAACGTGCCACCAAGCTTCATGCGATTGATTTTATTCGTAAACGCATAAACTTCAATATGGCCGAGACATTGTTTGCGGGCAATAGCAGCAACGATCTCGATGTCATGGCAGGCGAGGTACCCTCCGTTCTGGTGGCCAACGCCGTTAACTACGTTCGCGAGGCCGCGATTCAAAAGGCCCGCGCCGCCGGTAACGAGAATGCGTTGTATTGTGCCCGCGGTGGGTACCTGGGCATGAACGGGAATTATGGCGCGGGGATTCTTGAAGGTTTGGCCCATTTCATGCCGGAGCTGGCGGCCTGCATTGAATAACGAATGGCGCTCAAATTGACGGACAGTGTATGTTGCCCGTCAAGTTTTTTTGACGCGTCACCAATCGCGGAGAAGCAGAGCATGATGAGCTTTTTTAGAGCATCCTGGAACGTACTGATTCTGTCTGCATTAACAGTTCCGATGGTTGCCGTGGGTGATCAGCATGGATCTCATCCCGTGGGAATTACAGCGGATACCATGAGCGTTCCCGTCAGAACCGCTGGTGGTTCCGAAGTGGAGATTATTCGTAATCAGGACAATGCCGCCACCATCAACCCGGACTTTGCGAAAACCTCACGCCCCTGTCCTCCGTTCTGCATTCAACCTGACAGGATCGGAGAGGTTGAAACGATCTTTGAAAACGCCTTGCTGGATTATCTCCAGAAGCAGAACAGTGACGATAGCAACGTGTTGGTAATCGATTCGCGCACCCCGGGTTGGGTTGCGAAAGGGACCATACCTGGTGCCACCAATGTGCCATGGACAGGTCTGAACCCCAAGATGGGCGCAACCACCGTTGGAATTATCGATATCATGGTCAATCGGTTTGGCGTGAAACTGGTCGGCGATGCCGGCGAGATTGAGGTCGATGAGGCAGTGGTGGCCGGCGATACAACCAAAGTATTTGATTTTACGGATGCCAGGACACTGGTGATGTTTTGTAACGGTGCCTGGTGCGGCCAGTCTCCGGAAAACATCCGGCAGCTTTTGAAGATGGGTTATCCGGCTGAGAAGATCAAATGGTATCGTGGCGGCATGCAGGCTTGGCATATGTTGGGTCTGAGCACTGTAAGCGCCGACGAATGAAGACGGGGCTGGTGACAGAGGATTCGATTCGCGCATGACAGGAGTAGCACGGCGAATGCTTCATTTTTCAGGAGAAACCTTTGAGGAGTGATGGGGAATGAGTTCACGGTTACTCGCTTTGATCGCGATTCTGCTGTTCGCTGTCAGCGGTAATGCATGGGCAAGGGATGCGCCGGCTGTCAGCGTAGAGGAGTTGGCCAAGACCACGACGAGTTGGGACGGTTCGGTGTTGCCAGCTTATCCGCCGGGTCAACCTCAGGTTACCATTCTTAAATATACCGTCGGTCCTTTCGAATCGCTCCCCTGGCACGAGCATCCGGTAATCAACGCGGGGGTGTTGATCAGCGGTAAGTTGACCGTTGTCACAGAACAGGGAGAGAAACTTTACCTGACGCCCGGCGATGCCATTGTCGAGGTGCTCAACAAGTGGCACCATGGGGTCAACGAGGGGCCGGAGCCTGCCGAGATCATAGTGTTCTATGCGGGCGTGGAAAATACGCCCTTGGTGATAAAGAAAGAGCACTAATCAGTGCGCCGATGCTAAGGGTCGCAATCAGATTTTCCTCTTATGGTTGCCGCCTTCAGCGAAATAACTAAGGTGGCAACTCGCCAACTAAAAAACGCTCGGTGGAGAACTTGCTGTCGTCATCTCCAGATGTGGTGAGTAATATTGGAGTTGTGGACGGCTCTATTTCCCGCCTACTTCGGAAACAGAAATTGCCATGTGAACTGAAAGTTCCATTCCGGAGCGCCGTCCGGCCTGGCGACGTTGTAATAACCTTTCAGCCGGGAATTGATGGCCTGTTCGCCGACTTTGTGGTTCCCAGGTGCAGATAAATAGCCCAGACCAACGGAACTATGATGAGAAACACAAGCAGATTCTGCCAGCGGACCAACTCTGCGTATAACTCCACCGAAGCTGCGTGCATCAACCAAAGTTCCAGCATTGCATTTGCAGAGGCACCGAAAGAGGCGATTGCCGTTAGGAGGTAAGCTGGCGACTGTCGTCCTTGCAGCCACAAAATCAGATGCATTAATCCGAGTACGCCACATGCAGCCGCGCAGGTCGACCAAAGAATTGTTAGCAAGCTGAGGCTCACTGCGACCGAGTATTTTTAATGAGCATGACTTACCTTTAGCGCAATAGTGAGATCGCGGTCAAACGACTTAGGATGTTGCTCGTGCATCGGGGATCTGTTTCTTGATCGCTGGGCCAGTTGATCCAGACCTTTCCCGAGAAGAATACTCGCCGATTATTTGACCGCCAGTTGCGAGGTCTTGGCTTGGATGACTGACCGATCGCCCGCTTCAGCTTGCGAAGTAGGCGGACGCGGCGCCAAAGTTTGTGCGGATCATCGCGGCAGATGGCAAGTAACTCGTGACCAGCCACCCATACCAACTCTCGTCTCTTGGTGAATCGTCTTCCGTCGTCATCACGCCAGGCGCGATTCATCTCACTGAGATCTTTGTGGTTCAGTTCGACGAAAAAGGTTTTCCAGTCCTTGCGTTTTTTTCCTTTCGAAGGCTTTCTCTCACACCACCAATCCGGGTGTTTGCCCTGTGTCCGATCGAACCACTCTTGCATTAAACGAATTTGTTGCCGGGTCCGGTGTTCCGTCACGGGCGCTTCTTCCACGCTGGCGGAGAAGTACATGGTTTCAGTTTCTTCGATAAATTCCCGGATAGCGGTATCCCGGTGATTTTCTTCGCCTACAGTCGTGCCGCCAAAGTCGACGAGATGACCTGCCCGGCGCCCGGTAAAAGTTTTGTGAAACAGAAACAAGACCTGATTGTCTTTTACACAAAAGGGAATAATGCCGGCGCCAATTTTTGGTTGATCCATTGTCATTTGGTCGTGAGCAACAAGTGTGCGTTGGCTATGCGGATATCTTAGCGAAAAATGGAAGGACGATTCCATGCTCATTCACCATGAGTCCCGGGCGTTACCGGAAAGACAACGAAGAATTCGGCGCCGGGATTCTGATTGATGACATCCACGATCCCTCCCATCATCTGTGTCAATTGATTGACCAGCGCGAGCCCGATGCCGGTGCCTGCGGTTTCGCGCGTAAGCTCATTCTCTGATCGATAGAAGAGGCGGAAGATTTTGCGCATCTGGTCGGGGGCGACTCCCGGTCCGTAATCGCGGACGCTGATTCGGACCTTATTGCTGTTGTAACTCACGCATTGAATGTCGATCCGTTTCTTATCCGTTCTGTCCGAAAACTTGATGCCGTTGTCGACCAGATTGATGATGATCTGACTAAAGGCGTCCACGTCTACCCGTATGGCCCTTCCGGCAATATCTTCCGCGCAGGCGATATTCATTTCGAAACCGGCCGATTCCACTTGAGATGAAATTTTGGAGGAAATGTTGTCCATGAGTTCGTGAACAGGTACGGAGCGCACATTGAGTTTGATGTCGTTTCTGTTCATGCGTGCGAGCTGCAATACATTGCTAATGAGACGCGACAGTCGTTCACTTTCAGCGTGAATGTAATCGTAGTACGCGGTCTTCTTCTCTTCGCTCGCCCATCCCGACCTTAGCATTTCGCCATACATGCGAATGGAAGTCAGCGGGGTTTTGAGTTCATGGCTGACAGCGGATACAAAGTCCTGTTGCTGCTGTGCCAGTTCGATCTGGCGAAGTCCAAGTCGGTACAACATCAAAAATCCGCCGGTTAGCAGCAATGCCAGCAGGACGGATAGCCATACGATGATTGACGTGCCCGGTGCTGTGGGAAGATCGACTACGTTGTACTTGAGTGTGATCTCATCGAGTGGTGATGACAGGTGCGTTTCATAGAGTGTTGTGCCCTCCAGCCCCTCAGTGTTGGAGCGATAACTGCGGCCCTTTAATTGGCGAAACACCGACAAGCGTTGATCATTCCAGGACACCGCAAGGTCACTGGTGGCGGCCAGCGCGGTTTGGCTGAGAGGTGTGCCGATCATTTGCTCCAACAGGGGCTGTTGCGCAGCGAGGGCGCCTTGAATGTAGCGCTGACCATCGCGCCAAACCTTGCGGAACAGTACGAAGTGGCCGCTGTCCAGTGAGCTGAGTTCAAAGGGATCGATCTCGCTTTCGAAAATGTTGAGTCGTATGTCTGCTTCGGTGACGGGCGCGAATGTCTGGTCTTTGTCGTCTTTTGAATCGTCTGCGGTGACAAGTTCAGGCAGCGCGGTGACCTCCTTGCGTACCAAATTTTTGTTGGTCAACGGATGGCGCTGGCATGGATTGAGGAGATGCGGGCTCTGCGGCGACCGTCTCCGATGGGAAGTCCGCGTTTAATGACATCGATCTCTTTGCCGCGAGCCTGCCGCTATCGTAAAAGGCTTCCTGCTTTTTTGATTCTGAGCTTGTCGCCGACGACCGACTGAGGCGGTCGAAGGCTGCCTGGGAGGCTATGTCCGAGGCCGCATTCTGAGGACTTTCCATGGCGCGACCACCAGCCGGTTCCTTTGCTGTTTTTGAGCGGTTGTCGGAAGCGCTGTCCTGACGTTCTTCCTCCTGCTCGATGATCGTGCTGCCGACCTCCCTCCCTGGTTTTTCGCCCTCGGCCAATTGATTGCGCGCAAGGATATCCAGCAATTCTGAAGCCCTGGCTTCCCGTTTGATGAGTTCGTCAGAAGTGATGCCGTAGTTGGTGACATCGGCCCCGGTCGCCGGTACCAGCGGCGTCGTAAATTGACCGTCCGCATCAATCTGAAAGAATCCAAGCAGCCCGGGGACGGAGTCCGTTACCGGAAACTCCGCCAGTGGCGAGGGTTTTAGAAAATTGGCGGAAGGGTCGCCCGCCACCACCAGAAAGCTGTAGTCGGAGAACGATTGGGATTCCAGTTCTTCGACCAGCTGTTTGAGGCCGGAGTCGATGCGCGCGGTAAGTTCTTCGGCGAGTACCTGTTGCTGATGAAATGCTTCCCATTTCAACTGGCTGTATGCCTGGTAAACGAGCACGCCCGTCGGTACGGCAAGGGACAGGAAGAACGCCCCTAGCCAGAGCCGAAGCCGGCGACTATTCCATTGGCCAAGTGATGGGCGCATGGCTCATGAAGATAACAGGCGGTATCCGGCACCACGAACAGTGACGAGATAGCGGGGTTGCGATGGCGCGGATTCGATCTTGCGCCGTAGTTTGGCGATATGAATGTCCACCGTACGGGTCTCGAGATCAAGATCACGAGCGTAACCCCAGACCTTGTTCAGCAATTCCTCGCGGCTCACGGGTCTGTCGGAATGAGTGTCGAGATACTGCAGTATTTCCATCTCTCTGCGGGTGAAGGTCAGTGATGTGGTGCCGAGGTGGCCGCTGAGATTGCGTGCGTCGATTTCAACCTCGTTACCTAATCTCAAGACGGTATCCTGAATGATGCCCGAACGGGATCTTCTCAGTACCGCCTGGACCCTTAAAACCAATTGCGCAACCGAGAATGGTTTGGATACATAGTCGTCCGCGCCGAGCTGTAAACCCTGAACGATATCCTCGTCGCTGGTTTTTGCCGTCAACATGATGACGGGTTGGTCTCGGTCTGCCGCTCGAATACGGTTGCAGATCTCAAAGCCGTCGATTCCCGGCAGCATAACATCGAGCAGTACCAGGTCGTACCTGCCGCTGGCTGCCAGTTTCAATCCCTCGATGCCGTCAGCGGCGCTGGCCACTTCGTAACCGTGATAGACAAACACGTCTTCGAGCCCTTCACGAATGGCGGGCTCATCCTCGACAACAAGGATGCGTCGTTTGCGTTTCATGGTGCCCTTGAGCATATCAAGCCGCGTTGAACCCCGTATGTAAATTCTTTGTAAATCACCGCCGGAAAGTTTTACCTGGATGTGCCTGTTCCGTTCTCCCTCGCCTTTCTAGACTGCTCAACATCGGCTTCAGGCCAGTTGACGGAGGAAAGGAAATGGCATTGATAACCCGGATTTCACGGCTGTTCAGGGCTGACGCCCATGCGGTTCTCGATCGTCTGGAGGAGCCCGATGTGCTTCTGGCGCAGGCGGTACGGGAGATGGAGGCCGTATTGTCACAAGACGAGCAGCGCCTGCGACGGCTCGTCCAGCAGGAGCGACAACTATGCGCCCGGATCACCGACACGGAAGCCCGGCTGAATCGCGCCAATGAAGAGATGGAGGTTTGTTTTAGGGCAGGAAATGACGACCTGGCCCGGGCTGTGGTCCGGCGCCGTCTGGAGGCGGAGCGGTTTGCCGAAACGCTGACCCGTCATCGTGAGGAACTGGCGGTGAAGATCGGCAGTTTGCGGCAGCGGATAGACGACAACCGGGCACAACTTGAAACGACCCGCCGGAAGGCCGAGGTGCTGTCGCCGGCAGAAACAACGGAAGCGGACAGCGAATGGCGTCGGAACGAGATATCCGTTCGGGATGATGAGGTCGAAGTCGCCTTTTTACGCGAGAAACAGCGGAGGCGCTCGTCATGAAACGACCCACTTTTTTTGAGGGTGTCGGCGTGGCCATAGTCGCAAGCCTCGGTGGCGCCATTCTGTTCCGCGCCTTGATTCCTTTATCTGATGAGGCTCCGTTTCGTGCCGTAGTGGCGATACTGGCATTGGGGTATGTGGTCTACCTGATTAGCCGAAGCCCGGAGCGGGTTGGCAGGGTAACCACGATGCTGATGTGGGGGCTGTTGGCAGCAGTGCTGTGGCTGGTGGATCTCCCCCTGTCGCTCTACCTCTTCGGACATGTCGGCGCGATCTGGCTTGTCCGCGGACTCTATTTTCATGCCGGTGTGCTGGCGGCAACTCTGGACTTCGGGTTGATGGCGTTTGCGCTGGCCGCAGGCTTCTGGGCGCTGAGTCTTTCGGCGAGCCTGTTGCTCGCCTTATGGACCTTCTTTCTGGTGCAGGCCTCGTTCGTCGCGATTCCCTTTAATTTTTCTCAACGACGAGTACGAACATCAACTGCGCAGAGTGAGGACAGTCGCTTTGAAGAGGCGTCACGTATCGCCGAAGCCGCATTGCGCCGTCTTTCGTCCACCCATTGATTATCAGGAGTACGTACGATGAAGACCAAACTCATTGCACTGGCGTTGTTCGGTACCACCGCGGCAACCATTGCTGCTTATGGATTGCAACCGGAGGCCGTTGTCAGCGGTTCGCCACCATCGGTTGCGGTTGCGTTGCCCGCTATCGATCCAATCACACAGAGTCAGCCGAGAATCGAGGTGGTGTTCGTGCTGGATACGACGGGCAGCATGAGCGGCCTGATACAGGCGGCAAAAGAAAAGATCTGGTCCATTGCTTCGACCATGGCCCAGGCGGAGGGGGCGCCCGAGATAAGAATGGGCCTCGTGGCCTATCGGGATCGTGGCGACCAGTATGTTACCCGTATCGTGGATCTTTCCGATGATCTGGATTCCGTGCACGCCACCCTGATGGACTTCGATGCCGGTGGTGGTGGCGATGGTCCGGAAAGTGTCAATCAGGCGCTGTATGACAGCATCCATGAACTCTCTTGGAGCCACAACCCGGATACCTACAGAGCGGTCTTTCTGGTTGGTGACGCACCGCCTCACATGGACTATCAGGATGATGTGAAGTATCCCGAGACCTTATCAATTGCCAGGAAGAAAGGGATAGTCGTCAATGCCATTCAATGCGGCCAGGGAGCCTCTACGGAGCGCGAATGGCAGCGAATCGCCGGGCTCGGCGACGGCGATTACTTTCATGTGTCCCAGGACGGTGGTGCGATTGCCATCGTCAGTCCCTACGATGATGCGCTTGCCAGATTGTCCGCCGAAATGGATGAAACGCGCCTGTTCTACGGCTCTGAAGAGCAAAAGGTGAAGATGCGCCAAAAGTCGGCGGCGGCAGATAAATTACATGCTTCCTCATCGGTCGCATCGCAGGCGCGAAGAGCGGCGTTCAACGCGTCAGACAGCGGCAAGGCCAATCTTCTGGGCAAGCAGGAACTGGTGGAGGATGTCGCCAGCGGTCGCGTCGACCTCGATGCCATCGACGAGGAACATTTGCCGGAACCCTTTAAGGCCATGACGCCGGGGGAGCGAAAGGCCGTGGTGGCGGAGAATGCCGGACGCCGCACCGAGCTGAAGAAAGAGATTCAGGCCCTCGCGGACAAACGTGATACCTATCTGCAGCAGAAGGTTGCCGAAGCCGGCGAGGCTGAAGATTCCCTGGACCACAAGATCTACCAGGCCGTACGCGAGCAGGCCGCTGCCGTTGGGCTGTCCTACGAAGCCGCTGCACCTTCGTACTGATCGCTGATCAAGGCGCCGGGCAAACAGGGATGTCTGCCCGATGACGAGTAATTATGAGTTGACGGGAATTGTATAACGGCTGGCAATAGAACCTGTAGGAATAAAATCTCAGCGGCTATCATAACTCTGTGATCCGCTTTTTCCGGCATTCGGCGTGTCTTCCCGGTTGCGGTCCTCGGCCTGGATGAGGCGTATTTTGCGTGAACGCCGCCGGTTATAGAATCCAGAGAACAGCGGATTACCTGTATAACGCGCTATTGTCGCCTTCAGGGGGGTTGCTCATGCATGCCAGATTATTGTCCGTTAGCCGAATGCGAAGCTTTGTGATTGCCGCCGCTGTGTTCACCGGTTGTGTCGTGGCCGCCACGGCCTACGCGGCAGAGTCCAGCGGCAATCCGGACGATATCGATTGGCTGCAGTTGGGAATGGGGCTGTTTGGTGGTCTCGCATTGTTCCTGGCCGGTCTGGAAGTCCTTTCCGACGGACTCAAGAAGGTGGCGGGTGGCACTCTGCGGACGGCGCTTGAAAAACTCACCACCAATCGATTTATGGGGGCCGCCACTGGCGCCTTTGTCACCGGCATACTCAACTCGTCGTCGGTCACCACCGTGCTGGTGGTGGGTTTCGTCACGGCGGGCCTGATGACATTGTCGCAGTCCGTTGCGGTGATCATGGGCGCCAATATCGGCAGCACCGTTACCGCCCAGTTCCTGGCCTTTAATGTTTCGGCCTACGCGCTGGTCCCGATCGCCGTCGGCTTTTTCATGCTCTTCAGCCGGCAAATCCGAAAAGACGCGCCAGATACGGCGCCATGATGTATGGGCTTCGGGCTTATCTTCTACGGCATGGGCCTGATGAGCGACGGGATGAGGCCCCTGCGCACCTACGAGCCCTTCGTCGAGATCCTCGCCCAGATGGAGAATCCGATATACGGGATTCTCGCCGGCGCGGTGTTTACCGGACTCGTGCAGTCTTCGGCAGCGACCGTGGGGCTGGCCATCGCCATGGCGAGCGAAGGCCTGTTGACACTGCCTGCGGGAATAGCCCTGGCACTGGGCGCCAATATCGGGACCTGCGTGACGGCGGTACTGGCCGCTTTGGGCAAACCCACCGAAGCGGTTCGGGCAGCGGTGGTGCATATCTCCTTCAACATCGTCGGTGTGTTGATATGGCTTCCGTTCCTCAACGTACTGGCCGATATAGCGGTGACCGTTTCTCCGGTTGAAGCGGCGCTTGCAGGCAAGGACAAGCTGGCGGCGGAAGTGCCGCGTCAGATCGCAAACGCCAACACGCTGTTCAACATCATCAATACGGTGCTGTTTATCGGTTTCACCAGCTGGTTCGCGCGACTGGCGGAACGGCTGGTTCCTGAACGCGCGGAACCCGAAGGCGTCATTATCAAACCCGAGTTTCTCGACGAGGCCGCATTGAAGGCGCCATCGGTGGCGCTGGAAAACGCACGGTTCGAGATTCACAGGCTCGGTAACATCGTGGTCGAGATGATGGATGAACTCGGGCAGTCGATACAGCAGGGTGACAAGGAACGATTGGATAACGTCGGGCGGCGGAACGATGAGGTCGACATATTGGCCCACGAGATCATCACCTATCTCGGCCATATCCGGCAGACGACGCTCACCGAGGCTGAGAGCGGGGAACACCAGGCGCTTATGACGGCAATGATAAACATCGAGGGACTGGCGGGCATCATCAAGACCGACATGCTGAGTGTTTTCCGGGCCTTCATGAAGGAAGATTTTCCGCGCGCCAGCGAAGATACGCGAGAATTGATTCAAGGCCTGTGGCGTCGGGTGAAGGGCGCGATGCAGTTGGCGCTCGATGCGGTCGGCAACAACGATCAGAAATCGGCTCAGGAGGTGCTGCTGGTGAAGGACGAGATCCGGGCGTTGGCGGACAGCCTGTTCGAGCGCCATGCGAAACGACTACGCTCTGATGATCCCAGGTACCTCGAGCGGGTCCGGTTCATGATGTCCTTCATTGAGCAACTGCGGCACCTCTACACGTTGGCGAAGCGCATTGCGAAGACCCACCTGCCGGCTGAGGTGGCCAGCGAACCGGTTTAGACGCGTGGAACGGGAGGTGCGGCCGTAGGCTGCCTGTTGGTGCTACGGCCTTCTGCTCTTCCACAGGACAACCAGGGCAACCAGCGCTGCGGTGGCGAGCGCCGCCTTGATGAGGTTGCCCGTATTCAGCGGTTGAACGACGGCCTTGTCCTTTGGCGGACTGGCCTTGAAGGACGGCATGGGGCGCTGACCGGTTTCGCCAGCGACCTGGTCAGGGGCGGAAGTGGATTCGGGGCCGGGTTCAGAGTTGGGGCCGGGAGCCGGCTCGGCAGCCGGAGGCGGTGTCTGTTTCCTCTCGATGACGGCCTCGGGCTCCAGAGTAATACGCGCACGTTTGCTCATTTTTGAATCACCATTGGGTTTCTATCCAGTCCCACAGGGCGCGGATCTCGTTTGCCGCTTTGCTTTGGCCTTCGAATTCGGTCACGGCCCGGCCGTCTATCAGCGCATGGCTGAAGGCCGCCCGTTGGGAGACGGCGACCGGCGAGACGGGCAGCCCGTAGACGCTCAGTGCGTCGCGCGCCTCGCGAACGATGGCGGTTTCGCCGCCACGGTGGGGTGGGGGGCAGGCGTTGAGAACCACGGCCGCCTTGTTGCCGAGCTGCTTGACGATCCTGACCGATTCGCCGATCGCCTCGAGGTCCAGTATGGCCGGCCGGCTGACAATCAGGACCAGGTCGGCGAAGTCGGCGGCCACCGTTGCCTCTTCGCTGCTGTGGGGCGCCGTATCCAGTAACAGGATACCCGTGTCCTCGCCGGCAAAGTCCCCAAGCACCTCTTCCAGCTCGCTGGCAGTCGTCTTGAGGACTGGTGGGGTGTTCGATTGGCGTCGCCGCCGCCAGGCACTGGCGCTACCCTGTGGATCGACGTCGAGAATTGCCGCGCGGTGTCCCGACTCCGTCGCCAGTACACCGAGGTGAAGGCAAAGCGTGGTTTTGCCGGTTCCGCCTTTCTGGGCGAGAAGGCAGATGGTTTTCATCGTCGTCAGGGTCAGCTCGTTTCGGGTCCTGGTACCATCGGATATTGACCCTAAAACCCGCTGGCGTCCATCGTGATGGCGGGGATCAGCCTAACCGAGGTATCGGAATGATTGAGAAGGTTTACCGCCCCGCCGGTAGGATCATGGCGTCATGTTGAGTGGTCTCGAGTTCGAGCTCTATTTGATGTTGGCAATGGTGGGGTTTCTGCTCAACCTGGGGTATGCCCTTATCGCCGGCGTTGAGGCCCTCCAGAAATCGAGCGGGAAACGCGCACTGCAATTCGCCGGGGCCTTTCTGGTGTGGGTACTGCTGTCGGCGGGATTCGCCGTCCTTGTTTTCTTTCAGGAGTTGGCTCGTTCTCAGTACGGCGAGGGGGTAGGTTGGTTGCGCTTAGTCTTTATTGGTTACCTGTTGATATCGCTGGCCTATTGGAGAGGGCAAAGACGGTTGCGTGTCGGATCGTGAAGAGGGAGGTGCTTACTTCACGTCTTTTCAGGGCGATCGTGGCAGCGCTGCGTCGCTGCCTGAACAGGAGTACGTTCGAAACCGCATGATCAATCGGCGGGGGGCGCTCGCGCCGCTTCCTTCATGACATCTGCCAGCGTCGTATATGCAGAGATCCAGGCGTCTCTGGTTTCCGGCGTAAAGTCGTCTCCCAGTGCCTCGCCGAGGGTCCATACCAGAGCCTCCGCCACCTTGCCGTAATCCTCATCCTTTACGCCGTATGCTGCATGCCGGCGACCCGATTCCTCCAACGCGGGGAGCAGCACCTCGAGGCGATCGAGACTGATGACGGCGAAATTGAGCATGGACATGAGTTTTATCCCCTGTTCCCGCATGTTCGATTTAAACAGGGGTTTTACCTCAGGGTACTGCTGAAAGAGTCGGCTGTAGAAGATCGTGGCGGCCTGTTCCGCCGCTGGCTGTACCTTGCCCCAGCTTTCCCGGACAAGGCGAATGTCCTGGTCAGTTAGTGCCATGACTGTTTTTCCCCTGGCTCTTGCGAAGTATGCCGGATCCTGGTCAGAGCCTGTGCGGATTCCGAAGTTCCATGGGTGGCAGGCAATGCATGCGACAGTCGGCGTGTAACATTAAGGTGTTTTCATTAAGAGATCTCCGGGACCGGACAGTCAGGCTTCCGGGCATGCGTATTGTGCGCTGAAGTCGGTAGCGACCGGTGGCTTCGGGGATGAGGAGAGACGGATGAAATTACTGGATGTAGTGATACACACTAAAACCGCGACTCCGGGAATGACGGTTCGCGACGCATTCAAGGAGTGCGCCGAGTGCAACGTGCCGGGACTGCCTTTCGTGGACGATCGGGGCAATATGGCAGGACGGGTGTCCATTCGCCACACCCTGAAGATGACCTGCATCCCCGAATACATGATAAAGGCGGCGCATCTGCTGGGCGACGCCATCGACCATTTGACGCTCAAGGAAGAGGAGATTGAGTCGTTGCTGGATCTCACCGTGGACAGGTTCGTACTTGAAGATGTCACTCACCTCAGCCCCCAGACTCCCATCGTCAAGGCCTTGTCGGTGATGGAGTACCACAACACGGGTTACATTTTCCTCTGTGATAACAATGAGTACCGTGGCATCGTCACCCGCATGGGAATTACCCGTGTGATGCTTCATAAGAGCGCTGCCGGGTATGCCGATGCCCGAGGCTGAGGTTCTGGTATTCAATCAAGACATGGCCATGGCAGCAGGCGTGTTGGTCCTCGCCTATGCGCTTATCTTTACCGAGGTACTGCACCGCGCCACCGCCGCGATGCTCGGCGCCCTGGTGATGATCGGCGTGGGAATGGTGTTCGGCTTTTACAGCCAGGAGGGAGCCATCCAGGCCATCGACGGCAACACCATGGTGCTGTTGCTCGCCATGATGATGATGGTCGCCATTCTCCGGCCCACGGGTGCCTTCGAGTATGCCGCGGTGCGTATGACCAAGTTGGCGGGACGGGACCCGCGGGTGCTGCTGCTCTACCTGAGCCTTGCGGTCAGCCTCATCAGCATGATTCTGGACAACGTCACCACGATCATCATCTTTGCCCCTTTGACGGTCCTCATCACGCGTTTGCTCAAGTTAAACCCCCTGCCATTTCTCATCGCCGAGGCCATGATGTCCAATATCGGCGGTGCGGCCACCCTGGTGGGGGACCCGCCGAACATCATGATCGGTAGCGCTGGCAATCTCGACTTTACCCAGTTTCTGGTGCACATGGGACCGCCCATCGCGGTGGTATGGGTGGGCACCATGGCATTGTTGCTGTTGCTGTTCAGGGAGGACCTGAAGGAGCCGGTCAGCGGCGAGGTGGAACTGGACGAACGCAAGGCCATCAAGGACCCCATAGCCCTCGGTCTGGCATTGGCTGCGCTGGGGCTCATCGTGGTGTTGTTCTTCGTGCACCATCTGCTGCACCTTTATCCGGCCTACGTGGCCATGGCGGGCATGGTCCTGGGAATGCTGCTGCTGCGCAGTCAACCGGACAAGTTACTGGCAGAGGTGCATTGGTCGGTGCTGATCTTCTTCGCCGCCCTCTTCGTCATCGTCGGCGGCGTGGAGAGTTCGGGTTTGCTCGATCTGGTGGGCCGGCAGCTTGCGGCCATGGCGAAGGACCCGGAAAAGCTGCTTATTGCCTGCCTCGCCCTGATGTGGGTGGCCGCCATTCTCAGCGCGGTGGTGGACAACATCCCGTTCACTGTGGCGATGATCCCCATCATCGTCGGCCTGGAGAAGGCGGGGCTCAACATCGCGCCTCTATGGTGGGCGCTGGCCATCGGCGTGGGGTTGGGTGGTAACGGCACCCACATCGGCGCCACCGCCAACATCATCGCCGTCACCGAGTCGGAAAAAACCGGCGATCCCCGGGGCCGCATCACCCCCTTGGCATGGATGCGCGTGGGCCTGCCCACCATGTTTGTGAGCCTGGTTCTGGCGAGCATCGTTTACGCGCTGTTTTTCGATTATTTCCTCTAGCCGCATCGCTTGACTGGATGGTACTTTCCCACCAAGGACTTTCGCGTGGGCTCCGACTACAACCTGCAGCCTGGCGTGAATCCCTGGCGCAGGATGACGACAGTAAATGGGTCATCGATCCCCGATTCGGATATCGCGGCGCTCGGCTTTCTGTTCAAGGCGCCGAAGGGCCGGGTCGTAACGATTCCAGTGCTTCGAGCGAGGCGCCGATTTCTGGGGGCTCGGGGTTCAGTGGCAGCGCCGCCAGTGCCGCCAGTTTTGCCAACAGTTCGTTTTGCGCCGTGCCGTTCGCGTAGACATCACGAATCAGGTCCGCCGAGGTTTCGATACCTGCCAGGTACAGAGGCCCGTTGCGACTCAGGGCGCCGATGCGCGCATTGTCGAGGCGCATTCTCAATGTCTGTCGCAGCCAGTTCTCGTAGGCCGTGGCCGGGCCGGAGTATTGGCGTGGTGCGTTCCGGATCGCGGTGGGTGAGCCCTGAGCTGTTCGCACATTGCGACCGATCGTGCGTCGGCGGGGATCGTGGGCCCTGTTTCCCAGGGTCGACGGCGGCGAGGTCACCCTCTGCTGTGCTGGCGGCGGTTGCGCGGTACCTTTTAGCGGCAGCATCCGGGCGTCGCGTTGCAGCGCTCTGATGGCGGTGGCGAGTTGTTGGACATCGGTGGGCTGAAAGGCCTCCACGGCACGGATCTCCTCTGCCAGGAGTGCGCGTGCCGGTTCGTGTGACTCGCCGGCTTGTTCGAGCAGTGCTTCGGCCCGACGCAATCCTTTGAGGACAGTGTCGCGGTCTCGCCCCGATTCCAGATCATTGGCGGCGGTGCGCAGCAGAGAGATCGTCTCGGCATCCGGCAATCGCGGCGGAGTTCCACCGGCGTGCCGTGACGCCCGGGCAAAACGCCTTTCAGGGTCTGACCGGGCGGCGGCCAGGCTCCGACGTTCCTCGTGCAACCGCGGTTGACGGGTGGCGATGCTCTGCTGCTGATCTGGGATTTCCTCGTCCCGCTGGTCGAGTACATCCTGTTGTTGTGCCAGAGATTCTTGCTGAGTGGTCAGCGCCTGGCGCGTACTGTTGATGGTTTCCAGGAGTGTCTGTTGTACACGATGGGTCTCTTGTGCCCGCGCCTTGAGGGAGGCGAGTTCACTCCGGGCCCCCTGCCAATGCTGCCAGGCGTAGTAGAGCGCGACAGTCACGCCGACGAGGGTGATCAACGTGAAAACGGCCATTCCCTTAGACAAAGGTGATATGGCGGTAGAGGTTGTCGGCGGCGATGCTTCGTTTTCTGGGCTTGGGCCGATGACCGCCCGGTGCGGGGTGCTCATGGGGTGTCCGCGGTTACAGAATCTATGGGTAAAGGTTACCGTATCGGACGATTGCAGTCGCCTGGGCTAGTCATTGACCACGAGGCTGCAGAGCGCGGACAGGATTGCGCCGGTACCGGCCCCCTCCGCGCTCACGACGTGGCGAAAGCCCAGTTGCCGGGCCATTTCGGCCACTCGGGTGCTGACCACGACGAGTGGGAGTTCCAGCAATACTGAGCTAGTTCCCAGAAGGTTGATCAGGTTTTCCAGTATCTCGCCCGATGTCGCAGTCAGGGTGATTCCGTCGTGTCCCTCGAGAACGGACAACTGTTCGGCGGAATAGTCCGGCAGTTCACGCGAATAGACCTCGGCATAGTCCACCCGCGCCCCGCGCATTTCCAGGGTGTCGCCCATCAGAGTACGGCCCCCGCGTCCCCGAACGATGAGAATGCGTTGGCCGCCGGGGTTTTTCATCTCCGGCAGAGCAAGCAGGGCTTCGCTGTCGGCACCGCCCTGCGGCGTCAGTACCTCCTCGAATCCCGCCTCGCGCAGGGCGTCGGCGGTAGCGCGGCCCACGGCGGCGACCGGGGGAAGTGGGTTATCGGGCAAAAACGGGCGGGCATGAGCGACCGCATTGGTGCTGACGAAGATCAGCCGGTCGTAGTCTGACGCGTTGGTCAGTCGGTTGACGACGGTTGCATCGTCAGAGGCGGTAATGACAACGGTCGGGAAGCGGATGGCGTGGCCGTTGGCCGCCTCGATGGCGGCGCAGAGGTCGTCGGCCTGAGCCGCCGGCCGCGTTATCAGAACGTCCAGTCCGTGCAGGTCGCAGGGCTTGAGGTTACGCATTCAGTCCTGATACAGGCGCTTGAGAATATCGGCGGCACCCCGTTCGAGCAGGTCGTTCGCCAGTGTCGTGCCGAGGTTTCCGGCGTCCCCGGCCTGGCCTTCAAGTTGCCCTCGAACGATCAGGCTGCCGTCCACGGCGCCCACCAGGCCGCGTAATCCCAGTGTGTCGCCATCGAGGATCGCGTGGCCGGCGATTGGCACCTGGCAGCCGCCCTGCAATCGATGATTCAGAGCTCTTTCGGCGGCGACACAGGTAGCAGTGTTCCGGTCGTGAAGCGGCGCGATGAGCGCGTTGACCCGATCGTCGTCGACGCGGCACTCGATACCCACTGCACCCTGGCCGATGGCGGGCAGGCTGTCTTCGGTGCTGATGGGCATACGGATGCGCCCGTCGAATCCCAGCCGCTTCAGTCCGGCCGCGGCGAGGATAATGGCATCGTATTCACCATCGTCGAGCTTGCGCAACCGGGTATTGACGTTACCTCGCAGCGACAGAATTTTCAGGTCCGGCCGGCGTGCGGCCAACTGGCACTCCCGGCGCAGACTGGAAGTGCCGACGCGGCTGCCTTCGGGGAGGTTTTCGATGCTGTCGAAGTGATTGGAGACGAAGGCGTCGCGGGGATCTTCGCGCTCCATGATCACCGCCAGATGAAGACCTGGCGGAAGCTCCACCGGCACATCCTTCATCGAATGGACGGCGATATCGGCGTCGCCGGCGAACATGCCCTGTTCCAGCTCCTTGACGAAGAGGCCCTTGCCACCGATTTTGGCCAGCGGTGTGTCCAGAATCCTGTCGCCCTGGGTGGTCATGGTCACCAGTTCGACCTCCAGGCCGGGATTGGCCTGGCGCAGCCCGGCGGCGACATGCTCGGCCTGCCAGAGGGCCAGCGGTGACTTACGGGTGGCAATGCGGATGATGTCGTCGGCCATGGTTGTTCCCAAACAAATATCGCGATGCTAGCGGGCCGACCGCTATCCGGCAAACTTTCGCCGTGGAAATCCCGCGGGAATACCGGAAATTACGGAAGGATGGAGTTCATCATGCCCATGGGTTTGGCGAGCTGCCAGACGTTGGTTCGCATGATGGACACGCCGCCGGTCATTAGCTGCATTCTTTGATCGATATTGACCATTGCCTGCTCCACCAGGGCCATTTCGTCGTTGACGACTTCCATATCGTCGGCCATCAATCTCATGTCGTTACGCACCAGGGGCAGGGTGGTGGCCATCGACGAGATATTGCCGGTGATGGTTTCCATGTGTTGCATGTGGTCGTCGAAACGACTGATCCGCTCGGTGATGACCCGCATGTCGTCATCCACGTCCTGCAGCTTGTGGTACATGGAATCCATGTTTCTGACGGTGACGTCCAGGTCTTCGTAGAGTACGCGTACGTAGTAAACGTTGAATATCGCCAGCACCACCAATAGCAGCGAGATGGTGACGATTACCGTATCGGTGATCTTGAAGTGGCGGTGACGTTCGTCGAGATGGAGCTGGGTCTCACGGCCCAGCCGGGCCATGACCTCAACGATTGCGCGGCGCGGATCCTCTATCACAATCGCATCTCCTGGATCCTAAGGAAAGGGGAACATCTTGTTCATGGTGCGGGCCGGTTTCGCCATGCGGTGCATGTCCTGGCTCATGGCCTGCACCTCTGCGTTCATACGGTCGACGGTGATCGCTACATTGCCGATATCGGTACGGACCGCCCTCACCTGGTGACGGACGCCGTCGAGGCTGCCGCCGATGGAGTGCACATCCGAACCGATCTGGCGCATGTCCTCGTCCATGGCCAGAGTGTAGCCGTCGATATTCTCGAGCAGCGCCACCCGTTTTTCCATCGAGGACATATACAGCCTGACATCGTTCATCTGGATCGCCACCGACGTGAAGTGGATGTTCATGTCGTTGACGACGGCGGAAATCCGATTGATCTGGGAGGTCAGTGTCAGCAGCAGAACGAGGATGGAAAACGCGATGGCGCCCAGGATGATAAGCCCGGTCCGGATGCTGTAATTCAGGCGGTCACCCAGCTTGTTCTTGATGTCGATCTGGCTGAGAACGATGCCTTCAAAGGAACTCAGCGCGCGCAGGTACTGCTGCTGCAGCACCGCGTCGTCGGTACTGGCTCTGGGCGATTGAGTGTCTTCCGCCATTAACTACTTCTCCCCGGTCGTCCCTGTAGGTTATCCGAAACCGTTGCCGGATCAAACACTTTAGCAGGGCGCTCACCGAAATGTTTAACTCTTTGGCCGGGATGGTGCGGCGTTATTAGGGTTGATGGGTGGAATGATCCGGGTGCCTGCTCCGCTATAATGCGGCGGCAAACCTTAATGGATATGTGCTTTATGAGTGACAAAAAACTCTGGGCCGGGCGATTCAGCGAGCCCACGGACGCTTTCGTGGAGGCCTTCACGGCCTCGGTGGAGTTTGATCAGCGACTCTATCGCTATGATATCGCGGGCTCGGTGGCCCACGCCACCATGCTGGCGCGCCAAGGCATTCTGACTGATAGCGAGCGGGACCTCATCGTCACCGGTCTGGAGCGCATTCGCGCGCAGATCGAAGGCGGCGAATTCGAGTGGTCAGTGGCCCTCGAGGATGTCCACATGAATATCGAGGCGGCGCTCACCGCCGATGTGGGTGATGCCGGCAAGAAGCTCCATACCGGGCGTTCGCGCAACGATCAGGTTGCGACGGACGTCCGTCTTTGGCTGCGTGACGAGATCGATGTCCTGGTGGTCGGCATCGATGCGCTGCTGACTGCCTTGTTGACCCTGGCCGAGCGTGAGGCCGCGACTATCCTGCCCGGATTTACCCACCTCCAGACCGCGCAGCCGGTGACTTTCGGACACCATATGCTGTCCTGGTTCGAGATGCTGATGCGCGATCGCGAACGTTTTCTGGATTGCCGCAAACGGGTCAATGTCATGCCGCTGGGGGCGGCCGCGCTTGCCGGCACCACCTATCCCATCGATCGTCATTACACCGCTGAATTGCTGGGGTTTGACGGGCCGGCAGAGAACTCTCTCGATGCGGTCAGCGATCGCGACTTCGCCATCGAGTTTGCTGCGGCCGGCAGTATTCTGATGATGCATCTGTCCCGCATGTCCGAGGAACTGATCATCTGGTCATCGGCCCAGTTTGGCTTCGTAACCCTGTCCGATGCCTTTTGCACCGGATCATCCATCATGCCGCAGAAAAAGAACCCGGATGTGCCCGAGCTGGTGCGCGGCAAGAGCGGGCGGGTTTTCGGTCATCTGATGGCCCTGCTGACCCTGATGAAGGGGCAGCCGTTGGCCTACAACAAGGACAATCAGGAGGACAAAGAGCCGCTTTTCGACATTGCCGACAATCTCAAGGGCTGCCTCAGGGTTTTTGCCGACATGATGCCGGCTGTCACCTGTAATGCGGAACCGATGCGAGCGGCGGCGCTCAAGGGATTTGCCACCGCCACCGATCTGGCGGATTACCTGGTGCGCAAGGGGCTGCCGTTTCGCGATGCCCACGAAGTGGTGGGCAAGGCCGTGGCGCTGGGTGTGGAACGCGGCTGCGACCTGGCTGAATTGTCGCTCGATGAGCTCAAGGGCTTTTCATCCCTGGTGGCTGACGACGTGTTCGATGTGCTGACCCTCGAGGGTTCGGTGGCGGCTCGCGACCATGTGGGCGGGACGGCCCCGGCGCAGGTGAGGGCGGCGATCCTGCGGGCGAGGGAACGGCTGGGCTGAGTGCGGGTTCTTTCGAGCCGCGTCACCCGGTTGCGGGTGCCATTGGGTCAGCGTTCCGCGGCGCGATGTTTGGCGCGGATGAACAGGGCATGGGGGACGTAAAGCCAATCGGAGATTTGGCGGATCAGGTGTTCCTCGTAGCGGTCGATTTTTCCGTCTGCGTAGGCCAGTTCCCAGAGCAGTTCCACCACGTGGGCGCGCCCGGGTATTTCGAGGGCGTCGGTGAGTTGTCGGGTGAAGCCGTGCAGCGAAACCGATTTTTCCGCCTCGCCATGCGCCAGTTGGATCAGATCCGAGGTTTCTTGCTGGTTCAGTCCAAAGTGCTGATGGATCACCTCGACCAGCCGCTGCTCTTCTTGCGGGGCCAGGTGGTGGTCTGCGCGCATCACCTCGATCATCAGTACCGCCGAGGCCAGTTGCAGGATGTGTTCGTCGGGTTGAGCCTTGGTATCAGGTGCGGGCGCCAGTGCCGACTCGATTTTTTCCAATAACATGCCGATCATGGGCGGTATTTTAACCTGAATCGGTTTCCGCAGAGGCAAAATGACAACACGTGGATCAAAGGGTTTCAGAAGACCGTTCGCACACATGGATTGCGGGCGATCGGCGCGCGTGATTACGTTCTGTCGCGGCGCTTGGCTCAGGGGAGTGGCTCAGTGACCCCGGCCATCGAGCTTGTCCGCAAGGCAAAAATCAGCCACAGGGTTCACGAGTACAGGCACGACCCCGGCGGCGGATCCTATGGGGAAGAGGCGGCCGCCCGGCTGGGGATCGATCGGGAGCGGGTTTTCAAAACGTTGTTGGTGGCCTTGAACGGTGAACCGAAACGCCTCGCAGTGGCCGTGGTTCCTGTGGCCGGGCAACTCAGCCTGAAGGCGATGGCTGCGGCATGTGGCGCCAAGAAGGCGGCGATGGCGCAACCTGCCGACGCCGAGCGGGCTACCGGGTATCTGGTGGGTGGGATCAGTCCTCTTGGCCAGAAAAAGCGGCTTCCGCTGGTGCTGGATAGTTCCGCGACCGGGCAGGGGACCATTTTTGTCAGCGCGGGCCGGCGGGGCCTGGAGGTGGAGCTTGCGCCACAGGATCTGCTGCGCCTGACGGGCGGCAGCGCTGCCGACGTCACGGCTTGACGTTCGCCTGCTAAAATCGCCGCTTTGGTGTCCGATATCCACTCAGCGCGGGGCTTTCGCGGTGCGACCTCATGGGTGGGCAGGACGTTTCAAGCAGGATTAGCGGTTACCCGTCATGGATTCACTTGATGAACTCAATCAGCGGTTGCTCGTCTTTGCCCGCGATCGCGACTGGGAACAGTTCCATTCGCCGAAGAACCTCGCCATGGCCCTGGCCGGCGAAGCTGGCGAACTGCTCGAGCATTTTCAGTGGCTGAACGAGGCACAGAGCAGCGCATTGTCGCCGGCAAAGCGCGATGAGGTTGCCTTGGAAATGGCCGATATACTGGCCTACCTGTTGCGGCTCTCGCAGCGGCTGGATGTGGACCTGATCGATGCGCTGCGGCGCAAGATCACCATCAACGAGCAGCGTTATCCGGTTGATCGGGTGCGTGGAGATGCCCGTCGTGCAAATGAGTACGCGCAAGATGAAACCCAAAAGGATTGAAGCATGAGTTGGTGGGGCAAGCTGATCGGTGGCTATTTCGGCTTCATGATGGGCGGACCGCTGGGCGCCTTGCTGGGGGCGACGGTGGGCCATGGTTTCGATCGCGGCGTCAAACAGTTGAAGTCGGGAGAGGTTCCACCGCCGGGGGACCAGGAACGGGTGCAGATGGCCTTTTTCACGGCCACCTTCTCGGTCCTGGGGCATCTTGCCAAGGCCGACGGGCAGGTGACCCGCGACGAGATTCGTTTCGCCGAAACGGTCATGGCGCAAATGAATCTTTCCGGCGAGATGCGCAAGACCGCCATCCGCCTGTTCTCCGAGGGCAAGGCGTCCGGTTTCCCTCTGGACAGCGTGCTGGACCAGTTTCGGCAAGAGGTCGGGCGGCGCCGCAACCTGATGAGGATGTTTATCGAAATCCAGATCCAGGCGGCCTACGGCGACGGCGAGCCGACACAACAGGAAGAACAGTTGTTGCTGCGCATTTGCCGGCGCCTGGGCATCCCGGAGTTTGAATTCCGCATTCTGGAAAAGATGGCGGCAGCGCAGACGCGGTTCCGCCAGCAGGGCGGCGGGGCGCATGGCGGTTACAGACCCCAGCAGCCCCGGGGGCCTTCACAAGATGACGCCTACGCGGTGCTGGGTCTCTCTCGTGATGCCAGTGACGCCGAGGTCAAGAAGGCCTATCGCCGCCTGATGAGCCAACACCACCCCGACAAGCTGGTAGCCAAGGGGCTGCCGGAAGAGATGATGAAGGTTGCCTCGCAGAAAACCCACGAAATCAAGCAGGCCTACGACATTATCAAGGAGGCCCGGGGAATTCGCTAAGCCTCCCCGGGACCTGGGCGTATCGGTCTTTACTGCAGCAGCGCCTGCTGAATACGGGCGAAGTCCATCGCGTCCAGGTATTGCTCCAGCGTGGCCTCGTCGGCCAGGTTCTGGCCCGACACCTTGACCATGATCTGTCCCACCACCGCCAGCGTGATCTCGGTCTGGCCGTTGCTGGTGTCCTTCATGCCCTTGAGGCGCTTGTAGCGATAGGGCTTCATGTTGGGGCTGTTGGCCATCAATATGGGGTTGCCCATCATCTGCATCATGCTCATCACCCAGGGCGAATTGGCCACGATGTTGATCTCCACGCTCTCGGCGCCGCGCTGATAGCGTCGGGTCATATTGGTGCCCCCGCCGAGCATGGACATGGCCGCACCGGCGTTTTCCACATCATTGGCTGTCCAGCCTTCGAGCGGTTCAGGCAGCAACTGGGCGTTTTCTGCGTTCACCATTTCCTGGATTTGCGCGACCGCATAGTTGAGGTCACTGATGGCGCCCTGGAGATCCTGCTGCTCGTAGGCCTCCAGGGCGCTTTGGATCTGATCGGTCACTTCATCCGCGAAAGAAACTGCGGGAAGCAGAAGGGTTGCAAGCAACGCGGCACGGAACATACGGATCTCCATGAAAGTTGTTATTGACAGACTGGATGCCACTCGATGGGCCTTGAGTATAGGACAAGTCATGGAATGCTTCCTCACCGTCTTGTTCGCCGGCCAGGGGTGTCCCGGTGCCTGAAATTCCCTGGTGACATGCAGGCGCTTCGGGTGGTCTA
Source organism: uncultured Gammaproteobacteria bacterium (assembly GCA_963820915.1). Taxonomy (GTDB): domain Bacteria; phylum Pseudomonadota; class Gammaproteobacteria; order Chromatiales; family Chromatiaceae; genus CAWGBV01. The sequence continues at coordinate 142,455 of CAWGBV010000014.1, read as the reverse complement.
TTCTCATACGAGATGCCGGCGTGAGGGGCCTCAGGTGCTGAATTGCCGTGGCGGCGAACCTGCCCGCGCAGCAGGAGGAAGTTAATCCGATGATTGATTGGCGACAACAGATTCAGAACAATGCAGTAGCCATCATCAGCCTTGTGGTGGCGTTGTCTGCTCTGCTTTACACCGCATGGCGGAATGAGCAATCTGAGTGGAACTGGAACGTCCGCGTGGCCGGATTCGAGATGCTCGTCAATCTGGCGGAGCTGCAGCGTATTGTTTATCTCAATCACTACGACGGCGACGCCAGCGAGGGTAATCCGAGAAAGGGTTGGGTGCGTGTTCTGTTGTTGCGCGATCTCGGCGAGATCATGCCCGACCCGCTGCCGGGCCAGACCGAAAAACTACTCGGCGTCTGGCAAGCCAGCTGGTCGGGTATCGGTAATGATCAGGTGGCGGTGGGTCGAATAGAACAATCCGTGGACGAAACCCGCGCCGCGGTGCTCGCGCGCCTGTCGATGTTGGAGTAGCGGGAGCGGTGTCAGGGGCATACCCATAGATGCCGTCCTGAAGTGAGGCGGGTCCGGCAATCTGTCTGCCTGCAAAGCGTTGGCCTTTGGAAAACCAGGTGTGCGGGTACGAGGCGCGTTGTCGTGGCGCTTATTACAAGAATTTGCCATTAGTATCCCGCGTTACTGAGTATTATCTTGCCTAGAGTGACAAGAATATGCATTTGGCGCGGATTGTCGGCAATGTAGCATGAAATCGAATCAATATTGCTTTAGTGGAAGCGAATGGCGGCGGCTGTCTGCGCCAAGTCTCGACGCCGATGTTGATCTTGTCCTGGTATTCGGAAGCAGCGATTTTTTCTCCGAGTCAGGATTTTCCGAAAGGATTTCCGCGTTTTTTCCAAATTCCGGCATTCTCGGCTGTTCTACGGCGGGGGAGATCGTGGGGTCGCGCGTCCTGGAGCAATCCCTCGTCATCACGACCCTCCAGTTCGACAAGGCGAAAACCGTTTTCGCCTCTGAAAGGATCCAGGGCCTTTCGGACAGCTACGCTTGCGGTGAACGGTTGGCGGAACGGTTGCCCAAGGAAGACCTCTGTCACGTCATCCTTTTTTCCCGCGGAATCGATATAAACGGGACCGCGCTGGTTGACGGCATCCAGGCCGGTTTGCCGGAAGACGTTCTGGTGACCGGCGGATTGGCCGGAGACAACGGCTCTTTCAGCGCCACTTACGTGGTTTGCTGCGAAGCCTGCGGCACCGACCTGGTTGCCGCCGTCGGGCTTTACGGTGATTCATTGACTGTCGGCTACGGTTCGTTCGGTGGATGGCGTCCGTTCGGCCCCTATCGCCTGGTCACCCGTGCTGACGGCAATGTCGTGTATGAATTCGACGGGCGACCGGCGCTGGACCTTTACCGCGAGTACCTTGGTGAATATGCGTCAGACCTGCCTTCGTCCGGACTCCTCTTTCCCATCTCCGTCAGCGACGACCCTGCGGCGGAAGGTGTTGTTCGCACGCTGCTGGGCATAGACGAGGATGCCGGTGCCATTGTTTACGCGGGAGATGTGAAACAGGGAAGCTACGCGAGGTTGATGACTTCAGGCTACGACAGGCTGATTGATGGGGCCGGCACCGCCGCTGCGGTTTCAACGGCGTCCATTCAGCCCGAGTCGGCCGATTTCGCGCTGTTGATCAGTTGCGTCGGCCGCAAACTCGTGCTCAAGAACCGTACCGATGAAGAACTGGAAATCGTCTCGGAGACGCTGGGGCTCAAGGTGCCGATAGCAGGCTTTTATTCGTATGGCGAGATTTCTCCCGCAAATCGGTTTTCCCGCTGTGAATTGCATAACCAGACCATGACGATCACCGTGCTGGCAGAACAATGAGCAGCAAACCCAAAGACCCGCTTCATACCCTGCTGCAAAGGCAGGTGAAAAAGCTCGGGATCGACACGGAGTCGTTTCCCGCGGCTGTCCGCGAACTAGTGGAAGCCGTCAGTGATACCTACAAGGACCAGGAGAAAGACCGCAGCATGCTGGAGCGCAGCATGGAGATCAGTTCGAAAGAGTTGCTGCGTTCCAACTCGGAAATGCGGGCAATCATCTCCGGATTGCCCGATATGCTCTATCGGATAGAGCGTAATGGAGATGTCGTCGATCTCAATACGCGGCAGACACTCTGTAACGTTTCGTTCCCCGAATCAAAACTCGTAGAGAGGATTCACGGCGAATTCGATGCCGAGACAAACAACTATCTACTGGGCGTTATCAGACACTCACTTGGCGAACGGCAGGGGACCACGGTCGATTACTCTTTCGACAACGCGGTAACCACTTGTTTCGAGATGCGTCTGGCGCCGCTGATGGACGGCAGTCTGATTGCCATCATCCGCGATATCAGCGATATCCGGAAAATCGCACGGAAACTGGAGTATGCGCGGGATATGGCCGAAGCGGCCAACAAAAGTAAGAGTCTTTTTCTTGCGAACATGAGCCACGAGGTCCGCACACCGATCAGCGGGATTACCGGCATGACCGAACTGCTGCAAAAGACCGACCTCGACCAGCATCAGCAGTCGCTGATCGACATGTTGAAGAGTTCGTCAAGGAACCTGCTGACGATCATTGACGATATTCTGGATGTTTCGCGGGCAGAGGTTTCCGGACTGCGGTTGCACGCAGCGGATTTTTTTCTTTGCCATGCGATTGAGGCAACCGTTAGGCAGGTGCTTGGGGCGTCCGCTTCGAAATCCGGGCGCATCAGGGTCTCGATCGGCAAAAATGTTCCCGATCAGGTCAATGGGGACGAGGCGCGCATTTCACAGATCTTGATCAATCTTCTCGCCAACGCCCTCAAGTTCAGCAACGATGCCTCTGTGGTGGAGTTGACTGTTTCCGCGTCGTTTTACGGTAACGAGCAATCAATCGATCTTTTCGAGCTTCGGTTTGATGTTGTCGATAACGGCGTGGGAATCCAGGAGTCCGATCTGGACACCATTTTCCGTCCATTTTTCCAGCTCGAGCAGTCCAGTACGGTACCCAGCAAGGGTGTGGGTCTCGGACTTTCGATCACCAAGCGGCTCGTAGAACTGATGCAGGGAAAGGTGTTGGTGGAGAGCCGGTTTGGCGAGGGTTCGACATTTACGGTTTTGCTTCCGTTAAGGCTTGTTGATCCCGGGCTCAAAAAAGACAAGACATCTGTCGGTAGGAATGTCACCGGTTCTCTGAAGCCGGCGAGGATTCTCGTGGCCGAAGACAATCCCGTCAATCAGACACACATACGATATCTGTTGGCTGGGCTAGGGATGGATGTGACCATCGTCGAAAACGGTCAGCAAGCGGTCGACAAGGTGCTGAACGAGCATTTTCACCTGGTGCTGATGGATTGCCGCATGCCGGTTCTGGATGGGTGGGAGGCGACCAGGGAGATCCGCCGTCACGAAAAACGGGTGGGCGCGGCACAACCGCTGCCGGTGCTGGCATTGACCGCCCACGCGATGAAGGGTGACAGGGCGGTGTGCCTGGATGCCGGGATGACGGATTACCTCAGCAAGCCGGTCGATGAGCGGCAGCTGATTGAAGTGTTGGAAACTTATATCGGGTAGCCCCGGGACTGAAAGAATCGAGGAGACGCCCATTAGCCGCCCCCGGTCAACAGGGCGGGCGGGATTCCGGAAAGGGCAGAGCATCCATCAGGTCGATGCCAAATTCCGGCCTCTGAATCGGGGGTGCGGCACGGGCCCGATGCTCCCCTTATAATGCCTGCCAGTTCAGCTGGTAGGCCGGGAGGCATTTTGGACAGCAGCAGTATCGAGTTGCCGGGTAGCGAAATCGAGGCGGTAATCGTGGAGGGAAGCACGGTACGGGTGAGGTTCTCGCGGACCCATATCATCAAGACCATGACCGGATCCGAGGAGCGAACCCGCTGGTGGCAGCAGGGAGAGCTGGTGATGGAGGATGCCGAACTGGTCGGGGATCTGCCGCAGATGCCGGCAGTGTGCGCTGGCGGCGACATTTTCGATAACGTTTACACTTACCGGGATATGGTGCCGGTGCCCCTGGACACCCGCGGCCGCACGGGATGCAATCTGAAACTGGAGGGGTCCGAACGGCGTCTCGAGGTTTCCGCGGAGGTGCTGCGCCTGGAGATGATGGATCTGCCCAGGTACATCGAGCACTTGCGGCCGGAGTAGAACGTGCCAGTCAGGCTGAATAATCTGAGCGTTGGTTTCCTGGTTGCGCTGCTGGTGCTGGCGGTATCGGGCTGCGCAAGCCTGGGTCCCCTGGAAGAGGCGCCGCGCGTCAGCCTTGCCGCGTTGGAAACCATCGAGGCCGAAGGCCTCGAACAGCGCTACCGGCTGCGGCTGCGCGTCAAGAATCCCAATCCCAAGCCGCTGCACGTGGCCGGCATCTCCTTCAAGTTGCTGGTGAACGGCGAGACTTTCGCCGACGGTGTCGCCCCGGCAGATGTCACCATCGAGCCCTTTTCCGAAGCGATGTTGACCGTGGACGCCACCAGCAGCCTGTACCGGATCTACCGTCAGTTGGTGAAAATGCCGGACCGCGAAGGGAAGCCTTTGGAATGGCGCGTAAAGGGCGGGTTGTCGGTGCCCGGGCGTCTCGGCCGAGTGCCCTTTGATGCCAAGGGCGAGTTGGGAACGGGGGCAGGGATTCCGACTGCTGAATAATCAACGCGGCGCCCGCCGAGGCGGGTACCGCATTGCCTGAAAGGATGCTGCTGCCCGGGGTCAGCTTGCGTTGGCGCTATCCGGCAAGACGGCATTGGGCCCGCCTTTGCCGGGGAATCGCCCGCCGTGCTTGCCGAATTTTTTGCGCATTTCCTGCCATTCCGCGTATTGATCGTCGGTGAGGACTGCCGCGACTTCTACCTTGTGACTGGCGCGCAGTTGCATCATCTGCTGCATCAGATCCGCCTGGGTGGTGGCCAGTTCGGCGTGTTGTGTGAGGTAATCGGGACTGCGTGGGTCGAGGCTATGTACGGCCGTCCGGTTGTCGATCATTTTCTGGCGCAGTTCAGCCTTTTTCTCGCTGTCTTTGCCAAAGACCGCCTTGATCTGCTGCTGTTGCTGATCGCTCAGGTCGAGACGCTTGGTCATGCGTTCCAGCTTGGCCTCGGGCGAGCGGTGGCCCATTCCGCCCATTCCGTAGCCCATTCCGTAGCCCATTTTGGCCTTGTGATGGCCGCAGGGTCCGTTGCCGGCGAATGCGTTGACGGTCAATGCGCCTGTTGCCAGTACGGCACCGGTCACGAGGACGATTTTCGAGGTTTTGTTCATTGTTGGCTCCTGATCGAGTTGGGTGAGTCGCTTAACGCTGATAGAGAGTCTGGGCTCGGAGCCTTCAAGGGTGGGTAAGGGGAGTGTAAAGCGAACGTAAAGATCCTCGACCGGAGATCTTTACGCGGTGCGGCGAGGGATCTCCAGGATGACGGACAGTCCGCCCTGGTCGCGATTAACCGCGCGTACAGTGCCTTTGTGCCCGGTCACCATGGCCCGGGCAATGGCCAGTCCGACACCTTGACCTCCGTCCGGGCTTCGTGCGGTGTCGTCCCGGAAGAAGGGTTCGAAGATGCGTTCCAGCTGTTCGGGGTCGACGCCGGGGCCTTCGTCAGTCACGCTGATGCTGACCGAGTCGCTGCTCGCCTTGAGCGCGATGCGCACCGTGGTGGATTCGGGCGAATGGCGCAACGCATTCCGGACGATGTTTTCCAATGCCTGCCGAAGCCGGCGGCAGTCGGCCTGGATCAGGGTGTCTCCCTCGCTGGCGATCTCAACCTTCCGTGCCTCGAACTCGAAGTGGGCATCCGCCGCAATTTCCTCCGCCAGGGCGCCGAGATCGCATCGGGAGAACTCGAAGTCCACCACCCCCGCCTGGGCGCGGCTCAGGGTGAGCAGGTCGTCGATCAGGCCGTCCATGCGCTGAATCTCTGTCTGAATGCGTTCGGCGGCCGCCTCGCGTTCGTTGCCACTGGCGGACTCGGCCAGGGTCGCGGCCACGGCCATGCGAGCCAGCGGTGACCGCAGTTCATGGGAGACGTCGCGCACCAGTTGGCGTTGCGCATCCAGAAGACCTGAGATTCGGTCGGCCATCCGGTCATGCTCTCTGGCGAGTTCGCCGATGGCATCCCGCCGCCGGCGTACGTTTGGCGGTGTACGGGCCTGCAGGTCGCCGTGGGCGAATCGGTGGGTCGCCCCCTTCAATTGCCGCAGGGGGCGCGTAAACACCCATGCCAGCAGGGCGCTGGCGATAGCCAGCGCGATCAATGGCAACAGCACCACCGGCATTCGTGGTCCAAGAAAGGCAACTGGCGATGAATAGACCGCGATCACGCGATAGGTGTCGCCCGACTGCTCGCCGGGCAGCGTCATTTTGTTGATGAAGAAGGGACCAGCGGGATTGTTGCCCGGATGCAGGAAGACCTGGTCATTCTTGACGTGGGCGGCAATCCTCGGACGCAACGGCTTGGGCAATTGTTGTCCTGCGGGGGTTTCCAGTGTGATGCGCCCGCGTCGGCCGGAGTGGCGCTGGTCGTGGAGCCACTGTCGGAAGCCCTCCTCACCGCCGGATTCGAAGGCGGCGACTGCCTCTGCGGCAATGTCTCCCATCAGGCGGTTAGCCAGTTCGTCGCCGATGCCCTGTTGTTGCATCAGGCTGAACAGGTACAGCCCACCGGCGAAGACCAGGGTGCCAACGACCAGAAGGAGGCCGAATATTTTCCAGAACAGGCGCGCCATCAGTTCTCCACCGCGGCCGGCAGCAGGTAGCCGACACCCCGCACGGTGCGAATCGTCCGGGCCAATCCGGCGTCTTCGAGTTTGCGGCGCAGATTGCTGATATGGACGTCGGTGCTGCGATCATGGGGTCCGAGACGTTTACCGAGGATCTGCCTGGAGATCTCCGCCTTCGAGGTGACCTCGCCCGCGCGATTCATCAGCAGGGCGAGCAGGTCGAACTCGGTGGCGGTCAGGTTTAACGCCTCATTGTCCAGGCTCGCCTGGCGGGCGGCGGAGTCCAGGTGCAGTGAACCCACCCTGACCGATGCGGGGGCAGCGGGATCGGTACGCCTCAGGATCGCGCGAATGCGTGCCGCCAGTTCCCTGGGGTTGGCGGGCTTGGCGAGGTAGTCGTCGGCGCCCATTTCGAGCCCGAGGATGCGGTCGATGTCGTCGCCACGGGCGGTGAGCATGAGCACCGGGGTGGCCTGATGTCGCCGCAGGGTGCGCAGAACCTCGAGGCCCGACTGACCGGGCATCATGATGTCGAGAATGATCAGATCAAAAGCAGTGGATTCCGCCGCTTTTACCGCGGCGTTGCCATCGAAGGCCTGATTGACATCGAAGCCTTCACCCCGCAGGTAGTCGGTCAGCAGATCGGAGAGGACCTTGTCGTCGTCGGCGATGAGCAGGCGTGGCATGTTGGGCAGTGTAGCGGAGGTTGAAGGTCGGGCCCTAACCCGATGCCAGCCGGTGGGCGCGCCTGGTGGTTTCCGGCAGCCGGTATCTGGTGGTGCAGGCGAGGGTGAAATGGATGGCGTCGTCGAGAGCCAGTCCGTGGCCCACGGAGATGAAGAGCGGGGAAACATTATCGCGGGTGCGAACCACCGCACCGATGATTTCGCCTTTATCCAGTAACGGCTGCCAGTCACCCTTCCGGGTCCCAACCATGTCGTGGTCGCCGATCAGTCGCGTTTTGGCGACGCCAATTGAGGGCAGGCCGGTGATCACGCCGAGATGGCAGGCAATACCGAACCGACGGGGATGTGCGTAACCCTGACCGTCGCACAGCAGCATCTGCGGCGGCTCCGCCAGACCATTGAGGGAATCGAGCACCGCGGGGATCTCGCGGAAGGACAGCAGTCCCGGCAGGTAAGGAAAGGCGGTGGGAAGCCGGGCAACCGATTCCTCGATCGGCTGCAGCGCCGGAAAACTCAAGACGGCCACGGCCGCCCGGGTGATGGCGCCTTGTTGCTCGAATCCGACATCGATGCCGGCGACGGTGGCCGGTGGTGCGTCGGATACCCGTTGGAGGCGAACCTGGCCGGCCAGCCGGGTTTGGATCGCACGTGCTTCCGCCGGGGTTACGTCCCAGTCGTGTGGCGCCAAAAACCGCTGAACTGAATCTTCGTTCATGGGTGCAGCGACGTCGGCATCTTCACCTGACGGGTTTTCCGGCACGGGGCTGATTGGTGGAATCGGTCACTTGAAGATCGGTGCGCGCAAAAAAAGACCCGCAATCGCGGGTCTTTTCGGGTGGAATCTCCCGGCGCGCCGGGCAACCACCTAGTTGCGGGAGGAGCCGATGATTTCGTGGGAAAGGTCCACCACGCGCATTGCCATGTCACTGTACTTCTCGCGATAGTCCTTCAGCAGGCCATCCTGAGAGTAGTAGTAATCCTTGCCGGAAATGCCGTTCTTGTGCTCTAGGTCGATGAACTGCTTCTGCATCTCGAGCATCTCGGCGATGAGGCCGTTCTTTTCCTTGATCAGTGCTTCTTTGTCGCTCATATCGTCGTTACTCCCATCGGGGGGCGCTTCTAGGCGCGCACTATAGCTTGCAACGAGCCCGTTCCGGGATAGTGGTTCAAGCGAACCGGGAACAGACTGATTCAGATAATACAGATTCGCTAATATAGCACTGGCGCGCCGTTTTTTTCCAGCCGGTTTTCCTCTCCCGTAAGGGATAGGTTCAGCAGCCGCAGGCTATCCCTCCTGGTCGGACCGGCGGCTCGTTCAGGCGCAAGGTCCCCGTCAAGTTCTTGAACTGACGGAATTTCGTGGCGATCGAGGTAGGCGAGTATCCCCTGGTTGATCTTGGGGCAGATCAGGGGGTCGTAGAAGAGCGCGGTGCCGATGCCCACCGTGGCATGCCCCTGCGATGAGGAACTCCAACGGCGTCCTCGGCGCTGGTGATGCCCCCCTGCCCGATGATGGGAATGCCGTGGTGCCGCGCCACCTGGTGCACCTGGTGGACCTTCAGCAGGGCCACCGGTTTGATCGCCGGCCCGGACAGGCCGCCCTGATTGTTGCCGATCACGGGCGTTCGGCTTTCCATGTCCACGGCCATTCCCATCAGGGTGTTGATGACGGCGAAGGCATCGGTGCCGGCCTCGATACAGCGTCGGGCATTGTCCTGCGATGTCAGTCTGGTTGGGTGATAGCTTGGTGATGAGGGGCTTGTCCGTCACTTTGCGGCAGGCCTCCACCACCCGCGCCGACATGTCCGGGTCGTTGCCGAAGGCCACACCCCCTTCCTTGACGTTGGGACAGGAGATATTGATCTCGATGGCGTCGATAGGGGAGTCGTCGAAGCGGCGGGTGACCTCGATAGTATTCCTCGAGGGTGGATCCGGAGACATTGGCGATGAATCGGGTTTCGCTGAAATCAAGGGTCGGCAGGATCTCGTCCACCACCTGATCCACCCCGGGATTCTGCAGCCCGATGGCGTTGAGCATCCCGCCCGGGGTTTCAAATACCCGATGGGGCTGATTGCCCAGACGAGCGGTTCCGGTGGTCCCCTTCAGGCAGACTGCGCCGGCGTCGCGATTGGAAAAGCCTGCAACCCTTGTATACTCTTCGCCAAAACCCACGCAACCCGATAACAATACCAGTGGTGTTGTCAGTCGCATGCCGCAAAAATCTACCGCGAGGCGCGGATCCGTCGTGTCTGTCATAGTCTTATAAACGTGTTTGATGTCGTACTTTTCGAGCCGGAGATCCCCCCGAATACCGGCAATATCATACGCCTCTGCGCCAACACCGGCAGCCGGTTGCACCTGATTCATCCGTTGGGGTTCAGCCTCGACGATGCCCGCCTCAAGCGCGCCGGCCTGGATTACCATGAATATGCCAGCGTGCAGGAGCATCGCGGCTTCAACGAGTTCCTGCTGTCGGTTCAGCCGTCGCGGCTGTTTGCCTGTTCCACGCGGAGTGAGACAATCTATTCGACTGTGGCGTTCTCGCCGGGTGACGCATTGATGTTCGGTCCTGAGACCCGGGGCCTGCCGCAGTCGCTGCTGGATGCGATTCCGTCCGCGCACAGGTTGCGGATTCCCATGCAGGAGGGAGGTCGCAGTCTCAATCTGTCCAATGCCGTCGCCGTCGTGGTCTACGAGGCCTGGCGACAGAACGCATTCAAAACATAACAAGGAGACAGAGACATGAAGTTGCTGGCTTCCCCCACTTCACCCTTCGCACGAAAGGCCACCATGCTGCTCCATGAGAGGCATGGCCTGGAACGTGTGGAAGTCGAATATCTTGATCCCTGGAGTTCCCCTGAACTGCTTGTCGCCAGCAATCCGCTTTCCAAGGTGCCCACCCTGATCCTGGACGATCACCGGATCATCATAGACAGCGACTTGATCTGCGAGTATCTCGACGATCATCTGCCGGGCCCCCGCCTGATACCGGAATCCGGTGACGCCTATTGGCATGTACGCGCCCTGGAGGCCTTGTCTAAAGGCGTGCTGGAGGCGGCGGTGGCCATTTTCCTCGAAACGCAGCGTCGTCCCGAGACGCTGAGATGGCCGGACTGGGTGGATTTTCAGAGCGAGACGATCCGGCGGACGCTGGATGTCCTCGAGGAGCAGGCGGAGAATATTGCGGCGGGATTCGACTATTCTGCCATCTGTGTGGTCGCGGCCCTGGGGTATATCGATTTTCGCCAGATACTCCCTGGCTGGCGCGCCGACCGGCCCCGGCTCGCTGCCTGGTACGACGGCGTTCAGTTACGACCCTCGGTAGCGGCAACGGTACCCGTAGATTTGGCTGCGGTGGACGATTAGCTGGACCTCAGGCGGGTGGGAACGTCCCGGTAATCCGGGCAGTCACAGACAATTTGATAGAGAGGATAAAGGGCAATGGAAGGAGTCACGGCAGGTGCCGGCGTGGAATGGTTCCGGTGCGGTTGGGCGGTGTTTAAAGAGAATCCACTGGCCTGGGTGGTCAATACGATCGTGCTGTTTGTGTTGGCGATGCTGGCGGGGTTCATCCCCGGTATCGGTCAGGTGATCTTCATGCTGGTGATGCCGTTGCTGCTATCGGGTCTTTACCGTATGGCGGCCGGTGAGGAAACCGTGGATGTGGGCGGTTTGTTCCTCGCCTTTCGAGATGCCAGTAAACGGGCGCCTTTGATCCTGCTGGGTGTGCTCCTGTTTGCCGTTTCCCTCCTGCTCACCCTGACCTTTGGCATGGCCCTGTTCGGATCGTTCTCGGGCTCCATGGCAGGCGGCGCCGAACCGGACGTCGAGCAACTCATGGCGTTGCTGCTCACGCCAACGAATCTGGTCGTCCTGCTGGTGATGATCGTTGTCCAGATCGTGATCAGCTTCGGGTTCTTTTTCGCCGTGGGGCTGATCACCTTTCGCGACGAAAAACCCGTAGCCGCCTTTGTGACCGGCGCCAGGGCGGCCTTTGGCAACATTATTCCCTTGGTGGTGTTCGGGCTTATCTACGCGGTGTTTTCAGTGCTTGCGGCCATCCCCTTCATGCTCGGGTTCCTGGTGCTGCTGCCGGTGGCATTGATCGCAGGATATTGCGCCTACCGGGATGTGCTGGGCGGCAAGTTGATTGCCTGACCTGTGACCGATCGGGTTTAGAGGCACCGCTACCTTGGGCCCGATGCTCTCCCTGTTGCGGGCGCGGAAATTGTTCGTTTCTGCGCCGTTAAACTCTTTGTATTACCGGCACGAATCGAGCCCCTTATGACAAACCCTCTGCTAGATGACACCCGCCTGCCCGAGTTCGCCAAGATACAACCGCAGCATGTGGAGCCGGCGATGGATCAGTTGTTGGCGGACAATCGCCTGGCGGTGGCGGCGTTGCTGGATAGACTCGATTCGCCGACCTGGGAGAATTTCGTCGAGCCGGTCGAGATCATGGAAGACCGGCTCGGTCGTGCCTGGTCGCCGGTTCAGCATTTGAATGCGGTGGTCAATTCCGACGAGCTGCGCGAGGCCTACAATGCCTGTTTGCCGAAGCTTTCCGATTACGGCACCGAGATGGGTCAGAATGTACGGCTGTTCGAGGCCTATCGTGCCGTGGCCGAGCATACAGCGCATTTGAGTCCGGTCCAGAAAAAGGTACTCGATAACGCGTTGCGGGATTTCCACCTCGCCGGTGTCGATCTTCCCCCGCAAGACAAGCAGCGATACAAGGAGATCAGCCAGGAATTTCCCGGCTCACCAGCAAGTTCGAGGAAAACATCCTGGATGCCACCAATGCCTGGTCGAAACAGGTTACCGACAAGTCTGAACTGGCGGGGCTGCCTGAGTCGGCGCTCGCCCTGGCGCGTCAGCAGGCGCAACAGCGCGAGTTGGAGGGTTGGCTGCTCACCCTGGAGTTTCCTTCCTATTTTCCCGTTATCAGCCATGCCGATAGCCGTTCGCTGCGCAGGGAGGTGTACGAGGCCTTTTCGACGCGCGCCTCCGACAAGGGGCCCCATGCCGGTCAATACGACAACACGGAGGTGATGGAACGTATTCTGGAGTTGCGTCGCGAGTCGGCTCGGTTGTTGGGCTTTGAGAACTATGCCGAGCGTTCGCTGGCGAAGAAGATGGCGCGCTCATCCGACGAAGTGCTGGGTTTTCTGACCGACCTGGCCGAGCGTTCGCGACCGCAGGCGCAAAGGGAAATTGCAGAGTTGACCAAGTTTGCCCGTGAGCGATTTGGCGTGGAGCAACTGGAGGCCTGGGATATCCCCTATTATGGCGAGAAGCTTCGTCAGGATCGGTTCAACATCAGTCAAGAGGAACTAAAGCCCTATCTTCCCGATACGCGGGTGGTGCCGGGCATGTTCAGGGTGGTGGAGCGCCTGTTCGGTATCCGGATTCAACAGGTCGAGGGTGTCCAGGCCTGGCATCCGGACGTGCGTTTCTACGAGATTCGATCACAGCAAGGAGAGATACGCGGCGAGTTCTATCTCGATCTCTACGCCCGAGCGAATAAACGCGGTGGCGCCTGGATGGATGGCTGCACGACGCGATTCTTTACCGACACGCTCGACCAGATACCGGTGGCCTATCTGACCTGTAATTTTTCGCCACCGGTGGGTGATAACCCGGCGCTACTGACCCATGATGAAGTGGAAACCCTGTTCCACGAGTTTGGACATGGTCTGCACCATCTTTTGACCCGCATCGATTTTCCCGCGGTGGCGGGCATCAACGGCGTGGCCTGGGACGCGGTGGAGTTGCCCAGTCAGTTCATGGAGAATTTTTGTTGGGAGAAGGAGGCGCTGGATTTGTTCTCCGGACATTTTGAAACCGGAGAGCCGATTCCCGAAGAACTCTATCAACGGATGCTGGCGGCAAAGAATTTCCAGTCGGCGATGCAGTTGGTGCGTCAGCTCGAGTTTTCCCTGTTCGATTTCCGATTGCATCGCGAATATGAGCCCGGACAGTCGGGCACTGTTTACAAGGTGTTGGAAGAGGTGCGTCGCCAGGTCGCGGTTGTTCGCCCACCCGAGTGGAATCGCTTTCCACACGGGTTCTCTCATATCTTTGCCGGCGGATACGCGGCGGGCTATTACAGCTACAAGTGGGCCGAAGTGCTGTCCGCCGATGCCTATTCGCTTTTCGAAGAGCAGGGTGTGATGAGTGACGCGGCCGGAAGAAGTTTTCTGAACAATATTCTCGAAAAAGGCGGCTCCCGGGACGCCATGGATCTGTTTGTCGCCTTTCGTGGCAGGGAACCTTCCATCGATGCCTTGTTACGGCACTCTGGAATAACAGGTTGACACTGATTTTGCCGGGGTTCGCCGGGTCGCCGGCGGTAGCCGCCGGCGACCATGCTGGTTTCATGGATACATCGGGTGTGGCCGCGTCACAGATTGGCGATTTTTCAGCTGCCGCGGGCATCAGATGCAGCCACAGACATCGACGTCGGGGTTGCCGCGTACGAACAGATCATACGAAGTGGCGCCTGCGCCGCTGAATACATCGGCATCGCCGCCAGAGTACAGGTCGCCGTTATTATCGTAGGCGAGTTCCAGCGGGTCGCTGGCACGGGTGTCGTGGGTTTCCATGTACCCGTCGAAGTTATTGGACAAGTCGGGGTTCTGCCATACGTCTTCCCAATCCGCCATTGCGGTGCCGCTTGCCAGTACGAAGATGCTTGCTGCGATTAAGGTTTTCATGGTCCGTTTCCTTTTGTCGGTGGTTGAATGTGCGGCCTTCTTGATTGGCCGTCGTGAATGTAGACCCAGGTCAGCGGGTAGATCTTTCCCATGAAAGAAAATCGCTGTTTGACTGGTCTTGATGCGGCCGCCATGCCACCATTCCAGTGCCATGAAGTACAAAGACCTGCGGGATTTTCTAAGACAGCTGGAAGAGCGAGGCGAACTTCGGCGGATATCCGTTGAGGTGGATCCGTACCTCGAAATTACCGAAATCTGCGATCGCGTGCTGCGTGCCGGCGGTCCCGCGTTGTTGTTCGAGAATCCCCAAGGGTTCCGATATCCCGCTGTTGGGCAACCTGTTCGGTACGCCGGATCGCGTGGCGCTCGGCATGGGCGCCGAATCCGTGGCTGCGTTACGCGAGGTGGGTCAAGCTGCTGGCTCAACTCAAGGAGCCCGATCCACCGCGTGGCATGAAGGAGGCCTGGGACAAGCTGCCGGTTTTCCGCAAGGTGCTTAATATGGCGCCGAAGGTGGTCAAGGGCGCGCCCTGCCAGGAGATTGTGCTGGAAGGTGGAGAGGTCGATCTGTGCCGCCTGCCGGTGCAGACCTGCTGGCCGGGCGACGCCGGCGCCACTGATTACCTGGGGGTCTGGTGGTGACCCGCGGTCCCGAGAAGCGCGCCAGAATCTGGGCATCTATCGGCAGCAGGTTCTCGGTCCCAATAGGGTGATCATGCGCTGGCTGGCCCACCGCGGCGGCGCGCTGGATTTTCGCGACTGGCAATAGGCGCATCCGGGTGAACCATTCCCCGTGGCGGTGGCCCTGGGCGCCGACCCGGCGACCATTCTCGGTGCGGTGACGCCGGTGCCCGACTCCCTGTCCGAGTACGCCTTTGCGGGCTTGCTGCGCGGCGGGCGGACCGAAGTCGCAACGTGCATCGGGCAGGATCTGCAGGTGCCGGCGTCAGCGCCGAGATCGTGCTGGAAGGCCATCTATCGCCGGACGATCTGGCGCCCGAGGGCCGTTCGGCGACCACACCGGCTACTACAACGAAGTGGACAGTTTTCCCGGTGTTCACCATCGAGCGCATCACCCATGCGACGAGACCCGATCTACCACAGCACCTACACCGGCCGTCCGCCGGACGAACCGGCGATTCTCGGCGTGGCGCTGAACGAGGTGTTCGTGCCGCTGCTGCAGAAGCAGTTTCCCGAGATCGTCGATTTCTATCTGCCGCCGGAAGGCTGCTCCTACCGCATGGCCGTGGTCAGCATGAAAAAGCAATACCCGGGCCACGCCAAGCGGGTGATGTTCGGCGTCTGGTCGTTCCTGCGCCAGTTCATGTACACCAAGTTCGTCATCGTCACCGACGACGACATCGATGTGCGTCACTGGCAGGACGTGATCTGGGCGATGACCACGCGCATGGATCCGGCGCGCGATACCACGGTGGTCGATAACACGCCCATCGACTACCTGGATTTCGCCTCGCCGGTGTCGGGACTGGGGTCCAAGATGGGCTTCGATGCGACCAACAAATGGCCGGGCGAAACCGACCGCGAATGGGGGCGCGCCGATCGCATGGACGACGCAGTCAGGGCGCGCGTCGACGCGCTCTGGGATGAGCTTGGCATTGACTGACGCGGTAGGCGGCAGCGTCCCCTTGGGAAAAAACCTGTGGGCTGCACGAGCCCCATTCCATCGCATCGATATGCCCGTTTAAAAGAAACTGGTTTCCCGCTTTATACCGGTTCATGAGGTGATCTATGCGAATGTTTAGGCGGTTTGTCGAGACAAGGTCGACCGCTGACTCGGCGGCCAGGATCGGGCTGGTCGGAAGAGACAACGATAAGGGCCTGGGACTCCTGACAGACGAGTATAGGAAGCGACTGAACGTAACCAGGGTACTCGTCAAGAATTGCCCGGCTAGTCGACAACGTCAACTCACCAAACCGAAACCGCATACGCGTTATGTTGATGATCCGGATCGAGCCGCTAGTCGCTGGGTACGTGGGTTCGATACTTTGTGCGTTTTGGAGTTCGCGGTCCACTCTGAACTGTTTCGGGTAGCTCGGCGGCGGGGGATCTATTCGGTGCTTAAGGTAAACTATGAGTTCTTGCCCGAGAGTCTTCCCGAACTACCCGATCTGTTCATATGTTCCAGCTCGCTGAATATGGAAATGACGCCGCATGAGAACAAAATACTAATCCCAGATCCGGTTGATACCGTTGCGATTTCCTACCGTCAGCGACATAAGGCGATAACCTTCGTGCACAACGCGGGCAGGTTCGGCACCGAGTATGCGAATTGCACGCCAGAGGTTTTGGCTTCGATCCCGTTGGTGAGGAATCCAAACGTACGCTTTATTGTCCGCAGCCAAAAGGAACTCCCGTTTAAAATCGATGATCCGAGGGTGCGATATGAGAGTGCGGTAGATGACTACCGCGATTTGTATAAAGAGGGCGATGTGTTTCTAATGCCCCAGAAGTTTCGTGCGACATCGCTGCCAATCCAGGAGGCCATGGCGGCCGGGATGCCTGTGATTACGACAGATATGAAGCCGTTCAACGAGTTTTGCTCGTTCTTACTGCCGTCCAGTTCTACGAAGGTACTGAGCGCGCATCCACTTCGTCGACCGGTTGTCGGCCATCTGGTGACGCCGGAAACTATCGCGGAGACCATTGACAGCATTGCGGAAATGAATATTGACAGTTATTCGCAAGCTGCACGCAGATACGCTGAATCAATCAGTTGGAATATGTTGGGTCCGACAATCGTGAAAGCTATGCAAAACCCAACCCGGCGATTGGCGTGATACCACGAAAATCGCGACTTTGGGGCCAGCCAGTTTTGAGAACAGTCCGGAATAGGCTGAATAGACACTGGGTCTGAATATTTCAGCGGTCAGGAATGCGGCATCAGCGCAACGCCTGGCTTTGAGTTCGCTTGAAAAATAGCGTCGAACACGCCCCTTTGCCTTTTGAATGCGGGACCAGTGGTTGAAGTGGCCACCTTTGTAAGAGGTGTCGGGATTTGTTGAGACGGGCCGAAGTTCCCCCGCATCGAGTTCTCTCCAGTAGCCGGCGTAGGGATCGAAGCAGATAGGCTTCAATTCGGATTTCAGGCTCAAGTTGGCTTGTATTTTCCGAACAACCCGTTGAATGCCTGAGTTGGCATAGCTATGGGAAGTATGGCTTACATCGTGCAGTATCATGAAGGCCGAAGGTCAACTGATGATCGGTAAAGTGGACCCGAAACACATTAAGCAGAATCAGATGTCGCGGGGTATAAGATGAAAAATTCTTATGAATTCAGGAGTGATGTACCGAAGGTTTGTGACAGTGCGAATCGCGCTGTTTATCCCGGTTACTTTTGGTGCGGGCTTCATTGCCCGCCGCTGGCTCAGGTTCTCACCTGTTTCAAGAACATGTACTGCGCCGTAGAACGGTAGTGACTGCAGAAAACCTTCTTTAGATTGGTAGTGTCGCAGTTCAGTGTGCGATGTCATAAATATCGAAGGACTTTTTTTACATTCTTCGTAATTGAGGATTGAGCAGGATCCACAACCTTGATCGAAATAGCCGCGTCGTTTCCTGGCGATCAGTCCACCGCCCCAGTCGTATCCGTGCCTTATCTGCCACCCGGGTCGATAGGTGTGTTCTCCGACGAACTTCACCAAACTGCGATGTAGAAGATCGTCGGCATCGAGTGCCACAACGTACTGGGGATTTATCTTTTTGGTGGCCTCAAGTCCAAGCATTTTCTTTTCTCTTTTGTCCTTTCTTCTCGGTTCCTTGTCGGTGCCCGGGACGGTAAAGCCACTCCTTATTACGGTGACGTTGGGTATTTTGTCGGCGCCTTTTGGAGATTCGTTGCAAACAAGGATGGCGTGCCAGTCGTCGGATTGTTGATTTGTCAGGGCTCCCAGCGTGCGGAGGCAAAGGCGAGACATTTTTTGCCAGTCATGGGACGCATCGGGATTTCGCAAGGGAATTATAAATGCGATGGTGGTCATGGAAAATCGCGCAGGTGCATTGTTTTCAGCGGGATCTTATGGCAATTGAGGTTAACGCTGTGTGAGTGGTGTTTGGAAATGCTGTTTGATTGATACATTGATCTCCTGTCGTGGCTGCAGGGCATCCAATAATCCATGAACAAGCATCTTGTGCTCAAGATTCCTTATCTCTGCGTTGAAAATATTCGCAATCGCCAGCTACTACGTGTGATTTCCGCCTCGAACTGATGAATCTTTAATCTCAATCCGCCCAGTCCAGAAATAGTGGAAGTGCCCTTCATTGGCACCAGCTTGAACGACGGGTTCAAGGATGCTCCGAAGGTTCTCCTCGGGTCGCCAATGGCAAGAACAAAATCAGCCTATTGAGAACTTGCACATGCGGCAGTTAGTCCGCAGCTGCCGCGCCTTTTTTTGAAGATGGACGGTGTGTGCTCAGACCGGATTATCGATCTCGAAGAAGCGACTTTCGATGGAAAACTCACGGCCAAGTTCGGCTGCCAGCGCCTGTACACCGTAGCGCTCCGTGGCGTGGTGTCCGGCGGCAAAATAGTGAATGCCTCGCTCGCGGGCAATGTGGACCGTGTGCTCCGAGACTTCGCCACTGAGAAAGGCGTCGAGTCCGGCATCGGCAGCCTGGTCGATGAATCCCTGGGCCCCGCCCGTGCACCAGCCGATTCGGCGGATGGCGTGATCTCCGCCTGAAATGAGCAGTGGCTCGCGATCGAGGGCATTGGCAATGCGTTGCGACATTTCGGCGGCGTTCCGGGGCGTTGCCAGTTCGGCCTGCCATAACAGGCCGGCGTCATCGGCTGAAAAGGGCGCGTCGAATTCCAATCGTTGCGCAAGCTGCGCGTTGTTTCCCAGGCTGGGATGGGCGTCCAGGGGCAGGTGATAGGCGAAAAGGCTCATGTCATGGCTGTAGAGCGTACGAATTCTGGCGCCCTTCATCCCGGTCAACGGCGCAGATTCGTCTTTCCAGAAATAGCCGTGATGGACCAGGACCGCGTCGGCGCCCCACTCGGCGGCGGCCTCCAACAGCGACAGATTGGCCGTAACGCCGGTGGCCAGGCGCTTTATTTCCCGCGTGCCCTCCACCTGCATTCCGTTTGGACAATAATCCTTGAAAGCGCTTGAATTCAGCAGGTTGTCGCAATATGCAGCAAGGTCTCGTGGTTGCACCATGATGGAGAAGCCCTTATATGATGAGAGATGAAGCGAATTTTACTAGGGTAAGCAAAACATGAGTTTTGGCAATGCCGGGCGTTTTGTACTGGCGTCGGTGAGTTCAGGTCTGATCGCGGCGATTATCGTGCTGGCCGTCATGGGTACGGGCGATCCGGAGCCCGAGGGGTTGCGCGTGCTTGACGCCAAGGCCGATCCGCTTCTGCCCCGGTCGGCGGGCCCGGTCAGTTATGCCGATGCGGTGGAGCGGGCAGCGCCTGCGGTGGTCAATGTGTTTACCACTAAAGTTTATAGCCAGCGCGCCAATCCTCTTTTTGATGACCCGTTTTTTCGCCAGTTTTTTGGCGACATTTTCGGCGATGGCGGTCCGGTGCGGCAGAGACGGCAGAACAGCCTGGGTTCCGGTGTAGTGGTGGATTCGCGTGGCTTTATCGTCACCAATAATCACGTCATCGCCGGCGCGGATGTGATCAAGGTGGTCCTCAGTGACGGCGCCACGCATGAGGCCGAGGTGGTGGGCACGGACTCGGATAGCGATGTGGCGGTGTTGAAGGTGGCCGAAAGCGCCAACTTGCCCACCGTGACCCTGGGCAGTTCCACGCTTCTGCGGGTGGGTGATGTCGTCTTCGCCATTGGCAATCCCTTCGGTGTGGGTCAAACCGTGACCATGGGCATTGTTTCGGCAACCGGGCGGAACCAGTTGGGCATCACCAATTTCGAGAACTTCATTCAGACCGATGCGGCCATCAATCCGGGTAATTCCGGTGGCGCCCTCATCGACGCCAACGGCAATCTGGTGGGCATCAACACCGCTATTTTCTCCCGCAGCGGCGGCAATCAGGGCATCGGTTTTGCGATACCGGTGGATATGGTCCGCGACATCATCGAGCAACTGGTCAGCAATGGAAAGGTTCAGCGTGGCTGGCTCGGCATCGCTGGCCAGGATGTCACACCAGCCCTGGCTGAATCCTTTGGTCTCCAGGGGACAGACGGCGTACTGATCTCGTCGGTGGTGGAAAAGGGGCCGGCTGCCAGTGCGGGAATCCGGCCGGGCGACGTGATCACCAGAATCGACGATGTGGCTATGGATTCAGCCTTTGATGTGGTCAGCGCGGTCGGTGGGAAGGCGCCTGGTACGGTGGTAACTGTCGAGGGATGGCGTGGCGCCATACCGCTGGAACTGGGTGTCAGCCTCGGCAGGCGTCCCGAGACGGCGCGGTGAACTTCTTTCGGCGACTGCTCAATGGTCCCAGGGTGGTCCGGCGTCGAGCAGCCACGGCGGTAGGGCTGGAAGCGGGTTTGCTGGAGGAATGCCCCGTTTGCCGGGAAATTGTCGACAGTCAACGTCAGGACCGGCTGGCGGCGGCCGACGCGGTTGCGGCAGACTGGATTGAGCGGGGCGACCCTCGGGTAAGGCTGTTCCACGGCGATGTCAGCGCACTCAGAAAGTCGTTGCGCGAGGCTCAGGATCGCTATGATGTGTCTTGTACCTGCGAGGGGCGATGATACAAATCTACGGTTGATATTCTGTGCATAACTCTTTCTAATTCCCTACCAGTAACCTGTAAATTGTCCTGAGCGATAACACCCGGTGCACCGGGGTCAATTTGGTGAGAGGGGAGCTATGAGCAGTAGATCAGTCGTTGTCTGTACAGCGCAGGTCGTGGCCGCTGCCGCCGCCTTGTCCGTAAATTCACTCGTCCAGGCCTCGGGTTTTGCGGTGCCTGAAATATCCATCGCCGGAATGGGCCTGTCCAATGCGCTGGTCGCCAACACCAGGGAGGCCGGAGCACTACCCTACAATCCCGCAGTTTCGGCCTTTCTCGGCAAAGCCAGCGTTGGTGGTGGGCTCATAGCGTTGCGCCCTTCGATGTCGGTATCCGATACCTGGCTCAATCCGGGGAGCAAGTTCGACAGCGAGGGCAAGAGCTGGTTTGCCGCCGTTATGGGTCACGGCCACTATGCGCTCAACGAGAATTTTTCGCTCGCCCTCAGCATCAATACACCTTTCGGGCTGGAGACCCGCTGGCCATCCGAGGCGTTTTCTACAGGTTTTGCGGCGGTGGGTGCTCCGGGCAAGGAGCCGACCCATTCCAAGCTTGAGTTGATCAGCGCCTCGCCGTCGATGACCTACAAGATCAACGACAACGCCGCGGTTTCCGGGGGGTTCGATCTGTACTGGGCGAGGAAACTGGCCTTCGATACTGCCGATACCCGGATTGCCAACGATGCCATCGACAGTGGCACCGGGTTTCATGTTTCGGGATTGTTCCGGCAAGGCGACTGGAGTTTTGGCGGAAGTTATTTTTCTTCAGCGACCATTGATATCGATGGCAGCCTGCAGACCGGCGGGGTCAGTGTTCCGGCCAAAACGGAACTCAGCCTTCCCTGGCGCGCCCAGATCGGCGTGCATTATCAGGCCCTGGAAAATCTGGGTATTGAATTCGATATCACCCGCACTGGCTGGAGCAGGTTCAAGGAGATCAAAATTGATCACCAGTCACTGCCGGTAACCCTGGTGGAGAGCGCCAACAACTGGAGTGATGTGAATGCCTATCGTGTTGGCGTGACCTACGGCCTGTCCGATAAAACCGACTTACGGTTTGGCTACAGTTACGATCAGACCCCGCAGGATGACAAGTACTTCAGCGCGCGTATTCCGGATGCCGACCGCCACCTGTTCAGTGTCGGGTTCAGCCATACTTTGGCCAACGATTGGAACATCGAGGGCGGCTACATGTACGTCAAGTTCAACAATCGTTCGTTGGATCTGCCGCCACCGACGGGTAGCGACCCTAACGGCACCATTCTGTACGACGGCGAGTACAAGGCGAATGTACACCTGGTCGGCCTGGGGGTGAACAAGACGTTCTGACGGCAAGTCCCGGTGTGGTGCAGAGCGCCCTCCGTCGGGAGGGCGTTTTTGCTTGCGCGTTCAGGAGCGCCGTGCCGTCACCGGCTCCAGTTTCCAGATGTCGTTGTTGTACTCGCGCATGGTGCGGTCGGTGGAAAAATGCCCGCTGCGTGCCGTATTCAGGATGCTCATACGTGTCCAGCGCGGTTTGTCGGCGAAAGCGGCGGCTGCCGCGTCCTGGGCCTCAAGATAGGTGCCGAAGTCGGCCGCCACCATCCAGGGATCGTTGGGATCACGGATGGACTGGATGATCTGGTCGAACAATCCGGGTTCGAAACGATTGAAATGGCCGCTTGCCAGCAGAGCGATCACCCTTTGCAGGTCGGTGTTGCCTTCGATAATCGCGGCGGGATTGTAGGTGGCATGGCCCGCCTCCACCTCTTCGGCCGTGAGTCCGAAGAGAAAAAAGTTTTCGTCGCCCACTGCGTCACGAATCTCGATGTTCGCCCCGTCCAGGGTGCCGATTGTCACCGCGCCGTTCATCATGAACTTCATGTTGCCGGTGCCCGAGGCCTCTTTGCCGGCGGTGGAAATCTGCTCCGAGAGGTCCGTCGCGGGGCAAATCACCTCCATGGCCGATACCCGATAGTTGGGTAGAAAAACCACCTTCAATTTTTGCGATACCACGGGATCGGCGTTTACCACCGCGCTGACGTTGTTGATCAGTTTGATGATCCGTTTTGCGCGCTCATATCCCGGCGCGGCCTTGCCACCAATGAGCACGCAACGGGCGCCCTCCGGCACGCGGTCGCCGGCCTTGATCTGGGCGTAGCGGTGAATGACGTGGAGGATATTGAGGAGCTGACGCTTGTATTCGTGGATTCTTTTCACCTGGATGTCGAACATGGCATCCGGATTGAAACTGACACCGCACTCTTTTTGCACAAGGGCGGCCAGACGTTCCTTGTTTTTTCGCTTGGCCCGTTGCCAGCGTGCCTGGAACGATGGGTCGTCGGCATGACCGGCCAGTGCCTGAAGTTGCGACAGGTCCGCCACCCAGGCGTCGCCTATCGTCTCGGTGATCAGCGCCCGGT
Source organism: uncultured Gammaproteobacteria bacterium (assembly GCA_963820915.1). Lineage (GTDB taxonomy): Bacteria > Pseudomonadota > Gammaproteobacteria > Chromatiales > Chromatiaceae > CAWGBV01. The sequence continues at coordinate 119,180 of CAWGBV010000014.1, read as the reverse complement.
GCGCCGGATTGCAGGCGGCCATCCACCGCCGCTGGGTCACTCCGTTGGTCTTGTTGTTGAACTTGCCGGGCCAGAGTTTGTAGAAGTCGCGGAAAAGCCCTTCGCGTAGCAGGCGTGAATGCAGTTCCGCCACGCCGTTGACGGAAAAACTGCCGACGATAGCCAGGTAGGCCATGCGGATTTGCGGTTCGTCGCCTTCCTCGATGATGGACATGCGGCGCAGCCGATCACTGTCACCGGGCCAGCGTTCGGCCACTTCGTTGAGGAAGCGTGCGTTGATCTCGTTGATGATCTCGCAGCAGGCGGGGCAACAGGGTACTGAACACGCGGACGGGCCATTTCTCCAGGGCCTCGGGTAACAAGGTATGGTTGGTATAGGCCATGGTTCCGCGCGTGATGCCCCAGGCCTCGTCTCCATTCCAGCCGGTGCTCATCCATGAGGATGCGCATGAGTTCGGCCACGGCGATGGTGGGATGGGTGTCGTTGAGCTGAAAGACAGTTCTTTTTGCAGCGAATTCCTCGATATTGGATCCGTGAATCCGCTTGCAGTCCCTCAGTACGTCTTGCAGGCTGGCTGACGCGAGAAAGTACTGCTGCTTGAGACGCAGTGTCTTGCCGTTTTCGGAGGCATCGTTCGGGTAGAGCACCATGGTGATGTGCTCGGCATTATTCTTCGATGCGACCGATCCTGCGTAATCCCCGGCGTTGAATTCGCCCAGGTCGAACTCGTCCGTGGCGGGCGGATTTCCATAGCCGCAGCGTGTTGACGGTGCCGTTGCGGTAGCCGGGAATGGGCGTGTCGTAAGGAACTGCCAATACGTCGTGGGTGTCCACCCAGCGCGCCCGGGTTTTACCCTGGTCGTCCACGTAAAACTCCGTATGGCCAAAAAACCGCACCCGCTGGATGTATTCGGGCCGCTCCAATTCCCAGGGGTTGCCGTTGCGAAGCCAGTGATCGGGCTCCTCGATCTGGTTTCCGTTTTCGATATCCTGGCGGAACATGCCGTATTCGTACCTCAGCCCGTAGCCTTTCACCGGCAGCGACAGGGTCGCGCAGCTGTCGAGGAAGCAGGCGGCGAGCCTGCCCAGGCCGCCGTTACCCAGACCGGCGTCGGGTTCGGCGGTTTCCAGATCCTCCATCCGCAGGCCCAGATCGTAGAGGGCATGAGTTGCCTCATCGGTGGCGCCGAGATTGAGCAGGGTATTGCTCAAGGCGCGGCCCATGAGAAATTCCAGTGACAGGTAGTGGGCCTTGCGGGTTTTGGCCTCGTCATAGGCCGAGATGGTGTTTTTCCAACGTTCCATCAGACGGGCCCGCAGCGTGAGAGCGAGCGCTTCGTAGTGATAGTGAAGGTTCCGACAGCTGTGATCTCGCCCCAGGTGGTGGGCGAAATAATGCCGGTAGTCTTCCTTGATGCTCTCACTGCCCATGCCGAGGGCGGGAAGGTTGTTGATGTCGGGGGCGGGGCCGTCCAACATGTTGGGCGACCAGGATTCTTGGTTGTGTTTTTCAGACATATTGGCGGCTGGAGTTGCTGACTTATTCTCGCCATTATGCAATCAGTATTCCGGTGTTTGAAGAGAAATCCCGTGGAGTTAAGCCAAATCTGGTGTTATCCCGTTAAATCCTGCGCCGGAATCGCCCTCGATTCGGCCAGCCTGACCGCGCGAGGGCTGGCACTGGATCGGCACTGGATGCTGGTGGACCCTGAGGGACGCTTTGTTAGCCAGCGTCAATCACCCCGTATGGCATTGATTCGTCCCTCCCTTGTCGATGGAGGGCTGCGAATTGAAGCGCCCGGCTGTTCCCCGCTGGAAATCAGTGAAGACGAAACCGACGGTCGCACCGATTCGGTGCGTATTTGGCAGGATGACTGCGCGGCTGCACTGGTGGGCGAGCGAGCCGATGCCTGGTTCAGTGGGTATCTTGATCGTCCCGTCAGGCTGGTGTTTCTTCCTCCGACGGAGCGTCGGCAGGTGGACCAGGATTATGCTGCCGAAGGTGACGTGGTGGGTTTTGCGGACGGTTTTCCCTTTCTGCTCGTCGGGGCGTCCTCTCTCGATGACCTGTCCCGCCGGATGGGGACTACGCTCGAGATTCGCCGGTTCAGACCGAACCTGGTGGTGAGCGGTAGTGAGGCATTTGCGGAAGACTCATGGTCTGAGATACGTATCGGTGGGATCCCGTTCGAGGCGGTGAAGCCTTGCTCACGCTGCGTAATCACCATGGTTAATCCAGACCTTGGCGAGCGTGATCTCGATACCCTGGGTGCGCTCAGGGCGTACCGCAAGCGCGGCAGCCGGGTGTATTTTGGCCAGAACCTGATCCACCGCGGGCTCGGAATCCTGTCGGTTGGCGACGATGTGACGCCGATCGATTGAATGACTTAAGCAGCTCGTTCCGCCCGGTGGCCGCGTCCCATGAAAATGCGGTAGAGGAGCGGGATGACGATCAGGGTCAGAACCGTGGAGAAGGCCAGCCCCCAGACAATGGCGGTGGCCACCGGTCCCCAGATGAGCGATTCCCCGCCCAGTCCCGTGGCCAGGGAGAACAGGCCTGCGATGGTGGTGAGTGAGGTGATCAGGATGGGAATCACCCGCCGGCGAGCCGCGTAAAGAGTGGCGTGAAGGACGCTCATGCCGGCGTCGAGACGCTGGTTGGCTGCCGAAATCAAGACGATTGCCGCATTGACGGCAATGCCCGCCAGTGCCACCACCCCGTAGAGCGTGAACAAACTCATGGGATTGCCGGTGATGAGCATGCCCATGACCACCCCGGTGAAGGCGAGGGGTACGGTCACCAGGATCATGAGCGGCTGAAAATAGCTGCGAAACTGGGTGCCAAGAATGGCGAACATGAGACCGATGCCGAACAGAAAAAGCACACCGATCGCGTCCATCGCCTCGTAGATATCGTCGAGTTCCCCGGAAAAATCGAGATCGATGTCGGGGAAGTCGCCCTTTTGCCCGTCCCAGGCCTCCAACAGCAGACGATTGGCGGTGACGGTGTCCAGTTTGGTGTCGTCGATGTCGGCTTCGACGGTGATGGCCCGGCGGAAGTTGTAATGGCGCACGTTGCCCAAACCGGTCTGGCGGGTTTCGCGCACCAGTTCGCCCAGGGGCACGCTACCGCCACCCGTAAGTGGATAGCGATAGGCGAGGATTTCCGAGATGTCGCCGAACCGCGTGTTGGGACCGCGCACACGAACCTCGAGTTTCTCCCCCGCGTCACGCATGTCGGCGACGACGATGCCGTCCACCAGCAGCTGAATGGTGCGATTGACATCGAGCGGGTTGATGCCGGCGCGGTTGATGGCGTCCTCGTCCAGCGTCAGTACCAGCTCTGAACGGCCACGGCTGGCGTCGTCCTCGATATCCTTGATGCCATCGATGCCGGCCATGATGGCGCGCAGGCCGTTTGCCGCCTCGCGTATGTTGGCGTAAACGTCGCCCCGGACCTTGACGCTGATGGGCTTGGCCGTCGGCGGGCCGCCGGCAAGGCGCAGAAACGACACCTGTAAGGGTCCCGCGACGGCTTGTATCTCGTCGCGCATGGAATCGATAATGCTGTCGACGTCGCGCATGTCCGGCGTTTTCGGGTTGAGTCCCACCAGAATCTGGCCGTACTGATCGCCCAGGCGGGGTTCAGTTTCGGTGAACATGTTGCCGGCGTAGCTCACCACCTCGCGGGTTTCCTCGTCCCGCAACTGCGCCTTGGCGGCCTGTTCGATTTGCAGCACCTTGTCCATGGTGGACTGCAGCGTTGTTTCGGGCGGCATCTCCACATTGATATAGAACACACGCAGCGGGTCGGAGGCGAAAAAATCCATGCGTACCATGCCAGCGGCCACTGCCCCCACGGCCACCAGAAAAAACAGGACCGCGCCGCTCAGCGACAACCAGCGATGGCGCAGCGCCTTGATTAGGATACGGACGTAGCGGATCTGGATGCGGTGCGTGAAACGTTCCCGGTACTGCTGTATTCGGGAGGGTTTGGAGAAGTTCACCCCGGCGCCGATCACGTGGGCGGGCAACATCCAGAAGGCCTCGACGAGCGAAATGGCCAAGGCGATGGTAACCACCATTGGAATGACCCGCATGAAGTCGCCGAGAATGCCGGGAAGGAGCATCAGTGGCAGGAAGGCGGCCATGGTGGTGAGCACGGCGGTCGTGACCGGCCGGCCCACCTCGCGCAGCGAGTCGATGGCGGCCGTGAGCGCATCGACGCCGTGGCGCAGCCGGTAATAGATAGCCTCCACCACCACCACCGCATCGTCCACCAGCATCCCGAGAACGATGACGACGCCGAGCAGCACGGTGACGTTGAGGGTCTCGCCGATGGCCATCAGCGTCCAAAAGGTGCCCGCCAGGACGAACGGAATGCCGATGGCGGTGAGCACCGCGATTTTTGTGCCGAGGAACGCCCAGGTCACGAGCAATACCAGCAGCAGACCAATCAGGGCGTTGTTCTGCATAATACCGATGGATTCCCGCGTGGGTATTGTCTGATCATCCACCAGCACGAGATCGACGCCCGTTTGCGCGGACAGCAGGTTCCGGTCGTCCATGTATTCATTGATGCGGTCGACCAGTTCCAGGGTATTGGCGTTCGCCTGTTTCATGACGGCGAGCAACACGGCCGGGCGCCCGTCGAGGCGGGTCAACTGGTCAGCATCCCTTCGGGCACGCTCCACCCGGGCAACGGCGCCCAGAGTGATTTCGCTATTCGCGCCCACCACCGGACGGCCGGCAAGGTAGGCGGGACTGGCGTCGCTGCCCACCAGTCGCACCAGCCAGTTCGCCTCTCCGAGGCGCGCGTCTCCGGCGGCAATATCCTGGAAATAGGCGGTGACCGTGTCGGCCACCTGGCCGGGTGACAGCCGCAGTGATTCGAGGGCTTCAGGGTCGATGGTGACGTGTAGTTCCGGGTCGGCCAGTCCAATGGGATCCACCCGGTCAACACCCGTCAGGCGCTCTATCCCCTTTTCGATGTTTCGGGCCTGGATGCGAAGGTTTTCGTCATCGGCCATGCCCACCACCGCAATGGACGCGGAGGGAAAGGCATTTGCGCTGGTGATTTCGAGGATGATGGGGTCGTCAGCGGCGTCGGGCAGTTCGTCCTGCTTGTTCTGGATCTCCCGTCGGAGGTCGTTGACGCGCTTGTCGAAGATGCGTTCGCTGATGTCTTGAAAACGCACCAGCAGGCTGGATACCGATTGGCGGCTGTTGGAAGAGACGAACTTGATGTCCTGCACCTTGCGCACGGCGTCTTCCAGCGGATCGGTGACCTTTTTTTCCACATCCAGGGCGGCAGCGCCGGGAAGAATGGTGGTGATGACGATCCAGTTGAAATTGATCGTGGGATCCTGCTGTCGTGGCAGCATCATGTAGGCGAAAACACCGATCACCAGGGTCAGGGTGAAGGTGAGGTTTGCCAGTACGTGATTGGTAAGCAGTGACTTCAACATCGGAGGACTACGGAGTCGTGGATGCCGGGTTTGGGCTGATGGTCAGGGTGTCCCCGTCCGACAGGCGCTGGCGTCCTTCCACGACCACCAGGCTGTCATCGGGAAGTTCGATGTTTTTCGGCTGTCCCTCAAGGGCATTGGCGGCAACGTGAAATCGCGCAACGCCGTCGTCGGCAATGAAGATGCCCAGTTCGTCACCGCGCCTGACGAAATAGTGCGGAGGCAGAACCGGCGTTGATCCCTCCCACTGCAATCGGCCGGCGGCGCCCGGCGGGGCGGTTGCATCAGTGAAAACGAAGCGGGCCTCCCGGGTGCGGGCCATTTCCGCGACCACCGGAAGAATGGTTCTGAGTTTCAACGGGTAGGCCTGGCCGGCATAGAAAAAAACGGTTTCAGCTGCGCCGTCAAGCTGCTGTATTTCGTCGACTCGGAGCGCAGCGCTGACCTCAAGTTCGTCCAGCTGGATCAGCTGGACCAGCCGGGTTCCCGGACTGGCAAGGCTGCCCCGGTACGCCAGCCGTTCGGTGACCACGGCGTCCACCGGCGTGGTGATGTTGCAGCGTTCCACCTGTAGTCCGGCCTGTGTCAGGGTCTCTTCCTGGGCCTTCAGTTGGGCTGCTAGAGCGGCCAGGTCGCTTTGGCGTTGCTCCACGGTTTCTTCGCTGATACCGCGTTTGGCCTGCAATTCCAGTGCGCGTCGCAGTTGGCTGTCGGCAAAGGCGTGCTGGGACACCAGTTGTTCCTTGCTGGCCTCGGTGGCGGCAAGTCGGGATTGGTAAATCCGGCAGTCGAGCCGAGCCACCACCGTACCGGCTTCAACGATGTCACCGACGCGAACCGGAATGGCTTCAATCCGTGCGTCGATCTCGCTGGCGAGGGCCGGCTTGTTGCGGGCGATGACGGACGCGGGAGCACTTTGACCTGGCCGCAGGGTGAGTGCATCGAGCCTTTCCACGGTGACCGGAACATCAGCCAGCAGCCACGCCGGCCAGATCAGCAGCAGAATTGTCAGGCGGTACATGTGGGCTCCTCGGTCCATGAGCGCGGAATATCGCGGTGCCGCTTCAAGAGTTCGCCGCGTCGTTCTTCCAGTGTCGCCAGCCTGGTGCGATAGGTGTTTATGCCCATCTCAATGGTGAGGCGTATCCCTGCGGTGGTGTCGCTGGTCTTCGACAGATCTTCCAGGTAGGCCAGTTTGGCCGCGTAATCCAGCTGAACCTTGTCCAGCTTCTCGGCGAGTACTTCTGTGGGCAGCAGGTGGGCGAAAAAGAGCAGGACGAGAAACTCGGAGCGCAAGTCTTCATGCGGCTCTGTGGCTGCCAATGCCTCTTTGAAACTGGCGTGGCCTTCCGCGGTGGCGCTGAAGAGATTGCGCGTGGGGTGGCGAGCTCCGGCCTCAACGCTGCGGGTGACCAGTCCCTCCTTCTCCAACTGCTTGAGCGCCGGATAAATGGAGCCGAAACTTGCGTGGTGAAAATGATTGAATGCCGCCTCGAACAACTTTTTGATGTCGTAACCAGTGGCGTCTCCGAGGCACAAAGCGCCTAGACAGAGGGTTTTTACCTGCATTGGATGGGTCTCTTGGCGCCTTGGATCGGCCCTGAAAAAACTATCAAGCCAGTATATATCAAATTGATATACTTTGGTGAAGCAAACAAACAAAGCCGTGCTGTTCTTGGGGCTGCCTGCCGATTCCAGACGACCAAATCTTCAGGCCAACTTGGCGTATCTGGAGGGCCCCAAGGTTTGACGGGGGGCAAGAGTGCTTGCAAAACGTTGGCCCGTCGGCTGAAAATGCTGCTGTTTGGCAGGACATTGAATCACAGCCCCGCAGCCCCAACTCTAATATCTTCCGATTTAGAACGAATCATAAACTCAAAAATATTCCGGAGATCCACCTTGAGCGAGCAAATAATCGACGTGACCGACGACACTTTTGAAACTGAAGTGTTGAACTCTCCCAACCCGGTGCTTATCGACTACTGGGCCGAATGGTGCGGTCCCTGCAAAATGATTGCACCGGTTCTGGAAGAGATTGCATCAGAGTACGAAGGGCGGCTCAAGGTGGCCAAACTCAATATCGACGACAATCCCGGGACGCCGCCGCGCTATGGCATCCGTGGAATCCCGACCTTGATGTTGTTCAAGAATGGAGAGGTCGAGGCAACCAAGGTGGGCGCGGTGTCGAAATCGCAGCTTACAGCCTTTATCGATAGCAATGTCTGAGTCGGGATCTAAAAAAACGTCAAAGTACTAGACTCGCGCCGGCGGACTGTTACAATTCAGCCATTCAGCCCGTTGACCGGGGCTGTCGCAGTATTCCCAATCTGAATTTCCTTTTCCCGTTGCATCAGTCGGCGCATATGCCGCATTCCCTGCAAGCCGGGTATTCCCAGGATTTTTAATGCAAGGCTTAGTCGCATGAATCTAACCGAACTGAAGAAGATGCCGGTTCCCGAGTTGTTGAACCTGGCCCAATCGTTGCGCATTGAGGATATGGCGCGATCCCGGAAGCAGAATCTGATCTTTGCGATCCTCAAGGCGCACGCCAAGAAGGGCGAGGATATCTACGGCGACGGCGTACTCGAGATTCTTCAGGACGGCTTCGGATTTCTGCGTGCGGCCGACAGTTCGTACCTTGCCGGGCCTGACGACATCTATGTCTCACCAAGCCAGATTCGCCGATTCAGCCTGAGAACCGGCGATACGATTTCCGGCAAGATTCGTCCGCCCAAGGACAGCGAACGTTACTTCGCGTTGTTGAAAGTCGACGAGATCAACTACGACAAGCCCGAGAACGCCAAGAACAAGATTCTTTTCGAGAACCTTACGCCACTGTTCGCCAATGAACAGTTCAACCTGGAAATGGGCAACGGCAGTACAGAGGACATCACTGCCGCGTACCATCGACTCTGCGCCCCGATCGGTAAGGGGCAGCGCGGTCTGATCGTCTCCCCGCCCAAAGCCGGAAAGACCATGCTGCTGCAAAACATCGCCCAGTCCATCGCCACACAATCATCCGGAGTGTTACCTGATCGTGCTGCTGATCGACGAGCGCCCCGAGGAAGTGACCGAAATGGCAGCGTTCGGTGCGCGGCGAAGTCATTTCCTCCACCTTCGACGAGCCGGCCAGCTCGCCACGTCCAGGTCGCTGAAATGGTCATCGAGAAGGCCAAGCGCCTGGTGGAACACAAGCAGGATGTGGTCATCCTGCTCGACTCGATCACCCGGCTGGCTCGCGCCTACAACACGGTCATCCCCTCTTCAGGGCAAGGTCCTGACGGGTGGTGTGGACGCCAATGCGCTGCAAAGCCCGAAGCGCTTCTTCGGTGCGGCGCGTAATATCGAAGAAGGCGGATCGCTGACCATCATCGCCACCGCGCTGATCGACACCGGCTCGCGCATGGACGACGTGATCTACGAGGAGTTCAAGGGAACCGGCAACATGGAGGTTCACCTCGACCGGAGAATCGCCGAGAAGCGGATCTTCCCTGCCATCAACATTAACCGCTCCGGCACCCGCCGAGAAGACCTGCTGATGAAGCCCGACGAGCTTCAGAAAATGTGGATTTTGCGCAAGATTCTCCACCCGATGGATGAGCTTGCCGCCATGGAATTCATGTACGACAAACTAAAGGTCACCAAAACCAACGACGAATTTTTCTCTTCCATGAAGAAATGATTCTGGTGGCTGTCGGGCGAAGACAGCAAGGATCGAGTTTTTCCGCGATGGGTTACAAGCAATGATCAGGCCCAGGTCGGCAATGATATTGGCGGCAGGGCGTGGTGAGCGGATGCGGCCGCTCACCGATGACACCCCCAAATCCCTGCTCCGTGCCGGCGACAAAACGCTTATCGATTTCCATCTGGATCGCCTGGCGGCGGCCGGCATCCGTTGTCTCGTGATCAATCTTGCCTATCTCGGCGAGCAGATAGAGCGCCATGTGGGATCGGGCGACAATCGTGGATGCTGTATCCATTACTCCTGCGAGGGCGAGGCGCTGGAAACCGGCGGCGGGATCTTCAAGGCGCTGCCGCTGTTACGCGATCCCTTCCTGGTGGTCAACAGCGACGTTTGGACGGATCTGGATTTCGCGACGCTGGCGATGGATGACGATGATCTTGCGCATCTGGTCCTGGTGGACAATCCGCCTCATCATCCTGCCGGTGATTTCAGTCTCAAAGGAAGCCGGCTTAAGGTTGCTGGTTCCGATGCGATGACATTCAGCGGGATTGGGATTTACCGGAAGGCCTTGTTCTCGGGCTGTCAGGCGGGAAAGTTTCCCCTGGCTCCGCTATTGCGCGATGCCATGGGCCGCAATCGGGTCGGCGGTCGTCGACATGACGGTGTCTGGATGGACATCGGGACGCCCCAGCGGCTGGAAGCGCTCGACGCGAGACTGACACGACCTGCAGTGAAGTAGGCTGAGCGCCGTTTGCCGGCGCTACTCCTCAAGGTAGGTGTAGCCATGAAGGCCTGCCTCAAGTTCCTCGAATAACGCATCGGTGGTTGATTCCGGCAACTGGCTGTCGTGCATTTTTTGTCGGTAGGTGGCCAGCATCTGTTCTATATCGAAGTGAAGGTAAGTCAGCAGTTCCCGCACTGAATCGCCTTTTTCCGCATGGGTCAGTTGATACCCACCCTCGGGTAACAGCTCCACGTTTACGGTGTCGGTGTCGCCGAAAAGATTGTGCATATCGCCCAGGATCTCCTGGTAGGCGCCTACCAGGAAGATCCCGATCAGGTAATCTTCGCCTGCGACAGGTTCGTGAAGGGGTAAAGAGCGTTCAATCCCGTCCTGATCCACGTAGTCGGAGATGCAGCCGTCCGAGTCACAAGTCAGGTCGTGGAGAACTGCGGAGCGAGTGGGTTTTTCGTCAAGCCGATTTAGCGGCATGACCGGAAACACCTGGTCGATGGCCCAGATGTCGGGTAAGGATTGAAAGAGCGAAAAATTGACGAAAACCTTGTCGGCAAGTTGCTCGAGTAACAAGTCGAGCAGCTCCCGGTCGCGGCGTTTGTGGGCTTGGAGCCTGGGGACCAGGGTGTGGATGATCCTGAAGTAGACCTGCTCGGCCATGGCCCATTGCGCCAGGCTGAGATGCCCCTGTTCGAACAGCTCCCGGGCTTCGTCCAGGCTGAGTCGAGCCTCCTGGTAGGCCTCAAGCGGCGGCGATGACTGGGCGTGATCCGCTTCCTGTGCAAGTAATCGCAGTATCTCCGGTGCATCGGGGTCGATGGCAGGTAGCGGCCAATCTGAGGCCGGTGGCGGTTCGCGTTCAATGACATTGGTGATCAGGACGGCGTGGTGTGCGGTCATGGCCCGTCCGGATTCGCTGACCACATCCGGGTGGGGCAGGTCGTGCTCCGCACAGACGCGCGTCAAAGTCCGAATTACCTCCCTGGCGTAGGACTCAAGACTGTAGTTGATGGAGCAGTCGTTGCGTGTGCCGGTTCCTTCGTAATCGATACCGAGGCCGCCGCCCACATCGACGATGGAAACGGGTGCGCCGAGCAAACGCAGCTCTGCGTAATAACGTGCGGTTTCGCCCAGGCCGCGCCGAATGTCTCTCAGGTTGGGGATTTGAGAGCCAATGTGGGCGTGCAATAACTGCAGCCAATACAGCTTTCCACTGGCACTCAGGCGTTCTGTGAGCGCCAGCACCTGGGATGCGGACAGGCCGAATTTTGCTTTTTCGCCGCCAGAATTCTGCCATTTCCCCGTTGCCGACGCGGCCAGTCGAACCCGCACGCCGAGTTCCGGTTCCACATCCAGGTCCTGCGACTCAGAGAACACGAGGTCCAGCTCGGAAGTCTTTTCCACCACGATGATCACCCGATGTCCCATCTTGCGGCCGATAAGTGCCAGCCGGATGTACTCGCGGTCCTTGTAGCCGTTGCAGATGATGAGGCCGTTCGGGCGTGAAAGTGCCAGTACGGCCATCAGCTCGGGTTTACTGCCGGCTTCGAGGCCGGTGCAATGACTTCCCGCCTTCAAGATCTCTTCGATCACCACGCGTTGTTGATTGACCTTGATGGGGTAAACGGCGGTGTAACGACCCGCGAAGGCCTGCTCCTTGATGGCCGATTGAAAACCGCCGCAGAGTGCAGCGACCCGGTCGTGAAGGATGTCGGTGAAGCGCAGAAGCACCGGCCATGTCAGGCCCTGATCGCGGAGCTCGGCAGAGAGTTCGTGGAGGTCGATGGCGTTATTCACCGAGCGTTGAGGAATAACGCTCAGTCGACCTCGCTCGTTGATGCCGAAATATCCTCCGCCCCAGCGGTGAACGCCATAGTTCTGCGGTACGGAATTGTTGTCAGTTGTCATCGGCGTCACCTGTTGGGATGGCGCATTATGAAGTCTGAGGTTGCCCACAGGAAAGCTGTTTGGTGTCTTGCCACTGGTGAATCCGGCCGTTAATGTGCGCGCTCACCGCAGCTCCGGGACGCAATGAGGACATGATCATGCTTGGCGAAGATTGGTTTACCGAAATCTGTGAAGAGGGCGGGTCGGCCTTTTCCTTGCGGGTCGAGCGCAAGCTCCACGAAGAGCAGTCGCCCTACCAGAAGATCGAAGTCTACGAGACGGCCCGATACGGGAAGCTGATGGTGATCGACGGATTCACCATGGTAAGCACGCTGGATAATTTCCTCTATCACGAGATGATGGCGCATCCCGTTCTGTTTGCCCACCGGTGCCCGGCAAGGGTGGCCATTGTGGGTGGAGGCGATTGCGGCACGCTGCGTGAGGTGTTGAAGCATTCGCAGGTGGAGAAGGTCTACCAGATTGATATCGATGAGCGGGTTACACGGGTCTCCGAGCAGTACTTTCCGGAATTGTGTGTATCGAATGACGATCCGCGGGCCGAACTGCTCTTTATCGATGGTATTCAATGGATGAAAGAGGCGGCCGCTGGATCCCTTGACGTGATTATCGTCGACAGTACCGATCCGGTCGGTCCTGGTGAGGTCCTGTTCACTGCCGATTTCTATTCTGCCTGTCATCGTGCCCTGGGAACCGACGGGTTATTTGTGCAGCAGAGTGAATCGCCACTGATTCACGAATCCATTCAACGCGCCATGTATCGGGATATGGCTGCTGCCGGTTTTTGCGCAATCCAGACGCTTTTCTTCCCCCAGCCCATTTACCCCACTGGCTGGTGGTCGGCAACCATGGCATCCCGTAGCGGGGATCTGGCGGCTTTTCGTGAGCAGGACGTGGTCAACCGGCCTTTCGAGACCCGCTATTACAACGCGGCGATTCATCGGGGTGCATTGGCGATGCCCGAGTTCTTCCATGCGTTGCGGCGATAAGAGGGCTCGTGTGGTCGCGATGCAATCCCTGGAACAAAAAAAGGCGGGCGCTGAGCGCCCGCCAATGCATGATGCCATGCTTCTCGAGGGAGTTAGAGTCCGGAACCCTTGGTTCCAGTAAATTCCGGGTAGGCTTCCAGTCCGCATTCAGACAGATCCACTCCAGCGTATTCCTCTTCCTCGGTGACTCGGATTCCCATGATCGCCTTGATGATGCCCCAGACGATGAGACTGGTCACAAAAGTCCAGAGGAAAATGGTCGCCAGGCCGGTCAGCTGGGCAACAATGGTGGCATCGCTGTTGGACAGTGGCACAGCCAGGAGTCCCCACATGCCCACCACACCGTGGACGGAGATGGCACCGACGGGGTCGTCGATCTTTATCTTGTCCAGGGTGATGATGGCGAATACCACGATGAGCCCGCCGATGGCACCGATCGCGGTGGCCAGCAAGGGTGTCGGTGCCAGGGGTTCCGCGGTGATGGCGACCAGGCCGGCCAGAGCGCCGTTGAGTGCCATAGTGAGGTCGGCCTTGCCGAACAGCAGGCGAGCGGTGATCAGTCCGGCCACCACACCGCCAGCGGCGGCCATATTGGTGTTGACGAAGATTGCAGCTACTGCGTTGGCGTTTTCGACCGTGGACAGGATCAGCTGCGAACCGCCGTTGAAGCCGAACCAGCCCAGCCAGAGGATGAAAGTACCCAGGGTGGCCAGCGGCATGTTCGCACCCGGAATGGCGGTAATCTTGCCGTCCTTGGAGTACTTGCCCTTGCGCGCGCCGAGCAGGATGACGCCGGCCAGCGCGGCAGATGCGCCGCAGAGATGGACCACACCCGAGCCCGCAAAGTCGGCAAAACCAAGGCCGTCAAGGAAACCGCCACCCCACTTCCAGTAGCCCTGAACCGGGTAGATGAAGCCGGTCATCACCACCGCGAACACCAGGAATGCCCAGAGCTTCATGCGCTCGGCCACTGCGCCCGAGACGATGGACATGGCCGTGGCGACGAACACCACCTGGAAGAAGAAGTCCGACATGCCCGAGTAGTAGGAGCCGTCGTACCACTCGGCCGCGTTCTGGGCCAGGACTTCCGCCGGCACGTTGTCGCCGCCGAACATGAAACTCAGGTCCAGCACCGGGATGAAGCCGTTGCCGTCAGCCGGGTACATGATGTTGTATCCCATGATCATGTACATGACGCAGGCGATGGCGAACAGTGCCACGTTTTTGGTGAGGATTTCCGCGGTATTTTTAGAACGCACCATGCCAGCTTCCAGCATGGCGAAGCCGGCGGCCATCCACATTACCAATGCCCCGGATACCAGGAAATAAAAGGTATCGAGGGCGTATCTAAGATTGAGAATATCTTCCACTTTACTTGCCCCTTAGTCAGGTTGCGTGCGCGTCAGAGCGCTTCGACACCGGCCTCGCCAGTGCGGATGCGAATGGCCTGGTCGATGGCCGACACGAAGATTTTGCCGTCGCCGATCTTGCCGGTGCGTGCTGCGTTGCTGATGGCTTCTACCGCGCGGTCAACGAGGTCGGCTGGTATGGCCACCTCGATTTTCACTTTCGGCAGGAAATCCACGACGTATTCGGCGCCCCGATAAAGCTCGGTATGGCCTTTTTGACGGCCGAATCCTTTCACTTCGGTGACCGTGATCCCGGATACGCCGAGTTCGGAAAGGGCTTCGCGCACGTCATCCAGCTTGAAGGGCTTGATGATTGCGGTTACGAGTTTCATGTAGTGATGACTCCTAGAATGAGGTCCGGGTGCCCCCGGGTTTGTTGATCGTCAGGCCTGTTCCGGCTTTGGTTAGAAGGTTTTGGCCCAGGACACGAAGAACTTGGCGTCGTCGCTGCCGGAGGCCTCCTGCGCCTTGGACACAGAGAGGGTGAAGTCGCCAAACTCGCCCACACCCTTGCCGATATCCAGTTGGCCGTAGGTGTAATCGGGGTTGCCGTTGAGGTCCTTGTAGCCCCTGGAGACGTCGAAGTCGTAGCGACCGACAGTGACGCCGACGCTCCAGTCTTGCGGCAGGTCGTAGTTGAAGGCGCCGTAGTAGAAAAGATCGCCACTCGAAAAAGGCGCGTCGCTATCGGCGTCGCCGGTCATGGTGTAGGCAAGTCCGAGTTCGAACCATTTCCAGGAGCCGCTGCCGTAGACTTCCCAGAAGTTGGAGTCTTCGTAGGCGCTGGCCGGGTAGTAGTAATAGATGGTTCCCAGGTCGTAGCCGAAATCCTCGTACTCGCTGGCAAAGCCGCCGTAGAAATCCACCTCGGCGCCGGACGGCATGTCGGTACCCCATTTGATATTGGAGGCCCATGTGCCGAGATAGAAGCCGCTTTCATGACCGTAATCGATGCCACCGGATATCGCCGCACCGTCGTCGGTCTGGGTGACACCGCGCCAGACATAGTTGCTGGTGACGCCGATGTTCGCGGTTACTTCGGCGTTCGCCACGGGAGCTAGAGTCATGGCTATGGCGCTCGCCACGAGAGAAGCGTTTAGTTTTTTCATTTCGATGGACTCCTATAGTTTTAAGGCTTTTCGGGAATTTGGTTAGCCTTGTCAGGCCTGCGATGAGTTACGATGCATTTACCGTGCCATCTGTTGCAGAAAGGGGATTGATGGGGTTTTAGTGGTAGAGAAATCCGGGTGGGTGGGTCATATTGGCGCGCTGGAGAACCCAGCGCACCAATTTGGGGCGAGCGGTGGCCTCGCCATGCATCATCGCGGAGTCTTCGTTAAAAAAGGCACTCGAAAGGTGAAAAAAAGCTGCATTAATAGTGATTTGTTGCTATAAACTGACATTCAGGATAAAAATCCAGATCAACAGGATTTGCGGGGGGTTGCTGAACAGGAGGTTGGGTCGCGTCTTACAGTCATAATGATTGACGGTTGATGCTCTGAAAACGCCTCCTGTGAGTGACTGAAATGTAGTTTTCGCGCCACAGACGCGAAAATCCAACAATAAAAAGCCGAGAGGGGCTATGTCGCTCTTTTCCGGACAATTGAAGCCGCTGGTGGGCGTAGATATTGGCCCGTCAGTCATCAAAATGGTCGAGCTCGCCCACACTTCTTCTCGTGGTGTTGGTGCCTACCGTCTTGAGCGATTCGGTGTCGGTAACGTGCCCGATGGTGCGGTAGACGGGCGCAAAGTGGTCGATGCCGAGGCGTTGGCGGGAGCCATCAAGCAAACGCTTAAGAACGCCGGTATAAAGGCAAAGCGCGCGGCTGCGGCGGTGGCGGGTTCCTCTGTTATCACCAAGACGTTGTCGCTGCCGGCTGGGATGGGCCATCGAGAACTCGAGGCGCTGGTTCAGCTTGAGGCCGATCAGTACATCCCCTACACCCTCGAAGAGGTGAAAATCGACTTTGAGGTGCTTGGCCCTTCCCGTAACGCAACAGAGAACGTTGACGTATTGCTGGCGGCTTCGCACAGTGAAAATGTTGACGAGCGGGTCAAGGTGATCCGCGCAAGCGGGTTGGAGCCCGTGGTCATCGATGTTGAGGCATTTGCCATCGCCAACGCCTGTGAGCATCTCTCGGGCGAGTGGCCTGCTGCCGATGAGGAGGTGGCCGTGGCCATAGCCGACGTCGGCGCATATTCGACCACCGTGATCGTCGTTCAGCAGGGGAGAGTTGTCTATACCCGGGAACAGAACATCGGTGGAAACCGCTTGAGCGAGGATATCCAGCATCGCTATGGCATGTCGTCCGACGAGGCCGAGGTGGCGAAGCGTTCAGGTGATCTGCCGGACGATTACTCGGAGTTTATCAGGCGTCCGTTTCTCGAAATGCTGGCTCAGGAGATTCGGGGCGCCCTGCAGTTTTATCATGCCGCGGGAACCGGCGCCGATGTCAACCGGCTCTTTCTGACGGGTGGCGCCGCGGCGATGCCTGAGCTGGCGCGTCTGGTCTCGCAACATGCGGATATTCCGGCCAAGGTGTTCAATCCGTTTGGCTATATGGAAATGGCGCCCAGTGTTCACGTCAATAAGCTAAAGGACATGGCGCCTTCTCTCGCAGTGGCCTGCGGGTTGGCGATGAGGAGGTTTGACGTATGACGCGGATCAACCTCCTTCCATGGCGGGAAGAGCTTCGCAAGCAACGGCAGCGGCGGTTTTTGGGGACCCTGGTGTTCGCGTTGTTGGCGTCAGTGGCCGTCATGCTCGGGTGGCGCCTGATGGTGGCTTCGCAGATCGATCACCAGAAGCAGCGCAACAATTACCTGCGCGCCGAGATCGCGAAGGTGGATGTCCTTCTCAAGGAGATTGCGGAGCTGGACAAGGTGAAGGCGCGGATACTTGCACGCATGCGCGTGATTCAGGACCTGCAGGCTCGCCGGCCGGAGGCCGTGCATCTGATGGACGAGCTGGTGACCAGCATGCCGGATGGGGTGTATCTGTTTACGATCAATCAGGCGGGTTCGAATGTTTCACTCGGGGGCCGGGCGCAATCCAATGCCCGCGTTTCGGCGCTCATGCGAAATACGGAGGCATCGGCCTGGCTGGCCAATCCGCAGCTGCAGGTTGTGGAGAATCCCGGGTCGGACAAAGACGCCACACTCAGTACCTTTCGTTTGGTGGTGAAACAGAAGCGGGATAAGAATTCAGGCGAACAAGGCGAACAGCAACCTGCTCAAGGGGCTGGGCAATGAATCTCTCTGAACTTCGTGATCTGGATATGCGCACGCCGGGCGAATGGCCCGGATTGGCCAAGGTAATACTGGTTGTACTTTTGTGCGCGGTCGTGGGCGGGGCCTGGTATTACTACGATATCCAACACCAATACGCAGCGCTCGAAAAAGTGGAGCAGGAAGAGCAGTCATTGCGGGCGGAATTCGAGAAAAAGCAATCGAAGGTTGTGAATCTGGCGCTTTATAGAGAGCAGCTGGACGATATGCGGCAGACACTTGGCGCAATGCTCCGCCAATTGCCCGACAAAACCGAGATAGCCGGATTGTTGATCGACGTGTCCCAGAGTGGATTGGCGGCCGGTCTGGAGTTTGAGCTGTTTAAACCTGAGGCAGAGGTCCCTCAAGAGTTTTATGCCGAAAAGCCCATTCGTGTGAAGGTGGTCGGCGAATATCATGAATTTGGTGAGTTCATCAGTGCCTTGGCGGCGATGCCGCGGATCGTAACGGTTCACGATGTGAGAATTAATCCCTGGGGTTCAGTGCTTCAGATGGAGGCCATCGTTAAGACTTATCGTTATCTGGACGAGGGTGCGGGTTGATGAGGGTTTTGCGGCTGTGTGTTCTGGGATCGGTGCTGATTCTGGTCGGCTGCTCGAGCGGGATGTCGGACCTTGAACAGTATGTTGAAGAGGTAAGAGAGAGGACCGAAGCGCCCATAGAGCCCATGCCGGAGATCCGGCAGCCGGAGCTTTACGCCTACCGTTCCCGCGCAGAAGGGTTGCGCGATCCCTTCACGCCGGCCGTAGAGGAAGAGGAGCCTGTCACGACGACAGACAACGGCATACGGCCAGATGCGTTGCGTCGCAAAGAAGAACTCGAGTCATTTTCCCTCGACACCTTGAGAATGGTGGGGACCTTGGAGCAGGATGATCAATGGGCGCTGGTAAAGAACAAGCAAGGGGTTATCTATCGGGTCAAGCCGGGTAATTACATGGGTAGAAATCACGGTCGCATATCAGCCATTTACGACGACCGAATCGAGTTGGTAGAGATCGTTCCGGATCGCGCAGGCGGTTACACAGAACGACCTGCACAACTCTCGATTGGGGAATAAGCGGAGCAGGTTATGAAGGGGATTTTCAGGCACACACGAACGACGTCGGCGCGAGAGGGATTCAGCCTGCGATCGAGCGTGGCTATTGGATTGCTGTTATTGATCGTGTCGATTCCTTCCGCGTTTGCGGCCAATGTGCTGCGAGGGCTCGAATATGCTACCCCGGCACCCGGCAGTTTCAGGGTTGTCGTTTCGGGTGACGACGTATTTACCAAGGTTCCCGCGAATTTTTCCATCTCTAATCCGCCTCGTGTGGTCGTGGATCTTCCGGAAACCAGCAGTGCCTTGCCGGAGCGGCGGTACACTACCGGCAGCAGCTTTGTACAAAGCATCAATGCCGTTGAGTCTGCGGGTCGGACCCGCCTGGTAATCAACCTGGATCAGGAGCGTCCTTATAGCCTGATCACCGAAAACAATCAGCTGATCATTACGGTCGGTGACATGCCCACGCCCGAGCAAGTGGCTGCGGCGCCCAAGGCGGGAACGCCTCCCGTTTCTGGCGATCCAACCCCGGATTCCAGTAAAGACAAGGCGCCCGTTGTTGCCGCACCTGCGCCTACGGCGGCGCCCGTTAAGGCCTCCGTTTCTGCGACTCCAGCGAAGTCCTCGCCAGCTAAGTCCTCGCCAAAAATTACCGACATTGATTTTCGCCGGGTGGCGGCTGGCGGCGGTCAATTTATGATGACCCTTTCGAGTCCGGATGTAACCGTCAGCGAAGAGGCGCGGACCGGCAAGCTCGTACTCGAAATGTCCGGCATCACGGTGCCCGACAAGTATCGCAAGACCTTCGATGTGACCGATTTCGCAACTCCGGTGCGTTCGGTAAAGGTGGAGCCCGTTGGGCTTGCCGGGGCAAGGGTCACCATCAATGCCCAGGGGCGCTACGAATTCGCGAGCGAGAAGGCGGCGAATATCTACAAGGTGGAGTTCAAGCCCAAGGCTGTTAAGCCAAAGGTAACAACCACCAAGAAGTCGCGTGAGAAGGACTACGATGGCCAGAAGCTGTCGCTCAATTTTCAGGACATCGAGGTGCGGTCAGTGCTTCAGCTGCTGGCCGATTTCACGGGCCTGAACATGGTGGTCAGCGATACCGTCGGTGGCAATATCACGCTCCGTCTCAAGGAGGTTCCCTGGGACCAGGCGCTGGACATTATCCTGACCACCAAGGGCCTGACCTCGCGGCGCTACGGCAATGTCGTCATGGTGGCCCCGATTGAAGAGGTGGCTGCCCGCGAACGCCTGGAACTGGAGGCTGAAAAACAGTTGGTCGAGCTTGCCCCGCTGGTGTCCGAGCTCATCCAGGTCAACTATGCGTCGGCTGGCGACCTGGCATCATTGCTCAAGGCGGAAAACAACCAATTGCTGTCGGAGCGGGGTAACGTTACGGTCGACGAGCGGACCAATACCCTGCTGGTGCAGGATACATTGCAGCAGATTGAGCAGGTCAGGGCGCTGTTGGCGGACCTCGACCGGCCGGTGCGTCAGGTCCTTATCGAGAGTCGCGTGGTGATCGCCAACGATGATTTCGCCCGTGAACTTGGCGTGCGATTCGGCTTCAACACAAGCGGAAGCACTGGAGCGGGATCGTATTTGGTCGCCGGCGGCAAGCCAGGCTTCGTTGCCGGCACCGCCGGATTTGCGCCGGGTATCGAGAATCCCGCAGATTCGGGGCAGGAGGCGTTGATGGTCAATCTGCCCAGCGTCCTGGGCGGCGCCCGCGGCGGTGCATTAAGCCTGCTGCTCGGCAAGGCTGGCGAACGTCTACTGCAGCTGGAATTGTCCGCCATGCAGCAGGAAGGTCGCGGCGAGGTGGTGTCGAGCCCCCGTGTCATTACCTCCGATCAGCAAAAGGCGGTGATTAAGCAGGGTATCGAGATCCCCTATCAAGAGGCCACCTCAAGCGGCGCCACCAACGTATCATTCAAGGAGGCTGTTTTGCAGCTCGACGTGACGCCGCACATCACGCCGGATGATCGGATCATCATGGATCTCAAGGTTACCAAGGACAATCCGGACTGGAGTCGCGAGGTCCTCGGCGTGCCGCCCGTGGATACCCGCAGCGTGGAAACCTCCGTGCTGGTGGATAATGGTGAGACGGTGGTGCTGGGTGGGGTTTTCGAGGAAAGTCGACTCTCCAGCGAGGAAAAGGTCCCGTTCTTCGGCGATCTCCCTGGATTGGGTTATTTGTTCCGCAACACCGGAACCAACCGGCAGAAGCAGGAGTTGCTGATCTTCGTGACCCCCAAGGTTCTCAAGGAATCCTTGAGGCTGAGGCGCTGATATCTTCGTTATCGAGGTCGGCAGGTTGCCATTGCCGATGCATTACCGATATCTTTTGCGTCCATGAATCAGCCTAAAAACATATTTTTGATCGGCCCCATGGGGGCGGGAAAGAGCACGGTAGGGAAGCATCTGGCGTCTGCCTTGAAGTTGGACTTCGTCGATACCGACGTGGAAATCCAACGCAGAACGGGTGTCGACATCCCCACCATCTTCGAATTTGAGGGAGAAGAGGGTTTTCGGCGTCGTGAACAGGTGGTCGTTGACGAACTTACCCAGAATCTGCACCAAGTCCTTGCGACCGGCGGCGGCGTTGTGATGTCTCCGGAAAACCGGCGTAACCTTGCCTCGCGTGGCTACGTGATCTACCTCAATTGTTCGGTGGATCAGCAGTACGAGCGTACGGCTCGTGACCGCAACAGGCCTTTGCTGGATACGGATGACCCCCGAGGCCGCCTGGAGGAACTGATGACCTTGCGGGATCCGCTTTACCGGGAGGCCGCCGATTTGGTGGTATCGACCGAGAAGCGATCGGCGGCCTCAGTATCCCGCGAAATCACAGAGGCGTTGGAGACGCTCTGATGATGGGCCAGGCCGTATTGGCGGAATCAACAGATCGGGCGCGAAGCCTGCGGGTCGATTTGGACGAACGCGCCTACCCTATTTTTGTCGGCCAGGACCTCATCGGCGACCCCGGTTTTTTCCTGCCCCATATACGTGGCCGTCAGGCCATGATCGTCACCAACACCACGGTGGGACCTCTTTACCTTGAGACGCTTAAGCATGGTCTGGAAGGATTAGAGATTTCAGAGGTTGTTTTGCCGGATGGCGAGGAATACAAGACGCTGGCCACGCTGAACAAGGTGTTCGATGCCTTGCTTGAGCGTCGTTTCGATCGCCGCTGCACCTTGGTGGCATTGGGTGGCGGCGTTGTGGGCGATATCACCGGCTTCGCTGCCGCAAGTTATCAGCGTGGCGTAGATTTCGTGCAGGTTCCCACCACACTGCTGGCGCAGGTGGATTCCTCGGTGGGCGGCAAGACCGGCGTCAATCATTCCCTGGGCAAGAACATGATCGGGGCCTTTCATCAGCCTCGTTGCGTCATTGCGGATACCCGCACACTGGATTCTCTGCCCGATCGCGAATTGTCGGCGGGTTTGGCCGAGGTGATCAAGTATGGATTGATTGGTGATGAAGAATTCTTTGGCTGGCTGGAAGCGAATCTCGACGATTTGATGAGCCGGGATCCTGATGCCCTGGCCTTCGCCATTGAGAGATCTTGCGCGGACAAGGCTGCCGTTGTGGCAGCGGATGAAAAAGAAGCAGGACAGCGTGCATTGCTGAACCTGGGACATACCTTCGGGCATGCCATAGAGACCGGTCTTGGCTACGGTGAATGGCTTCACGGTGAAGCCGTTGCCGCCGGCATGTGCATGGCTGCCCGAATGTCACGTTTTATGGGTTGGTTAGATGAGACAACCGAGGATCGAATCTACAGATTGGTGCAACGCGCCCGTCTGCTGGTGGATCCTCCGGTCGATATGACGCCGGAACGCTTTCTGAGCCTGATGGCGGTGGACAAAAAGGTATTGGACGGCCAGCTTCGGTTGGTGCTGCTTCGCGGTATTGGGCAGGCGGTGGTAACTGCCGACTTCGAGCGGTCCGTTCTTGAACAAACCCTGAATTCGTATTAACGGGGTTTGCCGGATAAGGAGTCGCCACAAGACACTGCAGATCGAGTGGCGCGAAGTGCAACCCATAAAGGGGGTCAGTGGCAATGAACAGATTTTTACGGTGGGCTTCAGTGGTCTTGCTATCGTCGGGCATGTTCGCCTGCGGTGGTGGCGGAGGCGGTGGCGACTTCAGTGTGGTGGGCGCGATCGGCAACATCCGGATTACGGCCAATATCAGCGAGGTGGAGACCAATGTTACGGGTGCCACGCCGGACCCGACAGCGCCTTACTGCGCAACCATTACGATTCGCGTCACCGACAATGATGGAAAATTTTTGGGTGGCACGGCGGACGTGGCCATCGAATCGGGAACGGCTTCCGGCCTGCTTTACACGCTTCTTGCCGATGACACCAATGATGACGGCAGCCCCAAGGCTTACAGCAGTCTGGATGTCACCCACAGCGGTGTTGCAACGCTCTATTTCTGTGCAACATCAAAACCCGGCAAGACGGTAGTTCGCGTCATTCAGATTGATCAAACCACAGGTAAATCTGAAACAGCGAAGACAACCTTTACCGTGGGCGGCGGTGACGGCGGCGGCAATGGCGAGGACGGCAAAATTTCTTCGCTGGTGTTCTCGGGGGCCTTTACCGACGCGGTGGTGCGGGGGATTTATTCCTTCGGCACCGACCAGGATACGCCGCTGCTCAATGGCACCTACAGCCGGCTGATCACGGTTCTGGCGACCAACAGGAACGGCAATCCGGTACCACCCGGCAGCCGGGTCAACTTTTGGGTGGTGGATTCGCCCCTGACCGGATTCCCTGAGACGGTGGGGTCCTTCAAGGTCGCCGGCAGCAACGGTGATCCCCAGGAAGGGGGCTTCGATTTCTCGGCGCCGGGCGGATTGTTCCTGACCCTAGGCGTCATACCGGGCGATCGACTGGTCCTCGATGACCTGGCGCAAACGGGTATTCGGGTGGTCGACACCATCACCAACAACTCGATGTTGACCATCGATCCTTCAGGCCTGGCGTTTGCGTCGTCCACCGACGAAGGGCCGACCATCCCGTACGTTGTCGGTCAGGCGCGTTATGCGACCATTCTCGGCACCGCATTTACCGACTCTCTCGGCATTGCGAATACCTGGTTGACCTATCCGGCCACCCGCATCGGTCAAACCGCCGTCCTGGTGGCCTGTGCCGAAGACAATACGGTGTGCAGCACACTCAACACCTGCAACGATTCGGGTACCGACTGCGGGCCGGTTTACCTCGGTGTTTCCTCATCCGTCGGTAACGGCACCATTACCTTGTCGGCTACCGAATTGCCGCCGAACACCGACAGCAGCGTTCAGGTGTGTACGCGGGATGCCGGTAACGTGCCTGCTGCGACCGTGGTGGATTACACGGCCATTTACTCCGGCTCATCCACGATGGTCACGATCGATGGCAGCGGTTCGAAAACCGGGTCTTTTGTAACCGGGGCTGACGGGTGCAAGACCATTGCCATCGAGGCAGCCGGTCAAATCGGGGGCAGCCAGCCCATTCCTGTCAACTTCACTTCGACGATTCTCAACGCGACCGCATCTTTGACCATTAAGAGCCCGGGCGCCGGAACCCTGTTGTGCTCGTTCTCATCGTGTGAGTTGAATTCCAGCTGTGATGTCAATGTGAGGCTGATTGATGATTTCGGTAACGAGGTCCCGAGTACATTCGTGAACACGGCCGTCTCGGTTACTGATTTTGACAGTACATGTAATACGCCAGGCAGTGAGCAGGTAAATGTCTTTCCAACCGGTAGCATCACCCCTGCGAGCCAAGCCACCGACGCGAATGGTGAAGCTGCATTCGTATTGACAACTACTGGTGGTCCGAGGGATTCGGTCTCAGCAACATTTACCGCCATCGGTGGATCGAGCTGCCAGGTTAACGTTGTTTCTCAAGAAGGCTTCAATTGCCCAAACCTATAAGCAATTAGGGCCGCGACAACTATTAGGCCCCCACCTGCTGGCTTGCAGGTGGGGGTTTTTTCGTTCCGACGGTGGAAATGGCACCCTCGACGGAGCCTTCGCCAAAGGCATGATCTCTGATCGGGAAGGGGTAATAGTCTGAATACATGGATAAATTGCCGATATCCTCAATTAGCTTGGGGATGTTTGCTCAGTGCGCCATTTTGGGGCATCTGATTTGTTCGCGTCTGCCTGATCTGGCAGCACCCTGAGGGTCTGGCGCAACGCCCTTTTCTCATTTATCCTAAGCGGTTCCGCGCGCCTGAACATTGCGTTGCGCAAGACTCCAGTGATGCCGAACACCGGTGTCCGGCCCTCATCCGCCGGACCAGGGATTCGGCACGACAATCGATAGAGGTTTTTGCAATGACCTATAAGGCCTTACCTGTCAGACAGGGACTCTATGACCCGCGAAACGAGCATGATGCCTGTGGGGTCGGTTTCGTCGCCGATATCAAGGGACGCAAGAGCCATGGCATCATCAGGGAAGGTCTGGACATCCTCGAGCGCCTGACGCACCGGGGCGCCGTTGGCGCTGATCCGCTGGCCGGTGACGGCGCCGGCATTTTGTTTCAAATGCCCGATACCTTTTTTCGCGCGCAAGTTGATTTCGAGTTACCGCCTGAGGGCGAATACGCCGCTGGCATGGTGTTGCTGCCGAGCGACGCGACGGATCGGGCTGCGATCAAAAAAATCATCAAGGAATATGTGACGCGCGAAGGCCAGGAATTACTGGGTTGGCGCGCTGTGCCGGTACAGAATTCAGGTCTCGGCCACAGCGTTATCCCCACCGAACCGGCCGTGCGTCAGGTATTCATCGGTCGTGGCGACAATTGTGCCGATCAGGATGCCTTCGAGCGCAAGCTCTTCGTGATCCGCAAGTCGATGGATAATCATATCCACAGCTCAGACCTGACCGGCAAAGACTTCTACTACGTCACATCCCTGTCGTCGCGAACCATCGTGTACAAGGGCATGCTGCTGGCGGCGCAGGTGGGCGAATATTATCTCGACCTGCATGATGAGCGTATGGAGACAGCGCTGGCGTTAGTGCACCAGCGGTTTTCCACCAACACCTTCCCGACCTGGGATCTCGCTCAGCCGTTCCGCATGATCGCCCATAACGGTGAGATAAACACCCTGCGGGGGAACGTCAACTGGATGGCCGCGCGGCGTCACTCGATGGCGTCGGAGGTTCTGGGTGAAGACCTCGACAAGATCTGGCCTTTGATCCCGGAGGGGCAATCCGACTCGGCCTGTTTCGACAACGCGTTGGAACTGCTGGTGATGGGCGGTTACTCCATGGCGCATGCCATGATGCTGCTGATCCCGGAGGCGTGGTCTGGAAATCCCTTGATGGATGCCGAACGCAGCGCCTTCTACGAATTCCATGCAGCCCTGATGGAGCCTTGGGACGGGCCGGCGGCGGTGGCCTTTACCGATGGCCGCCAGATCGGCGCCACCCTGGATCGAAATGGGCTGCGTCCGGCCCGCTACCTGATCACCAAAGACGACAAGGTGGTGATGGCCTCCGAGATGGGGGTGTTGGACATCCCCGAAGAGCGCATCGTCAAGAAATGGCGCCTGCAGCCCGGCAAGATGTTTCTCATCGACACCGAGCAGGGACGCATCATCGATGACGCCGAATTGAAGGCGCAACTGGCTGCGGCCCAGCCCTACAAAAGCTGGCTCGAAAAAACCCAGATCCCACTCGATTCGCTGCCCTCCGACGTCGCCCCCATGGCGCCCGATGATGCCACGCTGCTCGATCGGCAGCAGGCCTTCGGCTACACCCAGGAGGATATCAAGTTCCTGCTTACGCCTATGGTGGTCAGCGGTCAGGAGGCTATCGGTTCCATGGGGGCCGACAATCCGCCGTCGGTGCTTTCGCGGCGTGCGCGCCATCTGGCGACCTATTTCAAACAGAATTTTGCCCAGGTCACCAACCCGCCCATCGACCCGATCCGCGAAGAGATCGTGATGTCGCTGGTGTCCTTGATCGGCCCCCGGCCCAACCTGCTGGGCTTGAGCGACGGCGGTGAGAATATGCGCCTGGAGGTCTGCCAGCCGGTTCTTACCAATGAGGATCTGGAGCGGATTCGGCACATCGAAGACAGCACGAGCGGCGCCTTTCGCACCAAGACGCTGACCACCTGTTACGCGGCGCCGGAAGGCGCGGGCGGTATGCAGGCTGCCCTCAAGGCGCTTTGCAGCGCTGCTGAAGCGGCAGTGCGCGATGGCTACAACATCCTCATCCTGTCGGACAGGGACATGGACCGGGATCGTTTGGCGATTCCCGCGCTCCTGGCGACCTCTGCGGTGCATCACCACCTGATTCGTGAAGGCCTGCGGACCTCGTCGGGCCTGGTGCTGGAAACCGGTGCGGCCCTGGAGGTGCATCATTTCGCCACCCTCGCCGGCTATGGTGCCGAGGCGGTCAACCCCTATCTGGCCTTTGAAACCATTCAGTCGCTCCTCGGGCGTCTCCCCGATACTAATGATTTTGAAGAGGCGCAGAAGCGCTACATCAAGGCGGTGGGCAAGGGATTGTTGAAAATCATGTCCAAGATGGGCATCTCCACCTACCAGTCTTACTGTGGGGCACAGATCTTTGACGCCGTCGGCTTGTCCAGCGAGTTCATCGACGAATACTTCACCGGCACCACCACCACCGTGGAGGGCGTCGGTTTGAGCGGTGTGGCCGAAGAGGCCGCCCGCTGGCATGGCGATGCTTACGGCAACCAGCAGATCTACCGCAAGCACCTGGACGTGGGCGGCGACTATGCTTTCCGCCTCCGCGGCGAAGATCATATCTGGACGCCGGAAACCATTGCCAAGCTCCAGCACGCCACGCGTTCCAACTCGTGGCAGACCTACAAGGAGTTCACGCGTTCCATCAACGAGCAGAATGAGCGCTTGCTGACCTTTCGCGGGCTGTTCGAGTTCGGCGAATCCAATTCGCCGGTGCCGCTGGACGAGGTCGAACCCGCCAGCGAGATCGTCAAGCGTTTTGCCACGGGCGCCATGTCCTTCGGGTCCATTTCCTACGAAGCCCACAGCACCCTGGCGGTGGCCATGAATCGCATCGGTGGCAAGTCCAACACCGGTGAGGGCGGCGAGGAACCGGAGCGTTTCAACCCCCTGGAGGACGGTTCCGCCAATCCCAAGCGATCGGCCATCAAGCAGGTGGCGTCCGGGCGTTTTGGCGTGACCACGGAGTATCTGGTCAATTCCGACGATATCCAGATCAAGATGGCTCAGGGGGCCAAGCCCGGCGAGGGAGGTCAGTTGCCGGGTCACAAGGTGAACCAGCAGATTGCGCGGGTGCGACATTCCACCCAGGGCGTCGGCCTGATTTCACCGCCGCCCCACCATGACATTTACTCCATCGAGGACCTGGCTCAGCTGATTCACGATCTCAAGAATGTGAATCCAAGGGCGCGGGTGTCGGTGAAGCTTGTGTCTGAAGTGGGCGTCGGGACCGTCGCGGCGGGGGTCTCCAAGGCCCACGCCGATCATGTGACCATCTCCGGTTACGACGGTGGCACCGGGGCATCCCCGTTGACGTCCATCAAACATGCCGGCTCGCCGTGGGAAATCGGTCTTGCCGAGACCCACCAAACCCTGGTGCTTAACCGCCTGCGTGGACGCATTGCCGTTCAGGTCGATGGAGGGATGCGCACCGGTCGCGATGTGGTGATCGGCGCTCTTCTGGGTGCAGACGAATTCGGGTTTGCCACCGCACCCCTGATCGTCGAAGGCTGCATCATGATGCGCAAATGCCACCTCAACACCTGCCCGGTGGGCGTTGCCACCCAAGACCCGGAACTGCGCAAGCGTTTCACCGGCAAGGCCGAGCACGTGGTGAATTATTTCTTCTTTGTCGCCGAGGAAGTCCGCCAGTTGATGGCGCAATTGGGCTTTCGGAAATTCGAAGACATGATCGGCCAGACAGACCGCCTGGACATGCGCAAGGCAATAAACCACTGGAAAGCGGACGGCCTGGACTTCTCTCGTATCCTGACCAAGCCGGTCGCGGAACCCGGCGTAGCCGTTTTCAACAGCGAAGTTCAGGACCACGGGCTCGACAAGGCGCTCGATCATGAGCTGATTCGCCAGGCAGAACCCGCCCTGGAGCGTGGAGAACCGGTTTCCATCGATATCGATATCCACAACTACAACCGCACCTTCGGCACCATGCTCTCGGGGCGGGTTGCAGAGCGCTATGGATTTGTCGGGTTGCCCGACGACACCATCTCCATTAAGGCTAAGGGTACCGCGGGCCAGTCATTCGGCGCCTGGGTGGCCAAGGGCGTCACCATCGACCTGGCGGGAGAAGGCAACGACTACGTGGGCAAGGGCCTGTCTGGTGGTCGCCTGATCATTCGCCCGCCCGCCGACTCCGGAATCGACAAGGCCGAAGACAACATCATTGTCGGCAACACGGTGCTGTACGGGGCGATTGCCGGCGAATGTTATTTCCGCGGCGTTGCGGGAGAGCGCTTTGCCGTTCGCAACTCCGGCGCTACGGCCGTGGTGGAGGGTGTGGGTGACCACGGTTGCGAATATATGACCGGCGGTATCGTCGTCTGTCTGGGTTCCACAGGTCGGAATTTCGCGGCGGGTATGTCCGGTGGTATCGCTTATGTCCTCAACGGTGACGGTACCTTCGAAAGTCGCTGCAACCTGGCCATGGTGGAACTGGAGCCGGTAACCGAGGAAGACGATGCGCTCGAGGCCCTTGAACATCAGGGCGGCGATCTCGAGACCCATGGACGCGTGGACGTTTCCCACGATATGACGCGTTTCGACGCCATAAGATTGCGTCAACTTATCGAGAATCATCTCCGCCATACCGGCTCCGAGGTGGCCAGGCGCATTCTGGATGACTGGGCAAACACCTTGCCCCTGTTCGTCAAGGTGATGCCGGTGGATTACCGGCGCGCGCTGGAAGAAATGCGGGCGCGGCAACAGGCTGCTACCGAAGCCGCCGCCTGACCCAAAAGCATAGAGGTACCGATAAATGGGTAAACCAACGGGTTTTCTGGAATATGAGCGGACCGAGCGCAAGTATGCGCCCGCGGCCGATCGGGTATTGAATTATCGTGAGTTTGTTCTGCCGCTGACCGAAGAGCAATTGGGGCATCAGGGAGCGCGCTGCATGGACTGCGGCATCCCGTTTTGCCATCAGGGCTGTCCTGTCGATAACCTGATCCCCGATTGGAATGAACTGGTGTACCGGAGTGATTGGCGTTCGGCTATCGAGGTGCTCCATTCCACCAACAATTTTCCCGAGTTTACCGGCCGGATTTGCCCGGCGCCCTGCGAAGCTTCCTGTACGCTGAATATCGAAGACCAGCCTGTCACCATCAAGACCATCGAGTGTTCGATCGTGGACAAGGCCTGGCAAGAGGGCTGGATCAAGCCACGCATTGCGGCGCACAAATCCGGGAAACGCGTGGCCGTCGTTGGTTCGGGTCCGGCGGGCATGGCCTGTGCCCAGCAACTCGCGCGGGCCGGGCATGCGGTGGCCTTGCTCGAAAAGGAAGACCGTATCGGCGGGCTTCTCCGCTATGGCATCCCGGACTTCAAGCTGGATAAAAAACTCATCGACCGGCGCATTGCCCAAATGCGTGCCGAGGGTGTGGAGTTTCGCACCAATACCCATGTGGGGGTGGATGTTCCGGCGAGTCAGCTGGTCGGGGAATACGATGCGGTGGTGTTGTCCGGCGGATCCGAAAAACCTCGTGACCTGCCCGTGCCGGGACGTGACCTCAATGGCATTTACTATGCCATGGATTTTCTCAAGGCCAACACCAAGTGGGTGCAGGGGGTGCATAGCGCGGAAAAGGTGATTTCCGCCAAGGACAAACATGTGATCGTGATCGGCGGCGGCGACACCGGTTCTGACTGCATCGGGACGTCCAATCGTCACGGCGCCCGGTCGGTGACCCAGCTGGAGATTCTGCCGCAGCCGCCGGAGAGGGAAAACAAGGGGCTGACCTGGCCCGATTGGCCACAGAAAATGCGGACATCCAGTTCCCAGGAAGAAGGCTGTGAACGCATGTTCTCGGTGGCCACCAAGGAGTTTGTGGGCGATGCCGATGGCAACGTCGCCGCGATCCGATGCATCAGGGTGGAGTGGTCGAAAGACGACAGCGGTAACTGGCAGATGAGCGAAGTGGACGGTTCCGGTTTTGAGCTCCCTGCCGACCTGGTTACCCTGGCGATGGGCTTCGTTCATCCGGTTCACGACGGTATGGTTCAGGAACTCGGCGTCGAGCTTGACGGCCGCGGTAACGTGAAGGGTGAAACCGATGGCGCTCGGGCCTACTACACTTCGCTGGACAAGGTGTTTACCGCTGGAGATATGCGCCGGGGGCAGTCATTGGTCGTCTGGGCGATTCGCGAAGGGCGTCAATGTGCCCGGGCCGTCGACGAATATCTGATGGGCTGCTCCGATTTGGCCCGCTGAGGCCGGCTGTCGCACAAACTGAAAAGGCCCGGTTCTACCGGGCCTTTTACATTCTGTTGCGCTTCCCACTTGACTTGAGAGCCATACAAGGCCTCAATTAGGCGTTAAAACAATGATGTAGCCCGTACCAGACGGGTCAAAACCAATAAAGGGGGCGGGCAACCATGGGCAAACTATCGGCGCTTGTCGTTGACGATTCCAAATCGGCACGCTTTTTTCTGCGAAAGGCGCTGGAAGAGCAGGACGTAGACGTGGACCTGGTGGAGTCCGGGTTTGACGCCCTGTCACGGGTTAAACAACGGCGCCCCGATATCGTCTTCATGGATCACCAGATGCCGGAGATGGACGGCCTTGAGACAACGGCGAGGTTAAAGCAGGATCCGTTGACGACTGCCATTCCTGTGGTGATGTGCACCTCTACCGACGATGCTGAATTCCTGCGGAGGGTCGATGAGGTTGGTGCCATGGGCATTTTGCCCAAGCCACCGACGCCGGATGGACTGCAAGGCGTCTTGACCCGGGTAAGCGATGGCATCGCGGTGGTCCAACACCAGGCAGCGGCCATGCAGGCCATGCGCGGCGAGCTGGAAGGCGGTTTGAGGTCTGAGTTGGAGACCCGTATAGCCGCGCTTCAGGAAGCGCTTGGACAGCGTCTTCTCGACGGGCAGGCGGCCGCAATCAAGCAGCCGATGGCTGAACTGGAACAGCGTCTCAAGGAACACCTGTCTTTAGAAATCGATGGCCGCATGGCCTCGATTCGCGGCGAAATACCGGCTCCGGACGAAGGACAGATCGCGGCCACGGTCAGCGCGGGCATTCTTGGTGGAGAGGCCTTGTCCGTCAAAATCCAGGATTTGGTCAATGCACGGATTTCGTCTGCGGAATCGACCCGGGGCGAGGCGGCCAATGCCGGCATTTCCCACGCCATTGCCGATTTGGAACAACGCATCGAGGGCCGCTTTTCGTCCGATCTGGATACGCGTCTGGCGAGCTTTCGTGACGAGGTGCGCCCACCCGATAGCGCGACGGTCTCAGCGCAGATCCGTGACGAGATGCTGGGTGACGGGGCGTTCCTGGCGAAACTGCGTGAACGGATCACCCCCGACACTGGACCGGACGAAGAGGTGCCTGAAGTCGACGTGGCGGCCCTGGTATCCCAAGGCATCGCGACCGCCGTGGGTGGGTTGACGCAACAGGTTTCAGGCCAGATCGCCAGCGGCGTCGACGAGCGATTGACTCAGTTTCGCGAGCAGAATCCTGTGCCTGATGAGGCGGCAATCGCGGATCAGGTGCGCCAGGGTATCCTTGCAGATAAGGATTTCCTCTCGAAGCTGGGTGACGCTGTACGACCGGCGCCGGAATCACAGGAGTCCGTTAACAGGCGGACGGAGGAGCGGGAAGCCCTGGTGGCCCGTAGCGTGGAAACCGCGATGGCCGGTCTGGAAAACCGGATCCCCGGTCTGATTGCCGACGACTTCGAGTCCCGGATATCCAAACTGCGTGAAGACCTCCAGCCGCCGGATCAGGCCGTTGTCGCCGAACAGGTGCGCTTGAGCGTTCGCTCCGATGCAACCTTGGTGGATGAAATCCTCGGCAGAGTGCCGGAGATGTCGGAGCGCTGGCAGCGGCAACTGAAGGGTCTGACCACGCAGGTGCGTCAGGCGATGATTCTGCAGATGGCGTTTTCCGGTGGGGTTGCCGCAGCCGTTGCCGCGGCGATCGTCTATTTTCTCTGATTGCCGACAAAGCCAAGGCCCTGGTGGTTGCCGCGGGCTGTCTCCGGGGTTGTCAGGAACCACTGCCGGGCGCTTTCCGTCGCCTTCGCGGACGATCCAGGGAATGGTTTTCGGATCAGGGGGATTGCCAGACGGTTTTCCGTAAAACGCTGGACCTTTGCGTGCTTAATGCCGGCGACAGGCGGTCGCTGTTATCCGACAAGCCAAACCGTAGGACATTTTCGATGAGCGATCAGGTGTACAAGATGGTGGAAATGGTGGGTTCCTCCACCGAGAGTTCCGACGAGGCTGTGCGTAATGCCTTGATGCGCGCTGCTCGGACGCTGCGCCACATGGATTGGTTTCAGGTGGTGGAAACCCGCGGCCATATCGTCGATGGCGATGTGGGTCACTGGCAGGTAACCGTTAAGATTGGTTTCCGACTCGACGATGATGCCTGATCTCAGGTGTCCGCCAGAACGGTGACCACCACCTTGCGATCCTGGCGTGGCCCGTCGAACTCACAAAAGAAGATGTTCTGCCAGGTAGACAGGCCCAGTCTGCCATCGATCAGGGGCAGGGTTTCGGAGGGTCCCACGAGACCTGATTTAAGGTGGGCATCCCCGTTGCCATCCTGTTGATCATGACGCCAGATGCCTTTCGGAATCAGCCTGCGCAGCAATTCCACCACATCGGTCTGTACGCTGTCGTCCCAGTTTTCCTGGATCATGATGGCTGCGGTCGCCCCCTGGGCGTAGACCGTCACCAAGCCGTTTTTTATCCCGCTCAGGCGCGTGATTTCGGCGACCCGGGAAGTGATGTCCACCAGTTGTTCGCGAGAATCTGTAGCTAGCTTGATGATGTCGTGCATGTTGAGGTCGGGCCGGCAGGAGACTGGAGAAGCGGTTTGGCGGTGTTTGATCGCGGTGTCAGTCGATTTCCCGTTTTTGCTGACGGTGCAGCAGGTCGCGGACCGCCTGGCGGGGATCGAGATCTTCATAGAGGACGCGGTAGACTGCGTCGGTGATGGGCATCTCGACGCCGAGCTTTCTGGCCAGACGATAGACCTCCCGCGTCGTATTCACGCCTTCCACTTCTTGTTGAATTTCCGCCTTTGCCTGCTCGATGGTCTTGCCCGCGGCCAGTGCCAGCCCCATGCGCCTGTTGCGTGATTGATTGTCGGTACAGGTCAGGGCCAGATCACCCAGGCCGGCGAGGCCCATAAAGGTCTCCGGCTGACCACCGAGAATCGCGCCAAGGCGACCAATTTCGGCCAGCCCGCGCGTCATCAACGCTATTCGCGCGTTGGCTCCAAAACCCAGGCCGTCGGAGATCCCGGCGGCAATCGCCATGACGTTCTTGGTGGCGCCGCCCACCTGAATGCCCACTATGTCTGCACTGGTATAGGCGCGAAAGTTATTGGAGTGGAGATAGTCGGCAAGCCTTGCGGCATGGCCCTCGTCGGTGGAACCCACGGTGATGGCGGTGGGTAATCCGCGGGCCACCTCCGCTGCGAAGGTCGGGCCGGACAACACGCCGAGACTCCGGCCGGGCAGCAATTCGGCAGCCACCTCGCTGAGCAGTGAGTTGGTTTCCGGGTCGAAACCCTTGGTGGCCCAACTGACGCCGCTGTCAGTGCCGATGAATGGCGCTGCCTGGGTGACCACGCTTCTGAAGGCGTGGCTGGGCACCACGATCAGTATCTCCTGCGCCGATGTGACGGCAGTGGCCAGATCCGATTCCGGGTGAAGATTGGAAGGCAGCTCTACACCGGGCAGGAAATGCCTGTTTTCGCCGTCGCGAATCAGGTCGGCAATCTGCCCGGCGGGACCCCAGAGTGAAACTTCGGCGCCGTTGCGTGCCAGGAGCACCGCCAGGGCCGTTCCCCAGGAACCAGGCCCGAGAACGGCGATCCTGGCCGGTTGATCAGTGGGAGGACTCACCGGCCTGGCTGTTGTTTCCCGCCTCCGCCTGCTGCGCCTGCTGTGCGTAGACGGCTTCGAAGTTGATCGGCTGCAGTACCAGCTGGGGGAAGCTGCCCTTGGTCACCAAATCAGAGACCACTTCTCTGGCGTAGGGAAACAGGATGTTCGCGCAATGGATCCCCACCACCGGGCCCATCTGCTCTTTAGGCACGCCCTTGATGACGAAAATGCCTCCCTGATGCACTTCCACGAGAAAGGCGGTTTTGTCCTGGATTTTTACCGTGACGGTCACAATCAGGGTGACCTCAAGGCTGTCCTCGCCGAGATCGCGGGCCTGGGTATTGAGGTTCAGGTTGATGTCCGGTTGCCACTGCTCGAGAAAGATTTGGGGCGAATTCGGTGTCTCAAAGGAAATATCCTTGACATAGACGCGCTGCAGCGCGAACTGGGGTCCTTCCTGTTCAGTCTGGCCGGCGACTTGGGGTTCTTCGCTCATGGTGATCTGGTCCAAGTTGAATGTTGCGGAAATTGAGGGTCAGCGTTTTTTCGAAATCGGCAGATTTGCAGCCTGCCAGCCCATGATGCCGCCCCGAAGGTTATAAACCTTTTCGAATCCGGCCTTACGTAACTTGCGACAGGCCGCCTGAGACTGGTTGCCCGAGCGGCAGGTAACGATGATCGGCTTGCTCTTGCTCTTTTCGAGCTGGCCGATCTGGTTGCCGAAACCGTTGATGGGGATGTTTTGCGAGCTGCCGATGTGGCCTTTGCCAAAATCGGCGATGGATCTTACATCGACCACAACGGCATCGTCATGATTCATCATCAGGGTGGCTTGCTGCGGATCAATATTGTCTTTTCCGCCGAGAAACAGGTTGGCGCCAAGCAGTCCGAGGGTTGCGAACAGGGCGGCCACCAGAAAGATGTGATTGCCAGCGAATTCGAGCAGTTGTTCCATTCGGGCGTGAGGAGTGGTTGAGGAGGCGCCATGATACAAGAAACCGCTGGCGGCGCAACGCGGTCAGCCGGGTTTGGCGCTATGAGCTCAGTGGCGGCTGGTGCAGAAAACCTGTCGCATCATCCCCACCAGTTGAAGCAGTCGGGAGTCTGCAACGCGATAGAAAACGCGGTTGGCGTCCTTTCTCGAGTCCAGTATGCCCTTGTCCCTGAGTATGGCGAGGTGCTGCGATATATTGCTCTGTGACGTGCCTACCTGGTCAACAATATCCTGAACGCTGACCTCGGTTTCACCCAGGGTGCACAGAATTTTCAGTCGCAGCGGGTGGGAAATGGCCTTCAGCGCGCGCGATGCACGATCGATATCCGCATCTGCCGTGAACAGCGCAACTTCGAAATCATTCTCGTTTTCAATAAACCCGGTCATGGGGCGACACTCATCGGCAACAATTTGGCCTTTCAATAAACAATCATACAATAATACACTTATTTAGAAAGCCGGAAAGCTGTGGTTATCCCGCATTTTGGCCCAATTGCAGAATCCCTGATGGGCCGGTTGCCCCTTTTCTGGCATGCGGAACAGGGACATGATTTAATGCACTGCAAGCGATTTTTCCGCACTGAGTACACTCCTCAACAAGGTGTTTGACACGTGAAACGGCCCAAGCCCACTGTGCTGGTGATCCTGGACGGCTGGGGCATCAGCGACGAGATCGAAAACAATGCCATTGTCGCGGCCAGGACCCCTGTGTGGGACCGCATGTGGCGGGAGTCCCCCCACAGCGCGATTCGTACCTCGGGTTCAGCCGTGGGCCTGCCATCGGGTCAGATGGGCAACTCGGAGGTGGGGCACCTCAATCTGGGCGCCGGACGGGTGGTTTACCAGGAATTCACCCGGGTCAGCCGCTCGATTCGAACCGGCTCCTTCTTCACAAACCGCACCTTGACGGACGCCGTGGACATGGCCGTCGCCAACAACAAGGCGGTTCATGTGATGGGCCTGCTGTCGCCCGGTGGAGTCCACAGTCACGAAGAACACCTGCACGCCGTGGTTCGACTGGCCGTGGAACGGGGGGTGGAGCGCGTCTATGTTCACGCGTTCCTCGACGGAAGAGACATGCCGCCGAAAAGTGCTCAGCCCTCACTCCAGGCGATGTCAGAGGTTTTTCGCGAACTTGGTACCGGGCGTATCGCCAGCATCGTCGGGCGGTATTTCGCAATGGATCGTGATCATCGCTGGGAGCGTGTGGAAGCCGCCTACGACCTTATCGTCGATGCCGAGGCGGAATTCGAGGCGCCGGATGCGGAAACCGCCCTGCAGATGGCCTACGATCGCCAGGAGACGGACGAATTCGTGCAACCCACCCGCATCGTTCCCGGGAATGCCGGGCCGGTGAGGCTGGAAGAGGGAGATGTCATTCTGTCGATGAACTACCGGTCAGACCGGGTCCGGCAAATCACCCGGGCCTTTATCGAGGAGACCTTCGACGGTTTCGAGCGCAAGCGGTGGCCCCGCCCCGGCACCTACGTCAGCCTTACGGAGTACAACAAGGATTTCGATATTCCGGTGGCGTTTCCGCCCGAACGGCTGGCCAATGGATTCGGAGAGTACATCGGCCGGCTGGGTCTGCACCAGCTCAGGTTGGCGGAAACCGAGAAGTACGCCCACGTGACCTTCTTCTTCAACGGTGGTCTGGAAGAGGCTTACGAAGGCGAAGATCGCCTGTTGGTGCCGTCGCCGCTGGTGGCGACCTACGATCAGAAGCCGGAAATGAGCGCGCCAGAGGTGACGGATCATCTTGTGGCGGCCATTGAAAACGGCAAGTACGACGTTATCATTTGCAACTATGCGAATACCGACATGGTGGGCCACACCGGCAATTTCGATGCGACGGTGGCGGCCATCGAGACCGTCGATCAATGTCTGGGACGCGTGGTTTCCGCTCTGCACAGCGTTCGTGGCGCCATGCTCGTCACCGCCGATCACGGCAATGCGGAAAAGATGCGCAGTGTGGAGACCGGACAGGCCCATACCGCACACACCACCAATCCTGTGCCGCTGATCTATGTCGGCGAGCGGGCCGCGCGTTTCATCGAAAACGGCTCCCTGTGCGACGTTGCGCCCACCCTGTTGCGTATCATGGATCTGCCGCAACCCATCGAGATGACCGGCATGCCGCTGCTGGAGTTCCTGGACGAAGAGGTCGCCGCCTGAGCGTGGCAGCGCGTTGGTCGCCCCGGCTGGTGCTGGTGTTGATCCTGGTCGGGACCGTCCTGGCGGTGAACGCCGAAGAAGGCGTTCAACCTGGTGAAACGGAACTGGATGAGATCCGCTCGCGCCTCGAGACACTGACCGCAGAGCAGGCCGCCGCGGAGGCTGAGAGGGAGCGCCAGAGCACCGAATTACGCGCCGTCGAGGAAGAGATCGGCGCCATCGCCCTGCGTGTTCACGAGCTGAAGGCAGAGCGGGAGCAGAGGCAGGAGTCCCTGGCGCAACTGCATCGTGAACGGGATCTGAGTGTCTCGGCCATCGAAGCGCAGCGGCGGCATCTTGCGGGCGAGGTTCGCCTGAGCTACCTCATGGGGCGGCAGGAGCGACTCAAGATGCTGCTGAATCAGGAAGACCCCGATCGTCTCAGCCGGGTTCTCGCCTATTACCAATATCTGCAGCGCAGGCGCGTGGCGCGCATTTCCGAAGTCGAGGTGGTGATACAACGGCTCGATGCCACCCAGCGGCAAATTTCGCTGGAAAATGAGCGATTGGACGGCGTGCTCCAAGCCCAGGAGATTGCCCGTCAACGACTCGAGGTCCGGCAGGTCGAGCGGGAAGACATCCTGGCGATACTGAGCGAGGATATCCGCGAACGGGGGGGCGAGGTCGCGCAACTGCAGCGCGACCAGGAGCGTTTGGCAAAGCTGCTGGACCGGCTCAAGAGGGAACAGGCGCGCGCGGAGGCCCAACGGGAAATCGAGGCGGAGGCCCGAATCCAGCAGCGCAGTTTCAGCGGTTTGCGCGGTAAGCTGGCCTGGCCCGCGGAGGGCTCGATACAGGCCGCCTACGGTGCGCCCAAGGGCAGTGGATTGAAATGGGACGGCGCCCTGATCGCAGCACCGGCCGGTCAGAATGTCTCCGTGATCCATGGCGGGCGAGTGGTATTCGCCGATTGGTTAAAAGGCTATGGTCTTTTGATGATTGTCGATCACGGTGACGGTTACATGAGCCTCTACGGCTACAATCAGGGCTTGTTTCGCTCTGCGGGCGACTGGGTGACGGCAGGTGAGGTTATTGGCATAGTGGGTAACAGCGGTGGCAGATCGGAGCCCGGCCTTTACTTCGGAATCCGGCACCAGGGTAAACCGGTCGATCCGGCACGTTGGTGCCAGCGAACTAGTGGTGGCAGGATTGGCGGCCTAGTGAATGAACAGGGGAGATTGCAAGATGCGTCGTAGCTGGTATCTATGGCCGGTGATCGCGGCGCTCTTGACGCCGCTGCAGGCACAAACATCGCAAGAATCGGAAGCCGCGGTGGAGCCGGTTCCGTTGGAGGAACTGAGGCTGTTTGCCGAGGTGTTCAGCCGCATCAAGAAGCACTACGTCGATGAAGTCGACGACCGGCAGCTGCTTGAAGATGCGATCCGTGGAATGCTGGATGGGCTGGATCCACATTCGGCCTATCTGAGTGTCGACGCCTTCGAGGACCTGCGTGAGGATACGCGGGGCGAATTTGGTGGCCTCGGCCTGGAAGTCGGCATGGAGGATGGATTCGTCAAGGTCATTGCCCCCATTGACGACACCCCCGCGAAAAAGGCGGGCGTCAAGGCGGGAGACTACATCATTCGCATAGACGGAAAGCCATTGAAGGGCCTGTCTCTGAATGAATCCGTCGAATTGATGCGAGGAAAACCGGGTTCTGCCATTGTTCTGACCATCAACCGTAAAGGTAATGACAAGCCCCTGCAGATCACTGTGAAACGCGCTGTGATACGCGTCAGGAGCGTCAAGGAAAAATTACTGGACGGCGACTACGGATATATCCGTATTGCGAGCTTTCAGGAAAGAACACCGGACGATCTGATTCGGGCCGTAAAGCGTTTGCAGCGTAAGGCCGATAAGGAGCTGAAGGGCGTCGTCCTCGATTTACGCAACAATCCGGGCGGCGTACTGGATGCAGCCGTAGCCGTGAGCGATGCCTTCCTCAAGGAAGGGCGGGTGGTTTCCGCCACGGGGCGAACCGAGGAGTCTAAACTCGAGTTCAGTTCCCAGCCGGACGATATTCTTTATGGCGCGCCAATGGTGGTGCTGGTGGACGAAGGGTCCGCGTCGGCATCCGAGATCGTGGCCGGCGCCCTGCAGGACCATCAGCGCGCGGTGATCATGGGGCGACGCACCTTTGGCAAGGGATCGGTACAGACAATTGTTCCGATCGGGCGACAGGCAGCCATCAAGATCACCACCGCTCGTTACTACACCCCCTCGGGTCGCTCCATTCAGGCATCGGGGATCGAGCCCGATATCGTACTCGCGCCGGTGCAGGTTCGATTGACGGAGTCGGATCTCGATACGGTGCGGGAATCACAACTGGCGGGACACCTGATCAACGACGACTCGGCAGAATCCTCCGGCGCAGAAGACGCGGCGGCGTTGGTGACGGAGGACTACGCATTGGCCGAGGCACTCAATCTGCTCAAGGGGTTAGTGATTCTCAGCCGGCCTTGAGGCGACACATAGGAGAGGACGACAGAATGGCGCGCGTATTGTTACCTCTGGCACAAGGCTGCGAAGAGCTCGAGGCCGTTACCATTGTCGATCTTCTGCGGCGGGCCGGCATCGAAGTGGTGACCGCGAGCCTCGACGACCAGCCCGTTGTCGCCAGCCGGGGTGTTCGGCTGATGGCCGACGTCGAGCTCGACGAGGTTTTGCATCAGGATTTCGACATGATCGTGTTGCCCGGCGGATTACCGGGTTCGGATCATCTGGATGCCGACGAGCGGATTCATGGCCTCCTCGATCGCTTTTCCGCGGAAGGGAAGTTTGTCGCCGCCATTTGCGCAGCACCCAAGGTGCTGGCCGGAGCAGGATTGCTGGATGGTCGTTCCGCCACCAGCTATCCCGGGTGATCGACACCATGGCGTTGCCGCGCACCCAGGTGTTGGAGGATGACGTGGTGATCGATGGCAAGCTGGTGACGTCCCGAGGGCCGGGAACGGCGATGGATTTCGCGCTGACGCTCATCGAGCAGCTTGCGGGACGCGAGGCCCGGCAATCAGTGGAAGGCCCGCTGACGCGGCCAGGGTCGAACTGAGCCCAAAGCAGCCTTCCAAACAACGGTTTTGAACCGATTCTGCGGTACCGCAGAATCGGTCGCGAAGTCGGCTCAGGCCGCGTTGACCACTTCGCTGACACGCTCCGCCTGCTCGCGTGTCATTCCGGGGAATATCGGGTAACGAGAGCGTTTCGCCGCACACCCGGTCCACCACCGGCAGATCGCCCGGTCGATAGCCCAGATCCTTGTAGACCTCCTGCAGATGCAGCCCGAGTGGGTAGCACTGATTGGTGCCGATACCGGCGTCTGTCAGTGCCTGGCGCAGCGCATCGCGCCGGGGGTGGCGAATCGTGTAGAGATTGAAGGCATGCAGGCCGCCTTCCGGTTGAGCCGGGGTGATGGCGTCCCCGTGGCTGAGCAGGTCGTCATACCAGCTGGCTATCTGGTTGCGGGCCTGGATGGCCGCATCGATGTTCTTCAGTTTGATGCGCAGCAGGGCAGCCTGGATCTCGTCGAGACGGCTGTTGTAGCCGGGTTCGGTATGGGTGAAGGGAGCGGTTGCGCCGTGATTGCGTAGCCGAAGGATGCGGTCGTGGATTTCCTCGTCACTGGTGGTAACGAGACCGCCGTCACCGTAGCAGCCCAGTACCTTTGCCGGATAGAAACTGAAGCATCCGGTGTCGCCCATGCTGCCGACGACCCTGTCGCCATGCTGCGCGCCCCAGGCCTGCGCGGCGTCCTCGATCATTTGCAGGCCGTGGGCGGCCGCGACCTCCCTCAGTGCGGTCATATCTGAGGGGTTGCCGAAGATGTGCACGGGGAGCAGGGCGCGGGTCGATGCGGTGACCTTTGCCTCAACGCTCACCGGATCGAGATTGAAACCGCCCTCGTCGATGTCCGCGAAAACGGGTTTGGCTCCCACCAATGAGATGGCCTCTGCCGTGGCGAAAAAGGTGAAGGGTGTCGTGATGACCTCGTCACCGGGTCCGATATCGAGCGCCCTCAGGGACAACACCAGTGCATCTGTTCCGTTGGCAACGCCAACCGAAAAGCGGCTGCCAACATAGTCAGCGGCCTCCTGCTGAAACTGTTTGACGTTGTCGCCGAGAATGAAGGCGGCCTTGGCGCCCATTTCGTCCAGCGCGGCGAACCACTGCTCGCGCAATGTCTGAAACTCTGGCTTGAGGTCGAGATAGGGTACGCCTTGGTTCATGATTCAATCTTTGCCTTGATTTTGAGGGCGACGTCGAGGGCCTCGAGACCCACGCGGCCATCCACCAGCGGGGGCCTGTCATGCTGGACGCAATGGATGAAAGAAGCCAGTTCAGCATCCAGCGGCTTGACGGGCTTGATCTCGATGGTTTCGGTCTCGATTTCCGGCCATTCGCTGCCTTCCTTGATAACTGCGCGGGCCGTATCCAGACGTTGGGCGATGAAGTCCAGCGACTGGTAGCGATTGGGTTGAAACACCCGGATGCGGCGACTGTCCTCGCGAGAAACACGGCTGGCGGTGACGTTGGCTACAGCACCGTTGGTAAATTCGAGG
The DNA here is from genome assembly GCA_963820915.1 of uncultured Gammaproteobacteria bacterium. GTDB lineage: Bacteria > Pseudomonadota > Gammaproteobacteria > Chromatiales > Chromatiaceae > CAWGBV01. The sequence goes on along the minus strand of CAWGBV010000014.1, from coordinate 76,798 downwards.
CGCGCGTTGGCGATGTCGATGTGGTCGGTAATCACCGGCGTGCCTGAGGCCGAAATATGCTGGATTTCCGATTTTACCAGCGCCAGCACGATGTCGATGTCATGGATCATCAGGTCAGAGATCACATCCACGTCGGTGGCCCGTGCCTTGAAACCGCCCATGCGCTGCGCTTCAATAAACTTGGGCTGCTCGATACGGTCGGCGAGGGCCATCACGCCCGCGTTGAAGCGCTCGAGGTGGCCGATCTGCAGCAGCGCCTTGTTGGCCGACGCCAATTCAATAATCTTGCGGCCCTCTTCGGTGTTTGGCGCGATGGGCTTTTCCATCATGGTATGGACGCCGCGTTCCAAAAAGGGTCGCGCCACGGCCAGATGTTCACTGGTGGGGACCACAACGCTGATCGCATCGACACGGTCCAGCAAGGCGGAGGGATCCAGCGCCTCTGTTCCTGCTTCTTCAGCGACCTCATCGGCGCGGGCTGGATCGGCATCGCAAACGCCGACCAGTTGGACCTCGGGCATCCGGCTGTAAATGAGGGCGTGAAAGCGGCCAAGATAGCCAACTCCAAGGACGCCAACGCGGGTTTTCTGACTCATGATGGGGTTGCGCGGTGCAGCAAATTTAGGAGGATTCTAGCATTTGCATCCCGGGGTTGCGTTGTTTGCGGTGGACGCCTATCGTCGGCCCAATGTTTGACCCCGATGGACCGAAATGACCGATAAGCCCGAGCACCAGATTCACGTCGGCGTGGAAACCGCCTATCTGCCGGATCAGTCTTCTCCGGAGATGGAGAGGTATGCCTTCGCCTATACCATTACCATTCGCAACGAAGGTGCGTCACCCGCCAAGTTGCTGAATCGCCACTGGGTGATAACCGATGCGACGGGCAAGGTGCAGGAGGTTCGCGGCGAGGGCGTGGTGGGCGAGCAGCCCTACCTCCGGCCTGGCGAGGGCTTCCAGTACACCAGCGGCACCATGCTGGAAACGCCGGTGGGCAGCATGGAGGGGGAGTACGAAATGGAGGATGAGGCAGGGTCGAGATTTTTGGCGTCGATACCGCCGTTTTCCCTGTCTGCGCCGCGCAGCCTGAACTAGTCGGTTAGTCGCTGCGTTCCCAGATACCTGATCGTCCGCCCGATTTTTTCTTCAGCCGAACATCTGAAATCGTCATCCCCCGGTCCACCGCCTTGCACATGTCATAGATGGTCAGCAGCGCGACCTGAACGGCGCAGATTGCCTCCATCTCGACGCCGGTTTTCCCACGGGTTTCCACGGTTGCCTGGCAGTGCACCGAACTGGATTCGACCTCGAAGTCGATACCCACTTTGGTCAGGGCCAGCGGATGGCACAGCGGCACCAGGTCCGGCGTTTTCTTTGCGGCCATGATGCCGGCGATTCGCGCCACGCCGAGGACGTCGCCCTTGCGGTGCCCTCCCTCGCGGATCAGGCGGATCGTTTCGCTGTTGGCATGGATCCGGCCCTCGGCCACTCCCACTCGCCGGGTCTCGTCCTTCTCGCCCACATCCACCATGTGGGCCTCTCCCTGAGTGTTGAAATGGGTAAGCTTGCTCATTTCGGCCTCAAACGGCGTTTTTTTCCAGTGACTTGTTCACTTCGTGGACTTTGAATTGCATCGTCGAGAGATCGCCGAGTATCCAGGTTGCCGGCGCCTGACCAACCCCGCCCACGGTACCCGGGTCCACCACCGGTGTGGTGCCGCCTTTGATATTGGGCAGGTGCTCAATATTGCAGTCGTGGCTGTGCCCGCAGCACACCAGATCCCAGTCGCCGGTGGCCGCCATGGCGCGCGCGTAGTGGGGGTAATGAACGAGAAAGATGCGTTTCCCGTCCAGTTCCAGGGCGGCGTCCATGCCGTAGTAGCGGATGATGCTGTCGGGCCGTAGCGCGAGCTTTCCCAGGGAATAGAGGTCGCCGGTGTTGTTGCCGTGAATGACGTGGGTGGGCAATTGGTGTTTCTGCAAGCACCTCAGGGTGCTTGGCGCCACCACATCACCACAATGGAGCACGGCCTCTGCGCCGAGAGACCGGGCTTCGGTTACCGCCGCGTCCAGCAAGGGGATGTGGTCGTGGCTGTCGGACAGGATGCAGACTTTCATGGCGGCCAGTCTACACCAGCTCTGGCCGCCAGACCTGGATCAGAAATGGGGTTTCACTGGGGCGTCGTTGAACATCTTGATACTGCTTAGAATCTCCTCTTTGGCGGCATCGACGCCATCCCAACCGCCGACACGGACCCATTTTCCCTCGTCCAGATCCTTGTAGTGCTCGAAAAAGTGGGCGATACGCTCCATCAGCTCCTCGGACATGTCATCCGGGCCATGGACGTGGGTCCAGCGACTGGAGACGGCGTCCACCGGTACCGCCAGCACCTTGGCATCGTCACCCGATTCATCGGTCATTTTCAGCACGGCGACCGGTCGGCAACGGATGACGGAGGCGGGAATCAACGGGAATGCCGTGGGTACGATGACGTCGCAGGGGTCGCCGTCGTCGGAAAGGGTGTGCGGGATATAACCGTAGTTCGCCGGATAGCGCATCGCGGTGCGCAATACCCGATCAACGAACATGGCGCCGGTATCCTTGTCGACTTCATATTTGACCGGTTCCGCGTTGGCGGGGATCTCAATGATGACGTTGATCTCATCTGGGGCATTTGCGCCGGGAGTGACTCTATCGAGGTTCATTTTGCCGAGGCTCTCTGTCGGTTAACGGGATGCAGCGCCAAGGTTTTCGGGCGCTAGCGGAGAAATTGTGCGGTGCATTATATAAAGAATTTATGCCCTGAACAGGGGGTGTTGCCGTCGAACGGCATCTTCATCTTCCAACGCGGCTGAAATCGCTGTTTTCCGCCAAGTCGAAGGTTTCGGTGAGTCCCAGCTCCCGAATCAGGGAGTTGACGGCGCCCTGCCCGTGTTCGCGCTGGATCTCCCCCAGAATGAGCCGTACGGCATTGCGGTTGTAGCCGCCGCCGAATCCCAACTGCACCTGAATCAGCTCTCGTGCCTTGTCCAAAGTCATCGATTCTTCCCGTGGCGAGCGTTCTCTGTGCAGTGTACGCGACCCGGCAAAGGGCTAACACCCACCAAAAAGGGGCCCTTAGGCCCCTTGTTTGTCAGCGTTTAGCCGGGTTCAAACCTCGAACGGCGGCAATTTTTTGTCCACGCCGGCAAGCTTCAGGGTGACGTAATCCGGCATGCCGTTGTCCTTGTACGGTGGATAGGCCTCGCCCTTGATGAGCGGGTAGAGGTAATCCTTGCACTTGTCGGTAATGCCGAAGCCATCTTCGGAAATGAAGTCCATCGGCATCATCTTCTCGACGTTGGCCACTTCGGACAAGGGCGCCTCGCCGATGCTCCATTTGTAGGGGTTGGAAGACTCACGAACCACGGTGGGCATGATGGAGTTCTTGCCCTCAACGGCCTTTTCCACCGCAGCCTTACCCAGGGCGTAGGCCTGTTCCACGTCGGATTCGGATGCGAGGTGGCGTGCCGCACGCTGCAGGTAATCGGCCACCGCCCAGTGAAATTTGTGGCCCAGTGCATCCTTGATCATGTTGGCGACCACGGGCGCCGCACCACCGAGTTGAGCGTGACCAAAGGAATCGCGGGTTCCCTGCTCGGCGAGAAAAGTTCCGTCCGGCCAGTGAGCGCCCTCGGAGACCACGATGGTGCAATAGCCGTGCTCGGCCACCTTGGCGTCGACTGCGGCGAGGAATTTGTCCTTATCGAATTCCACCTCGGGAAACAGGGTGACGACCGGGATGCCCTCGTCCTCCACCAGGGCGCCGGCGGCGGCGATCCAGCCGGCATGACGCCCCATTACCTCGATGACAAATATCTTGGTGGAGGTGGCCGCCATCGAACGCACGTCGAATGAGGCTTCCAGGGTGGATACGGCGATGTACTTTGCCACCGAGCCGAACCCGGGGCAGTTGTCGGTAATGGGCAGGTCGTTGTCCACGGTTTTGGGGACATGGATTGCCTGCACGGGATAGCCCATCTTTTCAGACAGTTGGGAGACCTTGAAGCAGGTGTCAGCCGAGTCCCCTCCGCCGTTGTAGAAAAAATAACCGATGTTGTGTGCCTTGAAGAGTTCGATCAGGCGCTCGTATTCCTGCTTGTTGTCTTCGAGACTCTTGAGCTTGAATCGACAGGAGCCAAAGCCGCCCGATGGCGTGTGTTTCAGCGCGGCGATGTCGGCATCGGACTCCTGGGCGGTGTCGATCAGGTCTTCGGTCAGTGCACCGATGATGCCGTTACGGCCGGCGTAGACATTGGCGATTTTGTCTTTGTGCTGGCGTGCGGTCTCAATCACACCGCAGGCCGATGCGTTGATGACGGCAGTGACACCACCAGACTGGGCATAAAAAGCGTTCTTGGCAGTCATGGATTCTCTCTTCCTTCAGTTACAAAAAATTTGGATGCGGCGCGCGGATTCTACTACTGCTTGCTAGCGCCGTTTATTGACATCACCACGTTCACGGGCGACATGGTCGGCCTGGGCCTGCAGGAGTGACACCATGCATTCGGCGAGGTCGTCATATTCGTAAACACCGGTCCCGAACTGCTGGTAGTTCCGGTAAAAGAACTGGCAACGGTACCGTCGGTCACCTGATTTGAACAGCACGAAGTTACAGCCGCCGGTCTGCCAGTAGGCGACGGGACAGGCAGATAGCTCGCGGTCTGAGGGAGCCAAGCGGATCTCGGCGTCGGCCAGGTCGTATGGCACGGTGTTGCCATAACGTTCCTTGAGCGTGGTCTCGATGATCCACTTTTCAGAGTCGGTGAAGTCCTTGATCTCGGGCATTCGCTTGGTTTGGCGTGTATTTGTGCCTAAAAAGCACGTTGGTGAGCGGAATATTCCAAAAAACCAGCCATTATATTGACTTCGGCTCGAACTTGGGATTAGCTTAATCGGTGGGAACATGTGCCTGCAATCCAAAAGTTGGATGAGGTCATGGAATTTCCTGATTCAAAAACAAAAAAGTACTGACCCAGAGGGAGGATGCATGCGTACCACGGTAGCGGCATCCCGCGACATACGGAATCATACATGAGACTCGTATTGCTTGGACCGCCAGGCTCTGGCCGACGTTTCCTGGCTAAAACGCTGGCGCGTCAATTCGGTATCACCTACATCAATCTGCACGATCTTCTTGGCGAGATGGCCAAGGAAGAGACCGAACTTGCGCGCCTGATCGGTGAATTGTTGGCGGCCTGTGCGCCGATCCCCGAGGAGTTGGTTGCCTCGGCGCTGGCTCCGGCGCTGAATGAGGCGAGTGCGGCCAAAGGGTTCATCATCGACGATTATCCTCGCGATGTCAGTCACGCAGAGACGCTGGATCGCATCCTTCGCCACCACAACATGGTGGTTGATGCCGTGATCGCGTTGAATGTGGACGCGGACGATCTCATGGAGCGTCTCGTCGGTAAATTAACCTGTGACGACTGCGGCACTGATTACAATATTTATTCGAATCCGCCCCTGGTGGACGGGGTCTGCGATGTTTGTGGTGGTCGTGTGGCTCGCCGGCCGGGTGATTACGAAGAAACCATCAGTAACCGTCTGCGCGTTTATGACGGCCATGTGATTCAACTGTTGGAGCGCTATCGCGCGCTTGAAATGCTGACTGAATTCAATGGAATAGGGGATGATCCGGCGATTCTCGCCAAATGCGTCCGGGCGATAAAGGCAGCTCCTCGTCGAGAGCTTGAGCCGGAATCCGAGCAAACAGTCGCGGCGGAGAGTGCAGCCCGGAAAAAGGCGCGGAGAGCCGCGGCAAAGAAGGGTCGGGCGAGAAAGACCAGGTCCAAGAAAGCCGCTCCCAAGAAAGCCGCCCCCAAGAAAGCCGCTCCCAAGAAGGCCGCTCCCAAGAAGGCCGCTCCCAAGAAGGCCGCTCCCAGGAAGGCCGCTCCCAGGAAGGCCGCTCCCAGGAAGGCCGCTCCCAAGAAAGCCGCTCCCAAGAAGGCCGCTCCCAAGAAGGCCGCTCCCAAGAAAGCCGCTCCCAAGAAAGCCGCTCCCAAGAAAGCCGCTCCCAGGAAGGCCGCTCCCAGGAAGGCCGCTCCCAAGAAGGCCGCTCCCAAGAAAGCCGCTCCCAAGAAAGCCGCTCCCAGGAAGGCCGCTCCCAAGAAGGCCGCTCCCAAGAAGGTGGCAAAGAAAAAGCCGGGTGCAATGAAAAAAGCTAGGGCGTTTACGCCCTTTTCTCGGCCATCGCCACGGTGTAGGTTCGTCCTTGCTTGACTTTGGTGTGGTTGCCGAACACCTCAAGGAACGATCGCTTTACAAATTGCCGAAGCCCGGAGATGACCACCAGGTAAATCCGGCCCCCGGGCAGGAGGCGACTGTGGGCATCATGGAAAAAGAGGTAATAGTGCTCCTTGCCAGTCTTGGCCGGCAAATTACTTGCGACCAGGGTATAGCGGCTCTCATCCAGGTGACGAAAGCCGTCGCTCAGGCGCGCTTCCGTATTGTGGATGCCGTTGATGGTGGCATTTCGACCAGCGTATTCCACGGCCACGAAGTCTTTGTCCACCATGGTGCAGTGGCCGTCCCGCGCCTCGCGTGCGATTGACAGGCCGATAGGTCCGTACCCGCATCCCAGGTCCAGTGCGCGGTCATCTTTACGGATCTCCATGTGATCCAGTAGCAGGCGGGTGCCGTCGTCGATTCCGCGCGGCGAGAATAAACCCCAGGTCGTGTGGAAGGTGAACGGCTGGCCACGCAGGGTTTCGTTAAAAACGATGTCCTGTCGTAAGCGTTGGATATCCTGCAAATCAATCGGGCTGCGGGTTTTGGTCATATTATGGCTGCGAAGTTCAGTGGCGCGGCTAGGCGCCGTTTCGGAAGGCCTCGATATCAGGCAATAGAGTGGAAAATTTCCGAAGACGGTGATCGTCGTTGGGGATCCGGAGCACCTGAAATTCGCGGTAAAAATCCGCAGCGACCCGATGATCCAGTACCTCATCATTCTGACCCAATATCACGAGATAGGATTCCCGCGTTGGATCAGGACGCCTCGTCATATCGCGAAGCTGGCGAAGGTGGTCCATGCTCAGTTCCGCCGGTTCGCCTGAGCACCAGTTTTCATGCCTCCCCAGATGGGGCTTAAGGGACACCCAGGGCTCTGTGGTCGGATTGACGAGCACCGTTGGAATCGGGCTTATTCGGTTGAGGCTAGAGGCATAGTAGCCGCCCAGGGACGAGCCCACCAACAGGTCGACTTTGGTACGGGACAGGATTTGCATGAGCGCGGACATCGCGGTGCCGGGGTCCATCGGCAGGTCGGGTGCGACGAGATTGTCCCGGCCGAAGTGATCGGCAAGCGCCCTCGCCTTGGTGCCGTTGCCGCAGCTGGCCAGCCCGTGAATAAACAGTATCCTGGCGCTCATCGGATGACGGCGCCACACACCGGGCACGCCGGGTCCTTTGGGAGTTTGAGCGTGCGCCATTCCATGCGCAGTGCGTCGAGCAACAGCAATCTGCCGATAAGCGTACGACCGGCGCCAGCCAGGAGTTTGATGGCTTCCGTGGCCTGAACCGAGCCAATGATGCCGACCAGTGGCGCGATCACACCATTGGCGCTGCAGGTTTCATCAGTGGCCTCGGTTCCTGCATACAGGCAGCGATAGCAGGGTTCGTCTGCGCTTCCGGTGAAGACGCTGACCTGTCCTTCCCAGCGAATCGCGGCGCCTGAAACCAACGGGGTTCCCGTCGCCACGCAGGCGGCGTTGACGGCGAAGCGGGTCTCGAAGTTGTCGCTGCAATCGAGAACCACGTCGGCTTCGGATACGATGGTGGCAAGCTCGCTCTCGCCCAACTTTTTGGCGACGGAACGGGTTTTACAGAGCGGGTTGATTTTGTTGATGGCGTCGGCGGCGGAAGCGACTTTGGAGCGACCGATGTCCGGGGTGCTGTGGATAATCTGGCGCTGAAGGTTGGAGAGGTCCACCAGGTCGTGATCCACCAGGGCTAAGGAGCCCACGCCCGCAGCGGCCAGGTAGAGACCCACCGGCGAGCCAAGTCCCCCCAGGCCGACGATCAAAGCCTGTGCCGATGCGAGTTTTTCCTGCCCGGACAGGTCGATTTCGGGCAGCATGATCTGTCGTGAATAGCGCAGTAATTCCTGGTCTTCCATCGGCCCATTCTACCGGGCGGCACTGCGGGCTGCTGGTGAAAGGGGTGAGATTAAAGGTATTTTCGCCAGTGGTCGGGCCGGTTGTCGCGGCATCCGTGCTTGATTTGCTGGTAGCGTTGAATGAACACCTGGCGTGTGCAGTTGGATTCGCCGCGGGGGCATCCGGCGTTGGCCCGCTGGGTTTCTTCGGTGTAGTAGTAGAGTGCGCGGCGAAGTTTGTAGATCAGCTTGTTGCTGAGATGAAATCCCGCGTCCTCGAGCGCAGTTTCGATTTGAATCAGCGAGATCGACAGCAGGTCGTAGCTTATTCCCAGGGCTTCCGGGGATATGACCTGGACTTGCGCGACGCCCTCAACGTCCGTCAGCCGCATGGCAGCCGTTTGAGATTGGTCGCAGTCCGGGTGGATCGGGCTGAATATAATCTCCCGATGCTTTATGAAATCCTCTCCATCCATGCACACTAATCCTAGCTGTACCCATAGGGAACGCAAGTGATTTTTATGTGATCGGGGCCTTGCGGAATTCACCGGTAGAGAATCAGCGTCGCTGATAGCTCGCTTCGGTGACCCGGTCGATCGAGGCGAGGTCTTTTTGGGTGGATATGGACAAATAGCCACTTGATCGGAGGAGATCGCGGACGATTTTCCCTTGGTCCCAGCCGTGTTCCAGTATCAGCCAGCCGTTGTCGAGGAGGTGCTCTGGGGCGCCGGTGATGATTTCGCGCAGGGCGTCCAGCCCGTCGGGGCCCGAGGCCAGCGCCCTTCTCGGTTCCGCTTTTACGTCGCCCTGATGCAGGTGCGGGTCGTTTTCGGCGACGTAAGGTGGATTGCTGACGATGAGGTTCAGGCGTTCGTCTTGTATGGCTTCGAACCAGGATCCCGGCCGGCATTCCACATTGCCCAGTCCCAGTCGGAGAAAGTTATCGCCTGCGACGCTCAACGCGTCGTCGCTGGCGTCGGTGGCAATGATTTTCCAATAACGCCGTTCGCTGGCCAGTGCGGCGGCGATGGCGCCACTACCGGTGCCGAGATCCGCCACCGTTGCGTCTGCAGGCAGGGGTTTGCGGAGCGCCCGCTCCACCAGGAGTTCCGTCTCGGGGCGAGGGATCAGCGTTTCCCGGGTGATCCGGATCGGTAGAGACCAAAATTCCCGTTCCCCCGTCAAGTAGGCCACGGGGGCGCCCTGTTGGCGGTCATAGATCAGCTGTGAAAACCGCGCCTCGACGTCCACTTCGACGGGGGCTTCCGGATGGGCAAACAACCAGCTGCGGGGCTTGTGGAGGCAATGGGCGAGAAGGATGCCGGCCTCGAGATAGCCGTTCTCGGGGGATTCGAAAGACAGCGCCGAGGCAGCGGATTTCAGCAGGTCGCGAATCTGTGAAGCCATCAGGGGCGGACCATTTTCCCGCATGACAGGGTTTCGCTGCCAAGCGGCAGGTGCAGGGCGCTCAGTGCGCTTTGCCCTGCGAAAAAATGGCCTGCTGCGATGAAGGTTCTCATAGGGTTGAGCCGCCCTAGTCGGCGATGGCGGCCAGTTGTTCTGCCTGGTGTTCCTGAACGAGCGGATCGATCACCTGGTCCAGTTCGCCCCCCATAACCGCGTCGAGCTTGTAGAGGGTGAGGTTGATGCGGTGATCGGTGAGGCGATTCTGGGGAAAGTTGTAGGTTCTAATCCGTTCTGAACGATCCCCGCTGCCCACCTGGAGTTTGCGGGATGCGGCCTGCTCGGACTGGAGCTTGTTCTGGGCCTGGGACAGCAATCGAGCCTGCAAAAGCGACATGGCGCGCGCCCGATTCTTATGCTGGGACCGCTCGTCCTGGCATTCCACAACGATCCCGCTGGGCAGATGAGTGATGCGCACCGCGGAATCGGTCTTGTTGACATGCTGGCCGCCTGCTCCCGAGGCGCGGTAGGTGTCGATGCGCAGATCAGTGGTGTTGATCTCCACGGCGTCCACTTCATCCGCTTCCGGCAGTATGGCGACGGTGCAGGCGGAGGTGTGTATGCGGCCCTGGGATTCGGTTTCCGGAACCCTCTGGACGCGATGGGTGCCGGATTCGAATTTCAGCCTGGCGTAAACGCCGTTACCCGCGATGCGAACCACCACCTCCTTGTAGCCGCCCTGTTCGCCCGCGCTTTCGCTGATGATCTCTGCAAGCCAGCGTCGCCCTTCAGCGTAGCGTAAATAGGCCCGTAGCAGGTCGCCTGCAAAGAGTGCGGCTTCGGCGCCGCCGGTGCCGGCTCGGATCTCCACGAAAACGCTGCGTCCGTCGTTAGGGTCCGGCGGAATGAGCATGCGGTGCAGGTCGGGCTCGACCTGGGCAAGGCGTGCTTGCGTCGTCTCGATTTCCTCCTGAGCCAACTCCGTCATCTCGGGATCCTTGAGCATCGCGCGCGCGTTGGCGGCCTCAGCCTCAAGCTCGTGATAGGTGCGGAACGCAGTGGCCAGGGGTTCGATCTGAGCGTATTCGCGGCTCAGATCGCGGAACCGGTTGCTGTCCTCCTGCACTTCCGATTCGGCGAGCAGGGCGGTGACTTCTTCGAACCGGTCCAGAACCTGTTCGAGTCGGTGACGAATGGAGGATTTCATGTGCGATCGTCAGATTTGACAGGGCGAGGGCGGAACAGCTGGTTGGCGGCTTCGAGTAACTGGGTTTCTCCGGCGGAACTGGCTTCGCGTAAATTGGCGCTTGGCGTGTGAAGCAGTTTGTTGGTCAGAGTGTGGGCGAGAAAGCGCAGTGCCTCGTCGGCCTGCTTGCCGTTCTGCACCATGCGCAGCGCCCGGCCGAGCACTTCGTCCCGGGACTCCTCGGCCTCGGTGCGGTAGCTCTGAATCAATTCGAGGGCGTCGAGGGAGCGTAGCCAGGCGACGAACTCATCCACCTGCAGGTCGATGATTTCCTGTGCCTGGTTGGCCGCTTCCTGACGCGAGCGGCGATTTTCGTCGATGACCTCTTCCAGGTCGTCGACGGTGTACAGGTAGACATCGTCCAATTCCGTGACTTCGGGCTCGATGTCTCTCGGGACGGCGATATCCACCATGAAGATGGGTTTGTGCTTGCGTTTTTTGAGGGCGCTTTCCACGGTGCCCTTACCCAGCACCGGCAAAGGGCTGGCGGTGGAGGAGATAACAATGTCCGCCTCGGCGAGATGCCCGGGAACTTCGGTGAGTGCGATGGCGTAACCATCGAACTGTTCAGCAAGCTGGTGCGCCCGCTCCACGGTCCGGTTGGCGACGATCATGCGTCCGATGCCGTGTTGATCCAGATGACGCGCCGCAAGTTCTATAGTCTCTCCGGCACCGATCAGCAGGGCTGTCTGGCTTCCCAGGTCGGCGAAAATCTGCTTGGCGAGCGAAACGGCCGCAAAGGCCACTGACACCGGACTCGAACCGATGGCCGTGTCCGTGCGAACCTGTTTGGCCACCGAGAAACTGTGTTGAAAAAGACGGCACAGAAGTTTTCCGGCGGTGCCACTGTCGGCTGCTGTCTGGTAGGCCGTTTTGACTTGGCCGAGAATCTGGGGTTCGCCGAGGATCAGTGAATCGAGACCGCTGGCAACGCTCATCAGGTGTTTCACGGCCGCCTGGCCGGAGTGTTCGTAAAGATAAGGGCTGACCGTTTCCGGTTCCAGGCCATGAAATTCGCAGGTCCAATCCCGTACCCTGCCGCAGGCGGTCGTCCCGCCGGCCACGTAGATTTCCGTTCGGTTGCAGGTGGACAAAATAATAGATTCGTCCACGCCGGCCGATTCCACCAGGGACCGCAAGGCACCCACCACAATGTCCGGGCCGAACGCCACGCGTTCCCGTATCTCCAGCGGGGCAGTTTTGTGATTCAGGCCGAGTGTGAGTAAAGCCATAAAGGGTTTATCCAGGGGCGAACCTGAAATTTTTATGTATCAACGCCTTGAATTCAAGTACTCCTTCGTCTCGGTAGGGTTTGTCTGGCCGTTGCGCACCCCTATACTGTGTGCTCAAGAGAGTGTAATTACCTGGATATATGAGACAAATTCTGACGCGGCTGATCCCGATGGCGCTCGCCGTTGTATTCGCTGGCTGTACCCAAATGCCGTCGCGGACCTCGGCGCCGCCGGTGCTGCCCGATTCCGGAGATCCAGTAGCTGACATGGTCTACCATTCGTTGGCTGCCGATATATCTGCTTATCGTGGCGATCTCGATGGCGCTTTTTCCCACTATCTGTGGGTTGCACGGACGACTCGATCCGTTGCGGCGGCGGAAAAGGCGGCCCGTATCGGCATGCACTTGGGGAAAAATGGCAAAACCGAGGAAGCGGCCGACCTTTGGGCGCGACTGGCGCCTGACGATTCGGGTGCACTTGAAATCAAGGCCTCTCTGGCGATTCGCGAAGGTCGTGCCGACGAGGCCTATAACGCCCTCAGGGCAATCATCGATCACGCACACAAGACCGGCGACAAAAAAGGCTTCATCTCTGTGGCCGGCGTGGTTTCCGGTTCGGACAATCCCGCCCTTGGCCGGGCGCTGATGGCTCGCCTGGCCAGTGATTTCCGCGATGACGCCGAGGCACGTTATGCCAATGCCCTGGTGTTATCAGCCATGGGCGATCTCGACGAAGCCGCCAAAGAGGCCCGGGCTGCCGTCACCCTTCGGCCGCAAAAGGAATTGGCGTGGTTGTTGTTAAGCCGGATTCGCTTGCAGCAAGACTTGGAGGAGAAATCCGGCGAGGTGCTCAAGGAGTCCGTGGCACGCAATCCATCCAGCCGTGTGCTGAGGGTGGCGTATGCGCGCTGGCTCGTCGAAGGTGATCAGCTTGAACTGGCCTACGCAGAATTTCAGCGATTATTGCGCGATACGCCGGAAGATCCTGATGTGCTGTTCTCGGTGGGGGCGTTGGCCACCCAGCTCGAACACTGGAGCGACGCCCGACGTTACTGGAATCGCTTGCTCGATCTCGGTGAACGTTCAGACGAGGCGTATTACTTCCTCGCCGAGGTGGAGTATGCCAAGGGCAATCGGCAGCGTGCCCTGGAGTATTATCAGCAAGTCGGTCGCGGGCCGTTGCGCATGGAGGCTGCGATGCGCCGTGCCGAGGTTCATGCCGAATTGGGCGATATGGCGGCAGCCCGCCGGGTGTTTGTGGAACAACGTGTGCTCTTTGCGGATCGGGCGGACTCCCTCTATCTGTTGGAGGCGGAGCTGTTACGTACCCACGACCGGAACGCCGAGGCAATGGCCGTTTACGATGTGGCATTGCAGTCTTTCCCGGGCGACCCTGATCTGCTTTACGCAAGGGCCATGCATGCAGGCCGACAGAATCGACTGGATATTCTCGAGCGGGACCTGAGGGCGATCATTGCGTCCGATCCCGATCACGCCGATGCGCTGAACGCACTGGGTTACACCCTGGCGGATCAGACAGATCGCTACGAAGAGGCCTTTGAGTTGATTTCAAGGGCGCTGCAGCTGGATCCCGAAAACGTGGCGATTCTCGACAGTATGGGTTGGGTCCAGTACCGGTTGGGGAATCTGGATAGCGCGATTGCCTATCTCACGCGGGCGGCATCCAGAGACAGCGATAGCGAGATTGCCGCTCATCTCGGCGAAGTGCTGTGGATGGCCGGCAGGCGCGACGAGGCGCTGAGTGTCTGGAAAGATGCGTTAAAGCGCGACAGTGAAAGCGCCCACTTGCGTGAGGTCCTGCAACGATTGCGACCGATGGAATGAGTTGGTGGCAATCGCCTGACTGGCCGGCACCCGCGAAACTCAACCTTATGTTGCGTGTGTTGGGGCGACGTGGCGACGGTTACCATCGGCTCCAGACCCTGTTTCAGTTCATCGATTTTGGTGATTCCGTCGAGCTCGAGGTTCGGGAGACGGATGCTGCCATCGTATTGCGTCATGACCTGCCCGGTGTTCCCGTCGAGGCAGATTTGACCTTCAGGGCGGCGAGGCTCCTCCAGCAGGAAACGGGTTCGGCGCAGGGCGCAGCCATCAGGGTCCGAAAGCGGCTGCCCATGGGCGGAGGGCTTGGCGGCGGCAGTTCGGATGCGGCCACGGTGCTGGTGGGATTGAACCGTTTGTGGGGGACCCGGCTGTCGGAGGAGCGTTTGGCGATGCTCGGTGCCCGCCTTGGCGCCGATGTTCCGGTATTTGTCCGGGGCCAGGCCGCGTGGGGTGAGGGCATAGGCGAGATCCTGACCCCGGTCGAATTGCCGACATCCTGGTACGTTGTGGTTTGCCCTTCAGTTGCCGTTAACACAGGCGATATCTTCAAAGATCCTGAATTGACAAGGAATTCCTCCCCGATCACAATAGCCGACTTCTTTGCGGGCCGAGGCGGCAATGATTGCCTTCCGGTTGTGCTCAGACGCTATCCCGAGGTTGGCGGTGCCATGGCGCTTCTGGCCCCTTACGGGCGTCCGAGATTGACCGGTACCGGCGGTTGCGTGTTTGCCGAGTTCGAGCGCGAGAGTGATGCGCGGTCGGTAATGGAGAAGCTGCCGGCGGAGTCGGGAGGCTTCCTCGCGCAGGGACGGAATCGTTCTCCGCTGCTTGATAGGGCCGGAGAACGGATTTTTCTTGGGGCGTCGCCAAGCGGTTAAGGCACTGGACTTTGACTCCAGCATTCGTAGGTTCGATTCCTACCGCCCCAGCCATTTATATGCGGAAGGCCCGACGAGCAAATCGTTGCGCTGACCTGCCCGGGGATATCCCGGAACGCGATCCATGAGGATCGTTCTCTGCTAGCGAGGACAGGTACCATGGCGGCGGCCAGCGGGATGATGGTGTTTTCGGGCAACGCCCATCCGGAACTGACGGCACAGATAGCCGAGCAGCTGAGCCTGCCGCTTGGCAAGGCTGTGGTTGGTCAGTTCAGCGATGGCGAGGTCATGGTCGAGGTCCAGGAAAACGTCCGTGGACGGGACGTCTTCATCGTTCAGCCGACACCTGCACCCACCAACGACAACCTGATGGAATTGTTGGTGATGATCGACGCCATGCGCTGGGCATCGGCCGGCCGGATCACCGCGGTGATCCCCTATTTCGGTTACGCACGCCAGGATCGGCGTCCCCGGTCTGCCCGGGTGCCCATTACGGCCCGTTTGGCGGCAAAGATGATTGCGGCAGCGGGTGCGGATCGGGTATTGACGCTGGATCTGCACGCAGATCAGATCCAGGGCTTTTTTGATATCCCGGTGGATAATGTCTACGCCTCGCCGGTGTTGTTGAGAGATGTCTGGTTGCAGGCGTATCCCCAGCAGATGGTGGTTTCGCCCGATGTGGGTGGTGTGGTTCGTGCCCGGGCGCTCGCGAAGCGTCTCGACGATGCCGACCTGGCGATTATCGACAAACGCCGCCCGCGGCCCAACGAGGCCAAGGTGATGAACATCATCGGTGATGTGGAAGGACGGATCTGCATCATTATCGACGATTTGGTGGATACGGCCGGGACCTTGTGTCAGGCGGCCGGTGCCTTGAAGGAGCATGGGGCCTCCAAGGTCGTGGCTTATTGCTCCCATGCGGTGCTTTCGGGGCCGGCGGTGAGCAATATTGAGAGCTCCGTGCTGGATGAGCTGGTAGTGACCAACAGCATCCCGCTTAGCGAGGACGCACGAAATTGTAATCGGATCCGGCCGCTGTCCATCGCGGGTTTGCTGGCGGAGACCATGCGCCGGATCAGTAACGAGGAATCGGTCAGTTCGCTGTTTGTGGACTGATCTATGGGGTTTCCGATGCCCGTTCCGGGTCGGGAGTTCAGTGATTGCCTGTGGGCGTCGACCATCAGGTTTGATGCAGGCGTTCAGGGTAACTTAAGAGTTTTCCGGATTCAGACCCTGGTCGCGGGTTCCGGAAAACATCATTAACAGGTCTTTGACAGGAGAAAAATCATGCAACAGGCCTTTGAATTGACTGCGCAGGCTCGCAGCGATACAGGGAAAGGTGCGAGCCGCCGCCTGCGTCGCACGGGTCAGGTTCCCGGTATTGTTTACGGGGGCGATGCGGCACCCGAAATGATCACCCTGGCTCACAACGAACTGGCCCAGCATCTGGAGCAGGAAGCCTTCTATTCTCACGTTCTGACGTTGACGACGCCGGGTGGTGAGCAACAGGTGGTCCTCAAGGACGTGCAGCGCCATCCGGCGAAGCCCTTCATCATGCATATCGACCTTCTGAGGGTAAGCGCCTCTGAAAAGATCAAGATGCAGGTGCCGTTACACTTCAGCGGCGAAGACACGGCTCCCGGCGTCAAAGCAGGTGGAGTGGCTTCCCACTATGTCACCGATGTGGAGGTTTCCTGTCTGCCGGGCGATTTGCCGGAATTCATCGATATCGACATGTCCTCCATGGATCTCGGCGATTCTTTGCATCTCTCGGAGCTGATATTGCCCGAGGGGGTCGAGCTGACCGCGCTTTCACAGGGACAGGAAAACGACGTCACCATTGTCGGTGTCGCCATGCCTCGTGTGGAAGAGGAAGAGGAAGGAGAGATCGGCGAAGCTGTAGAGCCGGAAGCCGGCGAAGAGCCCAGCGAATCCTGATGATTGCCATGGCGGGGCGCTTTCTGCGCCCCGCTACTTTCCCTACGGTTTGAATCCCTTCTTTTTCAGGCAATGAGTCAGTCCACCAACCCGGTTGAGTTGATCGTCGGCCTCGGAAATCCTGGCGAAAAGTACACTTCGACACGTCATAATGCGGGTTTTTGGTTCGTGGACCAGGTGGCCCGTCATCATGGCGCCGACTGGCGTTTCGATCGCCGATTCTCGGCGGAAATCGCCCGCATCGGCGTGGACGGTCGCGAAGTTCGGTTACTCAAACCTCAGAACTATATGAACCGGAGCGGAGATCCTGCCGGTGCCTGTCTACGCTACTTCCGGCTTGAGTCAACCGCGATGCTCGTTGCCCATGATGAACTTGATCTGGAGCCTGGCGTGGTCCGCTTGAAATCCGGTGGTGGCCATGGCGGCCATAACGGATTGCGTGATTTGCACCGCGTGGTGGGTAACGACTACTGGCGGTTACGCATCGGAATTGGCCACCCGGGCCATAAAAACCAGGTGACGGGCTATGTCCTGAATCGTGCAGACAGCGAGTCAGAGACCGCCATTGTCGGCGGTATTTCGCGTGCCGTGGGCGAGCTTCCCGATATCGTTGGAGGCCGAATGCAGTTGGCAATGAACCGGCTGCATTCGGACTGACCACGAGGGTTGTCGAAAATCGTCCCGGCTGAACCCGCTCAAAATATGGTGCAAGGTCCGGCGTTTTTTCCTCGGGCGATTCTATCTTTACGGTACTTCAGGCAGCAGGCAAACTTAGCTGCCCTCAATGTCAGGTTTGCGGCGCCCCAGATGGCCAGAAATACGCCGAAGAGCACGGTCAGGGGGTACTCAAATGTCATCAGCAAGAGACCCATCATCAGCAGGCCGGCAGGGACTGCGATCGGTGCAGGTGCCGGATTCCTGGCATCAAGCTCAAGTTCGTTAAGGTTGCAGAGTGTCATTACGGCTTACTCAATTGTTAGAATATAAGCAAATAATAATATACTAACTAAATATTGCAAGGTTTTTTTTGACCCGCCGCCAAAGATCCTCACCCTTAAAGGGCGGGTACGTGGCGGCACGGATGGAAATCACCGGCAAAAAAAGGGGGCTTGCGCCCCCTGGATGGTGATTATTTCGAGTTAATTCGTATTCAGTTTAAGTCGAATACGTACTTCGGTTTGAGCCACTTCACCATCAACGGAAGCAGCATCAGCGCGGTGAACACGTCGATGACCAGTGCTTCGCCGATAAAAACGCCCAATCCCCAGGTGTTGGCCAGGTCGGTACCCACAAGCGGGATGAAGCTGCCCAAGAGGACGATGACTGACACGATAACCGCTGATCCCGTGGTGTTGAGCGTGTTGCGCAGGGATTCTTCCCACTGGCCTCCGGTTTCGGCCATTTCTTCCTTGAGGCGCGAGATCATATAGATACCGTAATCGACGCCCAGGCCCATGGCGATACTCAGCGTGACCAGCAGGTGGAACGCCAGATTGCCGGACCAGTTGCCCACCGATGTGAAATAGCCACCCAGGCCGTATTGGGCGAACAGCGTGATGAACAGAGTGGTTACAAGAATGCCGGCCACCACAATGGATCGAAACATCAGCGCCGAGATGATAAAGATTGCAGCGGCGGTCTGGAGTGGGCTGAGAAGCCAGTTCTTCATCGCCACTTCACGAGTGGCCTCGGTGGCTCCCAGAAATCCGCCCAACGCGGGCCTGACGTAATCCGGACCTTCTACGGACAACTCGTTCGTGTCACCTGAAAGGTCGTCCACGGGACCCGATCGGAGCCCGAAATTGACCTTGCTGAACCCCTTGTCGTTCTTGTGGTCCTCGATGTACTGCTGAATGTCCATGGTGACCTGATGGGTCTCTTTCGGGTCCATGGTGTTGATGAAGCCCAGGATGACCCCTTCGTTCCAATTCGACGACACAAAGGAATCCATGTCACCTGAGGAGGTCATGGTCTCAAGAAGCCCATTGAAGAGCTGGACGATATCGTGCGGGTCGCGGTCATCGTCGGGATCGATGGATTTGAGAAACTCCTCTGTTGGAACCGCAAGATCGCTCAGTTTAGGGGTCTCGCCGGGCTCCGCCGACAACAACATATTCACCAGGCGGACATACTGGGCATAGGATCCGGTGTAGCCCACAAACTCGTGCGCACGCATCCAGGTTTCCATCTTTTCGATGTCGCCAAGGACGTCCGCATCGTTGAATATGCCCTGAGCGCCGCAGGCATCGGGATCCCAGCATGAGAGTTCCTGTTTGCTGGCTTCACAGGCAGCGGCCCTTTCAGCCGCATCCTCGATGTCATAGATTTTATCCGGGAAATACACGTCGGTGCAGGTCGGGGTGACCGGCTGCTTGCCGCGAATGGGGATGCTTACGGAGATGACGCCGGGCATGATCTCGTTCAGGCGCTCAAGATCCTTCCATGTCTGGGAACTGCCCTTGAAGGCGGCACGGGCATAGTTGATGCCCTTTTCCACGCCAGGAAAGATGTCTTCGGAGGTGCCTTCCCAAAAACGCGTGTAATTGGCTGAGGCCACCATGATCACCCCGATGACACCGATCGGCACCCATTTGCCGGGGCCTGCGATGAGCCTGGTGATGAATCCGCCCACCTTGCTTTCCCAGTCGTGGCCTTCCTTGGTTTCGCAGACTTCCCTGGGTGGCGGAAACACCGTCATCAGGAGCGGAATCAAGGTAGTGGTGGTGAACAACAGCGTCAGCATGCCGAACATGCCGAAGTAGGCGTAGGCCTTGTAGAACGAAATATCCACCGTGGCCAGGGTGGCGAAGCCCACCATGTCGGTGATGATGGAGAGCGTGGCGGGGATAATCATGTTGGAGATGGCGATTTGCGCCGACTTGAAGCAATCTCCACTGCCGGCCTGTTCCAGCATGAAGCGCCGCGTCACCTGCACCGAGTGGCCGATGCCTATCGCCAACAGCAGCATCGGCGTCAGCACCATCATGGTGGTGAGCTTGAACTGGGTGAACCCCATGATTCCCAGCGTCATGATGATGGTGGCGAATACACCAATGAGTGGGAAGACCGCTCCCCGCCAGTTGCGGAATTCGAGCCAAAGGATCAGCAGAACGATGAGTATGGAGATGGCGAACAGCCACCATTTCTGCACCAGATCGTAAAGCATGTAGGCCAGGAAATAGGGTTCGCCAGCGACCAGCAGCTCGAAGCGTTCGTCGTTGCCGTACTCGGCCATGAGGTCGCGAACGGACTGCACCCAGGGCAGATAAATTTCCTTCACGCCATCGTCATAATCCGCAATGATGTAGGCGGCGTTCGCGACACAGAACTCCTTGTCATAGTCCGCAAACTCGCACTTTTCACCGGTTTCCCTGTGCACCATGGCGACCAGCATCGGCGCCATCACCGGGTTGGACTTGACGCCCTCTTTCAGGAAGGCCAACTGTTCGGCCGCTGCTTCCGGGTCGTCGGTGCTGATGCCTGCGGTGGGTATCAGTCGTTTGAAGATAAGCCCGTTTTCATCGGCGCCCATGAATTTTATTTTCTGCGCGGCGATATTGATGAAATTCGGCTTGCGTGAGTTCGGCAGCGCCTCGAGCTTGCGATGGAGTTCCTGCAGCTTGTTGATAAACCAGGGTTGGTAGATGTCGCCTTCCTTGACCCGCAGGGCGAAGACCATCAGGTTGCCCATGCCGAAATTCTGTTCGGCGTACAGGTTGGTGGCGACATACCGGTTACTCGGCGGCAACAGGGTGTCGGGATCGTTGCGTACGTCCAGCTTGGATATCTGGGTGGCGCTCAGTAGGGTGATGATCAGCATGGCCATCATGATCGGCCAGCGGAATCGGATTACGAACCTTGCGTAGGCGTCTGCCCAAGGGTTTTTGGAGGTTTGTCCGTCGATTGAGTTCATTAAGATGTGCTCTTGTGTTCCGACCACCTAAGTGGATTACGTTCGGAAAAAAACCGGTGTCGGATAGGTCCGACACCGGCTCTATGCCCTCCCGTGATTTACCTTGGCAGGGAGGGCGGGACTGTGGTTAGTCGAAGATGTACTTCACCCCGAGACCGAAGTTGGACACATCCTGGAATTGACCAAATGTGGTATCTTCGTCACCCCAGTAAGCATTCCATGCCAGAGAACCTACGATCGAGTCGGTGAAGGAGTACTCCACGTCGAAGCGGTTCCACCAGCCGCCGCCTTCCTCGTAGATGGTGATGTTGTTGACGCGACCACGCTGGGATTCGCCAAAGGGCTTTGAAAAGAACAGCGAGTAGAACTCTTTGTTCTTGTAGCCCTTCTTCAGGCCGTTGGTGACGGACATGTTGGCGAAATCGGCGGTGTAGGTGGAGCAGTCCGCGGATGAGCCCGTCTGGGTGGTACAGCCGCGACCGTTGTCCTGGAAGTCGAGATTGCGGTACTGGATGAACTGGCCGCTGATCAGCAGGTTTTTCAGGACTGTGACATCGACGCCCAGGACATAGTTGAAGTAGTCCGCGTCCTCCATCTTCAGCGAGCTGGCGAGGGCGCCATTGCTCAGCAGTTGGCGGTTCACGACGGGCTGTTTGTCATCCTTGTTGTAGAGGAACTCACCTCGTAACACGATTGGTGCAAAGTTCGTGTCTACGGCGTAGTCGAAGGATGCGCCAATGCTGTGCATACGGTGATAGGACTCGGTGAACCTCAACTCGACCGGGTTGCTGTTGTATCCGCCCATGCCGAGAGTGGGATCAAAGGCGCCGTAGAACTGCCCGTTGCCGTTGTGAAGCAGGGTGGTGGCCGGCAATTGCCCTGAGCCGGGTGCCAGGTTGGTGGGTAGCTGATCCTGGGTCAGGCTTTGGGTGAAGTCTGCGATGTCGGGCATGCCGTCAGGCCCGGGTGCGCCGGTACCATTGTCGAAGAAATCACCGGCGGGTGAGAGTTGCTCCGTGAGTCGCTCGCCCGTTACCGAGTCGTGCCAGCTCAGATTGATGTCCGGGTTGGAGCTGTAATGGTAGAAGTAGTTCAGCGAGTAGTTGAGTCCGCTGTCCAGATTCTGCTTCCAGCGAAAACCCGCGTTCACATTGCTGTCCGCGGGCTTGTCCACCACATAGTTTGACTTGGCGCCGCGATAGGTGCCCATGTCCGCGTCGAAGCTGTTGAACGTATTGAAGGTGGCGAAGGAGGCCATCGGCATGTGTTCGAACGCCGAAATCGGTTTGGTTACGTTCCAGCTGGTGTCGGTGGGATTGGCGCTGTTCACCGGCATCAGGTTGGTGACGAAGCCGTTGGCGTTGGGATCGCTCATGCACGTGGGGTCGAGACCGCACTGGGTGATGAGGCTGAGATCCTGGGCGCCTGTGGTGTTGCCGAAAGGCAACATCGATGGGCCACCTGCAAAACCGTCCACTGTCAGGCCGGCAAAAGGCACCAGGCCGATGGGGCTGAACAACGGGTTCGGATTCGTACCGCCCATCCCGTCAGGAAACGCCGGGATCTGCGTGGCATTGCTGAAGCTGCCTGCCACGTTCGCCAGCGCCGGGGCAATATTCAGGAAGCCGCCGGTCTGGCCCGTAATGGTCGCCACGCCCTTGAGGATAAAGGGTTGGCCGGGGTCGCCGCCCCGGTTGAGGCCCGGAATCAGGTTTTCCTGCCGCTGGGAGACGATGAACTGCAGGTTGCCGTTGTCCGTCACATCGGAGGAGGCGTTCAGCATCCACAGCGGGATGCGGGAATCTTCCATCGTGGACTGATTGAGGAAACGAAAATCTGTGGGGTTGATGATGTCCAGCAGCTTGATGCCGTCGGCGGTACCCCAGACCACCTGTTGTTTACCCAGGCGGATGTCCCAGCCTTTCACCGCTGCGTCGAGATAGAGTTCCCGCAGGTAATCGTACTGGGAATAATTTTTATGGCCGCGATAGTCCCAACTGCCTTCGTTCACCCCTTCGGTGTCATAGATGAAGTTGAGGTCGGCGTGCCAGGAGGCGTTTTCACCGATATCGCCGTTGAGAAAGAGCCGCGCCGAGTTCTCGAACGACATCAGGTCGCCTGATTTGTGATCGTTGCCGTCGAGCATGGTCGAGGCGCCGTTGTTCGTCGTGCCGCTGGTGGTGAAGACCGAGGTGGAGTTTCTCAGGTAGCCGGAAACCTCCACCCCGCCGACATCACGAGCACCGGCAATGCCTGGGAATGCGAGTGCGAGCGCGATGGAACTGCTAAGGACGGATTTGGTAAACATAATTCAGTGCTCCCCCTAATGGATTTTTGTAGAGTTGCCGGCGACCTGGGTCGCCGGCTTATGCTGTGGAGACTTGTCTCTAATTAACGTTTGATCTTGCGCAGTGTTGACTCCGACCAGAAACTTTCTGGGGTGTCAGCGTTGATTTCCACCACTTCCTGGGGGATGACAGCCCAGGTTTCGTGATCCGTTTTCAGGTTTTTACCGTACCAGTAGCCCCAGGATTGGGCCCGTGGGTCGGATTGGTTGAGACTTTTCCAGTCGCGATCGATGACCTTGATCATCTCGTCGCCCTTGAAGTACTCGGACCGGTAATCGGCAAAGGTTTTGGTGTCCACATAGCTAATCCGGTAGTCGTACCACCAGTTCTTGAATTTGGTGGTGCTCTTGACCTTGTAGACTTCTTTGCCTTTGTGTTCGCAGGCGGCCGCGGGTGGTGAAGGCAAATATTTCACCTCGACGCCTTCAATCGCACCGAGGCAGTCATTAAAGGTTTCCTTGCCCACTAATTCATGAGTCTCGTTGGAGGGCTTGCGCAGGGTGACGTCACCGAAGGTGAAATCGCTTCCGCCCCAGGCGTCGTCGTGGGACGGCTGGGCGAAGCGGCGGATTTTGCGCAGGGCAGGCAGCCAGATAGAATACGACTGGCTCTTGTTGTCGTCGGTGTAATCGATGATCAGCATGCCAGTGCCGCGTAGCTTCCCCGAGTGGAAAATGGCGAGGTCCTTGGCGTTGATGTCGTCGTCGGCCGGGTAGTCGTTGTTGAGAAAACGGGTCAGCGCGTTAGTAGTCGTGCTGCCGCCCGCATCCTTGCTGATCAGAACAGTGACGGTATTATCCTTTTTGTCGATACCGTAGTTTTTTAATGCGTAGAAGTGGTTGACGTAATAGACCTGGTCGGCGATCTGGTCGGCAGTGGGCGTGCCGGAGGGCATCGGTAGGTCTTTGGGAACGCCGGCCGCGGCAATGACGGGGACCAACGCGAACGCAACCCCGGTCAGGGCATGGCGTAGCTTCATGTTTCGCTCCTCTCTAAATGTCTGTGGATTCAGGCTTCGGTTTAAGGCGGCGGGTATTAGAGCCGCCCTGATTCCGATGACTTTATTTAATTATATGAAAATACTTAGTATTAAGTATGTCGCCTTTTGTAGCTAACCAGTTGACGAAAGTCAATTTTTCGCCACATTGAAGCTACATAGCCCCAGTATACGCCTCAGAATGCTTTCTGCTTCAATACCTATTGACACCGCTGGGGCCTTTCAGCAAAATACGCGGTCTTTTGGAGGGGTTCCCGAGTGGCCAAAGGGATCAGACTGTAAATCTGACGGCTCAGCCTTCGGAGGTTCGAATCCTCCCCCCTCCACCAGGTACGCAGCATCGGCTAAACGGTACGAACTTCTGGTCTCAGTGCGGGTGTAGTTCAACGGTAGAACCTCAGCCTTCCAAGCTGATGACGTGGGTTCGATTCCCATCACCCGCTCCAATTTCAGGCGGTGGGCGCTGGGTGCCCGGGATGGTAGGTGGTGCAGACGGGGACGAGTTGTTTCCCCGTGGAGATTTGCCCAGGTAGCTCAGTTGGTAGAGCACACCCTTGGTAAGGGTGAGGTCAGCGGTTCAAATCCGCTTCTGGGCTCCAGATTTTGATTGAATGATCATCGTCGGCGTGCGGTCAGCGCACGAAAAATTCGGGTATCAACCTTATAAGACTGTTGGAGACGCGCAATGTCTAAGGAAAAATTCGAACGCAGCAAGCCACACGTTAACGTGGGAACGATTGGTCACGTTGACCATGGCAAGACGACGCTGACGGCGGCGATCACGGTAACGCAGGCGGCCAAATTTGGTGGTGAGTCGAAGGCTTATGACCAGATTGACAATGCGCCGGAAGAGCGCGAGCGTGGCATTACGATAGCGACCGCGCACGTGGAGTACGAGTCAGACAATCGTCACTACGCCCATGTGGACTGCCCGGGCCACGCCGACTACGTGAAGAACATGATCACGGGTGCGGCGCAGATGGACGGAGCGATCCTGGTGGTTTCGGCGGCGGACGGTCCGATGCCGCAGACCCGCGAGCACATTCTGCTGTCGCGTCAGGTAGGCGTGCCGTACATCGTGGTGTACCTGAACAAGGCCGACCAGGTGGACGACGAAGAGTTGCTGGAGCTGGTGGAAATGGAAGTGCGCGAGCTGCTGAGCTCAGCTACGACTTCCCGGGCGACGACACCCCGATTGTGACCGGTTCGGCGCTGAAGGCGCTGGAAGGCGACACCTCGGACATCGGTATTCCGTCGATCGAGAAGCTGGTTCAGGCCCTGGACGACTATATTCCGGAGCCGGAGCGTGACGACCGACAAGCCGTTCCTGATGCCGATTGAGGACGTGTTCTCGATCTCGGGTCGAGGCACGGTGGTGACGGGTCGCATCGAGCGCGGGATTGTTCGAGGTGGGCGAAGAGATCGAGATAGTGGGCATTCACGACACCACCAAGACCACCTGCACGGGCGTGGAGATGTTCCGCAAGCTGCTGGACGAAGGTCGAGGCGGGCGACAACGTGGGTGTGCTGCTGCGCGGTACCAAGCGGGACGATGTGGAGCGTGGACAGGTGCTGGCGAAGCCGGGCTCGATCACGCCGCACACGAAATTCGAGGCGGAGGTGTACGTGCTGTCGAAGGACGAAGGTGGACGTCATACGCCGTTCTTCAATGGCTACCGTCCGCAGTTTTACTTCCGTACGACGGACGTCACGGGCGCCTGTCGACCTGCCGGAAGGTGTGGAGATGGTGATGCCGGGTGACAACGTGAAGATGACGGTGTCGCTGATTGCGCCGATCGCGATGGAAGACGGTCTGCGTTTTGCGATCCGCGAAGGTGGCCGTACCGTCGGCGCCGGCGTCGTCGCGAAAATTATTGAGTAATCAGAGTGTTAAGTCGCGGGATGCCCGGTAGAGAAATGCCGGCAGCCTTTTATTTTAGGCCAGTAGCTCAATTGGCAGAGCAGCGGTCTCCAAAACCGCAGGTTGGGGGTTCAATTCCCTCCTGGCCTGCCATATTAAAACCAGGCGCGTAATGAGTGTACACGCGGAAACCCCGGCATCGACGCTGGATACAATCAAACTCGCCTTGGCGGTTTTGATTATTGCAGCCGGTATCGGGGCTTTTTACTACTTTGGCGAGGTATCCCAGTTACTGCGGGTACTTGGCCTGCTTGTGATCATGGGCATCGCTGTGGCGGTGGCCCTGACGTCGGAGCAGGGACGGACGCTGTGGCGATTTGCCACGGATTCGCGCACTGAACTGCGCAAGGTCGTCTGGCCGAGCCGGCAGGAAACACTGCAAACGACACTGATTGTCATAGTGGTGGTTCTGATCATGGGGGTTTTTCTATGGCTGGTGGACATGTTGTTGCTTAACATTCGTCAAGATATTGACGGGACAGGGTGGCTGATATGTCTATGCATTGGTATGTGGTTCACGCGTTTTCCGGTTACGAGAACCGGGTAAAGCAATCTCTTGTCGACGCCGTGGCGCGTGCCGGAATGGAAGACCACTTCGGCGATATTCTTGTGCCCACCGAAGAGGTTGTGGAGATGCGCGGCGGCCAACAGCGGCGCAGTGAACGGAAATTTTTCCCCGGCTATGTGCTGGTGCAAATGGATTTGACCGACGATACCTGGCATTTGGTGAAGAGCATCCCGCGCGTCATGGGCTTCATTGGAGGCACCGGTGACAGGCCTACACCGATCACGGATCGCGAAGCTGACGCTATTCTGCAGCGAGTCCAGGAAGGTGCCGAGAAGCCGCGGCCAAAGGTTCTGTTCGAGCCGGGCGAGGTGGTGAGGGTCATCGACGGTCCCTTCAACGACTTCAACGGCGTGGTGGAGGACGTGGATTACGAGAAAAGCCGTCTGAAGGTGTCGGTTCTGATATTCGGTCGTTCTACGCCGGTCGAATTGGAATTCGCGCAGGTGGAAAAAAGCTGAATTTTTCGCTCCCGGTCCGGTTCGGACCAGGGGCTTACACGGGGAGCGCAGGTGAGAGTCCTGCGCGTCTGAACCCAGCAGAGGTGCAACATGGCAAAGAAAATCCAGGCTTATATCAAGCTGCAGGTAAAGGCCCAGGAGGCCAACCCGAGTCCGCCCGTCGGCCCGGCTTTGGGTCAGCATGGCGTGAACATTATGGAGTTCTGCAAGGCGTTCAATGCCCAGACCCAGAGCTTCGAAAAGGGGTTGCCGATTCCTGTGGTGATCACGGTCTACGCAGACCGCTCCTTCACCTTCATCATGAAAACCCCCCCGGCGAGCATTTTGCTCAAGAAGGCGGCGGGCATTCAATCGGTAGCGGCGAGCCCAACAAAAACAAAGTTGGCAAGGTCAATCGCGCTCAGCTGGAGGAGATTGCCACCACCAAGATGCCGGATCTGACCGCGGCCGATATGGATGCTGCGGTTCGCACCATTGCCGGATCTGCCCGCAGTATGGGCATTGACGTAGAGGGGGTATAAGTCATGGCCAAGACAACCAAGCGCAAGCGCGCGATTCTGGAAAAGATCGAGGCAGGCAGGTTATACCCCGCAGACGAGGCCTTCTCGCTTTTGAAGGATATCTCCTCGGTCAAGTTTGCCGAGTCGGTGGATGTTTCAGTCAACCTCGGCGTAGATCCGCGGAAATCCGACCAGGTGGTTCGCGGCGCGACGGTGTTGCCCAACGGTACCGGTAAGACGGTGCGGGTTGCGGTGTTCACCCAGGGCGCCAACGCCGATGCGGCGAAAGAAGCCGGCGCGGACAAGATCGGTATGGAAGACCTTGCCGAAGAGGTCAAGGCCGGCAATCTGGATTTCGATGTGGTCGTAGCCAGCCCCGATGCCATGCGTGTTGTGGGTGCCTTGGGCCAAATCCTCGGTCCTCGCGGGCTGATGCCGAACCCGAAGACCGGAACCGTGACTCCCAACGTGGCTGAGGCCGTGAAAAATGCCAAGGCCGGGCAGGTTCGTTACCGTACCGACAAGGGCGGCATCATTCACTGCCCCCTCGGCAAGGTGGATTTCGATCCGGCGGCATTGCGCCAGAATCTCGTGGCATTGCTTGCCGATCTGCATAAGCTCAAACCCAGCTCCGCCAAGGGTATCTATGTGAGGAAGATCACCGTGTCTTCCACCATGGGGCCAGGGCTGACGCTCGATCAGACGACCCTCGCCTAACGCGAGGTCAATGAACTTTGGGGCTGCGGTTGCTCGTCAGAGCGGCCGGGGCCGTCAAAGACCGCAGGCGCGGCGTCAGCCGCTTAAACCGGAGGCCGAAAGGCCCGACGGCCTGCGCAGACGGTGCCCGAATCAGGATTCCCTGGTGACGGTGCAAGTAGTGATTCCGGTCATCCGGCCGGAATTTGTAAATGAAATGCTTATGCATTTCGCCGAAGTCAGGAGGTGACAATTGGCACTCAATCGTGAGCAAAAGGAAGCCATCGTCGCCGAAGTCGCGGATGTGGCGGGTAGCGCCTTTTCCGCCATCGCAGCCGAGTATCGGGGATTGACCGTTACCGAGATGACCAACCTTCGTCGCCAGGCGCGAGAGGGCGGAGTCTATCTTCGGGTGGTCAAGAACACCCTTGCGAGGATCGCGATGGAGGGAACGGAATTCGAATGTATGAAGGCAGAAATGACCGGTCCATTGGTCCTGGCCTTTTCACAGGAGGATCCGGGTGCGGCCGCACGCGTCATCAAGGACTTTGCCAAAGAGCACGATAAGCTGGTAGTTCGACTGGTTGCCATCGGTGGCAAGCTGCTCGAACCGAGCGACATCGACGCACTGGCGAAGTTGCCGACCTACGATCAGGCCATCAGCATGCTCATGGGCACGATGTTGGCGCCGGTTCAGAAACTGGTCACCACGCTCAACGAAGTTCCGAGCAAGCTGGTGCGCACCGTAGCGGCGGTCAGAGACGCAAAGCAGGCGGCTTAAGCGACGGCTGTTCCATCACCTAAATTTATATACCGTTTTCAGGAGTAGCAACAATGGCAGTGTCCAAAGACGAAATTCTCGAAGCGATCGCCAGCATGAGCGTTATGGAAGTGGTCGAGCTTATCGAGGCTATGGAAGAAAAATTCGGCGTGACCGCCGCAGCCGCAGTGGCAGCCGCACCGGCCGCCGGTGGTGCGGGTGAAGCTGCCGCCGAAGAACAGACCGAGTTCGACGCGGTTCTGACCGGCATGGGCAGCAACAAAGTATCCGTCATCAAGGTCGTCCGCGCCCTTACCGGCCTGGGTCTTAAGGAAGCTAAAGAAGCTGTGGAAAGTGCGCCGACCACCGTTAAAGAAGGTGTTTCCAAAGAAGAGGCGGAAGACGTCAAGAAGCAGTTGGAAGAAGCGGGCGCAACCTGCGAGATCAAATAAGGTCTTGCAGCGCACCCACTGCCCTTTCAGCAAGGGGGCTGGCGGCCGGACGGTCGCCGGCCTTTTGCCGCTTGTAAGCGGCGGGCTCCCGTTTCCCGCGCGGGTGTCCGGATAGCGAACACCGGAAACACGGGTTTTCAACCCGGCGGGCCCCCAGAAACTGATCCCGAGGGACGGTAAGCATGGCGTACTCTTACACCGAAAAGAAGCGAATCCGCAAGGATTTCGGCAAGCGTCCGAGCATCCTTGAGGTGCCCTATTTGCTGGCGACTCAAATTGAGTCTTACCGCGGCTTCCTGCAGCTTGATGCGGCCCCGGATGGTCGCGACGAACTGGGTCTTCACGCGGCTTTCAAGTCGGTCTTTCCCATAGTCAGTTATTCCGGCAATGCGTTGCTGGAGTATGTCAGCTACCGATTGGGAGAGCCGCCCTTCGATGTGCGCGAGTGCCAGCTGCGCGGTGCGACCTATGCGGCCCCCCTGCGTGTGCTGGTTCGTCTGGTGATTTACGACAAGGAATCCACCGGCGACACCAAAAAGGTCAAAGACGTCCGGGAGCAGGAAGTCTACATGGGCGAAATGCCCCTGATGACCGATAACGGCACCTTCGTTATCAATGGTACCGAGCGGGTAATCGTCTCTCAGCTTCATCGCTCGCCTGGTGTTTTCTTCGACCACGACCGTGGCAAGACCCATTCCTCGGGAAAACTGCTGTTTTCCGCGCGCGTGATCCCCTATCGCGGTTCCTGGCTCGATTTCGAATTCGATCCCAAGGACAGCGTGTTCGTTCGGATTGACCGTCGTCGCAAGCTCCCCGCGACGATCCTGCTGCGCGCCCTCGGCTACGACACCGAGGAGATCCTCGGAATGTTTTTCGATACCGACCAGGTTCACCTGTCGGCGAAAAAGATCGAGATGGATCTGGTGCCCGAGCGCTTGCGTGGCCAGACCGTCAACTTCGATATCAAGGTCAAGAGCAAGGTGCTGGTGGAAGCCGGCAGGCGGATTACCCAGCGCCACATCAAAGAATTGGAACAGGCCGGTATCACCCGGCTGGAAATCCCCGCCGATTATCTGGTGGGGCGTATGCTTGCGCACAATGTGGTCGATACCGATACCGGTGAACTACACGCCGCGGCAAACGATGAGTTGACCGATACCCTGTTGGCGGAACTGATCGAGAAGGGCGTCAGCGATATTCAAACGCTGTTCACCAACGACCTTGATCACGGCCCCTATATTTCCGATACGCTGCGTATTGATCCCACCACCAATGAGCTCGAGGCTCAGGTGGAGATCTACCGCATGATGCGTCCCGGTGAGCCGCCTACAAAAGAGGCTGCTCAGAATCTGTTCAATAATCTGTTCTTCACGCCCGAGCGGTACGACCTCTCCGCCGTCGGTCGCATGAAGTTCAACCGTCGCCTGAGTCGTGAGATCGAAGACGGAGATGGCGTCCTCTCCAAAGAGGATATCGTCGGCGTACTGCGCGAACTCATCAATATCCGCAACGGCAACGGTGTGGTGGACGACATCGATCACCTCGGTAACCGTCGTGTCCGCTGCGTGGGCGAGATGGCGGAAAACCAATTCCGCGTCGGCCTGGTTCGCGTCGAGCGGGCCGTGCGTGAGCGTCTCAGCCTGGCCGAGTCCGAAGGTTTGATGCCACAGGAACTCATTAATTCCAAGCCGGTATCCGCTGCCATCAAGGAGTTCTTCGGCTCTTCGCAACTGTCCCAGTTCATGGATCAGAACAACCCGTTGTCGGAAGTGACCCACAAGCGCCGCGTGTCGGCTCTTGGTCCGGGTGGCCTTGCCCGCGAACGCGCCGGCTTTGAAGTTCGCGATGTGCACCCGACCCACTACGGTCGCGTCTGCCCCATCGAAACGCCGGAAGGCCCGAACATCGGCCTGATCAACTCGTTGGCGGTTTATGCCCGCACCAACAAATACGGTTTTCTCGAGACGCCTTACCGTGTGGTCACGGACGGCAGCGTCACGGACGAAATTCATTACCTGTCCGCCATCGAGGAAGGTCGTTACGTCATCGCCCAGGCCAACGCCGAGCTCGACAGTGGGGGCGCTTTCACCGATGAGCTGGTCTCGTGCCGGCACCAGAATGAATTCACGCTTTCGACGCCCGATCGCATCCAGTATATGGATGTGTCGCCACGTCAGGTGGTGTCGGTGGCCGCTGCACTGATTCCGTTCCTTGAGCACGACGACGCCAACCGCGCACTCATGGGTTCCAACATGCAGCGTCAGGCAGTACCGACCCTGCGCGCGGAGAAGCCGCTGGTGGGCACCGGTATCGAACGCGTTGTGGCCGTGGACTCCGGTGTTACCGTGGTGGCCAAACGTGGTGGCGCCGTGGATTCGGTGGACGCCCAGCGCATCGTCGTTCGTGTTAACGACGATGAGACGGAAGCCGGCGAACCCGGTGTCGATATTTACAACCTGACCAAGTACACCCGCTCCAACCAGAACACCTGCATCAACCAGCGGCCGCTGGTGCGTGTCGGTGATCAGATCGCGCGGGGTGATGTGCTGGCCGACGGACCTTCCACCGACAAGGGTGAGTTGGCGCTGGGCCAGAATCTGCGCGTCGCCTTCATGCCCTGGAATGGCTACAACTTCGAGGATTCCATTCTCATCTCCGAGCGGGTGGTGGAAGAGGATCGCTTCACCACGATCCATATCGAAGAACTGACCTGCATGGCCCGCGACACCAAGCTGGGTCCTGAAGAGATCACCGCCGATATACCCAACGTGGGTGAAGCGGCTCTGGCCAAGCTCGATGAGTCGGGCATCGTCTATGTCGGCGCCGAGGTCAAGGAAGGCGACATCCTGGTGGGCAAGGTTACGCCCAAGGGTGAGACGCAACTGACGCCCGAGGAGAAACTGCTTCGCGCCATCTTTGGTGAGAAGGCATCCGATGTGAAAGACACATCGTCGCGTGTGCCTTCCTCCATGTCCGGTACCGTGATCGACGTTCAGGTATTTACCCGCGATGGCGTGGAGAAAGACACCCGGGCTCTGCAAATCGAAGAGGCCGAGATGGACCGCGTCCGAACCGACCTCGATGATCAACTTCGCATCATGGAAAACGACACCTTTGCCCGTGTCGAAAAGATGCTGTTGGCCAAGGTATCCGATGGCGGACCAGGCGGGCTCAAGAAGGGCAGTAAGATCACCAAGAGCTATCTTACGGAGACCGATCGCGACCAGTGGCTGGAGATTCGTCTTCACAATGAAGAGGCCGCCCGGCAGCTGGAGGCTATCGCCGAGCAGATCAAGCGCATGCGCGAGGTCTTCCGCGAGAGATACGAAGAGAAAAAGCGCAAGTTGACCGCCGGCGACGATCTCGCACCCGGTGTGCAGAAGATGGTCAAGGTGTATCTGGCCGTAAAGCGTCGTGTTCAGCCGGGCGACAAGATGGCCGGCCGCCACGGTAACAAGGGTGTTATCTCCAAGGTGGTCCCGGTGGAAGATATGCCCTTCGGCGAGAACGGCGAGTCGGTTGATATCGTGCTCAACCCGCTGGGCGTACCGTCCCGGATGAACATCGGCCAGATCCTCGAAACCCACCTTGGGTGGGCAGCGAAAGGCATTGGTTACCGCATCGCCCAGATGCTGCAGGCACAAGCCAGCATTGCGGAGCTGCGCAAGTTCCTCGATGAGGCCTATAACTTCAGCGGCAAGCGCGAGGACATCGATTCGCTCACCGATGAAGAGGTGATCGAGTTGGCGAAGAATCTGCAAACGGGATTGCCGGTGGCGACGCCGGTGTTCGACGGTGCCAACGAGACCGAGCTGAAACACCTGCTCGAACTCGCGGGTTATGACGCATCGGGCCAGATGACGCTGTACGACGGACGTACTGGTGATGCTTTCGATCGGCCCGTTACGGTGGGTTACATGTACATGCTGAAGCTCAACCATCTCGTCGATGACAAGATGCACGCGCGCTCGACCGGTCCTTACAGCCTCGTCACCCAGCAGCCTCTCGGCGGCAAGGCCCAGTTCGGTGGTCAGCGATTCGGAGAGATGGAGGTGTGGGCGCTTGAGGCCTACGGCGCCTCTTACACGCTCCAGGAAATGCTGACCGTCAAGTCCGACGATGTCACCGGACGTACGCGGATCTACAAGAATATCGTAGACGGCGATCATCGCATGGAGGCCGGCATGCCCGAGTCCTTCAACGTGCTGGTCAAGGAAATCCGCTCGCTCGCGATCAATATCGAGTTGGAGCAGGACTGACCGGAAATCGGTGGCGGCTAGGCATACAAGGTTTCGACCGTAGGAGAAACGACGGTGAAAGATCTTCTGAACATACTTAAGCAAGGGCAGAACGAAGAGTTCGATGCAATTCGTATCGGACTGGCGTCGCCCGACATGATCCGGTCCTGGTCCTATGGCGAGGTAAAGAAGCCGGAGACCATCAATTACCGGACCTTCAAGCCCGAGCGCGATGGCCTCTTTTGCGCCAAGATATTCGGCCCCATCAGCGACTACGAGTGTTTGTGCGGTAAATACAAGCGACTCAAGCATCGCGGGGTCGTGTGCGAGAAGTGCGGCGTCGAGGTCACCCTGTCGAAGGTGCGGCGTGAGCGCATGGGCCACATCGATCTGGCCAGCCCGGTGGCACACATCTGGTTCCTGAAGTCGCTGCCGTCGCGCATCGGCCTTCTGTTGGATATGACCCTCAAGGACATCGAGCGCGTGCTCTATTTCGAGTCCTACGTGGTCATTGATCCGGGCATGACGCCCCTCGAGCGCGGCCAGCTGCTGACCGATGAGCAGTACCTCGAGGCTATCGAAGAATATGCAGACGAATTCGATGCCCGCATGGGCGCCGAGGCGGTGCAGGAACTGCTGCGTACCATTGATGTGCCGAAAGAGATTCGTCGCCTGCGCGAGGAGATCATCGAGACCTCGTCCGAGACCAAGATCACCAAGATCCGCAAGCGCCTGAAGCTGCTGGAATCGCTGGATGCCTCTGGCAACCGGCCCGAGTGGATGGTGATGACGGTACTGCCGGTGCTGCCACCGGAATTACGGCCGTTGGTGCCCCTGGATGGCGGCCGTTTCGCCACCTCCGATCTAAACGATCTCTATCGTCGCGTTATCAATCGTAATAATCGCCTCAAGCGCCTGCTGGATCTGGCGGCACCCGACATTATCGTGCGCAACGAAAAGCGCATGTTGCAGGAGTCGGTGGATGCCCTGCTGGACAACGGTCGCCGTGGTCGCGCCATCACCGGTTCCAACAAGCGTCCGCTGAAATCCCTGGCCGACATGATCAAGGGCAAGCAGGGGCGTTTCCGCCAGAACCTGCTCGGCAAACGTGTGGACTACTCGGGCCGTTCGGTCATTGTTGTGGGGCCGACTCTGCGCCTGCACCAGTGCGGACTGCCGAAGCGCATGGCGCTTGAGCTGTTCAAACCCTTCATTTTTTCTAAGCTCCAGTTTCGCGGACTCACCACCACCATCAAGGCGGCAAAGAAGATGGTGGAGCGGGGAGATGCGGAGGTCTGGGATGTGCTCGAAGAGGTGATCAGGGAGCACCCGGTCATGCTCAACCGCGCGCCGACGCTTCACCGTCTGGGTATTCAGGCGTTTGAGCCGGTGCTCATCGAGGGCAAGGCCATTCAATTGCACCCGTTGGTTTGTACCGCCTTCAACGCGGACTTCGACGGCGACCAGATGGCCGTGCATGTACCTCTGTCAGTGGAAGCGCAACTTGAAGCGCGCGTCCTGATGATGGCGTCCAACAACATTCTGTCGCCCGCCAACGGTGAGCCGATCATTGTCCCGTCCCAGGACGTGGTGCTCGGTCTTTACTGGATGACCCGTCAGCGGGTAAATGCTCTCGGCGAGGGGATGGCGTTTGCCAACATCGGTGAACTGCGTCGTGCCTACGATGCCGGCGCCGTGGGATTGCAGGCTTGCATCAAGGTACGGATCACCGAGCGTCTTTTCAATGACCAGGGCGAAATCGAGGAGCACACCAGTCTGCAGGACACCAGCGTCGGACGCGCGCTGCTGGTGGAGATTCTGCCCGACGGCCTGCCCTTCGAGTTGATCAATCGCGAACTCAACAAGAAGGCCATCTCCAGCCTGGTCAACGGGTGTTATCGTCGTGTGGGCCTTAAGGCTACTGTCGTGTTCGCCGACCAGCTCATGTACATGGGTTTCCGCATGGCCACCCGCGCCGGCGTCTCCATCTGTGCCGACGACATGGTGGTGCCGGAAGAAAAAGAGACCATCCTGGCCCATGCGGAAAACGAGGTTAAAGAAATAGAACACCAGTACTCGTCCGGTCTCGTGACCAACGGCGAGCGCTACAACAAGGTGGTGGATATCTGGTCGCACACCAACGACCAGGTGGCCAAGGCCATGATGAGCAAGCTGGGCAAGGAAAAAGTCCAGAATGCCAAAGGCGATTCGGTTGAACAAAACTCGTTCAACTCGATTTTTATGATGGCTGATTCGGGCGCTCGTGGTTCGGCTGCACAGATTCGTCAGCTCGCCGGAATGCGTGGCTTGATGGCCAAGCCGGATGGCTCCATCATCGAGACGCCCATCACCGCGAATTTCCGCGAAGGGCTGAATGTCATCCAGTACTTCATCTCTACACACGGCGCACGCAAGGGCCTCGCGGATACCGCGCTCAAGACCGCCAACTCGGGTTACCTCACGCGGCGTCTTGTCGATGTCGCCCAGGATCTGGTTGTACTCGAAGAGGACTGCGGGACCGAGAACGGCCTCGAGATGATCCCGATTATCGAAGGCGGCGACGTGGTTGAGCCGTTGCGGGAGCGTATTCTCGGACGTGTTACCGCTGAACACGTTTACCGCCCCGGCACCGAAGAGGTGTTGTGCGAGCAGGGTGTCCTGCTCGATGAGTACTGGGTGAATGAGCTCGAAAAGGCCGGTGTTGACCAACTGATGGTCCGTTCGCCGATTGCCTGCGATTCCCGCGTGGGTGTGTGTAAAAAGTGCTACGGGAGAGATCTGGCACGTGGCCATCTGGCCAACGTGGGTGAGGCGGTGGGGGTCATTGCGGCTCAATCCATCGGCGAGCCGGGCACCCAGTTGACCATGCGGACCTTCCACATCGGCGGTGCCGCCTCGCGGTCCGCTGCGGCGAACAGCATCGATATCAAAAACGCCGGAACCATCCGTTACCACAACATCAAACACGTGGAACAGGAAAACGGCAATCTGGTCGTGGTTTCCCGTTCCGGCGAGATTCATGTACTGGATGACCTGGGTCGCGAGCGCGAGCGCTACAAGCTGCCTTACGGCGCGAACCTCAAGATTCGCGACGGCGAGAAGGTCGAGGGCGGCGCCCTGGTGGCGACTTGGGACCCCCACACCCACCCGGTTATCACCGAGGTGGCGGGTCTTCTGCTTTTTGCCGACTTCGTCGAAGGCGTAACAGTTCAGTCGAAAGTGGACGACGTTACCGGGTTGAGCTCGCTAGAGATCATAGATCCCAAGCAACGTCCTGTCACCGGCAAAGATCTCCGGCCAATGATCAAGTTGGTGAACGAGAAAGGAAAAGACGTCAACCTTGCGGGCACCAACATTCCCGCCCACTACTATCTGCCCGCCGGTTCCATCATCAGCGTTGCCGATGCGGCAGAGGTACGGGTGGGTGACACCATCGCGCGTATTCCTCAGGAATCGTCGAAGACTCGCGATATCACCGGTGGTCTGCCCCGTGTTGCGGATCTTTTCGAGGCGCGCAAGCCCAAGGAGCCCGCAGTGCTGGCAGAGGCCTCGGGCACAGTCAGCTTCGGTAAGGAGACCAAGGGCAAACAGCGGCTGGTGATTACTGATTCCGACGGCGAGAATACAGAAATCCTGATTCCCAAATGGCGTCATGTGAACGTGTTCGAGGGTGAGCATGTTGAAAGGGGCGAGGTGATTTCCGATGGCGAGCTGAATCCCCACGACATTCTCCGGCTGAAGGGCGTAACCGCGCTGGCCGAATATCTGGTCAAGGAAATTCAGGACGTCTACCGCCTCCAGGGTGTTGGCATCAACGACAAGCACATTGAGGTCATCAACCGCCAGATGCTGCGCAAGGTGGAGATTACCTCGCCGGGCGACACCCTCTTTCTCAAGGGCGAGCAAGTGGAGCGTTCCAGGGTCCTCGACGCCAACGACAAGGCACGGGAAGAGAAGAAGCAGCCCGCGTTGTTCGAGCCGATCCTGCTCGGCATCACCAAGGCTTCGCTGGCGACGGAATCGTTCATCTCCGCGGCCTCTTTCCAGGAGACCACGCGCGTTCTTACCGAAGCGGCAGTGCGCGGCAGTTCCGATTCTCTTGTCGGCCTCAAGGAAAATGTTATCGTCGGTCGTCTGATTCCCGCCGGAACCGGACTGTCCTACCACACAGAGCGTCGCCAAAAACGTTATGAATCGCTCGGGGTGGAGGAAGATACCGAAATTCAGGCACAGGATGTGGAAGCGGCGATCAAACAGGCGCTCAGCGAAAGCGAGTCCGAGCAGATTTAACAGCGGCCGCAGGCAGGTTTTCAGTCTGTCTGCGTGTCCGCCTCGATTTAGGAGCGAATCCGAATGGCACGAATTACCGTTGAAGACTGCCTGGAAAATACCGACAACCGGTTTAATCTGGTGCTGTTGGCTACAAAGCGGGCACGTCAGTTGTCCAACGGCCAGGAGCCGCTGGTCCCATGGAACAATGACAAACCTACTGTGGTGTCTTTGCGGGAAATCGCCGACGGTTTGGTCTCGGATGCTACGCTGGAGGAGCCCGTGGAAGAGGATGCCGAAGACCTGATGGCGGCGCTCGGTGAGGAATTGGCTGAGTTGGCGAAGTCTCAGGGGGGTGAC
The DNA here is from genome assembly GCA_963820915.1 of uncultured Gammaproteobacteria bacterium. Lineage (GTDB taxonomy): Bacteria > Pseudomonadota > Gammaproteobacteria > Chromatiales > Chromatiaceae > CAWGBV01. Next base: position 38,642 of record CAWGBV010000014.1, on the reverse strand, counting down.
GCCGACTCTGACGACTGATGCTATCCTAGGGGCCAGGTAGTGATCACCCAGTACAGATGGTGCCTGAGCCCCGGAGCAAGCTTGCCGACAACTTCATCCCCGTAACGCCCGAAACGGCGGATGGTGAGGGTGAGCCGCGGTTTCTCATCAGCGATCTGCTTTCTTCCCTTGAAACTTATCTGCCTCCGGAACAGGTTCGCGCGGTCTACGACGCCTATCTGTTCAGTGCCGACGCCCACGTAAACCAAAAACGCCTCTCCGGCGAGCCCTACATCTACCATCCGATTGCCGTCGCCCGCCTGCTTTCAAGCATGCGACTCGATTACAAGTGCCTGATGGCTGCGATCCTTCACGATGTCATCGAGGATACGGCGACCGCGAAGGACCAGCTAACCGAGATTTTCGACAAGGAGATTGCTGACCTTGTGGATGGTGTTACCAAGCTGACCCACCTCGACTTCGAGTCGAAGGCCGAGGCTCAGGCGGCCAGCTTTCGCAAGATGATGCTGGCTATGACCCGTGATATCAGGGTCATTCTTATCAAGCTGGCCGACCGGCTTCACAACATGCGGACGCTGGGTGTCATGCGACCGAAAAAGGCCCGGCGAATCGCTCGCGAGACACTCGATGTCTATGCCCCTATTGCGAATCGTCTCGGCATCAACAGTTGGCGCCATGAACTCGAAGACCTCGCCTTTCAGGCCCACTGGCCGTGGCGGTACCGCAGCATTCGCGATGCCGTCCGCTCCGTTCATGGCTCGCGTCACGAGACGGTTTCGAGCGTCGAAACCGCCATCCGCGCGCGCCTGGCCCACGAAGGGATCGCCGGTGAAATCTACGGCCGCGAAAAACACCTCTTCAGCGTCTACCGCAAGATGCGGGATCGCAAGGTCCCCTTTGTTGAGATCGCGGATGTGTTTGCCTTCCGGATCGTCGTGGACCGGGTGGACACCTGTTATCGCACCCTGGGTGTCGTGCACCATCTATATAAGCCTATCCCGGGTCGCTTCAAGGATTACATCGCTATCCCCAAGGCCAACGGCTATCAGTCTCTGCACACGGTCCTCTTCGGTCCCCACGGGGCGCCTATCGAGATTCAGATCCGCACCGAGGCGATGCATCGGGTGGCAGAGTCCGGCGTAGCGGCCCATTGGCAGTACAAGAGCGGCGAGAGCCCGACTGGAACCGAGGGTCCGAGTGGTGAATGGCTGAAAAATTTGCTCGAACTGCAAAAGGGCTCGGGATCCTCGCTTGAGTTTCTCGAGAATGTGAAGGTCGACCTGTTCCCCGACGAGGCTTATGTCTTTACACCTCGCGGAAAGATTCTGGTTTTGCCCCGGGGGGCGACGGTGGTGGATTTTGCCTACGCTGTGCATTCCGATGTAGGCAACCGCTGCGTCGCCGCCAGCGTGGACCGGCGTTTGGTGCCGCTCAGGACCGTGCTCAGAAACGGGGAAACCGTGGAGATTCATGTTTCGCCCAATGCCCAGCCCAATCCAAAGTGGTTGAACTTTGTCGTCACCAGCAAGGCCCGGGCCAGCATTCGCAGCTACTTGAAGCACCTCAAGAACCAGGAGGCAGTCAAGCTCGGTGAGCAGCTTGTGGACAGCGAGTTGAAACTCCAGGATTGCTCCTTGTCGGACTACAGCCCCGGGGCGAAAAGCGTCGCGGCCATCTCCCTGGGACAAACATCCTGGGATGAACTCGTCAGTGAGGTGGGGCTGGGTAACCGCCCCGCCAGGTTCGTGGCGCGACGGCTTTCGGGCTCCGAGGGGTCCACAGAAGAGGCCTCAGGCGGGCCCCTCGCCATCAGCGGCGCGGAAGGCATGGTGGTGAGTTTCGCCAGGTGCTGTCACCCCATACCCGGCGATCCTGTTGTGGGCACCTTCAGTCGCGGGCGAGGCGTGGTCATCCATCATCAGTCCTGCGGCAACATCGGGGATTTGCGTCGTTTTGGGGATCAGTGGCTCGACGTGCAGTGGGATGCGTCGGTCAGCGGTGAATTCCCCGTCGCTCTCAGGGTGGATGTCAGTAATCATCGCGGAGTTCTGGCGGTTATCGCCGCTTCGATTGCCGATCTTGGCTCCAACATCGATAACGTGCGCACTGAAGATCACGATGGGCGGTACACCACCATCGATTTTGTCGTAACCGTCACTGATCGCGGACACCTTGCGAAACTGATGCGCGCCCTGAGACGGATTCCCGAAGTGATCCGACTGTTTCGACCGATCAGTTGATCCTCCGTCGCCTATTATTCAGCAACAGCTTGGTGATGCTTATAGCCCGTCACCGAAAGCGCCAAAAACAAACGGAAAACCGATGACCAGAGAAATTATTCGAACGGATCGCGCGCCTCGGGCGATTGGCACCTATTCGCAGGCAGTCAAGGTTGGCGGCACTGTCTATCTGTCGGGCCAGATTCCTCTTGACCCAAATACCATGGAGCTTGTTAGCGGTGAGATCGAGACACACATCCGCCGGGTGTTTGACAATCTGCAGGCGGTGGCGCAGGCGGCGGGTGGCAGCCTGGCCGATGTGGTCAAGTTGAATGTATTCCTTACCGATCTCTCCAATTTTGCCGCCGTGAATACGGTCATGGCCGACTATTTCGCTGAACCCTATCCTGCTCGTGCCGCTATCGGTGTTGCCGCATTACCGAAGGGCGCGGAGGTTGAAATGGATGCTGTCATGGAACTGGGGGCCTCAGCCTCCTGAGGCATCCCGTCTCACCGGCGAGCGATTTGCTGATGGCCGAGTCATCGACCAAGACTGAGCGTTCCGGAATTCGATTGTGGTCGGTTATCGGGGCTGGTGTTCTGGTCGTTTCCCTGGTGTTGTGGCAGGTTGCTGCCTGGCAATGGGAACGCGGGTCGGTGGATCTTGCCGAGGAAGCCCGCAACAAGCTTGCCCTGCAAGTGGGACAGCTGCGAGGGGAACTGAAGCGATTTGAGGTGTTGCCCCGATTGTTGGCCAGTGGTGACGCGGTAAGGGAATTTTTGAGTCATCGAGGCGACCCGGAACGGGTGGATCTCATGAATCGCTATCTGGAGGAGGCGAATCGGGTCAGCGGTGCGGCGGACACCTATCTGATGGACGCTGAGGGCTTGACCCTCGCCTCCAGCAATTGGCAGTCCGGTACCAGTTTCGTCGGCATCAACTTCAGCTACCGACCCTACTTCAAGGGGGCCCTGCATTCGGGAAAGGGGCAGTATTTTGCCCTGGGGACGACGTCGGCCCGCCGGGGGTTCTATTTTGCCGCACCGGTAAAAACTGACGGCAAAGTGCTTGGTGTCATCGCCGTCAAGGTGGACATTCCATCCATCGAGGCGAGTTGGGTGCCCGGTTTCGGTGAAATCCTGGTCACCGATGAAGATGGCGTCATCTTCATGGCAACCCGGCCGGAATGGCGTTACAAAAGCCTGTATCCGTTGACCACAGATGCCCTGAGTCGCATCCGTAAAAGCCTGAGGTATCCGGGGGTTGAGCACGAGTCCCTGCCGATCCACCAACATCTTGAGGAAGCCGAAGGCGTACATCTGGTGGAAATGGAGATGCCGCCGCCTCAACGCTCTTTTCTACAGTACGCCACCTACGTTACGGTGGACGAGCCCATGCCGGAGGCCGGTTGGCAGGTCCACCTGATGCTGCCCGTGGTCAACGTGGAAATACGGGTGGCGCGGATTCTGGTTCTGGCCGCCGTCTTTCTGGCCATGGTCCTGTTATTGGTGTTGTTCTTACGCCAGCGCTGGAACCGAAAGCAGGAGCGCTTACGATTCGAAGACGCCTCGCGCCGTGCCCTCGAGGCGAGCGAGTCGCGCGTACGCGCCATCATTCAGAATACCCACGCAGGCTTGATTACCCTGGATGAGGATGCCCGCATCGAGAGCATTAATCCTACGGCCCGGGCAATGTTCAGCCTGGATAACGAGGATTCCTGGATCGGGCGCCCGGTGTCGGCGCTTTTTTCCGGAGATCCCGGGTTGTTGCCCCGGTTGGAGCAGAGCGGTCTGGTGGAGGTGACGGGTGTTCGGGCGGACGGACGGTTGTTCCCCGTCGAAATGGCGGTGCGTCGAGCACCTTCGGGTGAAGGCCGTTGCCTGCTGGTGACGCTGCATGACATCACCGAGCGCAAAAAGCAGGAGAGCGAGCTGCGCGAAGCGCGATCCCGGCTTGAGCACCGCGTGGCGGAACGCACCGCGGACCTGACCGCCAGTAATATCCGTCTCCAGGCCGAAATAGAAGAACGCGCCAAGGCGGAGCAGGCATTGCGGGAGGCCCAGGATCAGCTGATCCAGGCGGCCAAATTGGCATCCCTCGGTCAGATGTCCGCCAGCATCAGCCATGAACTCAATCAACCACTCGCCGCGATCCGCACCTACGCCGATAACGCGGGCGAATTGATAGGCAGGGAAAGGCCAGCCGACGCCCGTTGGAACCTGACGCAAATCGGTGTCTTGACCGAAAGGGTGGCGCGCATTTCGAGCCAGCTGAAGGCCTTCGCCCGTAAGGCGAGTGGGGCACCCGAGTCCGTATCCCTTGCGGAAGCGGTGAAAGCGACGGTGGACATCGCTTCGGCCACGGCGAAGAAGGCGGGTGTGGCGTTGATGGTTGGCGACATCTCGCCAGGACTCAATGTTTGGGCCGATCGCGTTCAGTTGGAGCAGGTCATGTTGAATCTGGTGACCAACGGTATTCAGGCCGCTTCGGGTTCCAGGGGCCGGGAAGTCCGGGTGATCGCGGAACCGAGGCGGAACCAGGTGGAAATCAGGGTGCAGGATTCGGGGCCCGGCATCGACGGAAATCACCTGACCGAAATTTTCGAGCCTTTCTTCACCACCAAGGAGACCGGCCTTGGTCTGGGCCTTTCGATATGTGCCCACCTGGTTGAATCGATGAATGGGCAGCTGTCGGTGATCAATTCAGATAATTCAGGCGCGGTGTTTACGCTGGTTGTCCCCGTGTCGGATGATCGGGATATCACAATCGAACAAGAGGCGATTTGAAATGAGCCCGGCCACCTCCGTCATTTTCGTCGATGACGAAGAACATATTCGTATGTCCAATCGCCAGACCCTCGAGCTCTCGGGTTATGAGGTGAGTTGTTTCGCGCGAGCGGACGCGGTATTTGACCTCATCGATGCTGATTGGCGGGGCGTGATCGTCAGCGACATTCGCATGCCGGGCATGTCGGGATTGGAGTTGCTTGAAAGGGTGGTGGCGATCGATTCGGCGCTGCCGGTAATTCTGATTTCCGGCCACGGAGATATCGCCATGGCCGTCCAGGCAATGCGCAAGGGAGCCTATGATTTCATTGAGAAGCCCTTTGCCGCCGATGCCCTCAGAGACGTGGTGGCCCGGGCCATGGAAAAGCGCGAACTGACGATGGAAAACCGTCAATTGCGCGAGCAACTCGAGGCATGCAGCCCGCTGGGACCCCGTATCATCGGTACGACGCCGGCGATGCTTGACTTGCGCGCAACTATCGCCCGCATCGCCGATACGGATGCAGATGTGCTCGTGTTCGGCGAAACGGGCACGGGTAAGGAACTGGTGGCCCGCTCGCTGCACGAGATGAGTGCTCGCCGTGGTGGGCATTTTGTCCCTATCAACTGCGGCGCCATCCCCGAAAATCTGATCGAGAGTGAGCTTTTCGGCCACGAGGCAGGCGCTTTCACGGGTGCTGGCGAACAGCGCATCGGCAAGTTCGAACACGCCAGCGGCGGAACCCTGTTTCTCGATGAAATTGAGAGTATGCCCCTCGCGGTACAGGTGAGGATGCTGCGGGTTCTCCAGGAGCGCGTGGTCGAACGCGTCGGCAGTAACCACCCTATCCCCGTCGATATCCGGGTTGTGGCTGCCACAAAAAAAGATCTTAAAGCGGCGAGCGGCGAAGGCCGTTTTCGCGAGGACCTGTATTACCGATTGAACGTAGTCGCCGTCAACATACCTCCGTTGCGTGAACGACGCGAGGATATCAGCACGCTGTTCCACCACTTTCTGCTTGTGGCCGGCGCGCGCTATGAGCGTGAAGTTCCTGCGCCCGAGGCTGATACCTTGCGGGTTTTGATGTCCCATGACTGGCCTGGAAACGTTCGCGAACTACGTAATTTCGCGGATCGATATGTGTTATTGGGGGAGGGTTGCGGGTACGACGGTCGCGCACTTCTGAATGGCGAGAAGTCACATGATGTGGCGGTCAGTCTCCCCCGGCAGGTTGACTGCTTTGAGCGCCAACTGATTGAGCAGGCTTTGGCCCATAGCCAGGGCAGTCTCAAGGTTGCCATGGGCAATCTTGGGGTGCCGCGCAAGACGCTATACGACAAAATGAAAAAGTACGGACTGGACAAGGCCGACTACAAGGACTCGTAAACCCGAGTCAGGTCAGCTGATCTGAGTTCGATTGCTTGGCCGATTGGCGGATTCCCGCCGATTCGCGATTTCTGATTGGGTGGAAACACGCCGGTTGCTGGTGTTTCACAAGAAGCCGAAATTACGTTATCTGATTGTTTTTCTTGATATATGTATCCAGTTGACCCCTTTGGCATGGTCCGTGCTGGTTGCTACGGTGCTGCGGGGTGGTGTCTTGCGCCAAGACGAACAGGTTAATGAGCGGATCGGCGCCTCCCGACAAAGGATTATCGATCAACCCAAAAATCTCTGAGGAGAAGCCCGATGACAAAGAAACGCCGTTCCATTTTGCTCGCCGGTGTTGCCGCGCTGACGGTAGCGCTGGCTGTACCCGCGACTTCAATGGCAGCCGAACGCATCGTATTCAGTGGCGGTCCCGCCGGCGGGACCTTCCAGGTGGTGGCGAATGCCATCCAGGTTTATGACCCGGTCAAGGAAAACAAGGACTACACGGTCAAGGCGCAGTCTTCCGCCGGCTCCGTCGAAAACCTGCGCAAGGTCAACAAGGGACGAGCCGATTTCGGGGTCGTCTATTCCGGCCACGTATTCCTCGGACGGGAAGGGCGCCTGAAAAACGATCCCAAGAAATACGAAGACGTGATGGCGGTTTCCTTCCTTTACGGTGCGCCGGCTCAGCTGGTGGTTCGCAAGGATTCCGGGATCAAGAGCACCAAAGACCTGGAAGGCAAGAAAGTGGGCGTGGGTAACGCGGGCTCCGGCGCCTTCGCCAACGCCGAGTTGTTCTTCACCCATATGGGTCTCTGGGACAAGGTCGAGCGCAACGCAATGGGTTACAACGATGCCGCAAATGCGTTCGGCAACAATCAGCTCGATGCCTTCTGGCTGTTTACCGCCTTCCCGAGTGGCGCCGTGATCATGGCGGCCCAGACCAACGACATCGCATTGGTTGACCTCGGTAAGGACGCAGCCGACAGCGGGTTCTTCGAACAGTATCCTTACTTTTCCAAGCTGGCGGTTCCCGCAGGTACCTATAAAGGCGTGGATACCGATACGCCTTCCTTCCAGGATTCAGCGCTCTGGGTAGCCAATGCCGACGTTTCTGACGAGATCGTCTACGATCTTCTGTCCAAGATCTATACTGACGAAGGCCTGGCCCACATGAAGGCCCAGAAGAAGACCTTCAAGGATATGGCTATCGAAACCGGTATCGAGGGCATCGTCACGCCGCTGCATCCGGGCGCGGAGAAGTTCTGGAAAGAGAAAGGGCTGCTCTGATCTGTTCAGCCAACTGAAAGGACGGGGCCTGCGGGCCTCGTCCCTTTATTGTCCGGTCATCGACAACACAACAATTTGAAGAGAGGGGATGGCGATGTTGTATGGAAAACTCAACAGGATCGAGCAGATCGTCTTCGATGTGCTGTCGGTATCGCTGGTACTCTTTTATTCCTACGCCGCCGTCATTGAGCCTACCGCGACTCAGTATCATCGCGGAATCTACGTGCTCATCACCTATGTCCTGGTATTTCATGCTGTATCGTTCGAAGGGGACGATGGGACGTATCGTCGACTACACACTGATTGTTCTGTCCATTGTCACTATTGGTTACTGGATACTTAATTTCGAGGTGATTGACTACCGGGCGGGTGCGGAAACCGAGTTGGACGCCTGGATCGCCATGATCGGTGTACTGATCGGTATAGAGCTGGCGCGGCGGGTAGTGGGTACGGTTTTCGTGATCATCGGCGCCATCCTGCTGCTTTATGGTGTCTATGGCGAGTACGCCCCGGAAATGATCTCTCATGCCGGGGATACCTTTCCTGATCTTTGCACCAGTATTTTCTACAAGAGTGATGGTGTCTTCGGCATCATGGCCAATGTTCTGGCCACCTACGTGGTGCTCTTCGTTATTTTTGGCGCCTTTCTGGAAAAGAGTGGCGCACAGCGATTTTTCATGGATTTTCCCTTGGCAGCGGTGGGTCACAAGATCGGCGGACCGGCCAAGGTGGCCGTTATCGCCAGTGGACTGTTCGGATCCATTTCGGGCAGCGCCATCGCCAATACGGTTTCCACCGGTGCATTCACCATTCCGTTGATGAAGAAGGCCGGGTTCAAGCCTCACGTGGCAGGGGGTATGGAACCTGCGGCATCCATCGGTGGCATGTTTATGCCGCCCATCATGGGTGCCGGCGGTTTCATCATGGCGGAACTCACCGGACTGCCTTATTCGCAAATCATGCTGGTGGCTATTTTCCCGGCCCTGATGTACTTCTTCAGCGTCTATGTGCAGGTTCACTACTGATGCGAAGCGCAATAACATCATCGGCGAAAAAAGCCCGCACAGTGCCATGGAAATCTTCAAGAAGGAGTGGTTTTACATTTTGCCGCTCGTGGTGATTACCATCTTCATGCTGGCTGGTTATTCGCCGGCGTATTCCGCGATACTGGGTGTGGTGGCCTGTATAGCAGTCAGTTGGGTGCGCAAGGACACTCGCATCGATGTCAAGGGCTTTGTCGAGGCGTCCCGTGCCGGTGCTGAATCCAGTTTGAAGATCGGCGCCACCGTTGGTGTTATCGGCATCATCATCGGCGTGCTGACTTACAGCGGACTTATCCTCACCTTTGCGGACATCGTCATCGAACTGGCCGAAGGTAAGCTCTGGTTGACCATACTGCTCATCGCCCTGGCCTCGCTGGTACTGGGCATGGGCGTACCGGTAACGGCCGCCTACCTGATAACAGCAGTGGTGGCTGTGCCTGCGTTGACCGAACTGGGCGTCAATCCCCTGGCCGCGCACATGATCGTCTACTGGTTGTCGCAGGATTCCAACATTACGCCGCCGGTCTGTATCGCTGCCTTTGCAGGGGCCACCATTGCCAAGGCGAATATGTGGAATACGGCGTTTTCGGCCTTTAAATTCGCCAAGTTCCTCTACCTGGCACCCTTCCTTTTCGGCTATGTGCCCGGATTCTCCCTTGATGGCAGTACCACCGACATCGTGGTCGCATTCGCGTTGATCCTGGTGGGAACCTGGGCCTACTCCTGGTTGTTGAGCGGTATCTGGCTCGATTGGTTCAAAAAAGCGCCGGCGCACTGATTCTGCTTGCAGATTCGATAAATCTACGGGAACACAACATGCAGCAAACAAACAGGGTACCCAAGATTGTCTTTCATAAGATCCTGTACGTCACGGATCTGTCGGACAGCGGACGCCACGCCTTTCCCTTTGCGGCGAGCATTGCCAATTGCCACGGCGCCAGTCTGACGGTCTTCCACGTTATGGAGGAGCCTGAGTTCGAGAAGTACCTCGTCGGGTACATAGGCGATGACCTCTGGGATGAACTTAAAAAACAGAATCTCGACGAGGCGAAGAAGCTCCTCACCAGGCGTAAACGGGATGATGTGGCGATTCGTGACACGCTGACCGAGTACTGCGAAGAGGCGTTGGCAAGTCACGATGCCCGCCCTTACGTCACCTACGACGTCGTGGTGAAGATGGGCGAGCCGGTGAGATTGATCGTCGATATGGTGCAGGAGGGCGACTATGACCTGGTGGTTGTCGGCAAACATGGTAAGGGCGGCATTCACGGGGCCACCATGGGCCACATAGCGGAACGTGTGGTCAGGCGCTGCAACGTGCCCGTATTGGTGATCCCGCTTGCGGATGCGGAGTGACTGCCAGGCAATTGATGAATTGATTTTCTGCAGGTGAATTCTGCCTGCAATCCAATGATGCGCCGCACAACAAGGTGCACATTGTCTCGATCGGCTCGTTGGAAAAACAGTTTCCGTCGGCCGTTCATGGAGCTTGTCCCAGCCATCACCGGGATGGTTCCACTTTTAGTTGGGATCCAAACGATCCCTTAAGGATTTCACCGGCCCAAAAGGACGGGCGAAACTCCACCAAAGGAGAACAAAATGCTTCAAGTCCGTATCCACGGTCGTGGAGGCCAGGGCGTGGTTTCCGCGGCCGAAATGCTCTCAGTCGCCGCCTTTATCGAGGGCAAGCATGCCCAGGCGGTTCCCAGTTTCGGTTCCGAGCGCATGGGCGCACCCGTGGTCGCGTTCTGTCGCATTGACGACAAGACGATCCGCCTGCGCGAACCCGTTATGGAGCCCGATGCGCTCATCGTTCAGGACCCGACGCTGTTCGGTGCCATCGATGTGCTTAACGGCCTGTCACGATCGGGCTACCTGCTGATCAATACCAGTCGCAGCGTGGAGGAACTGGGTATTGCTGCGGCGATCGATCATCTGCCGCCGCGCAGGGTCTGTACGGTCCCCGCTACGGAAATCGCGTTGAAATTCGTAAAACGCCCGCTACCAAACGCCGTGTTGCTCGGCGCCCTTTCGGCCATCACCGGCGTTATAGGCAAGGACGCTGTCATCGAAGCCATCCAGAGAAAATTTCCAGGCAGGCTCGGCGAGTCCAATATTACCGCCGCCAAGGCGGCCTATGAAATCGTCCTGGCCAAATGTTCAGCCAACGCTGCCTGATCGGAGAATCCCATGCTCAAACAGATTGAAGGCTCCCACGGGGTGGCCGAAGCGGTGGCTTTGTGCCGCCCGGAAGTGATTTGCGCCTATCCCATCACACCCCAGACCCATATCGTCGAGGATCTGGGCACCCTGGTTAAGGCCGGGTCGCTCGAAAACTGCGAATTCATCAACGTGGAATCGGAGTTTGCCGCTTTGTCCGTGGCCATTGGGTCCTCGGCAGCCGGCGCGAGATCCTACACGGCGACTGCGAGCCAGGGGCTGCTCTTCATGGCCGAGGCCGTTTACAACGCTTCGGGTCTCGGTCTGCCGATCGTCATGACGGTGGGCAACCGGGCTATCGGCGCACCTATCAATATCTGGAACGACCAGTCGGACTCCATGTCCATGCGTGATGCAGGCTGGATCCAGCTGTATGTGGAGACCAATCAACAGGCCGTGGATGTGCATATCCAGGCCTTCAAGCTGGCCGAGGCCATCAGCCTGCCGGTCATGGTCTGTATGGACGGCTTCATCCTGACCCATGCCTTCGAACGTATGGATATCCCGACCCAGGAGCAGGTCGACGCCTTCCTGCCGCCCTTCGAGCCTCGTCAGGTGCTCGATCCCGCCGATCCCAAGTCCATCGGCGCCATGGTCGGCCCTGAGGCCTTCACCGAAGTGCGCTACCTGGCGCATCAAAGGCAGATGCAGGCGCTGGAAATGATTCCGCAGATCGCCGATGAGTTCAGGGAGATTTTCGGGCGGGACTCCGGCGGACTGATTTCGAGCTATCGGGGCGAGGATGCCGAAACCCTGGTGGTGACCCTCGGCTCGGTCATCGGCACCATGGAGGAGGTGATCGACGAGATGCGGCAAGACGGCCATTCGGTCGGCGCGGTGACCATCCGTTCCTTTCGGCCCTTTCCCTTCGAGCAGTTGCGATCGGCAGTGGAGCAGACCAAGCGGGTGGTGGTTTTCGAAAAATGTCTTGCCGTGGGCTTGGGAGGCATCGTCGCGGGTAACGTCCGCATGGCCATGCGCGGTCTGGATGCCGACGTTTACTCCGTCATCGGCGGCCTCGGTGGCCGGCCCATCTCACGGGACTCGCTGCGTGATCTGTTTATCAATGCGGAAAAAGACGCGCTGGAGGACACCCATTTTCTCGATCTCAAGCAGGACATCGTGGACCGGGAACTCGAGCGTGAACGCGGAGATCGGCGATCCGGTCCATCGGCGGAGAACATCCTGCGTGAAATGGGCGTGGTAGACGTGGCGAAGACGGGTTAGGGGGCGAAAGAAAATGGCACATCAAACAGTCAAGTTCTACCAGACAGGCACCCTCACGGTGGGCAACCGCCTGCTCGACGAGGCCCAGCGCACAGTGCAGGCCACCATGGACCGGTCCAATTCCCTGGACTCGGGACATCGCGCCTGCCAGGGATGCGGCGAGGCGCTCGGTGCGCGCTACGCGTTAGACGCCGCCATGCGCGTGACCAAAAACCAGCTCATCGCTGCCAACGCCACCGGGTGTCTTGAGGTCTTCACCACGCCTTATCCCGAATCCGCCTGGCGCATTCCCTGGTTGCACTCCCTGTTCGGCAATGCACCGGCGGTGGCCACCGGTATCGCCGCGGCGATGAAGGTCAAGGGCAGAAATGAGGTGCGCGTCATCGCGCAGGGCGGTGACGGCGGGACCACGGACATCGGATTCGGTTGCCTGTCCGGCATGTTCGAGCGCAACGACGACGTGCTCTACATCTGCTACGATAACCAGGCCTATATGAATACGGGCGTGCAGCGTTCCAGCGCCACACCAGCGGCGGCGCGCACCGCAACGACCATGCCAGTGGGTGATGAGCCGGGGCAGATATTTGGTCAGGGCAAAAACGTGCCTCTGATTGCCATGGCCCACAACATTCCCTATGTGGCCACGGCCAGCGTGGATCGCCTGCATGACCTGGAAACCAAGGTGGAAAAGGCCATGAGCATCCGCGGTGCGCGTTACCTGCAGGTGTTCGTGCCCTGTCCCCTGGGATCGGGGCTCGAGGCCGGCGGACACGGTTAAGATCGCCAGGCTCGCGGTTGAATCCGGGCTCTATCCTCTGTTCGAGGCCGAGCACGGTGAAGTCACCAGCGTGACCAAAATCCGCCGACGCCAGCCGGTGTCAGGATTACCTGAAACTCCAACGGCGCTTCTCTCATGTTCTGAAACCCGGCAACGTCCATCAGCTGGAGAAGCTTCAGCTCATTGCAGACCAAAAACATCCGCAAGTTCGGCTTGATCGACACCGAAGGAGAGCCGTCATGAGCAAGACGCCTTTTGCCATCACGTTGGAGGTGGGCTCCAGCCTTTTGAACAAGACGGGCAGTTGGCGGACGGAAAAGCCGGTCTATGTGGACCGGATGCCACCCTGCAATCAGGGGTGCCCTGCCGGCGAGAATATCCAGCACTGGCTTTATCTTGCCGAGGAAGGGCGTTACGAAGACGCCTGGCGACAGATCATGGGAGGATAACCCTTTCCCGGCTATCATGGGCCGGGTCTGCTACCAGCCCTGCGAGAGCGTCTGCAACCGGGGCCAGGTGGACGAGGCCGTGGGGATCAACTCTGTGGAGCGCTTTCTGGGCGACCAGGGACTCATGTACCAGTGGACGGTGGAGCCAGGCGCGGATACCGGCAAGAAGGTCATGATCATCGGGGCCGGCCCGGCGGGGCTGACCGCGGCCTATCACCTGCGCCGCATGGGTCACCAGGTCACGGTGTTCGAATCCTCGGCCAAGGCCGGCGGTCTCATCCGTTACGGTATCCCGAAGTACCGCATGCCGCGGGAGAAGCTCAACGGGGAGATCAGGCGTATCGAGGAAATGGGCGTTGATATTCGCTGCAACGCCCGTATCGACGACATTCTGGGGACCCGTGACAAAGGCGGTTTCGACGCGGTCATTCTTGCCCTGGGGGCCCCCATTGCAAAATTCGCGCAGGTTCCCCAAAAGGGCGGCGACATCACGATTCTGGATGCCCTGGACGTGTTGCGGGAAGTTGAACTCGAGGAGCCCACCGCCATGCGTGGCAAGGTGGTGGTCCAGGGCGGCGGCAATACCGCGATGGACGTGGCGCGCAGCGCCGTTCGTCTGGGCTGTCCCGAAGTGACTGTCCTGGTCCGTCGCGACCGGTCCGACATGACCGCCCATCCCATGGAGATTCACGAGGCACTGGAGGAGGGTGTGCAGATCCGGGCGCTGCGAGTGATCAAGGAGATTGACGGCAACAAGCTGATCCTGGAGAAGAACCTCATGGGCGATGACCGCCGCCCCGTCGCTACCGGCGAAACTGAGACCATGGAGGCGGACGTGGTGGTGCAGGCCTTGGGACAGGTGGTGGAGGATGACCTGCTGTCGAAACTTCCGGGCCTCCAGATCCGGGACGGCGTGGTCATGATTGACGGACACATGATGAGCGGATCCGATGGGGTCTTCTGCCTTGGCGATATGGTGCCCTCCGCCCGTACCGTGACCGTCGCCATCGGTCAGGGTAAGAAAACCGCCCGCAATCTGGATGCCTGGCTGCGCGGTAAGGCCTACCAGGCGCCCGAGAAGCACGAGGTGGCGGGATTCGACATGCTCAACAGCTGGTACTACAGCGATGCGCCGCGCACGGTGCGGCCCATGCTCGACCTGATGCGCCGCCAGTCCGGATTCGCGGAAGTGGTCGGCAATCTCAACGAGGAAAACGCCAAGTTCGAGGCTCGCCGCTGTCTCTCCTGTGGCAACTGTTTCGAGTGCGACAACTGTTATGGCATCTGTCCGGACAATGCCATCACCAAGCTCGGACCTGGCAAACGCTTCGAGTTCAAGTACGACTACTGCAAGGGATGTGGCATGTGCGCCGAGGAGTGTCCTTGCGGTGCCATCCGAATGGAGCCGGAGGCGATCTGATACGCCCGCCGGATCGGCTTGGCGGGCACGGCCGTGCCCGTCAATGTCGTATTCGATCCGGCGTTTCCGGTTTTTTGATAGAATTGCTGCAGCGCAACATCTCCTGGTTTGATCCTTAGTGTCTACCCCGCAAGCGCGGGGCGTCACCACCGGCCGCAATACCTTTAGTGAGCAGCATCCATGAACGAAGACCTGAAGAAAGAAGCCCTCGAGTACCACCAGTATCCGCGACCCGGAAAGCTGGAAATCAAGGCAACCAAGCCGATGGCCAATCAGCGCGATCTTGCGCTGGCCTATTCCCCCGGTGTCGCCGCCGCGTGCGAGGCCATCGAAGAGGACCCGCTCGAGGCGGCCGACTACACGGCGCGGGGCAATCTCGTGGCGGTCATCACCAACGGCACGGCGGTTCTCGGTCTCGGGGCCATCGGCGCCCTTGCCTCGAAGCCGGTCATGGAAGGCAAGGCGGTCCTGTTCAAGAAGTTCGCGGATATCGACTGTCTTCGATATCGAGATCGATGAGACCGGATCCGGAGAAATTTGTCGAATCGTGGCGACGCCTGGAGCCCACTTTCGGCGGCATCAATCTTGAAGACATCAAGGCGCCGGAGTGTTTCGATATCGAGAAGGCGCTGCGGGAGCGCATGAACATCCCGGTATTTCACGACGACCAGCATGGCACGGCGATCGTCGTTGCGCCGCGGCTACTCAATGGCACTGGAGTGGTCGGAAAGAATATCGCCGGAGGTCAAGCTGGTGGCCTCGGGCGCCGGGGCCGCCGCGCTCGCCTGCCTTGACCTGCTGGTGGGCATCGGCCTCCGCCGTGAAAACATCCTGGTGCACCGACATTACCGGCGTGGTCTACCAAGGCCGCACGGAGTGCATGGATCCCAGAAGATTCGCTATGCCCAGCAGACCGAGCCCGCACCCTCGAGGAGGTCATCGAGGGCGCCGATATTTTCTTGGCCTGTCGGCGCCTGGGGTGCTCAAGCCTGAGATGGTCAAGACGATGGCCGATCAAGCCGATTGATTTTGGCGCTTGGCCAATCCGACATCCCGAAATCATGCCGGACGGAGGCCAAGGCCGTGCGTCCCGATGCCATCATGGCCACCGGGCGTTCGGACTATCCCAACCAGGTCAACAATGTTCTCTGCTTTCCCTTTATCTTTCGCGGCGCGCTCGATGTCGGGCGCAACCGACATCAATCGAGGCGATGAAGCTCGCCTGCGTTCGAGGCCATCGCCGAGCTGGCGCGACCGAGCCCTCGGACGTGGTGCGTTGCCGCCTACGGTGGCGAGGCACATTACAGTTCGGACCGGAATATCTGATCCCGAAACCCTTCGATCCCCGCCTGATCGGTGGAGTCGCGCCGGCAGTGGCGAGAGCGGCCATGGAAAGCGGTGTTGCCACTCGGCCGATCACGGACTTGGATGCCTATCAGGAGACGCTGTGTAACTACTCGTTTTCCTCCGGCATGGTGATGAAGCCCGTATTCGACAGCGGCTCGCTCGGAGCCAAAGAGGGTGGTGTACGCGGACGGCGAGGCGCCGAAGGTGCTGGAGGTGACGCGGCAGGTACTGGAGCAGGGTATTGCACAGCCGATTCTCATCGGTCGGAGCGAGGTCATCAAGGCACGAACCCGCGAGATGGGACTGAGCATGGTCCCCGGCCAGGACTTCGATATCCTGGATCCGTTCGATTCGCCACGCCACGAAGAGCATGTGGAGGCCTTCTACGAGCGGGTGATTCGCAACGGCTACTCGCCCCTGGAGGCGCGCGAATCCGTGCGAAGAAATTTCACTGTTCTGGCTTCGGTACTGTTGGCCGAGGGTGAGGCCGATGCGATGATCTGCGGTCTGCTCGGCCGTTTTCAGCGCCACCTCAAGCACGTGGATGAGGTTATTGGCAAGGCACCCGGTGTCGGCAAACTTTCCACGATGAACGCAGTCGTCCTCAACGACACCATTTTTTTCTTCGCCGATACTTACGTACAGGTCGATCCCGATGCCAACGACATCGTCGAGATTACGCGGCTGGCCGCGGATGAGGTCAGAAATTTCGGAATCGAGCCGAAGGTGGCACTGGTGTCTCATTCCAATTTCGGCAATCATGACTCGCCATCGGCAGTGAAAATGGCGCGAGCGGTGAAGATGCTGCGCGAACAGGCGCCTGATTTGGAAGTCGAAGGCGAGATGCATTCGGACCTGGCGCTGATTCCGGCGATCCGCGACCAGCTGTTTCCGCGTTCCAGTCTCACGGGGATTGCGAATCTGCTCGTCATGCCCAACCTGGACGCCGCCAACATTTCTTACAATCTTTTACGTGCCCTGGGCCGGGGGTCGTGATTGGCCCCATTTTGCTGGGCGCGGCCTATTCTGCGCACGTGGTCACACCCAGCATCACCGTCCGTGGTCTGCTGAATATGACCGCACTGGCGGTGGCCAGGGCCTCGCGCCGGGTCGCTGCCACCTGAGAGAGTGTCATCGGTTCGGCCCCCGCAACCCTTGAAATTGGCGGATTTGGGCGTCCTGAATGACAAATCTCCTGTGCGCTGGTCGCTGCGATGCAGACGGGCGGTGCGGCTGGTGCCGGGCAGTGTTAACCTTAGCGGCTGAAACGGAACTTTTGTTTTCCCCCAAGTTCGAACTGCGAACGGTATTTTTCCCAATGCACGAGGTATCCATGTATAAGCTTCACAGCTGGCCGATTGTCCTTGGCGCGTTTCTGGCGCTGTCTACTAATGTCCAGGCAGAGCCCACCCCCGGTGAGAAGTTCAATGACTGGACCGTTCAGTGCGAAAAGATCCCGGTGCCTGACGGGAAACTTGCCGTGAAGGTGGAGGGTAGCGAGAAAACAGATGAAGCGCCGGCGGAGGCAACGCCCCCCAAAGAGCAGAATCTTTGTCAGATCGTGCAGACCCTGACCGAACAGGCTTCGGAGCAACCGGTTCTGCAAAT
The DNA here is from genome assembly GCA_963820915.1 of uncultured Gammaproteobacteria bacterium. GTDB lineage: Bacteria > Pseudomonadota > Gammaproteobacteria > Chromatiales > Chromatiaceae > CAWGBV01. Next base: position 20,903 of record CAWGBV010000014.1, on the reverse strand, counting down.
GGCGGTGGGTTACCTGCCCGGCGTCGAAACGCCCGTTGGTGCCTTGTTGCTGCCGCTCGGAATCTGGTTGCCGCCGGGTGTCGAATTGCGGGTGGATGAGGGTAAGACCGGTCGAATCCCGGTGGATACCTGTGATCCCGCGGGTTGTCGTGCCGGGGTTGAACTTGACAATGAATTCCTGGCCTCCATGAAGAAGGGCAAGGAGCTGAACATCACCTTTGGCGGCCGCAATCGCCAGGGGATCACCGTACCTATCTCCCTCGACGGATTCACCGCGGGGCTCGCCAGTCTGAAGTAGTCCGGGTGGCGGTGGGCGTTCGTCCCCACCGCTGCTCTCTCAGCCCTGCGTCGTCACCGATACCCGTCGGCGATGACCGGCGTACCGGTGCTCCCAAAGATAGATTCCCTGCCAGGTCCCTAACGCCAGGCGGCCGCTGCTGATGGGTATGGTTACTTCCATATTGGTCAGTATGGACCGGATGTGGGCGGCCATGTCATCAGGCCCTTCGTCGCGATGGACAAAGCGCGGGTCTCCGTCCTGAACCAACCTTTCCAGGAAGTCCTCCAGGTCCCGCCTTACCGCGGGATCGGCGTTCTCACATAGGATCAGCGAGGCGCTGGTGTGCTGGACGAACACGTGGCATAGCCCGGTTTCGATGCCGGAATTGGCGACCATGCGAGTGACCGGGGGAGTGATGTTATAGGTGCCTCGCCCCTTCGTTTCGATCACCAGCTGTTCCTGACGGGTCATTTCGGTGGCTTGCCTTCGTGATCCAAAACCGTATTCTGACAAAGCCAAGGCCAAGCAACCAGACTGATACCCGGCTTGACGGCAACCGACAACAAGGCAGAACTCGACCACCTTGAGGTGACCGCCCTTAAAGGGGTGGGCCCGCGCACGTCGGAAAGGCTGTCCCGAATCGGCATCAACAGCGTACAGGACGTGCTGTTCCATTTGCCGCTTCGATATCAGGATCGAACCAGGGTCACCCCCATTGGTTCAGTGCGGCGGGGTGACTGGGCGGTGATCGAGGGCGTCGTGCTTCGCGCTGAGATTCGTTTCGGCAGACGCCGCTCGCTACTGCTTCATCTGGATGACGAGAGCGGGGTCCTGGTGCTGCGATTCTTCCATTTTTCCGCCGCACAACGGGAAAATCTTTCTGCGGGTGCGCGACTGCGTTGTTATGGCGAGGTCCGCAGCGGCCCGAACAGCTACGAAATGGTACATCCAGAGTATCGATCCCTGGCCGATGGTGAAAGCCCTGAGGTCGCGGCAACGCTGACGCCCATCTATCCGACCACTGAAGGGCTGCAGCAGCAGACCTGGCGGGACCTGAGTGACAAGGCACTGGCGTTGCTCGATCGAGGTGCGGTACTGCGGGAGTGGCTGCCTTCGTCGCTGGAGGTTCCGTCCCGCTCTTCGTTGGCCGAAGCCGTCCGCCTGTTGCACCGTCCGCCGCCGAACATTGCCCTGGCGGATCTCGAGGCCGGCCGTCATCCTGCTCAACTGCGTCTGGCTTACGAGGAATTGCTTGCCCATCAACTCAGCCTGCGTTTGGTGCGCCAGGCGCAACGCCAGCGCCAGGCGCCTGCCCTCAGCGGGGGTGGGGAATTCAGCTGTCAACTGAGGGCGGCCCTGCATTTCAGACTGACATCCGCCCAGGAACGGGTATTGCGGGAGATAGAGACTGACTTGTCCGCGGCTTCGCCAATGCAACGCCTGGTACAGGGTGATGTGGGTTCCGGTAAGACGATCGTTGCGGCACTGGCTGCATTAACCGCCGTAGAGTCGGGTTGGCAGGTGGCTTTGATGGCGCCGACGGAACTGCTCGCCGAGCAGCATCTGCGAAATCTCGAAAACTGGTTTCAACCACTTGGCATCAATGTGGCCTGGTTGACGGGGCGCAACAAGGGGCTGCGGCGGCAGCAGGTTCTGGATGAGCTTGCCGGCGGAGAGGCCGCAGTGGTCGTAGGAACCCATGCGCTGTTCCAGGGTGATGTTTCCTTCGCCCGGCTCGGCCTGGTGGTGATTGACGAGCAACACCGCTTCGGTGTCCACCAACGACTGGCCCTGCGACAGAAGGGCGAAAGCACCGGCTTGGTTCCTCATCAATTGATCATGACGGCTACGCCCATACCGAGAACCCTGGCCATGACCGCCTACGCCGATCTTGATCTGTCGGTGATCGACGAATTACCCCCGGGTCGGACACCCGTGAAAACCGTGGTGGTCTCTGACCAGCGACGGGAGGAGGTGATCGAGCGGGTGCGCGACGCCTGTTCCGCCGGCCGCCAGGCTTATTGGGTCTGCACGCTCATTGATGAGTCGGAGGCGCTTCAGGCGCAGGCGGCGGAAGATACGGCCGCGCGATTGGCCGAGGTTCTTGATGGATTGTCCGTCGGCCTGGTGCACGGTCGCCTCAAGGCGAAGGACAAAGAGGCCGCCATGCAGGACTTCAAAAACGGCGGCACGGACCTGCTGGTGGCCACCACCGTCATCGAGGTTGGCGTCGACGTGCCCAATGCCAGTTTGATGATTATCGAGAATGCCGAGCGTCTTGGCCTGGCGCAGCTTCATCAGCTTCGAGGTCGGGTAGGACGCGGCAGGGCTGAGAGCCACTGCGTCTTGTTGTATCGGCTGCCCTTGGGCGAGGTCGCGCGCCAGCGCCTCAATGTCATGCGGGACACCAATGACGGATTTGAGATTGCCCGCCAGGACCTCGAATTGCGAGGTCCTGGCGAGGTGATGGGAACGCGTCAGACCGGACAGCTGCAATTTCGTGTCGCAGATCTGGTGCGCCACCAGCCGCTGCTGGCCTCGGTACAGCGGGACGCCGATAGCCTGTTGGCCGGGTGGCCTGAGAATGCCAGGGCCTTGATCCGGCGCTGGCTGGGTGAACGAACGCGCTACGGCGGTGTTTAGCCGACGAAGAGCCGCCTTGACCAAGCGGGTTACTGCGTTGGCGGATTGACCCCTTCAACCTGCGGGTTCGCGGGTTCCGGCGATGCTGCTTCCGATGGGAATGACTCGAAGACGTTTTCGATCTCTGCTGCCGCCTTGGCAGATGTCATGTCCGCCACCGATACTGGTGGTGCGACGGCGGTTTCCGCCGTTTCCTCTGTGCCTGCCATCCCGCTGGATCCTGAAACCGCCATGTTTACGTCTTTCGCTGTGGCCGTCTGCGCTATGGCTTCCTCAACGGGTGGTGTGGACTCGGTCTGCAAATCCCCGGCAGCAGGCGCATCGGGTGCAACCTCCCCGGCGGCGGTTGAAACGATGGTCTCTTCCTTGGAGGTGATGACGGAGTCTGCCGCTTTACCCGGCGACAGCGTGGTGGACGAGGACTCGGTGACGGCAGCGGCAGGCAGCGGTGGCGTGGGCGCGATCGGGGCTGGTGCAGGCGCCTCTGCCATCCCGGTGACGGGGTTTGGCTCGGCGGCAGCTTCGGCCTGAACTGTCACGGGGACAGGCGTCGGACCGGGAGCGGGCTCTGCGGCAGGCGGGCCGGGTGGTGCCGGACGCACACCCTTCTCGGGTTTCATTGAAGCTGCCGGCGGTGCGGCGTCCTCCCCGGGCGGCTGCAGCTGATCTCGTGTGAACAGGGTGACGGCGGCGATGATGATGGCGAAAAGGCCAAGCTTGATGAGATTTCCGAACATATTCCCTTGTGGGCCCTCGTGCGGTCGGAGGTGCCCGTCCTGCTTCTGAATGTGGGCCAGAGTTTATCACGGCGAGTACGCCCGGCTCTTCAGGAAAACCGGGAGAAAGCGTCCGCTCTCAGCCGGAGGCGCTATCTGTCCTGTCAGTGAGATCCGAAACTGTGGACTCGTAGGGTCGGACGCTGCCTTGTGCGATAATTTTACGGTTACTTCACCGATCGCGGATCCCTAATTGTCAACTAAACCGCTCCATCGTCTGCTACTGGAGTCGTCCTGGCGCACGCTGGATCGCGGTGCGCTCGTTGGCGCCCCAAGGGCACTCCATCACTGGCTCCGGGACGACAGCTCGCTGACGCGACGGGTGATCGATGCCTGCAGTGGAGATTTTTCCGTCCGCTTACTGGGGCAGTGGCGCGCGCACCCGCTACCGAGTGAGCGGCGATTGCTGGCGATCTTCCCGCGTGAACGGGTACTGGTGAGAGAGGTCGAGTTGCGCTGCGGCGCGGTGTCCTGGGTATTCGCCCGCACCCTGATCCCTCAATCGAGCATGACTGGCAAGGCTCGCCGTTTGGGCTTTCTGGGTAATCGACCACTGGGTGCGGTGCTGTTTGCCGATCCCACCACAAGGCGGGATCGTGTTGAAGTGGGGCGCTTGGGACCCAGGCATCCGCTGTTTGCGCGGGCCGTGATGAACCTGGATCATACTCCGAGGGTACTTTGGGGGCGGCGCACCCTGTTTCACTACGCGGGGCGACCATTGTTGGTGAACGAGATTTTTTTACCGGAGATTCCGTAACCCGGCAACCGCTATGAAAACGGTCACTGCGAACCCCCAATCCCCGACCCTGCGCGAGCGACTCGGCCGCTATGCAGAGCTGGTGCGCCTGAATCGTCCCATCGGCATTCTGCTTTTGCTCTGGCCTGCGTTGTGCGCACTGTGGATTGCGGGTGATGGTCGGCCCGACCCGATGGTGGTCCTGGTGTTCGTGGCCGGTACCGTACTCATGCGCTCCGCCGGCTGCGCCATTAACGATTTTGCCGACCGGAATCTCGACGGGCATGTGGCCCGCACCAGTCAACGGCCGTTGGCAAGTGGCCGGGTATCGCCGACAGAGGCCGTGGGTGTCTTCGTGGCCTTGGCGCTGACGGCATTTCTGCTGGTTCTGTTACTGAATATCCAGACGATTCTGATGTCGCTGGCGGCCGCGGCGCTCGCGGCGACCTACCCCTTCATGAAGCGTTACACCCACTTTCCGCAAGTGGTGCTGGGTGCGGCCTTTGGCTGGGCGGTGCCGATGGCGTTCACCGCCTTGCAGGGACAGATACCCTTCGAGGCCTGGGTGCTGTTTGTCGCGACCCTGTTGTGGGCCGTGATCTACGACACCATGTACGCCATGGTGGACCGCGAAGACGATCTCAAGGTGGGGATCAAATCGACAGCGATCGCCTTCGGTACCTATGACCGTTTCGTGATCGGCGTATTGCAACTGGTGATGCTGGTGCTTCTGGTGGCCGTTGGTGTGTTGACGGAACGTGGCGAGTTGTTTTACCTGGGCGTACTGGTTACCGGTGGCTTGTTCCTCTACCAGCAGTATTTGATTCGTGAACGGGAACCCTCCGCCTGTTTTCGCGCCTTTCTCAATAACAATTATGTCGGCCTGGCGTTATTCGTGGCGCTTGTCCTTGATTTTCTGGCGAACTGAGCGGGCCGATGAAAAAAACAGGCGCCAGCGGGCTACAGGTTTTCATGATCATGACGGCCGCCTTGTGGCTCTTGGTAGCGTTAACGCCGTCCGTCGCCGTTGCTGACAATAGCCTCTCCCGAGTGCTCTCGATGAACGCGGCCAGCCTGCTGGTGGAAGAGCAGGGGCAACTGGTAGTCGCGCACCAACCGGATCGTCCCATGGTTCCGGCATCCACAATGAAAATTCTGACGGCCCTCGCGGCGATTGAACGTTGGGGGCTGGATCATCGTTTTACGACAGAGTTCTATGTGGACGACAAGCAATGGTTGTGGGTCAGGGGCGGCGGCGATCCCTTTCTGGTTTCAGAGGAGCTGGATTTGGTGGCGGTGGCCCTTGCCAATCTTGGCATCACCGAACTGAAGGGCGTGGCCACCGATGCCAGCCTGTTTGCGCCAAACGCCGAAATCGACGGGCGCTCGTCCACCGACAATCCATACGATGCGCCGGTGTCTGCGTTGGCGGCCAACTTCAACACGGTCAACCTGGAGGTTGATTCCCGCGGGCTGAGGTCCGCCGAGGCGCAAACGCCCCTGACGCCGTTGGCGAGATCTCTGGCAGAAGGATTGGGTCCGGGAAACCATCGCATCAATCTGCGCGACGAGGCGTTGGCGCCCAGGTACTTTGCCGAAGTGTTGATCACCAAGCTGCGCGCGGCGGATGTCCGCGTCACCGACAATTGGCGAGAAGGGCGGGTGCCGCACGGGCTCTCGGCCATATACGTGCATCGCAACAGCCAAGACCTGCGACAGATGCTGAGGGCGATGCTGGAGTATTCCAACAACTTTATCGCCAATCAGTTGTTCATCCTTCTGGGCGATGCCGACGTGGGGCAACCCCTGACAGTGAACGATGCCCGGCAGGCGATGAATCATTGGGCGTCGGAAAGATTTGGGTGGAAGGGTTTTCGCGTGGAAGAGGGTGCGGGATTATCCCGCAAGAACAGGATAAGTGGTCGCCAGATGTTGACCCTGTTGAAGGCCTTTGCACCCTATCGCGAACTGTTGCCGGAAGAGGCCTCAGGTGTGCTTGCCAAGACCGGGACATTGCGCGGTGTCAGCTGCCTTGCCGGCTATCTATGGCGCGACCAGGATTGGATTCCTTTCAGCCTGATGATCAACCAGCCGGTGCCTTACGGCATGCGGATTCGGGTCGCTCAATCGCTGGTCCAATCAAAAGATCTCGACGCTGTCTGTTCCGGTCGGAGTTGTTAAACGGGACCCGCCCTGGGGTATCGAGAAAGGCGGTGTGTCGTATCGATCTGTATTGCCGCTATGTCCCGTCTTACACGGCGGGTCTGTCTGGTTTCGCGTTCCAGCGAAAAGGTGGAAGCGGCAGTCTGTCGATGCGTGAACCGGCCGGATTGTGATCTTGCTCGAGACCGATTTCCATGGTTTCAGGGTTCTCATGCCATAGGGCATTCGTTGCGGAGATCGCCAGTTCAGCATACTTGATGCCAAGGCCGACCAGGATTGTCGGGTTCGCGGTGAGGGTCCGGGAGAACCTCCTCAGTTGGAAATCGAGTTGATGCTTCCTATATTCACTGTGTATATTCGTGAACGTGCAGGGCCGGATGCCCTGGCACATGGAAAGGAAAATTTATCAGCAAGGAGATAAGGATATGAAGAAGCTGAAACTAGCCGTTCTGTTGTTTTGTCTGGCGTTCGCGCCGCTTTCCGTTCTGGCCGCATCGGTCAATCTCAATACCGCATCCGCTGCAGAGTTGGAGGCGTTACCGGGGATTGGTGCCACGAAGGCTGCGGCTATCGTGAGTGATCGCGAGGCCAACGGACCTTATGCCAGTGTCGACGATCTTTCCCGCGTCACTGGTATCGGGGAGAAAACGGTCGATGGACTGCGCAAGGACGTCTCTGTGAAGTAAGAGAGCAAGACGATCCCCTGGGGGCGCGCCGATCCCCGGTGCGCCCTCTTGTGCCGGGCGCTCAGTCCCCGTGGCCGGCTTTTCCGAGCATTACGAGTGCGCGGTCAGTCTCGATGGACATTCAGCCGCAGAAAGTGCGTTGCGCAGGAGATGCAGGGGTCGTAGTTGCGAATAACCCGTTCGGCCTCGAAGCGCAATTGATCCTCTGCCTGATCCAGGCCGAGTGCGGTGAGTGTTCGGGCGATGTCTTCCTCGATGCGTGCCTGATTCTGGCTGGTGGGTGGCACGATAATGGCGGACCGGATTAACCCGTCGGAATCCGTTTCATAGCGGTGCCAAAGCAGGCCGCGGGGTGCCTCGGTGGCGCCACAACCCACGCCGGCCTGAGGAGTATGCGTCTGCCAGCAATCGTCCACGGTGCGGTAATCACGTAGCAGTCTGACGGCCTCAAGCAATGCGATCTGAATCTCGAATGCCCTGGCGAGCATGCTGTGGTACATGTTGTGGCTTGGAAACGCGATGCCTGTGTCAGAGATCAGTTTGCGTGTTTGGGCAGGGAGCCTGTCGAGATTCAGATTAAGACGGGCCAGCGGTCCCACCAGGTAGGGCCTGTCGTGATAGGTGGCGTGCAGCGCCGTGGAATGGGGTACGTGCTGTTCACGAAAATGTTGCTCGAAGGCTTCTATGGGAATATCCAGGCCATCGCTGGCGATAATACGATCGCCGATCATGGGGTATTCGTCCGGGTGGCGGAGTGACACGGAGATCCAGTCCTGTTCGACCGTAGGTATCTCGATGTCCGCAATCCACTTTGCCAGATCGACGGCATCCGGAATTGACGCGGCCAGCTTGTCGGCAAGATCGGCGGCCGCCTTTGGCGCCGGTGCCTTGTAGAAGCCACCGACACGCACTCCCACTGGGTGCACCGAGCGGCCGCCGAACAGTCGGATGATCTGGTTGCCGAGTGATTGCAGTTTGAGGCCGCGGGAAAGAACGGCGGCGTGCTGCTTGCCCATGGTCAGCGCGTTGTCGAATCCGAGAAAGTCGGGAAGCGCCAACAGGTGAATGTGCAGTGCATGGCTCTGGATCCATTCGCCGCAATACATGACCCGGCGCATTGCCTGTACCCAGGGCGTCGGTGTGATTTGGTGTGCGCGTTCAAGTGCCTCTACGGCCGACATCTGATAGGCCACCGGGCAGATGCCGCAGATTCGGGCCGTAATATCCGGAACCTCGGTGTACTCCCGTCCCTCGAGAAATTTCTCGAAATATCGCGGCGGCTCGAATATTCGCAGGCGCAAAGACTCGATACGGGTGCCGGCGATCGTCAATTCCAACGCGCCCTCACCCTCTACGCGGGTCAATGCGGGCGTGTTGATTTCAATGCGCCGGACTTTATCCATTACTCTGTTCCTTGGCGGCGGCAGCGAACGCCGGAGCATGACTATTGATTTGGGCGAAACGTCTGCTGCGGGTGGCGGTATCCAGTCCCAAGCGTTGCATCTGTCGGGACAGCGCCGCCGTATTCAGGGTGCGGGCGGGTCCGTAGCAACCGTAACAGCCACGACCGAGTTCAGGGCAGAGCGCCCCGCAGCCATCGTGGGTTACAGGTCCGAGGCAGGGTTCGCCCCGGGTCACGGTAACGCAGGGCAGCCCCCTGCGCTTGCAGGTCCCACACAGCTTTTCATGCTGAGGTCGGGGAGCTACGCCGGAGAGCAGATCGCGCAGCGCACTGGTGACCTGTTGCCCGTTGACGGGGCACCCCCAGATCTCGAAATCCACCCTGGTGTGTTCGGCCACCGGTGTGGCCGTTGCCAAGGTGTTTATGTGCTCGGGATGGCCGTAAACAGCGCCTTTCCAGCTGTCGCCGTCGGCGAGGTTGCGCAACGCCTGGAGGCCGCCGCTCACGGCGCAGGCGCCGATGGCGATGAGAACGCCGCTGTTGGTGCGGATTTTACCGATGCGTTCGATTTCCTCCGGGGTCGATACCGACCCTTCCACCAGCGCGATATCCACCCGTGCGTCTTCGTCCATGGGGCCGGCTTCGGCGAAGTGCACTATGTCCAGCAAATCGGCGACCCGCGGCAAATCTTCGCCGAGATTGAGAAGCGACAGCTGGCAACCGTCGCAGGAGCTGAATTTGTGTACGGCCAATCGTGGTTTCAAGGGATCCTCACAAATTGCGTACCGACAACAGCGGTTCCATGATCGGCCAGGGAAATACGGGACCCTCACCGCAGACAAATCGGGGGCCGAGCTGGCAATGACCGCAGTGGCCGGTGGCGCATTGCATGTTGCGTTCCAGGCTGAGCCATATGCGACGCGCCTGCAGGCCGCGGGAAACCAGTTGCCGGGCGCTGGCCACCATCATGGCCTCCGGCCCGCATATGAAGGCCGCGGCGTCGGCATCGATTTCCGTCTCGTCGATCAAATGAGTGACTGGCCCTTCGGTGCCCGGCCAGCCGCGTTCCGCTACATCCGCGGCGAGATGCACTGTGACATTCGGGAGTTGCGACCAGAGGTGGTACTGGGCCCGCCAGATCAAGTCGTTGGAGTGCTTGACCCCCTGAAGAATCACCAATCGCCCGTATTCGTCTCGGCGCTTCAGGATGTAGTTGATGACGGACATCACCGGGGCGCAGCCCAGTCCGCCGGTCACCACAAAGACCGTCTTTCCCTTGGCCTGGTCCACTGGCCAGCCTCGCCCGTAGGGACCTCTGATGCCGAGGTAGTCGCCCACTTTGAGCTGGTGCATGCCCTTGGTCACTCGCCCGACGCGGCGGATGGTGTGATAGAGGATGTGCTTGTCTTCAGGATCCGAAACAATCGAAATCGGGATCTCACCGACGCCGTGAAGGTAGAGCATGTTGAACTGGCCGGGGGCGAAACGGTAGTGATCCTTGTCGGCCATGTCCGGGAACTGCAGACCCAGCGTGAATATGTCTAACGCCTCCTCCGTGCGTTCCACGATTCTGGCCTCGCGAGGCAGTAGCGGATTCACGCTGCACTCTCCTTAAGCACGGCGGAGACGGATCGGGTGAGGTCGATGCCGACAGGGCACCAGGTTATGCAGCGGCCGCAGCCCGTGCAGCCGCTGCGGCCGTATTGGGAGTGCCAGCCGCCCAGTTTGTGGCTCAGCCATTGGCGGTAGCGATGCGAAATCTCCCGACGATGGGGCTGGCCGTGCATCAAGCTGTGGTCGTTGCTGAAACAGGAGTCCCATTCCCGGCCGTGGCTGCTGCTGGCGGCGTCCAGTGCGGGTTCTTCCGTATGGCGATGGCAGAAACAGCTTGGGCACACGGCCGTGCAGTTGCCGCAGGCAAGACACTGCTCGCCGATCTTCTGCCAGGCAGCGACATTCGCTCGATTGCCCAGCATGGATTCGAGATCCACCTCGGGCAGGCTGCGAGTCTGGGTGCTTGCAGCCGCCTCAGTCTGGACTTTGGCGTCGGCGAGATGTTCGGCCGAGGCCGGTTGCCAGTCGCAATCTGCGATGAGCGCTTCTCCGAGGGGCGATCCTGCCTGGATAACGAAGCCGTCTTCGATCTCATCCAACAGCAGGTCATGGCGCGAGTTCACCGAAGGTCCATCTCCCGTGGATCGGCAGAAACAGGTGGCCGCTGAGCGGGCGCAATTGACGGCGACGGTGCAAAGCGCGTCGCGGCGGGCGCGGTACCAGGGATCGCCTTTGTCATAAAAGTGGCGATCCAGCAGTTCGAGTGCCGCCAGATCGCAGGCCCGGACGCCGATGATCGCAATCGGTTTCGGAGCGGGAAGGGTTTCAGAAAAGCGCGGTCTGCCATCGTCGCTAAACCGGACCTGCCACAGGCCTTCGGCGGCCGGGAAGGCCAGGGGCTTTATCGATTGGGCGGCGCTGGTCCAGAAAAAGGCGCGGTTTGCCGGTCCATCGGCGAGGCGGTATCGGCCCGCTTCCTGTTCGTCTTCGACGCCCCAGGGTAATTGGTCCGCTGAGGATAGCGGGGCAAAGCTGATCATGCCGTCTGCCGCCCGGGGACCGAGGATTTCGAAACCGCGCTGCTTCAACAGTTCTAACAGGAGCTGAAGGTCCTCGCGGGCAAAAATTCGGGCGTCCTTCATGGTTTCGAGTATAGGCGCAGGAACCCGGGCATCTGTTGATGGGGGTCAAGGACCGGTTCGTCTCGGCCCGCGATCCCGATCATTTCAGGTAGGTTGGGCTGATGTGGCGATGCCCGCGTTGTTGTTGCGGCGCACAAGTAGCAGGTACTGATTTTCTAATATACTGAATAATAAAGATTTTTTTGAATAATAGTACGGTCTGTGGTGGAATTGCCCGCGGAGTCCGACTCTCGCTGTACCCGTGACTTTACTAATAAGCAAACACGACGGTTCCGCGGCCGATGGGAGAGAGCCTCGCATCGGCCCTTTTATTTGGGATCGCCCGATTATCTAACGTCAGGAAGCTTTGCCCTATGGAGGCATCTGTATTCGATCCCTTGCGCGCCCATCTTGCGTCGCGCGTCATCGGCCAGCAAAAACTCATCGATTCCATGTTGGTATGCCTGCTCAGCAACGGCCACATGCTTGTGGAGGGGATGCCGGGGCTGGCCAAAACCACCGCCGTGAAGACCCTTGCAGAGGGGATAGAGGCGGATTTTCACCGCGTTCAATTTACCCCCGATTTGTTGCCTTCGGATCTGATTGGAACCGACATCTATCGCCAGGAACAGGGGGAATTTGAGTTTCGACCCGGCCCGCTGTTCCACAATGTCCTGTTGGCGGACGAGGTGAACCGGGCACCGGCCAAGGTTCAGTCGGCCCTGCTGGAAGCCATGGGTGAGTACCAGATCACCGTGGGCCAGAAGACCTATGAGCTTCCGAAGTTGTTCATGGTATTGGCGACCCAAAACCCCATAGAGCAGGAGGGCACCTATCAGCTGCCCGAGGCGCAGCTCGACCGCTTTCTGCTACATGTCTGGGTCGACTACCCAAACCGGGACGAGGAACTGGCAATTCTGGCCCTGGATACCGAGCGCCAGCAACACGAGTTGTCGCCGCCGAGCAGGGTGATTAAGCAGAAAGAGATATTTGCCGCTCGCGAAACGGTGGCTCAGGTCTTTATCGATCCGAAGCTCACGGGATACATCGCTGACCTGGTGCTGGCGTCTCGTAATCCGGAGCCTTACAACAAGGATCTTCAGCGTTGGTGCCGGTTCGGGGCCTCGCCTCGCGCCAGTATCGCACTGGCCCGCTGCGCCCGCGCCAAGGCCTGGCTGGAAGGTGCCGCCTACGTGGCACCGCACCACATACAGGCGGTGGCAGCGGACGTGCTGCGGCATCGTATCCTCTTAACCTTCGAAGCAGAGGCCGACGGCATTACCACCAATGATTTCGTCGACCATCTGATGAAAGTGGTGGCGATCCCCTAGGCGGGATCGGAGCATCCTCAGCGTGGGCCTTCGTCCTCAACTCAACGACCTTCTGGAACTGCGCCACGGCGCCAATACCATCGGTCTGGCGTCCAGGCACCGCGTCAACTCGCTGCTGGCGGGTCTTTACCTGTCGGTGTTTCGCGGCCAGGGCATGGACTTCGAGGAGGTTCGCGAATACCGCGAAGGCGATGAAATCCGCAATATGGACTGGCGGGTCACGGCGCGCACCGGCATCCCGCACCTCAAGGTATTCCGAGAGGAGCGTGAGCGGGCGGTGGTGCTGGCCGTGGATGTGGCCGGCCATATGCAATTCGGCACCCGGGGAACCTTCAAGAATATCCAGGCGGCACGGGCGGCGGCCCTGCTCGGATGGGCTGCGAGCGCGAGCCAGGATCGCGTCGGAGGACTCGTGTTCGGTGACGAAGATCGTGGCCTGCGGTTTTTTCGGCCCAGCCGGGGCCGTCAGGGCTTGTGGCGTTTGTTGCGTTTGCTGACGGACGAGTCCGAGCACACTCGCACGGCCCCCAAGGCACTGCAGGACGCGCTCGGAAAGTTGATGACGAGTGCGCCCACCGGGGCGCTGGTCTTTGTGATTGCCGACCTCAACCGCGATGTCGAGTCGCTGGAAATCCCGCTCGGCAGGCTCAGTCAGCGTCACGAAGTGGTGCTGTTGCCGGTGGACGATCCGGCCGACAACTTTCTGCCCGCCATGGGGAGGGTGCAGTTCCGTGACCCGGATGGCGAGGCTTTAACTATAGATACCGACAGTCGCAGCGGGCGCGAGGCCTATCGCGAACGCTGGGTGGCCCGGCGTGATGAACTGGGGCACATGGCTCGCAGGCTCGGCATCCCCGTGATCCCCTTGCCCACCAATGAAGATGTCCATCAGTCACTGGTTCGTGGCTTGCGTTTGCGTGCTAAGGAACTGGTGCGTTGAACGGTTCCAGCCTCATGGATGGCGGCCTCCGCGATATCCGGGGACTCGATGCAGTGTCGGTCTGGCCGCTGGCGCCGGGCTGGTGGCTGCTGATTATTGCCTTGATCGTTGCGGCCATTGCGCTTTTTCTATTGAGCAAGGCCCCGATAGCCGCACTGTTTTCATCGGGCGACTGGCGTGGCGACGCACGACACCTGCTGGGCGACCTCAAGCGGCGCCTTCCTTCTCTGGATGGGCGGTCAGCGGCCAGTGAATTTTCCGAGCTGATGCGCCGAATCGCCATGGCGCGCACTGCGCGCGATGAATGTGCCGGTCTTAGCGGAGCGGACTGGTTGGACTGGCTGAGTGCCAACGATCCGGGCGGATTCGACTGGCGCGAGCATGGCCGCCTGATCATTGAGGCCCCTTATGCGCCGATCGGAACATCCCTGAATATGGATGACATGGGGCGTTTGATCGATGCTGCCGCCAACTGGCTGGCCCCGCCAACCGATGAAGGCGTGCATACCGATCCATCGGTTCATCGGGAGGCAGCCTGATGTTCCAATTCGCCTGGCCCTGGATGATCCTCTTGTTACCCGTCCCCTGGCTGGTGCGGCGATTTGTTACCCCTTCGCCACGAGCCCTGGAGAGGGCCGGGCGGGGCGAACCGCCCCAGGTACGCCACGGGGGAATCGGCAATCTGGCGTCCGCCTACGAACGCGCGGGTGTGGCCGTTCCCCCCAGTCTGCTGTGGCAGTTTCTTTTGCTTTGGGTGGCCTGGGCCGCACTGGTCGGCACCCTGATGAAGCCGCAATGGCTCGAAAGTCACGTTGAGGTGGTGAGCGCCGGCTACGACCTGATGCTCGCAGTGGACACCTCGCGTTCCATGGAGGCGCTCGATTTCAGTGTCGACGGCAAGCCGGTTAACCGTCTTGCAGTGGTGAAAGGGGTGGTGGGGCGCTTCATCGAGCAGCGCCGCGGCGATCGAATCGGCCTGGTGCTGTTTGGCGACAAGGCCTTTCTCCAGGCGCCCCTGACCACCGACGGCGACGCAGTGGCCGCGATGTTGGACACGGCGGTGCCGCGCATGGCCGGCGATTCCACCGCCATCGGCGATGCAGTGGGTCTCGGGGTCAAAAAATTGCGGGAGCGTCCCGAGGGGTCTCGCGTCCTTATTTTATTGACCGACGGCGAAAGCACCTCCGGCACGTTGCCACCGCGTGAGGCGGCACTCCTGGCCCAACGCTTCGATACGCGCCTCTATACCATCGGCGTGGGCAGCGACGGCGAGGTGCCGTTCCCGGAAAACGGGCGTCTTAAGATGGTGGAGATGCCCCTCGACGAAAATCTGCTCCGCGAGATGGCCGACCTGACCGGGGGTGCCTATTTTCGCGCCACCGACAGCCGTGCCCTCGAAGATATCTACCGGGAGATCGATGCCCTCGAAAAATCCGAGGCCGAAAGCCGGACGGTACTTATTCCAACTCCGATGTTCCGTTGGCCTATGGGTTTCGCCCTGGTGGCCATGATGCTGTTGGCATTGAACTTCCTGCGCGGCGGCAAAGTGGCGCGATTGTCCAGCGGTGGCACGGCGTGACCGAAGGATTCCATTTCTCCCAGCCCATCTGGCTATTGGCCCTGTTGCTGCCGCTATTGTTGTGGCTATTGCCGCGCATGCGCTACAGCGAAGGTGATGAGTCCCGGTTGTCCGCTTATGCCGATTCACATCTGTTGCCTCATCTGATGCTGGGGCGCCGGGACAAGCGGCCCAGCCAGCAACGGCGTTTCTTCTGGTGGGCGCTGCTGTGGTTGCTGGCCGTACTCGCGATGGCCGGTCCCCGCTGGGATTTCACTGACGTGGAAATCACCCGGCCGGGATCTAATCTGGTGGTCCTGCTCGACCTGTCCCGTTCCATGGATGCCGTGGATGAACGACCGAGCCGGCTGGTGCGGGCGCGCCAGGAGATCGAGGATCTGCTCGACAGCAATCAAGGGGCCAAAATTGGTCTCATCGCCTTCGCCTCTGTGGCCCATATCGTTGCACCGGTTACCGAAGACAGCGATACCTTGCGGCATTTGCTGCCATCACTCTCCACTGACCTGGTGCGCTATCCCGGTAGTCGGCTGTCCCAGGGCTTTGCCCGTGCGCAGGCCTTGTTGCGAGGCCAGAAAAAGGGGGAGACAAGTGCATTGCTGGTCATCACCGATGGGGATTTTGCCGAAGACGGTTTGGATGCCCAGGCCGCCGCCCTCAAAGAGGCCGGGATCCGGGTGCACGTATTGGGAATTGGCACGACGGCCGGTGCGCCGGTGCCCTTGCCGCCCGTTGCCGGAATGCCGGTACCCTTTTCCAAACTAGAGGAGGCTAAGCTCGAGGCGTTGGCAACCGCGGGCGGGGGGCTGTATCAACGGGCGAACTTCCGCGAGTCCGACACCAGCGCCATCTGGGCCCGCATTCTGGAGGATGCCAATCCTGCGGCCGCCGACAGCGAGATCGTGAAGCGTGTCTGGAACGAACGTTTCCCCTTGTTGGTGGTATTGGCGATGATCGTATTGCTGTTTTGGTTTCGCCGTGGCACCGAGCCGGGAAGATCCCGTGTTTGAGTTTCCTCTTCCGATGAAGCGGCTAAGCGGTTTTTGCGCAGGGGCGTTGCTGTTTCTGGTAGCAGGTTCAGCGGGTGCAGGCTGGTTCTCCAACGATGCTCAGGAAGCTGAAGCGGCCTTCGAGCGGGGTGATTATGACGCCGCGATAGCGGGGTTTTCCGACGACTACCGTCGAGGCGTCGTTCAATACCGGAGCGGGCGGTACGAGGCGGCTGCGGATTCGTTCGAACTGGTGGATCGAGAAGCCGTAAAAAACGAGGCCACCTACAATCTCGGCAACGCCCGTTTCCAGATGGGCGAATTTCAACAAGCAGCCGATGCCTACGAGACGGTCCTCGAAACCGATCCTGACCACGACGATGCCCGCCACAATCTGACGCTTGCGCTGGCTCAACTGGGCATGGATCCAGACGAAAAGGCGGATCAGGAAGAAGAAAAGGAAGAAGAAAAGGAAGAGGAGCAGAGCGGGGAAGAGGAGGAGCAGCAAGACCAGCAGGGGCAGCAGCAAAAAGAACAAGAGGAGGAACAACAGTCGGGCGACGAGCAAGAACAGCAGGAGTCCGGCGAACAGGAGGAACAGGAGGAACAGGAGGAACAGACAATCGGGCGATCAGCAGGAAGAACAAGAGCAGTCCGGCGGCGAAAGCGAAGAACAACAGGAGGGTGAGAGCGGCACTGAGGGGGAACAGGGAGGCGATTCCGTCGATTCACAGGAAGGCGATTCCGATGAGGAGATCGACCAGTCCGGTGAGGGGGACTCGACGGAAGAGACCGAAGCCAGGGATGGCACTGCCGATGATGAGCAGGAACCCCAGGATGTGGGGGAACAGGAATCGGAGGATGCTCAATCCGTGTCGGATCCGAATATGCCCTCGGAAGACGAAACTGAACGCGGCGAAGAAAAACAGCTGATCGATGCTGCGGGCGGTGATGAGCCGAGTGATGACGACCTTGGCCGCGAAGAGGATCTGCAGAAGGAAGAGGCCGGTCAGGAGTTCAGCGACGAACAGGATCGACCGGGCAGCGAGCCCGACGAACAGCTGACTGAAAAGGGCGGTTCAGATCCGGATAAAGACGAAGCCGAGGTGGGCGATAATGACATGAGCGGCGAACAGCCCGGCCAGCCGGGCGACATGCCGCGCGAAGAGGATTTGAATGAGGATGTGGCGAGCGACACGGCCCGGGAGTTCGATCAACTCGGTGAAGGGCCGGACCCCGATGCAGAGACCGGGGAGCAGACCCCCGCGTTTTCGGACGAGGTGGGCATGCTCGGCGCCGGTTACAACGATGAGGTGATGGAGCAGTGGCTGGAACGGGTCGAGGGCGATCCCGGGGTCTTGATGCGCAGCCAGTTCATGCTGAACGAGCGGCGCCAGTGGGAAGAAAGCGGCGGTCGACTCGTCGAGCCCCGGCCGTGGTGATGCAAGGTTGGGCGGCGAAGGGCAAAACACTAAGTGAACGATTGAGAGGCGGTACGGCATTGAATCGTATTTGGGAAACAGGGTTCTTCAAAGCAGGCCTGGTTTGCGTCCTGCCGTTGGTATTGTTGCTGTCCACCGGGGCATCGGCGGAAACCTTCGATGTGTCGGCGGAGTTGAGCGAACAGGAATCCTATGTTCGACAAAGCGCTGTCTACAGCGTGCGGATCGAAACGGACCAGAGTCTGGAGGCTGCCGATGTGTCGCTGCCCAGTGTCGACGGTGGCGTATTTACACGATTGGACGACGAGTGGACGACCCGCGCCATCCCTGGAAAACGAGGTCGCTATCTGAACGAGCGCCGCTACCTGTTCACGCCGCTGCGTGCCGGCCAAATCGAGATTCCGCCGGCCAAGGTAAAGGTTTTGACAGCAGCGGCTCAGCAGGCTTACGCACAGCCTTGGCAACAACAGCCATACGGCTACCCGAACTACGGGTACCCGGTGTACGGCCAGCAACCCACCCAGGAGCAGCAGACCAACCCCGCGCCAAGAAAGCGGGAGCTATCGACTCAGGCGATCCGGCTCAACGTGACGGGACTGGTGGGGACGGCCGCGCGATTGCTCCCTCTCCACGAGATGCGGCTCGAAGGCCAGCTTCAGTCGGTCGGCGCCCCTCGCGTCGGCGAACCCGTTGCCGTGACCATCACACTGACAGGGATCGGCGCGGCCGGAGACGCGTTGCCGAGTATCTTTGATGCACTGCAGGCGAATAACGACAACAGCGATTTCAAGATCTACGCGGACAGACCGCGTCTGGACACCCGTTTCGACGATCGGCTGCAGGCGGTGGTGGGGCAGCGCACCGAAACGTTAACGCTGGTGCCGACCCGAACCGGGTCGATGCAATTGCCCATCGTCGAGATTCCCTATTGGAACACCATCACCGGGACCCAGGACGTGGCTCGGCTCGCTACCCGGCCGCTACGCGTGGAGTCTGGTGGTGTCGGAACGGCTGCGGTCCCGGCGGCACCGGAGTCCGCGGCAAAGGGTCAGAAGCGAGTGCCGTTACATACCTCCTCCGAAGATGTGCGCGGATTCTGGTTGCCCGTCGGTGGGGCCCTGTTGGCGGCGTTCTTGATCGGTTGGCGCATGGGTGCAGGTCATCGCCGTCAAAAAAGGCAACTGGCTAAAGGTGAGCAGCCGCAACCTTCCCCCGCGCCTTCGCCGTCCCCCCTGAAGGCACTGACGCCGATGGTGGAACGCAGTCGCAGGCTGGTCGCCAAGGCATTACCAAGTACCTGGCGGAGTCACCTTGCCGACGGGGCAAGCGCGGTGTTGAGTGGCGCAAACCGAATCCTGCCCCAGCGAGTCAGGATCTGGACCTGCATGCGCTGCGTGCAGCGCGAATCGGAGCCAAGCGGCATCTGCCGGGTACTGCGCCGATTCGCCAGCGACTGCCTCGGTCTGCCCGAGAACAGCCCTTTGCAGTCAATCGGAAAGGCCGTTGCCAGTCGCCGACCAACAACGGAGACTTCGTCCTACCTGAACCTGTTCGGGCAACTGGACAACGCGGTTTACGGTTCCGGCGGTGCACAATTTGATCTCAATGCCTGGAAGCGGGATTTCCAGAAAACATTCGGTCGCCTGGTGCGTGGGCGCCGCAAGAAGGCCGGGGGGCGTGGCGGAAGTGGACTTCCCGAGCTGAATCCGCGCTAGGAACCGGTTGATGGCAGGGCTGAAGATAGATCGACGAATGCTGCTGCGCGCCCAGAGGTATAAAACTGCGGCATACCCCCATACGTGGTTTTCGCCTTGCCAGTTGCGTCGTCCTGCTCTAGTGTTCGGCAAATTCACATCAAAACTATAGGGAAATTCAGTCTTATGGGCTCACGCACATTATCTTTTTTATTTCGCGTCTCCATTGCCGGCGTTCTGGCTGTGGTTTCGGGCAGCGCCTTCGCCGGCGTGGGAGGGGGCGTTATTGTATTCGCGCCAGACACCCTAGCAGTTCCCGCCCTCAACGGGACGATGCTGGCGGTTCTTGGGCTGTTGATGGCGGTCGTCGCCTATCGCATCTTTCGTTCCTCGGATAGCAATCTCGGCAGAATGGCGAGCGTTGCAGTCATTGTCGGCGGAACGATTCTGGCGGGGATCAGCGGTGCGGAATCCCTGCGTGCAATTCCGGATCCGCCGGATTCAACGATCGAGCCAAAACCTGAGCAATGCGCGGCGGGGGGCAGCTTGAATTTTTCCCGGTGAAGGATTCATTCCATAACACCTGTGAAAATAGCCAGCGGATCATTCGTTTGGAATGTGATTCGGTGAATCCCGCGAGCCTGCAGACAAGGGCGGACGGCGTGGGTAGCTGCCATGAAGGATTGTTGCTTAACCCAGACCAGAGTTGCGATTTGCCCAATTGCGGACCTGTATAGAAACGTCTAATAGATGCAACAGAGCGACATCGACCCCGCCCAGGCGGGGTTTTCTTTTTGTGCGCCCGGCAGGGCGCACTTACTTGGAGGTGAAAGTCGTCTACACACCCGGCAAGGGGAAGTTAGCCGAACGGCAAGGGTGTCGCGGGTGACTGCGAATCTGGAGGAAGCCGAAGCGCTGGCCTGACGAACAGAAAGCGGATAGCAGGCGAGGTCTCGGGATGTTTTTGCAGAAGTCAGCAGAGGCCATAGTAGGTGGCGACGCCGAAGGGCCGAACAGGGAATGCCGCGAGTAGGCGGCGGGGACCCGAGCGCGGACGAAAGCGGATTTGAGCGGGCTGATGGAAGCGGTGTGTGAACGCGGCGACCTATGGCTTGGGTACGGGCGGGTGATCAAGAACAAGGGTGCGCCGGGTGTCGATGGTATCGGTGTATCCGCGTTCAAGGATCACCTCAAGCAACACTGGCCGGCGATCAAGGCCAAACCGCTGGCGGGGAATGACATCCCTGTGCCGGTGCGCCGGGTGGACATCCCCAAGCTGCAAGGCGGGGTGCGGACGCTCGGCCTTGCGACGCTGACGGATCGGTTGATCCAACAGGCGTTGCGCCAGGTGCGCTCACCGGTCTTCGACCCGACCTTCCCGGCGTCGAGCTATGGCACTACTCGCCGGTCCCTGGGGCTCGCCCTTCGGGCCAGCCGGGGGCTGTTGAAAATCGCTCCCAGCGATTTTGTCGGCCGGGTAGGAATGCCCACCAGCAGGCAACCTGATGAAGGCGGGATTGAAGTAAGCCCGGGCATTCCGATCGGCCTTCAATCAATGAGGACCTTGGTG
>CAWGBV010000013.1:0-340186 GCA_963820915.1 uncultured Gammaproteobacteria bacterium | reverse complement strand
TGTCAGGAATCAAGGGTTACTAGCCGGCGCCGTAGCGGGTGATCACGTAGTCGTCGAGAATGGCCTTGAATTCCTCGGCGATCCTGTCGCCCTTGAGCGTCATTTTCTTTTCGCCGTCGATGAACACCGGCGCAGCCGGATGTTCGCCGGTGCCCGGCAGGCTGATGCCGATATTGGCGTGCTTGGATTCGCCCGGACCGTTGACGATGCAACCCATGACCGCGACGTTCAGGTTCTCGACGCCGGGATATGCCTCCGCCAGTCGCGGCATGTGTCGCGCAGATAGGACTGGATATCCTGGGCCAGTTCCTGGAAGAAGGTGCTGGTGGTGCGGCCACAGCCGGGACAGGCGGTGACCTGGGGCGTAAAGGCCGCAGCCCCATGGATTGCAGTATCTCCTGGGCCGACCACGCACCTCCTCGGTGCGGTCGCCGCCGGGCTCCGGGGTCAGCGAGATCCGGATGGTGTCGCCGATGCCTTCCTGCAGCAGCACCGCCAGCGCGGCGGTGGAGGCCACGATGCCCTTCGTGCCCATGCCCGCTTCGGTGAGGCCCAGATGCAGGGCATAGTCGCACCGCCGGGCCAGCTCACGATAGACGGCGATCAGGTCCTGCACGCCGCTCATCTTGCAGGAGAGCACGATCTGGTCGCGGCCAAGCCCGAGCTCCTCGGCACGCCGGCGCTGTCCAGCGCGATACCACCATGGCCTCGGCATGACATCGCGCGGCATCGCGGCGGCTCTGGCAGGCGGGCGTTTTCATCCATCATGCGCGTCAGCGAGCTGCCTGGTCCAGACAGCCCCAGTTGACGCCGATACGCACCGGCTTGCCGTATTCGGACGGCGATCTCGATCATGGTGGCGAACTGGGCGTCGCGCTTCTGGCCGCTGCCGACGTTGCCGGGATTGATCCGGTATTTGGCCAGGGCCCCGGCGCATTCCGGGTGATCGCTGAGCAAGCGGTGGCCGTTGATAATGAAAATCGCCCACCAGCGGCACCTGCAGACCCTGCGCCGCCAGTTTGTCGCGAATCGCGGGAACCGCCCTGCGCCGCCTCCTCGGTGTTCACCGTGATGCGCACCAGCTCGGAACCGGCCCGCGCCAGTTCCGCCACCTGGTCCACCGTGGCGTCGATGTCTTCAGTGTCGCGTATTGGTCATGGACTGGACCACGACCGGCGTTTGGCCGCCGACAATGACACCACCAATGTTCACTGGGACCGTTTTGTGTCGCCGAATCATCTCACCACCGCTGACTGGACTGGTACGGGCGATGCCGTCGGCACCGATGGACCCGCCGGGTGAATTCTAACGGATTTACCCGAGGCGCCCGGATTCGATACTACGTCAATGGCGACTAATGCCGTTTCAACCACTATCCTCCACAGGGATAACTTGGTCTGTCAGGCAATTAGAGTGTGACTCATGACCGGGATCGCACCTCTGCAACGGATTCGATTGATGGCAACGATGTACTTACGGGCAGGCCTGCTTGCTTTAATGACGACAGCATCTTTGCTCACTGGCTGCAGCAGCCATCAGGTGCTCACCAAACAACAGGTGGCGATACAAAATGCAGCCGACGCTCAGGTTGCGCTCATCCTTTTTGAAAGCGACTTGGAAGATGCCGCGTCCTATAACATCCGCAAAGACGGCTTCGTGGTCGTCCGGTTTCACGAAAGCGTATCGGCACGTGACTTCACTATGGCCGTCGGGGCGATGAGGAGTCGCCCTGAGATCACCGGCGTCCGCGCCGAACAGAGCGGTCGCGAGATATGCCCTCTTCGACCGGGTGGCTGACGCCCGGTATCAGCACCTCCCTCTCACCTTGTCCACCAAGGGTGCCCCCATGCCGGGCGCACAAAAAAAAAGCCCCGTGATCACAGGGCTTAAGCTTCTCCGGGGGAGAAGGGGTTCCCGAACAATTCATTCCGATGCGGCAAACTGCCGCGACAAATTAACGTCCTGGTGTTACCTGCTTAGGGTAGAGGCTCCACCTCGACGGGCGGAGTCCCTACCCCCGGCAATCACTCAATCATGGTCGATCTCGTTCTCGTGGCACTGGGTGCAACTGACTTTCGTGTTGCGTGGAACGGTGATCATCTGATCCTCGTCGGAGCAGAGCGAACCCTTCTCATCCTTGCACTCCCAGATCCGTTCCGCCGCCGTACGCGACAGTACCGTGCCCTCGCCGTTCTGACCGTGACAGGTCTTGCAGGCGCCCGCATTATGCTCCGAGACGTCCTCGTGATTGTGGTTCCAGTTGGCGCTGGCCACCGGATGCATGCCGTGGGGTCCGTCCAGCGTCAGGCCGAGATTCCCCTCATGACAGACGGTGCACTCGGTAATGCTGCCCACGTGTCCCTGAATCTGGTTGGCGGTGACATTGTCGTTCGCCCAGGGGTTGGCGTTGGGCCATATCGCGTGAGTACTGCCGTGGCAACCTTCGCACATCACCCCGCCGTGTCCCTTGCTGAGGCGATAGAGGACGTCAACGGTCATGCCATCGTCGTTAGTGATCTGATTCTCGGCAAAGCGCGAGTGCGCGGCCTTGATGGGTGTCGCCGCTTCGTCGCCGGTACGGAAAGCCCGCAGCAAACGGATGCCGTCGGTGGCGTAAATGAATCCGTCCTTGTTGCCCGGCTGGTTTGTCGCGTCACCCACGTGACAGGACTGACAGGCCGGCTCCACCGCCCAGGGCACACGCTTGGAGGTATCCATATCGCCGGCGATATTCGGAAAGTTGGCGGTGAAGTCGTCGCCCACCGCCAGCATGTCGCCATGACAATCCTGGCAGACCACGCCCCCACTGGCCATGGCCCCGCGCAGGCACTGGGTACGCTTGCCCGGATGACACGAGTAGCAGGACTGCTGGAGGACGTACTCTTCCACCGTCATATCGGAATCGATGGGGGCCAGCGGATAGAGGGCCGGATGATCCACCACCGGCTGATTGCGAATAACGTCATTCGGCGCCGGCATATTCGGGAACAGATCGGAGGTACCGTCCTTGGCCAACAGGTCTCCATGATGACCATGCATCGCCCGCGACATGGAAATGTGCCGGGTCTGCTCGGTGTTGGCCGAATCCGTGGGACCAAGCTGCGCCAGGTCGAGCGCCGGCGAGTAGTGACAGCTGGCACAGACCACGCGTCGCTCGCTATCGAGACTGGTGCCCCACTTGGCATCGTGGGTACGCAATATGTTGATCTTGGCGGCATTGAGCAGCTTCTGCTCCAGGGTGTCGCCCGGAGGCAGATTGCCTGCGTCGTCGCCGTCGATGGTCATCACGCCGTCGTGCACCGCAAGGCTGGTGCGATCCAACGCCTCTTCGGAGCAGGCCAGTTCGAAACCGTAGGATTCGTTGGCCGCCACGCAATCCAGCTCGCGCGCGTGGCAGGACTGGCAGTCCGCCTCGGAGGCCACCGGCAACACCACGTCCGTTGTCGCCAGCACCGCCCCGGTGGTCTTGTTTTTGGCCTGGACGCGCATCAGCGGATAGGCGTTGCTGCGGCCCTTGTCGTCCACGGGCATGATGGGCACGCCCTCGGCGGAGAACCAGTTGGTCTCCTCGATGACGGCACCCAGTCCAAGACCGCCCAGCACGCCGTTGAAGAAATTGAAGTCGTAATCGAAACGGTCGAAATGCTGTGGTGCATTGACCACATAGGGTTCGAGGCGACCGGGCATGGATGCCTGCGCCAGGCCGCAATCCGCCCGGGGGTCTGCGCCTTCCAGGCAGTTGGGCACCACGCCGTTACCCGCCAGCTTCATGGAATCCGGCACCGGCAGGCCCTTGTCCTGTTCCAGGTCGGTGGGCTGCAGAAGACCGAAATAGAGCGGCGAGTACACCTCGTACCAAAGCGGATTGCTGTCACTGCCTACCGTCTGCCAGAAGTTGCCCTTGAAGACCGGACTCCCCGCCTCGACGGGGGTGGCCGCCGGATCATTCGCGGACGAAGTCGCGGAGAAAACAACTTCCACATTCGTGTCGTCGAGAATTTCCGGCTCGGAGCCGTTACCCCTCTTGATCACCTGGGCATGCATAACGTTGAAGGGCGGCAGAATGCTGAAGACCTCGTAGTCAAGGTCGGCACAGTGCATGCCCAAATCATTGGCCACCAGCAGCGCATGACTGCCAGGATTCACGAAGGCTTGTTGCGGCACACCTGTTTCGGGTCCCACAGCAGCATTTTTGCTGGTGGAATTGATGGAATCGCCCTCGCTGGCCGGGGGCTCTGTCGGGGGTTCCGTCGGCGGTTCGGTCGGTGGCTCGATAGGCGGTTCGGGCTCGCCGTCATCGCAATTTCTGCCGGCCTCTTTGACCGTTTTTTCCGCAGTCTGGCCCTTCGCCTCGGCCCGCACCACGCAGGGGGAAACGTCCAGCCGCTTCTTGAATTTCCACTCGCCGTCGCCTTCCCTTTTGCTCCGGGTCGTGCCGATGACACTGCCGTCGCCGGCATTCATGATGGTCACGGTGGCATTGCGCGGACCTACGCCCTTGACGACCAGTTCGCGATCGCCACGCTCCCACTTGGTTTCCTTGATTTTGAGACTGGCCGACAGCGCATCGCCGGCGATGGAAAAGAGAAATAGAAACAGCATTATCGACAGCGGCACGCCGCCAGAAATTACCCGCTTGATCATGTTACCCGCTCCATTGCGTATTAAATTTTATTCGGAGCATTCTGTGGCCCCGGTTCCTCGGGGCATTCGACCTTGTGAACCTCTGATCGGAACCCCGGGCATTTATGTCGCTGAACCTGCGCGTTTCGGTCTCGACCGCAATTACGCAAATCGAGTCAGCTCTGACGGCTGATCCTGATCCTGAATTCTAGAAAGCGATCCTTAAAGTAACCTTAAGAAAATTTGGGATATTCTCTTAATCCCCGGATACGGGAAATTTCCTACAAAAGGCATCGCGAAATCCGACGATAATGAGAATTCTGCTGGTTGAAGACGATGAACTGCTGGGAGACGGCACCCGAAACGGCCTGGAGCAAAACGGTATCGCCGTCGATTGGGTCAGACTGGGTGGGGAGGCGGATGCCGCCCTGAGGATTCATGACTTCGACGTGATGATTCTCGATATCGGCCTCCCCGATCAGTCGGGGCTCGATCTGCTCAAGGCGCTCAGAGACCACGGAAACGCCGTTCCTGTCCTTGTCCTGACCGCGAGGGGCACGGCGGAGGAAAAGGTTGCTGCCCTCGACATGGGCGCCGACGACTACCTGGTCAAGCCCTTTGATCTGGACGAGTTGAGCGCCCGGGTCAGGGCATTGCAGCGGCGATCCACGGGCCGCGTGTCCAGTCTCATCCGGCACGGTGGTCTCACGCTGGACCCGGTGGCCATGTGGTGAGAGCAAGGACGATGAGCCTCTGCATCTTTCCCCCAAGGAGTTTGCCCTGGTGAAGAAACTGCTCGAACATGCGGGAAAGCCCGTCGCGAGAGAGCGACTGTTTTCCTGTCTGTACGGGCTGAGTGGCGAAATCGAAAGCAACTCCCTGGAGGTGCACATCCATAATCTGCGCAAGAAACTCGGTGAGTCGTCCATCAAGACGGTGCGCGGTATCGGCTACCGGCTGGAGTGAACACAGGCCGTGTCCCTGCGACGACATCTGTTCCTGCTTGTCTCCACATCGACGCTGGCGGTGTGGCTGGCGGTGAGCGGGCTGGTTTTCAACCGGCTGATGCACGAGGCCGACGAGATATTCGACGCCGAACTTGCCCAATACGGACGCCTGCTGATGGCGGTGGTCAAGGCAAACCCCGACCCGGACAACCTGGCCGAACTTCAGCAGTCGTTGCCTGGATCGCCCTTCAAACAGTTTCCGAAGGTGCACTCCCTCGTCGACGAGTTCATCGAGGCCCCCGGAAAGTATGAACGCGTGATCGGCTTTCAGATCACCGATTCCCGCAACCGCGTGCTGCTGCGATCCGAGGGCGCCCCGGAGCTGCCCCTTTCCCAAAAGCAGGACGGCGGCTTTTCCACCTCCCTGATGGATACGACCCATTGGCGGGTCTTCAGCATCGGCGATACGGGATCCACCCTGACACTGCACGTGGGCGAGCAATATGACATCCGCCGGGAATTAAGCAGCTACATCACGACGAGCATGTTGCTACCGATTGTTTTCGGCATACCCCTGATTGGTTTGCTCATCTGGTGGGCGGTATCGCGTGGCCTGCGACCTTTGGTCGCCCTTGCGAAGGCAGTCAAAAACCGCGAACCCTCGGCCATGACGCCGCTGGACATAGACGCCGTTCCCAGCGAGATATCGCCACTGGTGGAATCGCTGAATCAATTGATGAGCCGCCTTCAGACAGCACTCGACAGCGAACGGCAATTCACCGGCGATGCCGCACACGAGTTGCGAACACCGCTTGCCGCCCTCAAGGTCCAATCCCAGGTGGCATTGAAATCCACCGATGATGCTCAGCGGAACAAGGCTCTCAATCAGATTCTCACGGGTATCGATCGCATGGGTCACCTGGTCGATCAGTTGCTGACCCTGTCTCAGCTTGACTGGCAACAGACCCCGAATGGCAATGACACCATCGGACTGGTCGCTGTTGCCAGGGAGGTGAAGGTGGCGATGGACTTGTTGGCCGGAGAAAAGCACATCGAGATCAGGGTGGAGGGTGACGAAAGGGTTGTCCTGTACGGCGACAGGACATTGATCTATGTGCTGATCCGAAACCTGTTGGACAACGCGATCCACCATGGCGATCCGGACGGGCACATCATTGTACGGATTGAGCGCAGCAACCAGCGGGGGACCATCTCCGTCAGCGATGACGGCCCGGGAATCCCCGCCGATGAGATGGACGCGGCCTTTCATCGTTTTCATCGTCAACCCGACAGTGGCAGCCAAGGCGCCGGCCTGGGACTGTCCATCGTCAAAAAGATCGCAGAACTGCACGACGCCGAGATTGTGCTATCGACACCCGGCGACAAGGGATTGCGCGTCGAGGTTGGTTTTCCATTGGCGATATCCCCGACGAAATAACGTCCATCCCCTTCGAGGGGCTGTCCGACTTCTGTGGACGTTGGGTGCTTGTTTGACTTAAACATCAACAAAGAAACACCGCCTGACAGTCGCGCCAACCCCCCGTTGGCCGCCGGCTGAAAATCGCTCATACTTGCTGCCTTTCGATCCATTACATCAGCGAACGAATTCCATGCAGCAGGCAGTATCTCCTCGCAAGGTCCGCCCTGACCGGATTCTGGGCGGCGCATCGTTGTTACTCGGATTGCCCACTGTGGCATCGGCAGCCGGCGGGTCGCTGGCGCCGCTGGTGCACGACATGGGCATGAGCCTGTTGATCGCCGGGGTGCTGGCGGTGTTGTTTCACCGCCTCAAGGTCCCTTCGATCGCGGCCTTTCTGGTCGCGGGATTCATCGCCGGTCCCGGCGGCATCCACCTGGTCGAGGATCTCGACAGCATCCCCGTTATCGCCGAATTGGGATTAGTGCTGCTGTTGTTCGTCATTGGCCTGGAGCTGGACCTGCGCAAGATTATCTCCAGCGGCCGCATCATTATTGTGACGGGACTGTTGCAGTTTCCGCTGAGCGTGCTGGTGGGTTTCGGCCTCGCGAAGCTGTTGTTCGCCCTCGGGATCACGGCACTCGGCGACGGCTTCGCACCGCTGTACCTTGGCATCGTGATGGCCGCGTCCTCGACGTTGCTGGTGGTGAAGCTGTTCCAGGAGTCCTTCCAGCTCGATACCACGGCCGGGCGGGTGTCTCTTGGCCTGCTGATCTTTCAGGATATATGGGCCATCGTTATCATTGCCATTCAGCCCAACTTCGCGGATCCGCAGATCGGGCCGATTCTCAGCGCCTTCGCCGGTATCGCCATCCTCGGCACACTGGCGATTCTCGCCGCCCGTTATCTGCTGCCCACCCTGTTCCGCTGGATTGCCACCTCGCCCGAGCTGTTGCTGGTGGGCGGTGTGGGCTGGTGCTTCGGCATCGTCTTTCTCGGCGGCAGCCTGGATACGGCCGCCGAGGCCCTGCTCGGGTTTTCTCCCCACATCTCCGTCGGCGCAGGCATGAGCGCTCTCATCGCCGGCGCCTGTATCGCCAGCCTGCCCTACAGCGGGGACGTGCTGGGCAAGGTGAGCGTGGTGAAAGACTTCTTCGTCATCCTGTTCTTCGTCGGGTTGGGAATGAGCATCCCGATACCGGACGGCCCCGGTGTTCTCCTGTTGGCATTGGTGTTCGCCGCCGCCGCCATTGCGGTACGGTACATCGTTTTTCTACCGCTGCTTTATTTCAACGGCCTGGACCGTCGCAATGCCACCGTTTCCTCGACGCGCCTTGCGCAGGTGTCCGAGTTTTCCCTCGTCATCGTCTACGCGGGCATGGGGCTTGGCCATGTGGATGCCCTGTTCAACAGCGCAACCATCTTTGCCTTCGTCATCACGGCACTGGCCACGCCCACGCTCTTCCGGTACGCAGACAGCCTTTACGAACGCCTGACGCCGGTGCTCGACCGCATCGGTTTCCGCGAGCCGGCGAGCGCCGCCGCCGAGGCGGAAGAACATTACAGTCTGGCCATGCTCGGTTTTCATCGTGTGCCTCATCGCTGCTCGCCGAACTGCAACGCCATCACCCCGACATCCTGGAACGAGCGCTGGTGGTGGATTTCAATCTGCACATGCACAAGGCCATCGCGGCAAAGGGTCCCGCGGTGCACTATGCCGACCTGTCGAATCCCGATGCCCTGCACCACGCCGGTGTCGACAAGGCCCGTGTGGTGCTCATCTCGGTTCAGGACGACGTGCTCAAGGGCACCAACAACCGCCAGCTTGTGCGTGCCGTCCGAGCTATCAATCCCGAAGCCATCATCATCGCCAATGCCATCGAACTGGCCGAAAGCGCTCACCTATACGATGCGGGAGCGGATTATGTCTACATGAGCCGCATCGACAGCGCCCAGGAACTTCTCGGCCCTATCAAAGCCGCCTTCGATGGTTATCTGGAAGACTATCGCAGCCTGCGCGAAACCCGGGACGGCAAGTGGCATGAACGCAGCGAGATCATCCCGTAATCGCGGGCTCCGCCGCATGGCATGGCCCATGCCTGATCACGAAAACAAACGCCTCATACCCTGCAATACGGCTCTCCCTGGCGTCAGGTCTGATCAGGTTTTTTCAATGGCTTGTAAATCCTGCCGTCGAATTTGAGAAACCGGGAGAAGAATTCGAACAGCACCAGGCGAGTTGTCTGAATCATCACGATCGCGCCTTCCACAACGATGACAAACAGGTGCCCGAGGATGAAAACCATCGCCTGCAGCACAGGCAGCTCAACTAAGCTCACCAGTTCTGAAATAACGATGGAGAAGGCCCCATGGGCCAAAGCGAAGGCACCGACCCTCAGGAAAGAAAGTGTGCCAACAGTCAATTGGAAACCGCTCTCAATCAACTGCCCGATTCGCCCCCAAAAACAGCTTGCGGCTTGTCGCCAACAGAGGATGATTGCACCCGTAAAATACCAAATCAGCGCAAAGAAACAGACGACCCAGGCGTCAGTCCAGACGAGCATCGAGACCGCGAAGAGATACAGGGCGACCACGGGCGCTTCCGCCAACAGCCAGCCTCTGACCTCGTTGCGCCACGCGGCCTCAACTCCCGAGAAAACCAAGCCAAGCAGCATCACTGACACGCCGAGAACCAGAGTCGCCACCAGTATCCGAATCGGATTATCCAGGGGACAGCCGCAGGGTGAGGGAAAGAGGCCTCGTATCCCGAAAAATTCGCCGAAGACCAAGCCGAATCCCGCCGCGGCCAATCCGCAAGGTATCAGGATCGCCGCGTCCGGATAGCGTTTGGCCGCCAGCCAGCCCGCAACGGCGAGCACTAAACCGTGGCCGAGATCCGGAAACATGAAACCGAACAACAGGGGAACCAGGACCGACAACAAAGGCGCCGGATCGACCTCGTTCCGGCCCGGCGTACCCAGCAGGCGAACGAACCAGTGAAAAGGTTCGCTCCAGCCTGTCGTCTCCATCACCACCGGCGGTTTGAGACCGGCACGTGGCGGCGTAAAAACCACCTCTGCGTGAATGCCGTTCTCCAGCAGGTAGTCTTCCAATACCTTCGCGTTAGCCGCCGTGGTCCACCCCGCAAGCCGACAGGCGCGGCGATTGGACGCATTCTCGACGAAGACCGTCAGGTACCAGCGCAGCAGATTCAAATCGGCGATCGACGAGCTAACCCCGGAGTCAGACCGCAGGTTCGCCAACTGCTTGTTCAGACCGGCCAGTTCCGCATCCAGGCGCAGCTTTCGATTCGAGATCATCTGCCGCTGTGCCGGCGCACCCGATGGCAACCAATCCGGTAATCTCAACCGGTCGCATCCAAGCAGCGCAACGGCTTCTTCGAGCGCCGGCTTGCGTTCCGGCAATCCGGCAACAATCAGAAAATCGTGCTCATCGCCGCGATAGTGTTGTTCGAAGACGTCTGCGTTGATCTCGGCGGGATCAATCTCGCCGGTGGGGCAAACGTAAATCCCCTTGAAGAGCATCTTCGTGGAGGGAACAAAGGCATTCAATCCCTCGGATTCGGGGCCCATCGCGTCCAGGAGGTTCTCGAGCAGGCCAAGATTCCGTATTGCCTCTTTGACCTGGAGAACACGGCGCCTGGTTCTCAAGAACCGGCTCACCCATTCCCTCAACCGGCCAACCGCGTCCTCTGCGAGTCGCTCCGGCTGTTCGATATGCTTCCGGCCAGGGGCCGGCACGGAGGGAAGATCCGAAGCATACCGCCGCTTGAGCACCTCGAACGCCGACAGGTGCTTTCGAAGCAACGTCTTGTCGACGCAGGGGGCTGAATGATCGCCCTCGTCCTCCAGCTCCACGCTGCCGTTTTCGGCCAGTGAAGCCAATGCATAGACGGTTTGATCCCGCGGAACCTCCGCCTCGAACCAGTTAGCCTGTGTCGGATGAAAAGGCATAGACAGAGTGCCGGTCAGGGTGAGCATTCATATTCGGGCGCCGTACGCCTGCAATCTAATGTCCGAGCTTTCGTCGACCCCATTATTGGCCTTACTGCCGGTAATAGACAGGGGTACAGGTCAAGTAGTGAGCGCCGGGTTACCGAGATCCGTGGCAACGCCAAGAGCCTCGCCGTAAAGGCCCTTTGCCATCTGTGATTGCCAGCGAATACAGGAAACTATTCGATTGAACCTGCGCCCGCTTGTACTGCGACAATTCCCGGTACCACCTGCCCCGGCAGTTTGTCATCAGGGACACCGAACAATGCAGAGACTGTTGGTGCGATATCTATGTTTCTGATGGATCCTTGTTCGCCGGTTTGCGTGCCGCCCAGATAGTAAAGGCGACCAAGGGCATCTCCCCTATGATCCCCGGTTCGCGCACCTTTGTAGGGAACTTCCAGGATACTCCCATCGGGAAATTTCACGGCATGGACAGGAATGGACTGATTCCATTTCAACAGCAGGTCAGGCAGCTCATCACCATAGGGGCCGTCGTAAACGTCCGCGGTTCTGACAACATCCAGTATCACCGATTCGCCCGTCCGCGCGCATCGCAGCATCAATAACTGTTCCTTGAGCCACTCAAGGGTGGCGTGGAACTGGTCATCGGGAACCATGCCCTGGGGTTCCCTTCCCTCTTTGTTGATTCGGACTGCACCAAAGACGTCGTTGTTGGTGACGGCAAAAAACCGCTGCCTGGAGCGTCCGCGGGCGGCAAGCGTCATCTTCAGTTCGAGACGTGATTGTTGAAGGTCCGGGAGCAGGTTTTTCACCCAGGAAGGGGTGGCTTGCCAGGCTTTCTGGACAGACGACCATCTCCTTTCGAATTGCGGTACCGGAACTCCGTCCAGTCTCTGGAGCACCGCGTTGAGCATGTAGGAAATCCCGTAGTGCGGCCCCATACCATGACTGAGCAATACCAGCACATGAGCATCGCGCCATTCGTTAACCAGGCATCGAACCGACTTGTCCAGCGCCTGGTATATCGTCAATAGTGGATCACCCAGTCTGGCGACCGTACGCGGATCGAACCGGGCATGTTGAGAATCATGCAAGTGCCACAATTGATGCCCGACACAATGGCTTTCCGATAACACCGTGAACAGAAATTCCGGGCTGTAATCATCGCAGAGATCGGCCAGCATCCGCTCTCGGGTGGAAATACGCTGACGAAGGTTCGACAGGAATCTTTCGAAACCTTCAGGCGTCCTGTCGATCTCGTCGCAGCTGCCTAAAGGATCCTTGCCATACTCGTTTAAAAGCTGCTTTGCGAGGAACTTCGGCCAGGTTTCAATCCCTCCCAGGAAGGTATCGTGGCTGCCCCACTCCGTCACCTGAAAGCCGTTCAGGTCAGGCACCACGGGCAATAGAGGAATATCGAATATTCCTACCCGTATACCTTTCCGGCTCAAGTGTCCCCAAAACGGCTCAGCGGATAACATCGACTCCGGGTTGACGTGGGTGTCTTTATAGTTTTCGGCGCAATACTGACGATAGCAATACAAACGATGCTGATCTGGCGTCGTACCAGTTGCGTAACTGGGCCAGACGGAACCAACGAACAGGCCGATATCGTTCGTGACCTCATAAATTCCCGCTTCCTGCTCCAATTCCCCAAAGAAAGGGAGCTTTCCCTCAAGCGCCCATTGGCGAATCAGATGCGGATCTCCCGCATCCACCCCGAGCAACAGAACCGGGCGTACTGGTTTCATACGAAGTGCCTCATTCAGGACAGGCTTTAGCGGCTTTATTCTACGGTGAGTGAAAGATTGATCCCAGTCGCAGCGGGTATCTGGTTAAGCCAGTCACCGGTTCAATATTCCGCCTTCTTGAGCCGAATAGCTGACGCGCATTGAAAGCGGTGACTGGTCGCGAATTAACGACCAAGCTTGCAACGCATACCAACCGTATTAAGTGCCACGGCCATTTTCAGAA
Organism: uncultured Gammaproteobacteria bacterium; assembly: GCA_963820915.1. Lineage (GTDB taxonomy): Bacteria > Pseudomonadota > Gammaproteobacteria > Chromatiales > Chromatiaceae > CAWGBV01. The sequence continues at coordinate 327,248 of CAWGBV010000013.1, read as the reverse complement.
TCCCCAATCCATATAACATGCGTTGTCCCAGTGTCAGTCGCTTATGAGTCTCTCGGTAAACGCCAAACAGGCCATTCAGCATAGTCTTAGTGTTGCGAGAAAGTCCGCCTGGGGTTCTACGGTATTGTATGAGCACCTGCGGGACCTGGACCGCCTGCCATTCCTGATGCAGAAAGAATTCCATCGCCAGGAGATAATCCTCGGCGGCGACCACTTCGTCCGAAAACCCGGAAATGGCATCAAAGCAAGACCGCCGGATAATGAAATTGGATCCGGAGCCGATGAAGTTGCCCAGGAGGAGACGTTCTAGCGAAGGGTCAGGCACAACCTTGTTGGTGACACCGAGGAACTGGTCGTCTTGGTCTATCCACTCCAGGCGTGAGAAGACCAGTCCTGTATCCGGCATGTCAAAGAAGGGCACTAAGGTTTCGAGATATCGGGGCTTCCAGAGATCATCGGCATCCAGGAAGGCCAGAAGGTCGTGGCTTGCTGCAGCAACGCCGGCGTTTCTTGCCCCGCTCAGCCCCGTGTTTTCCTGCCGTATTGATCTAAAACCGTAGTTCTCCTGTAATGCGGACAGTGATTCAACTGCCGACTCACGGGAACCATCATCAACAACGATCACTTCAGCTGGAGGAAGTGACTGCGAATAAACCGAAGCCAGCGTCCTTGAAATAGTCCGTTCAGCGTTAAAATAGGGGATGACGACAGAAAGGCGCCTCATGAGTCAAGAGTAACCTGTTTAACATCCGATAGGGCATAATCCGGAGCCCATTGCCCTCAAAACCTGTATCGGCCCTCCAGAACCAGGCGGCATTGAAAGCGAGCAGCCAGAGTTCTGATGGAATGATTCCAACATTGATCCCGGGGAGCGCCGTCCGAGGCTGGTGACTCTCGGACGAGAGTCGCTGCCTGCCGAGTCCGGGTTCGATTCCGCTACCAAGGGGACCCGGTTTTTTCCAGTTAGATTGAACTGTCTTTCAAACGATCTGTGCGGCGTTACTTTGTCAAAGACGTAAAGACACTGTTGTTGAATCCGGTTTCTATCGAGCGACGGATGCACGGCTGCGGTGACAAACAGGGCAAGCGGCTGGCGAGGATTCCATCGCGCGGCTACTTCCTGAACAGATACTTGAGAAGCGACCAGGGCTCGACCAGGTAGCGGGGAAAAAGGCGAACCGGCTCCCTGGCAAGTCGGTACGCCCATTCCAGTCCACAGGGACCAAGTTGGCGAGGAGGCAAGGGTTTGTTGCCCGCGACATAGTCCATGCAGGCGCCCACACTGCAGGCGACGTTGCAGTTGAGATTGTCAAAGTTTTGCGCGAGCCATTGTTCCTGGCGTGGCATTCCCATACCAACCAATAGCAGGTTTGGCCGAAACTGATTGATTTGATCCAGAACACCCTGGTTGTCCTGGCCATCCCGGCATATATCAAAGTACCCCGGCCTGCTTTGATACTGGAGGCTCGGATAATGCGACCTGAGCGTTTCACCGGATTTTTCGCCCACACCTGTACCCGACCCCAGGAAAAATACTCGCCAATCATTTTTCGCAGTTGCCTCAGCGACAGGGAACACAAAATCCGTCCAGGGAAGGCGGTGGCTGGTGTTCAGCGGCAGCCCGCGTAACCTGGCAGCGAGGATAATCGACATGCCGTCATGATGGTAAGGTCCGCCCTCTGGTAGAACTCGCGTGTCTTCTGGTCGTGGTGGTACAGGTAAATACTGTGCAGATTGTGATTCGCAATAAGGCTGCGCGCGCCTTGACGAATAGTGCTTTCGATATGATCCAGAAGCGTTTCTTTCGAAAACGCGTCCACTGCAACCCCCAATACACTGAAGCGATCGGTCACGACAAGATGCTCATTGGGCGTGTAAGCAATGGAAAGGCTGTCCGTTTAAAGCAGACGCTGGATAATAAAGGGGCGGGAAGTTGGGTTCCTTCCCGATAAGCGATCAGTATCTACGATCTCAAATCGCACCGGTGTATGACCTGAATTATCTCGGTTTATCTTAGGGCCTGTTAACACTATGCGAATCCCCAGCGTTGGCGCTCAAATGAGGCCAGGCAAGGCGCGCGGAGTGCAGTTTGGTTGCTCCAAATAAACGACGCGCAAAGCTTGCCGCTCCCTGCTTACGCCCCTGACCTACATCCCTGTAGGCCACGCCGTATGGTCTCATTTGAGCGCCAACCCGAAGGGCCGGGGCCATTTTTCCCCATGACCGCGTTGCACTTTCGCTTGTGTACGCCAGGTACAGGGCGCTCAGTGCGCCTTGTCCTGAGAAAAAATGGCCTCAGGCGATGATGGTTCTCATAGCGTTAACAGGCCCTAGTCTTGGCGATTCGATATTAACAGGCATGGGCTAACCCATATTCGGTATACGGCACGTCTCCTAAAAGCGGAGAAAAAACGCACACAAAATGGCGACGCCCAACAATGCTGAAGCTTACCCCTCGTGATGGTAAGCATTCTCAGCCGGCCGGAGCCCACTGCCCTTTCGATTCGCAGGACACCCCATCAGCAGGCATTCAACACAACGAAAAATTTCGACAATTTTTTCGCCCGGAGAGGAGGTAAAGCCACCGGGCCTGGGGCGGTGTCGGGCCCAATACCACCCAGCCGTTTTCCACGAAGTCCCGGAACTTTTTTCAGTTTCGAACAGAAACACAACCTTGCCTCCGTTTTCCCGGATGGCATCCACCACCGCCACCCGCGTCAGGATAACGATCCTATTCAACGGCTGGAGTTGTTCGTCACGAAGGCTTCACTTCATGGCTTGCTCTGACCTCTTCAAGAAACCGCCTCGCCATCCCCTGTACATCTTGACGGTTAGCATTGCCGGTCTCGCCCCAGGCCCGGCAGTACCAGCAGATGCGCTCGGCAACCGTGCCGTCTGAGGATTCACCCAACTTGCTTCTTAGCGACAGTATGCGCGAACCCAGGGCAATGAGTGATTCAGTCGTATCGTCGGTGCGAAGCTTCAACTCTGGAAATGAATGGAAACCTTCCGCACAGAACACCAGGTCATTCTTACCCTCTGCCGCCAGTTCCAGATGCGGGATCAACCTTTCATCCAGTTCCCGCTCAAGGGAGTCGAGCTGGGAATAGAGCTTCTCGCGGGCAACCATTCATTTGCTCCCGTCAACGTTCAGTGTGGGTTCAGCCTGCATTTCCCAAACTTGCTATCGAACAGACAGCAAGGCGCCAGGCGCCGGGAGAACATCATGAAACGCACGCAACTGGCCGCCATGGCCATCGCCATTGTCACCGCAACAGCTCTGCCCATGAGCGCCGCGTTCGCGGACGATCACCGGGGGGGCAAAGGGCACAAGGGCCATAGCGGACACTACGAGAAGGGGCGCGGTCATGGGCGCCATGCCAATCGCTATCGTGGTCACAGCCATGGTCATCACAAGCACGGCCACCGCCACAAGCACGGCCGTGGCTACTACGGCCGCTACCGACCCTGGGGCTGGGGCTGCGGATCAAGTCTTGGCTTCGCCTACGACAGCTGGAGCGACAGTTTTCGCATTGGCGGCACCGGCTGTTTTTACTGAACCTCCACCCCTCGCGGGAGCCCACTCCCGTATTGCCTCCCCCAGCCGGGGGAGGCTTTTTTGCGATCTCCAGAACGATCAGGTACCGGCAGAATTAGCGGCAAGAGACGCATGGGCCGCTGCCAGTCTGGCCACTGGAACCCGTGGTCCCGAGCAGGAAACATAGGTCAGGCCGATAGAGTCGCAGAAGGCGATGGACGCCGGATGGCCGCCGTGCTCGCCGCAGATGCCCATCTTCACATCCGGTCGCGCCGAACGCGCCCAATCCACGGCAATCTCCATGATCTTGCCCACGCCCTTGATGTCCAGCACCTCGAAGGGATTGTCCTGAAGGATGCCTTTCTCGTTGTACATGGGCAGAAACTTGTTCTCGGCGTCTTCGCGGGAAAACGAAAAGGCGGCCTGGGTCAGATCGTTGGTGCCGAAGGAAAAGAACTCGGCGACATCGGCCATGGACCCGGCCCGCATGCAGGCACGCACCACCTCCAGCATGGAACCGAACTTGAAATTCACCGACACGCTGTAGTGGGCCTCCACCGCCTGTTTTACCGAATCGGCTATGTCACGTACCCGGCACAACTCCTGTTTGGTGCAGACCTGGGGCACCATGATCTCGGGATAGACATCAAGACCTTCGCGCGTGCATTCGGCCGCCGCTTCCAGGACACCGCGAATCTGCATCGAGTAGATCTCGGGGAAGGTGATGCCGAGGCGCACACCACGATGACCCAGCATGGGGTTCACCTCGTGCAGGGCGCGTACCTTCCTGAGCATGTTCTCCTTCTTCTCGATGGCCTCGTCCACCAGATGCGGATCCGCCATGCGATCCACGCGCGGGTGCTTGTCGGTATTGCGGTACATGAAGTCCACCGCATCGGAAAGGATGTTCATGCCGCCGATGGTCTCGCGCAGGTGCTCGAGCTGGTCCAGCTCATCGGCCAGCTGGTTTTCCGTCGGCAGAAACTCGTGAATCGGCGGATCCAGCAGGCGGATGGTCACGGGCTTGCCCGCCATCGCCGTCAGAATCGCCTTGAAATCGGCACGCTGGATCGGCAGCAGCTTGTCCAGGGCCACCTGGCGTGCAGCGGCATCGTCGGCAAGGATCATCTCCACCACGATGGGCAAGCGGTCGGAGGCATTGAACATGCGCTCGGTGCGACACAGGCCGATGCCCTGGGCGCCGAACTCCACCGCGCGGTGGGCATCGTCGGGCGTATCGGCATTGGCCATGACCTTGAGGCGCGCCTGTTCATCCGCCCAGCCGAGCAGGATCTCCAGTTCGCCGGAAAATTCAGCCTCTTTCATGGCCACCTCGCCGATGAACACATCACCGCTGGTGCCGTCGATGGTGATGAGGTCGCCTTCGGAGATGGTGGCATCGCCGACGAAGGCCTTGCGCATGGGCACATCCACATGAATGCCCTCGGCGCCGGCCACACAGGGCTTGCCCATGCCTCGCGCCACCACCGCGGCGTGGGAGGTCTTGCCACCACGGGAGGTAAGGATGCCCTGGGAGGCAAAAAAGCCGTGGATGTCCTCGGGCTTGGTTTCTTCGCGCACCAGGATGACGCGTTGTCCGCCACGGCCCAGTTTCTCCGCCCGATCGGCATCGAAGATGGCAAGACCTACCGCCGCCCCGGGAGAAGCTGACAGGCCTCGCGCCACCGGCGTAGCCTTTGCCGCAGGGTCCAGCCGCGGAAACAACAGTTGCTCCAGCAGGTCCGGTTGAATACGCAGCAGGGCCTGGATACGGTCGATCAGTCCCTCGCGAACCATCTCTACGGAGGTTCGCACCAGGGCGATGGCATTCATCTTGCCGTTACGCGTCTGCAGGCAGTAGAGGCGGCCGTTCTCGATGGTGAACTCGAAGTCCTGCACCTCTTTGTAATGGGCCTCCAGCTTGTTGCGCAGATCGACGAGTTGCTTATACATCTCGGGCATCTCGTCGTGCAGCGCGTCGATGGGCTTTGGCGTGCGGATGCCCGCCACCACGTCCTCGCCCTGGGCGTTGATGAGGTATTCGCCGAACATGCGGTTCTCGCCGGTAGTCCGGATAACGGGTAAAACCGACGCCGGTGGCACAGTCATCACCCAGATTGCCGAAAACCATGGTGCACACGTTCACTGCGGTACCATTTGCCATCTCGGGGGTGATGTTGAATTCGCGACGATAGTCCACCGCGCGCTTGCCCATCCAGGAGTTGAACACCGCCTTGATGGCCAGTTCGAGCTGTACCATGGGGTCATCGGGGAAAGACTTGCCGGTCTCGCGCTCCACCACGTCCAGAAAACGGTCGGAGATCTCGCGCAGATCGCGCGCGCTCAAGCCTACATCCTGGGACACGCCAGCGGATTTCTTGACCGCCTCGAATTCCTGGTCGAAGGCCTCGTCGTCAATGCCGAGGGCCACCTTGCCAAACAATTGGATGAAGCGACGGTAGGCGTCGTAGCCGAAACGTTCGTTGCCGGTCTTGGCGATCAATCCCTTGAGGGTCTCGATATTGAGACCGAGATTGAGAATGGTGTCCATCATGCCGGGCATGGACATGGCCGACCCGGAACGCACCGACACCAGCAGCGGATTGTCGCTACCGCCGAAGGCCTTTCCCGTCTTGGCCTCGAGATCGGCCATTTGCGCACGCACCTGTTCCATGGCGCCGTCGGGCAATTCGTGGTCTGCACCATCGAGATAGGAGAGGCAGGCCTCGGTGGAAATAACGAAACCCGGCGGTACGTTCAGGCCGATCTGGGTCATTTCACAGAGGTTTGCCCCCTTGCCGCCCAGCAATATCTTGTTTTTTCCATCGCCTTCCTCAAAGGCGTAAACGTACTTTTTCCCTTCGCTCATTTAACCGGTTCCTCAAAATGATTGGATAGGGGCACGGGCACTACCCGCCCCACTGGTAATTTTTTGCCGCTTGCGCACCGAGTTGGCGCATCAAGGGACGACAATCCCGTCCGTGGACGTATCAACCTTGTAGGGTGCAATAAAGATGCCTACAGAAATGTGACAATAAATCGCTTATATGCTTGAAAAAATAATGGTAATGCGCCTATTCGCGGCGCCAGGTGGTGGTGCCGGCACCATCTTCGAGCACCACGCCCAGTGCCTTAAGGTCGTCGCGAATGCGGTCGGCAGCCGCAAAATCCCGCGCCTTTCTCGCCTCTGTGCGCTGGTGGACGAGTTTCTCGATATCCCCATCCGACAGTCGCTGCGTCGCCGCATCCGCTTCTCCGCCCCGCAGGTAGGCGTCGGCATCCTCCTGCAGTATCCCCAATACCTCGCCCAGCTGGCGTAGTTGCGCCGCCAGGGCCGCAGCGGCACCCTCGTTTTCGGCTCGCAAGCGGTTGATTTCCCGCGCCAGATCGAACATCGCGGCCAGCGCCTCCGGCGTGTTGAAGTCGTCTTCCATGGCATCGTGAAAACGGGCGACGAAATCGCCGCCGCCCTGGGCCTCGGCGGCGGGCAACCCACGCAACGCGGTGTAGAAGCGGGTCAAGGCGCCCCGCGCATTCTTCAGGTGCTCGTCATCGTAGTTGAGCGGGCTGCGATACTGGCTCGTCAGGATGAAATAGCGAATCTCCTCCGGACGGTAGCGCTGCAGTATCTCACGCACGGTGAAGAAGTTGCCCAGGGATTTGGACATCTTTTTGTCGTTGATGCGCACGAACCCGTTGTGCATCCAGACGTTGACGAAGGGTTCGCCGGTGGCGCCTTCGGACTGGGCAATCTCGTTTTCGTGATGCGGGAAAGGTCAGGTCCGCGCCACCGCCGTGAATATCGAAATGGTTACCCAGATCCTCGGTGGACATGGCGGAACACTCGATGTGCCAACCGGGCCGCCCGCGTCCCCAGGGAGACTCCCAGGCCGGTTCGCCCGGCTTCGCCGCCTTCCACAGGGCAAAGTCGAGCGGGTCGCGTTTCCGGTCTCCCGGCTCGACCCTGGCGCCGGACTGGAGGTCCTCGATGGACTTTCCGGAGAGCTTCCCGTAACCGGGAAAGCTGCGCACGTCGTAGTAGACGTCGCCCTCGGCCTCGTAGGCATGTCCGTTGGCGATCAGCCTGTCGATCATGCCGAGGATGGATTCGATGTGCCCGGTGGCCCTGGGTTCGGCGTCGGGCCGCAAAATTCCCAGTGCGTCGGCATCTTCATGCATGGCGGCGATGAACCGCCCGGTCAGGTCACCGAAGGGCTCGCCGTTTTCGTTGGCGCGCTGGATGATCTTGTCGTCGATATCGGTGATATTTCGGATATAGGTCACGTCGTATCCGCGCGAACGCAGGTACCGGTAGACCACATCAAAGACCACCAGCACGCGGGCGTGCCCGAGGTGACAGTAGTCGTAAACCGTCATGCCGCAAACGTACATCCGGACCTTGCCGGGCTCGATGGGCTCAAAGGGGTCTTTCGATCTGGTGAGGTCGTTATGAATTTTCAGCATGGCCGGCGCCGGTTAAAACATCAGGCGCGTAATGGTAAACGAAACCGGGGGCACCTTTCCTCTGCTACCGACACGCCGGTATGATGCCCGCCATTCACGAACCGGAGAAGAACCCCGATGAACCACTGGATCAAACTGACCACCGCCGCCCTGCTGATGCTCTTTGCCACCCTGTCCTGGGCGGAGCCGGTCAGCCTGCTGATGAAGACATCCAAGGGTGATATCACCCTGGAACTGGATGCCGACAAGTCCCCCGGCACTGTCGAAAATTTCGTCGCCTACGCCGATGCCGGCTTCTACGACGGCACCATTTTTCATCGTGTCATCAAGGACTTCATGATCCAGGGCGGCGGATTTACCACGGAGATGGAAAAGAAAACCACCCGCGCTCCGATCCAGAACGAGGCCGACAACGGCCTCAAGAACGATCGCGGCACCATCGCCATGGCGCGTACCAACGCCCCTCACTCCGCCACCGGGCAGTTCTTCATCAACCTCAAGGACAACGATTTCCTCAACCACCGCTCGAAAGACGCGCGTGGCTGGGGTTACGCCGCCTTCGGCCGGGTAACCGCCGGGATGGAAGTGGTGGACGCCATCGCCGCGGTCCCCACCGGTTCCAAGGGCGGCATGGGGGATGTACCCGAGGAGGTCGTCGTCATCGAATCCGTTACCCGCCTCCCCGCCAATCCATAACCAGCACCGGAGAATCCCGATCATGATCCGACTCACCACCAATCATGGGCGACATCGTCATCGAATTGAACGAAGAAGCCGCACCCAAATCCTGCGAGAACTTTCGCCAGTACGTCGCTGACGGCTTCTACGACGGCACCATTTTTCACCGCGTCATCGACGACTTCATGATCCAGGGCGGCGGCTTCATGCCTGACATGATGCAGAAACCCACCCGCGATCCCGTCGAGAACGAAGCCGCCAACGGCCTCAACAACGCAGCCGGCACCATCGCCATGGCCCGCACCATGGAGCCCCACTCCGCCACCGCCCAGTTTTTCATCAACGTGAAGGACAACGGTTTTCTCGATCACCCGGGCCAGGACGGCTGGGGATACTGCGTGTTCGGCAAGGTAGTCGAAGGCATGGACGTGGTGGATCGGATCAAGGGCGTGGCAACCGCCAACCGTGCCGGTCATCAGGACGTGCCCGCCGAATCGGTGGTCATCGAGAAGGCCGAGGCCGTCGAATAAACCGGGACAGGGGCCGCGACACCGCCACCGGGTGTGTCCGGCCTGACCCGGGCCATCCAATCTCCACCCGTTCAGCAACTACCGATTAAGGAAACACCGTGGGCACAACCCTGTTCATCTCCGATTTACACCTGTCGGATGCCGTGCCCGAGACAGTGGCCCGATTCACCCGGTTCTGCGAACAACAGGCCGCAGAGGCGGATGTACTGTACATTCTCGGCGACCTTTTCGATTCCTGGATCGGCGACGACGACAACAATCCGCCGGCACCGATGGTACGTGACGCGCTGCGCGCACTCGTGGATGGGGGAACAGCGGTCTACATCCAGCACGGCAACCGCGATTTTCTGATCGGGGAAACGTTCTGCGAGCAGACGGGGGCCAAGCCGCTGGCCGAAGAGGCGACCATCGATCTCTACGGACGCCAGGCACTGCTCATGCATGGCGACACCCTCTGCACCGACGACATCGCCTACCAGCAGGCCCGGTTAATGCTGCGCAATCCGGCCTTGATTGCCGACTTTCTGTCCAAGTCGCTTGCGGAGCGCGCGGCCATCGCCGCCGGATACCGCAAGCAAAGCGGTGAGGCGACCTCCCTGCTCGCCGACGACATCATGGATGTCAACGCCTCCGCCGTGACAGAGGCGATGCAGCGCAACCAGGCTCACTGCCTGATTCACGGCCACACCCACCGTGTCGGCCGCCACCCGCTGAGCATCAATGGCCAGCAGGCCGAACGACTGGTTCTTGGAGAATGGCACCCGGATCGCGGCAGCTGCCTGAGGGCGTCTGCCCAAGGCCTGACCCTCGAAGACTGCTGATTCCGCGCCAACTCGCTACCGCTAGCGTACCGCTAGCACATCGCAATTGGCCCTGTGCATCACGCCGTCAGTGGTGGAACCGAGCCAGGCACTGCGCCCCTGCCGGCCATGGCTCCCCAGCACGATCAGGTCCGCACCCAGGCGCTCGGCGGCAGCCACGATCTCCAGTTTCGCCGTGCCGCTGTTGACCACCACGTGCCGCGGACAATCCTCGCCCAGTCCGGTGATCCGGGCAAACTCAGCCAGGCGTTGCTCGAACGTTTCGCAGATAAAACACTCTGGATCAACGTTCTCTGGCGCCACGACATCGCTCGGGGTGTTTTCAGGATAGTGCTCCACTACGTACAGAAGCTGTACCCGCGCCCCACACGATGCCGCGAGTTCGACCGCGCGACGAGCAGCCGCATCACTGTGATCAGTAAAATCTGTGGCAACCAGTATTTCTTTGTAGTTGGCCATGGTCCCATTCCTTGCAAGCCCTCTAACTTCAGCATAGGAATCACTGGCGCTGTCCACAAGCGCCCGCCACCGGCCGCCGGCATGTCTGTATGACAGACATCAAGATAAAACGTCGCGGTTTGCGATCACTGCCCGCCGGAGATGGGCATCGCCCGGGACCTGTACTCCGGCGGCACCTTGAACAAATTTTCGTCTACGGCGAATGCTGCTTCGTGATCCAGCAGTTCGAGCGCAATTCGCTCCGACCTCATGTGTAACGGCAAGCCCTGGGACCAGGCACCCCGGGGGGCATAGATGTTCTGCGCCAGGTCACAGGCATCGAGGTATTGCGGTGGGGTTTGCTGCACCAGGGCGCCGTGGGCATAACCCAGCAAGTCGTATAAATCGGCCAGGGCAACCATTGTCTCGCCCATGACCCCCGGCAAGGCCTCAACGGCGACACAGGTCTCGCCGTTCGCGGTGAGTTGCCAGGAGATGGGCGCAATTCCGTCAACGGATTCCGATGCGGCCGGTCGTTCAACCTCGGCGATATCCAGCAAAATGGGCGACTCGGGTTTATTCCGCGTTGGATTCACCACCAGCACGGAGCGCGCCTCGTCGTCGACGTTGTAGAGGACGGCGACTTTCCGGTCGTACAGAGTGTATGCCACGCCCTCGGTTCCCTCGTCCATGCGCAACTGTCCGGGCGTGACCAGGATGCGCGAAATATAGGGCTCCGCTCCCGCCTCCGTCACCCGGAATACCAGCAACGCCGCGTTGACTTCAGCGGCCGATAGATATCCGGGCAGGAGCAATCCGCTGCAGAGCCAGGTCAGGATCGTTCGCATAGGGTCCGTAGCCTGTCGAGTTCGGTTTCGCTGAATCCCGCCTCGCGGCGGGCCTCGAGATGCAGCGGACAACGGATATCGTCACCCATGTACCGCTGCAAAAGGTCAAAATAGGTGCTCTCGGGCGCGAGCCCCCGTTGTTCACAGAGGTAGTGAAACCAACGGGTTCCAGCCGCCACATGGCCGACCTCCTCGGCCAGTATGATCTCGAGAACCGCCGCCGTCTCCTCGTCGCCCAGTTCGTTGAATCTTCTGATCATTCCTGGGGTAACGTCGAGCCCTCGCGCCTCCATCACCCGTGGCACCAGCGCCATCCGATGCAGGGGATCACCGGCGGTGCGCAGGGCCATCTCCCACAGGCCGTTGTGGGCCGGAAAGTCGCCGTAAGCGTAGCCGAGATCCAGCAGGCGACCCTGGAGCAGAGTGAAGTGTTTCGCCTCCTCGGCCGCCACCTGGAGCCAGTCCGCGGAGAATTCGGCAGGAAGGCCGGGATACCGGCAAACCGCGTCGAGGGCAAGATTGATGGCGTTGAACTCGATGTGGGCCACCGCGTGAATCAAGGCCGCCCGACCCTGGAGGGTGCCCGGCCGCCGTCTCGGCAGGTCTCGTGGATGGACCAGCTTCGGCTGCTCGGGGCGGCCGGGCTCGGTGACATCGGCCGTCGCTTCCTGCCTCCCCTGGTGTCCCTCGGGCCACGCCAAATGCAACGCTTCTGCCGCAATGCACTTGGCAACGGGATCCCTTTCGAGCAGGGCGGAGCGCGCTTCGGCGTAGGGATTCGGCATCTGGCGGATTGTGCGTCAGTCCGCCGCGTCTTTCCAGCCGATCACCAGGTCCATCACGTTAGTGCCCGTGGGGCCTGTGTTGATCAGATCCCCCGCCGCTTCCAGAAATTCGCCGCTGGCCGCGCTCGACAGGGACATTTCGACGTCCAACCCGGCCAGGCTGCCGCGGTCGATCGTCTCGCCGTCGACGAGCCCGCCGGCATCCTCGCCGGGACCATCGCGGCCGTCCGTCCCCGCGCTCAGCAGCAGCCGACCCTTTTTGCCCGCAAAGACCGTCGCCGCCGCCAACGCCAGATGCTGGTTACGGCCACCCCGACCGGGATCGTCCGGCAGCCGCACCGTGGTTTCGCCGCCCCAGACATGGACGCCGGGGGGGGCCCTCTCAAGGGCCTCGGCCAGGCTCCGGCCGGTCTCCGCCGCATCGCCCTCAAGCAAGTCATCGTGAACGAAAGCCCGGTATCCAAGCCGCCCCGCCTCGGATGCGGCAGCCTGCCGTGCATCTCCATTGGTGGCCACCAGAACGGGCTTGGGCAGCCCGCCAGAAACCCTTTTGTTTGGCGGACCCAGTAAGGGCCTCAGCCAGGCCGGCAGATCGAGCCCGGCAAGGACAGCCTCGACTCGATCGTCCGGCACCAACAAGCCCGATCCGATCACCGCCGGATCATCTCCCGGGACGTCCGAGATCATCAGCGCAGTGACGGGTCTGTCACCGATCCAGGCGATCAGACCGCCACCCTTGATCCGGGAAAGCGCCTTGCGCACCGCGTTCATCTGGGAAATGGCCAGACCGCTGCCCAGGAGCCAGCGGTTCACCCGGGCCAGATCCTCGGCACGCACCCCCTCTCGCAGCACCTCCACCATGCTCGATGCGCCGCCGGATACCAGAAACAGCAAGTGGCGCCCGGCCGGTTGACCATCCAGAAAATCAATCAGGGCTTGCCCGGCAGCCAGGCTTCCGCCATCTGGAACCGGGTGTGATCCCGCCACAAACCGTACGCCGGGCGGCACGCGGTCCGCGTAATCCGGCGCCGAAATCAGCAGGGCATCGAGGATTTTCGCCGCCAGGACAGCCCGCGCCCCGGCCAGCATGGCGGCCCCGGCCTTGCCGATGGCCACCACCGCGCAATCGCCCTCTACCGGATGTTCACCAAGCCATCGGCGCACCGAGGTATCGCCCGCCACATAGCGATTCGCGGCATCGAGCATGCGCAGCACATCGCACCGGGCGTTTGCAAGGCGAATCTTGTCAGTCATAACTAGCCGATTCAGTAAGCGGACGGTGTGATAAGCTTACCCGCGCTAAATCAGCCGTCACAGGGGGGTTCCCCGTTGGAAGGGATCCAATTTCGCCGCTCGTACAGCAGCCGCGTTCTGCTTCAGATGCTCATCGTCGGCATCATTACTGCCGCACTGATGATATGGAAGGCCGACCACCTGGCCGAAATCTATCTTGCGCATCACGAAATCACGCTATTCGGCCTGGTCATCAACGGCGTGATCGTCATACTGTTCCTGCTCGGTGTATTGCGGCTCGTCATGCTGCTCATCAGCTACATGCGGGAAGAAAGTGCCGTCGCCCGCATGCAGAAGAATTTACGCAAGCCGGACGACAATCCGTTGCGCGGGATACCCGCCAGCAGCCTGATCAGTCACCGTTACCAGAAAATGCAACGGTTGCACGATGCCCACACGCCCATCAATCACGGCGCCTTGGCATCCACACTGGTCGCTGCCGAAAGCACAAGAACCAGTTTACCCAGGTATATCAATAACGTACTCATCCTGAGCGGTGTGTTCGGCACCATTGTCTCGCTGTCGATCGCCCTGATCGGCGCCTCCAGCATGCTGGAAAACGCGGTGGATGTCGGCGGCATGGGCATGGTGGTCCACGGCATGTCGACTGCACTCTCCACCACCATGACCGCGATCGCCTGCTATCTGTATTTCGGCTATTTCTACCTGAAGGTCACGGACGCCCAGACGAATCTGGTCAGTGGTATCGAGGAGATCACCACCAGTTACCTGATGCCTCGGTTCCAGGTCCAGGGTGATACGGTGGTTCATCAGTTCGCCGGTCTGCTGCGCGGTCTGCAACTGCTCATCAAACAGATGGGCCAGTCCCAGGAGAAATTCTCGGAAGTGGAGCAGGCGCTGACACAAACCATTGACGAGTTGACCCGTCAGAATTCTCTCATGCCCGAACAGATGAACGAGGTGAAAGGCATCCTGCGGTCCGGATTCCGACTTCACGAAGAATGAGCGAATCCAGCTTCATCGACCTCCGGCTGAACCGGGCGACCAGCGATCACAACGAAAGTTTCTGGCCGTCGTTTACCGACATCATGACCGTTATCGTCATGATTTTCCTCATGGCGATGGTGGTGTTGCTGGTGCGCAATATGGAACTGGTAACGGAGCTGCAAAGCACCGTCGAAGCCGAGCGGGCCGCTGCCGAGTTGGCCCGCGCCAATATCGAACAAAACGAAACCCTCAACCGCCAGCTTGCGGATACCCAGGGCCTGCTTGAATCGGTACGCAACAAACTTTCCGCAACCGAGGAGGAGTATCAGGCAGCCAGTACCGAACTGGCCAACGCCTCAGAGGACCTGGAGCGCACCAGCGGCGAACGCGATCAACTCCAGGTCGCTCAGGAGCAACTCTCCAGCGAATTGATCGAAACACGAAACGCGCTCACCACCACACTCAGCGACTTGACACAGACCAGGGCGCAACGGGAACAGCTTCGCGAGGATATGGGGCGGCTACAGACTGAGATCGTCGAATTGCAACGCATCCGGCGGGCACTGGCATCGGAAATGACCGACGTCAGGTCCGAGCTCGACACCACCAGAGAGGACGCCGCGTCCAAGGCTTCCCAACTCGCTGCGGCGCAAGAGGACATCGGGCGTACCCAAGACCTGCTCAACGAGGCAAGGGCCGACAAGCAACAGAGTGAACAGGTCATCGAAGAGCAGTTCGCCAGCATCAAGTCCCTGAAAAGCGAAAGTGGCCAGCTGGCTCGGGAAGCTGGCAATCTGCGCGATCAATTGGCCGCGTTGACCGCGCAACTGAGCATCACCCGAAGCGAACTGGAGTCAAGCGTCACCAATCTTCAGGGTTCCCGCAAGGAACTGGATTCCTTGCGCGAAGACTATCAGGCCAAGGAAAACGAGTTGCAGACCACCAAGCAACTCATCAGCGCCAACGACAAGCGGCTGGCGGATCTGCAGGGAGAGTTCGACGGTCTCAAGATCCAATACGAAAAGCTCATCAAGCCGGCCCGTAGCGCCTCCAATAAATACATCGTGGAGGTCCGTTACTCCAAGTCCGGCGACAATTACCGGATTCAGTATCGCGAACCGGGCGATTCCGGCCTGGAAGACGTATCGAGCGCCGAAATGAATCGGCGCCTTAAGGCCCTGAGCGAGGAAAAACCCGACGAACTCTACGTGCGGGTGATTATCCCCGAGGGCTCCGGCCTGTCCCACAGTGAGGCATGGCGCTTCACCAACCAGGTCCACACCGACTACGACTACTACTTCCGCGAAGCGCCGTCGCCCTGATTCAGTCGCCGCGCACTTCAACCCGATCCACGTTCTGAAACCCCCGTGGTAATTTGTTGCCCCGGCGGCCCCGCTCGCCCTGGTAGGCATCGAGATCGCGTGCCTTGAGATTCAGATAGCGCTTACCGGCATAGACGGTCAGTGCGCCGCCCTGGGGAACACAGGCCACCGCCACCAGGTACTCCTCGCGGGCCTGCGCCCGTTTGGTGGGAATACCCAGAATCTTATTGCCCTTGCCGCGGCTGAGTTCAGGCAGATCGCCGACACTGAATACCAGCATGTGCCCACTGTTAGTCACCGCCACCAGGCGATCGCTCTGGGCGGACACCGGCGCCGGTGGCAGTACGCGCGCATTCTTGGGCAGAGACAGCACCGCCTTGCCGGCCTTCTTGTTGGCAATCATGTCACCCAGGCGAACCCGAAAGCCGTAGCCGGCATCCGACGCCATCAGAAACCACTGATCGGCATCTCCTCCCAGAACGGCCTGAAAGACGGCACCGGCCGGCGGTGAAACCCGCCCGGTGAGTGGCTCTCCCTGTCCCCGCGCCGACGGCAGGGTGTGGGCAATCAGTGAATAACTTCGACCGGAAGAATCGAGAAAGACCACGGACTGGTTGCTGCGCACACGGGCCTGGCCCAGGTAGCCGTCGCCAGCCTTGTAGTTGAGCTTGGCGGCATCCACCTCGTGTCCCTTGGCGGACCTAACCCAGCCCTTTTCCGACAGCACTACGGTCACCGGTTCACTGGGCGTCAATTCAGTCTCGTCGAGGGCCGCCGCCGGCGCGCGCTCGACAATGGGTGAACGCCGTTCGTCGCCATATTTTTCCGCGTCGGCTACCAGCTCCTTCTTTACCAACGTTTTCATGCGCTGGTTGGAACCGAGTGTTTTTTCGAGAGCATCACGCTCCCTGGCCAGTTCCTCCTGCTCCGCGCGGATTTTCATTTCTTCGAGACGGGCCAACTGCCGCAACCGCGTATCGAGAACGTAGTTCGCCTGACGATCAGACAGTGAAAAGCGTTCCATCAGCACCGGCTTGGGCTGATCCTCGGTGCGAATAATGCGGATCACTTCGTCGATATTGAGGAAGGCGGTCAGCAAACCGTCGAGCAGATGCAGGCGGTCGTTAACCTTGCCGAGGCGGAATTCCAGACGTCTGCGAACGGTATCGAAGCGATACTGCAGCCACTCCGTGAGAATCGACCTGAGATTCTTCACCTGTGGGCGCCCGTTGAGACCGATCACGTTGAGATTAACGCGGTAACTGCGCTCCAGATCCGTGGTGGCGCACAGATGCGACATCATTCGCTCCACATCCACCCGATTGGAACGTGGCACGATGACCAGGCGCGTGGGATTTTCATGATCGGATTCGTCGCGCAGGTCCTCTACCCAGGGCAGCTTCTTTGCCTGTAGCTGGTGGGCGATCTGCTCGATGATTTTGGCGCCGGATACCTGGAACGGCAGCGCGGTGACCACGATCTCTCCTTGTTCGCGCTCCCAGCGCGCCCGCATGCGCACCGAGCCGGTGCCATTTTCATAGATACGCGCGAGATCCGCTTTCGGGGTAACGATCTCCGCCTCGGTGGGGAAATCCGGTCCCGGCACGATGGCACAGAGGTCCGCCACCTCGGCCTTGGGTTTCTCGATCAGGTGGATGCACGCGGCGCGACTTCGCGCAAATTGTGCGGCGGAATATCCGTAGACATCCCCACCGCAATGCCGGTGGCACCGTTGAGCAGCAGGTTCGGCACGCGCGCGGGAAGCACCTTGGGCTCGTCCAGCGTACCGTCGAAATTGGGCTGCCAGTCCACGGTTCCCTGGCCAAGCTCCGCCAACAGCACCTCGGCATAGGCCGCGAGACGGGCCTCCGTATAACGCATGGCGGCAAAGGATTTCGGATCATCAGGCGCGCCCCAGTTGCCCTGCCCTTCGATCAGCGGGTAACGGTAGGAAAACGGCTGCGCCATGAGGACCATGGCCTCGTAGCAGGCGGTATCGCCATGGGGATGAAATTTACCGAGCACGTCACCGACAGTGCGGGCGGATTTCTTGAACTTGGCGTTGGCCGAAAGCCCCAGCTCCGACATGGCATAAACGATACGCCTCTGGACCGGCTTCAAACCGTCGCCGATGTGGGGCAGGGCACGATCGAGAATCACGTACATCGAGTAGTCGAGGTAGGCCTTCTCGGTAAATTGCCGCAGCGGCATCTGCTCGATGCCTTCGGGAGAGAATTCCAGTGTATTGTCCATTAACGGCTCAATTCAGGATGAAGCGCGGCGCCCGCGGAGGCGCCGACGATTGTGAGGGAACAGTCATGCACCGCCGCCACCCGGGGATGGGCTCTCACCATGACCCTGTACCGGCGACAGGCAATGGAGCGGGAAGGGGTGGTCAATGAGATCTTCCGCACGGCTAAAGGTGGCGATGGGGCTCCGGGGCTCAAAACCAGAATCCGCCAGGAAGGTTCGCGCCAGACCGTAGTCACTGACTTCCAGTGCCGCCAGACAGGCAACTACCAGCTCACGCGGTTGCCGCAGCATTTCCGATTCGTTGGTCATTACCCCGGACACCAGGCCGCATCGCCTCCCCATGTTCAGATTTCCGCGAGATCGCCCTTGGTCTCGAGCCAGGCCTTGCGATCGCCAGCCCGCTTCTTCGCCAGCAGCATGTCGAGGATTCCACGGGTGTCGTCACCGGCACCCAGGGTCAGGCGGACGAGGCGGCGCGTATCCGGGTGGATGGTGGTCTCACGCAATTGCTTAGGATTCATCTCGCCCAAACCCTTGAAGCGCTGAACACTCACCTTGCCCTTCAGGTTCTCGGCGCTGATACGATCGATGACGCCCTGCTTCTCTGCGTCGTCGAGGGCGTAAAACATCTGCTTGCCCACATCGATCCGGTACAAGGGCGGCATGGCCACGTAAACGTGGCCCTCACTGACCAGTCGTGGAAAATGTCGCACGAACAGGGCGCATAACAGGGTGGCGATATGGAGACCATCCGAATCCGCATCGGCGAGAATGCAAACCTTGCCGAAACGCAGACGCGACAGATCGTCGCCTCCGGGCTCGACACCGATGGCCACCGAGATGTCGTGGACTTCCTGGGAACCCAGAACCTCGGTGGAATCCACCTCCCAGGTATTCAGGATCTTGCCGCGCAGAGGCATGATGGCCTGAAATTCGCGATCGCGGGCCTGCTTTGCCGAGCCGCCAGCGGAATCCCCCTCCACCAGGAACAGCTCGGTCAGTCCCGGGTCGGTGGACGTGCAATCGGCGAGTTTGCCCGGCAAGGCCGGCCCTTGGGCCACCTTCTTCCGCACGACCTTACGGCCAGCCCGCAATCGGCTCTGCGCGGCGTTGATGGCCAGCTCAGCAATCTGCTCGCCCACGTCCGTATGCTGATTGAGCCAGAGACTGAAGCTGTCCTTGACCACGCCGGCCACAAAGGGCGCGCATTCCCGCGATGACAGACGTTCCTTGGTCTGGCCGGAAAACTGAGGTTCACCCATTTTGACTGAAAGTATGTAGCTGACGCTGTTCCAGACATCCTCCGGGGCAATCTTCACGCCGCGCGGCAACAGGTTCCTGAATTCGCAGAACTCCCGGATCGCCTCGGTCAACCCCGACCGCAAACCGTTGACATGGGTGCCGCCCTGGGAGGTGGGTATCAGGTTGACGTAACTCTCTGTCACCGCCTCGCCGCCCTCGGGCAGCCAGACCACGGCCCAGTCAGCCGCCTCCTCGATCCCGGTCATGCTACCCACGAAAGGTTCTTCGGGGAGTATGGGGTTACCGCCCAGTTCGTCGATCAGGTAGGCCCTGAGGCCATCATCGTACTGCCAGGCCTGTTTTTCGCCGGAGGCCTCGTCGAGAAAGGTCACCTGAAGCCCGGGACAGAGCACCGCCTTTGCCCGCAGCACATGTTCCAACTGCTTGCGAGAGAATTTCGGCGTATCGAAATAACCGGCATCCGGCCAGAATCGCACGGTGGTACCGGTGTTTCGCTGGCCGACGGTGCCGATTTCCTCCAATGCAGAGACCTTGTGGCCGTCGGCGAAGGCCATGTTGTACTCCTTGCCGTTACGGCGCACCCACACCTCAAGGTGGCTCGACAGGGCATTGACAACGGAGACGCCCACACCGTGGAGGCCACCCGAGAAGCGGTAGCTTTTGTTGGAGAATTTTCCGCCGGCATGAAGTTTGGTGAGGATAACCTCGACACCGGGAATGCCCTGCTGGGGATGCATATCCACCGGCATTCCGCGACCATCGTCCCGCACCTGCAGAGAACCGTCCTTGAACAGGGTTACATCGATCTGCCCGGCATGACCGGCCACCGCCTCGTCGACGCTGTTATCTATGACTTCCTGGGCCAGGTGATTGGGGCGGGACGTATCGGTGTACATCCCCGGACGCTTGCGTACCGGTTCCAGTCCGCTGAGGACCTCTATGGCCGCCGCATCATAGGCGCTCATGGTCTGATGAAGTCCGCGTCCTCTCGCTGCCCGTTGTAACTGCGGTTGGATCCGCGCAGGGCATTTCTCATGCCGATTTGCGTGCGCGGACTGCCTTTCCAGCAGAAATAGGAACTCATCAGTTCGCCGTGATAATCGTTGGCGCTTGCGCCACGAATGGCCTCCCACCTCGGCGTCTTAACCGGCTTGACCAGACTCAGGCGGCGCGGGCTCGCGTAAGCGTAGGCCTTGTGCATGGCCTCGGCGCAGTTAATGCCTTCGAAGATGACATTGGTACGCCGGCCGCCGGACGTGGTCACCAGCCAGTAACGCACCACATCGTCCTGCCCCACCGTGAGCGTATCCATATCGATCTGAAAAGAGAGACCGGGCGGGCCATGGTCGATATCCACGTCCTTGAGTCCCTCTTCCGACAGGACCGGAATTTTGGTCTGCAGCTCCTTCCAGGGAACGATCAGGCTATCGTCGAAATTGAATTCGATGCTGCCGTCGCTGTCCGACCGGTAGCTCTCGTAGGGATCGCTGGCATCCCGCGCAGACGCGCTGCCGGCAACCGAGAAAACCAAGGCCGATATCAAAGGCCAGCTGATCTGAAACATTTTTCTCACCCTCATAACGCCGGGAACTATACACGCAGGAGCAGCCTCAGACGAGAGGACCGTTGCCGCCGCAATGGGGCTGCGGTAGGGTACTCCTGCCCTGCGCCACCATGACACCAGAAACGTGACCAGTAAAAAGGCCGAAACCGATAACTCTCCTCAGACTCCCGCCTTCGAGGAGGCGCTGGAGGAACTCGAATCCCTCGTGGAAATCCTGGAACAGGGTGATCTCAGTCTTGAAGATTCCCTCAAGTCCTTTGAGCGTGGCGTTGTGTTGGCGCGAAGCTGTCACGATGCCCTCGCCGAGGCCGAACAAAAGGTCGCGATGCTGAGTTCCGCTGATCCAGAGGCAGATCTGACCCCCTTCGACAGTGAGTGAGTTCACCGACTACCTGGCGGGCTGCCAGCGTCGGGTGGAATCGTCGCTGGATCATTGGCTTCCGGCCGCTGATCGGGCGCCCGCCCGTCTGCACCAGGCCATGCGTTACTCGGTTCTGGCGCCGGGGAAACGGGTCAGGCCGGTACTGGTTTACGCCGCCGGCGCAGCCGTCGGCGTCGATCCGGAGAGATTGGACGGACTCGCCTGCGCCACCGAGATGATCCACGCCTATTCGCTGATCCACGACGATCTGCCCGCCATGGACGACGACGATCTGCGTCGCGGCCGACCCACCTGTCACCGCCAGTTCGACGAGGCCACGGCCATTCTTGCCGGCGACGCGCTACAGCCCCTGGCCTTCGAGATCGTTTGTCGGGACGCCAGTCTCGGCGTCTCCGCCGACACACGGCTGGAGATGCTGGCGACGATTTCCCGCGCATCCGGGTCACGGGGCATGGCAGGCGGCCAGGCGTTGGATCTCGACGCCACGGGCGAAGCCCTGAGCCTGCCAGCGCTGGAAAATCTCCATATCCACAAAACCGGCGCCCTGATCCGAGCCTCCGTACGTCTTGGCCTGCTGGCGGCAGAATTCGTACCCGGGGATTTGCTCAACTCCATCGACCACTACGCCAAGTGCATCGGGCTTGCCTTCCAGATCCGCGACGACGTGCTCGATGTGGAGGGGTCTTCCGACACCCTCGGAAAAACGAATGGCAAAGACGCAGCCCAGTCCAAGACCACCTATGCGGCGCTATTGGGCGTGCCGGGCGCACAGCAGAAAGCCCTCGACCTGAGGGACGAGGCCCTGGATTCCCTGGCCGCGCTGGGGACCGGGTCCAATCCCCTGCGCTGGCTGGCAAACTACATCGTCGACAGGCATCACTGAGATCGCGCAGCCGAAAAGTCAGCAATACCGCTTGACGCAACCCCGTCTATGCCCTATCTATCTTCATCATAAACATGATGTTATGAAGATCATCTTGGACAACTTGAATAAATTGCGACTCAGCCCACTGTATCTGAAGTGGTTTATTCTGTTGATCGTCCTCTCCCTCCAGATCGGATGCAGTGGCTTCGGAACCCGCGGCGATCTCTCGGGTGCACGCAAGGACGTGGTCATGGGCGCCCTGGCCCAGATCGGGACGCCCTATCGATACGGTGGCGCCAATCCCGACCAGGGCTTTGACTGCAGCGGGCTGGTCCAATATGCCCACCTCAATGCGGGCATCCGGGTACCCCGCGCCACCGACGCCCAGAAAAATTCGTCGATAAAAATCCGCAAATCCAGACGTCAGGCCGGCGACCTGGTCTTCTTCCGCATCGGATTCCGCACCTATCACGTGGGAATACTGGTGGACGACGAACGCTTCGTTCACGCACCCAGTGCCGGCAAACACGTCCGGTTATCCCGTCTCGACAACCCCTACTGGTCCAAACGGCTATCCACCACCAGCACGTTTCTTAACTGACACAAGGGGCCAATCCCTGTAAAATCCCCAAGTTCCCCATGTCCTTGGACCTTGAGCCCCGCTTGCAGGGTGTCTAGCATGCAGTCCAACGACTCAACAGACTCGAGCGACCAGCCAAATAACCGGCATGAAGGCAGCACCCACTCAGATTCACGAAATCGCTGACGTACAGGGCAGCGCCGACACACGTGAGATCGCCATCGACAAGGTGGGGATCAAGGACATTCGGCATCCGGTCCGGGTACGGGATCGCAGCGAAGGCGAGCAGCACACCGTCGCCACGTTCAGCATGTATGTGTTCCTGCCCCACAATTTCAAGGGCACGCACATGTCCCGCTTTGTGCAGATACTCAATAATCACGAGCGGGAAATTACGGTCGCCTCCTTCCGTGAAATGCTTTCCGAGATGGCGCAACGCCTGGAATCCGAGGCGGGCCACATCGAAATGACCTTCCCCTTCTTCATCAACAAGAAGGCACCGGTTTCGGGCGTGGAAAGCCTGATGGACTACCAGGTCTGCCTGATCGGCGAAATCTCAGACGGCGTTCCCCAGTCCTTCGTGCGCGTAGTGGTCCCCGCCACCAGCCTCTGCCCCTGCTCCAAAGAGATCTCCGACTACGGCGCTCACAATCAGCGCTCCCATGTCACGGTAACCGTACGCACCGACGATTTCATCTGGATCGAGGATCTCATCGACCTGGTGGAGCAGGAAGCCTCCTGCGAGGTCTACGGCCTGCTCAAGCGCACCGACGAAAAGTACGTCACCGAACGCGCCTACAACAATCCCAAGTTCGTCGAGGACCTGGTACGGGATGTGGCGGGGAAGTTGAACGCGGATGATCGGGTCCAGGCGTACACGGTGGAAGCTGAGAATTTCGAATCCATCCACAACCATTCGGCCTACGCGCTCATCGAGCACGAAAAGACCGTCGAGAACGACGCCTGACCCCAGTTAACCCTTCGGCACGGCAGAAGAACCGCCCTCAGGTGGCCGCTGCCTTGACGGCCTCGATGGTGGCGGAAACCACATAGTCCTCGACACCGCGGCCCGGCGCCCAATCCCGGATAAATTCCCGGGACTCGTCCTTCGGCTCGATGCGGATATCGAGAAAGCCGGCAGCATCCAGGTATTCCCTGATCTCCTCGATCAACGAGGCGTTGCCCATGCAGCCGGCCACCAGCGCCTCGTCCTGCCGCATGGACTCGGGCAATTCCACCGTCGCCACCACATCCGAGATGGCTACGCGACCGCCCGGCTTCAGCACCCGGTGTATCTCCCTGAACACCTGGGCTTTGTCCGGCGACAGGTTGATGACGCAATTGGAGATGACCACGTCGGCCGTGTCGTTGGCGACGGGAAGATGCTCAATCTCGCCAAGGCGGAACTCCACATTCTCGAATCGACCCTTGCGGGCGTTGGTTCGTGCCTTGCTCAGCATATCGGGGGTCATGTCGATACCAATCACCCGGCCCTGCCCGCCCACTTCGCGAGCCGCCAGAAAACAGTCAAAACCGCCACCCGAGCCAAGATCCACCACAACCTCCCCCGCCTTGAGGGCCGCGATGGCTTTGGGGTTGCCACAACCCAACCCCATATCGGCGCCGTCCGGAACCGACTCGCGGTCCTTGTCGCTATAACCGAGCCTGGAGGAGATGAGGGCATTGATCGACACATCGTCGGAAACGCCGCAACAACTCGCCGATTCACCACAACAGGACCCCGCATCGTCGGCCACCGCGACCTTGGCATAGGCATCACGAACGGTATTGCGATGCGCATCCTGCCCGGCGAGCGTGACGGAAATGGAATCTTCGGGGAGCGATTTTTTCATTTTGCGGGTCTCCAGCGGCGCGTTTCAGGGGGTCAGCGATTCATTTCTCCGGAAACGGCACTGAGGGAACAGCATAGCGGATTGGACTCGCCAGGGACGCATGGCTCGTCCGTGCATCCACAACGCCGCCATCGGGCGCGCGCTTTTTTCACCCAACCTTATTCAGGATCGGACTTCCATGCCCGGAATCACTGCTCTGTCGTAATGGGTTCTTTGACCGATACCGATGCCTCGGCACGCTGTTGCGCCACAAACATGGCCAGTGTGCGGTCAGCGCGACGGCTGGCCAATTGGGTTCGGGCCGCAGCAATCTCTTCGGCACTGAGATCGGCCGTATCGGCATTAACCACACGATCCAGGGCAAACACCGCGCGGTCACCAGCGCCCAGAGCGGCGTCGCCCAAAAGGGGCTTACCCCCGGCGGGAACACCGGTGGTGAATACCGCCCGCACCAATGGGGCCGGATGCTCGTCGGAACCGACACGCCCCTGGCCGTCGGCGGTCACCAGGCTCAAGTCGCGCGACGCCGCCACCTCGGCCAGGGTTTCCCCCGCGCGCGCGGCCGCCAGGACATCGTCAGCGAGTTGTTTTGCGGCCGTGGTTGCCCGTTGCTGGTCCAGTGTTGCAACGATTTCCTCGCGCACCTCATCGAGCGATTTGGGTGCGGCTTCCTCGTGCTCCATGGTCCGCAAGACCAGCATATGAGTGGCGTCGAGTTCGACAGCATCGCTGTTGTTTCCCCGCACCAGCACGTCTTCGCTGAAGGCTGCCGCCAGTACTTTCGGCGCATCCAGCACGCCGCCCATACCGCCGGCGCTGGATATCCAGTCGCTTTCCTGTACGCTCAGCGCCAGCGCTTCCGCGGCCACCTCGAGACTGCCTGGATTCTCGTAGGCGAGGTCCGCCAGGCGCTCTGCCTGGTCGTAATAAAGCCGCTCTGCCTCATCCTGGCGCCATCTTGTGGAGATCCGGTCGCGCGCCTCCTCGAAGTCTTGTATATGCTCGGGCACCACTTCTGTCACCTCGATGAGGTGGTAGCCGAACTGGGACTGTACCGGCTCACTGATCACGCCGGGCTCGAGTGAAAACGCCGATTCTTCAAAAGGCGCCACCATGACACCCCTTCCCACCAGACCGAGGTCGCCGCCGGCGGAACCCGATCCGGGATCCGCTGAATGGGTCTGGGCAAGCTCCGCGAAGTCTCCTCCGGCCCGCAGCTCAGACAGCAGCACCTGGGCCTGTTCAAGCGCAGCCTCTTCGCCCTCCTCGCCCACAGCAATGAGGATATGACGAACGCGTCGCTGCTCCGGCGCGGTAAATTCGGCCTTATGCACCTCGTAGTACTCGAGCAAATTCTCCTCGCTGACCGACAGGCTCTCGGCCAGTAGATCGCGCGAGAGTTCGAGATAAGCCACCTTGACGCGCTCCGGGCGAATGAAGCGAGTGGCGTTTTCGTCGTAGTAGGACTTGATGGCGTCCTCGGTCGGCGCCTCGCCGTCGGCGAATCTGGCGGCGGGAATCACCACGTAGGAAAAGTCCCGTACCTGATTGGCCAGACTGAGGTAATTTCTGACCTCGGGGTCAGTCACCAGAACACCGTCTGTAATTCCCCTTTCCAGCAACGTCGTGGCCATTTCTCCGCGCAGACGCTCCTCGAAGCTCGAAGGCGTGTATCCCTGCGTCCTGAGCGCCGACTCGTAGGCGCGTGGATCGAACTGACCGTTGCTTTGAAAGGCGGGAACCTGCCGAATGCTATCGCGGACCATGTCGTTACCGGCGCGCAATCCAAGGTCGGCGGCGGTCTCCGCGATGACCACATCGCGAATCATGCTGCTGAGAACCTGCTGCCGAACCAGACTGTCAGGAAACATATCGGCGTTGTAGGAAGTGCCCAAACGCTCCCTCAGCCCGTTTCGATAACGTTGCACGGCGGTGTCGAGTTCACGCTGGGTGATCTCGACGCCTTCCGCCTCGGCAACCACGGGATCACCGCCAACGCCAAGATATTCGTTAATGCCCCAGAGGGCGAACGGGATGGATATGAATCCGACGATGGCCCAGGCAATCCAGCCCTGCGCCTTGTCGCGTATGGCCAAAAGCATGTTTGCGTTCCGCGCTAGATAGTCATCATCTGAAAAAAGAAAACGGGGTATCCGCAGATACCCCGCAACTTTATTTGGTGGCGGAGTGGACGGGACTCGAACCCGCGACCCCCGGCGTGACAGGCCGGTATTCTAACCAACTGAACTACCACTCCAGCATTTGGTGGGTGCTGCAGGGATCGAACCTGCGACCCTCGCCTTGTAAGGGCGATGCTCTCCCGGCTGAGCTAAGCACCCCTGCCGTGGAAAGCGCGTTATGCTACTGCATCCTTAAGCGCTTTTCCAGCCTTGAATGCAGGCGATTTAGAAGCGGCAATACTGATCTCTTCGCCAGTGCGCGGATTGCGGCCTGTACGAGCGGCACGTTCGCGAACGACGAAGGTTCCAAAACCCACAACAGACACCGTGTCACCGGATTTCAATGCACTGCCAATCGCTTCAATCATGCCGTCGAGCGCACGACCGGCAGCGGCCTTGGAAATATCGGCCGAGTCGGCCATAGATTCAATCAAGTCAGTCTTATTCATATCCTGACGTATCCCCTTTGGTTTGAGTCACCGGGTGATCTCCCGGAAATGTTTGGTTCGTCCATAAAGGTGCGCACCTGAAGAGGCCGCATTTATACAAACCCCCCTATCGGCTGTCAAGCCGGCTGAAAGCTGGTATAGCGCAGTTGCCCGTCCCTGAGACATGGTGATCATCAATGCTTGATCAAGGATCCGGACTTTTTTGTGGCACGCCGTTTTGTCGTTCTGGGCTTGGCGGTCCGTGGTGTTTCCTCGGTTACACCCTCGTCACGAGGCTCCGGCATACTCACCAACGCCACTTCCAGGACCTGGTCAATCCACTGTACGGGCTTGATGTCGAGATTCTTCAGAACATTCTTGGGCATCTCGGTCAGGTCCTTCTCGTTCTCAGCCGGAATCAGCACCGTTCGTATCCCACCCCGGTGCGCTGCGAGGAGTTTTTCCTTGAGGCCGCCGATGGGCAGCACCTCGCCACGGAGGGTGATTTCACCCGTCATGGCCACGTCTGCTTTTACCGGAATATTGGTCAGCGCCGAGACCAGGGCCGTGCACATTCCAATGCCGGCGCTGGGACCATCCTTGGGAGTGGCGCCCTCGGGCACGTGGATATGGGCCTCCACTTTCTGGTAGAAGTCCGATTCCAGACCCAGCACCTCGCTGCGGCTTCGGACCACGGTCATGGCCGCGTGGATGGACTCCTTCATGACGTCCCCAAGTTGGCCGGTCAGGGTCATGCCGCCCTTGCCGGGCACCAGTGCCGCCTCAATGTGCAATAATTCTCCGCCGACTTCGGTCCACGCCAGGCCGGTGACCTGACCCACCTCGTCATTCTCCTCGGCAAGACCGAAACGGAATCGGCGAACCCCGAGATACCCTTCGAGTTGCTTGGGAGCAACGCGAACGGTGCGCTTGCCGCTTCGCGAATCGATGAGCAGGTCCTTGACTACCTTTCGGCAGATCTTGGCAATCTCGCGCTCGAGATTACGCACGCCCGCCTCACGGGTGTAGTAACGAACGATGTCGCGAACGGCGTTGACGGTAAAGTGGATCTCGTTGTTTTTCAGTCCATTGTTTTCCACCTGTTTCGGAATCAGATACCGGGTGGCAATGTTGACCTTTTCATCTTCGGTGTAGCCGGACAGCCGTATGACCTCCATTCGATCCAGCAGTGCCGGCGGGATGTTCATGGTGTTGGCCGTCGCGACGAACATCACTTCCGACAAGTCTACGTCCACTTCCAGGTAGTGGTCCTGGAAGGTGTGGTTCTGTTCGGGGTCCAGGACCTCGAGCAGGGCCGACGCCGGATCACCGCGAAAATCCATCGCCATCTTGTCGATTTCATCAAGCAGGAACAACGGATTACGAACACCGGCCTTGGTAATGTTTTGGATGATCTTGCCGGGCAAGGCACCGATATAGGTACGGCGGTGACCCCGGATCTCGGCCTCGTCACGCACGCCACCCAAGGCCATGCGAACGAACTGGCGATGGGTAGCGCGGGCAATGGACTGCCCAAGCGAGGTCTTGCCCACGCCCGGGGGGCCCACCAGGCACAGGATGGGGCCCTTCAGCTTGCGCACACGCTGCTGTACGGCCAGATATTCGAGGATGCGTTCTTTGACCTTCTCCAACCCGTAGTGGTCGGCTTCCAGCACCTCTTCGGCGGCAGCGATATCGTTGCGGATCTTGGTGCGTTTTTTCCACGGCACGCCCACCAATGCATCGATGTAGTTGCGCACCACCGTCGCCTCGGCAGACATGGGTGACATCATCTTCAGCTTGTTGAGTTCGGTGGTGGCCTTCTGTAATACCGCCTTGGGCATACCCGCCTTTTCGACGCGCTGAGTCAGTTCCTCGATTTCATTCGGCGCCTCGTCCAACTCACCCAGTTCCTTCTGGATGGCCTTCATCTGCTCATTGAGATAGTACTCGCGCTGGTTCTTTTCCATCTGTTGCTTGACGCGTCCACGGATGCGCTTCTCGAGCTGCAGAATGTCGTTCTCGCCCTCCATCAGCCCCATCAGATGTTCCAGGCGCGCCTGGACGTCGGCAATCTCCAGCACATGCTGCTTCTCTTCGAGTTTCAGCGACATGTGGGATGCCATGGTGTCGGCCAGGCGGCTGGGCTCGTCGATACTGGTCAGCGAGGTGAGCACCTCGGGCGGCACCTTTTTGTTGAGCTTCACGTACTGGTCGAACAGCGAGGTCGCCGACCGCATAAGGACCTCGATTTCCTTTTCCGACAGGCCGATCTGCTCGTCCACCGGCGCTATGCCGGCCTCGAAAAAGTCATCAGTGGCGACGAATTCGGTGATGTTGACGCGCTGGGCACCCTCGACGAGAACCTTTACGGTGCCATCGGGCAATTTGAGCAACTGCAGAATGTTCGCCAGCGCGCCCACTTGATACATATCTTCAGCAGCGGGGTCGTCCACGTCTGCCCTGCGTTGAGCCACGAGCAGTATTTGCTGATTTTTCTGCGTTGCGTGGTCCAGCGCCGCGATGGATTTGTCGCGGCCCACGAAGAGCGGGATGACCATATGGGGATACACCACCACGTCCCGCAGGGGGAGAACAGCAAAACTGCTCGAGAAATCGATGGGTGTATCTCCGGAGTCCGTTTCTTCAGCCATTAGACCATTTCCTCGCTGGATGCCGGAGACCCGATGAAGGTTCCGGACGATGAATGTTCAGGGCAATATGAGGGCGGCACTCACCCAATTTCAAGGCCGAACAGCCACTGCCGGCGCAAGGTTGCGCGCCGCCATGATCTAGGACAACTGCCGGGCCGGCTCTGTCGCTAATCAGAAGCCGCGGCTGCCGAAGGCGACTCGCCACCCTCGTAGATGATATAGGGCTGGGTCTCGCCGTTGATAACGGCATCGTCCACCACTACCTTGCTGACGCCGTCCATCGACGGCAGTTCGTACATGATGTCGAGCAGTGTCTGCTCGAGGATAGTGCGCAGCCCGCGCGCCCCGGTCTTGCGCGCCATGGCCTTCTTCGCCACAGCGATCAGGGCGTCGTCGCGAAACTCCAACTCGGCGCTCTCCATTTCGAAGAGTCTCTGGTACTGCTTGGTCAAGGCGTTTTTCGGCTCGGTGAGGATCTGCACCAATGCGCTTTCGTCCAGTTCCTCGAGGGTGGCAACCACGGGAAGACGACCGACGAATTCCGGAATCAGCCCATAGTGGATGAGGTCTTCAGGCTCCACGCCGGCGAGGATTTCACCCACGCGACGATTGTCGTCCTTGCTGCGGACCTGTGCCGAGA
This sequence comes from uncultured Gammaproteobacteria bacterium, assembly GCA_963820915.1. Taxonomy (GTDB): domain Bacteria; phylum Pseudomonadota; class Gammaproteobacteria; order Chromatiales; family Chromatiaceae; genus CAWGBV01. The sequence continues at coordinate 296,921 of CAWGBV010000013.1, read as the reverse complement.
AACCGATACCGCCCTTCTCGGAGCGATCGCGGATCACCTTCTCGAGGCCGGAAAAGGCACCACCGCAGACAAACAGGATGTTGCGGGTGTCCACCTGCAGGAATTCCTGCTGCGGGTGCTTACGGCCACCCTGGGGCGGCACGGATGCCACGGTTCCTTCAATAAGCTTGAGCAACGCCTGCTGAACGCCCTCGCCCGACACGTCGCGGGTGATGGAAGGGTTGTCCGACTTGCGTGAGATTTTGTCGATTTCATCGATGTAAACAATGCCCGTCTGGGCCTTCTCGACATCGTAATCACTCTTCTGCAACAGCTTCTGAATGATGTTTTCCACATCTTCACCGACATAACCGGCCTCGGTGAGGGTGGTGGCATCAGCAATGGTGAAGGGGACGTTGAGCAATCGGGCAAGGGTCTCGGCCAACAGGGTTTTACCCGAGCCGGTCGGACCGATCAGCAGAATATTACTCTTGGCGATCTCGACCGCGTCCTTGCCGGAAGGCCCCTCAAGGCGCTTGTAATGATTGTAAACCGCCACCGACAAGACCTTTTTGGCCCGTTCCTGGCCGATGACGTACTGGTCGAGGGATTCCTTGATTTCGTGGGGCTTGGGAAGTTTTGAGGCGGCCTTGGCACTGGCCTCGTTCATCTCCTCGCGAATGATGTCGTTACACAGCTCTACGCATTCGTCGCAGATAAAGACCGACGGGCCGGCAATCAGCTTGCGAACCTCGTGCTGACTCTTGCCGCAAAACGAGCAGTAAAGCAGTTTACCGTCGTCTTTACCGCGCTTGTCCTCGCTCATCCATATACCCCGATTCGCCAATGCTTCGACGACATCATATCGGATTGACTGATTATGGCAAACAATCGTAAACCCCGCTAAAAACCAAGATTTCGGGGAAATTCAGGCGCCTCGGAACGGGGCGAGGCCGCGTCACTCACCCGGTCGGCGGGAAAGCACCTCGTCGATGAGTCCGTATTTGGCCGATTGCTCGCCATCCATGAAGTTGTCCCGCTCGGTATCCATCGCCGATGGTCTCCACCGGCTGCCCCGTATGCTTTGCCAGAATCTGATTCAGGCGGTCGCGAATCTGCAGAATCTCCCGGGCATGGATTTCAATATCCGTGGCCTGTCCCTGGAATCCGCCCAGCGGCTGGTGAATCATCATGCGCGAATGGGTAAGGCAGTAGCGTTTGCCCTGCTCGCCCCCAGCCAACAGAACCGCACCCATGCTCGCCGCCTGGCCGATGCACATGGTACTGACATGGGGCTTGATGAACTGCATGGTGTCGTAAATGGCCAGACCCGCGGTTACCGATCCGCCCGGTGAATTGATATACAGATGAATGTCCTTGTCGGGATTTTCCGATTCCAGGAACAACAGCTGGGCAACGACCAGGTTCGCCATATGGTCCTCAACCTGACCTACCACGAACATAACGCGCTCCTTGAGCAACCGGGAATAGATGTCGTATGACCGTTCACCGCGCGCGGTTTGTCTCGACGACCATGGGCACCAAACCGAGGTTTACCGTGTCCAAAGCGCCCGCTTTACCTGAATCTGCCATGGTCTCTCCTCAAAAAAGGTCGTCCTACGCCTACATTACGTCTTCGAAGGACGTGGTGTTTTGCTGCACGTCCGCCTTGTCGCACACCCAATCCACGACGGAATCTTCGAGCGCCAGGTTTTCGAGACTTTCGCGAGCACCACGGTCGGTGAGGTAGAAATTCACCACCTCATCGGGATTCTCGTACGCCGAGGCCTGTTCGGTGGCCAACTCACGCAGTCGCGCCTCGTCCACCCGCAGCCCTTCAGACTTCACCAGTTCAGCAAGGATCAGCCCCAGCTTGACGCGACGCTCCGCGTCCTCCTTGAAGACATCCAGCGGCAGATCCACGCTGCTTTGCTGACCGTTGCGCGCCATCTCCTGACGCGAATGCTCTTTGATCCGTTGTGCTTCGGCATCGATCATCACCGCAGGAATATCGAACTCGTGCTTATCAAGCAGCAGCGTCATGACGTTCTGCTTGAGTCGAGCGCGCAGCCTTTGGGCCAACTCGCGCTTCATATTGCCACGCACCTCTTCCCGTAATGCCTCTTCGGTGCCCTCGGCAACCCCCAGCGCCTTGGCGAAATCCTCATCGATGTGGGGAAGAACCGGCTCCAGCACCTCTTTGACGCTGATGTCGAACGTTACCGGCTTACCGGCCAGGTGCTCCACCCGGTAATCCTCGGGGAATTCCAGGTCGATGGACAAGGAGCCGCCAGGCTCAGCGCCCTGGATCGCCTGCTCGAAACCGTCAATCATCATGCCGGAGCCAAGCACCAGCGGCACATCCTCGGCGGTGCCGCCCTCGAAGGCCTCGCCGTCGATCTTGCCCACAAAGCTCACCTTGACCTGATCTTCGTCCTGGGCTGCACGATCCACGGCGTTCCAGATGGTCCGCTGCTTGCGAAGCTTTTCGATCATGGTGTGAACGTCGTCTTCGGTGACCTCGGCCACATCCCGCTTCAGCTCAGCGCCGGCCATTTCGGCCAGCACCACTTCCGGCATGACCTCGAACTCGGCGATGTACCCGAAAACATCATCCGCCTCTTTGAGTTCGATGCGAGGCTCGCCCGCAGGCTTGAGTTGCTCCTGAATGGCCGCCTCGTGGAAGGTTGACTGGATGAGTTCGCCATACGCCTCCTGCCTGGCCTGCTGCCCGAAACGCTGGCGCAGGACCTTTAACGGGACCTTTCCGGGGCGAAAGCCGTCCAGACGCACCGTCCGGGCCATGGATTTCAGGCGGCTTTCCACTGCCTGATCGACCTTTTCAACCGGAACCTCTACCGTCATACGGCGCTGAAGGCCTTCAACCGACTCAACAGAAACTTGCATGCAAAATCTCTCCGGCGACCGACGCCGCCCACTGGAATCCATAATCAGTCTGGGGGAAACACCCTGCCAGCGACACGCGGCCGCTAGCCTGGACTGTCGACTTTGGTGCGAAAGGAGAGACTCGAACTCTCACGGGTTACCCCACTGGAACCTAAATCCAGCGCGTCTACCAATTCCGCCACATTCGCATCCCGCTCAAGGCCCTCGCGGCAACCGCGACATCACCCAAGCAAACGGGAATCGCCTATTATAGCCTTTCTGCATACCCGGATGAACCTCCAAAGCATTCCTTTTCGTCATGCGAGCATTTGCCACCTTTCTTGGATTCACCGCGTTCTCCCTGATCGCCGCCGCACTTCTGTTCTATCCGGCCTGGCTCGGCATCGGCGCCCTGACCGACCTGGAACCTCACAAAATCCTTTCGCGACTGGCGAAAATTCTGGCAGCGGTGGCTCTGGTCTTTCTCCTGCGTCACTTGCGACTGTGGGACAAACGTCTTCTGGGCTACGGTCAACCACCACGGCGTTTCGTCATGGATATTGTTGCCGGGTTGGCGCTTGGCGTCGCCATCATGGCCGTCGTATTCACGTCATTGGTGCTGCTCGGCGTGCGCCAATGGGACACCGGATTGCTCACACTGAGCGGGCTGCTGGGGATCGCCTCCAAGGCGCTGTTCGCCGGCCTTGCCATCGGCATCATCGAAGAAACCTTCTTTCGCGGCGCAATCTATGCCGGCATTCGTCGTGAAAGCGGCCTGTGGCCGGCCGTATTCCTCTCCTCGCTGATCTATGCCGCCCTGCACTTCGTTCGAACCCAACCTTTCGAAGCCACCGACATTATCGGCTGGACCAGCGGCTTGCCGCTGCTGCTGGGCGCCTTCCATCAATTTGGCGGAAGCGGGATCTGGGACAGCTTTGCCGCGCTGTTCGCGGCAGGAATGTTTCTCGCCCTGATTCGTGCCTGGACCGGCAGTATCGCGCTTGCCATCGGCGTTCACGCGGGCTGGGTAGCCGTCATCAAGACCGGCAAGAAATTGACCGACCCGGCACCGGCCGGCGACTGGGCATTCCTCAGCGGCTCCTACGATGGCGTCATTGGCTGGCTGGCCACCGCCTGGCTCGTGGTTCTGATCATGGCCATCACGCCCCGGGCGCTTGCCGCCGATGGCCGCAGAGAAGGACCTGGCGGACAGAACCCAGGGCCCGCGAATTCGCCCTCCGGGCACTGAGTCAGTCGCTGAAACGCACCGATCTTTGATCCGGTCGCCACCGTGCGACGACTCACTCCTGCTTTTCGGATCCGCGCAGGCTGGCAAGGAGCAGAATCACGACCCCCACGGAAATGGCACTGTCGGCAACGTTGAATGCCGGCCAATGCCAGTCACCAACGTAAAAATCGAAAAAATCCACCACATGGCCGAGACGCACACGGTCAATCAGATTACCCACGGCGCCGCCGACCACCAGCGAAAGCGCCAGCCCCGTCCAACCCTCACCAGGTTTCAAGCGCGCCAGCCACACCACCAGCACCACGACCACCACCAAGGCCAGCCCCGATAGAAACCATCGCTGCCAGCCCCCCGCGTCGCTCAGAAAACTGAAGGCCGCCCCGGTATTGAAGGCCAGGATCAGATTGAAATAGCCATCGATGACCGACAGCCTTTCGTAGGGCTGAAAATGGGCGACTATCTGGAGTTTCGTGACCTGATCGATCACCACGACCGCCAGGGACAGCCACAACCAACGCGCCATCGATCGATCCATGTCAGGCAAAGCGGCGTGACTCTCCGGCGCCCTCGACGTTCTCCACGCAGCGGCCGCACAATTCAGGGTGCCCGGCATCAACGCCAACATCCGGACGATGGTGCCAGCAACGAACACACTTGGTGGCGGCCGACGGCGAAACCGTCAGGCGCAGGCCGTCAAGGTCGGTGACCGAGACATCCTCGGGGGCCTCATCCGCCGGGTGGCTACGCGCCTCCGAGGTGATCAGCAAAAAGCGCAATTCGTCACCGATCGTATTCAGGGTGCGCAAGAGATCGGCATCGCAATAAAGCGCCACCTCGGCGTCCAGGGAGGAACGAATGGCGCCGGCCTTGCGCGCCTGTTCAAGGTGACGGGACACCTCGGCGCGGATGGCGGTCAGCCGATCCCAGTCCTCATGATTGGTGGCAGCATCCTTGTCGAGTGCAAACAAGCCGTCGTACCAGACCGCCAGGAAGACCGAATTGCCGCGCTCGCCCGGCAGGTGACGCCAGATCTCCTCGGCGGTAAAGCTCAGCACCGGGGCCAGCCACCGCACCAGGGCTTCGGCAATGTGGTACATGGCCGTCTGGCAGGAACGCCGGGCGACACTGTCGGGCTGACAGGTGTACTGACGGTCCTTGGTCACGTCCAGGTAGAACCCCCCCAGGTCCGTGACGCAGAAATTGTGGACTTTCTGGTAAATCTGATGGAACTGGTAATCGGTGTATGCCTCGACAATTTGCGACTGCAGCCGGGCAGCCGTGTCCACCGCCCATCGATCCAGCGGCAGCATATCCTCCCGTGCCACCAGATGCTTTTGGGGGTCGAAATCGGCGAGATTCGACAGCAGGTATCGGGCCGTGTTTCGAATCCGGCGATAGGCGTCGGCGGTGCGCTTAAGGATCTCGTCCGACACGCTGATCTCGCCGCGATAGTCGGTGGCGGCCACCCAAAGTCGAATGATGTCCGCTCCCATGGTCTTGAGCACGTCCTGGGGCCTGACCACGTTACCGAGGGACTTCGACATCTTGCGCCCCTCCGCATCCACGGTAAATCCATGGGTCAACACCGCCCGATAGGGGGCTGCGTCGGTCATCGCCACCGAGGTGAGCAACGACGACTGGAACCAGCCACGGTGCTGATCCGAACCCTCGAGGTAGAGGTCTGCCGGTCGTCCCAGCGCCGCACGCCGATCCAACACGCAGGCATGGGTCACCCCTGAGTCAAACCAGACGTCCAATGTGTCCGGAACCTTGACGTACCTGGCCGCGTCGTCGCCGAGCAGCGCCTCGGGGTCCAGGCTGAACCAGGCCTCTACGCCGTCGCGTTCCACGCGCAACGCCACCTCCTCGATGAGACGCGGCGTATCAGGGTGCAATTCGCCGGTGCGCTTGTGAACGAACAAGGCAATGGGCACACCCCAGGTCCGCTGGCGCGAAACGCACCAGTCGGGCCTTCCCGCCACCATGCCCTGGATTCTTGCCTCGCCCCAGTCGGGCATCCAGTGGACTCCATCCACCTCGCGCAACGCCGACTCGCGCAAACCGTTGTGATCCATGCTGATAAACCACTGAGGCGTGGCACGAAAATTATGGGCGTCTTGTGGCGCCAGCAATGGGGATAGCTGTGTTCGAGACGCGCCTCATGGACCAATGCGCCTGAGGCCTTCAGGGCGTCGATCACCTTCTCGTTGGCGGCCAGCACATGCTCACCGGCAAACAACCGCGTGCCCTCGACGAATCGGCCATCGGGACCGACGGGATTGTCCACTGGCAGGTCGTACCGGCTGCCGACGATGTAGTCCTCCAGACCGTGACCGGGCGCGGTATGCACCGCGCCGGTACCCGCATCGAGCGTCACGTGCTCGCCGAGGATGATGGGCACATCGCGCTCGTAAAACGGGTGCCGAAGCGAGAGTCCTTCGAAGGCGTCACCGCGGCCATAGGCAATCACGTGGTAATCGTCGATACCCCAACGCGACAGCGTGTCCTTGAGCATGCCCTCAGCCAGCAGCAGGCGCTCCCGGCCACGAGGCCCGTCACACTGCACTACGGAGTATTCCAACTCCGGATTCAAGGCCACGGCCTGGTTGGCCGGCAGCGTCCAGGGCGTGGTGGTCCAGATGACCACCGACAAGGGTCCCGTGCCATGACCGTCCGGCACGGAATGACAGCGGGCCAGCAACGCCTCCTCGTCCAGTACCTCGAAACGCACATCGATGGCAAAAGACGCCTTGTCCCGGTATTCCACCTCGGCCTCGGCCAGCGCCGACCCGCAATCGGTGCACCAATGAACGGGCTTGTGGCCCTTGATCACATGATCGTTGGCCACGATTCTCCCGAAGGCGCGAATGATGTCCGCCTCGAACCGGTAATCCATCGTCAGGTAAGGCCGCTGCCAGTCGCCGAATACGCCAAGCCGCATGAAGTCGGTGCGTTGCCGCTCCACCTGTTTACCGGCGTATTTGCGGCAGGCCTCGCGAAACTGCGACGCTGTCACCTTTCGACCGGGCTTACCCACCTTCTTTTCCACCTGTAATTCGATGGGCAGGCCATGGCAATCCCAGCCCGGCACATAGGGGGCATCGAATCCGTCCAGGGTGCGGCTCTTGACGATAATATCTTTCAGTACCTTGTTAACCGCGTGGCCGATATGGATCTCGCCGTTGGCGTAGGGAGGACCGTCATGGAGCACGAAGGTGGGAGCCCCTGCCCGACTCTCGCGAATCTGGCGGTAAAGGTCGATTTCCTCCCAGTGGCGAAGCATTTCGGGCTCGCGGTTGGCAAGGTTGGCCTTCATCGGGAAGGCCGTTGCAGGCAGATTTAAGGTGCTTTTATAGTCGGTCACGGTTGTCGTCTTGATTAGATCGATCAGTTGTTCAAAATAGCGCGGGCAGCTCCAGCATCGCGCTGGATCTGCGCCCTGAGCGCTTCGAATGACTCGAATTTCTTTTCATCGCGTATCCGGCTGACAAATTCCACCCTGAGATGGGCACCGTAGATCTCGCGGTCGAAATCGAACAGATGGACCTCGAGCAGATAGCGGGTATCACCGGCTACCGTCGGCCTTGTGCCGATATTCGCCACGCCGGGCAACACCGAATCATCCACACCGGCCACACGCACGGCGAAGACACCCCTCAATGGACTGACCCGCCGGTGCAGATCGATGTTCAAGGTCGGGAAGCCGATGGTTCGGCCGCGCTTGTCGCCGTGCGCCACCCTGCCGCAAATCCGGTAAGGCCGGCCCAGGCAACGCGCGGCGTCGGCCAGGTCGCCACGAGACAGGGCATCGCGGATCCGGGTCGAACTGACGCGATCGCCGTCTATCGCCAGGGTCTCCATAGAATCCACGGTGAACCCGTGGCGCTCCCCCGCCGCCCGCAGCAATCCCACATCCCCCTGCCGGGCCTTGCCGAAACGAAAATCATCGCCAACGTAGAGGTGGGCGATAGCAAGCCTTTCCACCAACAGGGTATCGATAAAGGCTGCGGCGGACATTTCGGCCAGGCGTCGGCCGAATTCCAGAATCAGGACCCGTTCGACACCGGCATCGCGCATGGCGTCGAGCTTCTCCCGTAACCGCGTCAACCGCGAGGGAGCCCGCCCGGGCGCAAAAAACTCAAGCGGTTGCGGCTCGAAAGTGATGACGGTTGCCGGCACACCCAAACGGCGACCTTCCGCTTGCAGCGCGTGAAACACGGCCTGGTGCCCCAGGTGGACACCATCGAAATTGCCGATGGTGGCAACCGAGCCGCCATGCTCAGACCGCAGATTGTGCAATCCCCGAATAACCCGCATGTCTGGTCTGAAGCCCGCAGAAAAGGAGCGATTATAACGGAAGCTCAGCCACCTGCAGCGGGCGATCGCCCGGAAAAATCGCCATGGCGCACGCCGCTGGCCCAAAGCACCGCAAAATAGGCCCCTGCACCGCCGAGAATCCAGCCGGCCAGGCCGGTAATCCGCTCAAGCTGGGGCATGGTTGTCCAATTCTCAGGATCTCCGCCTCCCCACCAGAGCAGCAGGCCCATAGTGATGGCCGCCGCGGCGCTCTTCGCCAGAAGGGCCATCCAGCCTTTGGGCGGCCTGTAGACACCTTGTCTATAGAGCATCACCAGCAGCAATATTCCATTGGCGCCAGCCGCCAGGCTTGTGGCAACAGCAAGTCCGACATGGCGCAGCGGTCCCATCAGAATGATATTGAGCACCAGGTTCAGCGCCAGGGTGACCAGCGCGATCTTTACCGGGGTGCGGATGTCCTCGCGCGCGTAGCAGGCCGGCGTGAGCACCTTGGTCAGCATCATCCACACCACGCCGGAGCTGTAGGCGGCGAGACTGCCGGACGCCATCGAAACGTCATTCGGCGTAAAGGCCTGTGACTGGAACAGCGTCGCCATGATAGGACCCGACAGCAAAACCAGCCCCACCGCGGCCGGCAGCCCGAACAACAGGGCCCAGCGCAACCCCCAGTCGATGGTCCGCGAAAACTCGCCCGGTTGAGTTTGGGCATGCAGCTGAGACAGGTGGGGCAAGATCACCGTGCCCAGTGCCGCGCCGAGAATGCCCACCGGGAAATCCATCAACCGGCTTGAATAATAGAGCCAGGTGATACTGCCGGTTTCCAGGAACGAGGCCATCAGGGTGTCAACCAGGAGGTTGATTTGCACCACGGAGACGCCGAGAAAGGCCGGCAACATCAGATGAAGCACCCGCTGGACCCCCGCGTCCCGGAAGGCCGGGCGAAACTTCGGCACCATCCGCAACCGGTACAAAAACGGCAGTTGAAAGGCAAACTGGGCCATCCCGCCCACCAGCACGCCCCAGGCCAGGGCCATGATGGGCGTTTCCAGCAGCGGCGCCAGCCATAGGGCGCAGGCAATGAGGACCAGGTTGAGTAAAACTGGCGTGAAGGCCGGCACGCCGAAACGACCGTGAACATTGAGTATGCCGCCCGCAAATGCCGTCAGAGAGACGAAAAGCAGATAGGGGAAGGTGAGACGCAGCATATCCGCCGCCAGATCGGCCTGCGATGACGCAGTAAAGGACCAGCCCGGGGCGAACAACATGACCAGTAAAGGCGCCACCGCCACCCCGACCAGGGAAATCACCAGCAGCACAAGGCCCAGAGTGCCGGCCACATGATCCACAAAGGCGCGCAAATCGCGATATTCACGGGTGGTCCGGTACTCGGCCAGCACCGGCACGAAGGCGGTCGCGAAGGCGCCATCGGCAAACAGCCGACGAAAAAAATTGGGCACCTTGTAGGCAATCACGAAGGCGTCAGTGGCGCCGTCAACGCCGAAGACGCGCGCCACCACCAGATCCCGGGCAAAGCCGAAAATCCGTGACAGCAGCGTGTTTCCACCCACCTTGAAGAAAGACTTGAGTGACAGCGCCAGGAGTCCGCTCCCCGAAAAATCCCGTGGAGTATACGCGGGCGCCGGTTCGGCGGCACGGCACGGGCTTGACAGGGGCACCCGGATCGACGAGAATTTCGCGCCTTTACGCCAAGTAACACCCCAGATACCGGAGAATCACGTTGGCCAATTCAGCTCAAGCTCGCAAACGCGCCCGTCAGGCGGAAACCCGCCGCCAGCAGAACATGGGCCGCCGTAGTGCGTTGCGGACCTCCCTGAAAAAGGTGGTTAGCGCAATCGAGGAAGGCAACAAAGAGGCCGCCGCCCAGGCCTATAAAGAGGCTGTTCCCGTTATCGACAACATGGCGAGCACCGGCCAGATCCATGCCAACAAGGCTGCGCGCCATAAGTCTCGTCTCAACACCAAGATCCGGGCGCTCTAAACCCCGGGCGCGCAGGCGACACAGAATCCTGAAAACCGGCCCATGGCCGGTTTTTTTATGCCGTTAAGTAATGTGTCGGCACGCTCAGGCCCAACTCAACGTCCACCCCGCGGCGGTCTATACTGAGACCTCAAAACAATAACCCGGGGGCACTTCCAGCAACCGGATCACCTGAGGAAACGACTCATGGCAAGTGGTTCTTTTGATCTCAAGAAGGCAGCAAACGGCAAGTATCATTTCAATCTGAAGGCCTCGAACGGGCAGGTGATCGCCCAATCTCAGATGTACGCCACCAAGGCCACTGCAATGAACGGGATCGAGTCGGTCCGCAAGCATGCCGCCGACGCAAAGTTGAATGACGAAACTGGCGAAGCCTAGGTATTTTCGCAGGGCGCTCTGCGCTGCAGAGCGCCCCTATACCAGCACCAGATTGTCACGGTGAATCAGCTCTTCATCGTCGACATAACCCAGAATCTCTCCGATGCGCCGCGATGGTTGTCCCATGATGCGGCGAACTTCCTCTGCGCCATAGTTGACCAGGCCGCGGGCGACCTCCCGCCCGTCCTTGTCCACGCAGGAAACCACCTCGCCTCGAACGAAATACCCGTTTACGGCACGAACCCCCACCGGCAACAGGCTTCGACCCTCCTCGCGCAGCACCCTCACCGCGCCGCTGTCGAGTTCCAGTCGACCATGCACCTGAAGGTGGCCCGCCAGCCATTGTTTACGTGCAGCCTGAGGCTGCTGATTGGGCAACAGCAGCGTACCCACGTTTTCGCCCGAAGCGATACGATCCAGGACATTCGGCTCGTTGCCGGCAGCGATCACCGTCGGCGTACCGGAACGCGCGGCAAGCCGTGCCGCACGCAGCTTGGTAATCATGCCTCCCATGCCCAGACCGCTGGCGCTGCCGCCGGCCTTTTCGTCCAGCGAAGGATCATCAACTCTGGCCTCCGACAACAGGCGGGCATTTGAATTGAAACGCGGGTCAGTATCGTACAGCCCCTGCTGATCGGTGAGCAGCACGAGCAATTCAGCCTCGACGAGGTTCGCCACCAACGCCGCCAGGGTATCGTTATCGCCGAAACGAAGTTCGTCGTTCGCCACGGTGTCATTCTCATTCACCACCGGCACAACACCCAGTTTCAACAGCGTCTTGAGAGTGCTGCGCGCGTTGAGGTATCGCCTTCGGTCGGTGAGGTCGTCGTGGGTCAACAGCACTTGTGCGGTATGCAGTCCGCGCCGTGCAAAGCAGCTCTCCCAGGCCTTCACGAGTCCCATCTGCCCGATCGCCGCGGCGGCCTGCAACTCATGGAGTGCGGTCGGACGCCGCTCCCACGCCATGCGTGACATTCCCTCGGCCACCGCCCCGGATGACACTACGATGATCTGGCCGTCGGCACCCACTTGATCGGCCATTTGATCCACCCAGTGGCCAAGGCGCTCACGATCAAGGCCGCGACCATTGGCCGTTAAAAGCGCACTGCCGACCTTGACCACCCAGCGCCGGCTTTGGCTGATCTTGCTGCGAGCGTCCATTCAGGCTAGGGGCTCCATGGCTCATCGTCCACCGGAGAAGCCACCTCAGCAGCCCTCAAGGCGTGGATCCTTTGCATCAATGACCCGACCAGTTCCGTGCATCCCTCGCCGCTGACCGCAGAGACGGGATATACCGGTTCTTTCCAGTCCAGTTCTTGCAGCAGGGTCTGACGTCGCTCTTGCCGCGCGTCTTCGTCGAGAAGGTCGATTTTATTGAGCACCAACCAGCGCTCTCGATCCATCAACTCGCCACCGTATTTTTCGAGTTCGGATATGACCTGCCGAACCTGGACGGCCGCGGTGACGGCATCCACCGAGCCAATGTCCACCACATGCAGCAACAAGGAGGTGCGCGACAGGTGCTTGAGAAACTTGTGCCCCAGTCCGGCCCCCTCCGCAGCGCCCTCGATAATGCCGGGGATATCGGCAATCACGAAACTCTCGTCGCGGCCCACGCGAACCACCCCAAGGTTGGGATAGAGCGTGGTGAAGGGGTAATCGGCCACCTTGGGACGCGCACTGGACACACGCGATATCAGGCTGGATTTTCCGGCATTCGGCAGGCCGAGCAGTCCCACATCCGCCAGGACCAGTAACTCGAGATGGAGGCGCCGACGATCACCCGGGGTTCCGTTCGTCTTTTTGCGTGGCGCCCGATTGGTACTGCTCTTGAAATGGATGTTTCCGAGTCCGCGCCGACCGCCCTGCGCTACCAGGAGGCGCCCGCCGTGTTGCAGCAATTCACCGATCACCTCGCCGGTATCGGCATCGGATGCACGCGTTCCAACCGGCACCCGCACTTCCAGATCGTCGCCGTTGCGACCGGTCATCTGCCGGCCCATTCCGTTTTGTCCGCGCTCGGCGCGATGCAAGCGACTGTGCCGAAAATCCACCAGGGTGTTCAAACCCTCGTCGGCAACGAGGTAAACGCTGCCACCATGGCCGCCGTCGCCACCGTCGGGGCCTCCCCTGGGGATGTATTTTTCGCGCCGGAAACTGGCACTGCCGCTGCCCCCGTCTCCGGCCTCAGTCTTTATGAACGCCTCATCGACGAATTTCATGCCGGATCACCCCGGAAGTCGCCCTGACCCAATGCCGCTTACGCGGCCCCCACAAACAAAAAGCCCCGCCTGAAAGGCGGGGCCCTTAATGCATTACGGGATCCCGCAAGTCAGGCGGACTGGACACTCACAAAGGTACGCCCTTTGGGGCCCTTCTGTTCGAATGTAACCACACCGTCCGACTTTGCAAACAGCGTGTGGTCCTTGCCGCAGCCGACATTGACACCAGGGTGCACCCGGGTGCCACGCTGGCGGATAATGATACCGCCGGCTTTGATAACCTGCCCGCCGTACACCTTGACTCCAAGCCGTTTGGACTCGGAATCGCGTCCGTTACGGGAACTACCGCCTGCTTTCTTATGAGCCATGATTCGCTACCTCTCAGCCTGCGCTGATGCCGGTGATTTTCAATTCAGTATAGCGCTGGCGGTGACCCTGGCGCTTGAGATGGTGTTTGCGGCGCTTGAACTTGAGGATGTGGACCTTCTTGGCCTTACCCTGCGCCTCCACCGTCGCCGTCACCTTGCCGCCATCCACGTAAGGCGTCCCGATTTTGACATCGTCACCTTCGCCAACCATGAGGACTTTGTCGAGTTCGACCGAAGCACCCTCGTCGGCGTCGATTTTTTCCACACGGACGGTGGTCCCCTCGGACACCCGGTACTGTTTGCCCCCGGTTTGAATCACGGCGTACATAACGCGGTTTCTCCGAATATATACTGGTAAGGACGGCCCTGACCGCCCTTCACGAAAGAGCCGGGATTCTACCGATACCCGATAGCCGCGTCAAACACTCAAAACCCACCATTGAGGATGCGCTGAACACCCCAGGGCAAATTTTCCGGCGACGCGCTATTTGACACCATGGCAAATCCACCCCTAGCATCCCTGCCGTTCCGCAGACGATAGAACCAACCGAAATATATGGATACTGCGAAAGCCCGAGACTTGGTGGCGGAGGACATGAAGGCGGTCGACCAGTTGATTCTCGACCGATTGCACTCCGACGTCGCCCTCATCAACCAGGTGGGCAACTACATCATCGCCGGTGGCGGCAAACGCATGCGCCCGCTGCTGGTGCTGCTGGCCGCCAAAACCATGGGCTACCAGGGCGACAGGCACGTCGACATCGCCGCCATCATCGAGTTTATCCACACGGCGACCCTCCTCCACGACGACGTGGTGGACGAATCCGTCCAGCGTCGCAGCCGCGATACAGCCAATGCGGTTTGGGGCAACGCCGCCAGTGTTCTGGTGGGCGACTTTCTCTACTCGAGAGCCTTCGAGATGATGGTGGACGTGGAAATTGTGCGCGTCATGGACATCATGTCGCACGCCACCAATCGTATTGCCGAGGGAGAGGTGCTGCAGCTATTGAATTGCAACGACCCGGACACCACGGAAACCCAATATCTGGAGGTTATCAAGCGCAAAACGGCCACCCTTTTCGAGGCGGGCACGCGGCTTGCCGGTGTAATCTCGGGCGCCTCGGAACAAGAGGAAAAGGCCTTGGCCGAATTCGGATTGCAACTCGGCATCGCCTTTCAGATCATTGACGATGCCCTCGACTATACGGGCACCGACATCGGCAAGAATATCGGCGACGATCTCGAAGAGGGAAAACCCACATTGCCCCTGATTCGCGCCCTGCAGACCTCAACACCGGAACGGGCCGACAAGCTCAGAAAGGCCATAGAGGAAGGCGGGCGACAGCATATCGACACCGTACGGGCGGCCATTGAATCAAGCGATGCGATCGAGTACACTTCGCGGCTCGCGCAGGAAGCGGTTGAGGCGGCAAAAACCGCCCTCAAACAGCTGCCACCGTCCCGCTACAGAGAAGCCCTTGCCGGCCTCGCCGAATTCTCGGTAGAGCGCGACCACTAAGTATTGTCGGGGTGTAGCTCAGCTTGGTAGAGCACCGTCTTCGGGAGGCGGGGGTCGCTGGTTCGAATCCAGTCACCCCGACCATTTAGCTCGATCGCCGGGCGCCGACCCCTTGTCCGGCCAGTGACCTTACGGTCTCCCGCTGTTTTACCTGGTACCCACCAGCAGGGCGTTTCCATCCCAATCCATTGTCATCCCCGATATTTCTGAACAGGTAAACAGCGCGCCGAGAGACATTCCGCTGCCAAAAGGCCGGCCTCTCCCCGTTTTTTTGTGTATCCTCCAGGCAGAAATCGCATACAGTACGGACACTGAGCCTTGCTGGATTTGGGGTGAATTGCCGCCAGCCCTGAGTTTTTCGACGAAAAGCGCACGAAAACTGCGCGCACCAGCACCACGCGTCGTTGAATCCGGGCTATGTCATCATTGTGTAACGATAAGAGTCGTCTAATACCGGCTCTTGAGTATCGGCCAGGTCACATGTCTGATATCGAATTGTTGGTTCCGGTGGATTTTTCGCCTCATTCCGAAGCCGCTTTGGCGCATGCCTGCAAAATGGCCAAGGTAATGAAAAACAATCCTTTGGTGCTCCACGTTGTCCACGACCCGGGCGACATGCCGGACTATTATTCAAGCGTCCTGAAGAAGCGGAAGCTGCTCGGCCGCATCGAGGACGGCGCCGAGGAAATGCTTAAGGAGTTTCTATCCACCGCAGCCGAAAAACACAGCGCGATAAAGTCCTGCGGAAAAATTGAAACTTTGCTGGTGCGCGGACTGCCCACCACACGCATCATCGAAGTCGCGAAAAAGCGCAACCCCGCCATGATCATCATGGGTAGTCGCGGACATTCCGGCATAAAGCATCTCGTAACCGGTTCCGTCGCCCAGCAAGTCATGCGGCTTTCCCCCATTCCCGTCACCATCGTGAAGTCCTGACAAAGGGCCAGTATTGATTCCGGCGCCACTTCGACTTCGCGGCATCCGCCTCCCCTCTTCGTCAACAAGATCACCCCGGATTCTTTCATCTGTGGGCAGTGCGGATACGCAAACTAGGAGGCTGGTAGGTTTTGACCTGTCAATTGACAGGGTAGAGTGACCGGCGACGCTTCGTCATCGGTCATGGCGCGGGGAGAGAAAATCCGGACTGCAACAAGTTTTGGGGCCACTGCCAATGCAGTGGTCGCGGTCTGGCCGCGAGCCGGACCTAGTCAAAGAGCATCGAACATCTTCAGGCTTTCGCATCCAGGTGCCGGCAAGGTCCTCAAGTTGCCGACTCATCCTGATCCTGCTCTGTCTCGGTCGACGAGATTTCCAGACGTTGGATCCGAACCTGTTGAACGAACCGGTTACTGGCCAGTTCGACGGTCACATTCATATTATCGATAACAAAGGATTCGCCGGTTTCCGGTATGCGTCCGACATGCTTCAGCACCCACAGGCTGACCGTGTCAGTCGGTTTTCCAGGCGGCTCTGACAGGCCGTAGTACTCTGCTATGTTCCTCATCTCCACCATTCCCCCCACCATAATCGCGCCATCGCCAAGTTCACGAATGGCTTCCGGGGCCTGGTCACTTTCGTCGTAAATCTCCCCAACGAGCTCTTCGATAAGATCCTCCAGGGTGACGACTCCCTGGAACATTCCATATTCATTGACCACCAACGCGAGGTGCCGGTTGGATTGGCGCAGACTGGAGAAAAGCTCGTCGACGAGTTGCGTTTGAGGGACGAAAAAAGGCTCACGCGCTATGACCTGCAGGATTTCGTCACCCTTGCCCCCCGCGACCTTCTCGAGCACATCGCGCAAATGAATAACCCCGACAACGTCGTCAGGATTAGTCTGGTATATCGGGATCCTCGAGTAGGGCGAGTTCAGGATATCCGGCAGCGCGTCCACCAAAACCATGTCGCCGGGCAAGCTGAATATTTCTCCTCGGGGCGTCATCACGTCACGGACCTTGAGGTCGTTGAACGCAAATACGCGTTCAATCAGATGCAGTTCGTCATCCTCGATGGTCCCCTCTTCAGCACCGTGTTCCACGAGGCTCATCACCTCGGATTCCGTCACCCCCGGATCTCCGGACATCGCCGTGGCTTTATGGATCCAGACCGAGAACCGCTCCAGGGCCCACACCAGGGGCAGAACCAATCTGCCGAAAAACAAAATCAGCGGAGCAACCACCAGAGACACCTTTTCCGAATGCTGCGCAGCCAGACTTTTCGGTGTCACCTCGCCAAAGACAAGAATAAAGATGGTCAACAGGCCAACGGCAATTCCCGGCCCGATATGACCGAACATCTCCGTGGCGATGACCGTCGCCATCGCCGAGGCACCGATATTCACCAGATTGTTGCCGATCAGAATAATGACAAGCATCCGCGTGGTGTTGCTTTTCAGCGTCCACAGGGCCTTGGATCCGGGTCGATCTTCCTTTACCAGGCTTTGGGCGCGTGCGCGGGACAAGGATGTCAGCGCCGTTTCGGACCCGGAGAAAAAACCCGAAAGGACCAGCAACCCAAAAAGAATAATCAGCTCTAACACGATAAACCCATCAAAAAGTACTCACCGCCAGAGCATCGCGCCTGGATGTCTCTCAAGTTGGGAACCTTCGTTCTGCTGGAATTGCCAACAGGAACCGAAGAACGAAAATGCCTGGGTGGGCTGATCAACGAAAACAGTCGGTAACGCCCCCTGCGGCTGCGAACAACTCATTTTTTGTATCGACCAGATTTCTCTCACTTCAACGGCACGGCGTATCTCATGCCCGCCGCTGGCTTCCGGCGCACCTGCCAGCACAAGCATGACACATCACCAGCGCGTGAGACAGGCGCCTATTCTGCTGTTCGCGGCCCCCTACCCGGTCGTACGCGCCCCTGAACATCTTCCGTAGCTTAACGAATATGACATTATTATTACAGATGTAATACAATGTAATGACATTGTTAAAGCATTGTGTATGCGTGCCGGGTTCCTGCTGGAATCAGACCCATGCACGGACCCGCCGAACCAGGCGTATCGACTCGCGAGCCGACCGTCCTGGAGGGAAGCCTCGGCGACAGCGGTAAATCAGTATCTCGGGAACGCGCAGATGAAAGATGAAAAACAGAAAACAATAGCTCAATCGACAGAAGACAGCGGCAAGGGAACGCCCGCCGACGCGCCTGATGCCGGCGCCCAGGCAACTGAGGGTGCGACGGAATCATCGTTACCGGCCCGAACTGAGGCCATGGATTTAACAGCAAAAGATGACGCCAAGAGCTCTGCGAAAAAAGATCACGCGGCGGATAAGGCCTCTGAGGCGCTGAAAATCATGGTGGCGGAAACGAAATTCATGCTGGCCAAGCTCGTAAAAAAGGTTCGGAAACGTCCAGGCGACAAGCTGATTATGGTGCCGGTTGATTTTTCCGACCCATCGACAGACGCATTGATATTCGCGGCCGAACTCGCGGACAGCCTGTCGGCCCCCTTGCTTGTCCTCCACGTGGTTCACGACCCTGGTGAAATGCCCGGTTACTACGCAAAACTGGTCAAGAAAAAACGGGTAGACCGGATCCAGGACGTCGCGCAGGAAGTTTTTAACGAATTCCTGAAAACGGCCATCAATGAAAATCCGAAACTCAAATCGCTGCGTAGCGCAACCAATCTGTTGGTGATGGGTTTGCCCGTCACCAGGATCCTGCAACTTGCCGAAAAACTTGAGCCGTTTCTTGTGGTTATGGGCAGCCAGGGCCGAACGGGATTAAAACACCTGTTTCTCGGTTCGAAGGCGGAACAAGTGGTACAGCTCTGCCATGTACCCGTCACCATCGTCAAGCAGGACCGAAAGTAACAAACCAACAAAGACTGACACGAGACAACAACGCCATGTCCAACCTAGTCGCCAGAGCCATTAGATCATCTTCTCCAGCGGCCTTTGCCGCCTTCGCAGCAGCAATCCTGCTGTTATGGTGCGTTCCGGTCTTTGCCGCCGAAGCCGCCACGCAGGAAGTCGCCTGGGGACAAATGGCAATGCAGCTGTTCGGCGGTCTGGCGCTGTTCCTGTTCGGCATGGAGCAGATGGCCGATGCGCTCAAGGCGGTAGCCGGCGAACGCATGAAGAACATCCTCGCCAAGCTGACGTCCAACCGCTTCATGGGCGCCATCACCGGCGCCTTCGTTACCGCGGTCATTCAGTCCTCCTCGGTGACCACCGTACTGGTCGTCGGCTTCATCACCGCCGGCCTGATGTCCCTGGCCCAGTCGATCGGCGTCATCATGGGCGCCAACATCGGCACCACGATCACCGCCCAGATCGTCGCCTTCAAGGTCACCAAGGCCGCGCTGCTGATGATCGCCGTCGGGTTCGGCATGCTGTTCATCTCCAAAAAGGAAAAGATCCAAGCAATACGGCGCCATGCTGATGGGCCTGGGCCTGGTGTTCTTCGGCATGAGCGTCATGAGCGACGCGATGAAGCCGCTGCGCAGCTACCAGCCGTTCCTCGACCTGATGACTCAGCATGGAGAATCCGTCTGATCGGCATCCTGACCGCCGCCGCCTTCACCGGCCTGGTCCAGTCGTCCTCGGCAACCACCGGCATCGTCATCGTGATGGCCAGTCAGGGATTCATCACGCTGCCGGCGGGCATCGCCCTGGCCTTCGGCGCCAACATCGGCACCTGCGTCACCGCGCTGCTGGCCGCCATCGGAAAACCCCGGGAGGCGTTTCGCGCAGCCGTCGTTCACGTCCTCTTCAACGTGGCTGGGCGTGATCATCTGGCTCGCCGTTCATCGGCATGCTCGCCGATGTGGTGACCTCGATCTCCCCGACGTCCGGCCGAGTTGACGGGAATGCCCGCCTCGCCGCAGAGACACCGCGCCAGATCGCCAACGCCCACACCATCTTCAACATCGCCAACACGATGATTTTCTATCGGTTTACCGCCCAGTTCGCCCGCCTGGTGGAATGGCTCATCCCGGACCAGACCGCTCGAAGAGGAAGGCATGATCATCGAGCCAAGTACCTCGACGACGAACTGCTCACTACACCCTCGCTCGCGCTCGACCGCGTGCGCATGGAAATCCTGCACATGGGAGACCAGGTAAGAGTAATGCTCCAGGAAATCATGCCGGCCATCATGGGTAGCGATCCGAAAGCACTGGAAGAGATCAGGGAAATGGACGAACGCGTGGACGCGCTTGAGGCGTCGATCGTGAAGTATCTTGGGAAGATAAGCCGACTGGAGCTGACCGAGAAACAGAATCTGGAGTTCATGCGGTTAATGGAAGCGGTCAACCACCTGGAGAACATCGGTGACATCGTGGAAACCAACCTGGTTGAACTCGGGCAGCATCGCCTGAAAGACCAGCTGGCAATCAGTGCCCCCACCAGGGAGATGCTCAATGATTTTCATCGTGTGGTAACCCGCGCCGTTGACACCGCCATCCAGGCGGTAACCACCAACGACGTGGAAGCAGCGGACCTTGTCACCGACATGAAGGACGAGATCAACCCGTGTCGCTCAATCACAGGCCGCCCACCAAATGAAGCGTCTGGTGGCCGACGAACCCAATCGCATCGAGACCTACACGATCGAAATGGATATCGCCGAAAAACTTCAGCGGATCTACTACTTTGCCAAGAAAATGGCGAAGACCGTCGTCGATGAAAATGCGCCCGCCAAGATCGCTGACAGTGGTGGTGATGGCGACGGCGCTGAGGCAGCAGCTTAATCAACGCAGGACCTACCGGCCCTCGCACAGACTGGCCAACTCAGCCAAACATCAGACAGGATAGTTCGGTTGGCTGCTCCCGGCGACCCTCGCTGACAAGCGGCGGCGGCGGGAGCAGTTGGCATTTCCGGAACGCCCCGGAAAACGGTGGGGCTGACTACTGCCAACACCAAGGTGCCACGCAAGAAACAAAGACCTAATAGGTCGAAAACAGCCGGTTCAATTGATTACCGAGGTATTCAAGCTTACTCAGCGAGTAGTCGTACTCAACCTTGTCCTGGTTGTAGCGACTATGGCCATTCGAATCCAATCCACGATACTGCTTCTCTTGCGTTGCCAGTTTCTCGCACATGGAAGCCAGGTTCCTGATCACCGCAATAAGGGTATCGACGTACTCGATCAGGACCTCCTGCAACTGTTCGGATCCGCGTGATGTTCGTTCGTCAAGTGCGCAGTTGGCGATCTCATTCTGAGTTCTTCTCAGCGACAAAACCAAGGTCAGCAGTTGGGCCTGCCGATCCACGTAAGCCATTTTGCCCTTACCGAGCAATGAGTCTATGGCCGATCGAAACGAAGAGGCGCCGAACATGGACGCATGCACTTCCGCGTACTGGCGGTGGGCCTCGGCCACCTCACAGCCGAATTTAATGATCTTCGCCATGATCGGCGGCGGCTGGCGGTCCTTTACGTACGATCATCTGAAAACGCGCCTTCAGCCAAACACCCAGGATCATCAGACCCAAGGCGATTGAAGCCAGAATGAGGTCGAACTTGTCTGTCAAAAAGTAGACCAGAATCAATATTCCCAGGGTGACCCAGAAGCCGAATACGGCAATCACCCAGAGTTTTTGAGACGTGTCGCGGTGCTTTGCCCATTCAGCGGCGATGACAGGTCTATTTTTGGGCTTAAATTTTTCATTGAGTTAGCACTGCGCTCCAGAAATGACCCCGGACCCGCCTATTTCGAGGTCTGATCCGCTTTTCCCCACCAGGACGTCCATTGTCCCAAGCATATCCAAATCTCCACCGATCGTACCCCATTGCCGACATTTTGGGCCAATTCCCACTCCTGAGGTCCCCTGGCTACGCCGGCACGGAGAAGTCATCGCATACACACTGTACACACATAAAACATATACATTGCACATACATAACACATACATCGCATACACATCACAATATTACAATACTATTACATTTTTTTGACAATACATGAGTTAGCTCGTATTTTCGGCGAAAGACCCGTTGACGAATGCTGCACTGCAGCGGAATATTTTGTTGGTAAAGCACACGAATCGCCTCAGTAGAGCTGCGCTTGGTTCGGAGAAATCCGCAATCCGAGGAAAGCACAAAAAGAATCGATTCAGGGCTGACGATAG
This sequence comes from uncultured Gammaproteobacteria bacterium, assembly GCA_963820915.1. GTDB lineage: Bacteria > Pseudomonadota > Gammaproteobacteria > Chromatiales > Chromatiaceae > CAWGBV01. Next base: position 274,918 of record CAWGBV010000013.1, on the reverse strand, counting down.
TTTGTATAAATTAATTTCGCAGAACGGATTTCTCGAAAACTTACGGTCTTCGGAAAGCGTAGACCGAGCCTTTGTAACCACACTGTTAGTGAGGAGGAGCGGATGAAATCAACAAACCCAATGGCGGCATTGTTCGGCAAATCGCCATTTAAGCCAATGCAGGAGCACATGCGTATCGTGATGTCCTGTGTCTCCGAGGTTCCGGCCTTGTTTCAGGCCCTGGCCGATGGCGACCAGGCCAAAGTCGAAGCTCAGAAAAACCTGATCTTCGAGAAGGAAAACGACGCCGACATCCTCAAAAATGAACTGCGGGGACGTCTTCCGAAAAGCATCTTGATGCCAGTGGATCGTCGCGACCTCTTGGATGTGCTTGGCATGCAGGACTCCATTGCCGACACGGCTCAGGACATTGCCGGGCTGCTTGTCGAGCGCCGGATGGATATTCCAGAAGGTATGGCAGAACCCCTTTTGGCCATGGTCAACCGCTGCGTCGACACCTGCCAGCAGGCGGGAAAAATTATCGAAGAGTTGGATGAACTCGTTGAAATGGGTTTTCGCGGAAGGGAAGCCAACCAGGTCGAAGACATGGTGGCGGAACTCAACCGTATAGAGGACGAAACCGACGAAATGGGAATGGCGCTGAGCCGCACCCTGTTCGCCCAGGAAGACAACATGAAACCGGTGTCGGTGATGTTCTGGTACCAGCTGCTTCAGTGGATCGGCGATCTCGCCGATTACGCGGAAAAGGTCGGTGACCGGCTCAGGCTGCTGATCGCGCGCTGAGATCGCAACCGGGGGTGGATGTCTTACAGGGGGAGTCCGCAGCTCGTGAATCGAGCTGACTTCAACGAATCATCCAGTCACTGCCAGACGAATCGGCAGCGCCTGTCTTCGAAAGGGTAAAAGCTATGGAAATCATCAGTGAATTCGGCACGATCTTTTTGATCATGGCCGTCGTCTTCGGCCTCTATATGACCTGGGGTATCGGTGCGAACGATGTCGCCAATGCCATGGGTACCTCGGTCGGCTCCGGGGCCATCACGGTCAAACAAGCCATCATTATCGCCGCCATCTTTGAATTCGCCGGCGCCTTCATCGCTGGCGGTACGGTCACCAAAACCATCCGCAAGGGCATCATCGATCCCGCGTGCAATCGAGGGATCACCGGAGTTGCTGGTTTACGGGATGCTGGCCGCCCTGCTAGCGGCCGCCATCTGGCTGATGGTCGCTTCCACCAAGGGCTGGCCGGTATCCACCACCCACTCCATCGTTGGCGCCATCGTCGGTTTCGCCGTGGCCGGTATCGGCATGGATGCGGTCAACTGGGGCAAAATCGGCCAGATCGTCGCCAGCTGGCTCGTGTCTCCCGCTGCTCGGCGGGTTATCGCGCTGCTGCTGATGCTCAGTATCCGCAAGTTGATACTGAACGCCGACAATCCATTTCGAAAAGGCCAAAACATGGGGACCGGTCTACGTTTTCCTGGTGGGCTTCATTGTCAGCCTGGTGACCATGTTCAAGGGACTCGAAGCACCTGAAACTTGAGCTTTCGATGGGTGCAGAGTTTCGTCGCTGCGATTGTGTTCGGTATCATCGTCGCCTTGATCGGCAGGATGATGATCAATCAGGGTCAAAGTCGATGAAGCGGCTGACCAGGATTTTCACTTCGCCAGCGTGGAAAAGGCCTTCGTCCCGATGATGATCTTTACCGCCTGCGCCATGGCGTTTGCGCACGGATCCAATGACGTCGCCAACGGCATCGGTCCCCTGGCAGCAGTCTTCTCCATCGTTCAGAGCGGGGGTGAAATCGGCCAGAAGGCGCTCTGTGCCTATCTGGATTCTGGTACTTGGCGGCGTCGGCATCGTCGTCGGCTCTGGCGACCATGGGCTACAAGGTCATGCAGACCATCGGCACCAAAATCACCGAGCTGACCCCGACCCGTGGCTATTGCGCCACCCTGGCCGCAGCCACGACCGTGGTGCTCGCCTCCAAGACAGGCCTGCCGGTTTCCACGACCCATATCGCTGTTGGCGCGGTAATGGGAGTCGGCCTGGCCCGCGGTATGGGTGCGCTCGATCTGCGGGTGATCGGCAATATCGTCATCTCCTGGGTTGATCACGCTGCCGGCTGGCGGAATCCTTGGCCGCCATCTTCTTCTTCATCTTCAAAGCCATTTTCGGCTAGTCTGCAACAAACCGGGACCCGTCTTGGCGGGTTCCGGTTTCCGCCGCAGATCCTTCCAACTGCTGTTTTTTTGCCCGAACCAATGGATGAATTCGTCACCAAGCCCTGTCCTCAACTGAAAAAGATGAAGGACGTGCCCTTTCCGGCGGATGTCAAATTCCGCCAGATACTGGTGACAGGACCGCCCGGAGCCGGGAAAAGCACCTTGATTCGTCAGATCGGCGGCTGGTCCGAGGAAGGCTATCTGGATTTGGGCCAAAGCCGATGGTGGACCAACCAGTCACTGGCCATTCGCCCCAGAGAAGTTCATTTAGGCTTCCCGTTCGTCGGATTCAAGAAATCCCTGGCGGTCTTCGATCCCGAGTGGCTGGAGTCCGACCCGCGCCCCGCCCTGGAGTTGGATCGTATTCATATTCCACCGCCAAAACGTCATTTTCTTTCGGTCAACTGGCGAGCGCGTTATGTGTTTGAGTTCCTGTTGCCCGATGCGGAGGTCCTGTTCGAACAGCGCCGCCGTCGCGCCCGGAAGGGCACCCATCCCGTCGATGAGAACCTCAGCCTGCAGTTGGTTACCGAACAACTCGAGGTGTTCCGCCTGTGCGCTGTACACCTGTCTCGCAATGGAATGTATGTCTATATCAGGGAAGGCACCGATGCCCTACCCAGCTGCATCAGGGAAACCGGAACGACCTCATGAACAGGCTGCCCCGGCCCAAAGCAAAATTATTCCGCAAACTCCTGCGAACATTTTCCGGGCTGGATCGTTGCCGAATCGTGAAGCTGCGGGATGCCTATCAACTCAACAAGGAAAGCGTTCGTATTCCTTACGAAGGCTTTCCCATACAGATCCAGCTCGGGAAAAACGGCAAGCAGCTGCGACTGTTCCCCGAACACACGCTCGCGCCGGTCCCGGTTGAAGGAAAAACGCCCTGCTTCCTGATCGACGACCCTCAGCTGCCGTCAGATCGCATTGGCGGCTTTCTTCGTCTCGAGCCCGAAGATGAAATTACCCTGGGAAGCCAGGATTCCGAGCAGCAATCTTTGTTCAATTACCCGGAAAGCGTGGAACCCCACCATCTGCGCATCACTCACGATGGTGATGCCCTGATTTTCGAAGACCTGACGTCGGCAGGCACCTGCATCTCTCCGCTACTGAACCACGACCCGAAGGAACGATTCAGCCGCCTCCTCAAGCTACGGGAGATTTTCGGTGGTCCTGTTGAACCATTGCCCGCGGACGAGGCACTGGCGCTGATTCACCAGGTCATCGATGTGATGTCGGACGAGCCTTACCGCGAACCAGGGAAAGACGGCAAGCCCGGCGGGCTGGTCCAATTGCCGAAAAAAGTGACACCAGTGGTGATCGGCGATCTCCATGCACAAATCGACAATCTGTTGGTACTACTCAGCCATAACGGCTTTCTTGAGGCGATGGAGAGGGGCGAAGCCTGTCTGGTGTTCCTGGGTGACGCCGTACACTCTGAGCGGCAGGGGGAACTGGACCGGATGGACAGTTCTCTGCTCATGATGGATCTGTTATTCCGTCTCAAACTGCGCTTCCCGAAGCAGTTTTTTTTCATCCGGGGAAATCACGACGGATTCTCTGAAGAAATCTCAAAGGGTGGCATACCCCAGGGGCTGTTGTGGAAAAAGGCATTGAAGGACGCGCGAGGCAAGGCATACCGAAAAGCGATGCAGCAATACTACGACCTGCTGCCCTATGTGGTTTCTTCTCCCTATTTCGCCGCGACCCACGCCGCCCCGCCCAGAAGCAAAATCTCGAAGAAGATGCTGGTGGACATCCAAAGCTATCCCGGCCTGATGCCTGAATTGATCAGCAACCGGATGGTTCGCTCTAATCGCCCCGGAGGCTACACCAAGGGTGATATCAAGCGTTTTAGAAAGACATTGGATCTATCGCCCGATGCGCCGTTTCTCGTCGGACATACGCCACTCGACATTGAAAACGCCTATTGGCTTAACGTGGGCAACGCTCAAAATCATCATATCCTCTATAGCGCGGGAGACATCTGGGTTGGCGCCTTCGTCGAAATCAACGGCCGGATGCTGCCGTTGCGCTATCCCGTCGAGCCCCTGACCGACCTGGTGAACCATCTGCCGGAATCAAAGGAAGAATGTTCGAAGCTCTCAGAAAAAATATCGGAGACAGGATGTTGAAATACTTTGCGAGGCAAATTTTCGGATGAAACACGCCCTTGTAATTTCCATCATACAAATTGTCCCATGGAAAGAGGGAACTGCTGAGTTAGCCAACAGGTTGAATAAACATGCATAAGCTGTCTAGCAAACTGCGAATCGGTGAAAAAATCGGCCTAAGTTTCGGCGTCGTCGCCTTTCTCTTTCTGTTGGTGATTTGGCGATACCACAGCACATTGGAGAACGCGCTCACCGATTATCGTGTCCTGCAGGATATTTACGAGGCCAAGGAAACCCATGCTACGAATGTGGCGACCAACCTATTGGTTGCCAAATCGGAAGCAAAGGGATTTCTCATCGATCGATCTTCCGCCCGCCTCAAGGCGGTGGACGAGGCAATCAACGCGTTGACTCAGCAGGCAGAGAAACTGGGGGAGATCGACGATACGGCAAGGGAAAGCAGTGAACGCATAAAGGCCTTGGCCACCGTTTACCAACTCAGCTTTCACGACATCTATAACGCTTGGAAACGCAAAGGCCTGGATCATGATTCAGGCCTCCAAGGGGCATTCCGGGATACCGTTCATGAATTGGAAGCTCTGGCTGAACATTACAAGGTCGATTCTCTATACATTGATCTTCTTCAAATCCGACGCGGAGAAAAAGACCTGGGACTGAGACGCGACAGCGAATATCGCGAGAGCGTGTTGGGTCTCCTCGACGACTTCGAGACAACACTGGACGCGTCGCAACTTGAACCCGGCGTAAAAGAACAGCTGGCGCATGAAATCGAATCGTATCGCGAGGCCTTTCTGGCTTACGCAGTCAGGGTCCTGAACGATGAAGATATCCAGGGCGGGAAAGGCCCTTTCAGACAGGCTGCCCACCGTATAGAAACCATTCTGAACGAACATCGCGTACCCGACATGGAGGCAAACATCCTTCAGATGAGGCGCAGGGAAAAAGACTACCTTCTGAGGCTGGATCAAGGCTATGTGGACATGACCCTGACAGAACTGCAGGGTATAAGGAAAAGCGTCGATTCTTCGCTGATTGCGGCTCCAGAGAAAGAGAGTCTTGATCTTCTGCTGTCTGATTACGAAAGGGATTTTCTGGCGCTCGTTGAGCAGAATCGCATCATAGACCAACTACATCTGCGGATGGAGAAAGCGGCGAACGAGGTGATTTCGCTTGCCGATGAAACGGAAGCCAAGGCAAACCAGGCCGCCCTGGACGCCACAGCCCGTATCAATGCCGCCGCTCAGGACAATGCACAATTGATGGGATGGATTGTCTTCCTGGCGATACTGCTCTCCATTGTCCTGGGGCTGGTGATTACCCGCTTGATCACCAAGCCTTTGATCGACATGGCCGGCTTCCTTGACCGATTGGCCCTGGAAGCACCGATAGATCGCATTCCCACCATCAAGAACAGCCGCAACGAAGTGGCGGCGATGGCCGAATCCGTGAACCGCATGGCCGACCATAAATCCAGAATGCTTGCCTGGTGGAAGTCGTCACTCGAAGAAATGGAGACCGAGAAAGATCGCTGGGCCGCCCTGAGCCAGGCGAAAAATGATCCTGCCGACCACGATGCGGCAACAGCCGCTACCGAACACCAGGAAGCGGCCGAGCACCGGGCAGCCCTGTTGAGAACAACGCTTGAAGAAATGCAGAAAGAAGCTCAGATCATTGCCGAGGCATCCGACCGATTGGGTGCCGATGGAAAAACCGTATCCAAAGCAGCGAGAGAGGTACTGTCGCGTATCGACATTATTCTCACCCGGCATGCCAGTACCTGAGTTCGCCATGGCACGGCAACGGCTTTTTGCGAAACCGGAAAGGGATGCAGCTCAGCTGTTTAACGGAGGCTTGGAGTCCTCCTGCGCCAACGGGGCAATACCATCGGTCATCGCACGGCCAATGGGCCATCGCGTTGAACAAACGGTGCTTCACTTGAAAGCCGTAGGGAGTGGATAGCGCTCGAGGTTTAGGGGAATGCTAGAAGGGCTATTGGTTGAAATTGACTTGTATTGGGAGGCATCCAAAGCCTTTTTGGCGGTAGACACCGCACTCCTGTCAGAGCCGGGGATGATCGGCAGAATCATCCTGCAATTTTTTCTGTTACTGGGATCCGGATTCTTTTCCGGATCGGAAACCGCTCTCTTCTCACTCTCGCGGTTGGATCTTCAACGTCTGCGAAAAGAACATGATCCACATTCCGAGACCCTCCATGAACTGCTGGATCAACCCCGCCGTCTGATCATCTCCATCTTGTCCGGCAATGAGCTTGTCAATATCGCTGCGGCAGCGAATATGACCGGCATCCTGGTAACCCTGTACGGCGTCGAGCGTGCGGGCTGGATCAATCTCTTCGTCATGGTGCCCTTGCTGCTGCTATTTGGGGAGGTTACTCCGAAAACCATTGCCGTCTCGAATCCGGTGAATATCAGTACCCGGTTCGTCGCAAATCCCATGAGCTTCTGGGTACGCTTCGTTGCCCCCCTCAGGTGGGCCATTCGCGGGGTCGCCGAGCGTGTGACAACCTTGATCGTCGGGGAATCCCGCGAAGCAGACAACATTCTACAAATCGACGAATTCAAAACACTCGTCGAGGGCGTTGCAAAGGAAGGCGAATTGAACGCCACCGAACGAGCCCTGATCTACAACCTGCTGGAAGCCGGCGATACGGAAATTGTCGAAATCATGACGCCGCGTACACGCACCGCGTTCCTCAATGCCGACATGCCGCTATCGGACATTCTCGAGCAATTCAAAGCCTACAAGCATCCACGCGTACCCATCTTCAGGGTGCACCGCGACAACCTGGTGGGATTCTTACATGCGGAGGACGTGCTTCGGGTCGTACTCACCAATGAGGATCTTTCCGGCTATACAGTGGAAGACATCATGCACTCCCCCGTCGTCGCGCCCTTGACGAAAAAAGTGGATGAGATGTTCGAATTTTTCCAGACCAAGAACGCACGGGCGGCCGCCGTGCTCAACGAATTCGGGGGCGTCGAGGGATTCATCACCATGCGCGACGTGTTGAATTTCATCTTCGGCCAGACGTCGGGAATCGTTGAAGGCGACGAGCACTATCAGGAACGCGACGAAAACGTCTATGAGGTTCCTGGTGACATGAAGCTGACAGATTTCAACAACCTGACGAACTTCGGCATTGAGGATCCGAGAATGACCACTATCGGCGGGGTCGCCTTCCGGCATCTCGACCATCTTCCGCACGAAGGCGATCAGGTAAACATCGATGGAACCATCGTTACCATCCTCGACATGAAGGAGCACCGGATTGTGAAAGTCCGTGTTGCGCGCGGACAGGCGGCGGAAGGCACGCCAACCGCAGCATCAGAACCGGAAGAATTTGTAGAGAATGGCCCCGCGCAAGATGAAGCCACTGGAATGACCGGTAATTTGAAATCCAGTGAAGTCTCAAACGGAGTCCAGGATATTAACCTGTTTGGCGCCAGTGACGCTCCGTCTCCAAGTCCCGGCGACGACGCCTCGAAACCAGCGGACCCTGTTAAAGACGCGGCGTCCGAGAAATCTCCCGTTGCAGAACCGGGGAAGGAATAAACGATGATGGAAATCCTGTCTCTCGCGCTGTTGATGCTCGTACTGCTGCTGTTTAAGGGCTTTTTCTCCGGCTCCGAGATTGCGCTGGTTAACGCCGACAAGCTTAAGTTACATCACCAGGCCAATCAGGGCGACCGGGGCGCGAAACTCGTGCTCAAACTCTTTCGGACCCCGGACGTGCTCCTCGGGACCACGCTGGTGGGCACCAACATTTTCACCGTGGCACTGACCACCATCGGGTCCATGGTGATGATCGAGCATTTCGGATCACTCGGCGACCTGTACGCCTTTCTGCTTTTCACTCCCCTGCTTCTGATTTTCGGAGAGATCGTTCCCAAGAGCGTCTATCAACAGAAGTCAGACGAAATGGCGCCTATCGTCGTTTACCCGCTACGCTTTTTCTCGCTATTGTTCTACCCGGTTATTTTCATATTTTCCCGGATCGCCCGCCTCGCCGCCCGTCTCGCAGGCGGTGGGAAAACGGAGCAGAACGTATTCATGACCCGCGAGCAGATCCGCATGGTGGTGGAAATGGCCGATCGCGGCACCAACGTGGACGTGTTCGACAAAGTTCGAATAAAACGCGCCATACGCTTTGCCGATACCACCGTCGGCGAGGCCATGGTGCCAGTCGCCGAAGTCGTGGCCATCGACCATGAACGCTCCACAAAGGATGCCATCCGCCTGGTGCGCCGCCTCGGTTACAACCGTCTCCCGGTTTACAAGCAAAACGTCAGCAATGTTACAGGTATTGTGACGCTCACCACCTGGGACCTGATGGACACATCCATCAAAAAAAAATCCCTTGAGGAATTGACCAAGCCCGCCTGTTATGTGACTGCAAATCAGACGATCGATCAACTCCTGCCCGTGTTACAGAAACGTGAGGACCACATTGCCATTGTCGTCGACGAATTCGGCTCATGCGTGGGAATCATCACCATCGAAGACATACTCGAGGAAGTCGTTGGAGAGATCGACGTCGGCTACGACTTTGAAGAGTACATTCCACGCCGGCGCCGTAGCTTTGAATTACTAAAACGCAGACAAGGGTGTCTACCTGATGGATTCCCGTATGCCCATCTCTGAGGTAAACGAGGTACTGGGTATCGCGCTGCCCGCAGAGAAGTATCATACCCTCGGGGGGATGGTGCTCACGCACCTGAAGCGCATTCCCTCCAAGGATGATTACCTGATTCAATCGGGATACAGATTTACCGTAGTGGAGGCCTCAGAGCGCACAATCATCAAACTAAGCGTGGAGCGCATCTGAGGGATGTTTACTTACCCGCATAGTGAGCTGAAATAGGCCCGGTCATGGGGCTGAAAATTTTTCAGTGCCCCCATGAGATCCAACAGAGACGTCAGGTAACTCGTGGCCGTCAGGCGCCCGAGACCACCCGTAGCGCAGGTGCTTTCTCCAAAGATCTTCCCATTGTCGCGTCGTCCAGCGGGCGCTACTAAGAGCGACGGCACCGGGTCACCACAATGACGTCCACGGTTGCTGTCCGTGGAATGGTCACCGGTGACACCGATTACCAGCTCTTTTTCCAGCAGAGGCGCTAGCGCGGTATCAATGCGGGAGAGCAAATTGCGTTTTCCGATCGGGTCGCGATCATGGGAACAGATGTCCGGCCCTTTGACGTGCAGAAAAACAAGGTCGTGGTCTTCCAGAACACGCAACGACAAGGCGATCTTTGCGTCTATGTCGGTATCGGGGGATGCCGTGAAACGGGGATCGGTATAGTTTGTAAAGCCGAAGAGACGCCCCAGGCCCTGAACCGTGGCCTCGGCAGACACCACTGCCGCATTCACGCCGAGACGTTTTACGATGTTCGGATAGCTTCGGTACTGTCCGGCACTGCGGCAGATAACCGCATTCGCGGCCGGCAATCCCGCACCGGTTCTTTGCCGGTTCACGGGATGATCCCGCAATCGTTCGATGGCAAGGTCCACGAAACGATTTACCGACGAAGCCGTCTTTGCCGCCGCCTCGTCTTCCGCATCCAAGGGTTCGCATTGAAGCACTCCAAGGTGCTCCCGGCCGCTACCCGGATCGACGTCGCCAACCTCAGATCCCAGGCCTTTTCCGTCAAGATGCAGAACCGCCCGGTGCTGGGTGGCGGGATAGAGATTTCCCGTGACGCCGTTTCCAAGGTCGAGGTTCCTGAGGACCATTGCCAGTTCAGCAGTACCTTCATTGACTCGCCCTGCCCTGCGGTCGAGCAGCCTCGTGGGACCGCTTCCAGCCGATTCGACGGTGGCAAAATTACACCGAAACACGACGTCTTCCGGTTTCAGGGGAAGGGCCAGGCCCGCCGCTTCCACCGGCCCCCTGGCAAGCATTGCAGCATCGGGTACGGGAAGCCCCATAAGAACCCCACTGCCGAGATGCGTGCCGACGGGCATGCCGGGGAAAAACGGATCCACCAAACCCGATTGCCCCTTTGAGACCATTAGATCCAGATTCGGTGTGTCGGCCGCCTCCAGGGGGGTCCGGTCGCCCAGCTCTTTGCAACCCCGGTCGCCGAGACCATCCAGAATGATCATCAGGCCTTTGGTTTTGATTGTCATTGCAAGCACCCCTACTCTTTGGTGGAGTCGCCATCCTTGTCTTATTCGGGAAAGGCCCGTTCCAGGGACGTATCCATGGTGCGCATCAATTGATCGACGATGATTCGCATGATCTCCCGCACGGTGTTTTCCTTGTCATCGTTTGTCACCATGGGTATGCCGGTTCTGTCAGCTTCATCGAGAAGGTGAGATTGAAGTTGCCAGATTGCGTCAAAGCTTCTCAGGTACCGCTCCGCCCGACGTCGGGGCACTGCCCCACCCCTGCCACGAATTCTCTGTTTCAGATGTTGTCGCTTAAGTACTGCCAACATGACGGGAACAACCACCACATCGTCTCCTGCCGGCAATCGCTCTACCAGTGTTGAATCCACATGGACACCTTCGAGAACGAGAGACACCCTTTCTCGCATCGCCCGCTGAACCACGGCCTCACTGGGAACCACCAGCAAATCGGTCTGATTGTGATACCCGAGCACGATGCGACTCTCCAGGTCAGCATTCGACCGATCCGCCGGAAGGGCTTTATAGGCATCGAAAGACGAACGATGCAAAACCGGCAGCAGCCTCTCCGGGAGCATCACTCTCATCACTTCGCGAAGCATGTCGGTGGACTGGGTGCGGAAAATTCCCAGCCTGCTCGCCACCTCGGTTGCAATGGTGCTCTTGCCGGTTCCCGGCGCACCGCCGATCAACACCAGCAAGGGAAGATCCCGGTCGCGATACTCGCGCCAGACGAGATAGCGTTTCGCGACTCCGTTGCCGGCTTCCCGGCAAAGATGGCGATAAGTAAGCCGTCCAAGATAGGAGGAAGTTATTCGCCTGCGATTGCGCATCACGAGGTGACGGTACATCTTACCGGTTAACTTGGCCGCGGCGGACTCCGACAAACCGCTGACCTCGAGTGTCCGACGATGAGTTTCGGCCGAAAACGGCTCCTGTTGCCCGGAAGCGTCCTCTACCAGGATAGGTGCCACGGGTTCCGGAAACGCAAGGAAACGATGTGCAGTTGCATCGCCATGGGATTGCCTCAGTCGCTCTGCAACCAGACCACGCAGACGTTCCGTACTTATCTCGGAATCACCGCTCAGCGACTCCCGTACTTCCGCGGCAATCTTGTATCCTTCTTCGAACGAAAGCCCCACACTTTGCAACGAACGCGTCAAAATGCCGCGCAAGAATGGCATCCTGGTCTCGCCGGACGGCTCTACTACCTGCAGTTTCGCCATATCACGTCCTTATTCTGATATTGCCCTTTCCGACTCGCTGCGAGGAAGGTGAAAGCAATATATTACACTCTTGGTAAAATCCGGCCGTATCCGAAAGTCGTCGATAGCACCTTTACGCTTCATGGTGACTTGCTTGGAAATTTGGAAACAGTGCTACTGACAGGCCTGGCAGCAAAATCCCTCGGCAGGCAATTCACAAGGACACCCGTTCAACAGGCAGCCCGCTTCCGAACCCGAGTGGTTGCGCCTGAGTTCTCGCTCATCTGCACTCAACGGGACCAGACCGAAATCGGCCAGATAACCTTCGGCCCCCGAGACTTGGCTCTGGGACAGGTATTTCAGGAATTCATCAACTCCACGCGCCTTATGCGAGGCCCCCTGCTTCGCATAGAGAAAAAGCCGCCTCGTCAGCAAATAGCTACCGTCGGAGATGGTTTCGTGACTGGGTTTGATACCGTCCACCGCCACCGACTGCACGCGATCCTGGTGTCGCTGTAGCTGGTTGTAACCGAGAATACCCACCGCGCCGGGATCGTTCATCAGTCTGCGCACCAACTGACTATCGTTTTCACCGGCAGGAATAAAGGTATTGTCTTCGCGCAGCGCGTAGCAGTGGTGTTCAAATAGCGATTGATCTTCCGATTGCATCGCGCGCAGCAGATCGAATTGAAGGCAAATCGGCTTGAACAACTGCTCAACAAGAAGATCGCGCGTACCGGAGGTCGGAGGAGGACCGAACACACGAATATTCACATCCGGCAGACTGGCGTTAATCTCTCGCCAGTTTCTGTAAGGATTGGGGATGAGTTCTCGCCCACCATCGGGGTCGGGAACCTCCTGCGCGAGCGCCAGGTACAGATCGAGGGCTCGCAGGGAAAAAGACGGTCCCTGCTTCGAGTTTGCCAGCACTATGCCATCGCGCCCGACCTTGAGCACACGTAATTCCGTTATCTTGTTGGCCACACAGCGATTCCACTCGCTCAACTTCATGGCGCGCGATGCCATATTGATATCCGGCGTTTCCAAACCTTCTCCATTGCAGAGTAGTTTGAACCCACCGCCTGTCCCTGTTGATTCAACCGTCGGTGAAAACTTCGATTCGTACTGGCCATACCTCTCCGCCGCGATGGTGATCATCGGATAAAGCGTAGAGGAACCGACGATGGTCAGATGCTCCCTGACGATAGGACCGATCGCCTGGGCCTCGAACACAAAAAACAGGCCAATCAAACCAACCAGAAACGAGTGTTTACCTGTATGCCAAACCACTGTATTTTCCCTGTTTCCCTACTATATCGCCCAGCACTTCCAAGCTACCGAATAAACATTCAACGTCTTGAGAGCAACGCCAGATCTCCGCAATGACTGATCGGCAAGTTCGCCGGCCTGCCAAGTTCACAGATATCACGACTCCCTGCGCACCAGGATTCCGAGTACCGCTGCAGACACTGGTCCACGTTCGGCCGCCATCCCTATACTGATTGGGCGTGCTCTGAAGCGAAGCGTCCGCTGTCACTGAAACGGCGGCGAAACCTGAGGTACCGAGGTTCAAGGTCAGGCCCAGTGTGCTGCCAGCCCAACGCCTCATTTCCCAGGCTGGTAAAACCCAGCCATGCCATTGCTCGGCTAGTAACCAGCCCCTTGAGCAAACAATCGTTCCATAATCTCACTCGAGTGTTTCTCGATCGCATCCCTGCGCAGTGCAAGCCCGTTCCTCGTCCCGGATGATCCAAGATCTTCATCTATTAGTTTTCGAAGTAAGGGCACCAGGATCAACGCCTCGTCCGTCCCATGTTCGCGATGTAACGCCGCCAGGATCGCTTGATCTGCCCGCTCGTAATCGTGCAGTTTGCAATAGGTGCAGGCCGTGCGCAGATAGATGCTAAACAACCGCTTGGTGCGATTGTTCAGGCCATGGTCAAGAGCCGCGTAGTGTTCTTTCGCCTGCTGATATTCGGCCGCCTTGAACGAACTGTCCGCCTCATCGAGGAGATTGAGATTGCACTGGCGGATCCAGTTGTCTATTCGATTGCCGTAAAGATTATCGCCCTGATTTCGGATACAGGCCTTTTCAAACCATAACCTCGCGTCAATATGGCGATCCAACCGTGCATACTGACGCCCGATCAGGCAGGCACTCTGTACATATTTTTTGCCGCTCATTTCGAAAGAGGAGATCAGTTTCGCGATAACGCCAAGCGAGTCTCCCTTTTCTGCCTCATGCTCCAGCGCCTCAAGTACTTTCTTGAACTTTCGCGAATGCCCCTTCATGACCTCCAGTGCTTCCTGCGCCGCATCGCGAACCGCTGGTGGCTCGTGGTCATCGTAGAAGACGTCGAGGAGGACCAATAGTGCCCCGGAATTTTTGTAGTTGGCCAATGCCATAGCCGACGAACGCCGCTCGTTCTCGTCCTTGGAAGAAGGGAGGAACTTCATGCACAACAGCAGCATGTCACTCTTTTCTTCTTGCTTGCGCCGCCAGACTATGAGGCCCAGGATCACGGATGAAGCAATGATCAGGGCTCCCGCCAGGACGGACAGGATGGCGGGTAAAATGCTGCCGTCCTCCCCGGACGTGGTCTCCACAGCGATAACCGGTGAGGAAATAGACAGCAAATACAACGTAATCAATACCGGTATGAGATGGGTCACGAACGACATACCCTGCCTCCCGTCCGATATCCCGGGATATTGATCCTCGCCAATGCTCAATGTGGTCCAAACGCCAGTTCGGTGCATTCAATCCGCCCGATATCGATGGAGATAGCCAAGAAAGTGAATATATACATTGTATGTACAATTCGGTACTAAACGCAAATTAAAGGCACTAAAGAAATCACGTTCCCATCCGCCCGCCTGTCATCCACGTCTGATGTTCCGTCCTCTCTGTTGGCAGTCTTTGCCGCCAGTATTCAATAGGCGAGAGCCGAAAACCGACCGTGTAAATCGTTCCGGTTTATCGCTCAACTCATTGACGGCAATCAGTTCGCATCCGGCTTATCTCAACGGCAAGCGGCCGCCTGTCCATGCAGCACGGGCAGCACAGCACGAGAGCCCATGCCGGGGTGCCCCGGGACCTGTTGGGCATGGATTGTCGAACGAACAGAGGCAACGGGATAAGCTCTCTTAACGCCCCCGGCGGCTGCCCTGTGGTAATCTCGACCGGCAATTCACTGCGTTCGTAAAGCCCCTAAGGAGCCCAGATCAGTGAAAGGAAAAACCATAAAGCAATGGATGGCTGTTTTCCCCGCCCTCTTATTCCTGTCGGGAGTCTCATCAGCAAACCCGTTTCCAGCCGGATGGTTCGAAGGAGAATGGGGCGTCACCGGCGCTATCGATGCGGTTGAATGTGCGACCAGCGGTCGCGTTACCTGGCGACAATCGCAAAAATGTAGTGGCGATCAATACGAAAAAGGGGTGCTGAACAGCGGGCCCACCACCGATAAATCCGGCAAATCACCATGCGTGGATCCCGCCGAGGGCGGCAAACACTTCTTTCCGGCGGAAAAAATCGACGAGAATACCTTTGTGATGAAAGGACGGCCATTCCTGCAAAGCGGTGCCGCACACAGCTCGCAAACTGCCCTTTCGGCAAAATTTTTCCACCGCTGCAACCGGCGCTGAAACCCAAAGACCCTGCAGAGCAGGGCCTTTGGTTCAGGAACAGACTCTTGGTCTGCCGTCAGGCAGCTTATGCGTCGAACGGATGTCGCAGCACGATCGTCTCCGAACGGTCCGGGCCGGTGGAAACGATATCGATGGGCGCTTCACACAACTCCTCCACCCTGCGCAGATAGTCACGCGCGTTCTTCGGCAGATCATCGATATTCTGCGCTCCAACCGTGGGTTCCGACCAACCGGGTACCTCGACGAACACCGGTTCGCATTTCTCGAAACCGTCCGCGCCCACTGGCGGGGCGTCCACCTGCTTGCCGTCAAGCCTGTAACCGACGCAGATTTTGACCGTTTCCATACCGTCGAGAACATCCAGCTTGGTGATACACATGCCGGTAACGCTGTTGATTTCCAACGAGCGGCGCAACGCCACCGTATCGAGCCAACCACAACGCCGCTGGCGGCCGGTAGTTGCACCAAATTCGTGACCCTTGGTGCCAAGATGCTCGCCCGCCTCGTCGAACAGCTCGGTGGGGAAAGGCCCTGCACCAACACGGGTGGTGTAGGCCTTGACGATACCCAGTACGTAATCGATCTCTTTCGGTCCTACGCCGGTGCCCGTGCAGGCGCCACCCGCCGTGGTGTTGGAAGAGGTGACATAGGGGTAGGTGCCATGGTCGATATCCAGCAGTGCGCCCTGTGCCCCTTCGAACATGACGTTGCTACCCTCACGCCTGAGCCGGTGCAAGGTGCCTGTGACATCATCGGCCAGCGGACGCATACTCTCGGCCTGTGCCAGCCCTTCGTCGAGAACCTTCTGGTAGTCCACGGCTTCCGCCTTGAAATAGTGCTCAAGGGCAAAATTATGGTATTCCATGACCTCGCGCAGACGCTCGCCGAAATGTTTGGCATCCAGCATCTCGCCAAACCGGATTCCACGCCGCGAAACCTTGTCTTCGTAGCAAGGTCCGATTCCACGACCGGTGGTGCCAATGGCTTTCTTGCCGCGGGCGGCCTCCCGCGCATGATCAAGGGCCACATGATAGGGCAATATCACCGGACAGGATTCGCTGATACCCAGGCGGTCCATAACCGGAGCCCCGCTCTGCTCCAGCATCGCCACTTCCTCAAGCAACGCCTCGGGTGAGAGCACCACCCCATTACCGATAAAACAGCGCGTGTTATCCCGCAGAATGCCGGAAGGAATAAGGTGCAGAATCGTTTGCTTACCGTCGATGACAAGGGTGTGCCCGGCATTGTGTCCGCCCTGAAACCTCACCACGGCCTGAGCCTTGTCGGTGAGCAGGTCCACCACCTTGCCCTTACCTTCATCACCCCATTGAGTGCCGATGACTACTACGTTTTTACCCATTTTTTCCATCTCATCGATATGTCGGCGGGCCCATGCCTGAGGCACCGGCGCCCACCTGTTTCAAATAGCTTGCACCACCCAGCTTCCGTCCTGGTGCCGGATCTGACTGTGACATCCCATGGCCGCCGCACCGCCTTTCTGGCCCGGTAACGACCACAGCACCCTCGTACCTGATGCCCGTAATTCTTTCACCAAAGACAACAGACCGGGGTCATCGCTCCAGGGGGCGAGAACGGCCTCACTCCCGGCAGGAGCCTCTTCGGCTGCAATCTTCAACAGCGGACGTAAATCCGCGCTGTAACCGGTCGCCGGGCGGGCGCGCCCGAAGGCCCTGCCGATATCATCATAGCGGCCGCCCCGCGCCAACTCTGTCCCTTGCCCTGGCACGAACGCCGCGAACACGATTCCGGTCTGATAATGGTACGCACGCAGCTCGGCCAGATCATAGTGAACGGGAATGTCGGGGCGGCGGGCCTTCAACTCATCGGCCACGCGGGCCAGAGAATCCAACGCCGCCAACACGTCGTCTGCCGCGTGGGCAAGTACACTGCGGGCCTCGTTGATGATATCGGCATCGCCGTTCAGCTCTGCGAGGCGACAGAACATTTCCGCCAGGCGGGAGTCAACGCAAGCCGCCTCCACCAAACTGCGAACCTCTGGAGTTGCCTTGCGCTGCAGGGCTTCAAACAAGGCGGTTTCCTGCGGACGATCGAGGTCGGCCTGACGCGCCAGGCCGCGAAAAATCCCCACGTGCCCCAGATCGAGATGGATATCGCTGACACCTGCGCATTCGAGGGTGGCCAGCATCAGCAGCACGATCTCCACGTCACTCTCGATCCCGTTGTGACCGTAAAGCTCGGCGCCCATCTGCATCGGACTTCGCGTACCACCGAAGCCATCGATGGTGGTATGCAGAACCGTCCCGAGATAACAGAGGCGGGTCGGCATGTCCCTGCGCAGTCGATGCGCATCGATGCGGGCCACCTGGGGCGTCATATCAGCCCGAATACCCAACTGCCTGCCGCTCACCTGGTCAGTCAGCTTGAAGGTCTTGAGGTCCAGGTCCCGCCCGGTTCCGGTCAGCAACGACTCGAGATAGTCGATAAAAGGGGGAACCACCAGTTCGTAGCCCCATGCGCTGTGCAAATCGAGCAAATCACGCCGCATCCGTTCGAGACGCGCCGCGTCGATCGGGAGGAGTTCATCTATACCTTCCGGCAGAAGCCAGCTTTCGTTTTCCATCGTCCTAAACTCAGTTGATCAGGTAAAGCAGCACGGTTCCTATGATCATGCTCGCCAATCCGGTCAGACGCAGCCCTCGATCGTCCATCCGGATGATCGTTTCGAATACCGACCTGACACCACGCGGGTTCAGGAAGGGCATAATGCCCTCGATTACCAGCACCAACGCCAGTGCCACGAACAAATCGTGCCAACGCATATCTCTGAGCTACACAAAAAAAGCCGGGCTATTGTACCCGGCTACAGGGAAATTTGCGGCCACAGCCGCGTATCGGGTCAAGGCCCGGAGCGCTGACGGTCACCCTGCTGGTCCTTGAAGTACCGGAAGAAGTCCGAATCCGGCTCCAGTACCATCATGTCGCCTCCCTGCTCGAAGGCCTGACGGTAGGCGCCCAGACTGCGCCAGAAGGAGTAAAACTCGGGATCCTGCTCGAAGGCCGCGGCATAGAGCTCCGCCGACAGGGCATCTCCCTCACCCCGCGTCTTCTCGGCGTCTCGGTAGGCATCGGCGACGATCTCCGTACGCTGACGGTCGGCGTCTGCGCGGATTCGCTCAGCCGCTTCCGCGCCCCTCGCGCGAAGGTCCCTGGCCACGCGCTCACGCTCCGCACGCATGCGCCCGTAGACCGACTCCGAGACCTCCGCCGGCAGGTCGATCCGCTTTATGCGGACATCGATGATGTCCACACCGATATCGTTGGCGTTTTCGTCGGCTTTCTTGGTGAGCGTGTCCATGATCTCGCGGCGTTCGCCCGAAACCACCTCCTGGATAGTGCGCTTGCCGAATTCGTCGCGCAGCGCAGTGTTGATACGACTCTCCAGCAGCTGCCCGGCGCGGTCGGGCAATCCACCCGTCGAGCGGAAGAACTGCGCGACGTTACTGATACGCCACTTGACGAAGTAGTCAACGATCACATCCTTCTGCTCAATGGTCAGGAAACGTTCCGCCTTGGCATCGAGCGCCTGGAGCCGCTTGTCGAACTTCTTGATGTTGTTGATTACGGGGATTTTGAAGTGCAGGCCCGGCTCGTAGTCGGCACCGACGATTTCGCCGAGTCGCAGCTTCAGGGCCAGTTCGCGCTGGTCCACGAAAAAAGCCGACGCCCAGATAATCACTACCAGTGCCGCAGCGAAAATAGCCGCCATCATGAGTTTTCCGGATTGCATCAGCGTGTCCTCCTGGAACGGTCGATCTCGCGCGGCATGTTCAGGTTTGACGGCGATGTGGCCGGGCCCTGTTCCAGCAGCGAAGGCTGATCCGAATCGAAGCGCCCGGGCGCCGTATCCTTCTGCAGGATCCGGTCCAGAGGCAGGTAGGTCAGGTTATTTCCGCTCTCCACGTCGAGCAGCACCTTGGCGGTATTCCCGTAGATATCTTCCACGGCCTCGAGATAGAGACGCTGACGGGTGACCTCCGGCGCCTTCTGGTACTGACCCAACAGCGCCAGGAAGCGGTGAGACTCACCCGTGGCCTCGGCCACGACGCGTGCCTTGTAAGCCCGCGCATTCTCGATCTCCCGCGCAGCAGCACCGCGCGCCACGGGGATAACCTCGTTAGCGTAGGCCTGGGCCTGGTTCTCGATGCGCTCCTTGTCCTCGCGCGCCTTGATGGCATCGTCGAAAGCGCTCTTAACCTGCTCAGGTGGCTTGGCCGGGAGCATGTTGACGTTGGTCACCTTGAGCCCCGTTTTGTACTGGTCCAAAAGTTCCTGGGTCAGTTCCTGCACCCGGGTGGCGATGGCGCCGCGACCCTCGGTCAGGATGAAATCAAGGCGGCTCTGGCCGATAACCTCGCGCACCGCGGTCTCGGTCGCATCGCGCATGGTTTCCGGGGGCTGTTTGACCTGGAACAGGTAATCCGCCGGATCCTGGATGCGCGACTGCACCTCCAGTTCGATATCGACGATGTTCTCGTCACTGGTAAGCATGGAGGCTGCGTGGCGGAAGCGGGAGACCTCGTCCACGTTGACCTTCTCCACCCACTCAATGGGGTAGGGAATGTGCCAATGGGGTCCCGGCGGGGTGATATCCTGATAAGCGCCGAAGCGCAACACCACGCCGCGTTCCGCCGGCTCGATGATGTAAATACCGGACAACAACCAGGCCAGGAAGGCCAGACCGATGATCACCCCGATACCCTTGGATCCCATATTACCGATACCGCCACCACCGATACCGCCACCACCGGAGCCGCCACCATCGGAACCGTCACCGCCACCGACGCTCCGGGGGCCACGACGACCGCCGAAGATGCCACCGAGTTTTTCCTGCAGTTTTCGCACCACCTCGTCAAGATCAGGTGGTCCCTGGTTACCACTGCCCCCGCTCCAGGGGTCTTTTTTATCGCCACCCGGTTCATTCCAGGCCATCAGACACTCCATAATCAGCCGCGGCGCGGCCATTCAGTAACAAAACAGATTTCGAATTCTAGGGACGCCCCCACCCCGGGGCAAGCAATCAACCCACAAGGGCGTTGAGTAAATCGGGATTCTGTTTGACCAACCGATCCAAATCACGACGTTCGATCTGGATCTCCAGTTCCCAACCACCTGAATCTAAAGGCAAATCCCTTATGACCCGGCCGGCATCGAAAAATTCCGCCCGGAGCTTACCCTGTTGCGGCTCGAGGTGAACAACCCTACGCACCTGCTCGCGCTGAAAGAATGCCTGCAGCACTTCCAACACCAATTCAAGTCCGGCGCCGGTTCGCGCCGAGACCCAGATTCGGGTCGTTCGTCCGTCGGCGCTGCGTTCGATGCGAGGCGGGCGATCATCGTCCAGCAAATCGATCTTGTTGTACACCTCGATTTGAGGAACCTCGTTGGCACCGATCTGCCCCAGCACGCTATTTACCTCAGCGATACACAGCGCCTGGCGCGGACCGGCGGCGTCGATGACATGAAGCAGCAAATCGGCATCGGCAGTCTCCTGAAGCGTCGATTTGAAGGCCGCCACCAGATCGTGAGGCAACTTGGAGATAAAGCCGACGGTATCGGCCAGCACCAGATTGCCACCCCCGGGCAGTTCAAGCCGCCTGAGTGTCGGGTCCAGGGTCGCAAACAATTGATCCTGTGTATAGACGGAAGATTCGGTCAGGGCATTGAATAAGGTCGATTTTCCCGCATTGGTATAACCGACGAGGGACACCGTGGGTACCTCGGCACGGTTTCGCGCCTTTCGACCCAGGTCGCGCTGACTGTCGACCTTTTGCAGGCGACGCCGGATTTGTACGATACGCTGGTTGAGCAGGCGCCGGTCGGTCTCGAGCTGAGTTTCACCCGGCCCCCTCAGCCCGATACCACCCTTCTGGCGTTCCAGGTGGGTCCAGCCTCTCACCAACCGGGTGGAAAGGTGGTTCAACTGCGCCAGCTCCACCTGCAATTTGCCCTCGTGAGAGCGTGCGCGCTGGGCAAAGATATCCAGTATCAGCCCGGTACGGTCGAGGACCCGACACTGCAGCTCGCGCTCAAGGTTGCGCTCCTGGCTCGGCGACAGGGCATGGTCGAAGATGACCACGTCGCCGTGCCCTTCCTGCACCGCAGACCGAACCTCTTCCAGTTTCCCGCCGCCAATGTACAGGCGGGGATCGGGAGCCCGTCGCGACCCTTGTACCAGGGCAACAGGCTCTGCACCTGCGGAACGCGCCAGATCCACGAATTCGTTGACCTCATCCTCGTCGGAATGACCGCCCGGCGTGATGTGCACCAGGACCGCGTTTTCTCCTGCCTGGGGGCGTTCAAACACGGCAGCAGAAAAAATTCACGGGCACAGAAATGCGCAAGGACCGGGGGCGCCCGCTGACGCTGCCCGGTCCTCTTTGCCGGAAAACACGATGAGATTCAGGTGTTACCGGTTTCAGTTCCGCCTTCCTGGGCCATCGGCAACCTTACGTTCCGAGCGGGCACCACGGTGGAAATCGCATGCTTGTACACCATCTGACTGACGGAGTTCTTGAGCAACACGACGAATTGATCGAAAGATTCTACCTGTCCTTGAAGCTTGATCCCGTTGACGAGGTATATGGAAACCGGAATGCGCTCCTTACGCAGGGCATTCAGGAAAGGGTCTTGAAGAGTCTGCCCTTTTGACATGGGATTCTCCTTATTTATGTTGTGTTTTAATTTGAGTGGCGCAGCACTTAAGTGTGGAAAACAGTCCACCGGAAAAGTTCATTATATAGGTTTTTCTGTCTCTGCCTGAAAGTTCAGGTTTCCGCCAGGAATCCCTTTATCAGATCGTGGCTCTGCGTCGCCGCCTCCGGATCAACCCATACCCCCGCCTTCTCTCGTCGAAGCCAGGTCATCTGGCGTTTCGCGAGTTGACGGGTGGCATGAATGACCTTTTCAATCATCGTCTCCCGATCCACCCTACCAGCGATATATTCCGCCATCTGCCGATAACCAACGGCCCGCATCGCTGGCAATTCGGGGGAAAGATCAGGCCGCGCCAGCAGGCCGCGAACCTCATCTTCGAAACCGGCTTCGAGCATCTCCCTGAAGCGCACATCAACCCGCTCCCTGAGCACCCTGCGATCCCGGGGCGCCAACACCAGTTTCAGCAACCGATAGGGAAAAGCACTGTTTTGCTGTCGCTGATGCCACTCGGAGAGGGGCTTTCCGGTCAGCTCAAAAACCTCCAGCGCCCGCAATATTCGTTGAGGATCGTTGGGGTGGATGCGGGCCGCCGACGCCGGATCCACCTGAGACAATCGCTCATGCAGGGTGGTTAATCCATCCTCCTCCAGCGCCCGTCTCAACCGTTCCCGCACTCCGGGGTCGGCCGCAGGCAATTCCGACAGACCCGATTCCAGCGACCGGAAATAGAGCATGGTGCCGCCCACGAGCATAGGCACCCGTCCAGCATCACTGATGCGCCCCATCTCCACCAGTGCATCCTCCCGAAACCTTGCCGCCGAGTAGGATTCCGACGGATCACAGATATCGATGAGCGCATGGGGAGCGAGGGACAGCGTTTGGGCATCGGGCTTCGCGGTTCCTATATCAAGGCCGCGATACACCAGCGCCGAATCGACGCTGATGATTTCCAATGGCAATGACTGGACCAGGTCTTCCGCCAGGCCGGTCTTGCCGGCGGCAGTGGGGCCCATCAAAAAGATCGCTGGCGGTTTTAGCGGAATACTCACTGCCCCCGCTTGAACCACTTGTCGAGTTCGCCGAGGGGCATTTGAATCCAGGTGGGGCGTCCGTGGTTGCACTGGTTGGATCGCTCGGTGCGTTCCATCTGGCGCAGCAGGGCGTTCATCTCCTCAAGCGTCAACCGGCGGTTGGCGCGGATACTCCCGTGGCAGGCCATGGTGGCAATCACCTCCAAACGCTCTCGCTCGATCCTGTTGCTGGCGCCGTGGACAACGAGGTCGGACAATACGTCCCGCAATAACTGCGCGGCATCGGCACCCTGCAGGTGGACCGGCAATGCACGCACCACCAGGGTGTCGTCGCTCAGTGTGTCCAACTCAAGGCCGAGTGATGCCAGCGCCTCGCGATGTTCCTCCGCCAACGCCATTTCCTGGGCACCGACCGCTACCGGGACCGGCACCAGCAAGGGTTGACGACGTATGCCTTCGCCCTCGAGCGCCGCCTTCATACGTTCATAGGTCACTCGCTCGTGGGCCGCATGCATGTCAACCACCACCAATCCTTCGGCATTCTCGGCAAGAATGTAAACACCCGACAATTGGGCCAGGGCATAGCCCAGGGGTGGAATCTCAGCTGTTGCCGTGGCCGACAGGCCTTGCTGGTGCCGGTGCTTCGCCAGGTCCTCTGACCGGTCCTCTGCCTGGCCCGCAGGACGCTGAGCGGCAAAGTCCAACCGATAGGACGGCATGGATTCTCTCACGCCCCAGGAAAGCGGGGCTTGCCGCGGTGCGGTTTGGCGGGCGGTATCCGGCGTGGTAGATGGCGCCGCGCCCGGCAATGGAGCCGCCTCGCCGTTTGCCTCAGCGCCATCCTCCGGGGTGGCAGATGGGCGTGTTTCGGCGATCACCTGGTGCAAGGTGCGGAATAAAAAGTCGTGCACCAGGCGCCCTTCGCGAAACCGCACCTCGTGCTTGGTGGGGTGCACATTGACATCCACCAGCACCGGATCGATCTCCAGGAAGAGGACATAGGCCGGATGCCGCCCGTGAAACAACACATCGGCATAGGCCTGACGAACGGCGTGAGTGACCAACCGGTCCCTGACCATTCGCCCGTTCACATAGAAATGCTGCATATCGGCCTGGCTGCGGGAAAATGCCGGTTGGGCCACCCACCCCCACAAGCGCAAACCTGCCGCCTCGTGGCTGAAATGGAGACTGTTCTCGACGAATTCCGCGCCCAGCAGGGATCGAAGCCGCCGCTCGATCTGGCTCCTGTTCGAGGCGGGGGCAAGCCGGAGGGTTTCGCGCCGATTGTGGGAAAGCAGAAAAGCCACGTCGGTTCGCGCCAGGGCCAGGCGCCGCACCACCTGCTCGATATGGCCGTATTCCGTTTTCTCGGTCCGCAAGAATTTTCGACGCGCCGGCGTATTGAAGAACAGGTCGATCACCTCCACCGTCGTGCCAGCGGGATGGGCTGCCGGCGCGGGAGGCTGGGACCCTTTCGCCTGCCACGCCTGCTCCGCATCCTGACGCCGCGAGGTCAGCGACAGCCGCGCTATCGAGGCGATACTCGGCAGGGCTTCACCCCGGAAACCCATGGTGGCAATACGGTCCAGTTCATCCAGTCCGTGAATCTTGCTCGTGGCGTGGCGGGACAAGGCCAGCGGCAGATCGTCGCGATGAATGCCGCTGCCGTCATCCGTGACCCGGATCTTCTTGATGCCACCCTGTTCAATGGCCACCTCAATGCTTTGGGCACCGGCATCCAGGGCATTCTCCACCAGTTCTTTGACCACCGAAGCCGGCCGCTCGACGACCTCTCCTGCGGCTATCTGATTGATGAGCTGGTCGGGCAGCGGGTGAATCCGGCGATCGTTGCCGGCATCGGTTGGGGGGGGCGGGCTGGGCATGGCCGAATTCTGCCATTCGGCGGCCTTCCCGGCCAGAGAGACGCGTCGAAGAGTAAGTCAGGTGCCGACGGGAATCTTCAGCACCTGGCCGACGCGGATGCTGTCGGATTTCAGCCCATTGTGTTCACGCAGCCCCACCAGGCTGATACCGAAACGCTCGGCAATCTGCGAAAGGGTGTCACCAGAGGTGCAAACATAGGTCGATGGCTGCGTCGCCTCGTTTTTTGCCAGCCAGGTGTCAGGTGGCGGATAACGCCTGAAATAGCTGTTGATGCCACCCAGAATCGCCTTGGCCAGCTTTTCCTGGTGCGCCTTGCTGCGCAGGTTTTTCTCTTCCTGGGGGTTGGAAATAAAGGCTGTCTCCACCAGCATCGAGGGGATATCGGGTGATTTCAACACCATGAAGCGGGCCTTTTGAACCGTCTTCGAGTGAACCCGCCCGACGCTGCGCAGATTCTTCAATACTTGGTCAGCGGCGTCATGACTGGCCTGCATAGACGCGGTCTGGGACAGATCCAGCAACACGGACGCCAGAACATCGTCCTTGTCGTCGAGGCTCACCCCTCCGACGAAATCCGCCGCATTCTCCTTTTGCGCCAACCAGCGCGCCGCCTCACTCGAAGCCCCCCCCTTGGACAGGACAAACACTGAGGAACCGCGGGCCCTGGAATCATGAAAGGCATCGGCATGTATGGAAACAAAGAAGTCGGCCTTGTGCTTACGGGCCAGAGCCATGCGTTTGCGCAGAGGGATATAGTAGTCACCGGTGCGGATCAGCACTCCCTTCATCCCCGGCTCGGCATCGACCAGTTTTTTGAGCCTGCGGGAAATCGAAAGCACCACGTCCTTTTCACGGGTACCCTCGCGGCCGATCGCGCCCGGATCCTCGCCGCCGTGCCCGGCGTCGATGGCAATAACAAGGTCGCGTACCTTGCCTGCCGGTGGCAAGGATTTAGCCACCACCTTCGGTTTGGCCGCAGCGGCCGCGGAACCCTTCGCCTCCACGTCGATGACAAGCCGATGGCCGTATTGGTCGTTGGGTTCCAGCAGAAAGCTTTTGAATTTGACCTGTTGCTTGAGGTCGAGCACCACCCGCAGATCCGATTCGCCACGGACCCCGGTGCGCATGCCGGCAATGAACCGGTCTGCCGCCACCGGCTTCGGTGACTTGCCGGAAAAACTGGAACTCTCCAGGTCGATCACCAGGCGATCGGGACTGTCGAGGGCAAACAACTGGTGCTTGAGCGGAGCGGAGATATCGAACACCAGACGGGTATTGTCTGGCGCGCTCCACGAACGTATCGCCTGTACTTCTGCCGCCAATACGCTCAGCGGCATTATCAGAAAAGTCAGCAGCAGAAGTAATGACTTACGCATTGAAACGCCCGTTTTTTGGGTTCCCGCTGCCAAAAAATAGCACAAAAACGAGAATTATTCCAAATAAAAATAGTGGGATAGCTTTGTTTTCTTTTGCTCGATCTAACTTGAGCTTTTCAGCTTCTCCATCATGGATTCCCCCACCGCCGACAAGGCCTCCAGGGTCAGATTGCGCCCCTCCGCGGCAAACTCCAGCGCCAGCTTCAGATCGGCCGGGGGCAACATCCCGATGCCTTTTTCCGGCCATTCCACAAGCATCACGCAGGCCTCGCCCAACAAGTCTCTCAGGCCGAGATACTCAAGTTCTTCAGGGTCTGCCAGCCGATAGAGATCGAGATGGGCAACACAACGCTCACCCAGTTCATAGGGTTCTATCAGGGTATAGGTAGGGCTTCGCACACCGCCCTGGTGGCCAAGTCCGCGCAGCAAACCGCGGGTCAGGGTCGTTTTACCGGCCCCGAGATTTCCTTCGAGGTAGACCACCAGACCGCCGGACGCCGGCAAAACCGACGCCAACCTGGCCCCAAATTCCGTCTGGGCCGCCTCATCCGGGAGAAAAATCTGCAATCAGCGGCTTCCTGCTGCCGCGGCAGTCAAACCATTCAACAGGGGCCGAAATTCCGCAAACAGATCGGAGGCCAGAAGACCCCGTTCGCCACCCAGCGCCGCCCTGTCCGCCGCTGCCGCATGCATTGAGACGCCCATTTCCGCCGCCGCCCCCGCGTCCAGTCCCTGGGCAAGCAGGGACGCGATAAAACCGGTCAACACATCACCCATGCCACCTCCGGCCATACCCGGATTGCCCTGGGTGCAAACAGCGGGCGGGCGCGGCCCAACGTCTCGAATCAGCGTACCCGGGCCCTTGAGGACAACCACACCCCCGTAGCGCTTCTGGATTTCCGCCGCCGCGACGAACCTGTCGGCTTGTATTTCCCGGGCATCAACCCCCAGGAGCCGGCCCGCCTCCCCTGGATGAGGCGTCAGAACCCAATTCTCCCGTCGGCGTGGTTTCTCCGCCAACAGGTTCAGCGCATCGGCATCAACCACCATCGGGACCTCAAGCTCGAGAACCCGAAGCCACAACCCCTGCGCCCACTTGTCACGCCCGAGGCCGGGACCCACGGCCACCACACTGGCGCACCGCAGCAGCGGCCGAATCTCTTCCGGGTCGCCGATCCCGAGCGCCATCACCTCGGGCCGCGCCGCCACTATGGGCGCCACATGTTCCGGCCGCGTGGCCAGACTTGTCAGTCCCGCCCCACCGCGCGCCGCCGCCTCAGACGCGAGGCGAACCGCCCCCCCGAATCCCCGATTGCCGCCCACGACCAGGACATGACCGAAGTCCCCTTTGTGGGCGGTGCGAGACCGGGCCGCCAGCAAAGTGCGCTGTTTCGCCCAATCGTGGCGCCGGGCGGATGGCATCTGGCGTTCGAATACAGAGGGTGGAATCTGAAGCCCGGCCAGGTGAACGTCCCCACAGGCCTGCGGACCTTCACCGGTAAACAAGCCCTGTTTCAGGGCGATAAAGGTGACCGTAACATCGGCCTTGATGACCTCGCCCATCACCGCGCCGGTGTCTGCGTTGAGGCCTGAGGGCACGTCCACGGCAAGCACGGGGGCACGGTGGGCATTGGATGCCCGAATCGCTGCCAGCCAACGGCCCGCCACGTCGCGATCCAATCCTGTACCGAGCATGGCGTCGACAATGACGTCGGTGTCATCAGGTATCTGATCGAAAGGCCGCCAGGAGACGGTAGTGGATCTGAGCTTTTCCGCGTGGACGCCGGCGTCTCCCGCGAGCCGGTCAGCGTAGCCAAGTTGCAGCACGGACACATCCATTCCGGCCTCGGCCGCCAACCGAGCGATCACGTATCCATCGCCGCCGTTATTGCCGAGCCCGCAAAGCACCGTCAATCGCCGTGCACTGGGCCAGAGACGCTGCAGATTCTCGAACACCGCCTGGCCCGCGCGCTCCATCAACTCCGTACCCGGGACGCCGTATTGCTCAATGACCAGCCGGTCGATTTCACGCACCTGCTCGGCACGGTAGAGTGCGTAAGGCAACTTGTCGGCAGCCAGAATTTTCGCGGACTTCACAATAGATTTCTCCGTTAAAATGCTTTAGGCAATATGGCCTGCAATCACTGCGCACTGCAACTTTAATATACGGATCCGGCGATAAAACAGGCAGCGACGAGCCACTGACATCAGCCCACAGTGATTGCCGGTAAGAATTATGCCACCCGGTCCGAGCCATAACGATCACTTACCCTGAAGGGGCAATCCGGCACGCCATGACCGCGAACGACCTTAAAGCCGGCGAGCTGGCGGCGGCGATTCGCCGCTGGGGATTGGATCTGGGCTTCCAGCAGATCGGTTTCGCCGATACCGACTTGGCCCCGGCCGCAGACCGACTCGAAGAGTGGCTGGACAAAGGCTACCACGGGGAAATGAACTACATGTCCCGCCACGGCAGCCGCCGCAGCCGGCCGGAGGAGTTAGTGGCGGGCACACGCAGCGTCATCAGCGTACGCATGGACTATCTGCCGGACACGGAAGAGGACCTGTTGGCCCT
Source organism: uncultured Gammaproteobacteria bacterium (assembly GCA_963820915.1). GTDB lineage: Bacteria > Pseudomonadota > Gammaproteobacteria > Chromatiales > Chromatiaceae > CAWGBV01. The sequence goes on along the minus strand of CAWGBV010000013.1, from coordinate 245,995 downwards.
GACAGCGATGCCTGAACAAGCGCTGCTGTCGCGCTACGCCCTCGGCCGGGATTACCACAAGACACTGCGACAGCGCCTGCAGAAGCTGGCGACCCGTATCGGCGAGACGATTGGCCCGTATGGCTATCGGGTATTCGTGGACTCAGCGCCGGTGCTGGAAAAACCGCTTGCCCAAAAGGCCGGTCTCGGCTGGATCGGCAAACACACCAATCTGATAAACCGGCGTGCCGGCTCCTGGTTCTTTCTCGGCGAGATCTACACCGACCTGCCGCTTCCTGCCGACCAGGCGGCGGAAGACCACTGCGGCAACTGCCGCGCCTGCCTCGATATCTGCCCTACGCAGGCAATTGTGGCCCCTTATGTCCTGGATGCCCGCCGCTGTATTTCCTACCTCACCATCGAACTGAAGGGTTCGATCCCCGAACCGCTGCGGGCGCTGATGGGCAATCACATCTATGGCTGTGACGACTGTCAGGCAGTTTGCCCCTGGAACCGTTTCGCGCAGCCCACCGGCGAAACAGACTTTCTCCCCCGCCAGGGTCTTGATAATGCAACCCTGCCAAGCCTGTTCGCCTGGGACGAAGCCACCTTCCTGAAGCGCACCCAAGGTTCGGCGATTCGGCGCATCGGCCATGTCAGCTGGCTTCGGAACATTGCCGTCGCCCTGGGCAACGCAAGACCGGATGCCCTTGTGATCGAGGCGCTGATCAGGCGCCGAAACCACCCCGAAGCCCTGGTGAGGGAACACGTCGAATGGGCGCTGAGCCGGCTCACCGGCGACGAACAGGGCTAGAGCCTGTTAACGCCCAGGACGCCGTCCGTCATTCCGCCACCCTGTCAGCGTCAGACCCGGCGTCTTGCGGAAGCCTCAGAAAGTGCGTTCGATAGTGGCGAAGCTCGGCAATAGACTCATAGACGTCTTCGAGCGCCTGGTGGGTGGCCCGCTTCGTAAAACCGCGTTCCATTTGAGGGGACCATCGGCGAGCGAGCTCCTTCAAGGTGCTGACATCCAGATTGCGATAGTGGAAATAGCCTTCGAGTTCCGGCATCAGACGGGCAAGAAATCGACGATCCTGGCAAATACTGTTGCCGCACATGGGTGACGCCGCCGGCGGGACATATTCACGCAGGAACTCCAGAGTGGCGCGCTCGGCGTCTGCATCGGTGTATCGGGACGCCTTTACGCGCTCGATGAGTCCGGATTCACCGTGGGTGCGTTGATTCCATTCGTCCATTCCGTTGAGTACATCGTCTGGCTGATGCACGGCCACAACCGGCCCCTCGGCAATGGTTTCCAGGTCGGCGTTGGTCACCACCGTCGCCACCTCTATGATGACATCTTGCCGGGTATCAAGCCCGGTCATTTCCAGGTCGATCCAAATGAGGGCGCTGGCATCCTGAGGCATGGTTTTCTGAGAACTCCCTGAAACTGAAGGCTGACCGCAGATTGTAACGCAGACCTTCATCGACCAGTCGGTGACAGAGGGCCCGTTGACCAGGCATCGGTTACACTACAATCTGTTCAGGAGGAAATTTTATGTACAAGATCGCCCTCTCCGTGGCATTGGCCTGCGGCTCCGCGGCCGCCATGGCCCAAAACGCGGCAGCACTGGTTCAACGCGACTGCATGAGCTGCCATGGCGACGAGGTCTACAGCCGCAGCAACCGCATGGTGAACTCACTGGACGGCCTGCGTCACCAGATCGGACGCTGCCATCAGGCCACGGGGAAAAACTGGTCGCCCGATCAGGTTGAGGCCGTGGTGCAATATCTCAACCGCAGCTACTACAAATTCTGACGTGATTTCACAGAAAAACGCCTGACCCTATGAGCAGGCGGCGGCTTTCCAAGCGGCAACTCGAGCGTATTCAGACGATACAGGAGCGCCGTCGTGCCCGAGCCGACCTGAAGGCAGAGGCAGCGCTCAGCCAGGCGGAGGTGGAACCTCAGAAGGGCTCGGTGGTCACTCGTCACGGCGCCACAGTGGCGGTAGCAGACGACTCGACGGAAATACACTCCTGCCTGTTACGCCAAAACCTTGGCCACGTGGTTTGCGGTGATCGGGTGATCTGGCAGGCAACGGACGACAATTCAGGCGTGGTTACCGCGCTGGTGGACCGTTCCACGGTCCTCTCCAGGCCAGACCATGCCGGCCGGGACAAGCCCCTCGCAGCCAACCTGACGCAACTGGTGATCGTCGTCGCCCCGCAACCGGCGCCCACCGGCTACCTGGTCGACCAATACCTGGCCGCTGCGGAATCTATCGGTATTCGGGCGCTGATTGCGATCAACAAGGCGGATTTGCTGGGCGCCGATCAGCAGGCGCTGCTCCGTCAGCTGCTGGAATATGAGGACATTGGATATCCCCTGATCCAGGTCGCCGCAAAACAGTCCCTGGGCCTCGACCTGCTCACCGCGAGACTGCGTAACGAAACCAGCATCCTGGTGGGGCAGTCTGGTGTCGGTAAATCCTCGTTGGTAAAGGCGCTCCTGCCGGATCAGGATATTCAGGTGGGTCGACTGTCATCCGCTACCGGACTGGGCCGTCATACCACATCGGCCGCGACCCTCTACTACCTGCCCGGCGGCGGCTCGCTGATCGACTCCCCCGGCGTACGCAGCTTCCGGCTGCCGCTGATGGATCGTCAGCAACTGGAACGGGGGTTCCGGGAGTTTCGACCCCATCTGGGCAAATGCCAATTCAGCAATTGTGCTCATGGAGACGAACCCGGATGCGCCTTGCGTTCGGCGGTCGAGCAGCGCCTCGTGCCCGCATGGCGACTGGAGAGCTTCCGCCACATGGCATCCAGGCAGGATGTTGCATCGAGCCGGCTGAATCAGCGCGCGACGGACCGCCAGTAATCATATCGCCTTAACCAGCGCTAATCGCGGGCGCCCGGAACGATTCGAAGCTGAGTTCGCTGTCCCTTGTGAAGCACCACCAGACTGGTTTCCTCGCCAACTTTGAGCCCCGACAGCGCCCCCATGCAATCCTGTATTGTCTCGACCGTGACTCCGGCAAGCCCCAATTCCTGGAACACCCGGGCGACATACCCGGTTGCCTTTATCTCACCCCCGGTGCCGGGAGATATTCGCGGGAGATCGTCAACCCACCGGCGTGGCACCGAGCACGACGTCGATTTTAGCCGCCAGTTCCGCTTCGCCCGCCGTTACAGGAAGAAACTCGGCGGTAACCAAGGCACGCTCCTCGGGCGACAGTCGCCGGTAGAGTCCATCACCGGCGTTTCTCGAATCGCCGTCGATATAAATTTGCGTCGTGAAGGGCCGGACCCCTTCCGGAAACACCGCCAGATGAATATGCGGCGTTCTCCCCGGGTAGGCAACCGGGCGGATAGTGCGAAATCGATAGCGACCTAGTTCGTCCGTGTACAAGGCGCCGTGCCCCTGAAAGTTCGGGTCAGGTTCTTTTCCACCCCGGTCGAACGGGTGCCGGTACCTGCCATTGGCGTCACATTGCCAGATTTCCATGCGCATCCCACGGATTGGCATTCCGTCGACGTCCAGTAACCGCCCGGAAAGATCCGTGACTCGCCCCAGGGCGGTTGTTTCAGAACCGGAGATTCGGGTCAGATCATTATCATCGTCCAACGGCAGTTCCGCGGGATAGAAAGGTCCGGCGCTCTGGCGCGACGTGGGACTGCAGCAGGTTCCGCCCCGCCGGACAATCCGGGTAACGCGATCTAGGGCAGTGCCGACAACAGTCGGCGACGTTTCAGGTCGGGCACCATAATCTCCATTCGAGACACAACCGCAACTCAAGGCAGTATCGGTCAAGCGCCTCCAATCAACAACACGGGAACCGCGGGGGAAAGCCATCCCCCCACAAGCTATCGCGGGGTAATGCCTCAAGTTTATTAATTGAAACCTGTTTGGCTGGTTTCAAACAGGGTCATTGTGCTGGTCAAGGGTGGCGATTTCCTTCAGGCTGAGTTCATGAATCACACCATAATCATTTCTCACCTCGACGCGGCCGCCCCTGTCATATCGTCCTTGGCGATCCGTTAACCTGAAAAGATGGAGGAGGTAAGTATGCAGTCTGTCCACGTGGTCCCGTCGACATGATCAACAGGCGCCCACATCATCGACTGAAAGGTTGCTTGGCGTGGATTGCGGCGGCGGTATTATTGACGTCGAGCGGCCCAATGACCTCGGCGGAGAACATGCAACTGCACCAAAATGACCTGGACGACCGCCGATTTGAAGACATGCGAACTCCCATCGGCACCCAATGGCGATTCGTTGCCGATACAGTGATGGGTGGCGTTTCGCAAGGCATATTGGGCACGGATACTCACCAGCACACAGCCTGTCTGCGCCTTTCCGGAAAGGTGAGCACCGCCAATAACGGCGGTTTTATCCAGATGGCTCTCGACATTCCCCCGTCGGCTTTGACCCACATCGACCGCTTCGAGGGCATCGAGTTGCAGATCGCAGGTAACGGTGAGCGTTACAACCTGCACTTGAGAACCGGGGATCTTTGGCTTCCCTGGCAATCCTTCCGAAGCGGGTTCACCGCACCACCCCAATGGCAGACGCTTCGCTTTCCCTTCAGCGGGTTCGAACCCTATCGCACGGGAAAGAGACTCAAGACATCACGCCTGAGCCGAGTTGCTGTGGTGGCCATCGGAAGAGACTTCGAGGCCGATGTCTGCCTGGCGAACATTCGATTCTATCAATCCGACTAATCCGTTTTCGGAGGCCCCCTATGCGGAAGCCATGGAGGCTGGGAGGCGCAGAGATGATCGATCTTAAATAGTAATCTGCCATCCCCAGAATTAACAGAGGCACCCATCACCAAAAAGAAAACCCGCTGAAGCGGGTTCTCGATTTCCTGGCTCAGGGATTTAGCCTGAATGAACAACTTCAACAGAATTCACAGCCAGGCGAATCTTCCTCTCAACCCGAGGAATCCCACCAATGCCAGCAACATACTCATCAGGAGTATGCCCCACTGCGACAGGGTTGGTATCGGTGCTGCTTCGGTCGGATCATATGCCCCTCGTTCGAAAGCACCCATGTCGCACTGATTGTCGGCACGCACAAAACCACGTCCATCATCACTGGGGCATTCGGCGTTTGAGGCCGCATTCATGGCAGGGCTGTCGGATAGCAACGCGTGGGTTTTGACGCAAGCCGCCGCGGCCGGTGCGCCGGCCGGTGTTACGCAACCGTTGTCGGCAAGAACGCCCAGGCCGGGGTCTGAACCTATGATATTTCCCGAGACGCCGGTCAGGTCGCAGGCGTCGCTGCCGCTGTCCTCTATCAGGCTATAGGTCGCGGAAACACTCCCGCTCGAGACGCAATCACCCCCACCCGTACTGTTACCGACGATGCTGTTGGTCAGCGTCGTTGTTCCGCCACTGTCAGTATCAATCCCTCCGCCACCCGAAGTGGCAGAATTGTCCGCCACAGTGACATTGTTTAACGTAGCACTATCTCTATTTCGAATCCCTCCGCCTCTGACCCCGGCATTTCCAGAAACTGTACTGTTCTCCATCGTGAGCGTGCCATCATTCACGTTGATGGCACCTCCATTGTCTCCTGACATATTATTATCCAATGTGGATTTATATATCTGAACCGATCCGTCAGAAATATGAATGGCCCCGCCGTCATCATTCGGAGCTTTGTTGTTCGTGAAGGTTGAAATCGAAATATCGGCTGAAGCGCCATTCTCAACAACAATGGCTCCGCCTTGATCAGCTGCCTCATTATTTGAGAAAGATGATTCGGTTATCGAAAGATTCCCTTCGCTGCCGTTCCTTAGAATGGCCCCACCATCACCCCCATTGCCGCTGCCAATAACTGCAGAATTATTGTTGAAACTTGACCTGTTAACAGTCAATGTTCCTCTATGCCAGATTGCCCCACCTTCTTCAGCCTCATTGTCGCTAAAGGTACTATCATTGATGGTAACTATGGCAGCCCTTGGATATACATACAGGGCAGCGCCCTCTTCATCGGAGCTGGTTGTCACATTACATCTTGTTATTGTCAGGTTATTTATTGTGGCTTCAATAGCATCATCGTTAATGTTCGAGCCAATTTTCAAGGCCGTGTATAAATTGTTCCCATCTATTATCAAATCATTGCCATTGATTACAATGTTTTGATTTTCTACAAAATTAGGCAGATCACTTTCCAAGGTCACTGTTCCAGATACAGTTACATTTATCGTATCAGCACCTGCATTACTGTTTGCATCAAGTATGGCCTGTCTGAATGTTCCTGGTCCAGCGTTATCTAGGCTGGTAACTTCGTATGTAGCGGCCGAAATAACGGCCGGGAATAGGAGCGGCGCGAGATAAAGGGAACAAAGTACTTTTTTCATGGGTGGTCGGCCTTTAGATCGGAAAGTAAACATCGTCGGCAGAGCATGCCAGCTTAGAAACACCTAAACAAGTGCGCCGAATCACCAAGAATTATTAATTCCGCCAATTTGAACCTACCCTTCCTGCAACAGAGGGACGAGCTCGCCCAGGAGCGCGCGCAACTTTCCCATATCAGCGCCTAAAATTCCCCGCCATCGTCAATTCCGACACTCTGTAAGGCGAATTCTTCGACGGCGAGTTCACTACCGGACAGGGAACAAGATCAGGATATGACAACGCCGGACATCCAACGATCTACGTTCAGGACACCCGAAGAACGAATCGCTGAAATCCACTGTCGAGCCTCTGTTTTCGCGTTTCCAGCTGAATACATCACTTTGCGCAACATCCCACGCACAAGCAGAGCAACGGTTTGTTATCGGAAACTGACGCAATACTTCTAATTCAGAGCCTTGTTTCCCGGGAACCGCATCTGGGCAATCAAGTAGGTGCAATGACAAAATCGGAAACTTTTGCGCCAATGCATTATCATATACTTATATTCCAGATGGGACGGAGTGAAATCGGCGGTTCCGATGGACACACGAGCAAAGACCATTTTAAGTGCCTTAGTCGCCGCAGGCGTGATCGGTTACTGGCTTTTTGCCGGAGACCCGCCCTCCGTTACTCCAGAATCCCGCACAGCGGGGCAAACAAATTCAGTGCCCGCCCGGCGCATCCCCGGTCTGCCCTACCCCCCCTCGACTGCTGACCGAACCTATCAGACACGCGACAGTGTGTTCCCGGGCACAGGCGAACCACGAAACATCACTTCAAATCCTGTACAGGGGTATCACTTCCGCCCACTCGACGGCAGCACCCGGAAGAAAGAACGTTATCTGCCCTACAACCGGCCCTTTTCAGACTACGATGCTCAACCGGACTTCGGGGCCACCTACGGCTTGGCCCAGCAGCCTTCCTATGCGCCCGTGGAAACGCCGGGCTACCCGGCTTACCGTTTTCGTCCGCTCGAGGAAGAACAACAAACCCGCCGGCAGCAGGGCAACTTTCGCCAGATGACCGCGCCACCGGCGTCTCTGGCTGGTCCGGGCAGCGGCGTCCGACACAACCCACATCCGACCTGAGGGAAGGGAATCGGAAACGCTTAGCAGGTATCTGCTGAACGAGCTTTTCACGCGGCCATACTCAGCGGGGTTTACGGATAATTCAGACCTTTCCCAAGTCAGCAGGAACACCCGTCCATCCCCGACGAAAGTGCCACCACCCTCAATGGAATCCGTCGATGGACATCGGCCCGATGATCGACATCAAAACAAACCGCTTCCCGTAGAGAAAAAGATCACCGCATCCGCCACCAGGGCGATGCCGACCAGGCCCAGCATCAAGGGCATAAGATAGGCACTGACACGGTCGACCTTATCGTTGATTCGTGCCAGTACCGGTCGAGCCCCGTCACCAAGCGCCATCGCCAGCCCCGGTACCAGGAGGAACGGCAGGGCGTACCCGATGTTGTATCCCGTCAGCACCAACGCCGAATCGATCACGCTGAGATCGGCCTTTAATATCTGGTCAAGCGCGGCGAAATACGGCAGGGCGAAGGGTAGCCCCACCAGATTTATCACCACACCGAACCCAAAAAGCCTTCAGCGGAGTCAATTCCCCCATCTCCGACGCCTGCTTCTCGTTCCTTTCGCCACGGCCGCTGCGCCACGCCATCCACAGCAGTAGAACACCCACCAGCAGGCCGATGCCGAAATCCATCGGTTGGGGATTGGACAGTCTTGCGGTGATGGTTTCGTAAACGAACGCGAGCAGGATCCCAAAGGACCAGTAGGCCAATGTGTGCCCGATAAGCACCGCGCTCGAATTGACCAGGGGGCGCTGGGTGCCAACTGCGTAAACCATGAAGGCAAACAGTACCGGGTTCACCATGTCCGCCAACAGTATGGGGATGAGTACGGACCAAAGATCAGCCATGGGAAAATGCACCGGCAACCATCAGAACGCCAGGTCCAGCGACGGCATCAATGGAACAACAAATGATGAGGCTCAACGAGTTTGTTATTAAAGAATCATGATTGATACGGAGTTAATCAGCCCTTCTTTGACAATGCGGTGACCAGGGGAACACCACCCAGTTTGGCGGCCGTCTCGGAAAACGAACTGTCGTAACTGCCGATCACCTTTCGACATTTCGACAACCGGTACAGATCGACCACCGCGTCCTCTATGGCGTCCTGATCATTGCGGTCGAGCGATCGCTTGGGATAGATGAGTATCCGATCAGGAAATTTTCCGGACAGTTCCGTTTCCACCGCCGGGGAATCGGTCGCCAGGAAGAAGCCGGTATCGGGGTCGCGGTCGATCTCTTGCTGCATCAGCGCAACGAAGGCTTCCAGTGGACTATGATTGACCGCGCCCGCATGGTCCGTCCTTCTGACGTGCACGCCCACGGTATTATTGGAAGCCGTCCACCCGGATTCGATCACAGCGCCCAGTCTCGGCACGGACTGCAATCCAGACAATACGTCCCCACTCTCGTAGAAACACCGATATGCCGTAATAAAGGCCCGTACGCCGTGCACCCTGCGTTCGATTTCGGTGGCATCGGGCATCAGCGACGAAAACTCTAAATACCGATCAAAAAACCGCTGATAGTATTTTCGGTACAGCTTTCGCTTGAAACGGCCAGGCCACTTGTAAAGATCGAACTCCACCACCCGGTCGATCCGATCAGGCACGAGGAACAAATCCTCAAGGGCAATATTGATGTTGGGACTGCGGTACCAATGCACCGTCAGTTTGGCGTCCGTCTGTTCCGCCAGGCGGACTGCCGACGACAGCGCCTGCATACGATTACAAAGCCCGCCCATTGGCGCAACAACGATTTCTGAAGCAATCACGATTCGAACATTTCCAATGGAATCAGTTGGATAAAAACAGCAGCCGGCCAACCGGTGTTTTTGGGCAACGTTGACGAAACTGATGGTTACTGCCAGTATTCACGCAGGTTATCTATCGACAAACAACAAAATAAGGTTGGCGATAATGAAATACGTACTCACCCTGATTCTGCTCCTCGCGCCGATTGCTGCTGTCCTTGCCGGGACGGACGGTAAAGGCCCCCGTTCAGTTCCTGTAGCGGACGGTCCGGCACTCATCATGCTATCCGTCCTGGTTGCCGGCTTTGCGGCAAGGTATTTCATTTCCCGCAACAAAAAATAATCTTCCTCTTTCACCTGGGGCACAGCGGGCCCGCCGGCATCAATGTCGAGTTGAACCCGTCGCTTCACACAACCATTATCAGGCGTTAACTGGTGGCTGACCTGGAAAATTTCCTGGTTTTCCTGATGGGGGATGGTTACCTCGTCTTCATGTCCGCGGTGGTGGGAAGTTATGTGCTGCTCGAGGCCTTTATCCCACTTTTCCCCCACCGGGCCCCATTGCTAAAGCGCTGGTATGTGAACCTGTCGCTGCACCTCATCAACAGCATCACCGTGTATGCCCTGATCTACAATTTTTTCGGGATGAATCTGGAGGATGAAATCTCTCAATCCGGGTTCGGTTTTTTCCCCTGGGTGGGAGGCGCTCCACTCTGGGTGCAGTTCGTGGCCTTCGCTGTCATTGCCGACCTTTCCTCCTACGGGATGCACCGTGGCTACCATAACTGGAGACCGCTTTGGCGGTTGCACGTGGTACATCACAGTGATCTGGATATCGATATCACGGATTCCTTCCGGTTTCACCCCTTCCAGATTCTGATCGAGTTCAGTGTTCGGCTGCTGATCACCCTCGCTCTGGGTGTGCCGCTGCTGGTGCTCGTGCTGTTCGATGTTCTTTACACGCTTTTCGTCTTCTACCCTCACGCCAATATCAAGTTGCCACGACGAATCGAAAAAATGTTGAGGTCGGTTATCGTCACCTCGGATATGCACCGAATTCATCACTCTTCAGCACCCGCCGAAACCAACAGCAATTATGGCGATATATTCAGTTTTTGGGACCGAATCTTTGGCTCGTATCGATTCAAGGAGTGGGACGAACAGAAAAACATGGAAATCGGACTGGAATACTTCCGTGCTGAAAAAGACCAATCCCTGTTGAGCGTGCTGATGCAACCCTTCAGTTACGCACCATCAAGACAGCAACCAGTACCGTCAACGGAGCAAATCAACTCGGAAACAAGCTGACCGGACGTCATCGACCGGAACAACCATTACCCCTCTCAGAAAACCCTCGCCAGGGCCTGTTTCGTTCATTGATGCCGGCTTCCCTCAATCACGGACTGCCTGCTTTTCCGTTTGCTCCACGATGCCAACAACCTCGGCCGGGCAAATATGGCGGTTGCCGCAAATCCGCCTCTCCGCCACCAGAGCGAGCGCGGCGGTGAGGCATCGCCGGGCCTTGGCCGAAAACTCGTCGTTTTTCGTATCCGCACCACCCCACTGCACCAGTTCCACACTATGGCGCTCGGACGAAACCTCGCAGTGCAGCCGGGCAACCCCGGCGATGCCCAGGCCGGTTCCGGTGACGGGGACGGTGACATCGAATTCACCAGCCCCTCGACTCGCAGCAAATTCACAGTGCTCGCAACCGACAGTGATACCTAGTTTTTTTAGTTCCATCAGGCCTGAATACCCTTTTCGTCACCTGTGAATCAAGCGTTTTCGGCCAGGCAACGGTAGTCATCGACGTTGACAACCCAACAATGGACGTCCATTTGAATAATAGAGCTTGCAGGCCAATCCTACGACCCGGTCTGTACGGATTGGGCAAAACGCCATCGCGGCAGGTTCAGTCACCTGTCTCTCCCGGGTACAATAACGCCCCTCCCCAGTCGTCAATCATCGGGTAATGAAGGAGAGACAGAGGTGGAAAAATCGTACTGGCTGATGAAATCAGAACCGGATGTCTTCGGTATCGACCACCTCAAGGCGCTTCCGAAGAAAACCGACCACTGGGACGGAGTGCGGAATTACCAGGCCCGCAACATGATGCGCGACGATATGAAAAAGGGCGACCTGGTATTTTTTTACCACTCAAATTGCGACGAACCCGGTATCGTCGGCATAATGACCGTGGTGCGTGAAGGTTATGTCGACCACACGGCATTCGATCCGCAAGAGAAATACTACGATCCGAAGAGCGATCCGGAAAACCCGCGCTGGTACATGGTGGATGTCAGGTACAAACGGACGCTAAAGCGGACCGTTTCCCTGAAAGAACTCAAGACGTATGCCGACACTGAATTGGAGGGAATGCCGTTGCTGCGCAAGGGCAACCGTCTTTCCATCCTGCCGGTGACCGAGGCCCAGTGGAATTTTATTCTGGCGCTCGAGTGACGGCGGTCAGTTGTCCTTGCGGTCCTGGTTTTTCTTACGCGACAAACTGCTGATGGAGACCACATCAGCGGCTGGTCTTTCATCCACGTAGTAGGGCTTTTCCATGACCGCCCCCGCCGAATCCGCCAGCTCGCGCTCCCGCGAAGCGATCAGGCCCAGGCAGGCGCGAATGTCGTCGATGGTGTGATCCGACAAGGGATGCTTCATCTCCCGGTGCTCTGGTGTCGTGTCCTTGATGATTCCCGCCAGAACCTTGCGCATCACCATCAGGATTTCCCGCTCTTTGCTGGATTCGTCAGTCATGTATCCTCCTAAAAAATCTGCCGATATCATAACCCTCCACGAATGAGGCAAATACCCGTACAGCATGAGGAGATCCGGCCTGTACCGAAAATCCGGCAGGCCCCGGAATCGCCGGCCTACAGGATTCAGGGCGCTGTGACGGATTCACCTGCCCATCCAACGGCAGCATGACCTGTCCAGGACAGGGTCAGCAACCCCCGATGAAGCTATGAGATCACTCGACCGCCTGAGAAAAAAGATTCACCGCGTCATGATGCCCGCAAACAAGGCGCATATGAAATCGTTGCATCCCGACTTCAGGTTGGATCCCCATGGCGGCGTTACAGAGGGCTACGATATCCGGTGGCGCGGCCAGACCATCGGCCAGACGCGCCCACTGTCCGAAATGGCGCGCCCGTCCAGGGATCACTGCTTCATCGTTGCCAGCGGTCCATCCCTTGCTGAAATCGACCTCCAGCAGCTGCAGGGCGCGAGTTGTTTCGGCGTCAACGGCGCCATAGTCAAGTCATTAGAGGCGGATGTGCCCTTTCAGTACCACGTCATACTCGATCGAAACTTTGTTCGGGACCGGCTGGAACTGGTGGAACAGGCCATCCTGTCCGGGGGGCAGTGCGCGTTTTCCTGTTCGGTCCTGAATGCCATTGCCGAACGCAAACCCGGCCTGTTGGCCCATGACAACCTGTTTCTGCTGCACCAGATCAACGCCATCTACCGCCAGCCCAAGCTGGAACGCGAGGACTTCGACCATTGGGCCGCCGCCCAGGATGGCATCACCCTGCATCCGTCGGCGCTTCTCCAGCGGGGCTGGGTAGGGTTCAGCGAACGCGCCGATCTCGGTTTCTTCAGCGGCCAGACGGTGGTTTTTTCGGCCCTCCAATTGGCCCGTTGGCTGGGTTTCCGGCGGATATTCATCCTCGGCATGGACCTCGGTGGCCCGGCGGAGGAATTCACCCGCTTCTACGAATCCGCAAACGCCATGGCGAAAACCCGGCTGGACCAGGACTTCGAACCCTATATTTCGCCCTCGTTCGAGATCGCGGGACAAGTAGCCGCACAACAAGGGTGGGAAATATATAATGTGTCTCCAACCAGTCGACTACCCGCAGACATCATCCCGAAAATCACGTTCGAGGACGCGTTGAAAGCGACCGTGGACAATCAGCAGCCATGAACCCGCTTAGCGGGAAAACCGGCATGCCCGCGCAAACAGACACTCGCGATCCAAGGAAACCATCATGACTGAAACCCCTGTCAGGATTTACGTAGGCGCCCACCAGGGCGAGGCGCTGGCGCTCAAGGTGCTCGAGCATTCCATCAAACGGCATACCAGCCTGCCGGTGGAAATACATACTATCGACAACTCCCTGGCGCCTCCGGTCAAGGACCCCCGCTTCCTGCCCTACACCAACTTCTCCTACGGTCGTTTCGCCATCCCCAAACTGGCGGGCTATCAGGGACGAGCCGTTTACATGGACTCGGACATGATCGTTTTTCGCGACATCGGGGAACTCTGGAACACCCCCTTCGATGGCGCCAAGGTGCTGGTGGAGAAAACCACCCCTGAAACCGAGTCCAAGGGCCGGTTAACGGCGGTCATGCTGCTCAACTGCTCCGAACTGGACTGGGATCTGGAGAAAATCGTCCCGCGCCTGGGCGTGGACTTCGACATGAACGAATTGATGTCCGTGCATCCACTGGTTGGCGAAGGCGAATTGCAGGACAAACTCCCTCTCGGCTGGAACAGCCTCGACGAGGTTACAGATCACACCAGGCTTCTGCATTACACGAAAATAAAGACCCAGCCCTGGGTCTACGCCGCTCACCCGCTGGGATATCTCTGGATCGATGAAATCCGAATGATGCTGGACAATGGTGCGCTGACACCCGGGTTCATCAGGGAAGAGGTGGACAAAGGCCATATCCGACCGTCCATACTCCTGGAACTGGGCCTGTCAGACAAACACCAAGGCCGCTCCTTTACGCCGCAACAGCTCGTCAAGTACGACAACAAGGCCGGCTACGTCATCCACGAGAAATTAATCAACTGGATGCACGAAAGAAAAATGGCGAATCTCGCCATCCGACAGAAAGAAGACCCGCAAGGCTTCGCCCGCTGGCGGAGGAAAACGCTGGTGCGAAACTTCATCCGCCGCCCGATCAAGTTTATCCGCGATCCTAAAAAGCGGCTCTAGCGGGCCAGGGCCGCACCGATGAAATCTACCTGTCCCCGTCGCACAGCCCTATGACTGTCCGTGTGCTGCAGATCAGCCGGTCGGTCATCGACGGGGGCTTTGATTACCATCGCGAGATCAGCCAGGCCTTCAGCGACGGAAACTTCGACGTCACCACTGTTTTCCTGAGAGGGACGCTCTCTCGACAACGCGCGGACTCCTATTACGGGGCAGTGCATTGCCTGGATGCCCGACATCATCGAATCTACAAAAACGCCACGGCCGCCTTGCTTTGGCTGTTGGTGTTGACCCGGGGACAGGCCTTTGACCTGGTCATCGCCCATCACCAGACTCCGGCGGTTATCGTCAATCGGCTGCGCCGGTTTCTGGACTTCCGCCGCATGTATTGCCTCGTTCACGACTTTGATTATTTCAACGTCGCGGACACTCACGGCCGGCTCCGGAATGCCTATGTCGAACGGCGTCTCGATGAGCGGTGCCGGTTTATCGCCGTCTCCCGTGCGATTCGCGACAATGTTCTGGGCAGCATGCCGTTCCTCGACCAGGATCGCTGCCTCGTGATCCACAATGCCATCGACACAAAGGCGCTGGAAAGCACACAGATGGACCGGCAGGATGCGCGCCAACAGCTGGGTATCGAACCCGGCAGCTTCGTCTTCGGCACCGTCGGAAGACTCGTGCCGTTCAAGGCGCATCGAGAACTCATCGAGGCCTTCGCTTTGGCGGCGCCGAACATGCCCCACGGCAGGCTGGTCATCATCGGCCGTGGACCGTTGCAGTCCGAACTTGAAAGACGCGTCAGCGAACTCGGCCTGGAGGGCAAAGTACAGATCACGGGGTTTGTGCCGGACGCATCACGCCTGATGCCGGCATTCGATGTCTTCGTGCTGCCATCGCACAATGAACCCTTCGGACTGGTCCTGTTGGAGGCGATGGCGAGCAGGCTCCCCGTCGTCGCCAACAATACCGGTGCGGTGCCGGAAATCCTGCCTTACTCGGACGGACTGGCCGATGTTTCCGATTCACCCGGCTTTTCGGATACCCTGATGACGTTTTTTAATATGACCGAACAACGTCGGCGAGACTTGGGAGAACAGGGTTGCGATCATACGAAGAACGAATTCGGCATCGCCCGGTATCGGGAAAACTTCCGGCGCCTGTGGAAGATCTGAGCAACAGCCCGATCCGGAAGGCTCAATGACTCCCCCACCCCGCATCGCGTTACTTCTCGAAGACGCCAACGACGGCGGTGTCGAACGATGCATCATCAATCTCGCCAATGGATTCAGTGCCCGTGGAGCCAGGGTGGATGTCCTGAACCGCGAACATTCGGGCGCCTATTTCGGAAAACTCAGCAGCGACGTCAGCGTGGTCGACCTTGCCGCGAACTCCCCTACGACTGCTGCCGTGGCCGCTTACTGCGATCGCGAGAAGCCGGATATTCTGCTTGCCGCCAAGGACGAGGACTGTGATATCGCGGTCAAGGCAGCGCAACGCAGCGAACATCCACCACGGTTGTATCTGACCGTCAGCGTCAACATAACGGCCCAACTCGACGGACGCAGAGCGGGACCGATCAAACGCTGGCGACGCTATCGTGAAGTGCGGCGGATCTATTCCGGGACACCGGACCTGGTGTGTGTCTCCGCGGGCGTCGCCGACGATGTGGCGGGCATTCTCGGTCGCAATCGCAGCGGGTTGCATGTCCTGCCCAATCCCGTGGTGACATCCGAGCACCGCACGCTGGCACGGCAACCCGTCGGGCATCCCTGGTTCGCGGCGGGGGAGCCACCCGTCATCATCGGCGTCGGTCGTCTTGGGCGGATAAAAAATTTCTCTCTGCTCGTCAGGGCGTTCGCCCGGGTCCGGGCACAGCGCGAGTGTCGCCTCGTCATCCTCGGAGAAGGCAAACAGCGAAACATGCTCGAGACGCTGGGCAGGAAGCTCGATGTCAGCCAGTCAATGGATTTACCCGGTTTCGTCGACAACCCGATCGCCTACATGAATCAGGCGGATCTGTTCGTCCTGTCATCGCGATGGGAGGGTTTCGGCAATGTTCTGGTTGAGGCGCTCGCCTGTGGTACGCCCGTGGTCTCCACCAATTGCCCGAGCGGGCCTTCGGAAATTTTGCAGAACGGTCAGTATGGCGCCCTGGTTCCAATCGACGACGAGATCGCGTTGAGCAAAGCCATCCTGTCCAGCCTGGAGAATCCTCTGGCCGGCGATGTGCTTCGCAAAGCCGCCGAACCCTATACCTCGGAACGAAGTTGCGACGCCTACTTGAAGGCATTCGGCTACACGGGCATGGCAATGGAACCCCCATAGATGGAACCCGCCCTGACAACGGATCGTCCTTCGCAACCCTCCACCGTCATCGGCCCCCACCTCTGGGCGGAACGGGCCGGAACCCTGGGCTTGTTGTGCTTCGGCCTGGGCATGGTCGCCGGACCGGATCTGATCCCACTCGGACAGGCACTGATGCTCATCGGGCTGGTCATGGTATTGCCCCGAATCTGGCGCCCCCTGCTGCAAGACGGCTTGTTTCGACTCTCATTAGTCTTTGCCCTGTTCATCTGCCTTTACACGCTGTACCTGTATTTGGGCCCGGCTCCACCACCCACCGACCATACCGAGGGCCTTGACCAGTTTCTCAGAACAGGCTTTTTCTCCACCGTGCTGATCGCCATCTGGTGGGCGAAGCTGGTGGAGCAGGGAAAAGCCACCTGGCCCATCTGGGCCTTCGTCGCCGGTTTTTATATTCGCCTCGCAACACAATGGCCACAGGAGGATTGGAGTCAGGGTATTCCCACAAAGATTGGTTTCGGCCTCTACTACAACCCCTTCAGCATGTTCTGCGCCCTGGTGATGGCCTGGTGGCTGGTGGTGGCGTTTAACCTGAAGGCGTCTGCCAGACGCCGAGCGTTGCTTTTTGCCGCTATCGCCGTTGCCTTCTCGCCGCCATTACTGGGCTGGCTGTACTCGCTTTCACGCGGCGGGATGCTGGCATTTCTGGTGGCGGTGCCCTTCATCCTGTACCTGCAGTTCCGCGGGCGCCGCGCCTCGAAAAAGCAGCTAGGCCGCGCCGCGGTCCTGATTATCACGCTGATTGTGGCCGGGTTGTTGTGGCTGGGCGGCCCGATGCTCGATCGATTCGCCAAGGAGCAAAAAGATGTCAGTACCTTCCTTGAACAAGGATCGGAAAACTATGCGCCCACGCGCATCTCCTCTATCGGAACGCGTTTCGTCATTTGGCGTGAAGCCATCGATCTGTGGCTCGAAAAACCGGTTCTCGGGCACGGCCCCGGGCCTACGAAATATTTCATCGACCCATTGATCGAGCGTTTCGTTATCGACGATTCGACGGATTTCGAGAACACATACCTTGAGATACTGGTGCGGCTCGGGCTAACAGGGGCAATGTTCTATCTGTTTCATCTGTGGTTGTGCCTTAGAAGTTTTGGCAATGGACAACGCACCAGCTGGTATCCCACTGCATCCGCTCAATTTCTGGCCGCTGCCTTGCTGATCTTCGCCGTCGCCCTGCTGTTCAGGGAAGGGCTGCTGGATCCGCGCGGCAGGAACTTCGCCAGTTATCTGCTGGCGGGTCTGTACGCATTCCATGCCACCAGGATATGGGCCACCGCCTATCCGCCTGTTACAGCTGTTTCGGCGGAGGCTCCCGCAGAACGGCCAGATCAGGATCGACATGACCGGCCCTCGTCAGGCCTGAATTAACGCCTATGTTAAGATCGCCGACTATCTCACGAGACCGCTCAAATGCCCCACGACCTCAATAAACTTGCCTTTTTGCCCATCACCTTCTTTTCGATGACCATGGGCCTGGCCGGTTACACACTAGTGTGGATGCAGGCCGATCTGCTGGACATGTATCAGTTCAGCCCCACGGAGATATTCGCGGCACTGACCATCGGGCTTTTTCTTCTGCTCGCCCTGGCCTACGCCACCAAGGCCGTGCGGTTTCCGGAAAGCGTACGCGCCGAGATCAACCACCCGGTGATAATCAGCTTCTTTCCGACGGTGTCCATCAGCTTGATTCTCATCGGCACTTTCCTGACGACCTGGGTGCCGGAAATCGCCGCTGTTATCTGGACCGTCGGCGCGGTCGCGCAGCTGTTGCTGACACTGCTTATCCTGACACGCTGGATTCACCAGGAACACTTTGAGGTGCACCACATTAACCCGGCATGGTTCCTTCCCATACTGGGCGATATCCTCGTGCCGCTGGCCGGGGTTCAATACGCGCCGATGGAGGTAAGCTGGTTTTTCTTCAGTATCGGTGTATTCATGTGGATGGTTTTGTTCACCATCATCATGTACCGGATCGTTTTCCACCAGCCCCTGGACCAAAACCTGCTGCCCACCCTGTTTATTCTCATTGCGCCACCGGCAGCAGGCTTTGTCGCCTACCTCAACATCTCCGGCGAGCTGGATAACTTCGGGCGCTTTCTTTACTACAACGCATTGTTTCTTACGCTGCTTCTGTTTACCCAGGCACGCCGTTTCCTGCGCCTGCCCTTTACACTCTCCTGGTGGGCTTACTCATTCCCCCTTGCCGCAATGAGTGTGGCAACACTGGTCATGTACGAAGAAACACTCGAACCCTTGTTTCTCTATCTTGGCTACCTGCTGCACTTCATCGTGACGGCGGTGGTTGTGATCCTGCTGATCAAGACATTTCGTGCGGCGCAACGCGGACGAATATGCGTACCGCCGCCCGAGCCCGCTACCTGAGGTTTCGTTCAAGGCGGAAAAGTCTTCACAGCAGTGAAGACTTTTCCGCGACAGAATTGCCAGTTACCAACATATTGCAGGCCGGCCACATATTCGGCCCGATGAACTTTCTTCAGTTATACCCTTAGCCCATTCAACTGCCTCGTGGCGACTCAACCACCCCCGCGCCGATGAAGTTCACGCATGCTCTCGCTCCAGTAAGCGCCAAGCAACGACAGCGAGCGCAATCCTTCCTGAGTACCCGGTTCGAGAGCCAGTTTCACGACACCCACCAGACCACCCTTCGCGGGTGGCGAAGACGAAATCTCCCGACTCATCTGGCTCAGTGCGTCCGACAGACCGATCAGCAAGTGTTGTGTTTCCGGGCGATCCAGTACATACAGCAAGCGCATCAGCCCTTCGTTGCGGGTGAGACGATCGAGCAGGGTAATCCCCTCGCTTAACGCGGAGGACAATCGTGTAACGATCTCATCGGACATGGCGTCCCGCGCCGATGTGACGAGGGTTGCAAGCTCGGATAGTTGCGCGAGATCGCGTGCGAGTTCGCTGGGATCGGGAGCCGCTGCATCCGTTGGTGATTCTGTCTGGCTATTCATCTCGGCGCCTCCTTTAGAGTAGACCACGCACGCTGGTCCAGTACATCTGGTTGTAACTCATTTTGAACCAGTGCATCGACTGGCTCGGCGACTTCAGATTGGGTGGGTTTTCGTAGTTGAACATCGCATAGGTCGCGCTGTCGTGCCCGGTTTCGATGAAGCAGTAGACCTTGCCGTCGTACTCGCGTACCGGGGTGCCAATCTTCACTATTGATGCGATGTTCTCAGCGACCACCTCGGCCTCGAAGTGAGCCGCCGAACCGGTTTTGCTCACCGGCAGGTTAGTCGTGTCACCAAGTACGTAGACATTGTCACGCCCGTCCATGGTGAGTTGATAGCGATCCGTGGGAATCCAGCCTCCAGCACCCAGGTTGCTTTCCTCTATCACCTCCATGCCGCGATGGGCAGGTATGGAAATGAGCATATCGTACTCGGACGAAGTGCCCTCGAGGCTGTGCACCACCTTGTTCTCAACGTCCACTTCGCTGACATTGAACAAGGTCTCGTATTCCACTCCCATGCGCTCGAACTCAGGTTTTGCCCAAATCGCCACGTTTTCAATACTGTGAATCCGATTGATGGGATAGTGGTATTTCATATGGACTTTATCCCGGATTCCACGTGCCTTGAAGTAATCGTGAAGGGCAAAGGTGACTTCCACCGGTGCGATAGGACACTTATGTGGAACACCCACGACTATCGCGAGCTTTCCGCCTTCAAACGCGCGCAGACGTTTGAACATCTGGACGGCGCCCGCTTCCGTATAGAAGCATTCCGCACCCTCCCTCAACCCCGGCACCTCGTCTGGCACCACGCGCGAGCCGGTGGCAATGACCAGCACATCGTACTCATGCACCTTTCCGCTCTGGGTTCTGACCTGATTCTTATCGAGAAGAAACTCCTGCGCAGGGTCCACGTGGAAGTCAATCGATGACTCAAGCAGACTCCGCTGATCTCGATACAGTTCGTCCGGCATCATCTGGCCAAACGCAACGTACAATAAACCCGGCTGGTACATATGCCTGTCGGATGCTGACAGCATCGTGATACGCGCCTTTCTCGACCGAATCTCGCCGCTCAGTCGCCGCGCGAGGTTGTTGGCGAGAATAGTACCGCCCGTTCCGCCACCGACGACGAGTATTCTCATAGCGTTTTCCTCCTACACCATCAAAGTGAACACAACTATCTGGCCTTTACCCGGACAGGAATGTCCGGCGCGCCCTTCGCTACTTCGTCTTACGCACCGTCAAATGCCAGGTGTCCTCGATCTTTTCGCTACTGACCATTTCATGCCCGACCTTGGCGATCCATTCCGGCACATCATTGGCCGTTCCATCGTCGGTGGACAGTAACTCGAGCGTGTCGCCCACGCCGGCCTGCTTCATGTAGGTAATCAGCTCCATTAGCGGCCCGGGGCAGTAGGTATTGCGTGCATCGATAACTTTGGTTTCACTCATTGGCTTTGTTCTCCTGTTCACCTCAACTGGTATCTACGCCCCCGCTAGAAGGTGAGTATCTGCCCGCCCTCGGCATCGCTCAAAAAACGCGTTAATCCGGTAGGGGGACCAAATTCCGGAACGAGCTCGCCTTCCGCGATATTGAGGAGATCCACTGCCATGGAGCACGGCAACAATTTAGCGTCGCCGAGTTCGGCGGCCTGTCGGAACAGTTGCCGGAACTGGGGTACGCCCTCTGTTTTTGCCATGAGGGCTCCAACCGCGCCTTCGGACGGGGCGTCCTCGGAATTGTCCTTTACGAAGTACGGCAAAGCATTCATTGAAAAAAATACCGTCACCTCGTCTCCGGTCGCGGCTGCAACCGAGGCTATCATTGCTGCCATCTGCAGCCTTTCGCGTTCGCCTGACACGCAAACTATGTGAATTTCCTGCGACATTTCTTCTCTACCTCATGCGGGGTCGCCTCGAGCTGAATTGCCCGGGTTACCATTTCTTCGAAACCACTCGTTTAAGGGCCTGGTTGCGCAGCGTGAGCTCGGCGACAATTGACTTGAGACGCCGGTTCTCTTCCTCCAGCTGTTTCAAGCGTTTCAACTCTATAGTCGCCACATCCCTGTATTTCGATCGCCAGTTGTAGAAGGTGGTCTCCGAAATTTCATACTGCCGGCAGAGGTCCTGAATACTCTCTCCGGCCTCAGCCTCCCTCAGTACAGCAATGATCTGTTCTTCGCTGAAACGTGATTTGCTCATCACTTTTTCCTCGCGCCCACACGCTGTGGTTTCGAGAGGGTGATTCGTTCAATCACGCGATCAGCGCCCTCTCGCGTCACACTGAGCTAACCGCTCCGGGCGATGCTCACCCTCGCCGCTTCCTCCTTTTCCGCCCCAGACGATTCATTTCGCAGGTGCACCAGGCCCAGGAAATTTTCCTAGGAGTTATCACGATGCCAACTGAAGCGCTTGATGAGCAGAACACAGGTACTATCGAGTAAATATCCGATGGCTCCAATGATCAGCACCATCGCCATTAAATAGTCGTATTGCAGCGTCTCACGAGCATCCTGGATGGTGTAACCCAGGCCGGAATCCACACCGAGAAACTCGGCTGGCACCAACACGATCCAGGCCACACCAAGGGCGAGGCGCACACCGGTAAGCACGTCAAACGCGATCGCCGGAATGATAATTTGAGTGACCATATGCCAGGGCTTGGCCCCGAGGTTTTTCGCCACCTTGAACCAGGAGGGATCAACCTTTGACAGACCGGCGGCCGTCGCGAAGGCAATCGGCCAAACCGCGGCAATCGTGATCAGAAAGACGATCGCCTGATTCCAGGTCACAAATACGATAACGGCAATGGGTTCCCAGGACAGGGGGCTGATCATCCGCAGCAACTGGAAAGGTGCGTTACTCAGCTCCCGAAAGCGTCGGCTGCGGCCCATGAGGATGCCGATGGGTACACCGATGGCGATGGCGAGGCCAAGGCCGGACGCCAATCTATGGCCGCTTGAGAATATGGCTGACTGTATCAATCCATCTTCCCAGGCAAAGCCGATGGCCTTGAAGGCCGGCACTGGCCCGAAGTCGGCAAAATGCGCGGTATCCGGGTCCAACGTAATGATGTAAATCCCAACCCACCAGAGTCCGAACAGAATCAGCAGGCCAGTGAAGAAATTGACCAGGCCCTGCCTCGAGGACTTCATGGCGTTCGACAGTCGGGACGGAGCCATGTTCATTGTTGCCGTGACTTCACTCATTAATCATCCACCGTGGTGCCAACTGAAACGTTTAACGAGAAAGGCCAACATACTGTCGAGTATCCAGCCGATGATGCCGATGGTCAGAACAATCGCGGTGAGATGATTGTAGGAAAGCGACTCGCGGGCATCTTCGATGGCATACCCCAAACCGGACGTCACCCCCAGAAACTCCGCCGGCACAAGCACCACCCAGGCGATGCCGAGCGCCAGGCGGATACCGGTAAATATGTCGAATGCTATCGCCGGCATGATGATCTTGGTCAGCATGTGCATCGGGTTGGCACCAAGATTGCGGGCCACCTTGAACCATGCCGGATCCACCTTCGCAAGGCCCGCCGCAGTCGCATAGATCACCGGCCAGACTGAAGCAATCGCGATGAGAAAGACGATCGACTGATTCCAGGTATAAAAAACCAGCACCGCGAGCGGCATCCATGACAGCGGGCTGATCATTCGCAACAACTGGAACGAGGAATTGCTCAGATCCCGGAATCGCTTGCTGCGCCCCACCAGAATGCCGAGGGGGATACCGATAACCACGGCGATCAGCAGGCCGAAACCCAGGCGATAGCCACTGGCCATCGCCGCATTCTGAATGGTGTTTGACTCCCACAGAACCGGAAACGCCTGAAACGTCGGAAGTGGCCCAAAGTCGGAGAAATGCGTTGTCGACGGATTGAGAAAGATGAGATGTGCGCCAAACCACCACAATAAAACGAAGATCGACAGGCCGATGAATCCGTTCACCAGGCGCCGCCACGCCGTTCTCATGAAGTCGGGCGCGCCACGGCCCCCTCCAGTTGCAGCTCCGGCATGAGCGGCGCCATTGCTCATAGTTCAACCACCTCCATTCGAGTGAAGGGATCGCCTGATGTCGGCACACTGCGATCGTTTTTCCATCCCGGGTTGGCCTCAAGCGCCTTTTTGATGAAGTCGTAATTGACCAGATCGTCCGCCACGTGCTTCGGTGTCAGATCATCGAGGAACGCCGCATCACCGGTAATGACCGTCTCTTTCAGGTCGGACACGACCAACTCGGTTGCAGAGCGGTACGGCCAGCCCTGGAAATTGATTCGATCCATGCCCCATTCCGGGTGCTTGATCGCTTGCGGGTTGTTGTAATAGGCCGGATCGTAGAAAAGCATCGCCCTCTCGACCACGGCCTTGGGGAATGGCAGATAGCGCTTGCCGTCGCGGGACAGTAACTCGGCCATCTCCTTGCGGTTCTCGGCCAGTTGGATCTGCGCCTTGACGATGGCGTTGTGCACGCCTTGGGTCCAGGCGGCGCGATCGGGATCCATGGTATCGGCCTCGTGCATCACGACAACACAGCACGGGTGTCCTTTCCAGACATCACCGGTAAAACGCAGTACCTTGCCGCCGGCCTTCAACTCGCCCAGGGCGTTGAAAGGTTCAGCAACGCAATAGCCGTCGATACTCTTTGCTGCCAGTGCCGGTGGCATTTCCGGCGGATTGAGCACGAGGAAGTTGCACTCATCTTTGGCCAACTTTGCGTTCTGCGGGCGTATCACAGGTTTGATACCTGCGTCCTTCATGATCCTTTGAGACACGATATTGTGAATCGAGTACCAGTAGGGCACCGCAAACTGTTTACCGCCAAAGTCCTTCGGGGTTTTGATGCCCGTATCCTTACCCACCACGATGGCGGAACCGTTGGTGTGGTCCCAGGCGGTGATTTTCACGGGGTACTTGTTGTTGTAACGCATCCAGATTGGAATCGGGATGAGCATATGAGTCAGGTTGAAACGGTGGGCCGCAAAGGCCTCGACCAGGGGAGACCAACCCCGAATCAGTGTCGGCTTTTCTGAGTCGATACCTTCGTCTTTCAGATACCCCAACTCATGGGCGATGAGCAAAGCCGCCGAATCGGTTATGGGTATGTATCCGATTTTAACAATCGGATCCCATTTCTTTTCACTGGCAAAGGTTTTCGCCGTCGGCAGCATGCTGCCCAGGGCGGCCAGACTGCCGGCCTGCAGAAACTCACGTCGGTTTATGCCGGTACCCAGGATGCCTTTAAACAGCGGGTCATATTCCAGCACCAGACGGGGATCCTTGATGCCGTCACCATGTCTCTTGTAGTCCTGCGGCGAATTACTCGGCGCTGCCGGGAGTGTGTCGTCTTGTCTTTTCTTCATCTTCAGTATCCTCCTAGAGGCATTCGGATGATCTGACTATGCTGCTGTCAGGCCTGCTGTGAGAGGCCGGTGAATCCGTTGCGTTTGGATTCCGCCTCATCGGATGTGCCCGAAGGCGAGTGCGCTGCGTCGTGAAACGCGTCCATCAATCGCGCGCGCATGGCCTGGACATTGGGATCCTGTCTTTCACGAGGATCGGGAAGAGCTACTTCTAATTCGTCGTAAATCTTGCCGGGCGAACCTGCCATGATGAGCGCACGATCGGCCATCAGTACGGCCTCGTCGATATCATGGGTAACAATCACTACATTGAAACCGAGACGCTTCGCAATCGACCGAACATCGTGTTGCAGGGACGAGCGCGTAAAGGCGTCCAGAGCCGAGAAGGGTTCGTCGAGCAACAATAGCTCTGGCTCCATGACCAACGACCGAGCCAAAGCCACTCGCTGCTGCTGTCCCCCCGAGAGATCCTGAACGTTGTTATCAGCATGTTCCTGCAAATCGACCAACTCCAGGGCTTCATTCACCCGGTCGCGCGCCTTGGATTCGTTCCAGCCGGCAAAATGCAGTCCGATCCCCACATTTTGTGAGACCTTCATCCAGGGAAACAGATGAGGGGCCTGGAACATCATGACCCAGTGCGGGGAAGGTGCGGTGACCACCTTGTTGTCGAGACGAACCGCACCATCGGTGGGCCGCAACAGACCGGCGAGGATATGGAGAAGCGTCGATTTTCCGCATCCGGAGCGCCCGATGATCGCAAGGATCTCACCTTGCTCCGCCTCCAGATTGACCTTGTCGAAGGTTATCGGGCTCTTCGGGGTATAGCGGTGACTCAATTCCTCTATCTGGATGCGGACTCCGCGTATGGACATCGATGCTTTCCTCCGTCAGCGACTATCGGCGATGATCGTATCCGCCCGCAAAACGACCTGCGCGAAGCTGGCGGGGATAACAATACTCTTCTGGTGTTGTGTCAGGGCTCGGCCAATCCGAGTTGCCTGGCTGTTTTGTTCCCCGGCCGATCGGTTAAACAAGCCGATCGGCCGGCGACGTCCTGTCAAACCATGTTGAGGCGTCTGTTTACTTCTGCCATCCGATTGGCCAACTCTTCCTCGTCCATCAGTCCGCGGCGAATCATCGAGTGCGCGAGCGCCAACAGCTGTCTTTCCGGGAAAGGGACATCTCCATAGTGCGTACCCGACAGCTCGTCCTCCTCCCACCGACGCTCCAGTGCAGGAAGCGCACAGGATTCTTCTGCCAATACATCGCAGGTGGCCTCGAGCGTGATCTTCCAGGGCGGATCGGGATTGTCCACGCCGTACTCTTCGCACAGATCTTCCCAAACCCTTCCTTCCTGCTTGACCTTTTCGAGCAAGGAGATGGGGGAGTCATCCAACTCCCGTTCTTCCATCTCTTTATCCAGTTGGATTTTTTCCGGATTAACAAAGCCCATTGCGAGTTCCTAATGATGATAGGGATTGATGGCCGGGCGGACGGGGCGCTTGTCGTTGGCTGTCTTCCCGGGCTTCGGTACTGCAACCCCGATCAGGCAATCCCGCGTTACGATCTCGGCCAGCTGCTCTTCGGTCCAGCCCTCGGTACCTTCGGGGCGCACCGGCAACACGATGAACCTGGACTTTTGATTCGAGTCCTCAACCCTGACGTCCACGTCTTCGGGAAGCTGCAGTCCGAATTCCGCCAATACCTGGCGAGGCCATCGAACCAGGCGACGACGGTAGTTGGGGGTTCTGTACCATTCCGGCGATTGGCCAAGAATCGGTCGTGGATAGCAGGAACAGAGTGTACAAACAACGACGTGCTTCAGCGTTGGTGTGTCTTCGAGCACGCGCAGGTTGCAGTAGTCGCTGGGCGTACCGAACTTTGTCGGCATACTGTTGACCCAATCGACTCCCACGTCCAGGCTGGCCTTGACGCCATCTCTCACCGCGAGCTTCTTGTACTCGGGATCCAACCACGCCTTGGCAACGAGGCGCGCTGCCGGAAGCGGACCGAGGGTATGCATGTACTCCGTCCAGTGCTGATGATCTTCAGCAGTGAACAGGCCCTTCTCTATACAGAGTTCGCGCACGGCCAGTTCAAGTACCTCGAATTCACTGACCTCATCAACCATCGGTGCGGGCTTATGCTTCTCCGCCATTTGTTTGTCCTCTTGAGTTTCTGTTTCGCCTGCCCGGAACTGACTGGCCGTCTACCCGCTCACGCAGGCTCTAGCCAACGCTCCGGCAATTCTGTTTCGACCGTATCGTTCGAAAAGGTGTCGGGATAGTCCGACCAAAGGTCCTGCTGGCGGAAAACCACGCTATAGAACCACACCGGTTTATCCGTGTTATCCCAGGCCTCGTCTTCCGGCGCCGGACTTTCGTACACCAACTCCGCCACCGTGGCTTCCGCGCCGCGGGTGTATACCTGCGTGCGGTTGTAGAAGATGTCTGGCAGGTCCCGCACGCGAACCTTGTCGCCAACCTTGAATTTGGGTTGGCCCGCTTCGCCCTTGAAACATTGGGGATCGCCAATGCCCGTTGCCTTTTTGACGTGATGCTCTCTGTCGTAATGGGGTTTGTTACTCATAGCGTTTTCTAACCTCGTTCATCTTGTCAGACAGCTCAGTGACCGTTACGTACTGCTTATCCACCAGAATCCTCGCCGCGGTAAGCAGCCACCTGCCGTAGTAGGGCAACCCCAGATACTGGGTCTGGCCCACATCGACGTTTTGACGGCGACGCCGTTCCTCGGCATTCCAAACACCGCGCCACGCAAGAACTTCACAGGTGACAAAGGTGTTGTGCTCCCAGACCTCTTCCTCTTTTTCTTCCCAGGTGATGGGAACATCGGGCTCTCCGCCTACGTCATGGGACATGCGCGTGTAAGCCCGGTAGTGCTCATTGTCGACTTGATCGGGCGCCGGGGCATGGGTCGGTTGGTGCAGCGCCGGCTGAAGCTGGCCGACAATATCAAGGTGCCGCATCACTTTTCGTCTGGTGTCGGATGACATGGGTCGTAATCTCCTAAGTTCGGGCGATGCCTTCTCGCTCGATGATCAGTAACCTCTCTTCGCAGCAGCCGCTCGCCGCGAAAGCGAACCGAAACTGTTTGGGCATCACCACTCTGCTTGCGAGGCCCCGTTCACTCTTAGACCAAACTATTTACCATGCCGTTATCGTTGTCCAAGACCTTGTTCCGATTAACTCCATAGGGGTTTGTTATGGAGATGCGCCAATGGTGTTGATCAACGTAAATTCAAAGCGAGCACCATTCCCGTCAATGTCTGTCAGACGACGATAATTGGCGGCATAAAAGCGAAAATTCAGTCGCTTAACAGGCCATTCGCAAGTTGATACGAGGGGATTTCACAAGATATGGACAGACTTGCAGCGGGTCGGCAATTCCCGCGCCGGCCCCTTTATAAAAAGCAATCAGGCAAATACCGGCACAGCATTCGAACAGGAAACACCAGGCCAAACCAGGATTCCCAGTGATGCACCAGACGCTCGATTAAAAGACGCATCGATGGTCACATCAAGTACGTAAACCCTTTGGCTGAAGTATCTGTATGTACACGGACACAGAGACCGTCCGCATTCGAGAAATATCACGTCTGTGCTAGCTCGACGTTTCAGGTATTCCTGCCAGGGTGGGTGGAACAGGACCGCCCGTTGCCCAATCAAGTAACTCCACCGTATGGGCCACCGGTATCTGAGTTCCCGAACCAATCTGCATCATGCAGCCGATGTTACCCGCCGCAATGGCATCCGGGGCGCTCTCCTCCAGCCAGGCAATTTTTCGCGCCTTCAATTCATCTGAGATCCTCGGTTGCAGAAGATTAAAGGTTCCGGCGGCACCACAACAAGCGTGCGCGTCCCTTGGTTCGAGTATGGTGAACCCGGCGCGCTTCAACAGCTTTTTTGGGGTAAAGCGAACGCGCTGGCCAAACTGGAGCGAGCAGGTCGCATGGTAGGCGACACGCAAGGCAGGCACCGGCCGGTAATCAAGTTGAATCTCCGAAAGAAATTCGCTGATGTCCTTTGTCAGATCAGCGATCCTTTGCGCTTCCGCCGCCAACTTGCTACTGCGAAACATATGCCCGTAATCCTTTACGACGGTTCCGCAGCCACTGGTATTGATCACAACAGCGTCCAATCCGTCGCCGTCCAGTTCGCTTATCCAGGCCCTGATACTCGCGGATGCAGCAGAGAAGCTATGCTGCGTTTTCCCCATGTGATGGGTCAATGCACCACAACAATCGGCGCCATCTGCTACAACAACTTCACAACCGTGGCGTCGCAGAACACGGATCGTTGCATCATTGACATCGGTATTCAGCACCTTTTGCGCGCATCCGGTCAACAATGCGACACGGTACTTTTTATCCCCGTGTGCCGTAAAGATCTGCGGCTTATCGTTTGGACTGGCGGGAGGCAACGTGTCAGGCGTGAAATCCACCAGCCTGCGGACCCGGTTTGGCAGAGTAAAGGCGAGTGGCCGCGCCAACTGGGCGCCGCGCATGGCAACACGGAAACGCCGCGGATACGGCAGCACCCGAGCCAAGCCCCAACGCAGCAGGCGATCGTGAATGGGACGAGTATAGTTTTCCTCGATGTATTCCCGCGCATGATCCACCAAATGCATGTAATTCACACTAGAGGGGCAGGTGGACATGCAAGCGAGGCAGGACAGGCATTGATCGATATGCTGAACGGTGTCTTTCTCCGGTTCTCCGCCGCTTTCCAACATGTTCCTGATCAGAAAAATACGCCCGCGCGAGCTGTCTAACTCATCGCCCAATAACTTGTACGTGGGGCAGTTAACAATACAATAGTCACATTGCAGACAGGCTCTCAGTTCCTCGTCGGAACTCTGATAAGCGGGATCGCATAGCTGTCCGGGTGAAAACCGGGTCTGCATCAGCCCCTCCCCCCGCGGTTATCTGATTGTGAATCCCGGCTCCCCCCGGAGCCGCGCAAAAAGCCGATGATCGATTCTGCCGCATCATCGGGAAATTCTTCGTAGAAGGAGAGCTTCCCTCTCGGGAGTCGAATCGTCTCTATTTCGTCCAGCCCGGCAAGCGCCTCCATTTCCGCCATGGATTTTCCTGGTGCTCCCCTCGAAAATAGGTTAAGTGTGGGGCGCCGCAGATTACGCGCAGCCTTCAGGAATTCAGCCCTGTTGCCAAATGGGTCCAGTCGACCTGCGACGAACCTCGCTGATCCGTGCCTGGCTCCCGGTACCTTCGTGACGAGAAGTTTTTCGTTGAGACGTTGCCCTTCAAGCCAATCCGCGTTTTCGTAGACGTGTCCACGAGCCATCATGCCTACCACGAGTCGATTGACATTGAGGCGGTAAAGCAAGGGACCGCCGAAGCGACTGTCCACCGCACTGGCGATCTTCGGGAAAAAATCCCGGTCGCCACCCATCATTGTCGGCAGGGGTCCACGCCATGTGGGAGACAGCAAAACCAGCCGATCCACCGAACTTGCCCCTGCGCTAAAATGCCTGAGCAGATACCCCGCCGCGTGCCCCGCGGCGATGATGCCGTAGGGATTGCTAACCAGGCGGGAAAGCAAGTCGCCTAAAAACGCATCATAAAGATCCGGTCGCCAGTCGATAAAGGGTTTCGGCAAACCGCCAAATCCCGGCCAATCGACGGACACCGTGGAAAAGTGTGGCGACAGCAGACGCGCCAATGGCTGCATTTCCTGCCTGGTTGATATGGAACTGAATGCCGGCAGAAGCAACAGCGTGGGACCGTCGCCCAGGCGGTCAAGTCCCAGAGAAAATTCATGGCCATCGCACTGCCAGGTTATCTCTTCATGCGCCATCTTTTACCCTCTGGAAAGGTTATCCTGCCCCGCCCACCGACCACTTCAGGCCAACATAGCAAAGAGACCCCGCGTCAGGCGCGGACCGGTGAGCAACAACGGCCGGACGCCAGTAACACCATCCGCTCTATCGTCGAGAAACGAGAACAGACGGCAGTCTTGATTCCCCTTTGTTCCGGCCTCCACCACCAGGCAATGGACCGGCCCAACCGGCAGTATGGGGCATCCATCCCGCATACCGGTCCGGCAGGCAAAGCGCGGGGGCATCCGATCCTAAAGCTCACCAGGTTTTATAGGGCAGAAACTTCCCGTTCAGGGTCACGATCACTCGATCACCCGCCGGATTTTCCTCCTTGTCGATGTCCATCGTGAAATCGATGGCCGACATGATCCCATCACCAAATTTTTCATGGATCAATTCTTTGATGGTCTCACCGTA
This sequence comes from uncultured Gammaproteobacteria bacterium, assembly GCA_963820915.1. Classification (GTDB taxonomy): domain Bacteria; phylum Pseudomonadota; class Gammaproteobacteria; order Chromatiales; family Chromatiaceae; genus CAWGBV01. Next base: position 214,802 of record CAWGBV010000013.1, on the reverse strand, counting down.
GACGCCGACGATTTCGTACCAACGATAGATCACCGGGTCCGTGGGCACGACCTGATCCCAAATCTTGTTGGGGAACTCCTGCAACGCGGATGAAACCTCCGGACCCAGGCCCAGCGCCTCGACCAGTGGATCGGCGTTAGCCTTGTCGAGGTGGTTCATGCCCAGGCAGGCGGAGGTAACGTACTCCTTCGATAGACCAGCCGCACCGGCTATGGATTCCCAGGTTAGTCCCTTCGCTTTCTTCGCCTCGATGATGGTTTCGGTCATTTCGACTTTGTGCATGTGCTTTTCCTCTGGTAGTGGTAAGTGCCCGGCATGGCCAGACAGAATGTCTCCGGTACTAAAATCGGTCTCAGAAATCCACCGCTGCCCGTAGCCCGTAGATCCAGCCACTGGGTCCGTTCCCCGTTTTATAGTTGTCGTTCTGATGCTGTATATCGACGGTCAGCCCCAGCATCTCTCCCACCTGCCAGCGGTAATAGGCCTCAACCACACGGGAGTTATCGATCTCAAGGCTGCCGCCGTTCAGATAGGCGAGACCGATTCCGATGTTGTCTTCATCGCGACCCCAGGCACTACCCTTGATATCGATACCTCCGGAATAAATCGATTTGTAGTCCACCGCCGCATCATCGGACTGCCAACCCATCCGAACCCATCCGCCGATAACGTCGCCGAACTCCTGATCGAATGACAACAGTACGCCGCCGCGGTCCTCCTTCCGGGTGCCCTCCGGATTGAGGAAATCGTTACTGGCGCCGGCAATCACGACGCGATAGTTACCGGCACCGAATCGGTTATTGACTGCGTAGCCCGCCTGAAGCCCATAGAACCGGTAGCCGTTACCGTCATCATTCTCGCCCATATCCATATACACACCTCGCAAGGCCAGCGGCCCCGAATCCCACTCCAATGCAACGCCAAGGTCGTAGGACGGCAGAAAAACATTGGGACCATTGGTCAACGCCGGATTCATAAACTGAGTGTATTCGTCGTTGGCATAGGCGTTTTCGTCGAGATAGTCGGTGGCGTCGATGATGCCCACGGTGGCGCCCAGGCTGTTGTTGTCACCCAGGTTGAAAATGTGCTTGTACCAGGCCGTCAACAGATTGTTCCGACCCCGGCCGTTGATGTTCTTCAGGTCGTCCTCCAGATCAGCCGCCCAGGGAGAGATCGCAAAGGGAGATCGGTTATTTAGGGCATTGCCCGCCGCAAACCCGAATTTGACAAAGATCTCGTCGTTTTCAGTAGGACGAAAACTGACCTCGGGCTGAAAGGGTGCAGCCCCTTTGCAGGCATTCTCGTCACTCGCCGCACCGGACAATCTCTGACATTGAATGGCGCCAGCCAACACCCCCCCAACCGACAACCTGTCATTTATCGCATAAGCACTTGCACCGGAGGCAAACAGCGACATCATCATTGCGGCAGTCATTCTTACGCTTTGATTTTTTCTAGTCATTCACGTCGAATCTTTTACGAATTACCATTTCTTAAAAAACCACCACATGACCACCCTGCCCCCCCCCGACCGGGCGAAAACGATTGAATCCACTCAGGGTGCAAAAACGGCATTGGTGGCTCCATCAATCCATACGGATACGATCCCAGCACCACTCAGTTACCAGTATCCACCACAGGAAACCGGTCAACACCGCCTTGTCAAAAGCGGCGTCCGAGTGCGGATTCACGGCATCCGGTTTCAATGGCTCTGTGTCACCATTCGGCAGCGCAGGTTTGGTAACTCCAGCATTCGCGGCATCGACCACCGCCCTCAGTTTTTCAGACTCCTCGAGAAGGTAATGTCTCAAGTGATACAGCAGTCCGTCCCTTGTCTCCCTTCCCGGCAGGCGCTGCGCCCAATGGCCGAGTAGTGACAGGGTGGCTTCGAGTAGCTGTACCAGGGCAGCTTGCTGAATGAACGGATCAGCATTCTCCTGCAACCGTCGAGATGCCTCACGAACCGCCAGGCCGGACCGAAGCAGTTGCTGCTGATCGGTTTCCGTCAGTTCCGGCGAAGGTGGCAGCTGTTCTCTCAGAATATTTCGAAAGACTTTCCAATCGTCCGGTAACCAGGAGATCGAAACCCGAGAGCAGCAGTGATTGTAGAAATCCCGGTCCAGCGGGCGATTGATCAGGCGATTCGCCACCATTCCAGCCCCTTGGAAAAAGGGGGCAGATCTATTCGATTCAGAATAGATCTGCCCTTTAGAGGAGAACCGTTTACTTGATCTTGTTAAAAGTGAAACCCGCCAAACCACCCAGTATCAGCCAGAACACGCTACCAACCAGAAGGGTCTTTACGATGAACTCCGAGGCCATTTCCGGCGGAACAGTGAGACTGAAGACCTCCGGATGAGGCGCACCTATCAGGTGAGGGACAATCACCAATGCCACACCGGCGACGCGCAACACTGTCGTTTTTGCAAAGAACAATGCACCCAGACCAAACGCCGTCGCCAACGCCGTGCCAACCCACCACACCTGCCTTGCACTGACATCGGCTGCGGCTGTGCCTGGCAGCTCTGGAGGCAGACCTATCGCCGGGGCCAACTGAAATGCAACGAAACCTCCCAGCCCCCAAAGCAAACCCTGACGCCAGTTCGCGTGGTTGAATATCGAAAAGCAGGCGCCCAGCAGAAGCGCAAAACCTATGGCTGCCAGGACATTGGTCAGTGCCGTGTAAAAAGTACGTTCAGCACCGTCCGCCGGCATCCATGCGTCCCCATGATCATGGCCAGCTTCACCATGACTGTGGCCGGAAACTCCGGATGCCTCCGTCAACGGTGCTTCGCTGACCTCGTAAGTTTCAGCCTCGATCACCATGGGGATCACAGTGAAGTGCTGAACCACTGTGATCAACAGCCCGGCCACCAAGCCCGAAAGCACGGCTGAAAATACGATACGTCTAAACATTGCCGGTTAACCCCCTTGCATCAGTGGCAGGGAAAGACCATGACATGACGCGTGTCGTGTGCGGCATTGTGTGCCATGCCCGGCGCGAAGCCGACGGCCGACAATATCACCACACCCAACATTACCGATAGCATGGCCGGTGCAATTTTGCGCAGCAGGCCGGTGTCACTGTTAACCGTTACAGTAGGGTTTGCCGCAAGATGCTCTGTCATGACGTTTACTCCTTCGCGTAGGACGTCGATTTTTGAGTGGACTTCGAGCAATTTGCCGTCAGGCCGAACTGCACATCAATCTTTTTGAATATGCTTATGTTCAATTGCTCTATTCTTATTACCGTTTCCTGCAAGATCCGAATCACTACGACGCACTACTTATGCCGTCGATGTAGGAAACTATTTACCACTCAACTATAGTTGTCCAAGACCTAGATCTTATTAATCCCATAGGAGTTGGTTATGGATAGAAATATCCTCTGCCCGCGTTCGCTCCGCTATCTGCTGGCGGTGGCGGAACACTGTAACTTCACACGAGCGGCAGAAGCGTTGCATGTGTCACAGCCAACTCTGTCTCAACAAATCAAGCACTTGGAAGAAGAACTCGATGTTCAATTGCTTGACAGATCCGGACGGACCGTAAGCCTGACCAGCGCCGGGGAAGTGTATGTGGGCTACGCCCGCCGCGCGCTCGGAGAGCTCGATGCGGGCAAAAGAGCGATACACGAATTACAGGATTTGAGCCGTGGGTCATTGCGATTGGGTATGACTCCGATCACCGATTATCTGGCTGCGCCGCTGCTGGACAGCTTTAACAACCGTTATCCGGGCATCACCGTCAGCACGCTGGAGATGCCTCAGGACGACATCGAGGCGGGCGTTGCCGAGGATCAGATTGATGTGGGGATCGCCTTTACCAACACCCTGTCCATCGATGAACGCTCAAGCAACATCGAGGCCCATGTGCTTTTTGTCGAAAGCCTGAATCTCGCCGTCGGCGATTCCAATGCGCTGGCAGGTCGCCAGGCGCCGATCAACAAACACGCGCTGGAGCAGGTACCGCTGATGCTGCTGAACACCAACTTCGCATTGCGCCGGCATGTGGACCTCTACTGCCTTGAGCATGACATCACGCCGCACATCGCGATGGAAAGCAATTCGCTCAGCGTCATTGTGGAGATGGTTCGCCTCGGACGCCTTGCGACGATCCTTCCCGATACCATCGCCTGTGCCCAACGCGGTATCCACCCGGTGATGGTCCTACCTGAACTGCCGCATCACACCATCACGCTGATCTGCCGCAAGAATCCGTTCAAAAGCCCCGCCTGTCTTGCCTTCGCGACTCTGGCGGCGGAATGGGGCATTGCGGGTTGCCGGGAAACGCCCAGCCATCGGGAAGGTCCCTGTCCTATGACCGAGGTCTGCATTCAGGAAAAAAGCGCCTGAACGGACCCCGCAACCAATAACAATCCGGAAATCGCCGCTCCGCAACGATGGGATTTTATCGGCAATGATTAAAAGCGATATCGCTGAGTTTGGGATTGACGCGGCCGGGATCGACATCTGAAAAAAACCCGGCTGAGCGCCGGGCTTGATCATTGATTCAAAGTGCCTGACTACTTGATCCGGGTAATCCCCAGCATTTTCAGTACGTACTTTTCATAGATAGGTTCCGACGAGCCTTTCTTCATCTTGCGGATGAAGTACTTCTCAAACGCGATCTTGGCCATGTGTACCCACTTGCCCTTTTTGAACCAGGCCACGTTTCGCGGCGGCATCTGCGGCAGGGCAACAAAGGCAGCACCGGTATCACCCATGTCGGCGAGACAGATGGCATTCCACGTACCCTTCCAATCGGGCTCATTGCCGGCCAATTCGTTCTGGATGTTATGAACGATGGCGGTGACCATGGACTCGATCATGTATCCGGTTTTCGGTGCTCCGGTGGGCACAGGCGTTGCCTCTACCGGAGGGATGGCGATACAAACACCCGCTGAATAGATATTCGGATGTTTTGGATTGCGTTGGTGATCATCCACCATGACGAATCCACGGGGATTACAAAGCCCTTCAACACTGGCGACGGCGTCGACCCCCTTGAAGGCCGGCAACATCATGGAAAACTTGAAATCTATCTCGTGATCTTTGATTTTCTGGCCGCGCTCGTCGTACTCCTCCACGAACATCTTGTTCGCTTCGACCCGCGTCACCTTGGCGTTGGTGATCCACTTCATATGGTGGTTGCGCATCTCGGATTCGAGCATCCCCTTGGAATCACCAACACCACCCAAACCCAGATGCCCGATATAAGGCTCCGATGTCACGAAGGTCATGGGGATCCGGTCGCGGATTTTGCGCTTGCGCAGATCGGCATCCATGATGAAGGCGAATTCGTAAGCAGGCCCGAAACAGGACGCAAACGGCATGGCGCCGACCACCACGTGGCCGGGATCCTCGAGTAGTTCCTTGTAGCCGTCATAGGTCTTTTCGGCATGATCGATGGAGCACACCGAATGCGAATTACCGGCGTCCGGTCCTGCACCTTCCACCTCCTCGAAGGCAAGGCGGGGCCCGGTGGCAATGACGAGATAATCGTAGGCAAGGGTTTCGCCGCCTTCGAGTTCAAGCGCATTGTTATCCGCATCGATACGCTCGCAGCGCTTGGCCACGAAACCGATGTTCCTTCGTTCGAGATACGGGGCTATTTCAAAACAGATGTCATCACGATTGCGCCAGCCCACCGCCACCCAGGGATTGGACGGGACAAACTGAAAATAACTGCGTTCGCTGACAACGGTAATCCTGTGTTCACTATCGAGCGCGTCGCGCAACTCGTAAGCGCAGGGCATTCCTCCGGTACCTGCGCCCAAGACGACAATATGCGCCATGGGGAAATCCTCCTCAAATATCTGGTCGAACAAATACGTCTGCCGTACCCCCCAGCGCAGACGAAAAGTGCACCGTTTTCGGTGTCTGGTTTTCTGTGGTTACCGCCCAGAAAGATACTAGTATGGACGGTGAATGTAAAAAAATCCTTGATACCGCTCCGGCTTCATTCGACCCACAATCGGGCGTTCCGAAACATCCTGAGCCATGGTCCATCGGGACCCCAGTCCTCCGGATGCCAGGAATTCTGAACCGTACGAAACACCCGCTCCGGATGCGGCATCATGATGGTCACCCGGCCGTCTTCCGAGGTCAGCCCGGTGATGCCCTGCGGAGAGCCATTGGGATTGGCGGGATATCGCTGTGCCGGCGAACCATCGGTCTCCACGAATCGCAACGCGACGCGCGACGCCACTGTGTCGAGGTCTTCCCTGGCACGGAATTCCGCCCGCCCTTCGCCATGAGCAACAGGGACCGGTAACTGCGAGCCTTCCATCCCTTTGAAGAGAACGGACGGCGTTTCGAGCACCTCCACCATTGAGACACGGGCCTCGAACTGCTCCGAGCGGTTTCTCACGAAATGGGGCCAGTCATCGGCGCCCGGTATCAACTCGTGCAGATTGGATAACATCTGGCAGCCATTGCACACGCCGAGGGTAAAACTATCGGGACGCAGAAAAAAGGCGGAAAACTGGTCACGAATCCGTGAATTGAACAGGATGGACTTGGCCCAGCCTTCACCGGCGCCCAGTACATCGCCATAAGAAAATCCGCCACAGGCCACCAGTCCCTTGAACTGGCCGAGTGTGACGCGACCGGCGATGATGTCGGACATATGCACATCCGTGCAGTCAAACCCTGCCTTGTGAAAAGCCGCCGCCATCTCCGCCTGACCGTTGACGCCCTGCTCTCGCAGCACCGCCATTCCTGGACGCGCACCCCGATGCACATAGGGTGCCGCTACATCCTCACCGGGATCGAAGGACATCTTCGGCGCCATTCCCGGTTCGCCCGCAGTCCGATCCGGCGCATATTCCTCCCCGGCGCAATCCGGGTTGTCGCGCAAGGACTGCATCCGGAAACTCGTTTCGGACCAGGCTCGCCTGCAACTCGGGACGTGTTTCGTCGAGGATCGAGCTGACCGGCAAACTGGACAGCGGATACTGTTCGTCGTCGTGCCGGCCTGCCGATGACGTGGCTGTAGTGGCCCAGACCCGCGTCATGGAGGATTTCCAAAACATCGTCGGTGTCGGCATGGCGCACCTGCAGGACCGCACCCAACTCCTCGCTGAACAGTGCTATCGATGACTGCATCACCACAGCCGTCAAGCTCGATGTCCAATCCACAGCGTCCGGCAAAGGCCATTTCGCAGAGCGTCGCAAACAGACCACCATCCGAACGATCGTGATAGGCCAGCAGACAGACCTTCCCGATTCAGATCCTGGACGGCATCGAAGAACCGCTTCAGCGAGCCGGGATCGTCCAGATCAGGCGCTATGCCCGAGCTGACCGTAGACCTGGGCCAGAGCAGGAGCCGCCGAGGCGGTTCTGCCCCCTGCCGAGATCCACCAGAATCAGATCCGTATCGCCGCGATCGAGTCGCAGCGCGGGGTCAAGTGTATTGCGGGCATCGACCACCGGCGCAAACGCCGAAACAATCAACGACAGCGGGGCCGCCATTTGTCGCGCTTCACCCTGGTCATCCCAGACCGTTTTCATGGACATGGAATCCTTGCCGACCGGAATCGCAATGCCGAGCGCCGGACACAACTCCATGCCCACGGCCTTCACCGTGTCGAAAAGGCGGGCGTCTTCACCCGTGTGCCCGGCGGCAGCCATCCAGTTTGCCGACAGCTTGATATCGCCAATGGCGCCGATCAACGCTGCAGCGATATTGGTAATGGCCTCACCGACGGCCATTCGCCCCGACGCCGGCGCATCCACCAGCGCCAGGGGTGTTCGTTCGCCCATGGCCATGGCCTCACCGGTGTAGCCGTGAAAAACCGCTGAGCGTGACCGCGCACATCGGCCACAGGCACCTGCCAGGGACCCACCATCTGATCGCGCGCCACCATACCGGTGATGGTTCGATCACCAATGGTGATCAGAAAGGTTTTGTCCGCCACCGTCGGCAGTCGTAAGCACCCGCAACGCCGCCTCTTCGAGATCTATCCGGTCGATATCGAGCGAGGGTTTTTCACTGTTGTCGATGGCGGACATCTCGCAGCATGCGCGGCGGTTTGCCGAAGAGCAGCGACATCGGCATCTCGATGGGCGTGTTATCGAAATGGGCGTCACCCAGTAACAGGCTTTCCTCTTCCGTGGCCTCTCCCACAAGCGCGTAAGGGCAGCGCTCCCGTTCACAAATAGCCCGAAACTCATCCAGCGGCTCACGTCGATCGCCATCACGTAGCGCTCCTGGGATTCGTTACACCAGATCTCCATCGGCGACATGCCCGGATCTTCGTTAGGCACCGCTCGCAGCTCGAAGCGCCCGCCGCGACCGGCATCGTGCACCAACTCCGGCAGCGCGTTGGACAAGCCGCCCGCACCGACGTCGTGGATGAACAGAATCGGGATTCTCGTCACCGCAGTGCCCAGCAACGGTCGATGACTTCCTGGCAGCGGCGCTCCATCTCCGGGTTGCCGCGCTGCACCGAAGCGAAATCGAGATCCTCCGCGATGGCGCCGGTGGCCATGGACGAAGCCGCGCCGCCGCCCGAGGCCGATCAGCATCGCCGGACCGCCCAGCACCACGAGCGGGCGTGCCCGCCGGGAATCGCTCTTTATCGATGTGCTCGTCGCGAATGTTGCCGATGACCGCCCGCGATCATGATGGGCTTGTGGTAGCCGCGCAGCTCCTGCCCTTGCGGCCCGGCACCTGCTGCTTCGTAGGTTCGGAAATAGCCGCACAGATTGGGCCGGCCGAATTCGTTGTTGAACGCGGCGGCGCCGATCGGGCCTTCGAGCATGATGTCCAGCGCGGAGACGATGCGCGCGGGCTTGCCATGGTCCGCTTCCCAGGGCTGCGCAAAATCCGGGAATACGCAGATTGGAGACCGAGAACCCGCACAGTCCCGCCTTGGGCTTGGCACCCGCTGCCCGGTGGCGCCCTCGTCGCGGATCTCGCCGCCCGAACCGGTGGCCGCGCCGGGAAAGGGCGAAATCGCGGTGGGATGATTGTGGGTCTCCACCTTCATCAGGATATGGATCGTCTTCTTCGCAGTGCCGTATACGCCGTGTGTCGGGATCAGGCAGAAAACGGTGGCCGTCGATGCCCTCGAATGACCGCCGCATTGTCCTTGTAGGCGGACAGAACGTCCGCCGGCGATTTGTCGGTGGTATTGCGGATCATGCCTGAACAGAGAGCGGTCGCTGCGGTTCGCCGTCGATCACCCAGTCGGCGTTGAAGATCTTGTGGCGGCAATGCTCCGAATTGGCCTGCGCGAACATCATCAGTTCAACGTCGGTCGGGTTGCGTTCAAGGGCCTGGAAACTCTCGACCAGATAGTCGATTTCATCGTCAGACAGCGCCAGGCCCAAATCCCCGTTGGCTCGCACCAGGGCATCACGCCCGCCACCGACCACGTCCACCCGGATGAAGGGTCGCGGCTCGGCCGCGGTAAACAGCGACGCCGCGTCTTCCAGATCGAAAAAGACCGCTTCGGTCATGCGATCGTGCAACCCCTGAGTCGCCGCGGTCAGGTCATCCCGCGCCAAGCCCGCACCTTCGGTTTCGAGGTAATAGGCAATGCCCCGCTCGATACGCCCGACCTTGTGCAGGCCGCAATTGTGGGCGATGTCAGTGGCCTTTGAGGACCAGGGAGAGATCGTGCCCGGACGTGGCGTGGTCAGAACCAGGGTTCCCGAGGGCTCATGTTCGGACAATCTCGGGCCGTAGGTCAGCAATCGGTCCAGTACCGACCTCTCCTGCTCTTCCAGCGTCTGCTCCAATTGCGCGAAGTGCATGAACTCCGCATAGACATCGATGGGGCGACCCAGAGCCGCGGTCAGGCTCTCAGCAAGTTTACGAAGGCGGAATTCGGAATAAGCGGGCGCGCCGCGAAGGATCAGCATGGTCCGGCTCTGGCTGTCACATGATTTGGCGAAGGCGCCATCATACAACAGCAGCGGCCGTGGTCAGATCACAAACCAGTCACTAACTTGATTCTGGGCCAGTATCGCCAGCCTTTCGGTCAGCGACGGGCAGACGCCGACGAGCGCATCGCGGGCCAGATCGGGATGGTTGTTCTTCTCCGACAGGTGGGCGGCAACCAGGTGCTTCAGCTTGCCGTGCTCGAGACGACCGAGCAGGTCGGCCGCCTGCTGATTGCTCAGATGCCCGAGGGCGCCCCCCACGCGCGCCTGAAGACGGGGCGGATAAGGGCCGTCGGCGAGCATCCCCGGATCGTGATTGCACTCCAGAAGGAGGGCATCGACACCCAGCAGTCGATCCTGGATATGAGGTGTCAGCGAGCCCGCATCGGTCAATATGCCCAGACGCAGGCCTTCGGCTTCGAACACATACTGAACCGGCTCGCGGGCGTCATGGGGCACGGCGTAGGGACGCACGTCCACCGAGCCGATGCGGAATCTGTCCACGTGCGGTGTAAAAAGGTGCAGATCCGACACCTTGCCGATCTCCGAACCTCTCCAGGTACCACGAGTGCACCAGACAGGGAGATCGTAACGCCGGGACAGAACACCCACACCGCGGACATGGTCCGCGTGCTCGTGGGTAACGAGCACGGCATCGAGGGAGGCCGGACTGATACCCGCGACGGCGAGACGCCGCTCCAGCTCGCGTTGAGAGTAGCCGCAATCCACCAGAATGCGCGTATCCCCGGACACCAGCACCGTGGCGTTGCCGCGGCTGCCGCTGCCCAGGGAGGCAAAGCGCACGCGCGAAGTTCCTCGTGCGCCGTCCCTATCGGATCTGTTCGTGTACGAGCGTCAGAATGCGGCGCGCCGTAACGGAATTCTCCTCGAGTCCTTGTTCGGTAAGGACCAAGGCCACGGTATCCTCACCACTTTCCCGCAACTCAATGATGTAACGGCTGCCTGATGCCACCTGAGGTGAGCTATCGCGCCAGAACGCCATCTTGCTCAGCCAACCCTCATCCTGACCGTCCTGCTCACGGGAGGGATCGTTATAGCGCACGTAATAACGACCCTTCGACCGGTCACGATCCTCTACCGAGAAGCCCACCCGATCCAGTGCAATACCCACCAGGCGCCAGGAACGGGCGAAATCGTCGAAAACCACAAGCTTCGGCGCATCCTGGCCGGTGATCAAGTTGGATCGACGTTTTTGCGTGGACTCCGTGCCTTCACCCGCGAGGCGTGCTGCATCCTGAGTGGCGACGCCCATGAAGGTCATGATCTTTTGCAGCATGATCGCCTCAAGCTCGGGATCCGAACCCCTGGGCACCCATATCTGACGATCGATATCGGTGGAACCCGTCTGGCTGATGAGTTCCTCTTCCATGCGATAGTGAGTGAGGTAGAGGTCCGTTGAATCGGCGGTCTCACCCCGCTCCAGGCGGACGCGGAATTGATCGCGTGTGCCGGTGGAATAGATCTGACCGATGGTGGTCCGGAAAAAATTGGTGATGACATCGGACTTGATTTCGGCGCGATTCTCGATCCATGTGGTGCGCATGACACCGGCAACGGGATCCTGTTCCATGAGGAGGATGCCGTTCTCACGCCAGAAATCCACCACGTTTTCCCAGACGTCATCCGCAGGAGAGTCGATTGCCAGCCAGCGTTCCTGGCCGTCACGCTCGATACGCGCGGTGGGGTTCTCGGGCAGAACGCCGCGCTGCGGCCTGCTTTCCACGCCACCACCGCCACGCTCCGTAGCAAATTCGGAGTAGGTGGTGACCGCAGGCGTACCCGCTTCCGGCATGTACTGACCGCTGGCGATCGCCTCGGAGCTGAGGTCTGGAGGGACCTCCAGGTCGCGGGAGGCCTGGCGAGACTTCTTGTAGTCCACCTTGCGGTCCGGCAGAACCTTGTCCGCACTCCAACCGCTGCAACCGCCGATCACCAGCGATGCCGCAACCAAGATCACCGATCCAAACCGCATTCCCCTCATTACGAATGTCTCCGCGCCTGTTAGGCGTCAAGGCCTGCTTGTTTCATGGCATCACGCACGGGCGCCTCTGCATCCCGTGACAGCCAGGTCAGGGGTAATCGAATCCCCTGGGAAATCATCTTCATTTCCGCGAGCGCCCACTTTACCGGAATAGGGTTGGACTCCACGAACAGGGCCTGGTGCAATCCGGCCAGCGCGCTGTCAATCTCCGCCGCCTTGGCGGCGTCGCCGGCCAAAGCGGCCTCGCACATCCGGTGCAACGGGCCCGGCGTGACGTTGGCCGTTACCGATATAACGCCATCGCCACCGAGCAGCAAGAACTCGCGCGATGAGGCATCATCGCCGCTGAAAATCGCAAAGTCGCTGCCGGCGCCGGCGCGGATCTGTTGCACCCGGTCGAGATTGCCGGTGGCCTCCTTGACGCCAACGATGTTGGGAACGGCAGCGAGCCGAATCACGGTTTCCGGCAGCATGTCCACCGCGGTCCGTCCCGGAACGTTATAGAGGATCTGCGGAATATCCACCGCCTCCGCCACGGCCTTGTGGTGGAGAAACAACCCCTCCTGGGTCGGCTTGTTGTAGTAGGGCGTCACCAACAGGCAGGCATCTGCACCGGCCTCCTTGGCGCAGCGTGTCAGGCGAATGGCCTCCGAGGTCGCATTGGCGCCAGTCCCCGCCATTACCGGGATGCGTCCATCGGCGAACTCCACCGTCCGCCGAATCAACTCGCAATGCTCTTCCTCGTCGATGGTGGCCGACTCTCCGGTGGTGCCGACGGATACGATGCCGTCGGTTCCCTGAGCCACATGCCAATCCACCAACTTCCGCAAGCTGGAATAGTCCACCGACCCGTCGGACGTCATGGGCGTCACCAGGGCAACGAAGCTGCCACGCATCATGGGAAGAATCCGTGAGGAGAAAAATCCTGAGAATTCTAACGTGTCGGCGAGAATCGCCACAAGTTTCGATGCTCGTGGCGCCCCGCCGGGGCGAGGCAGGGCCGGTCACAAAACGACGATGATTTTCCGCGGCCGTGATGAAAAACCCGAGTGCCAGAGCCATCCCAAGGCCCTTTGCCGGCCTTTTTACCCATACCGCTTGGTTTTTCGCAGGTTCGCAAAGATTTGTGGCATCACCCGCATTTCCTGGACAGCAATACCGCGAACCGGCCACGAAAAGACTCCAATGACCCGCCGCGACCTGGCAGCAGGCCGCGGGGCTATACTCAGGGCCATCGGATTGCTGGCGCAGCAGGGAAACCCGGACGCCGGAATCAGTCGTCGCACGAGGAAGGCACCATGACCACACAGGAAGGCGAATGCTGGCACTGCGGATACTCGCTGTCCGGTGCCGACTATGCGAGGGAAGGCCGTTGCCCGAACTGCTCCCGGGCAACCCATAGTTGCCGGAACTGCCGTTTTTTCTCGCCCGGTAAACCCAACGAGTGCCAGGAGCCTCTGGTGGAGCGTGTCGTCGACAAGGAACGCCCAAATTTCTGCGACTATTTCGAGGCCACTGCCCAGGCTGGAGGCAACTCAGCCGCTCCTGCGGAAGATCTGCGCCAGGCGGCCGAAGACCTGTTCAAATGAAGACCCAATCCCCCTTTACTATGCTCGTTCTGCTTCTGCCCTGGCTGCCGATGATTGTGCATTCGGCATCCTTGGAACTGGAGCCAGTGGCGGCCTGTGCCGCGCTGGCCGAGGAGGGACTCGGCGCCCGTGGCGGCTACCGTGAAAACGCCGGCGGCGGCTTTCGCTGCAACAGCTTTCGCAAAGCTCTCGTTGCGGGTAACAACGCTCAAAACGAAATTCGCTTCTCCGCCCTCGGCGACAAAACCCTGGTTCACGAGCTCCGGCTGGAACTGACGGTGAGGTCTCGCGGTGATACCCAGCGCTCCATCGCCAACTCTCGGAATACGCCACTGCACTCACCGAAAACGCGCTCTCTGCCAAGCTGCCGCCTGAGGTCGCTCAAGCCATGCTTTCGGGTGTCAGCGGCCAGTGGGCCAGTAAAGGATTCGACTACCAACTGCGGCGCGATACCGTGGCCGACGGGCTATACGCACTGCGCCTGACCATTCGTTAGGATCGTTGAAGCAAAAGCGGTCTCGAAAAAGCAGAGGCAGCGGCGGTTGAAGGCCCGTTCGACCCTTGGTAAAGATACACAACCCTTTCGGCAGGGCGTCGATCAGGACAACCCTGGCGGCGTCTGCCGCTGTTCAGGAGACATCAGATGCGCATACTCCACACCATGCTCAGGGTCGGCGATCTCGATCGTGCGATTAATTTCTACACCGAGGTCATCGGCATGCGATTGTTACGCCGCAAAGACTATCCCGACGGACAATTTACCCTGGCATTTCTCGGTTTCCAGGACGAATCGGAGGCCGCGGCACTGGAGCTGACCTACAATTGGGACGTGGCGGAATACGATCTTGGAAACGGTTACGGACATATTGCCCTGGAGGTCGAGGATGTCTATGCCGCCACCGATGAGATCCGCCGGCGTGGAGGAAAAATTCTGCGCGACGCGGGCCCCATGAACGCCGGCACCAGGATCATTGCCTTCGTGGAGGATCCCGACGGCTATCCCATCGAGCTGATCGGCGCCAAGCGCACCACCGACTGACCCACGCAAGCCCAAGTTCCGGTAGACTGCGGCCCCGTTGACCACCAAGGCGGCAGCAACTTCCGCACTGCAGATGAGGTAACCGATGTACGAGTTTAATGTCACCCTCGACCAGAATTTCGACGCAGCCCTGGACCAGGTCCGCGCGGCCTTGGCCGAGGAAAAGCTGGGGATTGTGAGCGAAGTGGATGTCCAGGCCGTTTTTCAGGCGAAGATCCAGAAAACCATTCCCGGCTACCGCATTCTTGGCGCCTGCAATCCCGTCCTGGCCGACCGCGTGCTGTCCGCCGAACCGAATGCCGGCAACTTGCTGCCCTGCAACGTCGTGGTTCGGGATACCGGTTCGGGACAAACCGTGGTGAGTTTCCTCGATCCACGCGCGGCACTCGGCCTGTCCGACCACCCCGCCCTTGAAACAGTGGCCGGGGATGCCTTCGCCATGCTCGAACGAGTGGCCGGCCGCCTCGGCTGACCGACGCAGTGCTTACCTATCCCGCCCTCGATCCGGTCGCGCTCTCTCTCGGACCGCTGAAGATCCATTGGTACGGCCTGATGTACCTGGTGGGCTTTGTGGGCGGCTGGTGGCTGGGCCGGCTGCGTGCACGAAAGCCCGGCGCCGCCTGTACAGTGGCGCAGTTCGACGATCTTCTGTTCTACGTGGCGCTGGGCGTGATTCTTGGCGGACGCATCGGATACATCGTTTTCTACGATATGGCCGGCGTCCTCGACGATCCCGTGCGGTTGTTACGCGTCTGGGAGGGCGGCATGTCCTTCCATGGAGGGCTGATCGGCGTAATAACGGCGATGTGGCTCTTCGCCCGTCGACAGGGACAGGAATTCTTCAAGGTCGCAGACTTCGTCGCTCCGCTGGTACCCGTCGGACTGTTCGCAGGGCGCCTGGGAAACTTTGTCAACGCTGAACTCTGGGGTGGTCCCACCAGCTCGGCGCTGGGCATGCAGGTACCCTGTCGCCTGTCGCCAGAACTCTGTAACCGAGTCGGCGTCGCGGCAGACGGCATCCATTCCGTCCCGGTTCACCCCAGCCAGCTTTACGAAGCCGGCCTGGAAGGACTGGCGCTTTTTCTGCTCCTTTGGCTCTATTCCGCGCGTCCCCGTCCGACGATGGCGGTTTCGGGCCTGTTCCTGTTTTGCTACGGGCTTTTCCGGTCCGCAGTCGAATTCGTTCGGATGCCGGACAGCCACATCGGATATATCGCCTTCGACTGGTTTACCATGGGTCAGTTACTGACGGTTCCCATGATATTGATCGGCGGTTTGCTGATGTTCCTTGCCTATTCGAAGAAGACTTAGCCATGCGTCAGTACCTGGACCTGCTCCACCATGTCCGCCACCACGGCGACCGCAAGGAAGACCGCACAGGCACCGGAACGCTGTCTGTGTTCGGCTACCAGATGAGGTTCGATCTGGGTAAGGGATTCCCTTTAGTCACCACCAAGCGAATCCACCTTAAGTCGGTCGTTCACGAATTATTGTGGTTCCTTAAAGGCGATACCAACACCGCCTATCTGCGCGAGCAGGGCGTCAGCATCTGGGACGAGTGGGCGACCGGGGATGGTGCGCTCGGCCCCGTGTATGGCCACCAATGGCGCTCCTGGCCGACTCCGGACGGACGGCATATCGATCAGATCAGCCAGGTTATCGATCAGCTGCGAAGCAATCCGGACTCGCGGCGCATCATCGTCTCGGCGTGGAATCCCGCTGATCTTCCGGACGAGCGGATTTCGCCCCAGGATAACGTTCGCCAGGGGCGGATGGCGCTGGCGCCCTGCCATGCCTTCTTTCAGTTTTACGTCTGCGATGGTCGCCTGTCCTGTCAGCTCTACCAACGCAGCGCCGACATCTTTCTCGGCGTGCCTTTCAATATCGCCTCCTATGCCCTGCTGACCATGATGATCGCTCAGGTCTGCGAGCTGACGCCGGGGGATTTCATCCATACGCTGGGCGATGCCCATCTCTATTCCAATCACCTGGAACAAACAGATCTGCAGCTGACCCGGCAGCCGTATCCGCTGCCGCAACTGCACCTCAACCGGGAAATCTCGGATTTATTCGATTTCGGTTACGAGGATATCCGCCTCGATGGCTACGATTACCATCCGCATATCAAGGCGCCCGTCGCCGTATAGGGCCGCTTTATCAGAATAAAAATATTCTATTGGCTTTATCGCCACGACTGAGTATATTAGCTTTTAATTATTTACTGATTTTTATCAGAGATACCGATCATGAACAACGACATGCTCAAACTCAATTGCGAAGACTGGCGCGAAATCTCCGAAGAGAACCTGGCCGAGACCGAGGTGATCGTGGAAATGATGATCGAGGCCGGTGAAGACCTTTGCGGCGAGTTCGGTGGTGAACTGAGCGACGAGGCCGCCTGACGGAACCAGAGCCGGTTAACCTGAAAATCTCGCCGGCATCGCAAGAGCCGGAGGAATTCGCAGCCGGTCTGGCGCTGGTCTAGAGTCAGGGCGAGCAAGAAACCGCCGGTACTGCGATAGGCCAATGGCGAAAACAGAGTGTTATTGCCCGAAGCAGGTTCATTCACTCTGATTCCTACGCCAATTCAATTACTTATCAAGCAGCCGCTGGCCGGCTGCTGAAATTCTCAGCTTTATCCCCAATCCCGGCGATCCGAGCCGGGACAGGCTGTCTGACACATTACCGCACAAGACATTGAGATCAGGTTGCGCTAGGGTCTCGAAAACCTCCAGCGCAATGGTTCTCGATGTCAGACCCCCTTCCCCGTTTCGGGCTTCCCTTCGTCCGTAGCGAATCCGACTTCAGCGTGGCTGGCATACGCCAGTCAATCCTTGACCACCTGACCTACAGCCAGGGCCGAATTCCCGAGAACGCCAGCCGAAATGACTGGTACATGGCGCTGGCCTACACGGTTCGCGACCGGCTGGTCGACCGCTGGATTCGTACCTCCCACACCTACAAACGGCAACAGAGTCGAACAGTCTGCTACATCTCGGCCGAGTTCCTGCCGGGACCCCAGCTGTGCAACAACATTCTCAACATGCAAGTCCAGCAACAAGTTCAGCAGGCCGTCACCTCTCTGGACCTGGATCTCGACGAGTTGCTGCTGCAGGAAGAGGAACCGGCCCTGGGCACGGGCGGACTCGGGCGGCTGGCGGCCTGCTTCCTGGACTCCCTGTCCACGTTGGAGATTCCGGCCATTGGTTACGGCATCCACTACGAGTTCGGCATGTTCCGCCAGGAGATTCAGGACGGCAACCAGGTGGAAAAGACCGACAACTGGCTGCGTCTGGGAAGCCCCTGGGAGATTCCCCGCCCGAAACTCTCCTTCGACGTCAAGCTCGGTGGCCGCACCGGATCCTACGTCGATGACCGTGGTGAATATCGTGTGCGCTGGGAGCCTGAACGGGTGGTCAGGGGTGTGGCCTGTGACATGCCCGTGGTGGGTTACGGCGTGGAAACCACCAACCTGCTCCGACTATGGAAGGCGGAAGCCCCGGAGTCTTTCGATTTCCAGGCCTTCAATACCGGCGACTACTACGCCGCGGTTAACGAGAAGGTCATTTCGGAGAACCTGACCAAGGTCCTGTATCCCAACGACGAGCCCGAGGCCGGCAAGGAACTGCGCCTTGCCCAGCAGTATTTCCTGGTGTCCTGTTCACTCCAGGACATGGTGCGTCTCTATTGCCAATACCGAGTCGACTTCGACGCCTTCCACGAAAAATTCGCCGCGCAACTCAACGATACCCACCCGGCGCTGGCCATACCGGAACTCATGCACATCCTCGTCGATCACCATCATGTGGACTGGGACCGGGCCTGGAATATCACGCGGAAGACATTTTCCTACACCAACCACACTCTGCTGCCGGAAGCCCTGGAGCAGTGGCCGCTGGCCATCATCAGGAAGGTGCTGCCAAGGCACCTGGAGATCATCGAAGAGATTGACCGACGCTTTCTCGATGAAGTCAGGCTACTCAGCCACAGCACAGACGGTCTGGTGAGACGGCTGTCGATCGTCGATGGCGACAGCGGATATGTCCGCATGGCGAATCTGGCCTGTGCGGGCGCCCACACCATCAACGGTGTTGCCGAACTGCACACCTGCCTGCTGCGCAAAAAACTGCTTCACGACTTTCATTCCCTCTGGCCCGACCGATTCACCAGCATCACCAACGGCGTCACTCCGCGCCGCTTTCTCCTGCTCGCCAATCAGCAACTGGCGAACTTGCTGGACGAACGGATCGGCACCGAATGGCCGGTGGATCTCGACGAGCTGTCCCGCCTCGAAGGCCTGGTCCAGGATGCAGGATTTCTTGTCGATTGGCGCAAAGCCAAACAACAGGCAAAAAACATTCTGGTGAAGCACATCGCCACCGCGACCGGCATCGAGGTGAATCCGCAAAGCCTGTTCGACATCCAGGTCAAACGAATCCACGAGTACAAGCGGCAACATCTCAACGTGCTTCACATCATCAGCCTCTACCACCGGCTCAAGGAGCAGCCGAACGGCGACATTCCGCCGCGCACCTTCATCTTCGCCGGCAAGGCGGCACCCGGCTATTACATGGCGAAACTCATCATCCGCCTGATTCACGGGGTGGCGGAAATGATCAATCGTGATCCGGACATGCGCGGTCGCCTGAGCGTGGTGTTCCTGCCCGATTTCAACGTCAAACTGGCGCAGAAAATCTACCCTGCCGCCGATCTGTCCGAACAGATCTCCACCGCCGGTTACGAGGCCTCCGGTACCGGCAACATGAAGTTCGCCATGAACGGAGCGCTCACCATCGGCACCTCCGACGGCGCCAACGTGGAGATTCGCGATGCGGTGGGCGCCGATAATTTCTTCCTCTTCGGATTAAATACACCGGAGGTGGAACAGCGCCGCGTTGACGGTTATCGGCCTCGCGACATGCTGGCGGACAACGATAACCTCAACGAGGCCCTGAAGATGCTGCGGAGCGGATTCTTCTCACACGGAGATACCCGGCTGTTTGCCCCTCTGGTGGACTCGCTGGTCAATCAGGACAACTTCATGGTGCTGGCGGATTATCCGTCTTATGTGGAACGACAATTCGAGGCCGGCGCGGCGTTTCTCGACGTCGATCACTGGACGCGCATGTCGGTCCTCAACGTGGCCCGGATCGGATGCTTTTCCGCCGACCGTGCGATCAAGGAATATGCCGAACGGGTCTGGCGCGTCCAACCGGTGCCCATTCAATCCGGCTGATTGTCGGCGCGCTTGGGTAGCAGCGCCTGAAGCAGACCAAGGTGTCCTTCCTGCCGGGCCCATGCGGATGCGGTCAGTCCTTCCTTGTCCCGAATTGACGAGTCCGCGCCCCAGGAAACCAGCCTGGCCACCATCTCCCCGTGACCTCGCTTTGCCGACCAGATCAGGGCCGTCCATCCCCGCGTGGATTCGACATGATCGATATCGGCGCCGGATCTCAGCAACAGTTCCACCAATTCCAGATGATTGTTCGATGCTGCCAGCATCAGCGCCGTGTAACCGCCCTTGTCCTCAGCATCCACCTGGGCACCAAAGGCGAGCAACCGACGCGCCACCTCGACGTGCCCGTTGAGGGCTGCTTTCATCAGCGGCGTCCATTGGCATACATCCCGGGCATCGACCCGGGCGTCGTCCTCCAGCAGATGTGAAAGCGATTGGACGTCACCCCTTTCGGCCGCCTCGATCAATGCCGTTGACACCACCTCAGGGTCGGCATCTCGAGAGCAGGCTGCGATCAGAATCACAGCAAAGAACGTCGCAAAACAGCGTCTATTCATCACAGCCCTAACCCTCGAAAACAATCCCGGATTCAGCCACAAAGGCGCCGGCGATGCATTACCGGATCGCAATCCCCTCACGGAGTCCGGAGGCGCCGAGGATCCGCGTGATAAAATCGCCGCCCCATGATGGAACCACGCCCTCACCACCGCAAAATCCGCAGTTTCGTGCTGCGGGAAGGACGCCTGACAACCGGCCAGCAACGTGCCTTCGACAGGCTTTGGCCCCAATGGGGCGTCGATTTTGCGTCGGATTCGCCGCTCAACCCCGCCGCCCTGTTTGGCAATGAGCAACCCACGTGGCTAGAAATCGGCTTTGGCAACGGTGAGACCCTGGCCACCCTCGCGACACGGCATCCGCAACGCAATTACCTGGGTATAGAGGTACACGGACCCGGCGTGGGTCATCTGCTATTGCGCGTCGAAGAAACGGGATTGAGCAACGTGCGCGCGATCCGCCACGATGCGGTGGAGGTGCTGTCAGCGCTGCCCGATGGCTGCCTGGCCGGGGCGATGCTGTTGTTTCCCGACCCCTGGCACAAAAAAAAGCATCACAAGCGCCGAATCCTGCAACCCTCATTCGTGGACGAGATGGCCCGCGTTCTCCAGCCGGACGGCGTTTTCCATGCCGCTACGGACTGGCAACATTACGCTGAGCAGATGATGACAATGCTGTCGGGCTGCCCCGCCCTCGAGAACACTGCCGGGTCCGGGTGCTATGCCCCCCGCCCCGAAGACCGCCCGCTGACAAAGTTCGAAAAACGCGGCCAGCGACTCGGCCATGGCGTCTGGGATCTGCTGTTCCGGCGCCGCTGACATGCCCCATCTCCGACTCGAAAATTTTGGCCCCGATCTCCTAAAACGCTGCAATCTAGGCGTCGACCAGGGAGAAATCGTGACCATGAGCGGTCCGTCCGGCTCCGGCAAGACCCTCTTTCTGCGCGCCCTTGCGGATCTGGACACGCACCATGGACAAGCCTGGCTGGACGGTCGCCGCTGCGAGGAATACGCACCCACTGATTGGCGACGCCGGGTGTGTTATCTACCCGCAGAGAGCCATTGGTGGGGAGAACGGGTGGCGGCGCATTTTCCCGATGAGCATGTCGGCCTGCTTTCCGACCTCGGCCTGCCGGCCGAAATCCCGAATTGGGAGGTAAGCCGATTGTCCAGCGGAGAACGCCAGCGCCTTGCGGTTGCCAGACTGCTGTCGGTGGGCCCCACCGTTCTGTTAATGGACGAGGCCACCGCCAATCTCGATCCGGCCAACACCGACCTGGTGGAAAGCGTGGTCCGAGCCTACCAATCGCAAACCAACGCGGCGGTAATCTGGACAAGCCACGATCCCGAACAGCGGGAACGACTGGGCACGCGCGAATGGCTGATCCAGAACGGAGAGATAACCGAGGTCACATGAACGTCATCCCCCTCTCCCACTGGGATCTGGCGGCGGCGGCCTCGTTGGTGCTGTTGCTCGCCGCGCTCTCCTGGCGCCTCAAACTCGGTCAGGAGCGCCAACTGCTGGTGGCCAGTCTGCGCAGCATCGTTCAGCTGTTGCTTCTCGGAATGGTGCTCAAGGTTGTTTTCGCTCAAGAGGAATTCGGGTGGGTAGGCCTGATCTGGCTGGTGATGCTGGCCGTCGCCGGCTGGGAGGTCCTGGCCCGCCAAAGGCGTCGTTTTCGAGGATGGTGGGGTTATGGCATCGGCTCGGTCTCGATGTTCCTGTCGTCGTTCAGCATCACCGTGCTTGCATTGACCGTCATCATCAATGTCGATCCCTGGTATTTGCCTCAGTACTCAATACCCCTGCTCGGCATGCTGCTCGGCAACACCATGACCGGTATCTCGGTCAGCCTCGACAACCTCACCCGCGTGGTATGGGAACGACGGGGCGCAATCGAGGCCCGCCTGATGCTCGGACACGACTGGCACGATGCCGTGGGTGAGATACGACGCGACGCACTGCGTTCCGGCCTCATCCCCATCATCAATGCCATGACGGCGGCGGGCATCGTCAGTTTGCCGGGCATGATGACCGGCCAGATTCTCGCTGGTGCGCCACCTTTGGAAGCGGCCAAGTATCAGTTGCTGATCCTGTTCCTGATTGCGGCCGGCACCGGACTGGGAAGCACCGCCGCGATCTGGATCGGCGCCCAACGCCTCTTCGACGAACGCCAACGGTTGCGACTGGACCGTTTGCGCTCGGTCAGTTGATCAAAGGCGCCAGGGTACGCCTTTACATCACGGAAGCATGACCAGGGATCTTTTTGGCGGCGTTACAGGATGGTCTCTTTAACGCCAGGGCAAGTCAGGATAGTTGGGAACATGACGGCAGGCATGTGCCTGCCGCCTGTTCCGTTGAACAACTTCTATAGGCCCGATGGCTGGCTCAGCCCGTCGGTGGCGCCAGGGCCTCCATCACGCGATCCAGGCTGAAACTCGCCGGTTTCTGACGCGGCGGATACTCCTTGAACGTCGACAGGAAGCGTCCTACGTAAGCCTGGGCGGGTACCAGTAGGTAAGCGCGGTCCAAGAGCCAATCGTAATAGGTATTCGACGTGATGGTGGCGCGCTCGTACGGATCCCTGCGAAGGTTATAAATGAAGGGTATCCGCATGGGGACGAAGGGTTGCTGCCAGACACGTAGCGTTCCCGGCACCGGCTGCTCCATGAACAGGATCTTCCAGTCATCGTAACGCAGCGCGGTCAGATCACCATCGTCGGAAAAGTAGAAGATCTCTTTGCGCGGGCTCTTTGCCGTCTCGCCCGTCAACAGCGGCAGAACGTTGTACCCATCCAGGTGCACCTTGTAGAAACGACCGTTGCTCGATTCCACACCGGTCGTCAGCATGTCCTTGATGTTATCGACGCCCGCTGCCGACAGCAGTGTCGGGAACCAGTCCATATGATGGACGATCTCGTTCGACCACTGACCTGCCTCGATTTTGCCGGGCCAGCGCACCATCGCCGGCACGCGCCACCCGCCTTCCCAGTTGGTGTTCTTTTCGCCGCGGAAGGGGTTCCAGGCGGCATCGGGCCAGGTATTCATGTGCGGACCGTTGTCCGTCGAGTAGAACAACAAGGTGTTGTCGGCGATTCCCAGTTCGTCCAAAAGCGACAGGAACTTGCCGATGTGCATGTCATGTTCAACCATGCCGTCGGCATACTCGTCCTGCCCGGAAATGCCGCGCAATTCTGGTTTCACATGGGTACGGAAATGCATGCGTGTACCGTTCCACCACACGAACCAGGGCTTGCCCTCGGCATGCTGCTGCTTGATGAAGGCAATGGCGCGATCGGAGGTCTCGTCGTCGACGGTCTCCATCCGCTTTCTGGTGAGCGGGCCGGTGTCCTCGATCCACTGGCTGCCATCCGGCAACGCCCAGGAATGGATGACACCCCGCGGGCCATACTTCTGACGAAACGTCTGACCATCCGGCATCACCATGTCACCCGGGTAGTCCTCGTTTTCAGGCTCTTCCTCGGCGTTGAGGTGATAGAGGTTGCCAAAGAATTCATCAAATCCGTGGTTGGTGGGCAGGTGTTCGTTGCGGTCACCGAGGTGATTCTTGCCGAACTGTCCTGTGGCGTAGCCAAAGGCCTTGAGCATGCCGGCTATGGTGGGGTCTTTTTCGTGCATCCCCTCTTTCGCGCCGGGTAATCCGACCTTGGAAAGACCGGTGCGGAATACGCTTTGCCCGGTAATAAACGAGGCCCGGCCGGCCGTGCATGACTGCTCGCCGTAATAATCGGTAAAGGTGATGCCCTCGTTGGCGATGCGATCAATGTTCGGCGTTTCATAACCCACCAGCCCCTTGGTGTAGGTGCTGATGTTGGATTGGCCGATGTCATCGCCCCATAGAACGAGGATATTGGGCTTCTGTGCAGCAACTGCCGTTTGTGTCCATGCGGCAGCCGCCAGGAAGCATCCGAGTATCAGAATTCTCGGTGTGCTCTTCATAATTAGCTCCTCCTGAGGTATTCCTTCGTTATATTCAAAACTTCGACAAAGAAGTTGGATTCTGACGATACGTCAAATCCGTGACCACTCCAAGATTGTCGGGTTATTCTGGGGGGAAAACCTGGCCCTGAATGCCATGCTCCAGGCCGGCCCGGCATCCGGCTTAACCGTGTTCCGGTTCGCGGTGATGTTTGGCGTGCTCGACAGCTACCAGGCTTTCTCCAGGTTGTCATTCGCGAAGTATTGAAACAACCATTTATTGGCGCCGCCCCGGCAAAGGACCACACATTCCGCGCCAGCATGCCGACGACCCTGTTGCCGGGCATGGGCCGGGCAACCGCCGCCGGCCCGATGGACCACCGGTTGCTCGGATAGCGGTCATTGGGGGCGGACGGCGACACCGATGCGACGCCCACACCCCAGATCCCCGGCGGATCCTGCGACCGTTTCGCCGGACCGCCATCCTGAGTGACCATCGAGCGACGAAAACACACCCAGATAAGTCTTTAATTACAGAAAGTTACGACCACGGAGGCGGCCGGGACCGTGAAAATCAGGATGGCGAAATCCCGCTCGACCAAGCTCAACGACAAGGGTAGGCCCCATCATCGTCTTTCAGATCAAGTGATTCACCGGTTACTGAAGAATTCACCGAACGCCTTGTCGGCAAGGGCGATATGACCAAAAAACCAGCCTTTCAATGCAACCAGTTCGCATTGATGCAGGCACTTGTGATCCTCCCTTACCTCGCGGATAAACCCGGCAAGTTCGGCCATCAGCAGCATATGCTCTGTGCGATGGGTGCCCAGTTCAGGATATCCCGCTTCGGCCATCAGCCCTTCTTCGGAGGAAAAGTGGTCGGCCGCCCGCTGCTCGAGTTCCTCCAGCAATTCCAGTGCGCCCTCGAAGACATGGTCTTCACACAGGGTTTCAGCCTCACGACCAAGGCAATCGGCCAGGGTGGGCGAATCGGCCATCAGAAAATCGGCAGATAGCTGATCCATGGCCCCCGTCAGCCGGGCGATACGGTCCAGGACCTCGGCCAGTGCCTGATGCTCGGCATCCACCGAGGGTATGCCCAGTAATAATCGGTCGGGGAACCCGCGAACGTGAGGCATGATCTGAATTGCCGCCCTTGCCAGTCTCTGATACTAAGCATAGTCATCCGGCAGCCGATGCTGACAAGATTCGCCCTCGAACAGGCAGCCGTTTTTTCGAATTGAGGTTTGAGGACTATCCGGCAAAGAGCTCGGCCAGTTTGCTTCCCGGGTCTTCGGCACGCATAAAGGCTTCGCCCACCAGGAAGGCGTTCACACCCCGGGCCCTCATAAGCCCGACGTCCTGCGGCGAAAGAATCCCGCTTTCGGTGACGACGATCCGGTCTCCGGTGATCTGCGACAGCAGGTCGAGGGTGGTATCGAGGCTGACCTCGAAGGTTCTCAGATTGCGATTGTTGATGCCCACCAACCGATTGGCCAGGTGCAGGGCGCGTTTCAGTTCCTCCGCGTCGTGAACCTCCACCAGCACATCCATGCCCAGTTCGTGGGCAAGGTCGTTGAGTTGTCGCAACTGCGCGTCGTCGAGGCAGGACAGGATGAGGAGTATGCAATCCGCACCAATGGCCCTGGCCTCGTAGACCTGGTAAGGGTCGACGATGAAGTCCTTGCGAATCACCGGCAGATCGCAGGCCGCCCTCGCCTGCTGTAAATAGGCATCGCTACCCTGGAAAAAATCCACGTCTGTCAACACCGACAGGCAGGCGGCACCGTGCCGCGCGTAGGATTTTGCGATTTCGTCAGGGCGAAAGTCCTCCCGCAGTACGCCTTTGGATGGAGAGGCCTTCTTTATTTCGGCGATCACCCCGGCCTGGCCATTGGCGATGCGCTTCGCGATGGCATCGACAAATCCGCGCGGAGGGTTGTCGTCCTGCTCCAACTCGGCGATCAGGTCCGTCAGCGGTCGTTTAGCCGACCTCGTACGGATCTCCTCCACTTTGCGGGCAACGATCTTTTTCAGAATGTCGGGGGTATCGGGCATGGGATTCAATCCAGACTTTGGCTCAACACCACCAGCTGCTCCAGGCGCCTGAGCGCCTCGCCACCGGCGATGGCCCGATCTGCCCGGGCCACGCCCGCCGACAGGGTATCAGCCAGCCCGGCCACATAGATCGCCGCACCCGCATTGAGCATGACGATATCGCGCGCCGGTCCGGCATGATCTTCGAGTACCGATCGCATCATGGCAAGGCTTTCGGTGGCGTCGGCCACGCGAATCGCCTCGACGCCCTGACGTGTGATGCCAAGCTCCTCGGGCTGAATACTGAAACGCCGGATGGCGCCGTTCTTCAGTTCCGCCACCTCGGTCCTGTCACCGATACTGATTTCGTCCAGGCCGTCACGAGAATGCACCACCATCACGTGCTCGGCGCCCAGGCGCTGGAGCACCTCCGCCATCGGCTCCAACAACTCGTCGCTGAATACGCCAAGGAGCAAATTGGGCACGCCCGCCGGATTCGTCAGCGGACCCAGCACATTGAACAGGGTACGAACGCCCATCTCGCGACGAGGACCGATCGCATGCTTCATCGCCGAATGATGTCCCGGCGCAAACATGAAACCGACACCCACCTCGCGCACGCATCGTTCCACCTGCTCCGGACTGAGATCGAGCCGGATTCCGGCCGCCTCCAGCACATCGGCGCTGCCGGACTTCGACGACACCGAACGATTGCCGTGCTTGGCCACGTGGCACCCGGCCGCCGCCGCCACGAACATGCTGGTGGTGGACACATTAAAGGTTCCGGAAGAATCTCCACCGGTACCCACAATATCCAGGGTGTGGGCAAGGCCACCGATTTCCACGCCCTGCGCAAGTTCCCGCATGACGGAGGCGGCCGATGCGATCTCCGTCACCGTTTCACCCTTCATCCGCAAACCGACAAGAAAGCCGCCGATCTGTGCCGGCGTGGCGCCGCCGGTCATGATGGTCCGCATGACCGCCGTCATTTCGTCGCCGGTGAGGTTCCCACCGTCCAGCACTCGGCTGATCGCCTCTTTCATTTCCATCGTCACCATCCGTTCTTGGTATCGGCTGCCCGTGCCGGCTATCGGCCTTCGAGAAAATTCCGCAGCAGTTTGTGGCCGTGGTCGGTAAGGATCGATTCCGGGTGAAACTGCACGCCCTGTACCGGCAGCGTCCTGTGTCGCACACCCATGATTTCATCCACGGCGCCGTCTGCACCCCGGGTCCAGGCAATCACTTCGAGGCAATCGGGCAGAGTCTTCCGATCAATCACCAACGAGTGGTAGCGTGTCGCCTCGAACGGGTTCGGCAAGTCGGTAAAAACGCCGGTATCGCCATGATAGATCGGCGAGGTTTTGCCATGCATGACGGCCCCGGCATGCACGATATCGCCGCCAAAGGCCTGCCCGATGGACTGGTGCCCAAGACATACGCCGAGCACCGGAATCTTTCCGGCAAAGGCCTTGATCGCCGCCACCGACACCCCGGCCTCGGCGGGCGTGCAGGGCCCGGGCGAGATCACGAGATGATCCGGTGCCAGCCGGCCAATCTCCTCGACGCTGATCTCATCGTTGCGCACCACGCGCACATCCGCGCCCAGCTCGCCGAAATACTGCACCAGGTTGTAGGTGAAGGAATCGTAATTGTCGATCATCAGCAACATATTATTGCTAACTCTTTGTTTTCATTGTTTATACAGTTCGGATAGTCTGGCTTGTACCCGCATTAGTACCCGCTTTTTCGTCCGGCACCATCGTTCCAAACGTTCGGAACCCAGCGGGAAATTGTACCCACTTCGCCCTGTCTCCGACAGAAAAGGAGAAACACCATCAACCGCAAAGAACTCGAAGCACCAAACCCAACTGCCATCCCTCAAGACCTGATCGACCTTTGGAGCGCCTAATCGAACGCCGACACAGGTATGCAAAAACCCCATATATGCCGAAGCCAGCCTGAAAAATTCCAGGGGTAATTTCAGAAACGCCAGAAATCGAACCGTGTTTATTTAATTTATAGCAGTTGCTTCACCCGGCCCCGTCGGTCAGGCTCACCCCCCGAGCCACCCACCACCCCAAACTCCCCCCATGACTGAACCCGAACTCACCACCCTCGCCCACCAGCACGGCCTCACCCTCCGTCGGTCCACGGTCACAGACCCCGCAGTCCCCGGTTACGGCATCTACTGGCTCCACGACGCCACCACGGACCTGCTGGTGTTCCCCGACCGCTGGGGTGCCACCATCCAAAAAATTAAAAAACTGGCTGGTGCGGCAGACCCAGAAACCCCGCTAATCCACCATTAATAGGTTCTATCGGCTATCGGCTCTGAAAGTGCCAAATATCAATGCAGGCAACCGCATTGGAGGCTGTACTTATTTCGGATAGGTTTGAATTGCCCATGAACATGCGAGAAACGCTTGGTGTCCTCGCTGAACGGTACAACCACCTGTTCAGCACACCGCCATTGGAGTGGACCGCGCACGATCTGCTCGCGGCTGGATTGCTTATCTCGGTCGTCGTTGTGGTGAGTTGGTTTTTAGTCCACGAGATACGGATACATTGGTCGGTAAGGAAACCAGCCCAGAAATCCCACTAATCGACCATCAGTACGCTCTTTAGGCGCGCAACCCCACCAACCCAAATAATTGCCCCCTCCACCCCGAACTGCGACAATCCCCCACGAGTCACAAGGAAAACCAAATAAGGGGAACCACGAGATGAAAAGACTTCTCTCGGCAGTGCTGCTGCTCGCCATCAGTTCGACTGCCTTCGCTCAGGCACCCGTCGGGGACATCACTTTCGTGCCGGTGTCTTTCGCTGTACCGATCTTTGGTGGCATCGGCTTGCTGCTGCTAAGTCTGTTCATGGGCGGTGCTGCATTCCGGTTTTTCAGAAAAGGCACCTCGGGCCATACGGCAGCTATTTCTGCACTGGCGGTCGGTGCGATCGTTGCGTCCGTCTCGGGCGTCCAGTTGGTAGGCAAGTCGTGGGCACCAACCGCTTGGGTCGAAACCATCACAAGTTCCAGCGGCGGGACTTTCGACATTCGGGCGATCAACGTCATTTACGACAATCAGAGTGGCGTCGATCTACTGATTGCCGATATAAGAACTCCCGGCTGCATGACCAAAAGTCAGGCAACCATCGAATCCCGTGAAATGCCAGACCCTATCCCATCCTTTACCTGTCAGATCGGTCGGATACTGCCGAACGGTGACGCCTGCGAGTTTTTTGGCTGCGTTGATGAACCCGGCGGCACTGATGGCGGCAGTGGTCCACCACCCTTCTAACCCCACCTGACCAACAACCAGAAACGGGAGCCTCGCGCTCCCGTTTTTCATGCCCCTCCCTGATTGGCTCTACTCCCCCACATAGGAGCCGTCTGGTGCCATCGTCCAGCTATCGCCTTCGACATAGCTTCCATCGGGTGCCATTGTCCACGCCTGTGTGGTGTCTGGAATGACCAGCACTAGGACAAGAACCCAGTGCCTCAGTTTCATACAATCACCCTCAATTTCTTATACAGCCAATGTTCAAATTTTCTGATACCTAAAAATAGCCACCAAAAAGCACCACCAATCGCTCCAATGGCAGCAAACGCCAGTGCCACTTCCCTATCAACCCCAACGAGTGTCAGTGGCAGCATGAATGCCATCCCCCCGACCAAAGCAAACAACGGAATGCCAGCAAATATGCCGAACGAAAAAAGTACCCCAAACACCCAAGTTCCCCATGTCGAAAGCGGCATGGACTGCGGGGGTGCATATACAGATTGACCACCCCACCGCCGAACTACTTCTACTATGGCGACAGCAAGCAGAATACCCAATGCAATGTCAATGTCGATGCCCATAGTTACCCCGCCGATACCTACTTATCGGCTCCTTAGTTAAGATTGTCCTAGCCACCAACCGTGGTCTGTTGTCCAGTTCCAACATTCGCGTAGCCGTCAGCATGGGAAATTTGGTGCGTCTTGCGGTTCAGCCTTCGCGTGATGGGCCTCCACTGTTAGTCGCAGCACAGTGGTATTCGTTGCAGATTGCTTATCCAGTTCGATGCCAAGAAACTAACAGTCTATTTTCTGCGCCACACCGACCGCTACTTAATCCGTTGGCCTTATGAAACCAGTTCGATTGCCTTGGCGGCATCGAACCATTTTTGAAGGTTCGTTGGAATATCCACTGCACAAGACCCCGCTTCGGCGGGGTTACTTTTTCCGCCGCCAATCCCACGGCGGCGCGGGGTCACTATCCGACCATAACCCCACGCCTTTCGCTTTCGCCTTTACCTCGGCGAACGAATACTGCCCACGCTCCTCTGGCTGCTGCTCATGGGCGTATTTCTTGTAGTGCCACGCAAGATCCACGAGTTAGCTGTGACATGCCCGCATCGAGGGTCCTGGGGCATGTAGGGCAGTCAGCGGCACTACCCACACCACGGCGATAGTCCACCCCCAGCGGTCTTTCTTTACTATCCTCGATGGTGACTTCTTTGCCTGCCAGAGTATCCGACAAGCCCTGTTTTGAACGGGTGCCCAACGGCTGCTTTCTCTCAGGAGCGTCGATGCCTGCTAGGCGGATACGGTGCTGAGTCTTAGAAGCATCGAGTACCTTGATGGTGTCGCCATCAGTGATACCGATGACTTTAGCGGGGGAGTCGGCGTGGACGGTGCCCGCGAGAAGATAGGCGGCACTCAGAGAGAGTCGGAGCCAGTTCATCAGATCGACCAGATACCACCTATCATCAGCACCGGCCCCAGTATGATTCGGGCAACGAATATGTACCAGAAATAGCCGGGTTCTTCATCACGGCGAATACGACCCTTTCCCGTCGCGCCCCACGTTCCCCCCGTCTGGAGTTGTCTGATTGCTCCGTAGGTTAGAAACGCCCCAAGGGCTACCGAAAAAACGACCAGTGTGACGTGCGATATATCCATCGCGGTTAAGCGGCTGAGCCTGACTCCGGTTGTACCAGCTCATCCCTCAGCACCACCACACCCTCGGGTGCCTCGATCCCGATCTTTACCTGGCTGCCGCTAACGCCCTGCACCGTGACGGTGATGTCGTCTCCGATCAGGAGGCTTCCCCCGGTTTCCTTGTGAGTATCAGCATGACCTTCTCCTTGGTCTGTGGTCGATTGTGGTGGTCAAACGGGAGCACGAAGCTCCCTAGTTGGTTAGCAGATCAGCAGTCGACATAGCTGATAACGAAGCAAGCCTCGTTGTTTGCCAATGTGTCTCCCAATTTGCACGGGACTGTCGGTTCAGGACAAGAAATCGGTACTAAGCGGGGTTCAACTGTTTCAATCTGGGAGCCACACGAAACAAGCGAATTTGGGTTTACTAATTGTGTGACAGCCATCTCGACGCCGCTCTCATTGCAGTACGAAATTCTCTCGTGTAGAGGTACTACGAAAGTTTGTCCGGCAGGGTTGGTGATTACCTCGTACGTAAAGCTATTTGCCCACGCATCACTGACCAGGTGAACCCCTGATGTTGCGGCGACTAGCGCACCAACAGCCAGCGCCGAGATTGCGGAAACGTGGCCTGATGTGCGTTTGCGAAACACCCGGAATGCGGCACCTCCCATCAGTAGTCCCAGTAACATCAGTCCGAACCCACCAAAGATGGGTACTGCCGTTGCGGTTGGGGAAAAAGTAATAACGCCGTTCACAAGACCCTGAGCAAACGCTGTTGTACTGGCGGTGAGCAGCAGCAGTGCTGAGAGAAGTCGATTCATCTGGTGATTCCCCTGTTTTTCCTTGTGACTCGCGGGGGATTGTCGCAGTTCGGGTGGGTGGGGGCAATTAGTTGGGTGGGTGGGGTTGCTGCACCAGCCACCGTTCGATCTCGTCCAGCGTGGCGCCCCAGCGGTCGGGGTAGACCAGCAGGTCTGTGTCGGCGTCGTGGAGCCAGTAGATCCCATACCCCGGCACCGCTGGATCTCTAACCACGCTTCGGTGCAGGGCTAGCCCCCGCTCGGTAGCCACCAGGCGGATGTCGTCTTCAGTCATGGGGTGAGATTGAGGGACTCGGTGACTCGGATAATGAGCCTGCAAGTGTCCGATACTGTTGGGGCCGGGATGATTGAATCCCGGCATCATGACGCTCGTTGGCTGGTTCTGCTGTGCCAGCCATTCCTAGCCGCCTTGGCTCCCCCGAGGCGGCTTTCTTTTTGGCCATCCCGACAGATGGCCTATCCAGGCATTCAGCATCCTGTATCGGCTGGACCCAGCGCATCCTCCTTTGGGTTAAAAAATGGCTCATTTCTGGCGACTCAGGACAAATCGGAACTTTGAAGAAAAACCCGAGATTCTTGTACAAACCGCCCGATTCAGCCCCGCATTTCTTGTACGAAAAACTTATCCACAGGCCGCCTCAATCAAATCAATAAGTTAGCTATGAATAAACGCTTGCATAAAGTAACGTTAAGTTAAAAAGACCTTCACGACGAATCAATTTGGACGACTACATCGCACACGTTCGACCCGGGGTAAATGGCGACTGGGAAATTCACCCCGCTAGACGAACACCTGAAAGACGTTGCCGCTAAAGCGCGCAAATTCGCCCAACACCTTCAGTCTGGCGACTGGGCAGATGTTGCCGGCACCTGGCACGACTTAGGGAAGTACGCTCCAGATTTCCAATCATATATAAGGAAAGTATCTTGTTTCGATGCCGAGGCCTATATAGAAACCTCACCGGGCAAAGTAAATCACTCCGCTGCCGGCGCGCTCCACGCCCTCGCCACACTTGACCGCACCCGAGGAACTCTCCTCGCCTATCTGATCGCCGGACATCATGCCGGACTGCCCGATTACCATTCCGGCGATTCGGGCACCGGTCTTTCGCTGAGCCAGATTTCCCATACCAAAGACGACCGCTACCGTGCCGCACTCGGTGCCAGAATTCCCGACACTATTCTACGCGCGGCCCCACCGAACCTAAATGTGCTGCGGGGACTGACCGGCACGGCCCTTTCGCTTTGGGTGCGGATGCTGTTTTCCTGTCTGGTCGACGCTGATTTCCTCGATACCGAGCGGTTCATGGACCCGGAAAAGTTCGCATCGCGCGGCCATTATCCGACACTCGGCGCATTGCGACAGCAATACGACGACTACATGGGCGCATTTGCTTCCAGTGCCGATGCACATACCCCGGTCAACCAACTGCGGGCCGAAATTCTCGAAAACTGTCGTCGTAAAGCGATCGAACCGCCGGGCGTCTATTCGCTGACCGTTCCCACCGGTGGAGGCAAGACGCTGGCAAGTCTGGGCTTCGCTTTACATCATGCACGCCAAAGAGCATCAGAAACAGCGGTTGATCTACGTCATCCCCTACACCAGCATCATCGAACAAACGGCCGATGTCTTCCGCAAATGCCCTCGGTACCGATACCGTGATCGAGCATCACAGCAACGCCGACCCGGATAACATCGAAAACGAAAAACGCGGCCACCCGCCTCGCCTGCGAGAACTGGGACGCACCGGTCATCGTCACGACCTCCGTCCAGTTCTTCGAATCGCTGTTCGCGGCCCGAACCTCGCGCTGCCGCAAGCTCCACAACGTCGCCAACAGCATCGTGGTGCTCGACGAGGTGCAACTGCTTCCGCCCGAACACCTCAAGCCGCTCCTCGCGGCATTACGCGCGCTGGTCGCAGCATTTTGGAGTCACCCTGGTCCTGTCCACTGCCACCCAGCCGGCACTGGGCACACGCCGCAATCCCCTTGGCCAGACGGAATTCCAGGGGCTCGACGACATCCGCGAAATCATCGACGATGCCGACAGCCTCTACGATCAGCTCAAGCGGGTACGCGTGGAAGACGATCTGCCTGACGATCCCCATGCCTCTCAGACCTGGGAAGACATCGCAGACGAGCTGCGGCAACACCCATCGGTGCTGGCCGTGGTGAGTAAAAGAAACGATGCGCGAACCCTTCAACGGTTGATGCCTAAAGGAACTTTCCATCTCTCTGCACTGATGTGCGGCAAGCACCGCGCGAAGGTTATTGCGGAGGTAAAGGAGCGCCGAAAGCCGGCGAGGATGTCCGGGTAGTCTCCACCCAACTGGTGGAAGCGGGGGTCGATCTGGATTTCCCGGTGGTCTACCGCGCCTGGGCGGGCCTCGATTCCATTGCCCAGGCCGCGGGCCGCTGCAACCGGGAAGGAAAACTGGATGGATCAGGCCGCGTGGTGGTCTTCGTGCCGCCCAGCAAACCGCCACCGGGACTACTGAATTCGCCGTCCCAAGCCAGCGTATCGCTGTTGAAAGCGGTGCGCGAAGATCCCCTGAACCGTAACCATTTCGGACCTTTTTTCAATCAGTTCTATGCGCAGGTCGGTAACCACGACAAGCACGGGCTCACGGAGCTGCTCATGCCCGATGGCGGTCTTTTCCTGTTTTTCCAATTCCGTACGGCCGCCCAGCGCTTCCGGATGATCGACGAAGCCGGACATCACGGTCTTTGTGCGCTATGACCAGCGTTGCCACGAGCTGTTTCACTTGCTGGGAATATTGCACAAGAATGGCCCCGAGCGCCGGTTGATGCGCCGCCTGCAACGGTATGCCGTCACGGTCTACGACCGGGACTTTACGAGCCTGCTCGGCAACGGAGACATCATCGAAGCGGCGCCGGGCATCTTTGTTCAACTATGCGACACCCTCTATGATCCGGAACTGGGTCTTATTCGACCCGGCTGATAGTACATTGTCCTAACAGCGACAATTTGCTAAAGGAAAGCTCATGCAAGGATTCTGTTTGGAGGTCAGTGGCGATTTCGCCTGCTTCACCCGCCCCGAAATGAAAGTCGAACGGGTCTCCTACGACGTCATCACGCCCTCTGCGGCCCGGGCCGTCTTCGACGCCATCCTGTGGAAGCCCGCCATCCGCTGGCAGGTCGAGCGTGATCGAAGTGCTTGAGCCCCATACGCTGGACCAACCTTCGGCGTAACGAAGTGGGCAGCGTAGTTTCCACCCGTACCGCCACCACGGCCATGAATACCGGGCAGCGGGAATCTCGGGCTCTACGTCGAAGACGACCGTCAGCAACGCGCCGGGCTCTTTCCTGCGGGATGTTCGCTATCGGCTTCATGCCCGGTTCGATCTTGTCGGGATCCCGGAGAACCGGAAGACACGGCCGACAAGTTCGCGGCCATGTTCGAACGCCGTGCGCGCAAGGGCCAATGCTTCAATCAGCCCTATCTCGGCACCCGCGAATTCTCTGCCAGTTCCGTCTGATCGATTCGTGACACGCTATCGGATCCGCCCATCAGGACTACAGCGCGCGACCTGGGCTGGATGCTTTACGACCTCGACTTCTCGAACCCGAGCCGGCCCGCAACCGAGGTTCTTCAACGCACGAATGGAGGCGGGTGTCATTCAGGTTCCTCCGTGGAACAGCGAGGAGGTACGCGGATGATCCTGCACGCCCTCTACGACTACTACGAGCGCAAGGCCGCTGATCCGGAAACGGCATTGCCACCCTTCGGAATCGAGCGGAAGCCGATCCCTTTTCTCATCGAGATCGATGAACAGGGCCGACCGATACAGATCCTGGATACGCGCGAGGGAAAAGAAGCAAAGCAGTTCCTGGTGCCCCAGGCCGTCAAGAAGACTTCCGGTGTCGCCGCCAATCTGCTGTGGGACACGGCGGAATATGCATTGGGAATAGACCCCCGCGACAAACCAGAGCGCGTCGCTGCACAGCATGCAGCATTCATCGATCGCGTCGATGGCTTGCCCGATACGGTTGCGAACGACCCCGGAATCATCGCCGTTCGTCACTTTCTCGCATCACCCGATGTCGAAGCGCTTTCCCGCATGACCGCCTGGGCTGAGATCCTGGACTCCAATCCGATTGTCAGCTTTCAGTTGCATGGCGATACTGGACCAATCTCGGAGAGACCGAACGTACTGACCGCGCTGAAAAATACCCAATCGGCGGTGGCGGACGCTACTTGCCTTATCACGGGCGAGCACCAGTCCATTGAAAGGCTGCATCCAGCTATCAAAGGCGTATGGGGCGCCCAATCCTCGGGAGCGAATGTTGTGTCGTTCAACCTCGACGCCTTCAGCTCCTACGGCAAGACCCAAAGCTTCAATGCCCCCGTTGGCGCCAAGGCGGCTTTCGCCTATACCACCGCACTCAATCATCTGCTCCGGAAAGGCTCCGAGCAGCGCGTGCAGGTCGGCGATGCCTCGACCGTGTTCTGGGCACAGCGCCTCGTGGAAACCGGAAACAGCGAATTCCCGGATTGGGAACACCTTTTCAGCAGTGCGATGACCGATTCGCCCAAAGACGACCCGGACCGCAATACACGCGCCGTGAAGGCGCTGTACACCGGTTTGAACAAAGGATTCGTCGACATCCCGGAGGCCAAAACGGAATTCTATGTCCTGGGCCTCGCACCGAACGCCGCCCGCATCAGCGTGAGATTCTGGCACTCGGGCACGGTGAAAGAAATGGCCTATCGCCTGAAGGATTATTTCGACGACATCGCGATGGTCCACGGCCCGAAGGAACCGCCTTACCTGCCACTTTTCCGCCTGCTGAAATCCACGGCGGTGCAGGAAAAGGCGGACAACATACCGCCCAACCTCGGCGGTGATCTGATGCGCGCCATCCTCGAGGGGCTGCCCTATCCGCGCACCTTTTTCGCTGCGGCCGTGGAACGAAACCGGGCGACCCAGAGCGTGACCTATCCGCGGGCCGCCATCATCAAAGGCTATCTGAATCGATTGAACGGACATTCGGAATCGGAGGAATTGACTGTGTCATTGGATCGGCAAAACACCAGTACCGCATATCGCCTTGGCAGACTCTTCGCTTTACTCGAAAAGGCCCAGGAAGAAGCCAACCCCGGCATCAACGCCACCATCAGGGAACGCTATTTCGGCGCCGCGTCGGCGACACCGGTCAGCGTCTTTCCAACCCTGTTGAAACTGTTCAACCACCATCTGGCGAAGCTGGAAAACAAGGGCCGAACGGTCACGCTGGAGAAACTGGCGGGAGAAATTCTCGACGAAGTACCGCCGGACCTGCCGCCAACGCTCTCGCTGAACGACCAGGGCCGCTTCGCCGTTGGCTATTACCACCAGCGCCAGGATTTTTTCACCAAGAAAACCGCATCTGATCAAGGAGACAACTGATGGGACTCGCAAACCGCTATGACTTCGTATTGCTGTTCGACGTGCAGGACGGCAACCCCAACGGCGACCCGGACGCAGGCAACATGCCACGAGTGGATGCCGAAACGGGAAAAGGGCTGGTGACCGACGTGAGCCTCAAGCGCAAGGTGCGTAACTATGTCGGACTGACGAAAGGCGAGCAACCGCCCCACGATATTTATATCAAGGAAAAGTCCGTACTGAACCAGACGCATGAGAAGGCATACGTGGCTATCGGCAAGGAAGACGAGCTGAAGTCGGACAAGAAACGCAAAGGCAGCGCGGACACAGTGGAAAAAGCCCGCCAGCTGGATGTGCGCAAACTTCTACGATGTCCGCACCTTCGGCGCCGTAATGTCCACGGGTGTGAACTGCGGCCAGGTGCGCGGCCGGTTCAGCTAACCTTCGGACGCTCAACCGACCCTATCTTCTCACACGAGCACTCCGATCACCCGCATGGCTGTGGCGACCGAGGAAGAGGCCGAGAAGCAGCAGGGCGACAATCGCACCATGGGGCGGAAGTTCACCGTTCCCTACGGTCTCTATCGCGCCCACGGTTTCATCTCCGCCCATCTGGCCGACCAGACCGGGTTTTCCGAGGATGATCTCGCCCTGCTGTGGGAAGCGCTGACGAACATGTTCGAGCACGACCGCTCCGCTGCGCGCGGACAGATGGCCACCAGAGGCCTCTATGTGTTCAAGCACGGGAGCAAACTCGGCAATGCACAGGCATTCGAGCTGTTCGACAGACTGACCGTTGAGCGAAAACCGGATGTCACCGTGCCGCGCGGCTTCAGCGACTACAGAGTACTTTTCGACGGCAAGGACATTGCCAGAGACACCGAACAAGACGTGGCTCCGGAGGTCGCTCTGATCCGAAAGTGCTGAATTAGAAAACTTCAGCGCCGCCGGCCCCAATACCCCGGGCGGCGGCGCTGGTGGGCGATAGCGAGAATCACGCAAGAGCTCACCGGCCAGCCGGTAGACCAGGGAGTAGGGAAAATGGCGGAATCTGACCTTGCGCACGGATGCGGTGACGGGAACACTCAGCTCCGGGTTCGAAAGCACCAGGCTAAGGGCGTGCTCAAACTCTCTCACGAATGCGGAGGCAACCCCGTTGCCCGCCTGCGTAGCGTACCAGTCCGCCGCATCAAGCAGATCCGTCCGTGCCGCCGGATGCAGGCGAATCTCCATCAGCCGTATTTGGCGTGCAACTCGGCCAGCACATCTTCGACGGGACGGGTCTCAACCTCGCCCTCATCAATCTCACGCAGGCGCTTTTCTATCTCGGCCGACCACGCCGCTTCGTTCGCATCATCCGCGTCGAGGCTTTGGATCAGGCGCTCGGTAAGATGCGCGCGCTCGGCCGTCGTCAGTTTGAGCGCTTCGGCTTCGAGCAACTCCAGGTTTGTGGGCATGTTTCGCGTCTCCGACCGGATGGTTGCATTCATGCTAGCGCCGGGACGCGCTCCGCGCCACCCCACTATCAGGCGCAATAGATGATCGATCCGGAAGACCCGATCCCGCTCTCTGCGCTGCAACACTACGCCTACTGCCCGCGCCAGTGGGCACTGATTCATCTTGAGCACATCTGGAGTGAAAACCGCTACACGGCCGAAGGGCGCATCCTGCATGAGCGCACCGACAGCGGACAGTCAGAAACTCGGGGTGATCTTCACATCGCGCGTTCGCTACGACTGCGTTCGCAACGGCTGGGATTGACTGGCATCGCGGACGTGGTCGAATTCCATCGCTCCGCTGCCGACAACGGCATCGCCCTGACTGGCGTGGCCGGCCACTGGCGGCCCTTCCCGGTGGAATACAAGCGTGGCCGACCCAAACATGGGGACTGGGATCAACTGCAGCTGTGCGCGCAGGCATTGTGCCTGGAAGAAATGCTTGGCGTCCCGGTGCCGGAAGGCGCTCTCTTCTACGGCAAAACCCGACGCCGAAAGCCTGTCGTCTTCAACGCAGCCTTGCGCCACGGGGTAGAGTCGATGGCCGAGACCCTTCATCGCCTGAGAAAAGATGGACGAACACCTCCACCCGTATTCGGTCCGCGCTGCGAGCATTGCTCACTTTCTGACCACTGCCTTCCTGAAGCGGTCACGCGAAAACCGGCTACCGACTACCTGAATCGGCAGATCGACGAAATTCTCAAGGACGATGCCTAATGAAGCCCCTGCTCAATACCCTCTTCGTCACCACCCAGAACACCTATCTCGCGAAGGAGGGCGAAACGGTGCAGGTTCGGCTCGACGGCGAGTCCCTGCTGCGGGTGCCCATCGGCACGCTCGACGGCATTGTCGCCTTTGGTATCGTTTCCGCCAGTCCGGCGCTCATGGGCCTGTGCGCCGAGCACGGCGTAACGCTGTCCTTTCTGACGGAAAACGGCCGTTTTCTCGCCCGCGTACAGGGACCCACGTCCGGAAACGTCCTTCTGCGACGCGAGCAATACAGACGAAGTGACGACCCCACTGCGACAGTTCACATCGCCCGAAACATCGTTGCCGGCAAGATTGCCAACAGCCGCGCTGTACTGCAGCGCACGCTACGCGACCATCCGGAAACCGCCGACCGAGGGGTCGAGCAAGCAGTGCACGAATTGGCTCGCCTGCTGGTGCAGACAGCGCGGACGAATGCCGTCGTCGACAGCCTGCGCGGCTGGGAAGGTATGGCGGCGAATATCTACTTCGCTGTATTCGACCACATGATTACCCAGCAGAAAGGGCCGTTCCGGTTCGAATCTCGCAGTCGCCGACCACCACTGGACAACGTCAACGCCCTGCTTTCCTTCATCTACACGCTCCTGGCTCACGACGTGGCATCGGCGCTGGAAGGCGTGGGGCTGGATCCCCAAGTGGGCTATCTGCACCGCGACCGTCCCGGCCGTCCCGGACTGGCGCTCGACCTGATGGAGGAATTGCGCGCCTTTCTTGCCGACCGCCTTGTTCTTTCATTGATCAACCGTCAACAGGTGAAATCAAGCGGATTCAAGACGACGGAAAGCGGCGGTGTAACCATGGACGACGAGACCCGGAAGACTGTCCTGGTCGCTTACCAGGAGCGCAAACGCGAAGAGATCCGGCACCCTTTTCTCGAGGAAACGATCGCCATCGGTCTCATTCCCCACATCCAGGCCGCCTTGCTCGCCCGCCACCTTCGCGGCGATCTCGACGCCTATCCGCCTTTCATCTGGAAATAAGGGGCAGCCGGCGATGATGGTGCTGATTACCTACGATGTCAAAACCGACTCCCCTGGCGGTGCCAAGCGCCTGCGGAAAGTTGCGAAGATCTGCGAAAACCACGGTCAGCGGGTCCAATTTTCCGTCTTCGAATGCTTGCTGGATCCGGCCGGTTGGACATTGATGCGGGCCCAGCTCATCGACGCAATCGATGACGAAGCCGACAGCCTGAGATTCTACTTCCTCGGCGCAAACTGGAAACGTCGCGTTGAACACGTCGGTGCCAAGGCGGCTTATGATCCCGAAGGGCCCCTCATCGTATAACTCTCCCGCGAACCCCCAGCACCCTCTTGCGCCCAGGGAGTTTCGCGCTCTTTAAAAAATCAGGAACTTAACGCTACCTGTCCACAGTATTCGAGGATTAGGCTCGAGTAGAGTGACAGGGTTCGCGCAAGCGCGCCCAAACTTGCCGTTAAAACAATCCGTTAGAATGTAACCGTCGCCCCCTCACGGGGGTGCGGATTGAAACCGTCAACGAGCCGGACAATCACTCGCCACGGCCCGTCGCCCCCTCACGGGGGTGCGGATTGAAACCAAACTCCCGTCTATGTCTCTGATATTATTGCAGTCAACCTCACAAATGGGCGAGATTCGATACCACTGATTCCAAAACATCTGTTGCCGCTCTGAGTCGCCCCCTCACCGGGGCGGGAATATAAACTTGGATGGGTAGTTATCCCCGCAAATACCAATGAAGAAAAGCGAGTAGATTTTTTCTTCGGAATCATTGCATCAACCCCCAGTTTTAATCTCCAATCCACGCCCCACCAAACTTGCGACAGAGCCTCTACCAGCATAAAATTTCGCTTTGCCGGATTCGCCCCCGCCGCACCCTGAAGATGTCCGCCGGACTAGTCGCGAGAAACTCTTGATTGGTATTTTTGGGCCTCTGAACGACGCCCGCGGGCGGTATTTGCGGCCCGCGGGCCGCCACTTGCTTGATCTGCGGATTCACCTGTCGTTGAGATCACATGCCAAACCATAGTCCCACCGCCCGCTCCAGCACCCTGACGGCCGTACTGTTCTGGTCTTTGCTGTGGGGCCTGGCGCTCCTGGCGCTCCACCAGGGCATCAGCTCCGTGGCCTTGATGGATCCGGACGAAGGCCGCAACAGCGAGGTGGCCCGGGAAATGGTGGAACGGGGCGATTACCTGATCCCCTATTTCAACGGCCTGCCCTATCTCGACAAACCGGTATTTCTGTTCGCCGCCACCGCCGTCTCGCTAAATGCCTTTGGCGTCAACGAATTGGCGGCGCGCCTGCCCACCATCCTCTTCACCCTGGCGACGGTCGTCATGGTCATCGGGTTCGGTCGGCGTTATGTGGATAAATCCTCCGCCTTGCTGGCCGGCCTGATTCTGATCACCTCGCCCCTGGCGATGGTCTACGCGCGCCTGGTGATCTTCGATGCGGTGATGATGTTCTGGGTCGCCCTGTCCTGTCTCGCCTTCCATATCAGCTGGAAGCACGAGGGCGTCGGCTGGCGGGTACTGGGCTGGGCGGCCGCGGGTTTCGCGGTTTTGACCAAGGGTCCTGTGGGATTGCTGTTGCCACTGCTGATCAGCATGGCGGAGGCGCTGGTGTGTCGTGACCGCCTGCGTCGCCTGTTCCACCCGGCCGGCATTATCGCCTTTGTCGCTGTGGTGGCGCCCTGGTTTTTCTACGTGGTGCACCACCATCCCGAGTTCCCCCACTACGCCTTCGTGCGTGAAACCTTCGAGCGGGTGGCCACGGACAGCATGAAGCGCACCGGGCCTCCATGGTACATCCTCGCCTTCCTGGTGGGCGGCGCCTTCCCCTGGTTCAACGTCCTGATCTTCGGCTGGCGGAATCTGCTGGAGTTCTGGCGTGAACGCGCTGCGGCACATCGTACCGAGGTGTTTCTCCTGCTCTGGATCCTGGTCCCGCTGATCTTTTTTACGCTGTCCCAGTCCAAGCGCCCCGGTTACATCCTGCCCGCGCTGCCTGCGGTGGCGCTATTGGCCGCCCAGGTTCTGAACCGATCCCCATCGGCCCTGCGTTACAGCGCGGTAACGGCCGCGATCATCACGGGCATTGTGGGCCTGCTCCTGTTCTTTGGCAGCGACGAACTCGCCAATCGCGTGCGCGGCGACGGCATCGTCGCGGCGCTGCGTCAGGACGGCCCTTGGGTGGGCGGTCTGCTCCTGGCCACCGCAGCACTGGCCGCCCTTGGCACTCGTATTCGGCAAGCGGGCATCGCCGGCATGGCGCTGATCCCCATCGCCCTGGTGTTGGGCCTGCAGCCCATGCTCGAGGAAATCGGCAAGCACCGCTCTGCCCGCACCCTGGCGCATGCCATTCAGGCCGCCGTTCCCGGAGAGGTCCGGGTCATCGGTGTCTCGGCCTTTATGCCTTCGCTGCCCTTCTATCTCGAACGCCCGGTGGAGATGTCCACTCATGGCGCGAGCGGCATACCCAGTAACTACATCGACGAATACGCGGACGAACTCGCCGGGATGCCCGGCTCCACGCTGCATCCGTCCGAATGGTGGCGACAGGAGCTGGAAAGCTGCCCCGAACCGACGGTCTTTCTCGTCAAGAACAAGAATCAACCCGAGCAGGGAGATCTGGCGTCCCGACTTCCCCTGATCGGTTCGGCGCCGCGATTTTCGGTCTACGGCCCTTGCAGCGCGGATAGTCGCTAGCCATGTGCGGCATCTTTGGTTCAGTCAATGTGGCGGGGAATGCCCTCAAGGCACCATCGGCTGTACTGGGTATGGACAAGGCGCTATGGCATCGCGGACCGGACACCGGCGGTCACCTGGCGTCAGATGACGCCATCCTGGGCTCGCGACGGCTCTCCATCGTCGACCTGAGCAACGTCGCCACTCAGCCCTTTACCAGCCCCGATGGAATGGTCTGGATTGTCTGTAACGGCGAGATCTACAACGCACCGGAAATACGCCGCCACTACGCCGCCGAAGGTTATCCGTTTCGTACCGACCACAACGACATTGAGCCCATTCTGCCCTTGTACCTGGAGCATGGTGAGGCCGCCATCGAGCGCCTCGACGGCATGTTCGGACTGGCGATCTGGGATCTGCGAACCCGCAAGCTGGTGCTCGCCAGAGACCGGGCGGGCGAGAAACCATTGTTTTATTCCGACCAGCAGGGCGAACTGCAGTTTGCCTCGGAAATCCAGGCCCTGTTGAGTGCCCGTGACCGGGTGCCCGAAATATCCACGCCGGCACTCTCGGATTACCTGACGCTGGGTTACTGTACCGCGCCGCGCACCATGTTCTCGGGCATCCACAAACTCGAAGCCGGGCATTTGCTCGTCGCCGACACCTCGGGCACCAGAATCCACCGCTTCTGGAACCCGATGGATCACGCCGCCGTTGAATCGACAGCAAGTTCGGCGGAGATACTGGAGGCCTTCGAAACCTCGGTTAAGCGCCAGCTGGTGGCCGATGTACCCGTGGGTATTTTTACTTCCGGCGGGCTGGATTCCTCGCTGATCGCGGCGGAAGCGGTGCGTCACCACCCGCCGGAAACGG
The DNA here is from genome assembly GCA_963820915.1 of uncultured Gammaproteobacteria bacterium. GTDB lineage: Bacteria > Pseudomonadota > Gammaproteobacteria > Chromatiales > Chromatiaceae > CAWGBV01. The sequence goes on along the minus strand of CAWGBV010000013.1, from coordinate 170,574 downwards.
TGCGTACCTATGCGGTGAGTTTCGCCTCCCGCTCGTTCGACGAGTCCCAATGGGCCACCCGGGTAGCGCAGCTTCTGGGAACGGCACACACCACGGTACATGCGGACGAAGCGGCGCTGCACCGCGCTCTGGAACTGGTGAGTTCAAAAATGGCGGAACCCCTCGGGGACCCGGCCATACTGCCATCCTATCTTTTGGCCGAGGCTGCCGCCGCCGAGGTGAAGGTGGTGCTGTCCGGCGAGGGCGCCGACGAGCTGTTCGGCGGCTATCCCACTTACCTGGGGCATCGCTGGGCCGAGCGTTTTCGCAAGATGCCCCCGGCACTGCGCAAATTTATCCGCGGAACCGTTCACCGACTGCCCGTCACCAACCGCAAGGTGTCGCTCAGCTTTCTCGCCCGCCGCTTTGTCGACGAGGCCGAGCGCGACACCCTCGACCGCCACATCGCCTGGTTTGGCGCCCTCGGCCCGAATGCGGGTCGCGTCGGCGTCGACTACGAGGCACCGCCGCTCGAGGATACCTGGTCGGAACTCGGCGCGGCGCATCACCCGGTAAAACGGGCGATGATCTTCGACATGCTGACCTATCTGGCGGAGAACCTGCTCACCAAGGTGGACCGGGCCACGATGCTGGCATCGCTGGAGGTGCGCGCGCCCTTTCTCGATCGTTTGATGATGGAGCTGGCGTTGCACCAGCCGTTACCCACGAGCGTAAGTAATTTCTCCACCAAGGTCGCGCTCAAAAAAGCCGCCACCGTACGCTTACCCCGCGACGTGGTTTACCGTCGAAAGCGCGGGCTGTCGGTGCCCGTATCGGGATGGATCAACGGCCAATTGCGCGACGAGGTGGACGACCTGTTCGATCCGCAACGCTTGCGCACCCAGGGGCTGCTGCAACCGGAACTGCTGACCCAACTATTGAAGGAACACCGCGCGGGACGCGCCGATCACGGCCGAAAGCTATGGCCGCTATTCATGCTGCAGCGCTGGCACCGCCGCTGGTACGAAAACTAGCAGATTACCGACGCAGCCCTGCGGCGCTTCAGTCCTCTTCGCAGCCATTGCGGTCGATACCGGCCTCCGCCATGGCCACGGCCCTGAAGATCGCCCGGCCCTTGTTCATGGTCTCCTTCCATTCGAGATCCGGCACCGAATCGGCCACCACGCCGGCGCCCGCCTGAATATGCAGGGTCTGGTCCTTGATGACCGCGGTGCGAATGGCGATGGCGGTGTCCATGTTGCCGTTCCACGCAAGATAGCCCACCGCACCGGCATACACGCCGCGCTTGACCGGCTCCAGCTCGTCGATGATCTCCATGGCGCGTATTTTCGGCGCCCCGGAAACGGTTCCGGCGGGAAAGGTGGCCCGCAGCACATCCATGGCCGACATGCCCTCGCTCAGTTCGCCGGTCACGTTGGAGACGATGTGCATGACGTGGGAATAACGCTCGATCACCATCTTGTCGGTGACAGTGACCGTACCGATGCGCGCAATTCTCCCGGCATCGTTGCGACCGAGGTCGATCAGCATCAGGTGCTCGGCGAGTTCCTTGGGGTCGGCCAAAAGCTCCGCTTCAAGGGCGCGATCCTCCTCATCGGTGTAGCCGCGGCGGCGCGTGCCCGCAATGGGACGCACGGTTACCTCGCCGTCTTCCAGGCGGGTGAGGATCTCGGGAGACGACCCCACCACGTGATGGTCGCCAAGGTCCAGGTAATACATGTAGGGCGAAGGATTCAGTCCGCGCAGAGCCCGGTAGAGGTCCAGCGGCGGCGCATGGAAGGGAATCGACAGCCGCTGCGAAAGCACCACCTGCATGCAATCGCCATCGAGAATGTACTGTTTGATACGATCCACTGAGGATTTGAAGGCCTCCTCGGTAAAGCCGGAGATAAAGTGCGACTCGTCGATCTCTCGCGACGGACCACAGGGCGCGCGAGGTGCGCCGGTCTGCATGCGACCCACCAGCTCGCGAATCCTTGCCTCCGCCGTGGCCAGCGTATCGCCCTGTTCGGGCTCCGCATGGACAATGACGTACATCCGCCCTTTCAGGTTGTCGAACACCACCAGATCGTCCGACACCATCAGCAGGATATCGGGATTTTCCAGCGGGTCGGGATTCGGGCAATGGGCCAGCCGGGACTCGATGTAGCGCACAGTGTCGTAACCGAAGTAGCCCACCAGTCCGCCCGAAAAACGCGGCAATTGTTCCGGCTCCGCAACGCGATATCGGGCCTGAAAGGCCTCGATGAAGCCCAGCGGATCATCCTCCACCGAATGCTCGATGACCTCGCCGTTCCGCTCCACGCGAACATCGTGACCCGAAACCTTGAGCACGGTCCGGCACGGCAGGCCAATAATGGAATAGCGGCCCCATTTCTCGCCGCCATGAACCGACTCGAACAGGTAGGAGTAGGGTCCGTTGGCGAGTTTTAAATAGACGCTCAGCGGGGTATCGAGGTCGGCAAGCACCTCACAGGCGACGGGAATCCGGTTGAATCCCTGGGCGACGAGTTCGTCGAAGAGTTCGGGGGTCATTTTCTGCTCCACACAAAACACATTTCAGGTAAGGCGACGGGTTCTGGGTTCAACGCCATCGAGACCTGCAACGGAGCCGGTGCCTGTGTGGTGACAGAGTCATGGATTCAGTTGTCTATCCGTAGTTTGCAGGGGCTTTTTAACACACCCGGGGTGAATCGAAAACCGCGCATGGGCAGGCCCGGGATGCGTCCAGTAGAATACCCGCCAACCTTATCATCGGTGAACACGCCCGCTTTCGACATGCTGCCTGACCATTTGGCGCCCCGCACCTGGCCGACCTGGATCGCCATTGGCCTGCTTCGGCTGGCGGTGCTGCTGCCCTATTCAGCCGCCCTGAACATTGGTAGCGGGTTGGGGCGCCTCGCCTACCGGTTTCTCCCCGCACGCAAGAAACGGGTGGCGGACGTGAACCTGCGCCTGTGCTTCCCGGAATTGTCGGAACAGGAACGCACGGCGCTCGCCAGGCAACACACGGCGCATATGGGGATGGGGGGCATCGAGGCGGCCATGTGCTGGTGGTGGCCGGACGACAAGCTGCGCGCCGTCGGACGGGTGGAGGGCATCGAGCATATCCTCGAACCCCTGAAACAGGGCCGGGGCGTCATCCTGCTGTCGGCCCACTTCACGACATTGGAAATCGGCGGCCATTTGATCTCCTTCGAGGTTCCCACACAGGTGATCTACCGCCGCAGCGAAAACGCCGCCTTCGAGCACGTCATACGTCAGGGGCGGGAGCGCCACGCCGAAAAAGTCATCCATCGCGACGACATCCGCACCATGATCCGCAGCCTGAAGCAGGGCCAGGTGGTCTGGTACGCGCCGGACCAGAACTTTCGCGCGTCCAACCGGGTATTCGCGCGCTTTTTCGGCATTGCCGCGGCCACCAACCCCGCCACCACCCGCCTCGCTGCGCGAACCGGTGCCGTGGTGGTACCCTTCTCCACCATCCGCCTGGCAGACAACAAAGGGTATCTGGTGCGCATCGAAAAGGCGTTTGAGGACTTTCCGGGAACTGACCCGGTGGAGGACGCCACCAGGATCAACGCCGTGTTCGAGCGTTGGGCCCGCGAACAACCCGCCGACTATTTCTGGTTTCACCGCCGCTTCAAGACGCGTCCGGCGGGCGAACCCAAACTTTATTCCTGATACCGCAGAGCAAGCGAGATGCAGAAGCCCGCCAACAGCCGACAACTCTATCTCCGCCTGCTGTCTTACGTCCGCCCCTATGTGAAGCAGTTTTCCATCGGCATCGGCGCCATGATCGCATTCGCGCTGACCGAACCCGCCATTCCGGCGGTCCTCAAGCCGTTGCTCGATTCCGGTTTCATCGAAAAGAACATCGAGAGCATTCACACCATCCTCGTCATCATGGTGTTGCTGTTCCTGCTGCGTGGAATCGCCAGCGTGATCAGCGGCATCGCCGTGGGGTGGGTGGCCGGACGCGTGGTTCTGGACCTGCGCCGCAAGATGTTCGAGCGTCTGTTGGTGCTGCCGGCACGTTATTACGACCACCACCCGACCGGTAACATCATCTCGAAGATCACCTTCAACGTCACCCAGGTGACCAACGCCGCCACCAAGACCCTTACGGTGCTGGTGAAGGACAGCGTGACCGTTCTCGGCCTGCTCATCTATGCCATCTATCTCAACTGGCAGCTGACGCTGGCCATCTTTCTCGCCTTCCCGCCCATCATGATTACCGTGCGCCTGTTTTCGCGGCGGATGAGACGCTTCAGTCTGGCGTTTCAAAACTCGCTGGGCGATATGACCCATGTACTCGAAGAAACCGCCAAGGCCCACAAGGTCATCAAGGTGTTCGGCGCCCAGCAACGCGAGCGCGAACGATTCTACAAGGTGGCCAATCGTGCCCGTCAGTTTCAATACAAGGTGACCGCCGCAGGCGCGGCCAACGTGCCCATCGTCGAATTCATCACGGCCGTACTGTTCAGCGGCATCGTCTACTTCGGGACACGCCAGGCCATCGACAACGAGCTGTCCGTGGGTGGGTTGGTGGCGTTTTTCGCCGCCATCGGCCTCATGACATCACCGATCAAACGCCTGACCAATGCGAGTCAGCCGCTGCAGAAGGGACTCGCGGCTGCGGAGGTCATCTTTGATCTGGTGGACGAAGCGGAAGAGCCTGACCTCGGCGACGCCGACCCCGGCATCACCCGTGGCAACCTGACCTTCGAAAACGTCGGTTTCCGCTATGACAATGCGGCCAAGGAAACACTGCAAGATGTCTCCTTTGAAGTGCCAAGGGGAACGACGGTCGCCCTGGTGGGACCGTCCGGCAGCGGAAAAACCACCATCGCCGGCCTGGTGCCGAGATTCTACGAACCGACCGAAGGCCGGATTCTCCTCGACGACATGGACATCTCCTCCCTGTCACTGGGCGCGCTACGGCGCCAGATCGCCTTTGTGAGCCAGGACGTGGTGCTGTTCAACGACTCGGTGCGGTCCAACATCGCCTACGGAATGAATCCCCTCCCCGATGACGAGCGCATCATCGCCGCCGCCGAGGCGGCCAATGCCTGGGAGTTCATCCGCAACATGCCCCAGGGCCTTGACACCCTGGTGGGCGAGAACGGCGTACGCCTGTCCGGCGGCCAGCGGCAGCGGCTGGCAATCGCCCGGGCCATCCTCAAGGATGCCCCGATCCTCATCCTCGACGAGGCAACGTCCGCCCTCGATACCACCTCTGAGCAACTGGTTCAGCAGGCCCTCGAAAGGGTGAGGAAGAATCGAACCACGCTGGTAATCGCCCATCGCCTGTCCACCATCGAAAATGCCGACACCCTGCTGGTGCTCGAAGGTGGCCGGATCGTCGAGCGCGGCTCCCACGCGGAACTCATTCAGGCCGGCGGCGCCTATGCGAATCTCCACAACCGTCAGCAGGACGGCAGTCCCGCCGACGGATTCACCTTGGAGCCGATGGCATAATTGCCTCACGCAAATCATCATCCAGATTCGAGTTTATGATTAACGCCCTCCTCTCCCAGCACCGCAAAGCACTCGATAGCCTCACCGAACAACAGGACAAGGTGCAGCGAATCGCAGAGCTCGTCACCGCCAGTTTGCGTGCAGGCGGCAAGGTGCTGCTGATGGGTAACGGCGGTAGCGCCGCCGACGCGCAACACATCGCCGCCGAGCTGGTGGGACGCTTTCAGGCGGACCGACCCGCCTTCGCCGCCATGGCCCTGACCACGGATACGTCCGTGCTGACGTCCGTGGGCAACGACTACGGCTTTGAAGAAATCTTCGCCCGCCAGGTGGACGGACTGGCCCGGGCGGGCGATGTGGTGATCGGCATATCCACCAGCGGCAACAGCGCCAACGTGGTGCGGGGTATCGAGAGCGCCCGCCAACGCGAATGCATAACGGTGGGATTTCTCGGTGAAGCCGGCAAACTGGCCACGATGGTGGATCAGGCCCTGGTCATCCCGGGGTTTTCCACGGCGCGGGTTCAGGAGATGCACATCCTCGCCGGGCATCTACTTTGCGAACTGGTGGAACGGGATCTGACGCCGTGACACTCCCGCTGGTGATCCTCGATCGGGACGGGGTCATCAATCAGGACTCGCCCCATTTCATCAAGACCATGGCGGAGTGGATACCCATTCCGGGGAGTCTCGATGGGATCGCGCAGCTGAAACACGCGGGTTTCACCGTCGCCGTCGCCACCAATCAATCCGGACTGGCGCGAGGTCTCCTGGCACGATCAGACCTGGAAGCCATGCACGCCCGGCTCGCTGAACTCCTGGCCGACCGGGACTGTCAGCTCGATTTCATCGCCGTTTGTCCTCACGGACCGGACGATGGCTGCGACTGCCGCAAGCCGAAACCAGGGCTTTACCGCCAGATCAGCGCCAGGCTGAACCTGCCCCTGGAAGGTGCCTGGGTGATCGGCGACAGCAAGCGGGATCTCGACGCCGCCGCCGCGGTGGGCGCGCAGCCGTTGCTGGTACTGACCGGCAAAGGTCATGCCACTCGCAACCAGGGGGGATTGCCCGAAGGGACCAGAGTGTTCGAAAATCTCGCCAGCGCCGTGAAGGGGCTGCTCGAGGCGTCTGCTCAGGAAGAGGAATCCGGCGCCAGGGCCTGAATGATGGCCGTTGTGGAAAACCCTTCGACGAAATCCAGCACCACCACCTCGCCCCCAGACCTGCGCACGCAGTCACCCCCGGCGATTTCCCCGGGCCGATAGTCGCCACCCTTGACCAGGCAATCGGGTTCGACCGCGCAGATCAGGCGTTCGGGGGTATCCTCGGTAAACCCCACCACCCAGTCCACCGCCCGCAATCCCGCCAGCACCGCCGAACGCTGGGAAAGCGTATTGATCGGTCGGCTCGGACCCTTCAGGCGTGCCACCGACCCGTCATCGTTCACCGCCACCACAAGGCGGTCGCCGAGGGTGGCGGCCTGTTCCAGATAGGCGACGTGTCCGGGATGCAGGATATCGAAACAACCGTTCGTCATCACGATGCGCTCGCCTCTGGCCCGCGCCCGGGCCACATGGCGCAGCAGTTCGTCCTCGTCCAGCACGCCATGCTCATCGGGATGCTGCTCGGCTATGGCCCGCTGCAGTTCCGCCGGTGAAACGTCGGCGGTCCCCAGCTTGCCCACCACCACGCCCGCCGCCGCGTTGGATAACGCCGCCGCGTCAGCGAGCGCCATGCCGGACGCCAGACCAACGGCCAGGCTCGCCACGACGGTATCTCCGGCACCGGTGACGTCGAATACCTCACGGGCCATGGTGGGCAAATGGGCGCTGGGTCCGTCGCGTACCACCAATGTCATGCCCTGTTCGCCCCGGGTCACCAGCAAGGCGCCGAAATCCAACGCATCGATCAATCGACGGGCTCTCTGCTCCATGTCCGCTTCGTCCTGCCAGGGGCCCACCACCGCCTCGAATTCCGAGGCATTGGGGGTGACAACCGCCGCCCCCCGATAGGCATCGAAATCGACTCGCTTGGGGTCGACAACCACCGGAACGCCGGCCTGGCGGGCCAGGCCGATCAGCGCCTGGGGGTCCTGCAGCGCGCCCTTCGAGTAATCAGAAAGCACCAGCACCTGCGTTGTCGCCAACAAAGGTGCTACGCGCTCTGCCAGGTCAACCGTCACATCGGGTTCCACCGGTTTCTCGAAATCCAGACGGATGAGCTGCTGGTGGCGGCTGATCACGCGAAGTTTGGTAATGGTGTCCCAACCGGCCCTGGGGACAAATTCCGCACGGGCGCCCGTCTCCTCGAGCAGGTCCCGCAGCCGGCGTCCGTTCTGATCATCACCGACCACACCCACCAGCGTGGCCTGGCCGCCAAGCGACATGATATTGCGGGCCACGTTGGCAGCTCCGCCGAGGCGGTCTTCGATCTCCCCTACCCTGACAACGGGGACCGGCGCCTCGGGGGAAACCCGCCTCGTGTCACCATGCCAGTAACGATCGAGCATAAGGTCACCGACCACCAGGATGGCACTGCCCTTCAACTGCGTCAGCAGAAAATCACTCGTTATTCTTTGCAAGGTCACCGCTTGTCTCTAAGATAATAGGCTTGGTTCAGCGTGCTAGGGTGCAATGTTCAATCTGGATCGAATACGCATCGCGATTGTGGGGCTAGGATACGTGGGACTGCCCCTGGCCGTCGAGTTGGGCCGTAAATTCCCAACGCTGGGCTTCGATGTGGACAGCGCCCGTATCGAGGAACTTCGCGAGGGCAAAGACCGTTCGCTGGAAACAGAGACGGAGGAGCTCCAGGCGGCCGCCCTGCTCGAAATCACCGATGACGCAAGCCGACTCGGCCAGTGCAATTTCTTTATCGTCACCGTTCCGACCCCCATTGACGCCGACAACCATCCGGACATGACTGCGCTGTTTGCCGCCAGTCAGACCGTCGGCGATCACCTGAAAGCGGGCGATATCGTCGTTTACGAATCCACCGTTTATCCCGGCGCCACCGAGGACGACTGCGTGCCGATTCTTGCCGCGCGTTCGGGGCTGACCTTCAATCGCGATTTCTTCGTCGGGTACAGTCCCGAACGCGTCAATCCGGGAGACAAGGAGCATCGTCTGACGGACATCGTCAAGGTCACCTCGGGGTCGACTCCAGAAGCAGCCGAATTCATCGACAGGGTGTACCGCTCCATCATCACGGCAGGCACCCATCAAGCCGCGAATATTCGCACCGCCGAGGCGGCCAAGATCATTGAAAATGTACAGCGCGACGTCAACATCGCCCTCATCAACGAATTGGCGATGCTGTTCAATCGCATGGCGTTGGATACGGAGCAGGTTCTCGAAGCGGCCGGTACCAAGTGGAATTTTCTCCACTTTCACCCTGGCCTGGTGGGCGGTCACTGTATCGGCATCGACCCCTACTACCTGACCCACAAGGCACAGCAGCTGGGGTATCAACCTGAAATGATTCTCGCCGGCCGCCAGATTAACGCCGGCATGAGCGCCTTTGTCGCGTCACAGATCACCGGGCTTCTTGCCGACCGCTCGATACCCCCGGCAGAAGCCAACATTCTGGTACTTGGCTTCACCTTCAAGGAAAACTGTCCGGACCTGCGCAACACGCGGGTCATTGAGGTTGTGCACGCACTGGAGCATCAGGGCGCCCAGGTTGAAGTATATGATCCTTGGGCCGACCACGATGAGGCACGGCAGGAATACAACATCGAATTGGTCAGCGACATAGAGAATGGCCGCTACGATGCCGTTGTGCTCGCCGTTGCCCACCGCGAGTTCCGCGCCATGTCTGCAGAACACCTGCGCCGCTTTGGAAAACCCAACGCGGTCCTTTACGACGTCAAGAGCATATTGCCGCTGGGCAGTGCCGACGGTCGCCTGTAACGAAATTCATAACCAAGGAAATCGACAATGCGAGTCATGGTAACCGGGGCAGCGGGCTTTATCGGATCGGCACTCTCTCTAAGACTGCTGGAACGCGGTGACGAGGTGATCGGCGTCGATTGTCTCAACGACTACTACGACGTCGGACTGAAAAAGGCGCGGCTGGCACGCACCGCCGACCACACCGATTTTCACGATCTGCGCATTCATATCGAAGATCGCGAGGCCATGGCCGGGGCCTTCAAGACACACCAGCCCCAACGTGTCGTGAATCTGGCCGCACAGGCGGGGGTCCGTTATTCCATCGAGAATCCCGCGGCCTACGTGGATGCCAATCTCACCGGCTTCGGCAATATCCTCGAGGGCTGCCGCCACTCGGACGTGGAACATCTGGTGTACGCCTCAAGCAGCTCTGTTTACGGCGCCAACCGCACCATGCCCTTCTCGGTGCACGACAACGTTGACCATCCGCTGAGCCTCTACGCCGCTTCAAAAAAGGCCAACGAATTGATGGCTCACACCTACAGCCATCTCTACGAACTGCCCACCACGGGGCTGCGGTTTTTCACCGTGTACGGACCCTGGGGACGACCGGACATGGCCCTGTTCAAGTTCACCCGCAACATCCTCGCCGGCGAGCCCATCGACGTATTCAACTACGGCAATCACCGTCGCGACTTTACCTACATCGACGACATCGTCGAGGGCGTCATCCGTGTGCTCGACCAACCCGCGCAGCCGAATCCGGCCTGGAACGGCCAGAGCCCGGATTCGGCCACCAGCTCCGCGCCCTACCGGCTCTACAACATCGGCAATCATCAACCGGTGGAGTTGATGCGGTATATCGAGGTGCTTGAGGAATGCCTTGGTCGAAAGGCGATCAAGAATCTCCTGCCCCTGCAGGCCGGGGACGTACCCGACACCTATGCGGATGTTGCCGATCTTGTCAGCGATACCGGGTACAAACCCGATACCACGGTGGAGGATGGCATCGCCCGTTTCGTCGATTGGTACCTGTCGTACTTTGGCAAGGAATAAAGTGTTACCTCGATCGGCTGAAATCGCACGCAATGCGGACGTAAACCCATACCGGCTTTATGAGCAAAACAAAGCCGACCCCGAAAGGTCGGCCTGTCTTGGTGCGTACTATCGACGGTGGCGAGGATGGGTTCGCTGTCGGCCTATTGGTTCAGGCGGATTGGCGCCCCATCAGCTTTATCCCATGCGACGGCGCAGACCAAAGACCGCACCGACCGCGAGCAGCAGCGACACGACAATGAGGCCAGCCGGTGACGCAGCGGGGACGGAGGCCGGTGTTGTGGTACATGCCGCATCGGCGAAGTTCCTTAAACCCGCGTTGTAGACACCTTCTCCAGGGATGGCGGTTGCAGACCAGTCAGGCTCATCGCCGCCGGTGAAGTTGCTGCTGGTAATATACGCAACTTGTCCTGAACCAAGAGAACGCAGGGACCAGACATAGCCGGGCTCAGATGGGCAGGCCGTGTTCTGCGCGGTCACCAAACCAACGGTATCTCCGGAAAGAGGGCCACACAACGCGTCTATATCGCTGAGCGGTGGTGGTTGCTGGCCACGTATGTCGAACAGGCCGGTTGTCACGCTGTTCGATATGTTCGCAACTGTGCTGAAGGTATTTCCGTTGTCGGTTGCACCCGCCCCCCCTAACAGACTGACAAGATCGCCATCGTCACGAATTCCATCAGGTGCCGTGATCAACACATGGCCGCCCGACGTTGCCCAATCCGATAGCCTGGCTGCTGCGCCGGTAAGGTCTTGGCTATATGCATACGCAGTACTCCATACGACCGCGCAATACTGGCCCAGATCCGCATTCTGGAAATAGGTGCTTGCCGTGGCAGGGGGCACATCTACAGGAGTGACGGAGTGACCGTCTGCGGCCAAGGCTGTGGGAACGGTGTCGTCACTTCCATTGTAATTTACGAACAGGATGTTGCCGGCCGATGCCTGCCCCGTAAAGGCCAGCGACAACAACGCAACGCGCACAATCGAATTCATGTATTCACCCCTGAATTTACGCATCTTGGAAAGTTAGTAGGCGGACATATTTTATGCGAAATCCGAGGGGGAAATCAGGTGGCTGTGGGCTTATTTGCGCTTATGTCCGAGAAGCCTCAGGGGTTGAGTCCAAGGTTACTGGCTTGTTACTCCATGTTGTGTATCTGGAAACCCCGTTGCATTGCGGATTTGCCTCCCATCAAGGGTCGATGCAACGGTGTTACCAGGCAAGTTCAGACCTCTAAGGCGCGTATTAGAAACCCTCCCGGGACGGAACCTGTTGTTCGTCAGAGAGGGGAGCCGGGAATTCCATCTTCCGCGCGGTGGGACGGCTTCCAACATCTTTCGACTACCCGGGGACAGGGATGGGAAGCACTGATTCCAGCATATCCGGAAATGCGGGGTTATTCTTGGATGCTCGACGGTTACTCAACCTCAGGCATTCGCGCGTTGTCTTTACGGAGCTTCAGCAATTAACATCAGCGGGCCGTTTGAACGCTACAAGTTCGATCAAGAGATTGAAATTCAGGGCTGCTGTTAAAGAGTTTTATTTGCCAGCCCCATCGACGCCGGCAGCCGGCAGCCGATTTTTCATGGTCCGGCCTGCCCGTCTGATGTGCGGCCGCTTTGGTTCGTGCTTCATGTGCAGCTTCCACCAGACGCCCGGCAAGGTATCGCCGTAGGAGATTGCCTTGCGCGGCAGCGTTAGCGGGTCATCCTCTGGCGTCGCCGACGCCCGCACACAACTCACCGCGGTGCGAAACCCCGCCTCGGCCAACGTCTCCACGGTGCGCAGATCATGACTGCCGTAGGGATAGCAGAAATCCAGCACGGGTTCGCCCAGGACGTCTTCCAAATCGGCCTTCGAACCGAACACCTCCTCCCGCATGCGCTCGGGTGACTGTTCGGCAAGCTTGACGTGGGTCACCGAGTGAGCGCCGAAGTCCACACCGGCGCGTCTCAATTCACGGATGCGCTCAGCGCCCATGAGGGGGGGCGTGTCCCGGTCATCGGCCCCGAACCATCCGGATGGTTTTCCCACCAGTCCTGAAATCAGGTAAACCATGGAGGGGAATTGATAGCGGGCCAGGACGGGCCAGGCGTACTCGTAGAAATTTTCATAGCCGTCGTCGAAGGTCAGCACCACCGCACGCGCCGGGGTGGGTCGTCGGCCTGCCAGACAGTCGAGAGCATCGCCCAGCCCGAGCACGTGGTAACCGAAACGATTCAAAAAAGCCATCTGTGCCTGAAACCGTTTGAAATGGCAGTACGTCGATCGATGCCCCGTCATGGCCGGGAAATCACCGACCTGGTGGTACATCAATATGGAAATGCGTTGTGGCATGGCTAGGCCGTGGACGCCAAGTGCGCATAAAGGTTGCGGTACTGGTCCAGAATAACCGCCTCGCTGAACTCCTGTCGGATGCGCTCATGGCCGGCGGCAACGAAAGCGGCCCGCGTTTCCTCATCGATGAGCAACTCCAAAATCCCGCGCGCCAGGGCCTCACCGTCGTCACAGGGCACCAAGTAGCCGTCCTCGCCATGACGAACAATCTCTCTCGCGCCTCGAAACGCCGTCGTCACCAGCGGCTTGCCGTAGCTCCATGCCTCGAGAATGACGTTGCCGAAGGTTTCCTCGTCCCGTGACGGGAATACAATGGCATCTGCCAGCGCCAGAAATGGCGAGGGATTCTGCTGCCAGCCACACCAGATCACCCTGTCGATGATACCCAAGGCCACTGCCTGTTGGCGTAACGACTCTTCGAGTGGACCGTCGCCGACCATCAGGAGGCGTACCCGTCGCCCGGCTATTTCATTGGGAAGTCGCGCCAGGGCGTCAATCAAATAACGCAGACCCTTCACCGGAACAAACCTGCCGGGTGTCACCAGGGCCCAGTCGTTGCTATCCAGATCGAGATTTTCTCTCAATGCGGCCAACTGCTTTCCATCTGCCGGCAGCGGCATCGAAATAAAATTATAGATATGGTGCACACGGGCTGCGGGCATTCCCTGGGCCACCAACCAGTCACATAATCCCCTGGTGTTTCCGACCCAACCATGAGCATGACGATAACCGTCGAGCTTGTAGTAGCCGCCAAGACGGGCCAGATGCACCTGGCCACGACCGGGCCGCAGATGGGTCAGCCGGGTCGCCCGTCCCATGTAAGTCTGAACGATGGGCGCATTCGACTGCCGCGCATAGCGGGACACCTCGAATCTGGACAGAGGGTCCCAGACGGTGCGCATCGGAAGGGCATCGTGTGGCAATGCCTGAAGATGACAAAGTTCAAGTTCACTGCCACGGCGCACCAACGCCCGAACTTCATCACCACCGAGATGCAGGGCCTCGGTAAAACGGCAGAACCAACGCTCTGCGCCGCCCATGGCCTTGCTGCCTATGATGTGGAGGGATTTCATCTCACTACGCCACCTGCCAACACGCCCTCGTATACCTTGAGGTTCCCTTTTACCATCGCGTCAACCGAAAACAACGACTCCACTCGCCGGCGGGCGCCCTCCCCCAGATGCCTGCGTAAATCCTGATCCCTCAGCAAGGATCGCACAGCGGTTGCCAATGCCTGTTGGTCGCCGGGATTCGTGAGAATGCCCGACTCGCCATCCACTACGATTTCGGGGATTCCGCCCACCCGGCTGGCCACCAGGGGTACACCCGCGGCGGCGGCCTGCAATAGCGACACGCCGAGGCCCTCCATCTCTGCGGGATGCACCAACAGGTCCAGGCATCTGAGCCATCGCGGGAGATCATCGCGGAAACCGGTGAAATGAACGACTTCCTGCAATCCCGCCTCTCCAGCCATCGCCTCCAGTTGATCCTTCAACGGACCTTTGCCAAAGAACAACACCTGCAAATCCGGAAACTCCCTGAGCAGGTCAGGCAGTGCCGCCAGCAGATACCTGTGCCCCTTGCGGGGGATGAGCTGGGCAATGACAGCCACGACGGGCCCGTCACCATGCAGGCGAAACTCCTGCCGCAAGACCCCTGGGTCGCAGGGGTGTTGGTAATCCTCCGCCACCACGGCCGATCGAACACAGATCACACGCGATGGATCGACGCCCTCCCCGAGCAATACCTGTCGGATACCCTCGGAGATGGTGATCACGCGGTCGTAGAGCCGGTACTTGATGGCGGCCCACCAAGGTGATTCCGGATTGTCCACCCGCCGTGACACCACCACCGGCACCTTCTCGAGTTTCGCGGCGATACCGCCCAGGACATCGGCACCGCGGCGGCTGTGCAGGTGAACCACATCGGGCCGATGCAACCGGATCAGCTTTCGCAATCCCGATACCAGCCCTAAATCGAGATCGCCCTTCATAGGCAGGGGGCAGACCTCAGAAAAAGACCGCGCCGCGCGCTCGATGTCACTGCCGGAGGCACAGACGAGAACATTTGACACCGCCCGCTGATGCAGCCCCGCGAGGAGGTAGAGCACCTGGCGTGCTCCCCCGTAGAGGTTGCGGCCCGATTCCACGTGCAACACCTTCATGACCGGACGCTTGCCTCAGGACGCAGAAGACCGTCCAGCAGCCCGATGACCTCGGCCGGTTGAATGCCGGTCATACAGGTATAGGCGCCATCGCAAGTGGGGTGGCGACGGCAGGGCGCACAGGGCATCTCGTGAAACAGCACACGGCCTGCCGCGGTCGCGGTGTCGGTATAGGGTCGCGTTGAGCCGAACAGGCAAACCGTGGGCCGTTCAAACGCCAGCCCCATGTGGGTCAGACCGGTGTCCACGCCCACCAGGTAACGTGCGTCGGAGATGATCGCCGCGGCCGTCTGGATACCGGTCTCGCCCACAAGATTAATCACCACACCCGAAGCCGTGATGATTCTTGCGGGGGCCGCATCTGCGGGGCCACCTAACATCACCACGTCATGTCCGTAGCGTGCGCGAAGCTCACCAGCCAATTCTATCCAGCGGACCTTTGTCCAGTGTTTCTGCGGACGCGTGGTGAAGGGGCAAATGACGCCGTAGCCGTCACCCGTCGTGCGATCGGCGATCAGCTTCCTGGCAAGATCGCGCGCATCCTGGCTATACGAAACCCGCAGCGGGAACTTCGCTGCGGGAAGACCCAGTTGGTTGGCCAGGTACAGGTATTCGGAGGCAATGCGCGCATTGTCGCCACCGTGCCGGTCGACGACCTCGTGCATGAGCCACTGGCTCCCCTCGCGAGACCCCAGTCCGATACGACGCCGGGCACCGCTGAGCCAGGTCCAGAATCCGCTCTTGATCAGGCCCTGAAGATCCAGCACAAGATCGAAGTTGCGAGCCTTTAGATCGCGCACAAATTTTCTGACCTCACGCAGCAGTTCGACATACCTTCCCGCCTGCAGCAGTTCGGACCAACGCCGGGTGGGCAGCACGAGCACTTCGTCGAGAAGGGGATCGGTCTGCAGCAGATCCGCAAAGGGCTGAGCGACCAGCCAGCTGATTCGGGCGTCGGGATAACGGCGGCGAAACGCCGGCACCAGCGGCGACGCAAAAACGATATCGCCCATAGCCGACAGGCGGACCAGCAAGATGTTCTGCGCCATCAGCCGAATCGCTTAATTGACCGCGCATCAGCGCAGAGAATGGCCGACAACTCACTCGATGCGGCGGGATGGAAGTGGGTAATCAGTAGCGGTTGCACGATGATTTTCAATGGCATCCTTTTGCGCCGCAGTATAACAGTGGGCCGGCAACGGACTTCGGCGGCCGAACCGTCGCCCCCTCGGCACCCACAAGATGCCTTAACATAGGCGCCTTGGTTAAGGGACGTCCATGCCTGATGGACTGTTCCTGGTGGTTTTGTTTTGAACACCCTGAGGCCAGCGCGGCAAATAACAAATGCAAACGGCAGACAAACAGCCACCGACCACCCGGCCCAGAGTCGGGGTGTTTATCTCGTTCTCCGGAGAGGGTGGCGTGGAGCGCATGGTGATGAACCTGGTGCGGGAATTCGCCCGGCGTGACATTGCAGTCGATCTGCTGACTACGCGCGCAGACAGCGCACATTTCAACGACCTGCCGGCAAACGTCCGCTGGACTTCCCTGAACGCGAAACATTACCTCTCCGCCATTCCTCAGCTGGCACGCTACCTCAAACAGGCCCGGCCTCTGGCTCTGTTGGCGGCGAAGGATCGCGCCGGACGAGCGGCATTGCTGGCGCGTCGGCTCAGCGGCACACAGACACCAGTGGTGATCCGTCTGGGCACGAATCTGTTGACGTCCATGGAAAACAAATCCGCCATCAACCGTTGGCTGCGGCTGGCGCCCATGAAATCTCTGTACCGCCGAGCAGAGCGCATCGTCGCTGTCTCAGAGGGCGTTGGCGAAGACATCCGGCAGATCACCGGGCTACCGGCCTCGCGAATCGTCGTGATACGCAATCCGGTCATCACCGCTACCCTTTTCGAGCGTGCGGCAGCGCCTTGCCCCCACCCATGGCTGAACGAGGACGAACGCAGCAAGTGCCCCGTGATCATCGCCGCAGGGCGCATGGGCCGGCAAAAAGGCTTCGACACCCTGCTTGAGGCCTTTCGCATCGTCTCAAAGGCGCGTTCCGCGCGACTGATCATCCTGGGCGAAGGCGATCATCGAGCGCGCCTGGAAACACTGGCCCATCAACTTGGAGTCACCGATCATCTGCTGCTGCCGGGATTCCAGGCCAATCCCTATGCCTGGCTGTCGCGGGCGGACCTGTTCGTTCTGTCCTCCCGCTGGGAGGGTTCGCCCAATGTGCTCTCGGAGGCGCTCGCGCTGGGAATACCCAGCGTTTCGACGGATTGCCCCAGCGGTCCCCGCGAAACCCTGGATGGCGGTCGATACGGCCCCCTGGTTGCGGTGGACGATGTACGCCAGCTTGCGCACGCCATTGGCGATACCCTTGAGCATCCGCTCCACCCTGATGTGCTGAAACAGGCGGTGGCCGAGTACACTGCAGAAACCAGCGCCGAGCGTTATCTCGACGTGCTCGGATTGCCAAATTACGGTGCGCCCAATGCTGTTATCTGACCGCTATCAGTTCCTCTTCGTGCATATCGCCAAAACCGGGGGAACCAGCGTCCGTGCGGCACTCAATCGTCTGCGCTGGAAAGATCCCATGTACTACCTGGCCTGGCCCTGCCATCGCCTCAGCCATCTCACCGGGCATCGCCTTGGCACCAAGTTTCCACGTCATTCGAAGATCGTTTGCGCACAGGAAATGTTGCCGGACGAATACTTCAGCGGGCTGTTCAAGTTTGCCTTTGTGCGCAACCCCTGGGACCTTCAGGTCAGCTCGTTCCACCACATCGGGCGCGAGCGCCCGGAACTGCTGAAGGGACACGAGACCTTCGCCCGGTTCCTGCGCTGGAAACTGAACCCGGAACGGCCCTACCAGTACCACATGGATACCTCGATCACCTTGCAGACGGACTATCTTGTGGATCTGTCGGGAGAGTTGCTGGTGGACCGCACAGGGCGCTACGAACACCTGCACGAGGATTTCGAATCGATCTGTCGCCACCTGGGTGTGGCGAACCTTGCCTTACCCCATAAACGCAAGGCGACCGATCGAAAGTCTGATTACCGTTCCTATTACGACGATGAAACGGCGGAGATGGTATCGAACCATTTTCGCCGCGATATCGATATGCTTGGTTACGCCTTTGACGATCCCGACGGCGAAAGATAGCTTTCGTCAGTCCGCCAGGCGGTAGTGGGCTCCGCAGTAAGGACAGGAGGCCTCGCCCGTCTTCTCCACGGGCAGATAAACCCGGGGGTGCATGTTCCAGACTTCGTCTTCGGGTCGTGGGCATGAGAGGGGAAGATCCTTCCTCGATACCTCGAAAACCTGCGTCTTCTGTTCTGCGTTACCCGCCATCTTGATCGCCTCCCCTAACCGGCCTAGACATCGTTTTTGTACTTGTCGTCTTCGAATTTCTGGCGTTGCGCCAGGGCCGCCTGGCGACGCGCCTCCCAGACATCCTTGCGCTCTTCCAGTCGCGTCTCCCAGACACCGCTCTTTTCCGGAATGGTTCGCTCACCGAACAGGACCTGCCGCATCAACTGGAATCCGAATTTCATCAGGGCAACATCGTCCTGTTCCAGCGTCGCATAGGTGCTGGCCTCCAGCTCGTAGGCATTCTGAAAGACAGGGCTCAAAATAAACCGGCGGAAACGATCCACATCAAAACAGCTCATGAAATACAATTGCAGGCTTTCCTCCGGTGGTTTGCCAACAGTGGGGCCTGCAGACTTTTTCTTGAGAATGAGTTGCAGCCATTCCCGATTCATCTCCCGATACATGGGGATGTCCTGCTCGACAAGATAGTCCTTTATCTTGAGCTTGCGGTCTTCCTCATGACCCTTGCAATGGTCCTCGCGGGTGAGGACGTACTGGGTCTCGTCCTCGGTGGCATCCTTGTGGCGCATGGCCAGATGACCCAGGGGATAGTAGCGACAGGAGGTGGGACGATCCTCGTATACGGAACAGCCCTCGTCGGTTAGAAACCCGCAGGCGCCATCATTGGTGGTGCGCATTTTCACCCCGGGAACCTTGTCGGCATCCATTTCGAAGGGCACCGTGTGTTCCTTCAGAAACTCGCCGCTGGTCACGCCGAAGCGTTTCTTCAGCCGGATAATGTCGTAGGGCGTCAGGGTGATATCGGCCTGACGGCAGCAGGCATTGAAGCAGGAAATGCCCTTGTGACAGCGGAACTGAATTTCCGAATCGCCATCCAGAACGTTGGGCACCACATCGCTTTTAAAAGGGATATCAAAGGGTTCGCTCATAGAAAAATCTCCGCGCAATGGCGCGATTATACGCCAGTGCACGGGTTGCCGGGGCATCCGCCCCATTCCGTACCGGCGCAACGTTGATCGATGCTTTCTATCCCCAACCATAATCTGCGAGCAAACGACATACACCCATGAATTAGCGGCGTTTTTTGCTGATCACGCCAGGATCGATCCTGCGGGGCGGTCTGCCGTAATCCGGGGCGGCCCGAACCGCAGCCTTGCTCACCAACCCGCTGTATTTAATAAGGATTAGCGAATTACCGATAGATTTACTCAGGAATCAAAACCAGGCGTCTATACTCAACAGAACAACAAAAAACCAGGTTCAATCAAGTGACGGAAAGTCGCCCGGGCCACTGGTTCACACTGGCATCCGCCTTTCTGGCCGTGGGCGGATTTTGCTACTTCCTGGGCCGGGTGCCCGGCAGCGCCTGGCTGCTGCCTGAGATACCACACCTGGAATCCGTTCAGGGATCGCTATTGGGCTGGTTTCCGGGATGGCTGCCCACCTATACCCATACCAGCGCATTCGTACTGCTTAGCGCGGCGGCCTGGCCGGGAACCCGCACGAGGTATTTGGCCTACGCCATCGCCTGGGTCGCCATCAATCTTGCGTTCGAATTCCTGCAATCACCCGAAGTGCTGGCTGGCGCCATTCGTCACATTCCCTGGATCACAGGATCGAGCCCACCTTCCGCCGCCGTCGGTCTGCTTTCCGGCGGCAGTTTCGATCCCAATGACATCGCCGCGGCAATCGCCGGTGGATTGACCGGTTTTCTCATACTGAGCACCACCCAAGGAGACAAAAGATGAGATCCTCAAAAAACCAAGGTCCGTTAAGAACCCTGCTTCTAACACTGGTCTTCGGCCTGGGCATCGTCACTATTCTCGGCTCACTGGGAGACAACGACTCGAACAAGTCCGCCGATAACGATGGCGGATCGGACGGCGGTGACGGTGGGGATGGCGGAAATCCACCGGGCCCTGACAGCCCCGAGCAGTTGCTTCACACCATTGAATACGCACTCACCGGCTCCCCGCCGCTTGCGGCGTGGATCAAGTTCGCCGAAGAATGGCAAAAACGGTCACTTTCCTCAGGTAACGGAACACTCTCCTTCACCAATCCCACCGGAAACTTCGATCTCGCCCTCGTGGGGAATGATGGGCCGGAACTGAAAGGAACCTTCGTCTCGGGCAATGCAAAAGACTTCATTGGTCTGAAACTGAGCTTCAAGTACGACGATACGGATCTCAAGGCAAACTATCTGGTGGACGGCACCATCAGCAACAACGTGTCGTCACCGGAGATATTTTTCGGCCGCCGGCACTGGATGGTATTGCCGGGGCCCTTTGCCATCGATATCGAGCAAGATGCAGACGACGAAACCGTCGGCGACCTCATCATTTCCGGAAGCCATTCCACCGGGAAGCACTACAAAAACTACGGCGGCTACGATATCGCTGGAACACTGTCCCTGGATGCGAATTTCGTCCCAGGCGATTTGGGCAGCTTGTACGAGGTGGACGCCACCAAGGCAACCGCCTCGCCCCATTACAAATTCCTCCGATCCTGGGCCTTGACCCCAAAAGGCACGCGCATCCTGCTGGGCGAGAATGACAGTGACGACAAGCCTGCGTTCCTGGGGCTTCCCGGCTCAGCCACCCCCAATGGCAGCGCCTACAAAGTCACCACCTTCGCCGGCCTCGACGACACGCAGAACCGGGTCGCGTACAAATCGGCGATTCGCTCGTATCAGATTGACCCCACTAAATTCAACATCCCAGGCGTCGCCAACCTGCTCAACAACTCGGACCCACAGACCGGCAGCGACACCGAATTCACCTGGAAGTCCAGCTTCAAGTCGGACTACTCCTTCGGGCTGGCGGGCAACATCAAGGTGGACTACTTGAGAGGCCGGCTGAAGAACGACACGGTGGATTGGGACGCCTACAAACTGTCTTCGCGTTTCAGTGGCGACCGCAATAGCCTGGGCTTTCCGGTTGACCTGACCGAGGCGGAAGGATTCGATGATGCCTGGACGCCCAGCGATTCGGACCTGAGATCCTTCGGTGCGTATGGATCTGACTGGGGAATGAGCGACTCGCTCAAATTGTCCGGTCTTGTGGACTCGGACAACACGCCGGCTGAATTCGATGGGCTTTCTTTCGTCCGATCCCAAATCAATCCCGCCAAATTCTAATCCGCAAGCCTGCGAATCTGCCCGGCGCAAGGATGTGCCGGCCACAGGTTCCAATAAATCGATGGTGAAAGAGCCCGCGTCGACCACGCGCCGGCCTTGCCGAAAAGCAGACACAACAAAACCCATCATTCCCTGTTCGGCGTAATCCTGTTTCCGGACCGGCCATCTCGCCCCCACCGCGCGGGCGGCCTGGCTGAACCCGTTATAAACTCTCCACCGGAGATGTGTCTTTCCCGAACTTCCCGATCAAGTGGATAGTCGTGTGTCGCTGATTCGACAAGGAGAATGGAAGTGAAAGATCTTGCCTCGACGCCGGTCACGGCGATCGAATCCATAGGTCCGCGTATCGCCGGGCTGCTCGCGGAAATCGACGTGCAATTCGTCGCCGATATCTGCCGGCTCCCTGTTTCCCAGCTTCATCGCGCGGTGTCCCCGGTCACGAATCCCGAGCGTGTGGCCGGGTGGCGCGCCATGGCCTACCTGCTTTGGATCCCGGACATGACCCCCAATGGGCCGAAGCGCTGTGGAAGGCCGGAGTCGGCTCCCTGGAGGCCCTCTCGTCTTCTGATCTGAGCGGCTTGTGCGAAACCTTCGCTGTCGCCCTCAAGGACCGGATAATCTCAACGGTACCGGGCAATGACGAGATGGCGCGGATGATGCGCGATGCGACCATTCTCGCGCATACCGGGCAACTGATTGGCCGCATCAACGACGATCAGGGGCAGGGTATCGCGGATGCCAAGATCCGTATGGGTGCCCTCCGGGTCCGTGCAGATCAGCGCGGTCTGTTCCATCTGAGGGGAATACCGCTGGGCCGGGACCTTCCGCTGGTGATCGGGACGCCGCAGGGAGCACAGGTCCGCTTCGGCGGCCCGCCGGTGCAGAAGGACTTCTACCTGATCGGCGTGCACGAATTCAGCCTGTCATCCGGTAAGCCGCTTGCAGCCGATGATGATCGGCTGCTCAGTGAGTGGAGCGGTGATCAGCTGCCGAATCCGGCGGAGGCTGAGAGCCGCGTGATTCGACTGGACGACGGTGAGCTGCGCGAAGGCGACATCCTGTTGTTCCTAAAGGTGGTGGCCAGCGGCGATGCCGAGCTGGTGTCGCGTTTCAGGGCCTTCCAGCACGGGCACATCGTTGTTCACACGATGCGCTTGCCTCTGTCCCGGTTGCCCAGGCGAGTGAAAACGGGCCAACATTTTCGGGTCGAGCACGGCGAGTTGGTGCCCGTGCGTATCGATGCGTCACGCCTGCACATGCTGCGCAAAGCGAGGCAGGCAATCGCCGCAGTCGCTGATTCGCTGCCTCCACCCGTTTCGGCAACCGATTTTGCCGAGTGGTTCCGACAAGTATCCGAACAGATGAGGTGATTCATGGCAAAGCCGGGATATCTTTGGGAAAGCCACAATGGCTGCGCGCGCTGCGAGGCTCTGGCCGGGTACCATGAGGCGGATGCGCTGCCCGCGCGACCTCATGTCCGCTGTCAATGCGACATCCTGCAGGGAGGCCCGGTCAAAGAAATAATGGGACGGTGTTACTTCGCGGACATCGTGGACCTTCGCGTTATTCAGTGGTGGGCGAAGGAGCCCGGCTCCCACGGGCGGCTCGCCTATGACTATTTAGTACTCTGCCTCGACGGAAGAGAGGCGCGGGGAACGGTCGAAGTGGATGTATTGTCCGACGATTTCTTCGATTTCGACGCCGATCAAGACACTTTCCTAAAAGGGTATTACACAGCCTTACTCGACGCGATAGACAAGCTGCACGAGCAGGCGAGCGAGCTTTGCTGCCCCGCGTCGCCAACTTCCTGATAGCGCCGATTCGGCGTGATTGCGCCTCTATCGCCAACACAATCCTGCCCTGAACCCCGCCCTGCTCGTTCAACTGACGGGCTGGCGCGGCCTGGGCCAGGAGTAGACGTGGCCACCTCGATCTTCAGCTTTCCGGCGTCCATCCATACGGCGCACGGGCGCAGGATGCTGTTGTGGCAAGCCCTGTGGTCCTCTGACTCGCCCAGCCAGGGACTGAGCATCAGGGTGAAACGCACGCCGAGGTGGCGTACGCGCGCCTCTTTCCAGTCCACCGGGCCCTGGTCCGGCAGGGCTCCGCCCGCAGGGTACGGCGGCCTCGATCCCGTCACAAAAAAAGCCCGGGCACCTTGCGGTGCCCGGGCCTTTTCAACCAATCAAGTAATGATTACTTGAACAGCTTCGACTTGTCGACCAAGTCAGTGTGGGCGCGCTTGAAGCAGGTCCACTTCTTGGTCTCTTTGTCGTAGATGGAGTTAACGAAGCAGTGCCAGTTCTCCTCGTCCACGAAGTTCTTGTCCATCCGATAGTAGAAGCCCGGGTAACGGGATTCTTCACGGAACTGGATGTGCTTCATGTGGGCTTCGGCCGTCAGGATGCGATGGTAGTTTTCCCATGCACGCAACAGCTCGTGGAGGTCCTTGGCGCGCATCTTCAGTGAGTCGATTTTCAACTCCTGCAGCTTGCCTTCCGCCACATCCAGCATGTGCTCGTTGGTGGTGTAGTAGGTTGCAACACCGGCCACGTACTCGTCCATGATCTTCTGCAGACGGAACTGCAGCATCTTCGGCGTGATGTAGTTCGGGTTCACGTCGATGGCGGTCGAGTAATCCTTGTGCTCGAGGAAGTTCCTCACCGGCTGGTAGATTTCGGCCACCAGGTCGTCGACATCGGTGTCGAGCTCGGGTGTCCAGTCCTTGTTGTCCACAACGAACTTGACCATGGACTTGGCGCACATGCGGCCTTCGGCGTGAGAGCCGGAGGAGAACTTGTGGCCAGAAGCGCCCACGCCGTCGCCGGCGGTGAACAGACCGGTCACAGTGGTCATGCCACGGTAGCCCCAGTTCCAACCGGAAGGCAGATGCTCAGGCACGCCGGCTTCGGTCTCTTCGGTGGGAGCACCGACGTCTTCAGGACCGGAGACCCAGATTCCGCAGCAACCGGAGTGAGAGCCCAGCAGGTAGGGTTCGGTGGGCATCAGCTCGGAGTTCTTCTTCTCCGGCTCGATGTTCTCACCAGCCCAGATGCCGCACTGGCCGATGCACATGTCGAGGAAGTCTTCCCAGGCTTCAGCTTCCAGATGCTTCACTTCGCGCGGCGACAGAGTCTCGCGCAGGTTGCCGAGGGCGGTAACGGTGTCCATCCAGATGGGACCGCGGCCTTCGCGTCATTTCCTTGAGCATCAGGTGGTTACGCAGGCAGGAAGCAGGAACCGCGGCCTGACCGTAAGGAGGATAGTCGTTCAACATCTCCTTGTTGCGGTCCATGTAGACTTCGCCGAAGGCGTTGGTGGCCTTGGATTTGAAGAGCAGGAACCAGGCGCCGACTGGGCCGTAACCGTCCTTGAAGCGGGTCGGTACGAAGCGGTTTTCCATCAGGGTCAGCTCTGCACCGGCCTCAGCGGCCATGGAGTAGGTCGAACCGGCGTTCCAGACGGGATACCAGGCACGGCCCTGACCTTCACCGACGGAGCGGGGACGGAAGATATTGACACAGCCACCGGCAACCAGCAGGCAGGCCTTGAACTTGTAAACGTGAACTTCGTCGTCGCGAGTCGAGAAACCGACAGCACCGGCAACGCGGTTCTTGTCGTTCTTGTCGTTGACCAGCTTGACGATGAAGACACGCTCCTGGATACGCTCGGTACCCAGCGCCTTCTTGGCGGCTTCAGCAACGATCCACTTGTAGGATTCGCCGTTGATCATGATCTGCCACTTACCAGAGCGTACGGGCTTGCCGCCGTCCTTCAGAGGAGTCATGCCCTGCGCGCCGTCGTGACGCTCACCGTTCTCGTCGGTCTTCCAGATGGGGAGGCCCCACTCTTCGAACAGGTGAACCGACTCGTCAACGTGACGACCGAGGTCGTACGCGAGGTCGTCGCGGGTGATACCCATCAGGTCGTTGGAGACCATGCGGGCGTAGTCCGCGGGGTCCTGCTCGGTACCGATGTAGGTGTTGATGGCCGACAGACCCTGAGCCACGGCACCGGAACGGTCCATGGCGGCCTTGTCCACCAGTTTGATTTTGATCTCGCGGCCCATTGCACTTTCTGCCGCTTTCGCCCAGGGCATGATCTCGTAGCCAGTACCGCAGGCTGCCATGCCGCCACCGATGATGAGGATATCGACCTCTTCTTCGACGACTTCAGGATTTCCGAATTCTCCAGCCATTCTTCTATACCTCGAATCTATTTAAATAATTCTGGATTGCACTCAAGCAACGCTTACTTGGCGATCAGTTCGCTCGGATCGCCTGAGCGGTAGCCGTTGGCTTCCACAAAGAAACCCGAATCAGCAATCTTGCTGAAATCAGCGTCGGGCTTGCCGCCGTAGGGATCGATGGAACCCTCGGGGGTGGTGCGAATCGGGAACTTGAAGCGCTTCTGGGTACCGTTGCGGAATTTGATGCTCCACATGATGGAGTCGGTGCCGCGCAGGGGCTGTACAGACGCGCCAAGAGGTACGATATCGGCGTAAGGACGGGCCTCGATCGCATTCTGCGGGCAGATCTTTACGCAGGAGTAGCACTCCCAGCACTGCTCGGGTTCCTGGTTGTAGGACTTCATGGCATGGCCGGTCTCAGAGCCGTCCTTGTCCAGCTTCATGAGATCGTGCGGGCAAATATACATGCACGCCGTCTTGTCCTGGCCTTTGCAGCCGTCGCACTTGTCAGTACGTACAAATGTAGGCATGGGTCAATCTCCTGTTTACACTGCAGTAGGTAATTGTTGGCCGCCCCAGGGCGGATGTTTTCGGGGTGTCGCAAATGCGCCTGCCCCTTGTAATTTCTGCATATCCCACGTGGGATTCCCGGCATAACCCGGGCTGGGGATGCGTAACCATAGACACTTGCCGGTGCTTTGACCAAACAGTCTTTCTGCGCTTGCCATAAAGCTGACTTATCTGCCCTTTGATTTAGCGTGCCGGCTTGGGATTGAGCGGCAGAGCCGTTATTCTTGGCCCTATGCAGCTCGCAAACAGTCCTACGGGGCAGGCAATAATACCGGGGATCGGCCACTCGGGCGTCCACAATCGGCCCAGCCCATGACCGAGGTCATCAATTCGCCCGCTTCTTCCGCCCCCGACGCCCGATTGCTCATCGCTCCGGGGTGCGCCCACTGCCCGGTCGTCCTCGATGGCCTCTCCCAACTCACAAAATCCGGCCGTATCGGCCGCCTCGAGGTAGTCAACATTGCCGTTCACCCGGAAGTCGCCCGCGAGGCGGGAGCCCGGTCAGTACCCTGGTTCACCATCGGCCCCTTCGTTCTCACCGGCGCTCATTCCGTCTCGGAATTGGCCGAATGGGCCGACCGCGCCACGGATGGATCGGGGATGACCGCCTATTTCAGTCACCTGCTGGAAAGCAATCGACTCGACGAAGTGATCGTAATGTTGCGGGGCGAACAGGGCAGTCTCCAGGAGCTGGTGCCCTTGCTGGAGGAACCGGATACACCAATGGCCGTCCGCATCGGCGTCGGCGCCGTGTTCGAGGAATTCGCCGATACACCGGCACTGGCGGCCACTGTCGATTCACTGGCCACCCTGGTGGACTCGGAACATTCCCAGGTGCGCGCGGACGCCTGCCACTATCTTGGCCTGACCCGTAGCCCACAGGCGGTCCCCGCGCTCAAAGTCTGCCTCGAAGACGACAACGGGGAGGTTCGCGAGATCGCCGCTGAATCCCTCGCCATGCTCTCTGCCTGAATCACAAGATGACCCAACACACCGCACCGATTCCGCGGATCCTGCTCGCCCTCGGGGCCATCAATGGTTTCGCCGCGGTGGCACTGGGCGCATCCGGCGCCCACGGGCTGGAAAAATACGTCGATGAGGGTCGCCAACAGGCCTTCGTTACCGCCGTGCAATACCACGGATGGCACGCCCTGGCGCTGATATCGGCGGGACTGGCCATGCGCTGGTTCAGCAACCGATGGCTTTCAACGGCCGGGTGGCTGTTTCTGGCGGGGATCCTTTTATTCTGTGGGTCCATCTACCTGTTGGTTCTGGGTGGGCCAAGGTGGTTGGGGCCCGTGACCCCGGTGGGCGGCACCCTGCTGCTGGCCGGTTGGGCAGCGCTCACGATCGGATTCCTCAAGGCGGAAACCCCATGAAGGGTCACCTCCTGATTGTTGAGGACGATACCGCTCTGAATCAAATGGTGGCAATGCATTTTGAGGACCAGGGGCTGTCCACCGAAGGCGCGTTGACCTGCGCCGACGCCCTGGCCGCCATTGCCAGGCGCCGGCCCGACGTGGTGCTGATGGATATGCAGCTACCCGACGGCACTGGCCTCGAACTCCTCGAACAGTTCGGCGAGGCCCGTCCCGGCGTACCTGTCATCATCATGACAGGTCAGCACGATCTGGAACTGGCCATCGAAGCGACCAGATCCGGTGCCGTCGATTATCTGCATAAGCCGGTCAAGACCGGTGACCTTCAGGAGGCGGTATTCAAGGCGTTGAAACTTCCAGTACCCGCCACGGCTCCACTTGCCGAAACCGCCGAGCTGCCCAAAAAGGAGCTCATCGGCCGGTCCGCGGCCATGCTCAATGTGAGCAAGTCGATTGGCGTGAGTGCGGAAACCGCCGCCAACGTGCTCATCACCGGCGAGTCCGGTACCGGCAAGGAGGTGGTGGCCCGACCGATTCACCAGGACAGCACTCGTCGCAGGACCCTTCGTGGCGGTCAACTGCGCGGCCATTGTCGACACCCTGCTCGAAAGCGAACTTTTCGGTCACGAAAAAGGCGCCTTTACCGGCGCCGACAGTCGCAGGACCGGCCGACTTCGAGCAGCGCCGGGACGGCACCCTGTTTCTCGACGAGATCGGCGACATGGCCCCGCCGCTGCAGGCAAAGCTGCTGCGCGCACTGCAGGAACGGGCGATCCAACGGGTGGGCGGTACCGAAGACATCCCGATCGGGCCCGGCTGATTGCGGCCACCAACCGCAATCTTCGAACAGGAAGTGGCCAACAACCAGTTTCGCGAAGACCTGCTGTATCGCCTGAACGTCATCAACATCCACATTCCGGCCTTGCGTGAACGCCTGGACGACGTGCCTCTGCTCGCCGAAGCCCTGCTGCAAAAAATAGCCCGACAAGTCGATAAACCCCCATTACCCCTCACCGGCGACAGCATCAGGCGTCTCAGTCGCCACACCTGGCCCGGCAACGTACGCCAACTGGAAAACGTCCTCACTCGCGCGCTGGTGCAGGCACGCGGTGCGGAGATTACCCCCATCTGCTGGAATTGACCGAAGCGGCCGGCAAAGGCGCGCTCCCGGAAACCACTGCCGATGGCGTCGATCTGCGCACCCTGGATGAGGTGGAAGCCGATCACATCCAGCGTATCCTCAACCACACCGGCGGGCACAAGGGATGCTCTGCAAAATTCTCGGCATATCGCGTCCCGCCCTCGACCGCAAGATCGCAAAATTCTCCCTCACCGTTAAATCCGACGGCTGAAATACCCGAAATCAGCGCCCGATGTAACGAATCGTTGTAATGATTCGTTACATGACACGAATCGATTAAATCCTATTTTCTTATTTTTCAGTTAGTTAAAAACTGGCACATCTCCTGCATTTACTTACGCAACGCCAACAGGCATTCAAAGCAGAGAGCAACGCTATGACCACCGCCGCCATTCGCCGTATCGATACCATCGCCCGCACCCCGGCCGTCAGCGAGAAGGAAGCCCGTTACAACCGGATCGTCGAGAGTTATGCCGATGACCTCTATCGCTACGCACATTGGCTGAGCCGCGACCCGGACGTTGCCAAAGACCTGGTACAGGAAACCTTTCTGCGGGCGTGGAAAGCCATCGACCGACTGGAAAACGAAAAGGCCGCCAAAAGCTGGCTGCTGACCATCGTTAGGCGCGAAAACGCCCGCCGCTTCGAGCGCAAACAGCCCCTTTACAGCGACGTGCCCACCGAAGCCCTCCCGGCAGCACGCGTGGAATACGACACCTCGACCGAGGCCTTTGTGCTCCGGCAGGCACTGGAAAAACTGCCGGAAGACTATCGCGAACCCCTCTTGCTTCAGGTGATCCACGGTTACAGCCAGAAAGAAATCGCCAGCCACCTCGGCATTTCGGTTGCCGGCGCCGGCACCCGTCTGTTTCGCGCCCGCCAGCAGCTTCGCCGTCTCTTCGAAGAGGGCTAAAGCGCCCGACAGACACCGCCACGGGCCTTGCCTCCGCCGTTGATTTCGAATATAAGGGAATGCTTCTTTCCATCCACAACGGCTTTAGGTGAGGTTGCTCATGGCTGATTTCGACCAAGAACTCGATGCCAGCGGACTTAATTGTCCGCTGCCTATTTTGCGTGCGAAGAAAACTCTTAACGGCATGGAATCCGGCAATATTCTGCACATCATTGCCACCGATCCCGGTTCGGTGAAAGATTTCGAAGCGTTCGCCAAGCAAACGGGCAACGAACTGCTGGAATCCAAGGAAGAAGGCGGCAAGTTCCATTTTCTGATCAAGAAGGCCTGACAACAGCCTCCTGATCCCTTAGAAGAGAGGGGTTCAAATGGAAGAGAAAAAGCTCGCCATTATCGCGACCAAGGGTTCCCTGGATTGGGCCTACCCGCCGCTGATCCTGGCGTCCACGGCGGCCGCGTTGGGCTATGAGACACAGATTTTTTTCACCTTCTACGGCCTGCAAATGCTGAAGAAGAAACTTGACCTTCAGGTCACACCGCTCGGCAACCCGGGCATGCCTATGCCGATGAGCATGGACAAGTGGTTCCCGGTGCTCGGCACCGCGCTGCCCGGCATGCAGTCCATGATGACTTCAATGATGAAATCAAAAATGAAGTCCAAGGGCGTTGCCAGCATCGAAGAACTCCGTGAACTCTGCCAGGAAGCCGAAGTAAAGATGGTCGCCTGCCAGATGACCGTGGACCTGTTCGACATGGACCCGACTGAATTCATCGACGGCGTTGAGTTCGGTGGCGCTGCCACCTTTTTCGAATTTGCCGGCGAAAGCGATATCTGCTTGTACATCTGATCTGAGGTACGCGCAGCGACGAACGCCGCCCCACAAGGGCGGCGTTTTTTATTCGGACATCCTTCCGCATACGTGCATTTGCCAGCGCAAACAGTTGGTCGGTTTGTATCCGTACGTCATACATGGGCGTACGGAAAACAATTTTCCGCACACTCAATCTAACGACACCGAAATGAAAAAACGACCCGAATTGTAGGTCGTCAGGTCCTTGCGGACAGATGGCGTCATGCATCAACCTCAGTTACGCACAGCGGCGTAGCCTGATACCGTGCGACGATGCTGGAAAACGTTTTCGACATCGTCGCGCCGGTCTTCCTGATCATCGGCAGCGGCTACCTCTCGGTCACGCTTAAGTTGTTTGACCGCAGCATGGTCGACGGACTGATGAAGTTCGCGATCCAGTTTGCAGTGCCTTTTCTGCTGTTTAGCGCAACATCGACGATGGACCTCGGAGCCGCCTACGACTGGCGGCTGATGACCAGCTTTTACATCGGGGCTGCGACAAACTTTGTTTTAGGGACCCTGGTGGCCTGGAAGTTTTTCGGTCGCAGGCCGGAAGAGGCAATTGCCGTGGGTTTCGGCGCGCTATTCTCCAACCTGGTACTCATGGGACTGCCGATCTCGGAACGTGCGTGGGGAATCGATTCCGACGCAATGGCCACCGCCTATGCGCTCGTCTCTATGCACGCCCCGTTCTGTTATCTGCTGGGAATTACCAGCATGGAACTTGTGCGAGCCAATGGACGCTCGTTGAGCGAGACCGCACGGGTGGTGGCACGCGCGATGTTTCGCAACAGCTTGATGATCGGAATTGGCCTGGGCTTAATCGTCAACCTTAGCGGCCTCACTCTGCCGGGAACCTTGACATCCGCAGTCGACATCATTGCGCTCTCGGCCCTGCCCATCGCACTGTTCGCGTTGGGAGGAACGCTCACCCACTATGCGCTTAAGGACTCTCTCGGAGAGGCCTCAAGTATTTCAGCGATGTCGCTGCTGCTGCATCCCGCAATCAGCTTCGTCGCTTGCCGCCTTCTGGGTGCGCCGGATCACCTGACCGATGCAGTGGTGCTTATGGCTGCGATGGCGCCGGGAATCAACAGCTATCTGTTCGCAAGCATGTACGGCCGGGGCCAGGGTACTGCCGCGAGTGTCGTGCTGCTCGGGACGACGGGATCAGTATTCAGTGTCAGCGCGTGGCTATGGCTTTTATCTATCACCTAGCAGCCGTGGTGATCGACGCATTTTCCGATGCCGCCGTTTGCAGGCACCTTTTCGCCATCAGGCATGCGATTGCTGAGGCGCCGCACAAGCTGACCAACCCCTGTTCCGTCATGATTCCAGCGGGTGCGCGTTGACAGCGCCCGAGCCGTTCGCCGCAAAACTTCGTGATCTCTCCCCTGCTTGAAGCGAACCAAAACCCGATAATCTTCTGATTAATTTAATAAAAACCAAGCCACTCCCGAACGCATCTGGATTTCTGCACGCCAAATTCCCACCGATTCGGATATCATCAAAAAAAGACAACAAACCGGTGTTGATATGTTTCGTCGTGTGACTGCAACCGTGCGCTTTCTGTTCCGCGCCGTCAGCTTTGGCGCAGCGGGCGCTATCATTGCCGTGATTGCCATCTACGTCGCCTACCTGGAATCCCGTCCCGACCTTAATCCGTGGCACGAGGTATTTCTGGACGACGAGTTCAAGGCAGAGTCCGACGTCCGCACCCTTGCCGAATATCTCACCCTTGAAGATCGGCTTTTCGATGCGCTCGACCGGGAGATCTACGCGGCTACGCCACGGGGCGACGGCAGCGCGATCAATCGCTACTTTCGTGGCAGCCTGTCCGACCCCGAAATTTGGCCACGGAACTGGAACCGCACCTTCGACCTGGAATCCCCCGCCCCACAGGCCGGCGTGCTATTGCTTCACGGTATGTCCGACGCACCCTACAGCCTGCATGAACTGGGAGAGACGTTCAATGCCAACGGTGCCTGGGTGACCGGCCTGCGATTACCCGGTCACGGAACCATCCCGTCCGGTCTCACCGGGTTTCGCTGGGAGGACATGGCAGCCGCCGTAACACTCGGCATGAAACACCTTCGGGACAGGGTGGGAGACCGTCCCCTGTATATCGTCGGCTATTCGAATGGTGGTGCATTGGCGGTGCACTATGCCCTTGAGAGCATCGCGAACGAGGACCTGCCGCAGGCGGCACGCATTGTATTGATCTCACCGGCAATCGGGGTCACTCCCGCCGCCGCCTACGCGGTCTGGCAAGCACGCCTCGGCCATTTGCTCGAACTCGACAAACTCGAATGGACCGACATCCAGCCTGAATACGACCCCTACAAGTACAACTCCTTCGCGGTAAACGCCGGCGACCAGGTGTACCGGCTGACCACGCGCATCCGCGCGGAAATCGACACGTTGAACGCTGCGGGAAAACTGGACCGGATGCCGCCGATCCTGGCGTTCCAGTCCGTGGCGGATGCCACCGTGTCGGCCCCGGCCCTGGTGGATACCTTGTTCGCCAGGCTGCCGCAGGGCGGGCACGAATTGGTGATGTTCGACATCAACCGTCTGGAGATACTGAATCCGTTGATCAACAACGACCCTGGCCCCGGCATCGAGGCCCTGCTTGCACGGGCGGCACCGACCTTCACGCTGAGTTTCCTGACCGTCGAAAACGCCTCGACGCGCAATATGCAGCTTATCCAGCGCAAGCCCGACGCCAAACAGCTGCATCGGCAAACCCTGGACATGCAGTGGCCAAAGGACACCTACTCCCTTTCTCACGTTGCCCTGCCCTTCGCACCGGATGACCCCCTGTACGGATCTATTCAGCCCGACCATCTTCAGCACATTTTCCTCGGGGAGATAGCCATGCGTGGAGAAAGCGGCCTGCTCCAGGTTCCGCCGTCGGCCATGCTTAGACTGCGATGGAATCCGTTCTACAGCTATCTCGAGCGGCGAACGATGGAATTTCTGCAGATGAACGTCGAAGTGGAGGCCGAGTTATCGGCCGTCAGCACCGCCGGTGCTGAAGAAGGATCAATGCAGAGTGAAGCAACGCTTGAACAACCGGTGCAAGCCAGCGAAACGGGTCCGGATTGAGGCAGGAACAATGATGCCGCCAGAAGCGATCACACCGACCGCCATACCAGGTAGCTACAGCGACAGTTATTAGCTGTCGGTTTTCGAAAAGGGTTCCAGCACCCAGCGCTTGTTGTACCAGAAATACTGCTCCGGATGCCGCATCACCTCATCGCTCAATACGTTCAGAGCGCGTTGCGTCACCCGCTCGATCTCCGCATTTTTCTCCGCGCCGGGGTCGAGGAGTATTTCGTCGAAAACCTGTATTTCATGATGGGTCCATCCGCGACGTATCACCCGACAGGGGAGCACAACCGCACCGGAAAGACGCGCCATCAGACCCACGCCACCAGCGACATTGGCTTTGTGTCCCAGAAAATCGACGGATATGGCCTCGTTGCGGGCACGCAGGTCCACCAGTATGGCCATTGTTTTCCCGTCCTTGAGCAGACGCACTGCTTTGCGAATCATGGTGGGATCATCGCGGTCGAGTACCTGACCGCCCTTGGCCGTGCGACCGGAGTTGATGAGCTTGGTGGTCAAGGGGTTTTTCTGGCTGCGCATAATGAAAAAAGAGGGCACACCACCCAGTTCCAGGGCCTGGGCCCCCAGGTCCCAGTTGCCCATGTGCAGTACCGCGAAGATCACCGGTCGATCCGGCAAATGTCGATCAACCATGTCGTATGAATTACAGGGGTCGAGGTGCTCGCTCATCCACTCGGACGTCAATCGTCCGGCCCGCATCATTTCCACGCCATTGAACGCCAGATTGCGAAACGAGATCCAGGCGATGCGCCGAACACGCCCGGGCGGCAGATCGGGAAAAACCTGCTGAATGCGCCGACGGGCTTCAGCGGTTCTGAAGCGGAACAGCCAATGCAGCGCCCAGGCCAATGGCCACACCGTCGCCAGGGCGACGCGATACGGCAGAATGTTGATGGCAGCGAAGGTGACTCGCAGGCCCGCGTATTCCGCGAGATGTTTTACTTTCATAGGCGCCAATTAAGCCATCTCGGGCCGCTTTTCCACAACCGGGATTTCAGTCAGCATCGCTGACAACACCAGTGTCAACTTGCAGCCGGAGGTGATTCAGCGCTCAATGGTGTAGTACACCGAGCCCGACTGCACATCCCCGTTTCCACCTCCGCCTGCAAACGCTTTGTCAGGTCGTACCGAAAGCGCACCCGGTTCGCACGATTGCCCATCTCGGTGATGTACTGCATGTACAGCTTGGGATTCAGATAGGTCCCGACAAAAACCGACATGTTTTCAGAACCTTCGGTACGGGTAACGCCAATGTCGTTGAGGCCGATCTTGCTGCCGGCCTTCCGCAGCAGGAAACTGCCTCCGACCATGGTCGCGGCATCCGAGCCGCCGCCTCTCGAAGCGCCGCCGGTCAGCAGCATGTTGAGTGCCTCGGCCTGACCCATCGGGGGGTCAGAGAAAAAGGTGAGCTGTGGATTTTTGAGCGTCCCTACCACCCTTGCGCCCACCGTGCCTTCACTGAATTCCCGCCGCGCCACCACGTTGAGCCCGGGATCCTCCACCGGCGTATTGGCGAAGATCAACCTGCCCTGCTCGATGGGCAATTCTTCGCCGAAGGCCGTGAAGATCCCGTCTTCAATCGACAATTGGCCATTTCCGAGCGCCAGCCGACCCGGCTCTTGAGTCACCCTGAGGTCGCCGCGAATAAGCCCTCGCAAGCCGAAGCCATCAAAGCGCACCGATTCACCGAGCTTGATGCGTATATCCGCCGCGGTGGCCAAGCGGAGATCGGCCTCTTCATCGCCCTCTCCGCTGACCACCACATCCGACGACGGCGACACCGAGCCCTGGGGAATGGCACGGGGCTTTATCAGCGCCTCGGGCACGACAATGGTTCCAGTCAATTCAGCGCGTTCCCGGTCGACGGTCAATTCAAGGTCGGGCGATACCCTTACCTTCGCCTCCGGGATATCAGCGACGATCAGGCGATCGCCCCTGACACTCAGGCGGGTTGTCATGCCGGCGCCACCGATGGCGCGGGTGTCACCCTCCAATTGAATCAAGCCGTCCCCAATCTTTCCGCGCCCTTCGTATTCCAATAGATCGAGTGATCGGCTACGCCCGGCAAACGACAGTTCGCTGACGCGGATATTGAGGTCGGGCACCTGGAATCCGACTTTGGCGAGACGAATCTGACCCGACGGAACGGCGGATTCGAGGGTACCGGATGCCGCAAGATCGACGTCCAATGAACCTTCGAGATCGGACAACACCGGCACCAAGGTCACCAGGGGAGACAGATCCGAGATACCGCCTTTAAGACTCGCAACGAGCGGCTGTGTCGGGCGGACGGGGGCATCCATACGCCAGTCGGTCAGACGCAATTCACCGTCGAGGCGACCGAGTCCCTCAAAGGGAAGTTCCAGATTGACGTTGAGGTCGCCTGCCGCCGCCGACACCTCCAGTTTTGAATTCGTGAACACCAGTTCCTGGTCATTTTCCCCAAGGTCCACGGAGGTTCTCCCCGACACCACGCCGAGCAATGCACTGCCATTGAGCTGATTGCCGCTAACCGTAAATTCCGCTCCGCCCTTTATTTCGCCTTCCAATGCCATCCCCTCCGGGAGCAGGGGCTGGAATGCCTTGAGCATCAGTGATTCGAAATCGGCCTTTGCACGCCATTGATCGCCTTCGCCATCAGCGGCGAGACACAGCCGACCCAGCTGGGTGGTACTCGCCAGGCAGGCCTGGCCCAGTTTCCAGCTGGCTGAACCCAGCATGAAATCCGCCGGCTCGAGCAACCGCCAGTCGCCAGCCTCGCTGCTGCCGAACTTCAGGGTATCCAGGGCTCCGTCATAGAGGCCGTCATCTTCCCATCGCCCAAGGCCCGTTACCTGGACACTCACCGGCGCTCCCTGCATCACCGCGGAAAAGCGATGATCCGACGTTGTGCCCGTGGCCTTCAGCGACAGGCTGTGCCAGTCGGCGGCGCCCGCACGAATCCCCGCCCCCTTGAGATCAAGTTCCAGGACCCCGGCGGCACTGGCAGACACCCGTGCCTTTGCATCCAGGTTTTCAACACGAACGTCGTCAAGACGAAAGTTTTTGACGACAACGTCCGCTTCCACATCAGGCCTTACCGGTTTACCGGCTATGCGTGCGTCGCCGCGTATGGCGCCGCTGGCGTTTGGAAGCAATTGCGAAAGGTCGGGAGCATCTACTGTGGTGGCCAGATCCAGTACATCGCCCACACTTCCCGAAACGCTGACCTGGTTATCTCCAGCCGACAACGCCAGGCTGTCGATCCGCAGCAGTGCGTCCCGCCAGCGAAAAACACCTTTACCGGCTACGGGTCGCTCGAGCAGTGTCCCTTCAAGCGACTTCAATTCGATAGTGGCCTCGAACTTCTCCGAAAACCGCCCCGAGGTGGTCACCTCCGCACCGAGATCACCCTCCATGTCCGGCACCAGGGCGACAGGATTGAGGCCTGCAGCCGAAAGGTCGAAA
Organism: uncultured Gammaproteobacteria bacterium; assembly: GCA_963820915.1. Classification (GTDB taxonomy): domain Bacteria; phylum Pseudomonadota; class Gammaproteobacteria; order Chromatiales; family Chromatiaceae; genus CAWGBV01. The sequence continues at coordinate 133,539 of CAWGBV010000013.1, read as the reverse complement.
CGCCACTCGGGATCGGATGAAAACGCCAGGACGCCTTCGGCCTCGACCCGGCCATCAAGCAGGGTTGCGACCAATTCTTCAAACCGCAGTTCGGATGGAGTGCCGCGCCCCTTCCATTTCAATTCGGCCGGCGGAATGCCGCTTCCCTCAACACGGGTCTCCAGTTCATGGTGGAACGCATCCATTGTCCCGGACAGGCGCAATCGACCCGTGGGACTCTGCCATTGCGGCGGCCCATCGATGGGCCACCCGAGGGCATCCCAGCTGACCGTCCCGTCGATTGTTCCCGCTTGCGGTCCGCCGATCCGGTAACTCCCCGTCGCCGTCAAAACACCCGCACCGGGTGGCGTGCTCAACCGCAACGCGCTGACCTCGAGAAGATCGTCCACGACCTTGATACTGGTCTCTCCATGCACACGACCGGGCGCAGCAAGATCGGCCAGCCTTGCGTCCAGGGTGCCATCCAGCGTCAGATCATCCAGCGTACCGTTACCCCGTAGACTGAGATCCAGGCTGCTGTCCGGGAGGCTGGCATCGAACTTGCGGGGTTCCAGGCCGACAGCGGAGATCTCCGCCTGCCAGTTTAGATCGGCGAGCGGATTCATCACCCGCGCAGATATGCGGCTTTCGGCGAGCCCTGAGGATTCGTGTACCAGCGTCAGTTCCTGCGCCAGGTTGCCCGAGACGCGACCGGAGCCGACCAGGGGCTCACGACCGTCAACCGCCAGATGCCACTGCACCGCCAGGTCGATCGGCCAGGCATCACCCATGACCAGACTGCCGTCCACTTCACCCTTGATGGCCGGCTCATCCATGGCCGCAATGGCCTTCTCGAGACGCAGTTCCTCGCCTTTCCAGCGAGCAACCAGTTCGATGCCGCGCACGATCTTCGGCTCGGTCGATCCAGCAGGCGTCACAGCAAGGCTGTTTACCCTCATCCGTTCCAAAACCACCGACAGCGGCAGATTGACGGACGGCAGCGGGTAGAGGGGTCCAGACGCGGTATCGCCCTGGACAAGTAAGACCTGCAGGTCGTCGGCCTCCAGCGCCTCTATCCGCAGTTCCCGATCCAGCAACCTGGCGGGGCTCCATTGCAATGTGATTCGGGACGCGAACAATTCTGCGGCAGGCAGCCGAATCCGCAGTCCGTGCAAAGTGGGCTGCGCAAACAGGCTGCCCTCGACCCGGGCGATTTCGACCACACCGGGGGCGAGACGCTGCATCGCACTCTGTACGACACGCAACCCCGTCTCGGTCGTCGCCAGGAATACCAGGGTCGCCAGCAACGCCCCGAACAGCGCAACGCTTGTCAGCAGCAACCGGCGAAGCCATCTTCGAGGCGATGAAGACCTCTCGGCGGCGGGATCGGTGTTTGTCTCAGACATCGTTGGCTAGAGATCCGGGCCTATGACCAGGTGAACTTTGAACCTATCGAAGGGTTCAAACCCGTAAGCCAGATCGACGCGTATCTGACCGACGGGTGAGCGCCAGCGCACACCAGCCCCCACCGATTGGGCAAACGAATTTTCGTAATCGGGATCGAAGGCATTGCCGAAATCGTAAAAAAGGGCGGCACTCCACTTGTCGGCTATCTTTCGCTCCAGTTCCAGGCTGCCTACGCCCAGGAAGCGTCCACCCACCACATCCCCGCTATCCGGATCCACCGGCCCCAACTCCTCGAAACCGTAACCACGGATACTCTGGTCACCGCCGGCGAAGAATCGCCGTGAACCCGGAACATCATCAACGCTGGACGCGTAGGTGGCGCCGAGATTCGCACGTGCGAGAATCCGGTAGTCGCCGTCCGCAAAGGCGCGGATGAATTTGCCGTTCAGTCCGACGCTGACGTAGCTGGATGTGGAGCCAATGGCCTCGACTGTGCCCAGGAGAAAACCTTTCAGTCGATAGCCACGCGAGGTAAACAAGGCATCATCGCTCACCGTCCGGCTGTACTCGATATAGGGGACGATCTCATGAACCTCCTGCTTGTCGTCGCCGATATCATCGTCTTCGTAGCGAAACTGAACACCGAAATTTCGCCGCCAGTCATGGCGCAGCACCGAGTAGGCGGCGTCCACCGAGGCCGATTGCTCGGTTCGCGCGTTGGTTTCCAGCCGGTAGAGTTCCGGCCGGATGAAAAAGTACTCCGTGGCGGGATTCTGCAGCGGTATCCGGTACTCGCCTGAGAGTTCCTGGAGGCGCTGGGCCAGGATCAATTCGGCGTGGAAACGGTGACCTCGGCGATTGACCCATCGGCGACGCCAGTCGAACGACACCTTCAGGCCAAAATCGGTGGAATAACCACCGCCAATCCGATACTTGTCCCGTTTGTTGGCGGTGGCGTAAACGGTCAAGGGCACCTGGCGCGTTTCGGGGTCCGCCTCCTCGGTTTGAGGAACCATTTCCACCCGTCGAAAATACTCGGTGTCGAGCAAACTGCCCTGCAAACCGAGCACCGCACCCTGATCGTACGGCTCTCCCGGCTCGAGCCGGACAAAGCGCTGCAGCAGGGTCGGATCCAGAAAATCCTGCTCGAAGGTGACCGGTCCGAAGTAGTAGCGGGGACCGGAGTCGAAGAGAACCTCCACTGCCGCGGTATTGAGATCCCGATCCACCAACACGCGACTGTTTACAATCCGCGCATCCAGGTACCCGCGTCCAGCGGCGGCCAACAGCAGAGACTGCTTTGCCGATTCCCAATCAGCATGCCTGAGCACATCACCGTCGGCGAGCGCGAAACGCTGGGGGAATCCGCCGTCCTCGCGGGCTTCACCCTCGATTTGATAGGTCACGCCCTTGATTACCACGGGATCTCCGGGGGAGACGCGGTAACTGGCCACCCAGGCCGAGCCTCCGCCATCGGGTGACCTCAGGTCTTCTTCGACATCGACGTTGTAGAAGCCAAAAGGGGCCAACGCGTCACGAATCTGTCCAGGAGCCCGCTTGTGAAGAAGCCGTACGCGGGCTGGTTGCAGCGCCTCATACTCGCGTTCCTGCCAGATCTCGAGATACGCCTCCACGTTCTGGAGCAACTCACCCTCGATACCCGTGACATTCACCTTGAGATCAAGCGCCCAGGCGGGTGTTGCCAGCAACGCCCAAAGCAGGAAGGCAATCCACGCCCTGACCCGCAGGCCAGGCGCTTCCCTTTCCCTTTGGTTAGATTGATGGATCAATCGTCGGTCCCACCTGACACTCAATCAGCGGCCACTATTATACGGGCACCATACTGGGACGCCGCGAAACACAGCCAGGTCAGGCAACGAGGAACAAACGCATCAGCCGCAGCCAAGTCACTGAGTAGGGATGCGGGGGAGTATCGGTTTTTTTCTATGTACGATAAAATCTATTTATTGTACTAGAAAAAAAGACTGTTCTTATGGCCGACCGCCGACTCCAAGTTTTTCACACCGTCGCGCGCCTGCTCAGCTTCACCAAGGCTGCGGAAACGCTGCATATGACGCAACCCGCTGTGACCTTTCAGGTCCGACAGTTGGAGGAACATTTCAACACGCGACTGTTCGACCGTACCCACAACCGCATCAGCCTGACCGAAGCCGGAAAAATCGTGTTCCAGTTCGCCGACAAGATCTTCGATCTCTACGGCCAGATGGAAAATGCGGTACGCGAGATGACGGGGGAAATCAGCGGCGCGCTGACCATCGGCGCCAGCACGACCATTGCAGAATACATGTTGCCATCCCTCCTCGGCGACTTTAAGGAAAAATACCCGGACGTCAACATCCACCTCAAGGTTTCCAATTCCGATGGCATCGTTTCGATGGTGGAGAACAATGCCATCGACCTCGGGGTCGTGGAAGCCCCCGTCAACAACAAGAATCTGCTGGTGGAGAATTGCCGCACCGATCAGCTGGTGGCCATCGCTCCACCCAGTCATCCCCTCGCGAAGAAGAAAAAGGTACGCCTGGAGGACTTGCTGGAGTACTCCTTCATTTGCCGCGAGGAAGGCTCCGGTACCCGCGAGGTCATATCCGAATACGTCAGCAAGGTCGACCGCAACGGAGACGGGCTCAACATTTCCATGGAATTGGGCAGCCCCGAGGCCGTTAAAGGCGCGGTGGAGGCAAGCATGGGTATTTCGGTCGTTTCCCGGGCCACCATTCAGAAGGAGCTGAAGCTGGGCACCCTGGTGGAGATCCCTTTGGACCCGCCTTTGGAGAGACCGTTTTCTTTCGTGCATCAGAAACAGAAGTTCCGTCACAACGTCATGGAAAAACTACTCGACTTCGCCCGAGCCTACTGCGAAGTCCACGCCAACGATAAATAGAGATGCTCCAACCCACGGGTACTCCGCCGGCCAAAAAGCGCCGCCAGCGACTGCTGGCGGCCTTTGATTCGTTGACGGACGCCGCCCAGGATCAGCTCGTCGATTACGCTGAGTTTCTCGCGGAACGACACGCTGAACCGGCGGAAGAAAATGCCCATGAGCCCGAGGAGATTCCGCGTCCAACGGAAGAAACCGTGATCGCCGCGGTGCGCCGGCTATCGGCCACCTATCACATGATTGAAAAGAGTAAGATGCTCCACGAGACTTCGAACCTGGTGTCGGCGCACATCGTCCAGGGCCGACCGGCAACCGAGGTCATCGACGAATTGGAGCAGTTGTTCCTCGAACGTTACCGCAGCTACCAGGCCACTTTCGACAGCTAGATGAAACTCGTCACCGACTGGTTCAAACGGACCTTTGCCGACCCCCAGGTCGTAGTGTTGACCCTGGTACTGGTGGTGGGTTTCGCCGTAATTCTGACCTTCGGCAATATGCTGGCGCCGGCCCTCGCCAGCGTGGTCATCGCCTACCTGCTTGAAGGTATCGTCGGCTATCTTGAGAAACACCATCTGCCGCGTTTTGTCGCGGTGCTCGTAGTTTTTTCCACCTTTTTGCTCTTTTTCATCGTGGTGCTCTTCGGCTTGATGCCGCTCCTCTCCCGGCAGGTTACCGAACTGGTGCAGCAGCTACCCTCGATGGTGGGCCAGGGCCAGAAACTCTTGATGCAATTGCCGGAACTTTATCCGGAACTCGTCACCGTGGAACAGATACAGGATGTCATCGCCACCCTGAGACAGGAATTGGCGAACATGGGGCAAACCCTGTTATCGCTGTCGTTGTCTTCCGTCGTCGGGGTCATCACCCTCCTGGTCTACCTCATCCTGGTGCCCTTGCTGGTGTTCTTCTTCCTCAAGGACAAGCGCCTGATTCTCGATTGGATGCTGCAGTTTCTGCCGCAAGATCGACGCATCACCGACGAAGTCTGGCATGACGTAGACGACCAGATCGCCAATTATGTCCGGGGTAAGTTTTGGGAAATCATGATCGTCGGCGCTGTCAGTTATCTCACCTTCAGCGCATTCGGTCTCGACTACGCGTTGCTGCTCGCGGTGCTGGTCGGTCTATCGGTGGTGGTGCCCTATGTGGGTGCCGCGGTGGTCACCGTGCCGGTCGTCATGATTGCCTGGTTCCAATGGGGATGGGGATCGGAATTTATCTGGCTCACCGTCGCCTATCTGGTGATCCAGGCCCTGGACGGCAACGTTCTGGTTCCCCTGCTGTTTTCGGAGGTGGTGTCGCTTCACCCGGTAGCCATCATTATCGCGATTCTTGTGTTCGGCGGCACCTGGGGCTTCTGGGGTGTGTTCTTCGCCATCCCGCTCGCCACTCTGGTCAAAGCCGTGCTTTCCGCCTGGCCGCGGACTGATAACATACCGGCCGAGGAAACTGTTACCTGAAGGAATCCGGCACCATGGCGGAAAATGTTTTCTGGCATCAAGGACAAGTGACCCGTGCGAACCGTGAAGCCCGCTATCAGCACCGCAGTTTTGTGCTCTGGTTCACGGGGCTTTCCGGGGCGGGAAAATCCACCCTCGCCCATGCCGTGGAGGCGGAGCTGTTTCGGTGCGGACACCAAGTCATGGTTCTGGACGGAGACAACGTGCGCCACGGCCTCTGTTCCGACCTCGGATTCACCGAGGACGACCGCCACGAAAATCTGCGCCGCATCGGCGAAGTGTCAAAACTCTTCGTAGAGGCCGGCGTCATTGTCCTGGCCGCCTTCGTTTCTCCCTATCGCAGCGATCGCGACCGGGTTCGCAGCATGTTGCCCCATGGTGATTTTCTGGAGGTTTACTGCAAATGCGGCCTGGAGACCTGCGAGGCAAGAGACCCCAAGGGGCTTTACGCGCGGGCACGCGCCGGGGAAGTACCGAACTTCACGGGCATCTCAGCGCCCTACGAGGAACCGGTCAGACCGGAGCTGGTGGTGGAATCCGATAAAGAGAGTCTCGACCAGGAAGTGGCCAGAACAATGGATGTCCTGAGGCGGATGGATTTTGTTCCCCCCGAGTCGCCGCAAGACCCTGCCTCTTGAATACTTTTGAATCCCTGATGGGGCGACAGCTCTATCGTGTCGGCTCCGCGGCCGGTTTGAATGTGATTTCTCAGGAAAACCCCGCCGGGTCATCCCTGCCCTAAAGAAAAGTGGACGCGAAGTCCGCCAGACGCGACCGCTCACCCCGCAGCAACGTGATGTGCCCCGCATGCTCCCAGGCCTTGAATCGATCCACCACATAGGTCAGACCTGACGTGGTCTCCGTCAAATAGGGGGTATCGATCTGGGCTATGTTACCCAGGCAGACCACTTTGGTTCCCGGCCCGGCCCGCGTAATCAGGGTCTTCATCTGTTTCGGGGTCAGATTCTGCGCCTCGTCGATGATGAGAAACTTGTTAAGGAAGGTCCGGCCGCGCATGAAATTCAACGAATGGATGCGGATCCTCGACCGCAACAGGTCGTCCGTCGCCGCGCGTCCCCAGGCACCGCCTTCGCTCTGATTGAGGATTTCCATGTTGTCCATGAGCGCCCCCATCCAGGGCGTCATTTTTTCCTCTTCGGTGCCCGGCAGAAAGCCGATGTCCTCGCCCACCGGGACCGTAACCCGGGTCATGATGATCTCTGTAAAACGATTCTGATCCAGCACCTGGGCCAGACCGGCCGCCAGTGTCAGCAAGGTTTTTCCGGTTCCGGCCGCGCCAAGCAAGGTGACGAAATCGAACTCCGGGTCCATCAGCATGTTGAGGGCGAAATTCTGCTCGCGGTTGCGTGCCGAGATACCCCAGACACCGTGTTTGGGGTTACGGTAATCGGTTACCAGCTCGATGATGGCGTCCGCGCCGTCGCGGCGGTGCACCATGGCCTCGAAGCCGCTCTCGTCTTCCAGGTAGAGGCACTGGCCCACATACCATTTTTCAACGTCCGGGCCCTGGATCCGATAGAAAGTGCGGCCCTCTTCCTGCCAGGACTCCACGTCTTTGCCGTGATCGTCCCAGAATCCGGGATCCAGGGCATCATGCCCCCGATAGAGCAGGTTGACGTCATCGAGAACCTGGTCGTTGTGGTAATCCTCGGCCCGGATTCCCACCACCGAGGCCTTGATCCTCAGATTGATATCCTTGGACACGAGCGTCACCGACTCGTAGCCGGGAAACGTCTCGCGCAGCGCCAGCGCCGTGGAAAGAATGGTGTTGTCGGGGGTATTGCCGGGGAGGGATTCAGGCAGCTTGCTTGGCAGCAGTCTTGTTTGAAAAAACAGGCGCCCGGGTTCATGCAGCATCGCGCCGTTGCTGCTAACGCTATTGGTCACATCGGACAACAGCAATCCCTGGTCGATGTCCTCCTTGGATGCACCGGACATCAGGTCATCCAAAAAACGGCTGACCTGGCGAACGTTGCGCGCCACTTCCGACATCCCCTTCTTGCCGCGGTCCAACTCCTCGAGGACCACCATGGGCAGGTAAATATCGTGTTCTTTGAAACGAAAGATAGCGGTGGGGTCGTGCATCAATACGTTGGTATCGAGCACGAATAGACGTTTGCCGTCGGTCATGGATACGTTGTTACCTGCCCTTCGTTAATTTATTCATTGCCTTGACCGCATCAAGCACCTCTTCGACATGACCGGCAACCTTCACACCCCGCCATTCCCTTTGCAATACGCCGTCGGCGTCGATCAGGAAGGTACTGCGCTCAATGCCCCGGACCTGTTTGCCATACATGTTTTTCATCTTGATGACGGCAAATGCCTCACAGAGCTTTTCCTCGGTGTCCGCGACCAGGTCGAAAGGAAATGTCTGCTTGGTCTTGAAATTTTCCTGGGCCTTGAGGCTGTCACGGGACGCCCCCAGGATCACCGCGGACTGGCGCCGGAACTTCGCAATAGCGGCCGTAAAATCCCGCCCCTCGGTGGTACACCCCGGCGTGCTCGCCTTCGGGTAGAAATACAGCACCAGCGGTCTGCCGCGAAAATCGGACAGGGATTTCTCTTTGCCGCCTGTAAGCAGCAGCTTGACGTCGGCAACCTTCCTGCCGGGCGCAATCTTGGCCATAGTTCCCAACCCCGACTACCCTTTTAGTGGCTCCAACACCGCATCCAGGTTCATGCCATCGCAGAAACCCATGAAGTCCTCACGCAATCCGGCGATGTGTATGTCCGACGGAATTCCGACGTGCATTTGCACTGCAAACATCGGCGTTCCGGTATGCGCCGCGGCATAGCTGGATGTGGACATATCCTCGATATTGATACCCCGATCCGAGAAGAATCGCGCAAGATTGTGGACAATCCCAGGATGATCCAGGGCGACGACTTCGACCGCATAGGGCAAGAGATCGGAACTCTGGTTCCTGGGCTCCGTTCTGCGGGTGGTAATGAGCAATTCGAGGCGCTGCTCCAGGTCGGGAACGGCATCCTCCAGTTTCGCCAGATGATTCCACTGGCCGTCCACCATGAGCAGAATGGCAAACTCCCCTCCCAGCACGGTCATTCGACTGTCGGTAATATTGAGTCCGAAGTCGTAAATCGCCTTGGAAAGTTCGTTGATGATACCCGGCCGGTCCATGCCGAGCGCCGAGATGACAAGATGATTTCGTTTTGTGGGCACGTTGGGCAACAGTAATCCTGACTAATTCCCGGCCAGTGTAACCTCAGAATGTTCGACGCGCCATGACGGAAGGGCCACACCGGCGAGCGGGTGCCGGGACGCCCTGCCATGGGATGCGCTACACTCCCATCCCGTCGCACAGATGCTGATTTTCCCGGCCTTCACTCGAAATCCATGTATCAATCCGCGCTCGTCGTCTGCATTGGCAACATTTGCCGCAGCCCCATGGCCGAGGGGATACTCAGGGCCCACGCAGAATCAACCGGGAAGTCCTGCCGAATCGAATCTGCCGGCATTGCCGCCGTGGTCGGCGCGCCCGCCGACCCGCTGGCCGTCGAACTGATGCAGCAGCGGGATATCGATATCAGCAGCCATCGTGGCCGCCAGATCACCTACGACATCCTTCGCCAATTCGACCTGATTCTGGTGATGGAGCAGCGACATCGTCTGCACATCGAACAATTGACGCCGGTGACCAAAGGGAGGGTGTTCACCCTCGGCCATTGGGACGGCTTTGACGTGCAGGACCCCTACGGTCATCCGCTAAAGGCCTTCGAGGATGCATTGCGCCGCATCGACCAAGGTGTCATTTCCTGGCAGAAATACCTGTCCTGAACGCGCCGTCCGCCTATTGCCGGCACCTTGTTAGACCAAGGGCTTGTGTAGTCAAATGGTGGTTGGTTTATACGAGGCCCGATGCCAGTCATGCTTGTTCCCGTCATCCTTTCCGGAGGCTCCGGCACGCGCCTCTGGCCCCTCTCCCGCAAGGGCCTGCCCAAGCAGTTCCTTCCGCTACTCGACGATCACACGCTCTTCGGCGAAACGCTAGGCCGCTGTCAGGGTATCGACGACGCCGCTCCACCGCTGGTCATCGCCAACCAGGACCACCGATTCTTTGTCGCTGAGCAGATGCGGCGGCGCGGCGTTGGCGATGGCGAGATCCTGTTGGAGCCCTGCGGCCGCAACACCGCGCCGGCCATCGCCGCGGCAGCATGCCGGCTGCTCAGCCGCCACCCTGATAAGAATCTGCTGATGCTGGTGCTGCCGGCGGACCACTCCATTGCTGATACGCCGGCCTTCCACAAAGCGGTCGCGGCCGGCAGCCAGGCCGCGCGCGATGGCCACCTGGTGACCTTTGGCATCGTACCCACACACGCCGAAACCGGTTACGGCTACATAAGGGCGGATCGTTCGAAAGCGCTGTCAGAAGGCATCTGGCCAGTGGCTGAATTTGTCGAAAAACCAGACGCGGCCACCGCCGCCAGCTACCTGGAGGCCGGCGGTTTTACCTGGAACAGCGGCATGTTTCTCTTCCAGCCGGGGGCATTCCTTGAGGAGTTGGGTAAATTCCACCCGGACTTGGTCCGTTTTGCCGAGGCCGCCGTCACCACCGCCAAAGAGGACAGCGATTTCGTCCGTCTGGACGAAGACGCATTCGCGGCAGCAGCATCGATTTCCATCGATTATGCACTGATGGAGCAAACCGAGCGGGCGGCCGTGGTGCCCCTCGAGTGCGGATGGAACGATGTGGGGGCCTGGGCCGCGCTCTGGGAACTGGCGGAACGGAACCGGGAAGGTAACGCTATGGAGGGTGATGTCATCGCCGTCGATACCGGCAACAGTTATGTTCGCAGCACCCATCGGCTGGTGGCCACAGTGGGTGTCGAGGACCTGGTGGTCGTCGAGACCCCGGACGCTGTCCTGGTAGCGGCGAAAAACGCCACCCAGTCGGTCAAAAAAGTGGTCGACCATCTGGTGGCCGCCAAACGCGCAGAAGCCAATCTGCATCGCCAGGTTCATCGCCCCTGGGGCACCTACGATTGTGTCGACAGCGGCGAACGATTTCAGGTCAAACGCATTACCGTCGACCCCGGCGCCAAGATTTCGCTGCAGAAACACTACCATCGCGCGGAACACTGGGTGGTGGTCACGGGAACCGCCGAAGTGACCTGCGACGACAAGACAATAACACTCACGGAGAATGAATCCACCTTTATCCCCCTCGGATCTGTCCACCGGCTGAGAAACCCCGGAAAGGTGCCTCTTGAGATTATCGAAATTCAGTCAGGCAGCTATCTGGGCGAGGACGACATCGAGCGTTTCGAGGACATTTATGGCCGAAGCGGCGATTAGCGGAACACCCGGGGTGGGAAAACCCCTGTTCAAACCATTTACTCCACAACCCGCCTGGCCGACACCTGCGCCTTCGCGCTTTACGGAAGAACAATGACACTGAGCTGCTTCAAGGCCTACGACGTGAGGGGCGTGGTACCGGACACCCTCAACGAAGACATCGCCTACCGGATCGGCCGCGCCTTCGCTGAGGAGATCGATCCCGGCACTGTGGTGGCGGGACACGACATTCGGCTCACGAGCCCGGCCATCGCGACTGCCGTGGTGGAGGGCTTGTTGGACAGCGGCGTCGATGTCTTCGACATCGGTCTGTGCGGTACCGAGGAAATCTATTTCGCCACCTCTCACTACGCCATGGGCGGCGGCATCATGGTGACCGCAAGCCACAACCCGATGCAGTACAACGGCATCAAGTTCGTGCGCGAAGAAAGCCGCCCGGTCAGCGCAGATACCGGCCTCACAGCCATCCGCGACCGGGCTAACGCCGGCGTCTTTCGTCCAAAGCCGAAACGAGGCGGCCTGCAGACCCTCAACGCCCGCCAGGATTATATTGAGCACGTCCTGTCCTACGTCGATCGCCACCGGCTAAAACCCCTGAAGATCGCCATGGACGCCGGGAACGGTGGCGCGGGCCTGGTTGCCCGGGCACTCGCCGGGCACCTGCCCTTTGAGATCGTCGAGATCAACTTCGAGCCAGACGGGTTGTTTCCCAATGGCATCCCGAACCCGCTGCTACCCGAGCGGCGGACGGCCTGCATAGAAGGCGTTCGGACCCATGGGGCCGATATGGGTGTTGCCTGGGACGGGGATTTCGACCGCTGCTTCCTGTTCGATGAACAAGGCGCTTTCATCGAAGGCTACTACATCGTCGGGCTGTTGGCGGAGGCCTTTCTGAGAAAGCACCCGGGGGCAAATATCGTCTACGACCCCCGCCTGGTATGGAACACCATCGACCTGGTGAAACAAGCCGGCGGCACGCCGATTCAAAGCAAGGCCGGGCACTCGTTCATCAAGGCCAGCATGCGCGAGAACCAAGCCGTATACGGCGGCGAAATGAGCGCGCATCACTATTTCCGGGATTTTTTCTATTGCGATAGCGGCATGATTCCCTGGCTGCTGGTCGCCGAGTTGCTAAGCGCCACCGGCCGCCCTCTTTCGGAATTGGTTGAGGAACGCGTATCCGCATTTCCCTGCAGCGGCGAGATCAATTTCGAGGTCTCAGACGTGCACCAGACACTCGACGCCATCAACCGGCGCTACGCAGATACAGCGCTCGCCGTGGACAATACCGATGGCCTGGGTTTCGAGTTCGGGAAATGGCGCTTCAACCTTCGGCCGTCGAATACCGAGCCGGTGATCCGGCTCAACGTCGAAACTCGCAACGACGCCGCATTGATGCGCCGCAAGGTGGAAGAACTCTCGGCAATCATCGCCGAGCGATGAGCGGTACGATCAGTGCCGGAAACCCCAAGAGGAGCCGTGCGAACCGCAAAGACCGGGTTGCTGCGATGCAACACAATTCAATTTTGCCTTATAATGCCTCGTTTGCGGACGTATGGTCGGGGCCCTGTGGGTTCACTACCTTGTCCCGACTGAAAAATAAGCCGAAAACCAACCACCGTCGGAGCCCGGGGTGCGAAAAGGGATAATCCTTGCCGGGGGAACAGGTACCCGCCTCTTCCCGCTCACGAAATCGGTCAGCAAACAATTGCTGCCGGTTTACGACAAACCCATGATCTACTATCCGCTATCGGTCTTGATGCTGGCTGGCATCAAGGACGTGTTAGTGATCACCACGCCCAGGGACCACGCCAGCTACAGCGCCCTTCTGGGCGACGGCTCCCAGTGGGGCATCGACATCCAGTACCGCACCCAGGAACGCCCACGGGGACTTTGCGAGGCCTTTCTGATCGGCAGCGATTTCATCGGTAACGACCCGGTGGCGCTGATTCTCGGCGATAACATTTTCTACGGCCAGGGGTTGCGACTGCACCTCGAGGCGGCCACCGCAGAACACAACGGTGCCCATCTGTTCGCCTACTACGTGGACGATCCATCGGAGTATGGCGTCGTCGATTTCGATGATGAACGTCGCGTCGTGAGCATCGAGGAAAAACCGAAGAAACCGAGATCCCACTATGCGGTGACCGGCCTGTATTTTTACGAAAACGACGTGGTGGACCTCGCCCGCACTGTTAAGCCATCCGAACGCGGCGAGTTGGAGATCACCTCGCTGAACAATCTATATCGGCAACAGGACCGGCTCAACGTCGAGATTCTGGGCCGCGGAATCATGTGGTGGGATACCGGCAGCCACAACGCCCTGCTTGACGCCGCCAACTTCGTTCGAGTGATCGAAGAGCGCCAGGGTCTCAAAATCTCCTGCCCGGAGGAAATCGCCTGGCGTCAGGGATTCATCAGCAACGAGCAACTGGCCGAACTGGCCTACTCGCTGAAGACCAGTGGCTATGGTCAGTATCTCGACGACCTGTTGCTTGAATCGCGCTAGGCCATCCATTCAGGCGCATGAAGGTATTAGACACCAGTCTCCCCGAGGTCAAGATACTCGAACCCCAGGTACACGGCGACGCGCGCGGTTTTTTCCTCGAATCCTGGAATGCCCGGACATTTGCTAATCTCGGCCTGGACCTGGAATTCGTGCAGGACAATCACAGCCATTCGGGCCACGGGACCCTGCGGGGAATTCACTATCAGCTCATTCATCCGCAGGGCAAACTGGTGCGGGTGACACGTGGTATCGTCTACGACGTCGCAGTGGACCTTCGTCGCAGTTCCCGAAACTATGGCCACTGGGTCGGCGTGGAACTCAGCGATCAAAACCACCGTATGCTTTGGGTGCCTCCCGGCTTCGGTCACGGGTTTTATGTGGTCAGCCACAAAGCCGACTTCATTTACAAGTGCACCGAATTTTACTACCCCCAACACGATCGGGCAGTGCGATGGGACGATCCCGAACTGGCGATCGACTGGCCCCTGCCCGCAGGTGAACCGCCGGCGCTATCCGCGAAAGACGCTGAGGCTCCCCTGTTCAAGGACGCCGAAACCTATGAATAGCTCGCCATTGCTCAGGAGACACGGGGAATGACTCGTCGCGTACTCCTGACCGGCGCCGACGGGCAACTGGGTCGTTCGCTTGCCACAACCTTGCCCGACGCCATCGAACTGCTGCCCCTGGGCATCGAAGATCTGGATATCACCAACAGGACCGCCGTGGAGCAGGCCTGCCGCGGATTTCATCCCGATGTGATCATCAACGCGGCCGCCTACACGGCCGTGGACCGTGCCGAGGAGGAAGCGGATGCCGCCTGGGCGGTAAATAGTGGGGGCGTCGAAAATCTGGCAAGAGAGGCATCAAGCAACAGGGCCCGACTCGTCCAGGTCTCCACGGATTTCGTCTTCGACGGCAGGCAATCCCATCCCTACCTGCCCACCGACCCGACCGCCCCTCTCAGTGTCTACGGCGCCAGCAAGCTCGGTGGCGAAGATGCTGTAGGTCGTGAGCCGAACCTGGATTGGCTGATTCTGCGCACCGCCTGGGTTTATGCGGCCGGCGGCCAGAACTTCGTCAATACGATGTTGAGACTGATGCGCCAAGGCAAAGACCTGCGAGTGGTGGCCGACCAGGTCGGCAGCCCGACCTGGGCAACCAGTCTCGCCCGAGCGATCTGGCGAGCCGTGAGCCGGGACGCCACCGGCCTCCACCACTGGACGGATGCCGGCGTGGCCAGTTGGTACGATCTTGCCGTCGCCGTTCAGGAGGAGGGCCTGACTCTCGGGCTGATCGATGTACCGGTCACCATCACACCGATCCGCACCGAAGACTACCCCGTGCTTGCCCAGCGTCCGCGCTACAGCGTTCTGGACAAGACCGATACCTGCCGAACACTGGATCTCGCCCCACCGCACTGGCGCGAAAACCTGCGCGCCATGCTCGCCGAAGTCGATCCTCTTACCCTGTAAATGCTACCAACGGATTCCCAGATGAGCTCCCAGACTGCAGCCCCGGCATTTACGCCTTCCCGCCTCCTGGTGACGGGTGGCGCCGGATTTATCGGCGCCAATTTCGTTCACTACTGGCTTGAGCGCTACCCGGCCCACCGGGTTGTGGTCCTGGACGCCCTGACCTATGCCGGGAACGTTGCCAGCATGGAACCTGCGACGAAACATCCCGGCTTTCGGTTTGTGCACGGCGACATTCGCGATCAGGATCTCGTCGCGCAGCTGCTGGACGAGGAATCCATCGACACCATCGTCCACTTCGCCGCCGAGAGCCATGTCGACCGCTCGATTCAGGGCCCGACGAGTTCATCGACACCAACATGATCGGCACTCATACCCTGCTGAAGGCGGCGCGCGATGCCTGGCTGGGCAACCGGACAATGGGCCGGCACCGCATCGGTTTCACCATGTGTCCACCGACGAGGTCTACGGCTCCCTGGGCCGACGACCCGGCTTTCACCGAGACACACCGCCTATGCGCCCAACTCGCCCTACTCGGCGAGCAAGGCGGCCTCGGACCATTGGTGCGGGCCTTCCACCACACCTACGGCTTGCAGGTCACCATCAGCAACTGCTCCAACAACTACGGCCCCTACCAGTTTCCCGAGAAGCTGATCCCGCTGATGATCCTCAACGCCTCGAGGGCAAGGCGCTGCCCGTGTACGGCGACGGCAGAACATGCGCGACTGGCTGTACGTGGACGACCACTGCAGCGCCATCGACCTGTGCCTGCATAAGGCGGCGAGTCGGCGAGACCTACAACGTCGGCGGCGACAACGAGTGGACGCAATATCGACATCGTAAGGCTGCTTTGCCGTTTGACGGATGAGGCGGTGGCCTCGTCACCGCAACTCGCGAGCCGCTTTCCCGACGCGCCGGCGGCCCGGGGCGCCACCTCGGATGAATTGATCACCTACGTCAAGGACCGGCCGGGGCACGATCGCCGCTATGCCATCGATGCCAGTTTCAGTCGGCAGGAATTGGGCTACGCGCCGAAAGAAAGTTTCGAATCGGGCATTCGCAAGACCCTGGACTGGTATCTTTCCCATGAACCCTGGTGGCGAGGGGTCATGGACGGTTCCTACCGGGACTGGATTGATCTGCAATACACGCCGTGACCGGCACAGGAAGAAATTCTGCGGAACGCATCGCCTCTTGAGTACAACCCCCGGTTTTCTCTATACTCTCGCGTCCACGCGACACCTAGAGACCAACCGGCGTAGATTTCCGGTATCCATAGGCCACCGTAGCTCAGTTGGTAGAGCAGCCGATTCGTAATCGGCAGGTCGGAAGTTCAAATCTTCTCGGTGGCTCCATTTTTCTATTTAATTCATAAAGTTATGCACTCAGGGGAGTGCATTTTACTTTTTATCATCACTAGGGCTAGTGCGGGAGTTTTGCGCGACTCCTCGGCACAAACACTGTTCGCCGCCTTTAACAAGCTCCCAAGCTCTGCAGCAGAATAGTGAGTGGTGATTCTTCCTGATTTGTGGCCTAACAAATCCTGCCTGTCCTCGGCACAATAGTACGAATTGGCGATGTTTCTGACAGTAGGGCAACAGTATATTAGGCCCGTACCAGACAGGTGCATCCTCCTCACGATGTGGAGTCGTGATTTCGCCCCGCTCTCGCGGGGCGTTTTTCTTTTTTGGTTAGCAGGCGAATTTCTCCAAATAAATCCATCGTTAGCTCCCCTCCCTCGGCCCATTAACTGAATATTTCCTTTCCTTTTTAATCCATTAGATTTCATCGGATTGAAATCGTGGTCTCTTGCCGAAGCGTTACTACAAAGGTACTAGTACGAACCTACTATTGCGTCAATAGCGCTGCATTGTGTCAAATCATTCATATAAAGAATGCTTCCGTTCAGGCTAACAGGAGTCAGGAATAGGAAGCCGTGTCGCCATTTTTCCTTTTATTTACGTTTTTTACACCACGTGGTTTCACTGTCGCGTATTCACGGCTCGCCTGAATTAAGGGCCGCTGTTGACGACATAGGCGGCATAAGCGGGTGAAAGGGAGTTCCATCCTTTAACTGAGCCCGAGAAACCGAACGCCAGCATTTACACCAAACGAAGGAACTGTATCTCTATGAAAGACACGAAAACGGTGATCATCGTTGGTGGCGTTGCCGGAGGCGCATCTTGTGCAGCGCGCCTACGTCGCCAGGACGAGCATGTTCGAATCATAATGCTCGAGCAGGGGCCTTTCGTTTCTTTCGCCAATTGTGGATTGCCCTACTACATAGGGGGCGTAATTGAAAAAGAAGAAGAACTTCTTTTAGCCGACCCTGTTCTATTTCGTGAGAGGTTCAACGTCGATGCCCGAATCAATGAACAGGTTATTTCCATCGATAGGGAAACCAAGACAGTTACAGTCCGCAGATGGTCCGACGATCAAGAGTACAAAGAGCGGTACGACCAGTTGGTGCTTTCGCCTGGGGCTCGCCCATTACGTCCGCCACTACCAGGTATCGACTTGCCAGGCATTTTTTCCATCCGTACGGTACCGGATAGCAATACAGTCCGGACTTGGATAGATCAACACAACGTCAAGCGCGTAGCGATCATCGGTGGCGGATTCATTGGCCTTGAGATGGCAGAAAATCTCGTACGCTTGGGAATGACTGTAACCATTGTCGAGCGGGATGAGCAACTGATGCCGCCACTCGATAAAGAAATGACCATCCCCGTTCAGCAAGTGATTGAAAAGCAGGGAATCAGATTGCTGCTGGGCAATAGCGTGTCTGCCTTTGAACGCCAAGAAGAAAACATTCTCATTCGAACGGACAAGGGCGAGCAGTTTCCCGCCCACATGGTGATTTTATCTATTGGAGTTCAACCGCAAAGTGAACTTGCGAGCGATTGCGGCCTAGACGTAGGTCCACGTGGACATATCGCGGTGGACAGCAATATGCGAACCAGTGACCGAAATATATTTGCTATAGGTGACGCGGTCGAGGTGCGCCATGCGGTAAGTGGTCAGAAGACAGCCATACCACTCGCTGGACCCGCTAATCGACAAGGACGCATCGTTGCAGATGTGATCGCAGGGCGAGGCCGTTTTTTTCGCGGCGTACAGGGAACCGCCGTTTGTGGTCTATTCGATCAAACACTTGCAATGACGGGTGTAAACGAGAAATCGCTAGTAGATTCAGGTGTTGACTACGACGTCGTGTACGCCCACCCGAACAATCATGTTGGTTACTATCCTGGCGCCGTCCCGATCTACATGAAACTGTTATTCGATAGATCCAGCGGTCGTGTGCTGGGATCCCAAGCTGTTGGTGAGGCAGGCGTGGAGCGACGTATTGATATTATCGCCATGTCAATCCAGATGAAGGCCACCGTCTTCGACTTGGAAGAGGCCGAGCTCTGCTACGCCCCTCAGTACGGAGCAGCCAAGGACCCTGTAAACATGATTGGCATGATTGCCGCCAATGTGATGCGTGGCGATCTGGTCATCACGCCATGGACCAGTCTGGGGCAAAACAACGCAGTTATCCTCGATGTGCGTGACGATGACGAGATTGCCTGTAAGCCTGTTGATCAGGAAGTCCATATTCCTATCAATCAGCTTCGATCAAACCTTCATTTGTTACCAAAGAATCGACCTATCCAGGTTTGCTGTGCGGTTGGCGCGCGGGCATACAACGCGGTGCGAATGCTCATGCAGCACGGCTTTGATGCCAGCCTGCTATCAGGTGGAGCTGAAACCTGGTTTTGCGTTCAAGACAGGAGGAGCGGATGACTGTTGGCAGCCGGAGCCCTGAAGTAGCCGATCGTATTTGAGTAAGGAGAGAGCCAATGGGTTTGCAAACAAGTAGCTCGAATGTATCGAAACTGGGAAGCCATTGCAGTCTCTTCGGCGGACTGACCAAGCAAATGGTGCACGATATGGAGGCGGCGGGTACCCTCCGCACCTTTTCTTTGGACATTGGAGAACGGCTTTTTCTCATAGGCCGCGACGGCGAGGACGCTGTCTTTTTATTGGACGGTGAAATCACTGTGTCCCAGGGCGGTCAGGAGTACGGCCTGGATAGGCTGGAGAACGGCTGCCGACCGGTGTCAATGGTCGAAAGTGAGGAAATAACGCTCAAAGCAGAGGCACCGAGTGTTCTTTGCCGAGCGGATAGGGATCAGATCGATTACCTGCTTGGCTGGAACACACTCGTGTCAACGATGGAGGAGGAAAAGGAGGATCTCCAGAAGACACTGTCCCGATTGAAAAACCCTGCCGTCTTTATGCACTTGCCGTTTTCTAACGTAGAAGAAGCTTTTCGGCGAATGACCAGGCGCAACGTTGAGGTCGGCGAGCAGATCATGGCGCAAGGGGACCCCGCAGACAATTTTTATGTAATCGAGGAAGGGCTAGCGGAAGTCTGGCAACAGGGGGCATACGATGAGGAGCCGAAACTCGTCGCAGAACTGGGACAAGGCAGCCACTTTGGTGACGATGCATTAGTGGGGGAAATGACTCGCAGTGCCAGCATCCGAATGAAAGAGGGCGGTACGCTCCTGGTATTGGGAGGAGACGATTTTCGCGAACTTATTAAAAAATCCATGTTGCACGAAATCGATGTGAAGGTGGCTAAGACGTGGATGGATAATGGCGAACGGGTGATGCTGGATGTCCGTTACGAGGAAGAGTGGGAAGATGCTCACATTCCAGGGGTAACGCTGATTCCTCTACACGAGCTAAGGGACCGCATTGACGAACTGGATGAGGAAAAAGGGTACATGACCTATTGCCTGTCTGGAAAACGTAGCGCGGTGGCAGCCATGATCCTGGCGCAACAGGGGATAGATGCTGTTTGCATGCGTGGCGGCATTCGTGATTGGCCCTACGAAACGGAAAGCAGTTACTGAATACGCTGTCCGATAAACGCCCGCATATAGCGGGCGTTTATCGGTCTTAAAAAATCGTCGTCAGATCAATCCATGTGACTGATAGCTTCGTCACCCGGATTCGGTAATCCAGCCACTCGCCACGCTGCACGGCAGCCTCCGAACAGGCGACCAACGGCATGGGAGTCCAGATCTCGTGTGCGGCAAACCTGCGACATGGGTGGCAGTGACCCGTACGTAAGGTGGTGCTCCCTCAGGTAATAAATTATCGCCCAGTGATCTGGTCCGAATTCCGCCAAACCATCTATGTCCGCCAGCGTTCTCGCTATTTGCCGCGACCAGTGTTTCGGATTCACCAGGAATCCGTCTTTATCCATTTCTACTGCTGGCTGTATTACTGCGTCATTTTCGCTTGTCGTTTTAGTTGTCATTTTTGACGTCCTTGGTGGTCGAAGTGTGTCCGATGGGCGAAGATATATTTACAAGTAAGAAGCATGCCCGCATAAGCATGTATTATCAAAAATAAAAGAATATCGGCAAGTAAGCAATAGACAGGTCGAACTACCTCATGAATATTTCCAATTTGTCATTTACTGTGAGCAGACGCATGTTAGCAGTAGAAAAAAATAATCAATATTGCCTGCGGGCGTTATAACGAGGCGATTCTCTGATGTCCGTTTTCGCGACATTTCCGCCTGTCGCTTTGCGGCCTCGAATGGCCTAAACCGAGAAAAGGAACGAACTTCGATTAAGGCAGTCGGACGCAGCAGGCCCCGGCCTCTCCTCCCCGTGGATTCGTTTGTTCAGCAATTTCCAATGCATCTTCAAACTCGATCCCAAGGTATCGGACAGTGCTCTCGACTTTCCGATGCCCCAGGAGGAGTTGAACGGCCCTTATGTTCTTGATTCTACGGTAGATCAGCATCGCTTTGGTGCGTCTCAGCGAATGCGTGCCGTAGTTCGCTGGTTCCAGCCCAATCAGGGATGCCCATCGCTTCACAATTCTTGAGTATTGGCGCGTGGAGAGATGGTCTGAGCGCCTGATTCTGCTAGGGAACAGGCGGTTTCCGGACGATAGACCTGCTTGGACGATCCATGCGGCGACGGACTCTCGGGTGTGGCTCGTCAGCTCAAACCGAACGGGACGTCCAGTCTTCTGCTGAATGACAGTAGCCCGGGACTGCACTGCGCCACCATGAGCGACGTCACTAACACGCAGCTTGACGAGATCGCACCCCGGAGCTTGCTGTCGATAGCGAGATTTAACAGCGCTAGATCTCGTACCTGACCATCAAGTTGCAGGTGCATTCGGATGGCCCAGATTTCATGAAGCTTGAAGGGTGGCTTAGGGCCGATCAGCCTACCTTTGGGCGGTGACAGGCTTGAAGTGGATGCTGTCTGGAGGGTAAACATGTGCTGATTCTCCAACTGATTGAAGAATCCTCAGTTTGTTCTCAACACTCAGCGGTGCGCACACAGAGTGTCCCCTACTGTGAGGCCCGAAGTATCCCCGTTAACGGTCATTCACCCTCCGAACCTGTACGGCAGAAAAGTCGCGAACCCGATCATTCGTCTTGTGCAGCCTGGCCGGCCATTTCATGCTGCCACTTCAACCGATCGACGCAACACACACATTAAAACGTTCTGCTGGTGTTTCAAATCCGAGCGTCTTGCGTGGCCGCTCATTTAACTGGCGTGCCACGGCATTCAGCTGCGCCTGCGAGTGTACCGACAAGTCGGTCCCCTTGGGAAAATACTGCCTCAACAAACCATTGGTGTTCTCGTTGGAACCGCGCTGCCAAGGGCTCTTGGGGTCGCAGAAGTAGATCTTGATGTCGGTCGCCAGGGTGAAGCGTTTATGATCGTGCATCTCCTTGCCACGATCCCAGGTCAGTGATTTATAGAGTTCACTCGGCAGCTTACGGGCTTGTTTAATCAAAGCATTGATCACGGTTTCGGTATTCTTGTTCGGCACCTTCGCCAACATCACATAACGCGTATGACGCTCGACCAGCGTGGCAATCTGGCTGTTGTTCGTGCCGATGATCAGGTCACCTTCCCAGTGACCGGGCACAGCGCGATCCTCAACAGCCGCCGGCCGCTCCCGGATCGACACCATATCCTTGATCTGGCCCCGGCCATCGCCTTTATGGCTGGCATGCCTTGATCGGCGTATCGCACGTTGGCTTCTCAGGTGCAGCTGCAGTTCCTTTTTCAAAGCACCACGGGCCTGAATAAACAGGCTCTTGTAGATGGTCTCGTGTGACACCTGACGGTTCTCATGCTCCGGGTAGATACGCTTCAGCCAGCCTGCGATCTGCTCGGGCGACCAGTGTAACCGTAGCTTGCGTGCCACCAGTCGGCTGAGTACAGGCTCACTGACCAGTTTACAGGGCCTGGGACGGTGCGCTCTATCCCAGGCCGCATCGTCGGCTTTGCTGGCCCGGTAGCACTGCAAACCACCGTTACGGCTTACTTCCCGACTGATCGTCGAGGGCGCACGACCCAGCTGTGTAGCAATCGCTCGCAACGATAAATCACGGGCGATGCCGCGTGAGATCTCTTCACGTTCGGCCAGCGTCAGTGCCAGGCGGGACCGTCTTCGTGGTGGCGGGCGTATGCCGCCTGTCGGCGCCAACATGGTGAATATTGACGATGAAGGTCGATCGAACAATCGACCTATTGAGTTAAGAGACTCACCACGCTGCCAGCGATCCCAGATGTCTGCCCGCTGCGCAGCTGTGTACTTGATCCGTGTCCGATAAACCATTGCATACACTCCATCTTTTGCTAAAAAGATAAAGTGTTGCGCTCATCGGTTGAATCCACCGCCCATAGCGGACATTAACGCCTTTTTCCGAGTTTCCGGAATGGGAGAGTGTGGGGCGTGCGGAAAACCCCTTGCCATTTTCATCCCATGTCTAAAGAACGCTTACAAGGGCACCAAGCTTGATTTTCTGGCCGCAGCTGCCGCCTGTGTTCTGTTTCTTACCCCTAGCATTTTTAGAACAGCATGTACATGGACTTTCACCGTGTTCTCCGACAAGTCTAGATTTTCAGCGATCGCTCTATTGGAAAGGCCGTCCGCCAACAGCGCCAGGATTTCAAGTTGTCTATGGGTAAGGCGCGGAGAAACTGCGGTAGCTGTTTCAGGAACTTTCGACGGCGATGATCTCGCTTCTCGCATGTCTATCGGGAAGCTCTTCTCTCCCTGAAGCACTTTCTGCACAATGCGAACGAGGTTCCTGCCGGGTTCTGTTTTAGATGCCCAGCCCTGGACTCCTAGCTGCCTTGCTTCTTGGAGATCGGATTCGTCGTCGACCGCTGTCAAAATGACAATCTTCACGCCTGGAAACCTTTCCTGAATCAGGACTATCAAATTTGCGCCCTGGAAATTCGACAGATCATGATCCATGAGGACTACATCGGTATCGGGACTGAGTTCGAGAAATCCAAGTAGCGACAGTCCATCGCGAACACAGGAAACCTCGAAACCGGGATCAAGTGCATTGAAGGCATCTGTCACTGCCTCGCATATCAGCGCATGATCGTCGGCGACGAGCAATCTCGCGGTCATGCGCCTATTTCCCTTTTGCTAGGGCGTAGATATGCTCGCGGAAGACGTCGATAGGTTGGTGCCCGATAATGCTTTTTTCCACGCGAACCCGATTCCCTTCCGGCATTCTCCTCCCGATGAAGAATGTCGGCGTACCACGCACGCGGAGCTTCGTGCCTTCGCTCTGATCGTGTCTTATCGCATATTCGTACCGGCCTGACTTCAAGCAGGCATCAAACTCCTCGGTGTTCAGCCCAGCCGTTTCGGCATGCTCTTTCAGATCTGTTTCCTGCAGCATCGCGGGGCTGATGTAGAGTCGCTGGCGCATTTCCCAGTACTTGTCTTGATCGTGCGCGCAACGTGCTGCAATGGCTGCCTGCTTGGCTTGTGGATGACGGTCCTCGACGGGAAAATCAGAGAACGCATATTCGACCTGTCCGGTTTCGATAAACTCGCGAATCAAATCCGGCATCACTAAGTTAAGGTGGCGACGACAGAAAGCACATTGAAAATCGCTAAACTCAATCAAAACGATGTCGGCGTCTCCTGACCCTATCGCAGGATGGCCATCAATGGTGAGAATGCTATCAACGTAGCGAGATGTCCGTGCTTGCCTCGCGATTCGCATCAGCAGTTCCATCTCCGCTTGGTCAGGTGAGCGACCCTCAATCTCTTCTAGCGGCATTCCAGAAGCGGTGTCGACCAGGAAAAACAATACGAGAACCAGAATAAGAAAAGAGCGAGTCATTCCGTGTCTCCAAAGCGACGTTTCCGTGGATTGATTACGAAGAACTCAATATGTTCGCCAGCATGCCTGCGAGAGATACGAGTTATTCGTTGTCTCGTTGTTGCGCGTAGAAAGCTGCCAACTTTCGCAGCTGGTCATCGTTAATCTGCTCAAGCGCGCGCGCCATCTTCTCTGGTTGCTTGGCTTTCAAGGAGCCGTCTCGGTACGCCAGCAGCTGCATCGCGAGGTATTTCTGCCCTTGACCGGCTATCCGCGAGACATCTCGATCCTGATGTCGTCCTTCTCGCTCATGGCATTCTTCGCACCGCTCCATGTGGAGCCGCTTGCCCTCTTCGTCGAGCGGACTTTCTGGCTGGTTGTTGGCCCACGGTAGCGCACTGAAGTAGATGGCGACACGCCGCAACTCTTCGCCGCTATAACCGGCCGCGATACGCCCCATTATCGTTGCAGGCCGCTCGCCATTTTTAAATTCCCGCATGACACGCATGAGGTATCGGCGATCGAATCCTGCAATCGTCGGTAACGCCGCACCAACCGTGATTCCGTTTGTTCCATGACAGCCGGTACAGCCACTTCCAAGTGTTGCGCCACTGGAGATGTCTTCGGTCGGACGCTTGGATAAAACCGGATCCGCGTGAATCGTGGCACTGAAGACCAACGCACTTATCGCGAAAACGGCGAGATCATACCGCCGGGCCCATAGAAAGGCCCGGCGATTGATTTTACTGTTTACTGGACGGCAAGCCATTCACCGATCTTCTTCAGTTCGGCATCGGTAGGTGGATAGTCGCATGAAGATTGATAGGCCAGCGCCGAGTGCATCAGCTTTGCCTCTTCACTGGTACGCTCTCCGCTGAGGATTTTTGTTGCTTCAGCGTAAATGTAGTCCGCCTCTTTACCGCCGAGCTCCGGCACCTTTTTAGTTACCGGGTTCTTGCCTTGTGCGCCATGGCAGTTAACGCATCCGTGATACTCGAACAGGGCATCGCCGGACAGGTTTTCTCGATCCGTTCCTGCCATAGCAAAGTTCATCCCCAGCCCGGATAGCAAGCATGCTGTTGCGCCGATAATGCGAGCATTTTTTCTCATGTTCTCTCTTCTCCTTCACCTGTTCGCCAAAGACTCAATCTTTCTGAAACCAATCAAGCAACTTGCATGATGAATAAAAGACCAAAACACTCGGATTTGCGATAGTTATGATGGGTTAGCTAATTATGATTAGCCAATTCGGGTGATGCGCGAACGACAAGCGAACAGAGGAAAAAGGAGCCCCGCAAGGCGGGGCTAGATGTACTTCGTGAGGAGCGCCACACTTGGTTCGATAATGGGCGTCACGCGGAAAGCTAATAGCCATTGCGTGTCGCACTCTATAACCCAAAAGAACTAGCAGCTTATGCATTGAGTGAACTCTTGGGTGGAAGAGGGAGGCCTGATTTCAGCATTGCTTGGGCACGCTGGCACTTAGGCAATGACCGCTTCCAGCATATTTTTTCCTTTCAAGCGGGCCTTCCGGAATGTCCGAACCTGACCAGAAAGTTGCCTTTAACGCGCGTCAATCTGATGCCACACAAGAATTCAGCGGGCTTACTCTCGCCAGTTCCACCCACCCCCACCTAAAAACGGGGTACCCGACCAGATCGAGTTTTTCCAGGGCAGTTTAGGATTCGGTCTGTCGGCTGACCTGGCCCCACGGATTCTTAGCGCTAAGTGGCCAATTCTGCGTCGTTTTGGGTGTTTGGGCTATCAACGATGCGCCTAGCGTTCAGTACCCGGCGCTCAAAACCTAGAGCTTAGTGCTTGGGGCTCGGCGCTGAGGCTTTACCAGCCGTCTTTCCTGGTGCGCGCCTCACCTCGTCACACACTAGCGGCGCGCGGTCGGGTTGTTATGGGCTCCAATCCACGAGGTGCGGGGATTTTGCGGGGATCAGTCCTGCATCGTTGTGCACAGTAGGGCAATAGCTGCAAAAGGCACCCAATTCTACCCTTACATATCTATCATATAAGCCGAAATGACTGGATTCGTAATCGGCAGGTCGGCGGTTCAAATCCACCCGGTGGCTCCATTACCGCCTTTATCGTCATCAAGTTATGTGCTCTTTGATCCGCGCATTACTTTTTTCGCTTTGAGTGCTTTAATTTTGCGGGACTCCTCGGCACATACTCTCTCTGCTCTGCATACCGCCTTCAGCACGCTGCTTTATACGGGCAGACGGCTGATCCGGACCGAGACAACGCTGTCGTGGTCGATGCTGGGCACCATTTCGAGCACCGACAGCATGAGGAAGCCTGTCCATACGCCGGGGTCGAGGAAAACTCCTATCACCTGGTTGCGTTGCCCGATGAAACTTCACTTACAAAAGTTTCGTACTTGCCTGTTGGGGACACTGGAACCTCGGGGAGGTAGACGAATCGAAGTGTGAACGGGTGGCCCAGATTGTCCTGTATGGTCTTGGTGAAGCGTTGCTCCTGTTCCGGTGACATCTTGTTGTCGAGAACCAGTCGGACTTCGATTTCCTCCAGCGATTTTTGAACAAACTGATAGTACTTCGGGGGCGTTCCCGTCATTGCATCGTAGTTCTCGTGCAGGCTGAGATAAGCGAACTCATTGCTTCCATCCGGTAACACCAGGCGGTTACGTTTTCGACCCAGGATTCTGGCAAGGACAGGAAGACCTCTGCCACATTGACAAAGCTCGCCCCAGACCGCCATGTCGCCAATCTCGTAGCGAATCAGGGGCATCGCAAAATTGTGCAAACTCGTTATCAATACTCGGCCGGGTTCTCCGATGCCGCATTGCCGGCCCTTGTCATCTACGATTTCAAGGTAAATGTTCTCTGACTGGACGTGGTAATGCTCAGCTGCCGGGCACTGGATCGCTAAACTTCCGAACTCCTCGCAGCTATATACGTCGACCGCCTTAACTTGCCAGGCATCACGAAACAATTCCCGGTGATAAGGCGTGACGGTTTCGCCCACTGTTCTCAATCCCTTGAGAAAGCTGAACCGGATTTCATTCTCTAGGCAATGCCGCGCCAGGGCGGCCAGGTTGGATGGAAATGATGTCAAGTAGGCGGGTTTGTTACGAAGAATCCAGGAGATCTGATCCTTGAGCTTTGTCACTACGTTTAAGTAAAGGCCCGGCCCACTGACAAAAACTGATTCAGTAATACCCCAGTCCGACGTGCGCCCCCCGTCGGGGAACTCTCCTTCACCGCGAGGCAGATAGCGGATTCCAGCGAGAGATTGTCGGAAATCCCGCTCGTGCCAGATGTGCTCGCGAAGGGCGAAAGCACGCCAGATCAGTTGAGCGTAGCTTGTCGTCGTGACAGTTACCGCCCTGCCTGTGGAGCCTGAAGACGAAACTGTTGTCGTGCCTCCGTGTTCCCGCGGAAAAGTCCTGGCTAACAACTCGCCCGGCTCTCGTTGTAACTGATCGCGCTGCAGGACAGGCAGAGAAGAAAACCAGTCTTTGGTAATTTCTTTTGGAATCCGTATACCACGTTCCTTGAAGGCGCTTCGGTAGTAAGGCACATTTGCAGCGGCATGCAAGAGGACGAGTCGCAACTGCCTGGATGTCACCTTGAAGATCTCTTGTGGTTCCAGCCATTGTGATTTTTCCAACTGGTACTGCAGCGAAAGGTGCTGGCTTCCGTTCGGCGGAAGAACGGCAGGAAAAACATTTCCGGCTAAAGGGTGAAATATCTTCAAGCAAGGATTATGCATCGTTTCGTATTCGACCTGTAAAGTCCTGGCTATCCGGCGGGGCTGGCAGCGCAGATTGCAAAAACCAGGTTTTACACCGATCAGGAAAGAGGGATTTTATACCCTGGGCTTTCTCGATTGGTAGTCGGATATACAGCATGCCACCAGGCGCATAAACGACAGCCGCCCCCAAACCTGAAACTCCACTCGATCATCGGGCCAGCTGTACAACGATTTCAGCACCGGCATCTTGATGCATCAGCCGTCATGTGGATTATGAGCGGCATTGCCCTTACGGTGCTGGTGGTGAGTCACCTTCAATACCTGGAGACATGCGGCCCGGGCCTCAATGCTGCCCGGGCAGGGCAAAGAATCGCCCCTTGCATCTATCACATATTGGTTATCGCACATTGTCGGTGTTTCGAAGCTCTGGAATGCTGTCAGATATAAAACTTTCAAATTTATTGCTTTTCCCTACCTGGATATCATCAACGATGAGTATATTGAGCGTTGGCGTCGGTTTTTTCAGGTTCGCCTCCTGCGGTCCCTCGCCATTCCAGTAACGTATTATTGTATTGTTGAATTCCGGGTCCAGCGGTGATGATGTCACTAGTCTCAGGTCGAAACTGCCATCATGTTTGTGATGCATCTGATATTTTCGCAATGGTTTCATGAGATCATCATCCATGTGGTGTAGCGCCATATTGAAGGATACCCAATAATTCCACACGCCGTCGGGAAGCAGCGCGATCCGGCGGTAGCGGCCACGAATACCGGCGAATGAGGGCAGTAACCGCCCGCAAGGACAGGGACCGCTGGCAACTTCCGCAATATCTCCGGTGTCGTAGCGAAACAGGGGCATTGCGTAGTTATTCAGCGACGTGACCAACAGATGCCCGGTTTCACCCGGCGCGCAGGCCCTGCCTTCGCTATCGACAATCTCTACAAGGCAGTGTTCTGCATGGACATGGTAACGACCACCCTCCGGGCAGCGGCTGGCAACGAGGCCGACTTCGTTAAGGCCGTAATTGATATTCACCTCAACTCCGAAGGCATGTTCGACGCGGCTGCGCATATCCGTCGTGAGCTGCTGGGATATCGCCAACACCCCCTTTAACGGCTTGATACCCCGGCCGACCGGATCAGCCAGCGCAAGGTGCTCAAGATGCGAAGAAATGGCGAGCATGTAGTCAGGCTGCTGGCGCTTCAACCAGATAATCTGCTCATCCAAACTATTGGTCGCGCTATAGCTGATATGTTTTCCAGTATAAAAATAGTGCCCCAGATGCAGCCAATGAGGGTGGGCCTGGGTTACACCATTCGCCAGCATTTTGCCGCTTTCATCTTTTGCCAGATTTCTAGGGTGGCGGATCCAGGCGAACAACCCCTGCGGGTCGTAACGAAACCAGCGATATTCACGCTGCTTCAGAAAA
This sequence comes from uncultured Gammaproteobacteria bacterium, assembly GCA_963820915.1. GTDB lineage: Bacteria > Pseudomonadota > Gammaproteobacteria > Chromatiales > Chromatiaceae > CAWGBV01. The sequence continues at coordinate 104,150 of CAWGBV010000013.1, read as the reverse complement.
CCGAAGAACTGCGTGGAATAATTGGTTTGCGCAATAATAATCGGTTGACCCGAGGTGGAGGATGTCTTCGATTCACCTATGTTGGCATGACCGCGGGGCAATGCGGTTGAAAGCAGGTCTGCGGCATTCTCTTGTACATCCAGGCGCCCAAGCATGGGAAGCAGTGAAAGATCTCCCGCACACTGGATATCGCCCGGCCTGACACCAAGCTGTCGCCATTGTCGCCGGTAGAACGGATTTGTTCGGAAACTGAATTCGGCCATGGCCTGCAGCTGGCGATCGGAGATCTGTTCAAGCTGACCACTGAATTCATTCCGCAACAAATGCTCGAATATCTGCACCTTTTCCCAGCCGGGCCTTAACCGCCAACGCCGCTGTAAAAGGCTTTCATTGTCGAGGTCGGTCATAAAGAGTAATCCCGCGTACCGGCGTAAAGATCCTGCATCAATGATTGACTGGAAGATAGAATTTCATCAGACTTAATCTCCACAGTCTAACAAAACGAGCCAGATCGACAAATCGCACATTCAGCTTGTTTTTTAGTCTGTTTATAATTTCTTATAAAAACACCGTATAGTAAAAATCACCAGATGACAGATCTATTCAAAGACTTCACATTCCCCGTTAAATATGAGCATTTCAACGCACCAATCAGAAATGCTGATGATATACGTTTGCTGATTGTTGATGCCCGGACCAATATCGTTACGCATGATTATTTTAATAATCTCGGCCAATACCTGAATGATGACGACTTGCTGATATTCAACGATGTAGGGATATCCCCTTCCCGCCTGACCGCCCGAACGGATCAAGGACAGGATCTGGATTTATGCTTTTTGATGACAGATCCAGAAGACCCGCAGCAGTGGGAGTTGATTGTTCTGGCTCATGACAAGGCGCCGGTTAGCGGTCGCTTCAATGCTTATGAGGGAAAGTTGTCAGGTGAATTGCTGGGGAAAACCCGCGATTTTGATGGTGGTTATTGGGTTGAGCGGGATAAATATGATGGCTATCGGGGCTTGGCCCGGATTGACCAGTCTCCCGGGTTGGTTCGCAGGTTGCTCGACTCGAAGGGAACCTATATGCATCCCTGGTACGCCAATCTGAATACACTTGATCGATCGCGGTTAAACCCAGCGATGACCCGCAAGGCTGGCGGCGTCTTGCTGTCTGAACCATCACGCCGTATTGACTCCGGGATGCTCGCTGCATTCGAGGCACGCGGCATTGAAAAACAGTTTGTTTCATTATGGATGTCGTTTAGCTGGAACCAGGCAGAGCCGAATACGGATCTCGAAGAGTATGCGATGAATGAAGAAGAGTATGAAGTAAGCCAGGAAACCATTGACGCGGTATTGCGCGCCAAGTCGCAACGACGTCGAGTGGTGTCGGTAGGCACCAGTGGTGCGCGCTGCCTGGAATCACTTGGCGATACAGCAGAGGCCAGAAGCGGGCGTACTGACTTGTTTATCAAGCCGGGTTTTCCATTGCGTTACTGCGACGCCCTGCTAACCAACCTTCACAACTCCATGGGGACTCACGTGATTATGGCTTCGGCTTTTGCCAGCACAGATCTGGTGATGGAAGCCTGTCGACAAGCGGTAGACCGAAACTACTATTTCGGGATTCATGGTGATTCGATGCTGGTGTTGCCACCACATCATTAATGCTGCTTTTCGGATTTTCTGTCGGGCAGATGCCAGGCTAATGCAAACTGGAACCATCGAACCAGTGGCCATGATCTTATCTCCGGATAGCGAAATCAGGGGCTGAAATCCACCGCCGTTACAACTTCGCTTCCGCTGTAGTTCAAACCCCTCCGTTTATTACGAAAGGTAGAAGAACAAGCATTTGTTGTCAGCCGCAGACGGGAACCACGGCTCGGTGCTGGCGGGGCGCAGAATCGCCCTAAGCTGCCCAAGAATCCCGGACTTCGTGGAACTACCTGCAAGCAAACAATGCACTGAACAGCCAGGGAAAAAAGAGCATCTCACCGCAACTTGGAGGCGCCTGAGTTTCGCTGTCAACCAAGTCGCAACCAGCATGCCGGCAGCTCGAAGCCGACAGCATGCCTGTTCAATTTCGCCAACCACCTCCGTTCCGCGGTTCTAAGGGCGACCTTAAAGCGTCAATAAATCGGAACCAGTTTGTATCCCTGGGTTTGATATCCGATCAGCGAGATAAACCCGTCACCGATGAGTTCGAGTTCCGGTGGCAGCGTTGCGTTGTCGATGTTAAAAACCCTGGTTGCAATGGCGCAGACCTCTTGGCGGATACCAAGGCCGTTCAATACCCTGATGGATTTCTGGATGCGCCCGAGATCCTCCTCGTGCTCCAGTTCCAGCTCATCAGACGGGCTTTGGGTAAGGAATTTCACGGTCGGGCCGATATAGACCACGACGAATTCAGGCTTAACGCCCTGCCTCAACATTCCGGCGTGGGTGCCCTCAATTATCTCCAGATAAAGCGCTGTTTTTGCAGGGTGGGTAAGGTCCACCAGAAAAACACCCTTGCCCTCAGTCACACCACGCAAGGCACTTCCGTCGGAAAACTCGGAAGCCTGGGCGCCCGCTCCGGCCAGAAGCAGGAAAAACAATGAAAGTACGATCTTTTTCAACGAATTAGCCAAACCCATCTGCACCGTCTCCATCGATAGTGACAACCGCTTCCAGGAATATAGAATGAATGTTCATTTCATTTTAAAATAAACCTTGCCATTGTTCAATTTAGCGGCCGGAAACCGGACAATTTCGGGCAAGATACGCCTGTGCAAAAAGGCTGCGTTACGCAATGCCTTCAGGGACAAACCTATGCCGGTAACGAAAAAGCGAAAAACGGAAGCTTCCCGGGATATACGGCAACTGATTCTCGATACGGCACTGCACCAGTTCACTCAAAACGGATATTTCAATACCTCGATCAATGATATCCAGCGTGAGGCACAAGTCAGTATCGGCTCCATCTACAATCACTTCGGCGGCAAGGAAGGCGTCGCCAGGGCACTGTACGACTCATTGCTGGTGCAGATGGGAGCCATTGTCCAGGAGGCCATGGACAGCCATTCGACCGCCTACGATCGCGGCAAAACCGTGGTACAGAAACTGTTCGATCTGACCGAAGAAATGCCTGAGACCATGCGCTTTGTCTTCGGCGCCAGGCACACGGAGTTTCTGCCCGATGAGGCGCCCATCTGCTCCGCCAGGCCCTTCATGCGGCTTAGGGACATCGTCAACGAAGGCATCGTTGAGGGCGAAATTCGCGAAATGGATGCCTGGATCGCCGCATCCTGTACCTTCGGCCCCGCCTTGCGCATGATAACGCTGCGCCTGGATGGCCTGCTGCCTGAAAACCTCGCCGACAAGGCAGCCCTGGTTTGGGATACTGCATGGACCTCGGTTGCGAAAGAAACGGCAGCGTCTCGTTGAGAGGCCGGCGGTCACCGACCTATGGCGCTTACCCGGGTCATTCGCGTGCACCAAATCGCGAATGAACGCTCATGACCCGACGATAAAATGATCGCATCCGGCACACCGGCATTCTGGCGGGCAACCCTGGCACTCTGCCTCGGATCGGTGATGGTATTCAGCAACCTGTACATCACCCAGCCCCTGCTGCCCATGCTTCAGCAAGCGTTCGCCATCAGTCCCCTGCAGGCGAATGCCACGCTTTCGGTCAGCACGCTCACACTCGGGATCTGCCTGCTGTTTTTCGGCTCGCTGTCGGACGCCATTGGACGGCGGACCATCATTCTGTGGACCCTGGCCCTGCTGAGTCTGACAACGGTCCTCGCCAGTCTCGCAGCGGACTTTCATCAACTGTTGTTTCTGAGGGCCCTCCAGGGGATTTTCATCGCGGGCCTGCCGGCAGCCGCCATGGCCTATATGGGTGATGAATTCGAGCCCGCCGCCCTCATGTACGCCGTCGGCCTGTATATCGGCGCCAATTCGTTGGGCGGCATTGCGGGAAGGCTGGTCAGCGGCTGGGCCGCCTCCAACTGGGGGTGGCAAAGCAGTTTCCTGATTCTGGGCGTCTTCGATTTCGTCTGCCTGGTTTTGGTTTTCCGGCTGTTACCGCCATCCAGACGCTTTGAATCCAGCCCGTGGCGCCCGGGAAACATGCTGGCCGATGTCACCCGCCATCTGGGGAACCCGTCAATACTGGTTGCCTGCCTGATCAGTGGGCTCAATTTTTTCATCTTCGTCAATCAGTACAGCTTTATCACCTTTGTGCTGGCAGCAGAACCCTATAACCTGGGAGCCGATTGGCTGGGCCTGTTATTCCTGACCTATCTCACCGGCACTCTGGCGGCAGGCTTTTCCGGGCGACTCGTCGCCGGGCGATCGCAGCCGCTCACCATGGCATTCGGCATTCTGCTCATCGCGCTGGGTTCGCTGCTCACACTGGTACCCCACCTGGGTGCGATAGTGTCTGGTTTTTTTATCAACGCGCTCGGATTTTTCCTGGCTCATAGTCAGGCGTCGGGCTGGGTCACCCGTCACGCCAAGACCGCCAGAGCCAGCGCCGCCTCGCTTTACCTGACGTTTTACTACGCTGGCGCAACGCTCGGTGGATTCTATCTCGCCCTTTTTTGGCGCTGGTGGAGTTGGAACGGCGTGGTCGCCGGTTCGCTGCTGGTCCTTGCCATCTCGTTCGCAATGGCTGTTTGGCTGCGGGGCAAGGAACGGATCGAATCAGCATCATCTCGATAAGGCACGCTCGAGCAGGGAGATTTGACCCAGCGACTTCAGCACCGACCGACCAGGCATCAGGCGCTTTCGGAAATTCCGGCGGGAAAGTCAGGCACATCGTCGGCATAAGACTGCCAGGGTATGCCAAGATCACGCGGGACGGGGAATCACTCCTCCGGCACGCAATTCAGGAATTCGACCGTGGACATTGCCGGGTCCAAAAAGGCCGCCACACCCTGCCGCCAACCGGCTGAAAAGGAATACAGCAGGAAGCTCTTGTAGGTTCGCCCTTCTACGCAACGCAGTTCTTCTGTTTGCGTTACCGGAGGATTCCCATGGGCGATATCGACAAGCCCATTGTCGTGGAATCGATAGACGAACATCTTGTAGGCCGTTTCGGCATCCCGATCACTGTAAATGCTATCTACCTGCTGGGATACGCAGAACATATCGGGAATCGGCTCGCAGACTTCCGTTGCCTGAACCGGAACGGCAGCCATCAATGCCGCGACAAACCAAAGCTTGCTGAGGTGGCTTGAGGTCAATCGACAACAGGCCCCGCGTCTCCCGGTCCGGCCGATGCTTTGTGCGGTTTGCATACAGAGAGTGCCCCGCTTGTTGTTACGCCTGTACCAAAGAGTAGTGACGCCAGAGTGACGCCGATACCAGTCGAGCATGGGCGATTTCATGCCTTAACCACCAATGCACGGCGATAGAACCAGGGTTTGAACAGTTGCGGGTAACGCCCCAATCGGGGCGACAGTCAAAGCTACTTCTCGATATCGCTTGGCCGAATAATGACCGAACCGTCTTCTTCAAAGGCATTGCTTTCCATCAGTCTTTTTGCCGCCTGATGGATGGCCTTGCGGTGCTCGGCGATGGCATCCATCGGGTCCTCTTCAGAGACACCGAATCTCTCCTGGAGCGTCTCCAGGGATATTCGACAGAGTGCACGAGTCTTGTTGACCTCAGCGGCAATGGTGGCCACTTTTGTCATGGGATTCCAAGATTCGAGTCCCGGAAAGGTAACCTCTGAACTTCCTGTCGAGGACGAGCGATTGCGAGTGAGCTGCATTATGAATCCTTCTTGCCGATCCAATGTCGGCGTGGAAATACCAGGGCGCTGATGTCGATGGCCCAATAGCGAGTTGCTGTTACTATCTGACTGAGCCTCAAGGGTGTATCGGGTCACGGAATCCGTAAAGCACGGTCAACGCCTGCGCCGACCACGGCCACCCTTTAATCGAGGTTTTTCTTCACGAACTTTCAGGCTCTGGCCCTCGAAATTCTGGCCATCGAGGGCCGCCATGGCGGCTCGCGCCTCGTGACCTTCCATCTCGATAAATCCGAATCCTTTGCATGTTCCTGAGAACAAGTCGGTTGCCACATCGATGGACCTCACCTGACCGTACTGGGAAAACAGCGTTTTGACTGAAGCATTGGTGGCATTGGATGGTAGATTGCCTACGAAAAGTTTCTTCATACGGCTGTAGCTCCTTTAACTTACGCAATAACAAGAGCGCCGGGATTACCGACGTTGGCGACCGGGCCTGATCAAAGTCTGGCCACTGGTGCAGCCGTCGAAAGAAGAGATAAAGCCGTTTCGGACCAGGTCCGAAACGGCTTTGGGAACTGAATTCCCGCCAATTAGACGGGAATCAGAACCGGCGCACTACTGAGTGGGAGGCGCAGGGGGAGCAGGAGGAGCGCCATAGGGACCAGGGCCACCGTAGGGAGCGCCATAACCGCCACCGTAGGGAGCGCCATAGCCGCCGCCCCAAGGACCGCCGCCCCAAGGACCACCACCGCCGTAAGGACCGTAGCCGTAACCGCCGTAGGGGTTGCCGTAACCATAGCCATGACCACGACCGTAACCGCTGCCGTAGCCGCTACCGCGACCGCTCATGCTCATGTCGAAGTCGCCGAAGCCATCGCCCCAACCATCACCCATGCCGTTCCAAGGACCACCACCACCCCACCATGCGGCGGCATTCTGCGTAGCGAAAGCCGCGCTGCCGACGAGGGCAATCATGGCAAGAGTCTTCATCTGTTTTTTCATTCGTGCGTTTCTCCAAGAGAAAACCCCGACCCGGGGGGCCAGGAAGAATAAGGATGGCGGATCGAAAAAAACCTGAACAATAACGCAGCCTTGGTTAAGTAATCAGGATTAACCCGGGCGGCCTGTAACAACAGGGCCAACCGTTTGCCATCCGGTCTGTGGCTGTGGACGACAACTCCAGGAAGGCTCAACCAAGTCGTGTCCAGTCTCCTGGGCAACCTTGGGCGGATCCATCGTTGTAATTATTTGACCACAACCGCAACGGCCTTCAGCTTCGATTCAACCTATCGGGCAGGGCTCGATCGCTATCCGCTGGCCGTCATAAGAGGAAAGGACAAAATCCGAAGGTTCTCCGAGTGTAACCTATTAACACCTTCGTCAGTGAAATATTTCGGACCGTCCGGGATTGGTAGTCCCTGCCAAAAATCCGCTTTTTAACCTGGGTTAGACCCCACGCGATCATTACCCGGTTTGAGATCTCAGGGTAATTACCAATATGGCTGAATCGCGTATTTCGAGTTAAAAAACGTGCTGGATGCTGCTTCCAGTGGCCGTTTGTCACATGGCGCAACCGGCCGACACCCCCGCCAAACCCTATTCTCCATCACTGCCGCGATCGGTAAATCCGCCTGAGCGGACGGTGTTCCAGCTTCAATCATCAGCGCTGCGATATCCCGCTTACAGATACCGCCGGGGCACCGTGAAGCACCGGCTCTACCCAACAGAGACTGAACGAATGGTATTCATTGAAACAATACATCCTGTTTATAGGCGCGGATGATCACGCGGGAGGCTACCTACAAGGTCAACCCCGGTGGTTTTATGAACTTCCTGGCTACTCGTCCCGCTTGAAGGGTGCGGGTCGATCTGCGTCAACGAGGTCGTAGGCATCGGCCACATAGGCCGGCCCTTTCATTAACACCACAACGACGCACCCGATTGCCACGGTGAAAACCGCGGTCCATGCAGTTATGCCCAAGGCAATGGCCAGAATATCCATCATCTGGATGTGCTTGGCGACCAGGTCGGTGCTACGGTCCGGCGGAAACCATCGGCTGAACCCACTGATCAAGAGCGGTACAAGCGTGCCCCCTATCAAAAACATGGGCAGCTTCTTGAGAATGACCCATTCGAGGCCGGGCGGCTCACGCCGTGAGTGGAGTTTTTTAAGGTACTTCATCTATGTCACCCGCTGGTGACTGAGGGTTCATAAGCAGTTGTATAGCGCAGACGGTGCAGGAATAAAAGCCCGGAGTATCTGCATTTATTCTCAGCGATAAATTTTTGCCTGAAACGCCAAGGCGTCGGCAATGCCATGCCGCGGATAACCATAGGATACTGCCAACGGACTATTCATGTGCGGGGGTGACCGGTTGATCGGACGCCGCCTTGCGCCTGATTTCCTGCCGTCGCATAGGCATCGCATCGACCTGCTCGAACACCGCAGACAGGTCGACAGTGAGCGGTGACCGGCGCTTGATTTCGCCGTCTTTGCCAACCAGTACAAGCACCTTGTCACCTGGCGCTAAACCGTAATACGCGCGAATGCGCTGAGATTCCTGGCTGGTGATGGGTTTTTCGCCGACGACACCGGCACCCGTTTCATAGAGCTGTATCACCACCATATCGCGGTCGATCAACGCGTCTGAGCGTTGAACCAGTGTATCCCGAACGCTCACGACCTCCGGATCATCGGGTGACGCAGTCGCGATCAATAACAACCTATTCTGCCAAAGGTAGGCTTCCAGATCGAAGGCGAATACCGAGGAACACCAACACAGGAAAACGCCCAGAAACAAATGGCGCCGAGGCCCCGGCCTGCGCTCACGCTTGTACGTTGTAAGGCCTCTGTTCATGTGGCTTAAACCATGATCAACAAACGTCTGGAAGGATCATTCGTTTTACCTGCGTCCCCCCTTCACGATACCACCCACCCGCTCGGGTCGCGCAGGATCAGGTGTCGGCTTTGGGCCAGTTCGCCTGAACGGTGACCCGTTTGGCATGTCCCCTGGTGCGGTGACTCCCGACAATCAGAAGCAGACCATACCAAGTCGGCTATTTACTTCCGTTCTTGACTCTATTCGGACGCTTCTCCCCACAGGGCCTTGGCCCCTGACGCTTATCGCCATCTTTGAGAGCGGCCCGAATGCCATCGCAAAGCGTTCGCAGCACCTTGACCCGGGCATAGGGTTTGTCGTCGCCCTCCACCATGGTCCAGGCGGCGGATTCGGTACTCGTACGGGCGATCATGTCATTAACCGCGGCCTTGTACTCAGGCCACTTTTCACGATTTCGCCAATCTTCTTCGGTGATTTTGAAACGCTTGTAGGGCACCTTCTCGCGGTCTTTGAAACGACGCAGTTGTTCCTCCTGGCTGACCTGTAGCCAGAACTTGAAGATGATGATGCCGCTGTCGACCAACTGTTCTTCGAATCTATTAATCTCGGCATAGGCACGACGCCACTCGTCGTCGTTGGCAAACCCCTCAACGCGCTCCACCAGCACCCGCCCATACCAGGAGCGATCGTAGATGGTGATATAGCCCGCTCGCGGAATATGGCGCCAGAATCGCCAAAGATAATGCTGGGCCTTCTCCTCATCGGTCGGTGCGGCGATGGGGATGGTGCGATAAAGTCGTGCATCTATGGCGCTGGTAAAACGGCGTATCGCGCCGCCTTTACCGCCGGCATCAACGCCCTCCAGCACGACAACAACGGAGCGCTTTTTATTGTAGGCCTCCCAGCAAAGGTCATTGACCTCATTCTGCATCCGGGTGAGTTCGGACTTGTAGACCTCCCTGTCAAGGGAAAGCGACATATTGAGCTGATCAAGCAGTGTCACTCGCGCGCTCTCTGCATCGGGGAGCGAGAGGTCGCTTGAGGTGGAAGGCGGCTCCATGGCCGGCGGCTCGCTTAACCTGCGCTTGATGGCATGCAGCAACGTGGTGCCGACAGTCAGATCGCGATAACGGCGGTTTTTCGCCTCGATCAGGTACCAGGGTGACAGGCCGCGGTCGGTCTGTCGGATAACGCGTTCGGCCACATGCTCAAACCGGCTGTACTGTTCAGAAAATTTCGTCTTCTTGTCGGGCAGCATCTTCCATCTGCTCTTATCGTCGCGGGACAGCTCCTTGAGATTTTTCTTCTGATCATGCTTCGAAAGGTGAAACCAGAACTTGACGATAAGCGCGCCGTCCTGAATCAGCATACGCTCGAAATCCACGATGTTACTGAGCTCGGCGTCGAGTTCGGTGTCGGTACACAAATCCTTGAAGCGTTGTTCAATGGGGGACAGGTACCACCCGCCAAACAGGATCGACAATTCGCCACGCGGTGGCAGGGTGCGCCAGAAACGCCAGTACCGGGGGCGCTGGCGCTCCTCATCGGTTTCATCCCAGAACGCAAAGGTCTGTACACCGCGAGTGTCGAGCCACTCGTTGAGGCGGTTCACCACCCCGCCCTTACCCGCAGCTTCCACGCCGGACACGATCACAATCACGGGAATGTCCGTCTGGCGCAGTTCACGCTGCACCATCAGGAGCTGGGTTCTCAGCTCCTGCTCCTGCTTCTTGAACGATTCCTTGTCGATTCTTCGCCCGACCTTTGCTGCCTCGAACATAGTGCACCCCTTGTTTTGATCTTTTTTGATTGTAGGACACGGGATGGATTTTTCTCATAACATTGTCCGCAAATTCCGAAATATCGACGCTTGGGGCCCGCCAAAGGGAACCTTCCCTTTTTTTAATGGGCCCGAGACGGGTAATATCCGATTATCGGGAAGAACAATAAATTCCAACCACCAGCGAGAGTCCGTCGCAATGCCACAAGCGGAAGGTTCGACACTCATCGGCCACCTCACCGAGGTTCACGGCGACCACTGGGTCGCCACCCTGTTACCGGAAGGACAGCACCGGCACTCGGTGCATGTGGAGGGCCAGAAAATACTGGTGGGCCAGCCGGGTTCCTATGTGGTCGTCAAACACCACGGCTACCGGTTGCTGGGTCTGATCGCGCGAACCTGGCAGGACGAATTGCCACCAGCGCCCACCGGTAGCCGGCCGATTCGTCGCAGAATCTCCCTCGTGCCGCTCGGAGAGATAGTGGATGACACGCGATTCGACCGCGGCGTCAATCACTTCCCTATTACCGGCACCGAAGTACATGTAGCGGAACCGAAACACCTGTCCACCCTGTTTGCCCGCTATCGCAGCTCAGGAATGGAACTGGGCCGGTTAAGCGCGAACAAGGAACTTGGCGTCTATCTGAATCCGTCGCCGCTGTTCGGACGCCACTTGGCGATACTCGGTCAATCCGGTTCCGGTAAGTCATGGACCGTCGCGAGTCTGATTCAACAGACGGTCAAGACGATGCCAAAGGCACACATCGTGCTGCTGGATCTCCACGGCGAGTATTGCTGGATGGACGAACAGGGCAAGATGAACAGTGCCTTTCCAGAATCGATGATGCGTTACATCGATGCCCGCGAACTGGAGATTCCGTACTGGCTGCTGTCCTACGAGGCCTTGGTGGAACTGCTCATCGACCGGTCCGATCCCAATGCGCCGGTCCAGATCGCGTTTTTGCGCGACGTGATCTACGCGCTGCGCAAAGATGCCAACCCGGACCTGCAGGGCGTCGAGCGTCTGTCAGTGGATTCTCCGGTGTACTTCTCCCTCGAAGACCTTTACACCAGTTTCAAGGACGCCAACGAACTGGTGCTGAATTTCGGACGCGAAAAGGGCCCGCTCTTCGGGCAATTCACAGAGTTTCTGGTGAAGTTGCAGAGTCGACTCAACGACACGCGCTATGATTTTCTGCTGAGGCCGAAACACCGCGACAATTCCGCCAGCCTCGAAGGATTGATGCGAGACTTTGTCGGCCTCGGAAATCCCAAGCGTCCCGTCACCATCATCGATATGAGCCCGATTCCCGCTGACGTGCGGCCAACGGTATCTGCACAAATCGGCCGCCTGGCCTTCGAGTTCAATTTCTGGAACCCGAAGCGGCGGGATTTTCCGTTGTTGCTGGTCTGCGAAGAGGCGCACGCCTACATTCCACGAAGCACCGACAAGCGTCACGAGTCGACGCGGCGCGCCATGGAACGCATTGCCAAAGAAGGACGCAAATACGGCGTGGGATTGGTGGTTGTAAGCCAGCGGCCGCACGAACTGTCGGAAACGGTGCTGTCCCAATGCGGCAACTATATTTGTCTGCGCATCACCAATCCCGACGATCAGGACTACGTTCGGGAATTGGTCCCCGAGGGCGAAAGAAACCTGATGGACCTGCTGACAACCCTGCGTCGTGGCGAAGCCCTGGTCATGGGCGAGGCTGCCCCCCTGCCGACCCGCTTTCTGGTGCAAACACCCGATCCGGCACCGAACAGTAACGATGCGGATTTTCGTGAAGGCTGGACCAACGGTCCCGACGATCTCGATGTCGGTGAAATCGTCAATCGCTGGCGGCGACAGGATCGCCACTGAGTTTAACGTTTTAAACTAGACGCCCAATGCGCGAGCGGCCTTGCGCAGGGCCGCGCCGGTGTCCGTGCGGGGAAAGTCCGGGGAAAACCGTACCAGCTGCAATGCCCTCGGCCGGCGCCGCCCTATACGAATCTGAATCAACTTGACTTCCCGGGCGCCCGGCGCCGAAGGCTCTACCTCGATATTCATATTATCGAGCCAGAGGATCAGTGACTCACAACCGATCAACTCCCGGGCCCTGTTAAATTCCGCCACCGTCGCTTCCAGGAAATGCTCGATATTTCCGGCGCGGGCCATCAGATCGTCCAGATTGGCATCGGTCACGTCGAGGCGCTGGCGCAGGTCTTTGGAATGGCGCTCATAAATCGCCTTGTCGCGCCATAAGGTATCGAGGCCGTCCTCGCGCATCTCGTACACCTTGAGCTTCCAACGCAGCGTCGCCTGCTCCTCGGTCAGCGACACCTTGCGTGTTTGCATCCCCATGATTCTCTGCATGGCGCGGGTGGCGAGTTCCTCTAATATTCGCCGCTGGAGGCCCAGTCTGAATTCAACCTGATCCGCTGCGGCAACGCCGATTCGGTGATCCGCGAAGCTGACCGCAGTCTGTAGAACGCCCCGCTGCAATAACTCGCCGCGCAGCGCATGCCCGTGCTGGGTCTTGCGATCGACACGCATGCCCACTGTAGTGAAGATCTCCGAGGCACCGCGCGCCTCGGCACTGGAGAGGTATTTGCGCAGACCACGATCGTTATCGAAGAACGCCTGCATCGTATCCACACTCGCAAAGCAGGCGCGCAGACAGGGTTCCTGCGACCACCTTTTACGCGTTACCTCGACCGGCGCCGGCAAAGCGTCCACGAGTTCGCCTGCATAACGTGCCGCCTGCTCTATCGCCGGCGCCAGCTTGCGTTTATAACCGGCAAGCCCGCGCATACGGGGGTCCACTTTGTCGACCACCGACTGCACCATTCGATCAAGCCGCGCCTCCCGCACGCGCTTGGCCCTGGCCTCTTCCCGATATTGTTGCCACCACTTGAACAGAACCGCTCCCCTTTCTCGTTCGCCGCCGATCAACTATGCTCCAGTCCCGGTCTGCGCGCCACGGCAGGCTCTATTCGCCACTCCGTTTGTGCCATACTCCGGCCAGCCCATACAGCAGGTCAGAACAAATGAGCGATAACGACGAAATACGGGTAGCCCTCGGAAATCTTCCACCGGATGTGACGGAAGATGATATCCACGAGGTACTGGAACACCTCGGGTACGAATTTACAATTTTCTTCGAGAGATCAGGCAACGAAGACCGGGTGACCGCGGTAATCACCTTTGAGGGAATGACACGCAACGCGGCAAAAAAACTCGCGGAGCAACTGGACGGCATGCCCTATCGCGACCGGACTCTGCGGTCCTACGTCCCCTTGTTTCTCGCCTGACCATCACACCAATCAACTGCGTTCGCGCAGCTTGCATTGATGCATGAACCAACCCACCAGGGCGCCCATCATCATTGCCTGTTTGCGGTCGCAGCGCTCTCGCAGTTCCAATAACCGGTCCTGAGTCTCGGCAATCATTTCCCGGTAGCTGTCCAGCTCCGAGCGGGCCTCGCCGAGTTGAATCCGCAGATGGTGCGCCTCTTTCGCCAAGGCCGCGCTGTCGAGTCCAGCGTCTGCCGGTGGTTTGAACAACGCGCCGTCCTTGAAGCGTTCCATGCGCTCGAGCATGCCGGAACGATCCCGGTTCGCCTGCGGGTAAATCTTCAACAGCTCCGACTGTCTGATTGAACCTTCGAAGACACTGAGATCGCCCTCACGAATATGCTGCTGGAGCGTTCTTCGCTGAACCCCGACCAGGCGCGCGGCTTGTGACAGGCTAAGCAGATGATCCATAAACCTTCTTCCTCGGTTTGACCGTTCTCAACAACCAGTCAATAGTTTTCCTGATGAGAGTATAGATGGATTCTTGCCGGAAGAAAAAGCTCAGTTAAAAGGTTAATTCCTTTTCAATCAGTAAATTAGCATACTCTTAGAAGCCGATTAGACAGGGATTCGCCCTGTGGCGACCCATAAATCCATGCTTGCATTGACAAAAATAATCTTATGACCTTTTATTTCCAATGCGGACTTTGGGCGCAATTCCGCATTGGCTTCGGGGAGAACAAGTATGAAGATTCTGGCCTCAGAAAACCGAACCGCAAACAGGTTTCTCCTGGCAAGCAGCACGCTATTCCACTCCTCCCTGTTGGTCATACTTGCCTCCTTCGCGGGAACCCCGCTTCTGGCCCAAGATTCAGCGTACGACACCAGCCGAACGGTGGGATACAACGAAAACGAATGCGACGATGTCCCCGACTGCGAGAACGTGGCGACGGATCCTTTCTTACTGATCGAGGCGGATCAGGCGAGAACATTCGTGTTGCATTGCCCCGACGAGACCCCCTACGTGTGGCATTGGGATGCGGCCCATCATGAACACATTGTCACCGCGCTGATCGGTCACACCTACAACGGCTTAACGTTCAGCGCACGCAATATGGCCGATACGCCCGGCCACGTGCGCTTCTTCATCGGATGCTCAACAGAGCCCTTTGATGACGGCGACAGCGGCTATATGGTTAGCCAAAGTGGTGTTCCCACGGGCCAGAAATAGCAACTCCTTAAGGCCGGATACCGGATAAAGGAATGCACTGCGATGAAGAATAAACAGCATTTTCACCTCACACGCGTACTACTTGGTACTGCGGCCATATTGGCATCGCCGGTTTTCGTGAGTACGTCATACGCCTCGCCCTGCAAGCATGTTCCGCAATGCGAAAAACAGGAAAAATCAGCCAAGTCTTACAAAGGCCTGCAAACAAGAGGCTGGGCGTATCACTGCAAGGGAACTCACCCCTATTACTGGAACAACGATCAGGTTCTGGGTTTC
Organism: uncultured Gammaproteobacteria bacterium; assembly: GCA_963820915.1. Classification (GTDB taxonomy): domain Bacteria; phylum Pseudomonadota; class Gammaproteobacteria; order Chromatiales; family Chromatiaceae; genus CAWGBV01. The sequence continues at coordinate 88,996 of CAWGBV010000013.1, read as the reverse complement.
GGCAACAATTTCAGCTTTAACAACAAATGCTTTACGGTCACGGAAAACCCGTTTTCGGAAGGGGCCCATAAGTTTGATGCCACCATTACCAACTGGTGCCTTAAGACAGAGAAGATCAAGGTCACCCTTGGCTGCTCTCGCGTGCCTCAATCCGGCCCCTCATGCACTCTTGAAGACAAAGTGGTGAAGGACCCGAAGTGCCCGACCGTCAAGGGGAGCAGTCGAAACTTCTGCAACAGCGGCAGAGTTCCGGTCTGTATCCAGACCTGGGAAGAGCAGTGCTCGGACAATACGCAGTATTACTGCACGGACGATCAAACGGTCGTTTGGTGTACACCTTGCAAATAGGCATCTGCCGACAACGGGCGCCGACATGGATGTGATGATATCCGGTTGCCGCGCCATTCATCGTTAACGAACGGCTCAGGGTGTGCGCAAACTCCCGAGGTGCCCGGACAACGGGGTGATCACCGGCTCCAGTTTACGGCGCATGAGGCTACCGATCGCCGTGGTGTCTCGCAGCACGGGCCTGACAACACCATAGCCCACCCCCGACAATATTCTCATGGCTCGCAAGTGGTGATTGAACCCTGCTTCGTCCGCCAACCTGAACAGCGGATCGTTGCTCCGCGCCAACCAGGATTCCGCATCCTGTTCCAGACTCGCCAGGGGTTCGTCCACTGGGCCGTCGGGTCGTGCCGCAGCGAAGTAATGGGCAATCACGTCCAGCGTGCGGGTTACCACCTCCTGGTTGGCGGGCTTCTTCAAAACCCTATCCGCGGTCTCGAGAAAAGCTTGCCCGACCGGGGACAACACCTTCTGATAGAACGCGCTGAGGGGATGATCATCAGCGATGTCGCCGAGTCGTGGGGCCAAGGTCTTGAACGCCGGATTTGCGGCTACCTCAACGGGCAAGTCATCGGGGCAAGTGGTCAGGAAACCCACGTAATAGGCGTTCTTTCGAGCTGCCTTTTTCCATAGTTCGAGTCGCGCGTCGTCAGGGATCAAGCCAGCCTGCAGCACCAGTGCCACGCTGTCCATCATCTGCTCCGACTCAGTCTCGAAGGGCAGGTGCTCGACCAGGTACTCGGCCAGCACAGAACCCATCCGCCCCTTTACCACGCGCTCGCGCTGCAGCATGCGACGGGCATTTTCGGCATCCTCCATGGCCCACCACGCACGGCGCGCCAGTTCATCGTCGAGGCCGGGCGCGCAGACAACGGCCACCACGGCCTCCGGCTCACCCAGTAGCAGAAGTTGCTCAAGACTATCGTCACGCATTTGGCCCATTCTGGTCCAACGCTGCAGGTAAACAGGATAACCGCCAGGCGAACCCAGCACGTGCCCGGACAAAACCTCTTTTACGCGTTTGATGTAACGTTCGTCCCTGCAATCAGGGTTGAGCTGCACCTGGGCCTCACCGCGCTCGGTCAATCCGTATAACACCATGGACGACTCGTGAATGCGTATGGCCTGTGGCTTGCCGGCAAGCAAAACGTTCAGCCTAAGGCTGTCTTCTGGCGATAGGTCCATCGCAGGCATACAGGTTAAGCGGGGAAACCCGTCTGCCCGATCAGGCTTCGCTGGGCGGGGCGTAGTTGGTATCGAGCGGATTGAGAAAGATGAATTGAGAATCGCCCTGTTCGAGTTTGACGAAATCTAGTGTGGCCTGGTCCAGCAAGGGTACGAACTCCGGCTTCATGACAATGTCGACACCCTCGCTTTTGAAGCTGATGTCGTCTTCGGCGGCTTCGTCGAATCCCATCACGTAGTTAATACTGCCATCGGCCTGCTTGTTGGCTGCAAGCCTTAACGCGAGCCCTTCGGCACCACTTTGCTGTTCTGCCTGTCGAACCTGAGCCGCTGCTGCCAGCGTAACCTTGAACATCTGTCTGACCTCTCGTTTGCCTTGTGCGGGAAGCCCTAATGTTTACAAGCGTTCACGTGCGCAAGAAAGCGTTGTGTCCAATGATAACCTGCCACATCGCGCAGGTGCGCATAACTTGCCAGCAGATTTTTGTGGACAATACCGTCGTGGGACCCGTCGACGCCTTGTCCCCGCTCCATCTCATAGGCGAACGTCAGCGGTTTGTCGATGTTTTCCAGCCGCGAATAGTGAAACTCATGGGCTGAAATGACGCCGCTTGGAGCAGCGTCTAGGGCAGGCCAGGGATTGTTTGCCGTATCCCGGAATCGGACGTAGCCGCGGCCCTGAGGACGCTCGTACATAACGGCGTCGGCGGCAATCACACCGGCCATATTGCAGACCTTGTCGCCCCAAGTCAGGCTACGGCACAGGTACATCAAGCCGCCACACTCAGCATACGCAGGTCCACCACCTTCAATAAATGCCTGTATCGCGGCCCTCATGGACCAGTTGGCCTCCAATGCCGACATGCAGGCTTCCGGAAATCCGCCGCCCAGAAACAGGCCGTCTACCGCCGGCAGCTCCCGGTCTTCAATGGCGTCAAAAAAAACCAGATCTGCACCTGCGCTACGGAGCGATTCCAGGTCTCCCGGATAGTAAAATCCGAAGGCCGCGTCCCTGGGGACGCCGATCCGTACCCGTTCACCAGAGGCCACTGCCGCCGCTGTCCCCGCGCCTGACTCATCAGCAGTCATCGCCGGTGCCGAACTGGCCGCAGCGATAACCACGTCGAGGTCCACAGCCGTCTCGATCACCTCTGAAATACGATCGATGATGGCCGCCGCCTCGTCATGCTCGTTACTGGGCATCAGCCCCAGGTGGCGTTCGACGATTTCGAGGTCACTGCTTTCGGGGACCGCACCCAATACCGGTATATCGGTGTAGTGTTCCACGGCTTTTCGAAGCTTCGTTTCATGGCGGGTAACGCCGACGCGGTTGAAGATCACTCCCGCCAGATGCACCTTGGGCGTGAACTGCTGGTAACCGAGCAACAGCGGCGCGATGCCTCTTGTCATGCCGCGAGCATCAACCACCAGCACCACCGGCGCATCGAGGAGGGCGGCCAGGGCGGCGTTGCTGTCGCTGCCGTCCAGCGCCAAGCCGTCGAACAGGCCCTTATTGCCCTCGATAAGACCGATGTCGGCACCGGCCATGCGTCGCCTGAAGTCGTCATGAATCTCGGCTGGAGACTGGATGAAAAAATCCAGGTTGTAACAAGGACGGTCCGCCGCCGAGCCTAACCAGAGGGGATCGATGAAATCCGGGCCCTTCTTGAACGGCTGAACCACAAGACCGCGGCGGCGATGCAGGGCCGCCGCCAAACCGAGCGACACCGTCGTCTTGCCCGATGATTTATGCGCCGCCGATAGGTAGAAATAGCCCATACGCGTCTCCCTTGCGTTGCCCTGCTTACACAAAAACGCGGGGCAACCCGATGGTCAACCCCGCGCCTTCAAACCGACAAGATCGGTCCAGTATCGTAGCTAGGCACTCACACGCGGGACTCGGCCGCCGAATGAGGATCGGCCACTTCGTCTGCGAGAGAAACCGGCAGAAAGCGCAACACGCGAATACCGACAACGGTCAGGAGCATGGCCACGCCGACACCACCGATGCCGAGCAACACCTCGGGCATGCTGGGTGTATATAAGGCTGCCGCGCCGTTTACGCCATCGTAAAAACCGCTGTCGATGATCGTCTTCCCCGGGAACATGGCCATTGGAAAGGCCTGGCCACCGATGATGATCACATACATAGCGGCCAATCCGCCAAGGATCACCAGGCCCGACGCCCCGGCAATGGCCGTGCGCGACTTGCCAAGATCGGGATGAAAGATAATCGCCAGCGGCACGATCCCACCCAGCAAAACCTGCCCCAGCCAGAACATCCAGGTGTAGACACCGCCGTTGACCAGATAGAAGGCCACGAGCTCATGGTTTTTCGTGCCATATAATTTGGTCAGGAAATAGACGGCCCAGAAATAGAGTACCGCGCCGATGAAAATCCCGAGCAACACCTTCAGACGCTGAAGCAACTTGTCGCCGAGGGGTCGGTTGTCCCAATCGTAGACGAACATCAACACCAAAAGGAAAAACGCAAGACCGAAGGCGAAGGACATGATGATAAACATCGGTGCAAAAATCGCAGAATCGTAGGCCTGGCGCGCAACCAGAAAACCGAAGATGGAACCGGTACCAGTGGTCAACGCAAGGCGCCAGAAAAACGCCATAAACCCGACCGGCTTGGTGAAACCATTGACGGTCCGGTCCATCATGGTCCACAGGTAGACAACGACAATGGCCACGAAGCCCGTGTACAGAAAGATGTTCCAGGCGAATATCGATTTGAAATTGAAGGTGGTCATGGCGACGATCAGCCGTTCCGGCCGGCCCAGATCAAGCACCAACACCAGAAGACCCGCCACCAGCAACGCCACCGCCAACAGAGCCGAGAGCGGTGCCAGGGGTTTGTAGATCTTGCGCCCGAATACAGAGGCTATCGACGCCACGTTCAAAGCACCCGACGCCGCCACAATGAGGAAAACCGCGAATACGTGCGGCGTACCCCAAACCACCTGATTGGACATCCCGGTGACCCAGTGGCCCGAATGCTCCATGTAAAGCGCGGCAACTCCGCCAGCGCCTACGACCAGCGCGAGAATGGCCAGTAAAGCCCAGTAGCGTGACGCATCAACGCCCCATTCCCGGAAATAGATCTTTTTCATCTGGAACCGTCCTCTTATACGCCGTGATAGCGCACGCCGGTATTCAATTTGAGATCAGCGCGAATCTCGACACTGGAATGACTGGCCAGGGCCTGGGAAACCTCGCTATTCGGATCCTTGAGATCACCGAAAACAATCGCCTGATGACCGTCTTTCGCACAGGCATCCTGGCAGGCTGTCGTCGTCTCACCATTATCGAGACGATGCACACACAGGGTGCAGGACTCGACGCAGCCTTTGCCGCGCGGTGAGATGATCGGCTTGATATTCACCGCCTCGTGAATAAACGAACGCGCCTTGTAAGGGCAGGCCATCATGCAATAGCGGCAGCCAATGCAGGTATGGCGATTGACCATGACAATGCCGTCTGCACGCTTGAACGACGCCGCAGTCGGGCACACGTCCACGCAAGGCGGATGCTCGCAATGCTGGCACAGCATGGGTAGATTGGTGATACGGTCTGTGAGATTGTCTTTGACCGTCACGGTGCGAATCCATTTGGGTCGCTGGCGGTCCCAGGCTTCGTCGCTGACGCCTTCCGGCTTTGTGTAGGCAGTGAGGCCGTTTTCGTCGTTGCACGCCTGCACGCAGGCGTCGCAGCCGTCGGCACACTTGGTGGTGTCAATCAGCATGCCCCAGCGTACCTCGTCGGTAACCGCTTCGCTACGCGGCGCGGCCTCTGCCACGGAATGCAGCACAACGCCTGGAGCGACTGTCGCGGCAATCGCGGCAGCGCCCTGTTTCAGGAACTCGCGGCGTTCCTTTTTGACTTCGGTCGACTTCACCTGACCTCCCCAGCCGTTACTCAGCGGGCACGGTTGAATGACATTGAAAACAATCCAGCGACACCCCGGTATAGGCGTGACAACCGGCGCAAAACTCGTGACTGGAATTGACGGGAACGAAACCGCCCTTCTCTTCCTTATTGGCATGGCAGGCAACGCATTCGGCCAGGCTGCCATCAATCGTGCGAATGCCATGAATGACGGTCATGTCACGATCGTGCCGGAGCAAAGCCATGTGATTACGGCGCATCCAATCGGTTTCGCGGACACACTCGCCACCCGAGCGGGCGGAATCCGCCGCTTCCGAGCTACCGTTCTGGCGCCAGTTGGGATCGGCCGTTACGCCACCGGCGAGGGCGAACAACGCCAGCGCCAGTAACAGACTTCCAACCCGGTACAGGTTTGCCTCAGTGGACATCGATACCACCCGTTTCAGTTATTCGCCAAGGCCCATCTTGATGTAGCCGGTAGGGCACACGTCAGCACATATGTGACAACCAATGCAGCGGTCATAGTCCGTATCCACATAACGTCCAGTGGTGGACTGATCCTTCTTGACCCGGAAAACGGCGTCCTGCGGGCAAAAAATGACGCAGTTGTCACACTCAAAGCACATGCCGCAGCTCATGCAACGCTTGGCCTCGTCAATCGCATCAGCCTCGTCCAGCATGATCAGGCGCTCCATGAAATGGCCCAGCACCTGCTCGGCGTCCGGCACCTCTTCACGGCGCTTGTTGCGCTCATGGTATGGAAAGTGGGCGAGAAACAGCTCATCGTGCGGAATGATTTCCGCAAAGGAGCGATCTTCGTAGTTATGTACCGCCCAGTTACCGAAGCTGGTGCCGCGCATGTCGCCCATTTTCGCGGGATCGAATTCTTCGGGAGCCAGCCCGGCTTCCTGCATCTTTTCGCCGAGATCGAAATGGTGAACATCCACCTTTGGACGCTTCTTCAACGAGTGGCCCTTCAGAAACTCGTCGATGGTATCGGCGGCGATTGAGCCCTGACCGATGGCCGTGGTCAGCAAGTGCGGACGCACGATGTCGCCAGCGACAAAATGACCCGGACGATCAGGCACCTGATAAAACTTGTCAGCATTCATCAGGCCGCGGCCGTTGTCGAAATCTTCCAATCCCGTCATGTCGCCACCCTGGCCGATTGCGGCCACGATGAGATCAGCGTCGAGCACACGCTCGGTGCCCTCGACGGGAACCGGCTTCATGCCGTCCATGGTGCAGTCACAGACTTTCAGTCCGATCGCGCGTCCGTCATCACCTTTAAGCACTTCCAGCGGCATCACGCCGTCAAGAATGGTGACGCCCTCTTTGAGCGCATCCATCACTTCGTGCTCTGCCGCCATCATCTCCTCGCGTTTGAACAAGGAGGTAAGCGTGGCGTCGGCGCCTTCGCGTGCAGCGGTAACGGCGGTATCGTGAGACACGAAGCCATCGTTCACCACCAGTTCGGGACGCTCACTGGGATTGGTGGTCTCGATATGTCCGAGACGACGAGCCACGGAAACCACGTCGATGGAGGTGTCGCCACCGCCAACGCAAACCACCTTGGAAGCCGTTACCTGCATCCGGCCTTCGTTGAAGGCCTTGAGGAAGGCGACGCCGGAAACACAGTTAGGCGTATTTTCCCAGCCGGGGACCGGCAGGCCACGGCCCGTCCAGCAACCAACGGCCCATAGAACCGCATCGTGACTGGCTTCGACCTCGGCAACAGGAATGTCCTGTCCGACGCGAGTATTGAGTTTGACGTCGATCTCGCCCATTTCGATGATGCGCTTGATCTCGCCGGCCAGCTTGTCCCGCGGGATACGATAGTTGGGAATACCGAAACGCATCATTCCGCCGAGATCCGACAGTGACTCGTAGACCGTGACCGCATGTCCCTTGAGGCGCAGTTGGTAAGCAGCCGACAGTCCGGCGGGGCCGCCGCCGATGACGGCAACTTTCTTTCCGGTGGCCGGTCCCGGCTGAAACCCGAAACCCTGCTCCAAGGCCGTATCGCCGATGTACTGCTCGACGGAATTGATGCCCACGTAGTCTTCGACTTCGTTGCGGTTACAGCCATCCTGGCAGGGCGCCGGACAGACACGTCCCATCATCGAAGGAAAGGGATTGGCGGCGGTTGAACGACGAAAGGCGTATTCCTGCCATGTCATATCAACCGGTGGCTTTTCCATTTGCCGAACGATGGCAAGCCAGCCACGAATATCTTCGCCCGAAGGACAGCTTCCCTGACAGGGAGGTGTCTTGTGAACGTAGGTGGGACACTTATGGGAGGTGTCCTCGTTAAATATTTGTTGGGTATAGCTATCCCACTGGTCTTTGCCGTCTTCAAACCGGCGCCAGGTGAGTTTGGTGTTCATTTCATCGCTAGGAGTCGCCATCGGTACTCTCCTTCCCAGTGAAACTTAAAGTCTGTGTCGACAGCATTAACTGCCGCTTCGAGAAACGCCGAACTAGGCGGCATCCTCCGCTTCAACCTCATCGTCGTCATCTTCGGTCGTTTGACCGGTTAGGACGATCGCATTCGAAACCAGTTGGTGCAGGCTTACGATCTGGTCCATATCGAACCCGTAGTAAGGGAGCACCTTGGCAAACTGCGTTTTGCAAATCGCGCAAATTGCCGCCACGTGAGTAACGCCCTGCTCTTCGACAACTTCTTTCAAAGCGGTCATGCGAGGCAGCGCGCCCTTCACGCGTATTTCCATCAAATCGTCGGTCAACAATCCACCGCCACCTCCGCAACAGAAGGTTGCCTCACGCGTGGTCTCGGGAGACATATCCGCGTAGTTATTGCAGACCGATTTGATAATGTTGCGGGGAATCTCGAACTGGCCACCGGGCTTGTCACCCATTCGCGAGGCACGGGCCACGTTGCACGAATCGTGAAACGTCAGCGTCATGTCGTCGTTCTGCGACGGATCCAGTTTCAAGGTTCCCTTCTGCATCTCGTTCCAGGTGAACTCGCAGATGTGCTGCGGCACCGGATAGTCCGGATCGAGAAAATCAAAGGGACCAGCCAGCGTGTTCAGGAAGCTGTAGGCCACCCGCCAGGCGTGTCCGCACTCGCCGAATACGATGCGCTTGACGCCCAATTCCAGGGCCGCTTCACGGATGCGCATGGATATCCGGCGCATGTTCTCGTAGGAGCCGATGAACATGCCGAAATTCGCCGCTTCTGACGCCTTGGTGCTCAGCGTCCAGGAAACGCCCGCTTCATGAAAGACCTTGCCGTAACCGATCAGGCCGTCCACGTGGGGCTCGGCAAAGAAGTCTGCCGATGGGGTCACCAGCAAGATATCCGCCCCTTTCACGTTCAGCGGATACTTGACCAGCACGCCGGTCTCTTCCTCGACATCCTCTTCGAGACCTTCCAGAGTATCGGCCAGCGCCGGACCGGGGAGACCGAGATTGTTGCCGATCTTGTGGACCTTGGCGATGATCTCGTTGCAGTACTTCTGACCGACGCCGATGCGGTCCATGATCTCGCGCGCCGCCATGGAAATCTCGGCGGTATCGATGCCGTAGGGGCAGAACACCGAGCAGCGGCGGCACTGGGAACACTGGTGAAAGTAGCTGTACCAGTCGTTCAGTACGTCCTCGGTGAGATCAACGGCACCCACCAGCTTCGGGAAAAATTTTCCGGCAAAGGTAAAGTAGCGCCGATAGACCTTGCGCAGCAGGTCCTGGCGACCTACCGGCATATTCTTAGGGTCCTGAGTGCCGATGTAGTAGTGGCACTTATCCGTACAGGCACCGCACTTGACGCAGGAATCCAGATACACCTGGAAAGAGCGATACTTGCCGAGCAGATCGCCCATGGCCTCGATCGTCTTTTCCTGCCAGTTGTCGACCAGTTCACCCGGGAAGCCGAGCGGTTCCTGATGTACAGGCTTGGCTTTGTAAGGCTCGCTGTGAGCCATGGTATCCGGCACTAACGCAGGAACCTCGATAAATTCCTGTATTTCCGGGACCGTAAATTCTTTCTTTGCCACGAATCGACCTCCGGGTTCTCAAATCGCCATCAGGACTGCTGCTCGAGGCGCTTCGCCCATTCCGCAACGTGACGACGCTCGCGCGGATTGTCCACCTGATTGCGTGATGGACTGAAGAACACGCCTGGCGCATGTAACAGCTTGCTGATCGGGAAAATCACCATCAGCACGGCAACAAAGAACAGATGGGACAACAGAATCGGGTCGCCGGGTAACGTCGTGACAGCGCCCGCATCCCAAATCCAGCGATAAACCATCATGTCGCGGAAAAAGGCCTTCACCGCCACCACGTCCGTATGAACAACAAAGGTGGTCAAGGCGCCGGTAACGCCGATCAACAGCAGCAACAACAGCATGAGGTGATCGGAGGGCGCTGAAATATATTTGACGCGGTCCACGAAAATCCGCCGGCCCCACAAACCCAACAGGCCGATGATCATGGCAAACGCGAGATACTTGAAGACCGGCGATAGCCAGATGACTGGCGCCCATACGGGATCCTGAAAATAGCGCAGGTGGCGAAACAGCACGGCGAAGAGCGCCATGTGGAAAACCCACCCGAACAGCCAGGTCCACTTGGTCGACTTGAAAAGGCTCTCGAAGAGAACCACTTCCCTGAACATGCGCAGCACGACACCACCTTGTGTGGTGGGCGCCGGGGTGGTGGGGATCTTGAGTGGCGCCGGCGTAGTGGCGTACACATATACTTTGCGAGCCAGTCCGATTACAAGAATGGCAAATGCAACATTGAAAAGGACAACGAAGCCCCAAGTCACCACAGACATGATTCCGAACCTTTTGTAGACACCGTCGGCCAAAACCCGGCTGCCGTATGCCTCACTACAGCAACAACAGCGATGAAAGGTTTCGGCCGCGGCGGGGTTAACAGACAACCCCGCCCGCCGATTATCCTTGCAATAGCCTGATCAAACGCAACCGGTCGGCTTGGGCAGGCCGGCGTAACGGCAAGCCTGCTTACCAGGGCCGTAGGGGAACAGGGTGTACAGGTACTTGCTGTTGCCCTTGTCCTTGCCCATTTTCTTGGCCACGGCCTTGGTCAGAACGCGAACCGCGGGAGCGATTTGATACTCTTCGTAGTACTCGCGCAGGAAGCGGATGATTTCCCAGTGCTCGTCAGTGAGTTCCAGATCATCTTCCTTGGCCATGACAGCCGCCACGCCTTCCTCCCACTCGGTAATGTTGGCGAGGTAACCTTCCTCGTCGGTTTCAAAGGTCTTGCCGTTGACTTCGATAGGCATGGGTTGATCTCCTCTAATATGTGAGTTGATGCGCCTGACTCAGAGCCAGGACTGCACTTTGTCTTTCTCGACCGTCAGATCGACGAATTCCCCGTAGCCGACAACCTTGACTCCGTCGGCCAGCTTGTCTTCACCGATGCCGCGAGCCGCCAGATCGGGACCCAGCACCGCAACATCCAGTCCACTCAGCTTCGCCGCTGCTTTTCCGCCGGCGATGGCCGCATAGACGGCATCTTCGATCAACAGCAAGGCGTCGCCTTCCCCCACGTAACCCACGCAGGTATCGAGGCTCGTGGTCTCGTAAGGGGACTTGTTCAACAGATGTAAAATCGCCATTGTTCTCTCCCCCTCAGAAGTTAAACAGGACGTCCTGACCGGCCGTGATTTCGGCCAGTTCGGATCGGGTCACCAGGCGTATTGAATCCTTCTCCGCCCAATCGTCGTCCTCGTCTTCGTAGGTCAGGTGCTGAAGGTCGTCCATGGTCAGACCACGCTCCTCCAGCGATTCCTTCTCCACATAGATCTTGGTCACCTCATAGTCGCCAAGGGCGCTGTAGGTGGGGGAAAAGTTCTTCATGCCGATACCGGCGGTATCCTGCCCCTTGGTGAGCTGAAAGACGCCGTCGTCAACGAATGCAAGCGACACGTCCTGCTCAAAAGCGGCACCGATGAGCACCACTTCGAGGGCTTCCCAAGCGTAGATCGTGCCGTAGGGCGCGCGGCGATTGAAGTATAGGAATTTCTTGGTTTCAGACATCTTCCACTCCCTCAGTCGCCGAAAACCACAAGGCGTTCGCTTTGGATGGCACCCTCGACCAACTGGCCGAGACCGGAGATACGGAAACCGGGTGCGATGTTGGTCGCATCCTTTCCGTTGCGCTGTGCCTCGCCGTCGTCAACGATGCCACGACGCTGGGCCGCAGCCACACAGATGACGAGGTCAAGGCCGTGCGCTTCGGACAATTCCGACCAGCGGTTGACGATATTGCGGTCATCCTGCGGCGGGGTCGTCAGACGCGTTCCGTTATTGACACCATCGTGATAGAAGAAGACGCGAAAAATCTCGTGCCCCTTCTCCAACGCGGCCTTGACGAAGAAATATGCCGTATCAGCCGCCTGGTGCTGATAAGGCCCTTCGTTAATCTGAACGGTAAACTTCATCGATCCTTCTCCAGCGCCAAATCAGAAGCGGATGTGAGTCGAAGCGTTCAGGCTCCTGCGAGAGCCGCGCCAGTTGTCGATGTGGTACTTGGTAAACGGCAGTTCCACCAGCTCGAAGAAACGCGGCCAACCGATACGCTCGATCCACTCGTTGATACGCTCCCAGTCACGCGCGCCTTCTTTATAGGAGGCCAGGATGCGCTTGACGATGGCGGTCGCTTCGGGCCAACGCGGCGGGTTATTCGGGATGCCGGATGCCACCAGCTTCTGGAAGGTCGGCTTGCCACGGGCATTCGAGTGGTTACCACCCACCCAGATGGCCAGCTTGGAATGCTCGGCATCGTTGATCTGCATCGGCGGGCACGGCGGGAAGCAGGCACCACAGCAGATGCACTTCTTCTCGTCCACTTCCAGCGAAGGCTTGCCATTGACCATGGCGGGACGAATCGCTGCAACCGGGCAACGGGCAACAACCGACGGACGCTCACAAACGTTGGCCACGAGATCATGGTTGATCTTCGGCGGCTTGGTGTGCTGGACGTTGATGGCGATATCACCCTGGCCACCGCAGTTGATCTGGCAGCAGGAAGTGGTGATATGCACACGGTTGGGCATGTTGGCTTCTTTGAACTCGTCAATCAGCTCATCCATCATCGACTTGACGACGCCGGAGGCATCGGTGCCGGGGATATCGCAGTGCAGCCAGCCCTGGGTGTGGGAAATCATCGTCACCGAATTCTGGGTGCCGCCCACAATAAAGCCTTCGTCTTCGACGGCTTTGATGAGTGGATCCACCTTGGCTTCGTCGGTCACCATATATTCGATGTTGGAGCGAATGGTGAAATGGACATAGCCTTCAGCGAACTGGTCGCCGATATCGCACAGCTTGCGTAGCGAAAAGACGTCGAGAATACGCTGGGTACCAACGCGAACGGTCCAAACGGTGTCGCCGCTATAGGCAACGTGCTTGAGAACGCCCGGACGTGGATGCTCGTGGTATTTCCACTGACCAAAGTTCTTACGCATCGCGGGATGCATGTACTGGAAAGGATCCGGACAGCCGGTTTCAATCGGCTCGCGCATGTCTGCCATGTTTACCTCCGGTATAAAACCAAATTCTTCCTGTGGTCCGGACGACTTGCGACGCCCGGACCACCGGCGGGGATTTCTTCAGCGACTCAGGCTCAGGAAGCCTCAGCCTGACGCTCAAACCACTTGACCGCTTCGTCGTCCCAACCGTCCATCCGGACGTAGGAGCACTCACGCGGATTGCTGACCATGTTCGGGTCAACCTCGATATCGATGCCTTCGAGAAAGTTCACGAGGCCGATGCGCTCGATCATCTCGCCGCAACGCTCATGCTCAAGCGCGTTCTCGGCCCAGAAATCGATGATCTCTTCTGCCATTTCGACCATGGATTCCCAGTCTTCCTCGCTCTCGAGCTTCTTGAACGGGACAACCACGGTACCCATCAGGTCGCCGATCTTGAGGGTGCGCTTACCACCGATAAGGATGGTGACACCCTTGTCATCGCCGGGATGCAGTGCCTTGGGCACCACATTCAGACAGTGCATGCAGCGGACGCAGTCCTTGTTGTTGACGACGATGCTGTCGTCGTCTGCCAGGGACAGCGCGTTGGTCGGGCAGCGGGTGATGATGTTATCGATCACGTGCTGGCGACCTTTGCGGCCGACGTAGGCCTTCCACTCGTCCTGGTCAACCTTCATGTCGTCGCGCCAGGTGCCGATCACCGCGAAGTCAGCGCGCTCGATGGCGTTCTGGCAATCGTTGGGGCAGCCGGACACCTTGAACTTGAACTTGTAGGGCAGCGCTGGGCGGTGAACGTCATCGGTGAAGTTGTTCACCAAAAGACGGTGCGCCTTCTGCTCGTTGGTGCAGGACATTTCGCAACGGGCCGCACCGACGCAGGACATGGCGGTACGCACGCAAGGACCGGCGCCGCCGAGGTCCCAGCCGTATTCGTTGATCTCATCGAAAAAGTGCTGGGTCTTCGCGGTGTTGGTACCGATGAACATGATATTGCCGGTCTGGCCGTGAAAGGTCACCAGGCCGGAACCCCACTTTTCCCAGCTGTCAGCCAGCTGGCGCAACATGGAGGTCGAGTAATGGTTACCCGCCGGTGGCTGCACGCGCAGGGTGTGAAATTCTTTTGATTCAGGGAAGGCCGCACCCACTTCGGAGAAACGCGGGATAATGCCGCCACCGTAACCGTAAACGGATACGGTGCCGCCTTTCCAGTAGCCCTTGCGGGTCTCGTAGGAGTGCTCAAGTTGCCCCAGCAGGGAATTGGTAACCTGATTGATGCCCTCGTCGGGATGCTGGTCACGCAGACGCTTGATGCCAGAAATGAAGCTCGGCCAGGGACCAGATTCCAGCTGATCCAGCATCGGTGTCGGGTACTTGTCAATTGCCATTGCGCTAGTTCTCCCAGACTAAATCTCAGTGTTCGTTTGCGAACGGTCGCCTCTGTAAGGGCGTCCCGCGAAAAAACTCTGTGTCTTACTCCGTTGAATAAGGCACGTATGAGGGTGGTCCCCGAGGTGGGCCGACCCCATTAACGGCGGCTAATATAGCCAAGCCGAAGGGTCAGGCGACACTCCACTGAAGAGAGGTGGATCAGTTGCGCCTCTATCCCATTCGAGATATGCGGAATACCTGGCGCCGCCCTCTTACGCATCAATCCCGGGTTGCGACCCGCCGAACAGGCCCCGCGCCATAATCGTTTGCCTGTTCCCCGTCGCCAGGTGCCACACTGCCCGGATGGGGGATATGCCAGCATCCGCCTGGCGGGAGTCGCCCACCAACTACCCCAGTGCATACAGGGCAATCAACAGCTCATCGTATCTGCTAGTATATTAGTAGTCAATAAAATTGTAACATTTACAGATGTCGATACCCGGACGCCAGAGCCCTTTCGACTTGCAGAATCCGGAAGCCTACCGCCGCTGGCGGGAGGGCAAGCTTGCGGCCATCCCCAGCGACCTTGAGAAGTACCGCGTGGACATTGCCGATCTGGCGGCCCCGGGCGAATCCGAGATCCGGCAGTTACTCGGAATCTGCCGACAATCCAACTGGGCAATCTTCCGAAGCGCCACCCCTCCGACGGATGCGACAAAGAGCCTGAAGGAATTCGCCCGGCGCCTGGGGTTGACACGCATCGATCACAACCTCCGCGCCGAAGACAGCGGAGTCAGCGCCCTGACCACCGGTGAACAGCAGACAGATCACGACTACGTCCCCTACACAAATCGGCCCCTGAGCTGGCATACCGACGGCTACTACAACAGCGCAGACCGGCAAATCCGTGCCTGGATCCTGTTCTGCGTTGAAGACGCCGCAACTGGCGGGGACAACAGCATTCTCGATCACGAGATGCTTTATTTGCGGCTCCGGGACCGGGACCCGGACCTGGTCGCCGCGTTAATGGAGGCGGATGCCTTGACCATTCCCGCGAATCTGCTCGACGGCGAAATCATCCGCCCGCAAAGAACCGGTCCTGTGTTCAGCACCGGCCCCGATGGCAGGCTGCACATGCGTTATTCGGCCCGCAAACGCAACATAGCCTGGAAAAACGCCCCTAAAACCCTCGCGGCCGCCAGGGCCATCGAGGCATTGCTTTCTGGAAATGAAGCCCCTATCTGTCATTATCGACTTGAACCCTGCGAAGGCATCGTCAGCAACAATGTGTTGCACAGGCGGGAGGGCTTTAGCGACGATCCGCAAACCGGAAAAAAACGCCTGGTACTGCGGGCAAGATATTGTGATCGGATTCGAGGCACCGGCATCAACTCAGATTGAGGAAACCCATGGTCTATCTCAGCCACATCATCATCGGCAATCAGGATTTCCAGTCGTTCGACCAGCTGGAGGGTGCATTGAAAGCCCACGCCAGAGACGGAGAGCGCTTTTTTCGAATCGACGTGAAACCGCCGTATCCGGATACGCCGGAAAACTGGGAAGACCGACTCGAAGCGGCATTCAGCGGCCTGGCGCGCTGATCCAACGGACTAAGACAGATGAACGATCCCGATAATTTCGCCGCCAACAATGCCGAAACCCTGATGGGAAATCTCGGTCAGCTGGCCGAAGCGGAAGGCCTGCTGGCCGAGCTGGAACAGCAATTACTCCAGCTCCCCGAGTCCGCCCCGCCACTGCAACGGGCGGCACTGATGTTGGAGAAGGCCCGGGCATTACAGATTCTCGAACGCGGTGACGAGGCCTGGCCGGTCGGCCGCACCGCCTTTAGCATCTTTGCGGATGAAGGGGCCTGGGAGCCCGCCGCGGATGCCTGCGATGTGCTTTACCTGAGCAATCAGCCGGAATCACTGATCGCCCTCGGTAACGGCATCTGGCTCGGCGTGACTTTTCCGATCGACGCGGAAATCAGCGTCCACCTGCTCAGTCATGTGGTGGACGACACCCCGGACGATTCAGACGGTGCCGCGGTCGCGGCGGCTACCGCGCTCTTTGTGGCGGACATCCGCTCCGAAGACGGACCCGACCGTGACCGGTTGTTGTTCTTTTCCAATCAGCTCCTCGGCAAGGTTGCACGACGCCATTCCGGTATCGAGGACCAGGCGCAATTCAACTTCTGGGTGGAGAAACTGGAACTCGACGATCCGGACAAATTCCTCGTCCGGCTGAGAAACGTCGTGGATGTACTGGTTCAGGACGACTGGTGGGTGGACCGGGACGAGCTGCAGAAACCGGTGGCGGAGGACTGAGATGTTCTGGCAGGACGAAAAGAAACCAGGAGAGTACAAAGTCCCTGACAATATGGTGGACCTGCTCTTCAGCATTCAATGCCGCGAGATCCCGGTGGATCACGCCCATGCGTTATCCGCAGCCCTGCGCGAGGCCGTTCCGGAAATCGCCGAAGACGCCCGCATCGGCGTACACACCATTCATGTGGCCGGCTCCCAGAACGGTTGGGAACGGCCAGCCCACAATCGGGATGAACGCCTCGTGCTGTCGCGTCGTACAAAGCTTGCCATCCGGGTTCCGAAAGAGAGCGCCGAAGAGATCAGCCGTCAGCTGCTGGGCAAAACCATCGACGTCGATGGCTGCGAACTGCACATCGGCCAGGCCAAGGAACGCCTGTTGAGTGCCCAGGGGACGCTCTTCGCACGCTATGTTGCCTGCGAGCCCGATGAGGAGGAAATGCACTTCCTTCAGAGAATGGCCGATGAATTGGGCAAACTCGGCATCGAGGTGCGCAAGGCCATGTGCGGCAAATCCACGCCCATTCACACGCCGGACGGCCCCATCAACACCCGCAGCCTGATGCTGGCGAACCTGTCCCCTCAAGATGCGGTCAGGTTACAGGAAACCGGGCTTGGCCCCGGCCGTGACATGGGCATGGGAGTGTTTCTCCCGCACAAGGGGATCGATGCCGTAAAAACGGCTGAAAACGAATGAAACGCCGCCTGTCTCTGTGCGGCTGGCGGCAAAACATGAGAATTCCCTTATAATCCACCGCCGACAGATATCGTGGAAGAGTCAATACGAGACTAGTAGAGGAGATCGATATGGCATTAGAAGTCAAAGGCAGAAGTGTCGAAACCACCGATAACGGTTACCTGGTCGATGCGAACGACTGGGACGAAGACGTAGCCCTGGTCCTTGCGGCCGACGAAGAAATCGAGATGACGGACCAGCACTGGGACATCGTCAAGTACCTGCGTGACGAACACTTCAATAACAACGGCAACGAGCCGAATGAGCGCACCATCCTCAAGGCCATGAGCAAGCTGTGGGGCACAAAATCGACGAGCAAGGACATGTACAACCTGTTCCCGCAAATGCCGTCGAAACAGGGCCGCAAAATCGCCGGCCTTTCCCAGAGCACGCGCAAAGGCGGTTATTGAGGTTCATTCAGCCTTCCACGCCCCGGAAAAGCCGCTTTCGAGCGGCTTTTCTATTGCTGTCGCAACACTAATTCGCGTCGGCAGCCGGCTGCTCAGGTTTTCCGTTTTGCGCCGTGATATCGGAAACATCCACCAGAACCCCGGCTTCAAGCGCCTCCGGGATCAGTTTCCGCACCCGCACACCGTTAAGACCCTCTTCAGTCAGGATCTGCGCCAGTGTTCGCCGGCCGTCGACGCACTGCAAAAACCGCGTCCAGGCCGGCGATACCATGGAGCGACTGAGTTGGCCATTGGTCACCACACACCAGGTACCGGCCGCCACGCCCCCATTCCCGGCCGTCTTCACCTCCACCAGACTGACCCCCTGCCCCAGGGCCAGAACCATGCCATTACCGGGCTCATTAGCCGTCGCCAGCGGGGAAACCCGGGCCGCCGATACCCATCGGCTCCAGTCGTCACCCGCCAGTTCGTAGACCGGCAGCCTCGGGGGCGCCGATCTGGCGACATCCGCGTTGCGGGCCATCTCTGCCAACAGTCCCATATTGACCAGCTGAATCAGACGCGGCATGCCCCGGTGTTCCGGATCCCCGCCCACTTCTCGCACCACCGCGCGTATCCCGTCCGGATCGAACACCCCGCCCGTGGCGCGAGACCCTTCTATGGCCTGCTCCACGAGTTCCCCCTGATTCTGCGACAGAATGTCGTACAGCATCCGATAGCTGTGGCGCTCTCCAGGTCCGACATAAAAGTATCCCTTCTCGCGCCTGGCAAGCCGATCGGGCAGCAACCCTTGCACGGCGCGCCGCAGAATACGTTTGTCGGTGAAGAGTTCTGCGTGAAGCGGTTCGGGTATGCCGGCCAGAAATTCGACCAATCGGTGATCGAGAAAGGGCACGCGATCCTCTACCGAATGCGCCGACGCGGTCCGGTCTTCGTGCCACAGGTGATAGTCGAGGTTTTGGCGGTAGAAACCCATGTAGCGATCCAAAACCGCGGCCTCGGTTTGTGGATCGGCAAAACCGTCCAGCGGCGACAACTCCAGCACGCCACTTTGTATCAGGTCCCCCCAGTCCAGCGAGAGGCCTGCCGAGTTGGCGCGAATCCAGTTATCCTGCTTGCGCAATGCACCGCCCAGTTTTTGCCAGTCGCCCGACTCCCAGCCGACTTTGGATTCAACAAATTTGGAGATGTACCCGCCGTTGAATTCGTCGCTCCCCTGCCCCAACAGAATGACCTTGAGATCGGGATAACGCTGGCGTGCAAACCCGTGTAACCAATACTTGTAGAGTTGTTCCGGGTTAGTCAGATGGAACTCGCAAGCCCACAGAATGCTGCGCCAGTCGTCCGGTTCGAAATGAATGTCCGGCGCGTCGAACAACACCTGATGATTGGGCAACCCCAGATGATCCGCCACCTCGCGGGAAGCCTCCGCGTCACCACTGGCCAGTGTGGCCTTGCTCAGCACGCTGAACGTGGGGAACGATTTGTGCTTTGAGGCAAATGCCGCGATGGCTGCGGAGTCGACGCCGCCGCTGAGAAATACCCCGTAACGAACGTCCGCCATCAGCCTCAGGCGCACACTGTCCGACAGCAACTCGCGATACCGGGCCACGTAGTGTTGCGGCGGTCGAATGGGCTGGTCCTCGGCGCGCGCCGGTATCGACCAATAGCGCTTTACCTGGTGACGACCGTCATCGAGGTTCAGATCCAGGATATGCCCTGCCGGGAGCTTTTCTATTCCGCGAAAGAACGAGCCCAGTTCCACCGGTCTCAGGCTGGCGCCGAAATTCCGCCCCAGGGCCAGTTGCCAGTCGAACTCGCGTGGCACCGCGGGGTGGGCGAACAAGCCCTTGAGCTCCGATGCAAACACCAGCAACCGGCCGTTATCCGCCAGACAATAGAAGAGAGGCTTGATGCCGAGCCGGTCACGGGCCAGCAGCAGGCGGCGCTGTTGCCGGTCGAGCAGCGCCATGGCGAACATGCCATTGACGTCGTCGAGCAGATCAAGCCCCCGATCCAGGTACTGGTAAGGGATGACCTCGCAATCGGAATCCGACTGCAGATGATGTATCCCGTTGAGGTGGCGGCGTAAATCCCGATGGTTGTAGATTTCGCCATTCACCATGGCGCAGACACGCCCGTCGGGGGTCTCGAAGGGTTGCCGCCCGCCATCCAGATCGACAATCGACAACCGTTTGAAAACGAAGCCGACATTCTGCCAAAGCATGGTCTGGGTATCGTCGGGGCCACGATGATGGATTGCGGCCCCCATGGCCTCCAGTACGGGTCCATCGCGCTCGCGACTCATCGGCCGCCCGTCCAGATAAACCCATCCAGCAAGACCACACATATCGCCCCCCTATGCGCTCATCGGCGAAGACGCGTCTTTGGCCGGCGGAAGCCCGCTCTCGCCTTCGCTCACCCTCATTTAACCGACCGACGCGGCGAGTGCGTGGCAAAGGCCGAAAGCATAACGCCGCCAGTGACCCCCGGCATCAACAGAGGACGAATTCAGGGTCTGACGCCGGGGCGCCCGCTGATCCGGGTGAAGAAAATCACCCCAGCTTTTTACGTAAAAGTTCGTTCACCTGCCTGGGATTGGCCTTACCCTGCGTCTTCTTCATGATCTGGCCGACGAAGAAGCCCAGCATCCTGGGTTGTTTGGCGGGGTCGGCGGCGCGGTAATTTTCCACTTGCCCTGCGCTGGCCGCCATGACCTCGTCCACAATGGCCTCGAGGGCGCCCGTATCTGTGATCTGTTTAAGGCCCCGTGCCTCGATAATGGCGTCGGCATCGCCTTCACCCTTCCACATTGCGGCAAACACATCCTTGGCGATCTTGCCTGAGATGGTGCTGTCCTTGATTCGGGCCACCAGCCCGCCGAGGTCGGCAGCAGAAACCGGACTCACAGCGATATCCAAGCCGTTCTTGTTGAGCGCGCCGCCCAGTTCCACCATCACCCAGTTGGCAGCCAGCTTGGCATCGCCGGCACGACCGGCCACCGTCTCATAGAAGTCGGCCTGTTCAAGGCTGGCGGTCAGCACCTCGGCGTCATAGGGAGAGAGGCCGTATTGCTCCTGGAAACGATGGCGCTTGGCGTCAGGCAACTCGGGCATGTTCGCCACGGCGGCCTCGATGAAGGCGTCATCAAGCTCTACCGGCAACAAATCGGGATCCGGAAAATACCGGTAGTCGTTAGCCTCTTCCTTGGAACGCATGGATCGGGTCTCATCCCGCTGCGAATCGTACAGCCTGGTTTCCTGCACCACCCGACCGCCCGACTCGATAACCTCGACCTGACGCTCGACTTCAAAGTTGATGGCGCGCTCGAGGTAGCGGAAGGAATTGATGTTTTTGAGTTCGGCCCGGGTGCCCAGTTTATCTTCCCCCATCGGGCGCACCGAGACATTGGCATCCATGCGAAACGAACCCTCCTGCATATTGCCGTCACAAACGCCGATATAGCGCAGGATCTGGTGGATCTTGCGGGCGTAGGCAACGGCCTCGCGCGCCGAACGCATATCCGGCTCCGAGACAATCTCCAGAAGGGGTACCCCCGCGCGGTTCAGATCGATGCCGCTGAGTCCGTGAAAATCTTCGTGGAGGGACTTGCCCGCATCTTCTTCCAGGTGGGCCCGGGTGACACCCACAGCCTGGACGGTCCCGTCCTCGAGCACAATCTCCACGGTGCCCTTGCCTACGATGGGCAGCTCAAACTGACTGATCTGGTAGCCCTTGGGCAAATCGGGATAGAAATAGTTTTTGCGTGCAAACACCGAGCGGCGGCCCAATTCCGCCTGAATCGCCCGCCCGAATTTCACCGCCTTGGCCACGGCTTCCCGGTTGAGCACCGGCAATACGCCGGGCATGCCGAGGTCCACGAGGCAGGCCTGGGTGTTGGCCGGAGCCCCGAACGCTGTCGACGCGCCCGAAAAAATCTTCGACCGGGTGGACAACTGGGCATGAATCTCAAGTCCGATTACGGTTTGCCACTGCATGCTCAGAATCCCTCCGGCATCTGGCGATGCCAGTCGGTCACCTGCTGGTACTGGTGGGCGATATTCAACAATCCCGCCTCAGCGAAATAGTTGCCCACCAACTGCAACCCCACGGGCAGGCCGTTCGCCGGCGCCACGGGTATCGACATGCCGGGCAGCCCCGCCATATTGGCGGCAATGGTGTAGATGTCGGACAGGTACATGGCCACGGGGTCGTCTGCCTTCTCGCCAAGCCCGAACGCCGGGCTGGGGGACGTGGGCCCCACGACCACGTCCACCGACTCGAAGGCCCGTCGAAAATCGTCGGAAATCAGGTGGCGGAGTTTCTGGGCCTTGAGGTAGTAGGCATCGTAATAGCCCGCCGACAGCACATAAGTGCCGATGAGGATACGCCGCTTGACTTCGTCCCCGAAACCCTCGGCCCGGGAACGCTTGTAAAGGTCCTCCAAATCCGCGGGCTCGGCGCAACGATGGCCGAATCGAACACCGTCGAATCGGGCGAGGTTGGATGAACATTCCGCCGGCGCCACCACGTAGTAAGTCGGAACCGCGAGTGCCGTATTGGGCAGACTGATGTCGACGATTTCGGCACCCAACCGCACGAACTCCGCCAGTGCCGACTCGATGCCCGCTGCCACCGAGTCCTCTAACCCCTCACCGAAATACTCCTTGGGCAGCCCGATCCGCAAACCCTTGAGGGAGTCGCCCAGCGTCGCCGTGTAATCCGGGACGGGCTCCTCGGCGCTGGTGGAATCCCTGGGATCGAAACCCGCCATGGCGTTGAGCAGATGAGCGGCATCCTCGGCACTGGTGGCCATGGGTCCAGCCTGGTCGAGACTGGAGGCAAACGCGATCATGCCGTAGCGGGAAACGCGACCATAGGTGGGCTTCAATCCAGTGATTCCGCATAGCGCGGCCGGTTGACGGATCGACCCACCGGTGTCGGTGCCAGTGGCCGCCACGCACAAACGCGCCGCCACCGCCGCCGCGGAGCCGCCGGAGGAGCCGCCTGGAACCTTTGCAGAATCCCACGGATTCTTTACCGCGCCGTAGAAACTCGTCTCGTTGGAAGACCCCATGGCGAATTCGTCCATGTTGGTCTTTCCGAGGACGACACATCCGGCATCGGCCAGCCTGCCAACCGCCGTGGCATCGTAGGGCGCCACGAAATTATCGAGCATCCGCGATCCGCAGCTGGTGCGTACGCCCTCGGTGCAGAATATGTCCTTGTGGGCAATGGGAATGCCCGTCAACGGCGTGGCATCGCCGGCCTTCAAACGGGCATCAGCCGCCTCTGCCTGGGCGAGTGCGCCATCGGCCGTCACCGTGATGAAGCTGTTGAGACCAGGATCGAGCCGCTTGAGGCGCTCGATAAAATAACCTGTGAGCTCCACACTCGAGTACTCACCTCTGCGCAGCCCCGCCGCCAGTTCGCTGATGCTTTTCGCATGCATGGATTCGTTCTCAGGCATCGACATTACTCGATGACCTTGGGTACCAGGTACAAACCGGCCTCGGCCGCGGGCGCGATCGCCTGGTAATCCGCCCGCTGATCGGATTCCGTCACCTCGTCCGCCCGCAGACGCTGGACCATGTGCAGGGGATGGGCCATGGGCGTGACATCCGCGGTATCCACCTCACTCATCTGTTCCACCAGATCGAGAATATTGGACAGATCGGAGGCCACGCGATCCAATTGTTCATCCCCCACGGCCAGGCGGGCGAGATGGGCGATTTTTTCGACTTCCTTACGCTCCAGGCTCATTTTTTTGGGATCCTGCGGCGAGAAAGGGCGGAAAGGTACCATAGTCCCCGACCGTATGGCAGCCGATGCGCCTTGCCTCATCCCCGTCGCGTTGCTAGATTAGAGCGCCTTCCGGTCGCGCCGCCCCGCCGGAATTGGCTCCCGAAGACCTAAACGATAACGATATCAGGAACTAGGAAACACCATCATGTTCGCTCGCATTCGCGGCCTGTTCTCCAACGACCTTTCCATCGACCTGGGCACGGCCAACACGCTGATTTACGCTCGCGGCCAGGGGATCGTCCTCGACGAACCCTCCGTTGTGGCCATACGCACAGACCGGTCCCCTGGCGGTAGTAAAACCGTGGCGGCCGTTGGCTCCGATGCCAAAAGCATGCTGGGACGGACGCCGGAAAATATCCAGGCGATTCGCCCCATGAAGGACGGCGTCATCGCCGACTTCACCGTCACCGAGAAGATGTTGCAGTACTTCATCCACAAGGTGCATGAATCAAAGATCATCCGGCCCAGCCCCCGCGTCCTGATCTGTGTCCCGGTGGGCTCGACGCAGGTTGAACGACGCGCCATCAAGGAATCCGCGGCGGGTGCCGGCGCACGCGAGGTCTACCTGATAGAGGAACCCATGGCCGCGGCCATCGGCGCCGGACTGCCGGTGGACGAAGCGCGCGGATCCATGGTGCTCGACATCGGCGGCGGCACCTCCGAGGTCGCCATCATCTCCCTCAATGGGATTGTCTACGCCAACTCCGTACGCATCGGTGGTGACCGCTTTGATGAGGCGATCATCAACTATGTCCGACGGAACTACGGTACGCTGATCGGAGAGGCCACGGCGGAGCGCATCAAGAAAGAAATAGGCGCCGCCTATCCGGGCAACGAGGTGAAGGAAATCGAAGTCAAGGGTCGCAACCTTGCCGAAGGTATCCCCCGCAGCTTCGTGCTCAACAGCAACGAGATCCTGGAGGCCCTTCAGGAACCGCTTTCCGGGATCGTCGGTGCCGTTAAGCAGGCGCTGGAACAGACCCCCCCCGAACTGGGCGCCGATGTGGCCGAACGCGGCATCGTGCTGACCGGCGGTGGCGCATTGTTACGGGATATCGACCGCCTGCTCGAAGAGGAAACCGGCCTGCCTGTGGTGATCGCCGAAGACCCGCTGACCTGTGTCGCCCGCGGCGGCGGCCGCGCCCTGGAACTGCTCGACGAAAAAGGCGGCGACCTGTTCGCACTTGAGTGATCCGCGCACCCTGACCAAGCTGCGAACCTCGGGAGACCCCGGCCATTAAGCAACTGTTCGAACAGGGGCCCTCGACCACTGCCAGAGCGCTTCTCGTTGTCATCACGTCCATCGTCTTGATGGGCGTGGACCAACGCCTGCACTATCTGGACGCGGTACGAGCGGCCCTCTCGGCACTGACGTCCCCGCTCGTCTACGTGGCCGCCATACCCGCGCAGATCATCGACAGCGTCAGCGAGACCTTCTCCACCCGCAACGCCCTCGAGGAGCAGAACCGTCAACTTCTGGAGGAGAATCGCAAACTGCGGGGACGCATGCTGCGTTTCCTCGCCATGGAGGAGGAAAATATTCGACTCCGCGGCCAACTCGGCGCATCGCTGAAACTGGGCGACCGTGTTTCCCTGGCAGAAATCGCCTCCGTGGACCTCGATCCCTACAAGCAACAGGTGGCCATCAATCGCGGCAGCGTTACCGGTGTCTTTCCCGGTCAGGCGGTGGTGGATGCGCAGGCCGTCATGGGTCAGGTCACCCATGTTTCCCCCTTCACCGCCACCGTTCTGCTCATCACCGATTCCAGCCATTCGCTGCCCATCCGGGTATTGCGCAATGGCCTGCGCACAATCGCCATCGGCACCGGCCAGATCGACAAGCTCGAGCTCCCCTACGTGCTGCCGAACGCCGATATCCGTACCGGCGATCTGCTCGTGACCTCCGGCCTGGGGGGGCATTTTCCCTCCGACTACCCGGTCGCACGGGTGGTGGCGGTCAACACCTCGCGATCGGGCCTGTTCGGCAGCATCATTGCCGAGCCGCTGGCGAACCTGGATCGTGCGCGCGAGGTGATGCTGGTCTGGAGCATGGATACAGGGATGGCGCGCGAGGCGGCCACTCCTGATCCTGCCGAGAACATCGGCGGCGATTCAGGGGCCGGCGAAGAATAATGGCCGGCGTAAGGGCTCGCAGTATCCTCACCATCGCATTGACCCTGGCAGTGGCGATGGTGCTCTCCATGGTTCCGCTGCCCGAATGGGCGCAGTCCTACCGGCCACAATGGCCGCTGATTGTCCTGGCCTACTGGTCCATGGCGCTACCCAACCGGGTCGGTGTGGTCGCGGGCTGGGCAACGGGCTTGCTGATGGACGTGCTCACCAGCACTCTACTTGGCCACCATGCTCTGGGTTATGCAGTGGCTATGTACCTGGTGCTCGCGCTTCATCGCCGGCTCCGTCTCTATCCCTGGTGGCAGCAGGCGGTCGCCATGGGTGGCATATTCGGCGTGGAACGTATCATCTCCTATCTTGTCATAGGAGCCACAACCGGCGAACCACCGCCCTGGCAATATTGGCTGTCACCCGCGGTCGGCATGCTTCTCTGGCCCTGGATATTCGTCATCTTGCGGGACATTCGGCGCAAATTCAGAGTGCGCTAAGGCCCTGTTGAGGCGAAAAGATCGCCAGGCGACTTCGTCACAGGGGAACAGGTCGTAGAATTCAGACTGCATGCAAATAGATACCCGTAGAGACCAATTCATCGAGCGGCGCATCGTCCTTGGCCGTTCGGTGGCCGCCACCGTGATCGTTCTGATCACGCTCGCGGGGCTGTCCGCGCGACTGCTGTACCTGCAGGTCAACAGTCACGACCATTACCAGACACTCTCTGAAGAAAACCGCATCAAACTGCTGCCCATTCCACCAACCCGCGGCATGATCTTCGATCGTAATGGCGTGGTATTGGCGGAAAACGTTCCCAGCTTCAGTCTCGATATCATCCCGGAGCGCGTCTCCGACATCGAGGCGACACTCAATGAACTCGGCCGGCTGGTCGCTATCTCGCCCGACGAGCTGGCGCGTTTCCACAATCTGATGAAGCGCAAACGACGATTCGAGCGCGTCACCCTGAAGACCCACCTCAGTGACGACGAAATCGCCCGGGTCGCGGTAAAGCGACACCAAATGCCGGGCGTCGACATCTCGGGCAGCCTGCTGCGCAACTATCCCCAGGGCGAGCTCACCGCCCACGTGGTGGGATACATCGGGCGTATCAGCGAACGGGAACTCCACGACATTGACACCACCGCCTATGCCGGCACGGACCACATCGGTAAAAGCGGACTGGAAAAATCTTACGAAGAGGAGTTATTGGGCCAGGTTGGGGTGCAACAAGCCGAGATCAACGCCAGCGGTCGCATCGCCCGCATTCTCGAAACCGAGCCCCCCACCGGTGGCAGCGACCTGCATCTTCATCTGGACGTGAGGCTGCAGCGGGTGGCTACAGAGGCGCTGGGTGACTACACCGGCTCCGTGGTAGCGATGGACCCCACCACGGGCGGCGTACTCGCGCTGGTGAGCCATCCGGGTTTCGATCCGAATCCCTTTGTCGAGGGAATCAGTCATCGGGACTACGCGGTCCTGCGCGACGACCCCAAGGTTCCGCTGTTCAACCGCGCTATCCAGGGCCGCTATCCGCCGGGATCGACGATCAAGCCCTTCCTTGGCCTGGCCGGACTCGAGCTGAACGCCATCACCCATTCCGAGACCACCTGGTGCCCCGGCCATTTCAAGCTCAAAGGATCCAGGCGCATATTCCGCGACTGGAAACGGGGCGGTCACGGCCATATGAACGTGGACAAGGCCATCACCCAGTCCTGCGACGTCTTTTTTTACGATCTAGCCACCTCGATGGGGATTGACGCCGTTCACGGCTACCTCTCGCAATTCGGTTTCGGCACACCCACGGGCGTGGACCTGCCGCTGGAAACGGCGGCGGTATTGCCGTCGAAAAACTGGAAGCGGGGCCGATACGGCCAGATCTGGTTGCCCGGAGATACCGTCAACACGGGTATCGGCCAAGGCTATTTTCAGACGTCTCCGATGCAGTTGGCCTACTCAACGGCGGTGCTGGCCGCCGATGGCGTCCACATCGAACCACGACTGGTGGCTCGCGCCGGCGACAGGGAAACCAGCCCGCCGGTGGACCAGTTGGAAAAGATTCCCCATTTGCGCGAGGACAACTGGCGTCGCATTAACCAGGCGATGATCAATGTGGTACAAAAAGGCACAGCGCGGCGCATCAAGACCGACAATTACAGTATCGCCGGCAAAACGGGCACCGCTCAGGTGGTCTCGATGAAGCAGAATGAGGAGTATGACGCGACCAAACTGGAAAAGGAAAAGCACGACCACGCGCTGTTTATCTCCTTTGCGCCGGCCGACACCCCCAGAATCGCCGTGGCGGTGATTGTGGAAAACGGCGGTCACGGCGGCGCTACCGCCGCCCCCGTGGCGGGGAAAGTCATGGACTACTATCTGGGCGAGATTCTCGGCATGTTTCCGCTGGACCCCGACCCTGAACCTGAGACCCTGGTGGTCGATGAACCCATTCCGGAAACCGCCGACTGATGGCCACCGTCGCTCTCGAATCACCCATCGGCGCCAACCGGCCGAGCATATTCACGCGCGCTCACCTCGACGTTCCCCTGCTCAGCGGGTTGCTGCTGCTCTGCGGATATGGCCTTTTCGTCCTCTACAGCGCGGGTGGCCAGGACCTGGACATGGTGCAGCGCCAGGGAACGCGCCTGGGCATCGCCTTCATCATGATGCTGGGTGTCGCCCAATTGTCGCCATCACGACTGCAGTTCTGGAGCCCCTGGCTTTACGGGGTCGGCCTGCTGCTGCTCATTGCCGTACTCTTTGCCGGCGAAACCGGCAAGGGCGCCCAACGCTGGCTCGACCTGGGTTTCTTGCGCTTCCAACCGTCCGAAGTGGTCAAACTGGCGACGCCCCTGATGCTGGCCTGGTTTCTTTCCAAGCGCCCGCTGCCGCTGAACTGGTGGCAACTGGGTGCCAGCGTGGTGTTGATCGCGGTGCCCGCCGCGATGATCATCAAGCAACCGGACCTCGGAACCGCCCTTCTGGTGGCGGCATCAGGGCTGTTTGTGGTGTTTTTCGCCGGCCTCGGCTGGCGCTTGATCGGCGTTGTCACCGCGGTGGGAACTGCCGGCCTCGGGGTGGTCCTCACCCGGCCTGACATACTCGACTACGTGCTGCTGCCGTATCAGAAACAACGTGTACTGACCCTTTTGAGCCCGGAAACCGACCCACTCGGCGCCGGATACCACATTATCCAGTCCAAAATCGCCATCGGCTCGGGTGGTATCTACGGCAAAGGATGGCTCAACGGCACCCAGTCCCACCTTGAGTTTCTGCCGGAGCGTCATACAGATTTTATTTTCGCGGTGCTGGCCGAGGAACTCGGCCTGATCGGCGTTTTAACCCTGCTACTGCTGTACCTGTTCATCATTCTACGCGGCCTCTATATTGCCGTTCAGGCCCAGGACACCTTCAGCCGGTTGCTCGCCGGCGGCCTCACCCTGGTGATCTTTGTCTATGTACTGGTCAATATCGGTATGGTGACGGGGTTGCTGCCGGTGGTCGGCGTCCCGTTGCCGTTGATCAGTTACGGGGGAACATCGCTGGTGACCATTCTTGCCGGGTTCGGTATCCTGATGTCGATTCACACGCGCAAACGGCGCTTGGGAGGCTGAGTGACGTTGAAAACACAAAAATGCGCGCTGATTCTATTCGGCTGGCTCTGGGCGTCCAGCGGCTTCGCCGCGTTAAGTCCGCAACAGCAGGACTTCGTCGACGATCTGGTCGCCCGCCACGGATTCGAGGCGGCCTATCTGGAACAGGTGCTGAACGACGCCCGCCACGACAAAAAGATTATCGCGGCAATTTCCCGTCCGGCCGAAGGCTTACCCTGGCATAAATATCGCAATATATTCCTTCGCGAGGACCGTATCGCGGGGGGCGTTGACTACTGGCGCACCCATGAAGAGGTCCTGCGAGCGGCCGAAGCGGCCTATGGCGTACCACCTCAGCTCATCACCGCCATTATCGGTGTCGAAACCAAGTATGGCGCCTTCACCGGCAGGCACCGCGTTGCCGACGCCCTCAAGACGCTCGGATTCGGATACCCGAAGCGGGCCGATTTTTTCCGCAAAGAACTCGAGGAGTTTCTCCTCATGACACGTGAGGAGAATATCGACCCCATGTCTCCTCGCGGCTCCTATGCCGGCGCCATGGGTAAACCGCAATTTATCGCCTCGAGCTTTCGGGCCTACGCAGTGGATTTCGACGAAGACGGGCGTCGGGACCTGTGGAAGAGCGATGCCGATGCCATCGGCAGTGTGGCCAATTATTTCCAGGAGCACGGCTGGCAGCCGGGCAAACCGGTAACAACCCGGCTTCACGGCGATACCGAGGCACTGGATCGACTCAGCAGCGGCGGCAGAAAGCCTGATCGGACTCTGGCCGAAATCAACGACGCCCTGGATGAAAAACTGCCACGGGAAATCGATCCCGGGAGCGAGGCCGTAGTAATCAAGCTGGAACAGAAAAACGATACCGAATACTGGGCGGGTTATGACAATTTCTACGTGATCACCCGGTACAACCACAGCAACCTCTACGCCATGGCGGTCTACCAGCTCAGCGAGGCCATCCGCGATCGCTACCAGACCACCCAAAAAACGGTCTCGCAATGATCGGTCGACTCACACTGTGCACGGCATTGGTGTGGCTGACTGCCTGCACCACGAATCCGGATATCGTCAGCCGGGACGGGGCTCCCGAAGATCCGCCGAACGATGTCCATGAGGTTGCTGACGCCGCACCCCGTATCGTGCCCCGCGGCAGATACCGCAAGCCAAAGACCTATAAAGTGCTCGGAAAAACCTACAAAACCCTGGGATCGAGCGAGGGCTTCGTGGAACAGGGGCAAGCGTCCTATTACGGCGCCAAGTTTCACGGACGCCGGACCAGCAGCGGCGAGCGCTACGACATGCACGCCATGACGGCAGCGCACAAGCATTTGCCCCTGCCGACCTACGTGGAAGCCACCAATCTCGACAATGGTCGCAGCGTCGTCGTCAGGGTCAACGACCGCGGGCCCTTTCACTCCGGGCGCATTATCGACCTGTCCTATGCGGCAGCGGTCAAACTGGGCATCACCAAGCGCGGCGTCGGTCGCGTGGAAATCCGCGCCATCGACCCCGACGATCCTGAAACGCGCACGGCCTCGGCCACCGCGCGACATTTCGTTCAGGCCGGTGCGTTTTCCGATCGGGCCAACGCGAAAAGCCTGGAGCAGCGTCTCTGGTTGAATTATGGTCATGACGTGATCGTCCAGCCTGTCCATGCCGGTGACGAAGCAATTTACCGGGTCATGGTGGGGCCATTGGCTTCCAAGGAGGACGCCCTGAACCTGACCAGTACGCTGCGCGATGCCGGCGTAGGCGGCGCACATACGCTGGTCGACTAAGATTGCCGGCCGGACACCCTTGACTTTTCAGCCCACAAACAGACGAGCGCCATGAAACACCGACTGACTCGCGTCCTGAGCCTCCTTTTCACCTTGTTTCTGGTGGCAGCGCCACCCGTGTCGGGAGCGCCCGCGGCCACGCCGCCAAGCATCGCCGGCTCGGGCCATCTGCTGCTCGACATGGGCAGCAATCAGGTTCTCTCCGCTGCGAATATCGATGACCGTCTGGAGCCTGCCAGCCTGACCAAGATACTCACCGCCTACGTGGTTTTCCGTGAGATCAATCGCGGCCATATCGCATTGAACGACCTTGTCCTGGTGAGCGAAAAGGCATGGCGCGTGGAAGGCTCGCGGATGTTCATCGAGGTGGGCAAGCAGGTATCCGTCGAGGATCTGCTCAAAGGAATGATCATCGCCTCCGGCAACGACGCCGCGGTTGCGCTTGCCGAGCACACCGCTGGTTCGGAGGTGGCCTTTGCCAAGCTGATGAACGAGCATGCCCAGCGGCTTGGCATGACCAACAGCCATTTTATGAACGCCTCGGGCCTGCCCGACGCGGAGCACTACACCACCCCTTCCGATATTGCCCGCGTCACCATCGCAATGATCAGGGAATTTCCCGAGTGGTACGGCTGGTACGCGATCAAGGAGTTCACCTTCAACGACATCACCCAGCCCAACCGTAATCAACTGTTGTGGCGCGACGAGACTGTCGACGGCGTGAAAACCGGACATACCTCCGCCGCGGGCTATTGCCTTGTCTCATCGGCAAAACGCGACGACATGCGCCTCGTTTCAGTGGTTATGGGCACTGCCAGCGAGGCCCAACGCGCCACCGAGACCCAGAAACTCCTGGGTTACGGTTTCCGGTTTTTCGAGAACCAACCGCTTTACCGGGCGGGGGAAACCGTGCAAAACGTTCGCATCTGGAAGGGTCAGACCGACATGCTGGCCGTCGGCGTCGCTTCAGACCTGAGCCTGACGGTGCCTCGCGGAAAGTCCGACGACACTCAGGCGCAGTTGATGCTCAACGGCACCCTCGAGGCGCCCGTCGTCAGGGGTCAAACGGTTGGCGTTATCGAGGTGATCAACGCCGGCAAGGTAATTCGGCGGGTTCCCGCCGTCGCCCTGGCCGATGTGGGCGAGGCCGGTATCTTCGGGCAGTTGGTGGACTCCGTCTTCATGCTGTTCGAGTAGCCCGCGGGCCGTCAAAGTCGCTGGCGCCACTGCACCGAAGGGTTGCCGCCGGGCCACCATGAGCGCCTTTGGGGATGATCCGCGGAAGAACGGCCAGGCCTCGCCGTGGACACCTGATAATTCGGAATAAGCCACCACGCCAATAGCGGCTCTGTCGCCGCTTCAACTTTCGGGCAGGCTGGGTGTAATATTCCGCGCTTGCGATCCCTCACGAGCTGCTGACTGATTATGGAAGCCACCTACCGCGTCTACCTTAACGGCGAATTCGTGCCACCGGAGGAAGCCCGCGTGCCGGTCATGGACAGGGGCTTTCTGTTCGGCGACAGCGTGTACGAGGTCATCCCGGTTTACTCGGGCCGGCTATTCCGGCTGGATAAGCACCTGCAACGGCTCGACAACAGCCTCGACGCCATCGGCATGGACAATCCCCTGGGTCACGAGCAATGGGCGCAAATCCTGGCGACACTGCTGGAAGGCCTGCCTGACATCGATCACAGCATCTATCTCCAGATTACCCGCGGTGTCTCCGCCGCCCGCGACCATGTGGTCCCCGAAGATGCGATACCCACCGTCCTGGCAATGGCACGACCGCTGCCAAACCCCGACCTGGCGGAGCGGATGGCGGGAATCGCCGCCATTACCCTCGACGATATTCGCTGGCAGTGGTGCGATGTAAAGACCACGTCCCTGCTCGCCAATGTGCTCGCGCGCCAAAAGGCCCGGGAATCGGGCGCCGGCGAGGCAATCCTTATCCGCGACGGTATGGCAACCGAAGGGGCAGCCAGCAATCTTTTCGTCGTGGCGGACGGCCTGGTCATCACGCCGCCCAAGAGCCGTTTTCTGCTTCCGGGCATCACCCGCGACCTGGTTCTGGAACTCGCCCAGGAAGGTGGCATCGCCTATGCCGAGGCAAGCATCAGTGTCACCGATCTCGAGCAGGCGGAGGAGATCTGGATAACCAGCTCTTCCAAGGAGATCATGCCGGTAACAAAGCTCAATGGAAATACGGTGGGCAACGGCACGGCGGGACCCGTCTGGGGTCAGGCACACGCACTCTTCAACGCCTATAAATCCCAATTAAATCAATCATGACAACGGATAAGCCAGCAGAAGAACTGCTTCAGTTCCCCTGTCAGATCGATGTCAAGGCCATGGGGCGGGCCGAAGAGGGTTTCACCGACCTGGTAGTGAACATCATCAAGCGACACGCACGAGATCTTGCGGCTGACGCGGTATCCACCCGTGACAGCCGCAATGGCAATTTCATATCAGTCACGGTTCGAATACAGG
Organism: uncultured Gammaproteobacteria bacterium; assembly: GCA_963820915.1. Taxonomy (GTDB): domain Bacteria; phylum Pseudomonadota; class Gammaproteobacteria; order Chromatiales; family Chromatiaceae; genus CAWGBV01. The sequence goes on along the minus strand of CAWGBV010000013.1, from coordinate 55,437 downwards.
CACAGAGTCGGCAACAAATGGACGCGATCTACCAGGAACTGACCGACCACGAGAAGGTATCCGTGGCGCTGTGAGCCAACCTCCCCTTCTCGTCAGACAGCTGGGCATCCTGCCCTACGAGACCACGCTCGACGCCATGAAGGCGTTCACCCTCGGCCGCGACACGAAGACGCCGAGTGAGCTGTGGCTGCTGCAACACCCACCCGTATTCACCTTCGGTCAGGGAGGCAGGCCTGAACACCTGCATGACGCGGGCGACATTCCCGTCGTGCGCAGCGATCGCGGCGGGCAAATCACCTATCACGGCCCCGGCCAACTGGTGGCCTACACACTGTTCGACCTGCACCAGCTCGGTGTTGGAATTCGCAGCCTCGTTGCCTCCCTGGAACAAGGCATTATCGACGTGCTGGCCGCGGAGGATATTAAGGCGGACCGGCGCGATCAGGCGCCGGGCGTTTATGTGGATAGCGCTAAAATCGCTTCCGTGGGATTGAGAATAAAGCGGGGACGAAGCTACCACGGTCTCAGCTTCAACATCGACATGGACCTCTCGCCCTTCCAGCGCATAGACCCTTGCGGATACCCGGGCCTGGCAATGACTCAGTGTCATGACCTGGGACTGGAAATGGGCCTGTCAGATGCCGGCAACCGAATCACCGACGCGCTCTGCCAGTTACTGGGCTTTAGCGCCGAACAGGCGGGTGACCGACTGCCCTGAACAATGAAACCCGTCGCGAACGGCTAGTCCACATACTGAGGTTCGTTGAATTGGCCCGCCATCAGGTTGATCTCGGTATGCACACTGTCGAACAGCTCAGCAAGTTCCTCGAAGGTCATCTCCTCGGCGCCCTGTCTTCCCACCAGAACCGCCTCGTCCCCCCATCGAACATCGCCTTCAATATCGGTGATATCAACGGTCGTCACATTGAGAGAAATGCGACCGATTACCGGACTACGTTGCCCCTTTATCAAAACGATACCCTTGTTGAACAACGCGCGCGGATAGCCCTCACCAAATCCCACCGGAAGGGTTGCAATCCGGCTGGGCCGCCTGGTTTCGAACCGGCTGCCGTAACCGATGGTCCTGCCCGCAGGTACTGAGCGGACCTCCATGACATGGGTTTTGATGCTCATCACGGGTCGCAGCGCAGGCGGATTGCTGAACGCACGGGAAGTGCGCACGCCGTAGCAGGCAGCACCCAGCCGAACCATATCACCTCTCTGTTCGGGTAAGCGGACGCTGGCGGCACTGTTATGGCTGTGAATGAGGACGTCGTCGGGTAAATCGTCATGGATCCGGTCGATAAAGGTCGAGAACTCATCCAGTTGAGCCTGCGTCGAATCCAATGCTGGCGCGTCGGCCGATGCCAGATGCGTCATCACACCGCGAATCCGCAGGCCATCAAGCGAACAGACGCGGCGAACCAGATCGATCTCAGTGGAGAGGAATCCGGTCCGCCCCATTCCCGTGTCGATCTTGATATGCACATCTACCGGACGACCCCGCCGGCGCCCCAGGCCCGCAATGAACTCTGCGGCGGTGCCGGACCCCACGATTTCCTCCATATCAAGCGCTGCCACGGATTCTTCCAGCTCGGTGGCGAGCGCCGTGCGCAACCGCATGAGACATTGCGATGGTTGGCTCCGTCTAACGACCGCCGCCTCCTGATTGGTGCAGACGCCGATACAATCAGCACCGGCCGCGACCGCTACGGGGAGCAGGGGTTCGAGTCCATGCCCATAGGCATTGGACTTCATGACGATACACAATCGCGCCGGCGCCAATGTCTCTCGAAGTGCCCGGATATTCCCGGCGAAGGCGCCGCGCGACACGCTGACCTGGATATGCTTCTGCTGGTTTGTCATGCTGAGGTTAAATGCCCGATGTCCGCGAGGACGGAACCCAGCATACCCAGCACCCCGCAAAGATCAAGCCCGAAACCGGACAACCGAAAAAATGCCGCCAGTCGCCCTGCGGGCGAATCCGGATATGGGCTTCTGCGGCCGGAGTTAGGCTAGAATCCAGGTTCACGAACTCTTGAAACGCCCAACACATGGATCCCAAGCCACTGGACGCCCCTTCGAGGCAGACACCGGACACCCACGAGCGCGGCGCGTCGAAAGTGGCGCGAATACCTGTGAAGGTAGAACCGGCCAGCGAAGTACTGCGCAAACCCGAGTGGATACGAGCCAAGGTGCCATCCGGGCAAGGGGTCTCCCGAATCAAGGACATATTGCGTGCGCGTGGTCTCAGTTCGGTCTGTGAGGAGGCCTTATGCCCCAACCTCGGTGAATGCTTCAGCCACGGCACCGCCACCTTCATGATCATGGGGGACATCTGCACACGTCGATGCCCCTTCTGCGATGTGGCCCACGGCCGTCCCCAAGCCCTTGACCCGGAGGAACCCCGGCAACTGGCGGAAGCCGTCCGGGAAATGAAACTGAAGTACCTGGTTGTCACTTCTGTGGACCGGGATGACCTCAAGGACGGTGGCGGGGCACATTTCGCCGCCTGTGTCGGCCAATTACGCCGACACAACCCAAGCATTCAGATAGAAATCCTGGTGCCCGATTTTCGCGGACGGGAGCCTGCCGCACTGGACGCCCTTGCGGACTCGCCTCCGGACGTTTTCAATCACAACCTCGAAACCGTCCCTCGACTGTATCGCCAGGCCCGTCCCGGCGCTGACTACAAAGGCTCTCTCGCACTCCTGCGGCAATTCAAGGAGCGCTTCCCCGACGTACCCACCAAATCCGGATTGATGCTGGGCCTGGGAGAGTCGGACGACGAGGTTGGCAAAGTGATGTCCGACCTGCGTGACCACGGTTGTGACATGCTGACTCTGGGACAGTACCTTCAGCCCAGCCGTGATCACCTGGCCGTCAAGCGCTATGTCACCCCCGCCCAGTTCGATGCCTTGGGCGAGCTCGCCGAAAAACTGGGCTTTTCCAACGTCGCCAGTGGGCCGATGGTCAGATCGTCGTACCATGCCGATCTCCAGGCGGGATCGATATTGGACGCCAAATGATGGATTTCGCGACCGTACGACTGATCGAGAGCCTGTTACTCCCACCCGCCGGGCCCCTGCTTATCGGGCTCCTGGGACTGGTATTTGCCCTTTTCGGCAAGGGCAAACGGCTGCTAACGCTGTCGCTATTCCTGGTTTACGTGGCCAGTGCTCCCATTGTGGCCAATAGCCTTATCCAGGGCCTGCAGCGTTTCGACGCCGTTACCCCTGAGCAATTGAAGGAGGCCCGTACCGAGGCCATTGTCGTGCTCGGTGGCGGGTACTATGGCGAGGCCGAAGAATACGGCGAAGCCACCGTCGGTCCCTTCTTTCTCGAACGCCTGCGCTACGCGGCATGGCTTTATCGCCGTACCGGAATTCCGGTGATCATCAGCAGCGGCACCTCGGACGCCCACACCGCGGCCCGGCTACTGGTGGAAGAGCTCGCCGTGCCTGTGCTCGCCGTGGAAGACAGGAGTTGGACAACCTGGGACAACGCCCGGCATACGATCGCCCTGCTGGAAGATAAATCGCTTTCCCGCATCGCCCTGGTCACCCACGGCTGGCATATGCCCCGTGCCATCTACAGCTTCGAGAAAACCGGCATGCCCGGCGCCATTCCAGCCCCCATGGGACTCGCGGATCCGAAACCCGACCCGACCGACTGGAAACAGTGGATACCGAGCGCCCGGGCCATGCAGCGGACACGTACGGCCCTGCACGAGTACCTCGGAATTTTTTGGTATCACAACGGCCCGATGTTCGACGCCTGGATCACTGCCCTCAAACGCTGAGGCCTCAAACGCGTGTCACTCTGGCGCCGACCTTCACGCCTAGCCGGCGCTCCGCACTGCCCAGATTGACAGCGATCTCCACCAGCCCCAGAGAATTGACGTACCAGAACAAGGCATGCGGCGCCGAGGCGCCAAAGGTCCTCGCGTGGGCAACAGATTCCCCCGCCAGTTGGATCACATCGTTCCCGGCAAGCGCCCCACCCTGGATGCCGGTCATGCAGTTACCGAAACCGTCCACGTAAATGACCTCGGAAAGCTGGTGCTCCCAGCCCATTCCCACCAGGTCATCAGCGCTGATCTGCGTACGATCCACATCATTGCCGCTGGATAGCTTGGCCGCCACCGGTGCAAACAGGTCCCGACCATGAAAGCTCGCGGACAGTGATGCCGGCCGCCAGTCAATTTGCCACGCCTCGACCCTTGTTGCCTCACGCAACGACGGCACCAGCAGACCGTTGTCGGGACCAATCAGCCAGCGGTCGTCCGCCCTCAGCATCAAGGGCCTTCTTGAACCGCCAACGCCCGGATCCACCACACAGACCCAGATGCCATCCCTGGGGCCATGCCGCACCAGTGCAGCCAAAAGGTAAGCACTATGGTAGGGGTCAGCGAAAGGTGCGTCGCATTGGACAGGCACGACAACGGACTGTCCGTCGAGCAGGTTGAGCACAGAGATCATTTGTCCCAGGTAGGGACCGTGCAAGCCGAAGTCATTGAACAACAACGTTTGCCGCGACACTAGATTATCTCCACAAAAAAACCGGGCCATGCCCGGTTTTTCTCAAGCTCGCATGGAGTAAGGTCTGTCTACTCCTCGGGAGCCGCTTTCGTTTCCTCTTCCACTTGCGGGCGATCGACGAGTTCGACATAGGCCATCGGCGCCTTGTCTCCGGGCCGATAGCCGCACTTGAGGATGCGAAGATAGCCGCCTTGGCGTTCCTTGTACCTCGGGCCGAGCTCATTGAAGAGTTTACCAACCACGGCATCATCACGCAGCCGATCGAAGGCCAGTCGACGCGTGGCGACGCTGTCCTCCTTGGCAACGGTAATCAGCGGTTCGGCAACCCGCCGTAACTCCTTGGCCTTGGGTACGGTGGTCTTGATCAGTTCGTGCTCAAACAACGAACACGTCATGTTGCGGAACATCGCCTTGCGATGACTGCTATTACGGTTCAGTTGCCGTCCAGAATTGCGATGACGCATGGGTCGACTTCCTAAATTTCAGTTACAGTTTCTCGAAGCCGCCTTAGCTGTTGGCGGCGTCATCCAGATTTTCAGGCGGCCAGCTCTCGAGCTTCATGCCGAGGCTGAGTCCGCGCATGGCAAGTACGTCTTTGATTTCCGTCAAGGACTTCTTGCCGAGGTTCGGAGTCTTCAGCAGCTCCACTTCAGTGCGCTGAACCAGATCGCCGATGAGCATGATGTTCTCGGCCTTCAGGCAGTTCGCCGAACGAACCGTCAGCTCGAGATCATCCACCGGACGCAGCAGGATCGGATCCACCGCAGGCGCCTTCTCGGCGGGCTGAGCGGCTTCGCCGCCACGGGTTGCATCCAGCAGAACAAATGCGGAAAGCTGGTCCTGCAGGATGGTGGCCGCGCGTCGAATGGCCTCTTCCGGATCGATAGTTCCATTGGTTTCAATATCGATAACCAACCTATCGAGGTCCGTACGCTGCTCCACGCGAGCCGCTTCCACCGTGTAGGCGATACGACGCACGGGGCTGAAGGAGGCGTCGAGCTGCAGCCAGCCTATCGGCCGGTCACTCTCTTCGTCACCACGGGCCGTTGCAGGCTCGTACCCGCGTCCCTTAGCAACCTTCATCGTCATATTCAGATCGCATGGACTTGGTCAGGGTTGCGATCACGTGATCAGGGTTGGCGATCTCAACATCGTGATCCAGCTGTATGTCCGCCTGCCAGTAACCTGGCCGGGGCCCTTCTTCTTCAAGGACAGCGTCGCGGCATCGCGCTTATGCATGGCGATGGCCAGATCCTTCAGGTTAAGCAGGATCTCCATGACATCTTCCTGCACACCTTCAATTCCGGAGTACTCGTGAAGCACACCTTCAATGTGTGCCTCGATAACGGCGCTACCCGGCATGGAAGACAACAGAATACGACGCAGGGCATTACCCAGGGTGTGGCCGAAACCGCGTTCCAGCGGCTCCAGCGACGACCTTGGCGTGCGTCGCGTTGATCGTCTGTACGTTAACGATCCGCGGCTTCAGAAAATCTGTGACCGAACTCTGTCATCGGCGATCCTCTGGTCAGTGCTTACTTGGAGTACAGTTCGACGATCAACTGTTCGTTGATCTCCGCGGGCAGATCTGCACGTTCCGGCACGACGCTTAAAGGTGCCCTACATGTCCTTGGCATCCACTTCCATCCACTCGGGAAAGCCATACTGCTCGGCGAATCCCAGTGCATTCTGGATGCGGACCTGTTTGCGGGATTTCTCAGCACCGACATCAGTCGTCCGGCTGAACATATAAGAGGGTACATTGACCGCTTACCGTTGACCTCGATCGCCTTGTGACTCACCAGCTGACGCGCTTCGGACGCGAGTGGCCGCAAAACCCATGCGATAAACCACATTGTCGAGACGCTGCTCGAGCATCCGCAGCAGATTTTCACCTGTCGCACCCTTTTCCTGGGCCGCCTCTTGTAATAGTTACGGAACTGCTTTTCCATTACGCCATAAATACGACGCATCTTCTGCTTTTCACGCAGCTGCACACCGTAATCCGACAGGCGGCGACGTCGCTCACCCTGGATGCCCAGGCGGTTTTTCCATGTTACACTTGGTGTCGATCGACCGCACACGGCTCTTGAGAAAGAGCTCCGTGCCTTCGCGACGCCACTGAGCTTGCACTTGGGTCCAATATACCTTGCCATGATCAAATCCTCCGCTTAAACGCGACGCTTCTTGGGCGGACGACAACCATTGTGCGGAATCGGCGTCACATCGGTAATACTCGTAATCCTGAAACCCGCATTCTTCAGCGCACGTACCGCCGATTCACGGCCCGGACCCGGGCCCTTGACGTCGACTTCAATGTTTTTCAAACCATATTCCTTTACCTTTTCACCGGCCCTCTCGGCCGCAACCTGGGCCGCGAACGGCGTGCTTTTGCGCGAACCACGGAAACCGGAACCACCGGAAGTCGCCCACGCACAGGGCGTTGCCCTGACGATCGGTGATGGTCACGATAGTGTTGTTGAATGACGCGTGGATATGGGCGATACCATCGACTACGCTTTTGACCTTTTTCTTGGTACGGCGTTGGGTTTGCCATTTGATACTGTAACCAGACATCTGGTTTATCGTCTAATCGGACGACGCGGACCCTTGCGGGTACGTGCATTGGTGCGGGTACGCTGACCACGCAACGGCAAGCCACGACGATGACGAATGCCGCGGTAACAACCCAGATCCATCAAACGTTTGATGTTCATCGACACTTCACGACGCAGATCGCCTTCCACCGTGTACTGGCCGACCTCGCCACGAATGGCTTCGATTTCCGACTCAGAGAGATCCTTGATCTTGCGCTCCGGTGCGACACCTGCAGCCGCACAAATTTTCTGCGCCGCGGTACGGCCGATTCCGTATATGGACGTCAGCGCGATTACCGCGTGCTTCTGTCGGGGAACGTTAATACCGGCTATTCGAGCCATGAATTATCTCCTCAACTGTACCAGCTGTAGCAGCGCGCAAAAGAGCGCGAAGTCCTTATCCATGCAACAGCGCTTGCAACCATCAACCCTGTCGCTGCTTGTGGCGGCCGATCCTTGCAGATAACCCGTACCACACCCTTGCGACGGACGATTTTGCAATTGCGGCAAATCGTTTTACTGATGCACGTACTTTCATGGTTTGCTCTCCTGTCAGCGACACTGCTGACTCAGCGAATCCGGCCCGTGCCGCCTAGCCCTTGAGATTGGCCTTCTTCATCAGGCCTTCATATTGATGCGACATCATATGCGACTGCACCTGGGCCATAAAGTCCATGACCACCACCACGATAATCAACAGCGATGTGCCACCGAAATAGAAAGGCACATTCCAGTACAAAATCAAAAATTCAGGCAGCAAACAAACCGCGGTAATGTAAATGGCACCCGCCAGTGTCAGACGTGTCATCACACCATCGATATAACGTCGCCGGTCTGTTCACCCGGGCCGTATACCGGGAATAAAGGCACCCGACTTCTTCAGGTTGTCCGCCGTCTCCTTGCGAATTGAAGACCATCGCGGTATAAAAAAAGCAGAAGAAAATGATCGCCAGTGCATAAAACAGTATATACAAAGGCTGCCCCGGGGACAGGGTGGAAGACGATATCCTTCAACCAGCCCATGCCCTCGTTACTGCCAAACCACTGCCCCGCCGTTGCCGGAAACAGAATGATACTGGAAGCGAAAATCGGCGGAATAACGCCGGCCATGTTCAGTTTCAACGGCAAATGGCGTACTCTGGGCCGGCGTACATCTTGCGACCCTGCTGCCGCTTGGCATAGTTCACGGTGATTCGCCGCTGACCACGCTCGACAAACACCACAAATGCAGTTACCGCAAGCACCAGCGCAAACAGGAACAGCATAATCAGCGTATTCATCTCACCGGTACGCACCAGCTCCAGTGAACCACCAATCGGCCGCCGGCAGACCGGCGACGATACCCGCAAATATGATCATCGAAATGCCGTTGCCGATACCGCGCTCGGTGATCTGCTCACCCAGCCACATCAGGAACATGGTTCCCGTTACCAGCGGCTACCGACGGAATCAGCACGAAACGGCAGGCCCTGTAGAACAACCACGTGCTGCGCCACCGACCTGCTGACCCTGCAGGGCCATGGAAATACCAATCGCCTGGAAAGTTGCCAGCACCACGGTACCGTAACGCGTGTACTGGGTAATCTTGTGCCGTCCGGCTTCACCTTCCTTCTTCATCTGTTCCAGCGCCGGCACGACTATAGACATCAACTGCATGATGATCGACGCCGAAATGTACGGCATGATGCCCAGGGCGAACAGTGACATCGCGCTCAGCGCACCACCCGAGAACATGTTGAACATGTCCAGGATGGTTCCTTGCTGCTGGTCGAACAGCACCGCCAGCGCCGCCGGATCGATCCCGGAACGGGAATAAAGGTCCCGATGCGATAAACAATCATCGCGCCCAGCACAAACAGCATGCGATGCCGCAACTCTGTCAGTTTACCGAGATCTACCGAGCCTCTGCTGACCTGCCGCAGTTCCAGCCATCTTACACCATCTAGTCCTCGACCTTGCCGCCGGCCGCTTCGATCGCCGCGCGTGCACCCTTAGTTACACCGATGCCACGTACAGTCACGGCCTGTGCCGATCTCACCGGACGGATGACCTTGGCACGCTTCATGGTCGCTGTGCAATGAACGTCCGCCGCCTTCAGCGCCGCCAGATCGACGGCATCACCTTCAATCAGCTGCAGTTCGTTCAGGCGCACCTCGTCGGTCACCCGGACTTGCGCGACGTAAAACCGACCTTGGGCAATCGACGCTGCAAGGGCATCTGACCACCCTCGAAACCGACCTTGTGAAAACCGCCGGAACGGGATTTCTGGCCTTTGTGGCCACGGCCGCCGGTCTTGCCCAGACCCTGAACCGATGCCGCGACCGACGCGCTTGCGGTCGGTCCTGCTGCCGTCTGCGGGCTTAATGTATTCAGTCGCATCTTATGCCTCCTCGACCTGGAGCATGTAGGATACTTTGTTGATCATGCCGCGGTTTTCGGGCGTGTCCTCTACTTCAACGCTGTGATGCATACGGCGCAGACCCAGACCACGCACACAGGCCTTGTGCGATCTTCAGTCGCCCGTTGACGCTTCTGCACCAGCGTCACCTTCATCGTTGTTTTGTCAGCCATGTCTTTACTCCAGAATCTCTTCAACCGTCTTGCCACGCTTGGCGGCAACAGTCTCCGGCGATACTCATTGGCCAGCCCATCCATGGTTGCGCGCACCACGTTGATCGGGTTGTTGGTGCCGATGCACTTGGCCAGCACGTCATGGACACCGACCACTTCAAATACGGCGCGCATGGCACCACCGGCAATGATGCCGGTACCTTCGGAGGCCGGCTGCATATACACCTTGGCGGCACCGTGGCGACCGAGATCGGATACTGCAGAGTACCGCCCTTGAGGCCTGACCTGCCGCATGTTCTTGCGCGCATTCTCCATTGCCTTCTGGATCGCAACCGGCACTTCGCGCGCTTTTCCCTGGCCGAAACCGACCCGGCCCTCTCCGTCACCTACCACGGTCAGTGCCGCAAAACCGAATTGCGACCACCCTTGACCACTTTGGCGACGCGGTTAATGGCGATCAGCTTTTCCATGCAGACCGTCGCATTCAGCTGTCGTGCATTGACATTCGCCATAGCGCAAACCTTTCCCTTAGAATTCCAGACCGGCTTCACGCGCGGCATCTGCCAGCGCCTTGACACGGCCGTGATATTTGAAATCCGGAACGGTCGAAAGCCACCGTTTCGACGCCGGCCGCCTTGGCACGTTCGGCCACCGCCTTGCCGACCGCGGCAGCGGCCGCATGTATTGCCGGTACCCTTCGATCCGTCCTTGCCGCCTTGTCCAGCGTCGAGGCGCTGGCCAGCACCGACTTCCATCGGGGGACATCACCTGGGCATAGATATGGCGCGGCGTACGATGCACGGACAGGCGATGTCCGCCCAGCTCGCGAATCTTGGCCCGGGCTTTCCGGGCGCGGCGCAGTCGTGCTTGCTTTTTGTCCATCGTCGAACCCTTTACTTCTTCTTGGCTTCCTTACGCACGATGTATTCGTCGGCGTATCGAACACCCTTGCCCTTGTAGGGCTCTGGCGGACGGTAGCCGCGAATTTCCGCGGCAACCTGCCCCACCTTCTGCTTGTCCGCGCCCTTGACAACGATTTCAGTCTGGACGGCGTCTCGACGCTGATGCCTTCGGGCACCGGGTAATCCACGGGATGCGAAAAACCCAGACTCAGGTTGAGGACATTGCCCTTGGCCTGGGCACGATATCCCACGCCGATCAGGCTCAGCTTCTTCTCGAAACCTTCACCACAACCAACAACCATATTGTTCAATACCGCGCGGGTCGTACCGGCGTGCATCCAGCCAGCCTTATCCTCTTTTCGCGGCTTGACGACGATCTCTCCGTCGTTCTGCGCAACCTCAATCTCGGGACGCACCTGGAAGCTGAGGGTGCCCTTTTTGCCCTTCACGGTAACGGACTGGCCGTCGATTTTGATATCGAGGCCAGAGGCTACAGGGATAGGCGCTTTTGCAATACGTGACATCTCACACCTCTCTTAAGCGATGAAGGCGATGACCTCACCACCCTGGCCTGCCTTGCGGGCAGCACGGTCGGTCATCAAGCCTTTGGATGTGGAGATGATTGCGATACCCAGACCGCCGCGTACCTTGGGCAAATCGTCCTTGCCTCGGTAGATACGCAAACCGGGTCGGCTAACGCGCTGAATGGAATCGATGACCGGTTCGCCTTGAAAGTATTTCAAGTCGACGGTCATTTCCGGCTTGCCGCTGTTTTCAGCGACAGCGAAATCCTGGATATAGCCTTCGTCCTTGAGGACGGCGGCAATGGCCTTTTTGAGCTTGGAGGCGGGCATCCTGATAGATGCCTTGCCTGCTGCCTGGCCGTTGCGTATGCGGGTCAGCATATCCGCGACGGGATCTTGCATGCTCATGCACTTCTCCTTAGGTCAGTCCGCCTTCACGGCGCGATACCCGGTTGAACAAAACGGCTTCCAAACGGGAAGCCGTCAAGTATAGCCTTTTTTCAGCGCCGTTTCACCAAGAAACGTACGCCGATTGTCATTTCGATTACCAGGACGACTTCACGAGCCCTGGCGCGTCACCGCGCATCGCCGCTTCACGGAGCTTGTTACGACCCAGCCCGAACTTGCGGTAAACGCCGTGAGGCCGACCGGAAACGCGGCAACGACGCTGCTGCCGACTGGGGCTGGCGTCGCGCGGCAGCTTCTGCAGCTTGACAACGGCCACGTCCACTTCTTCGGGAGAACTGTTGGGGTTCTTAATCACCGCCTTGAGTTCCGCACGCTTACGGGCGTAGCGGGCGACGGTTCTTTCCCGCTTGACTTCGCGGGCCATCATGCTTTTCTTTGCCATATTAATTCGCCAGTGTCTGGTCGGTGATCACTTGAACGGAAAATTGAACGCCTCCAGCAGCGCACGGGCTTCCTCGTTAGTTTTCGCCGTGGTCGTGATCGTGATATCCATGCCACGCAGGGCATCGATCTTGTCGTAATCGATCTCCGGGAAAGATGATCTGTTCCTTGACGCCCATATTGTAATTGCCACGGCCATCAAAGGCCTTGGGACTCATGCCACGGAAGTCCCGGATACGGGGCAACGCAATATTGACAAGGCGATCCAGAAATTCGTACATACGCTCGCGGCGCAGGGTAACCTTGCAGCCGATAGGCCAACCTTCGCGCACCTTGAAACCGGCAACCGATTTGCGGGCCTTGGGTGATCAACCGGCTTCTGACCGGCAATTTTCTCCATGTCGCTGACGGCGTTATCCATCACCTTTTTGTCACCGATCGCCTCGCCCACACCCATGTTGAGGGTGATCTTGGTGATTCGCGGCACTTCCATCACGTTGTGATAGCCAAACTGCTCGCTGCAGCTTGGGGACCACTGTTTCGCGATACTGATCTTGTAACCTAGCCATTTTCAGCCGCTCACCTCAAACGTCGACGACTTCGCCGTCGGACTTGAAGATACGCACCTTGCGGCCGTCGTCCAGGGTCTTGAATCCGACCCGGTCGCCCTTCCCGTGTTGCGGGTTGTACAGCATCGACATTGGAGATATCGATGGGCATCTCCTTTTCCATGATACCGCCTTGCTCACCCTTGCCTCGGGTTGGGCTTCTGGTGTGCTTCTTGACGATGTTGATATTCTCCACCACCAACTTGCCGTCAGGCTGAACACGAAGCACGGTGCCTCGCTTGCCCTTGTCCTTGCCGGCGAGGACGATCACATCGTCGCCTTTTCGAATCTTGCGCATTGTCCTGAGTCTAACCTACAGCACTTCCGGAGCGAGCGAAATAATCTTCATGAAGCGCTCGCTACGCAGTTCACGTGTCACCGGACCAAAAATGCGGGTGCCGATCGGCTCCAGCTTGATTGTTCAGCAACACTGCCGCATTGCCGTCAAACCGGATCAGCGATCCGTCGGGGCGACGAACGCCCTTGCTTGGTACGCACCACCACTGCGTTGATAGACATCACCTTTTTTCACCTTGCCGCGCGGAATCGCATCTTTAACGCTGACCTTGATGATGTCGCCAATACCCGCATAACGGCGCTTGGAACCACCCAGCACCTTGATGCACTGAACACGCTTGGCGCCGCTGTTGTCGGCGACATCCATAGTTGTCTGCATCTGAATCATGAGCCTACTCCACGCACTGCATTCATTTCGATTAACAGACCGTCAGCCGCCTTGAGCGGCACGTTCGACGACCTGCACCAAGCGCCAAGATTTGGACTTGGACAGCGGCCTGCACTGTTCGACCTGTACCAGGTCGCCGGTCCGACACTCGTTGTTTTCATCGTGCGCATGAACCTTGGTAGAACGGCGCATGAACTTGCCGTAGACAGGGTGCTTGACGCGGCGCTCGATGAGTACGGTAACCGTCTTGTCCATCTGGTCACTGATCACGCGACCCTGAAGGGTGCGATTGCTCGACTGCTGCTCACTCATGACGCTTCACCTGTCATCTTTTCATTCATCACGGTCTTCACCCGGGCAATATCTTTCCGTACCCGTGTCATCAGATGTGGTCGAGACATCTGACCAGTGCCTTGCTGCATACGGAGGTTGAACTGCTCTTTGAGCAGATCGTGGAGCTTCTGTTCCAGCTCACCGGCGCTCTTGCCACGAAGTTCACTCGCGTTCATCACAATAGTGTCCGTTTCGTAAATGTGGTCTGAATCGGCAACTTGGCAGCGGCCAGCTTGAAAGCCTCGCGCGCCAGCTCTTCAGGAACCCCCTCGATTTCATACAGCATCCGGCCGGGTTGAATCTGGGCAACCCAGTACTCGACATTACCCTTGCCTTTACCCTGGCGCACCTCAAGCGGCTTCTTCGAGATCGGCTTGTCCGGGAAAATTCGGATGTACAGCTTCCCGCCACGCTTCACGGTGCGGGTAATGGTCCGACGAGCGGCCTCGATCTGGCGGGCGGTAATCCGGCCACGTCCGACTGCTTTCAGACCGAATTCGCCAAAACTGACTTTACTGCCGGTCTGGGCCAGGCCGCGGTTACGGCCCTTCTGCTGTTTACGGAATTTGGTACGTTTCGGCTGCAGCATGGCTTAGTCCTTCCTGCCTTTGCCCTTGGGGGCGGGCGCGTCGGTTTCTGCCGGCCTTTCTCCACCGTAGACTTCGCCCTTGAATATCCACACCTTGATACCGATGATGCCGTAGGTGGTCCGGGCTTCGGCGAAACCGTAGTCAATGTCGGCGCGCAGTGTATGCAGCGGCACCCGGCCCTCGCGGTACCACTCGCTACGAGCGATCTCTGCGCCATTCAGGCGACCGCCGATGTTTATCTTCACGCCTTGGGCGCCAAGCCTCATCGAGGTTTGCACCGAGCGCTTCATCGCGCGGCGGAACATGATACGACGCTCGAGCTGCTGGGCGATGCTTTCGGCAACCAACTGCGCATCCAGCTCCGGCTTGCGAATCTCCTCAATATTGATGTGCACCGGAATACCCATCATCCGGGAGACTTCGCTACGCAGCTTGTCGATGTCCTCGCCTTTCTTACCGATCACCATGCCGGGACGGGCCGTGTGGATCGTAATGTGGGCGTTGTTGGCCGGACGATCGATCTGAATACGGCTTACGGACGCCTGCGACAGCTTCTTCTTAAGGAAGCCGCGCACCAGCATGTCCTGATTGAGAATGTTGGCGTAATGCTTGGAATCCGCATACCAGCGGGACGTGCAGTCTCTGACGATGCCGAGCCTAATACCGACCGGATGAACTTTCTGACCCATATCTCTTCCTGCCTTATTCGTCAGCAACCGTCACAGTGATGTGACTGGTACGTTTGATGATTCGATTAGCCCGTCCCTTGGCGCGCGGTTGGATGCGCTTCATCGCCGGACCCTCGTCGACGCAAACAGCCTTGACCTTCAACTCATCGATGTCTGCGCCTTCGTTATTCTCGGCGTTGGCGATGGCTGAATCCAGCACCTTCTTGATAAGGTCGGCGGCTTTCTTGTTGCTGAAAGCCAGCGTCTCCAGGGCCTGTTCAACGGGCAGACCACGAATCTGGTCAGCCACCAGGCGACCTTTTTGCGGAGATATCCGCGCGTGGCGAAGTTTTGCAACAGTCTGCATTGTCAGCTCCGTGTTTACTTGGTCTTTCTGTCCGCAGCATGACCGCGATAGGTTCGGGTCTGCGCAAACTCGCCCAGCTTGTGGCCCACCATGTTCTCGTTGACCAGAACCGGCACGTGCTGCCGGCCGTTGTGCACTGCGATCGTCAGACCCACCATGTCGGGCAACACCATGGAACGGCGGGACCAGGTCTTGATGGGGCGGCTGTCGTTTTTGGCCACCGCCTCCTCCACCTTCTTCAGCAAGGTGAAGATCAATAAACGGTCCTTTTTTAATCGAACGTGGCACCGTCTCTTACCTCGATTACTTGCTGCGGTTGCGACGACGCACGATCATGTTGTCGGTCCGCTTGTTCTGAGCGGGTTTTATAGCCCTTGGTGGGCACGCCCCAGGGGATACGGGATGACGGCCACCGGAGGTACGCCCCTCACCACCACCATGCGGGTGGTCGACCGGGTTCATGGCAACACCACGCACCGTCGGGTCGCACACCACGCCAGCGTGTTGCGCCCGCCTTACCCAATTAACGCAGGTTGTGCTCGGAGTTGCCCACCTCACCGATCGTGGCGCGGCATTCCACCGGCACCTTGCGCATCTCACCGGAGCGCAGACGCAACGTTGCGTGGACACCTTCGCGGGCAACCAACTGACACCGAAGCCCGGCGCTGCGGGCAATCTGCCCACCCTTTACCGGGCTTCATTTCAACGTTGTGAATCATGGTACCCAGCGGAATGTTGCGCAGCGGCAGGCAGTTACCCGTGCTTGATCGGTGCATTCGCTGCCCCGGATATCAACGCGTCACCGGCATTGACTCCTTGGGGCGCAATGATGTAACGACGCTCGCCATCGCATGTACTTCACCAGCGCATATGTGCGCCGAGCGGTTCGGATCGTATTCCAGGCGCTCTACCGTGCCGGCACACCGTCTTTGTCGCGCTTGAAATCGATAACGCGATAGCGCTGCCGATGGCCGCCACCACGATGACGCGTGGTGATACGGCCGTTGTTGTTACGGCCGCCGGATTTCGGTCTTTTTTTCAACCAGCGGCGCATAGGGCCCACCCTTGTGCAGCTCGGCGTTCTACACCTTGACGACAAAACGGCGTCCCGGGAGAAGTTGGTTTTGACTTTACGATAGCCATTTCTTCGTCCGTTACTTCTGTTCCGGCGCGCTCAGCCCCGACGAAATCAATATCCTGGCCTTCTGCCAGCCTGACATAGGCCTTTTTCCAGTCGGAACGCCGACCCATCATCTGACCGAAACGTTTGACCTTGCCTTTGACATTGACGACCTGAACCCGCTCACCTTGACGTCAAACATCTTTTCAACCGCGCGCGAATCTCGGGCTTGCTGGCATCCGGCACCACCTTGAAGACCATCTGGCTTGCTCTCGTCGGCAACGCGCGTACTCTTTTCCGAGACCACCGGCGCCAACAGCACCTTCTCAAACGTTCGTTGTTCATGCCAGCCTCTCCTCAAACTGCTTCAGCGCAGCAACCGTGATCAGCACCTTGTCAAAACGCCACCAGACTGACCGGATCGACATCCGATGTACTCGCGAACGTCCACATGGTAGAGATTGCGCGCACGCCAGAAACAGATTTTCGTCCGGCTCGTCGTGTAACGATCAGGACATTGTTGAGTCCCATCTCGTCCAGCTTGCTCACCAGAGCGCGTGGTTTTCGGCGCATCGATGGAGAAACTCTCCACAACAACCAGACGGTCCTGACGCACCAACTCGGAGAGAATCGAGCGAATGCGCGCCCGATACGTCTTGCTGTTGACCTTCTGCGAATAATCGCGCGTCGTGGCAGCAAAGGTTCTGCCACCGCCGCGCCAGATCGGGCTGCGGATTGTACCAGCTCGGGCACGCCCTGTCCCTTTCTGTCGCCAGGGCTTGGCACCGCCGCCACGAACCGCGGCACGATTCTTCTGCGCGTGGGTGCCGGCACGGCCGCCGCCATGTAAGCGACACCACCTGATGCACCAGCGTTTCGTTAAATTCTGACTCCGAATACGCTGATCGGCGACATCCATGCTCGGACCACCATGCATATTAATATCCATGTCATCACCCCTTATCGCCTTGACCGCCGGCGTGACGATCACGTCGCCACCGCGGGACCCGGGCACCGCACCCTTGACCAGAAGCAGATTACGTTCGGCATCCACGCGAACCACTTCGAGATTCTGGGCGGTGCGCTTGCACGTTACCCATGTGCCCGGCCATTTTCTTACCCTTGAACACGCGACCCGGTGTCTGGCACTGACCGATCGAGCCCGGCGCGCGGTGCGACAGCGAGTTACCGTGCGTGGCATCCTGCATGTGGAAATTGTGACGTTTGACGCCACCGGCGAAACCTTTACCGATGGTGGTTCCGCGAACATCGACCTTCTGACCGGCCTCGAAAATATCCACACTGATCTGGTTGCCGACTTCGGGTATCATCACCTTCACCGTCGCAGACGGAACTCCCACAGACCGCGACCGGCCTCGACTCCGGCCTTGGCGAAGTGCCCCGCCATCGGCCTTGGTGACCCGGATGGCGCGACGCGCACCTCGGTCACCTGGAATGCGCGTATAGCCGTCAGTTTCGTTCGTTTCGTAACCTGGGTGACACGATTGGGCTCAACCTCTATGCACCGTGACAGGGACGGACGCACCGTCTTCGGTGAAGACGCGGGTCATTCCTGCTTTTTTGCCTATTATCCGATTGCCATTTCTTTTCCTCGGCAAAGCTAAACGCCAGCGATCCACCTCAGTTCAGTTTGATCTGCACGTCAACGCCGGCCGCAAGGTCCAGCTTCATGAGCGCATCAACGGTTTTGTCAGTGGGATCCACAATGTCCATCAGACGTTTGTGGGTACGGATTTCGTACTGATCCCGCGCGTCCTTGTTGACGTGCGGCGAAATCAGTACGGTAAACCGCTCTTTTTTCGTGGGCAGCGGAATCGGACCACGCACCTGCGCACCGGTGCGCCGGGCAGTTTCGACGATTTCACGCGCCGACTGATCGATCAGACGATGATCGAACGCTTTCAGGCGGATGCGAATTCTTTGATTTGCCATGTCAACCTCAGCGACATTCCGCTCATGATTACTCGATAATCTTTGCGACGACGCCGGCGCCGACGGTACGGCCACCTTCACGGATCGCGAAACGCAGACCTTCTTCCATCGCGATCGGCGCAATCAGCCTCACCGTCATCTTGCACGTTGTCGCCCGGCATCACCATCTCCACGCCTTCCGGCAGATCGCAGGCACCCGTCACGTCCGTCGTACGGAAGTAAAACTGCGGACGGTAGTTGTTGAAGAACGGCGTGTGACGGCCACCCTCTTCCTTGCTCAGCACGTACACTTCCGCCTCGAACTTCGTGTGCGGCGTGATCCAGCCCGGCTTCGCCAGCACCTGGCCACGCTCCACTTCTTCACGCTTGGTGCCGCGCAGCAGCACACCCACGTTGTCGCCCGCTTCGACCCTAGTCCAGCAGCTTGCGGAACATCTCCACACCCGTGCAGGTGGTCTTGGTGGTGTCCTTGATGCCCACGATCTCGATCTCGTCGCCCACCTTCACCACGCCGCGCTCGATACGACCCGTCACCACCGTGCCGCGACCCGAAATCGAGAACACGTCCTCGATCGGCATCAGGAACGGCTGGTCCACCGGCACGCTCCGGCACCGGAATGTAGTCGTCCAGCGCCTCCACCAGCTTCTCGATCGACGGCACGCCAATGTCGCTGGTGTCACCTTCCAGCGCCTTCAGCGCCGAACCGGTGATGATCGGGGTGTCGTCGCCCGGGAAATCGTAGGAGCTCAGCAGCTCGCGAACTTCCATCTCCACCAGCTCCAGCAACTCTTCATCGTCCACCTGGTCGGCCTTGTTCATGTACACCATGATGTACGGAACACCCACCTGGCGCGCCAGCAGAATGTGCTCGCGCGTCTGCGGCATCGGACCGTCGGCCGCCGACACCACCAGGATCGCACCGTCCATCTGCGCCGCACCCGTGATCATGTTCTTCACATAGTCCGCGTGACCCGGGCAGTCCACGTGCGCGTAGTGACGATCGTCCGTCTCGTACTCCACGTGCGCGGTCGCAATCGTGATACCACGGGCGCGCTCTTCCGGCGCATTGTCAATCTGATCGTAGGCCTTGAACTCGCCACCCTGCTTCTCCGCACCGACCTTCGTCAGCGCCGCCGTCAGCGTCGTCTTGCCATGGTCAACGTGACCAATCGTTCCCACGTTCACATGCGGCTTGCGTACGTTCAAATTTTTCCTTGGACACGACTGCTACCCTCTTCAGTTCTGTTAGTGCCTATACAAAAATCAAGATGCTTTCTTGATCACCGCTTCAGCAATGCTGGTCGGCGCTTCGGCGTACTTTGCAAATTCCATCGATAGGTCGCGCGCCCCTGCGTGGCGCGAGCGCAGATCGGTTGCATAACCGAACATTTCAGCCAGCGGCACCTCGGCGCGGATAATCTTGCCGGCCGGATTGTCATCCATGCCCTGCACCATGACCACGGCGACGGTTCAGGTCACCCATGACGTCACCCATGTTCTCTTCCGGCGTCACCACTTCCACCTTCATTATCGGCTCAGCAGCACCGCACCGCCGTGCCAGCGCACCCGACCTGAAACCCATGGAGCCGGCGATCTTGAACGCCATTTCCGAGGAATCGACATCGTGGTAAGAACCGTCGTACAGGGTCACCTTGACATCCACCACCGGATAGCCCGCCAGCACACCGCCTTCCATCTGCTTCCTGGATACCCTTGTCGACGCGCCGATATACTCGCGCGGCACCACACCGCCGACGATTTCGTTGACGAACTCGTAACCGCTGCCCGCCTCCTGCGGCTCCATCCTGAGCACGACGTGACCGTACTGACCACGACCACCCGACTGGCGCACAAACTTGCCTTCCTGCTCCACGCACCTTGCGAATCGTTTCACGATAAGCCACCTGCGGCGCACCGACGTTCGCCTCCACACTGAATTCACGCTTCATGCGGTCGACGATGATATCGAGGTGCAGCTCACCCATGCCGGAGATGATGGTCTGACCGGACTCTTCGTCGGTGCGCACGCGGAAAGACGGATCCTCCTGCGCCAGCTTGCGACAGGGCGATACCCATCTTCTCCTGGTCGCTCTTGGTCCTGGGCTCCACCGCCACCGAAATCACCGGCTCCGGGAACTCCATGCGCTCAAGCGATGATAACGTCATTGAGGTCACAAAGGGTGTCACCGGTGGTGACATCTTTCAGACCGACGGCGGCGGCGATGTCTCCAGCCCGCACTTCCTTGATCTCTTCGCGCGAATTGGAGTGCATCTGCAGGATACGGCCAACGCGCTCCTTCTTGCCCTTGACCGGGTTGTAACACCGTAGTCGCCGGATTTCAGCACGCCGGAGTACACGCGGAAAAAGGTCAGGGTGCCGACGAAAGGGTCGGTTGCAATCTTGAAGGCCAGCGCCGCAAACGGCGCGTCATCGTCGACGTGCGCGCTCGCTTCGGTCTCGTCCGTCCTCGAGGAAGCCCTTGATCGGCAGGCACATCGATCGGGCGCCGGCATGATCTCGATGACGGCGTCCAGCATGGCCTGCACGCCCTTGTTCTTGAAGGCCGAACCGCACAGTAACGCGGAACAATTTCGTTGGCCAGCGTACGCCGACGGAATGCCTTCACGGATCTCGGCTTCACTGAGGTCACCTTCCTCGAGGTACTTCTCCATCAGCTCTTCGTTGGCCTCAGCCGCCGCCTCGACCATTTTCTCGCGCCATTCGGCGCAGGTATCGTCCAGCTCGCCGGGGATTTCGGCGTACTCGATAGCTCGACGCCCATATTCGTCTTCCGTCCAGTACGATGGCCTTCATGCGGATCAGGTCAACGACGCCTTCGAAATCTCTCTTCCGCACCCATGGCACCTGCATCGGCACGGCGGTTGCGCCCAGGCGATCTCTCGATCTGCTCAACGACGCGCAGGAAGTTCGCGCCGGCACGGTCCATCTTGTTGACGAACGCCATGCGCGGAACACCGTATTTGTTGGCCTGGCGCCAAACCGTTTCGGACTGGGGCTCGACACCACCGACCGCGCAGAACACGGCCACCGCGCCGTCCAGCACACGCAGCGAACGCTCGACCTCGATGGTGAAGTCCACGTGCCCGGGGGTATCGATGATGTTGATGCGGTGCTCAGGAAACTGCTTGATCCATACCACTCCAGAAACAGGTCGTCGCAGCCGAAGTGATGGTAATACCACGCTCCTGCTCCTGCTCCATCCAGTCCATGGTGGCGGCACCATCATGCACCTCACCGATCTTGTGCGAGATACCGGTGTAATACAAGCATACGCTCGGTCGTCGTCGTCTTACCGGCATCGATGTGAGCCATGATACCGATGTTGCGATAGCGCTTGATTGGGGTCTTGCGTGCCACGGCCGTCAAACTCCGTTCCCTAGTTACTGTTACCAGCGGTAGTGCGCGAATGCCTTGTTGGCTTCGGCCATACGGTGGGTATCTTCGCGTTTCTTGACGGCGGAACCGCGTGCTCGGAGGCATCCATCATCTCGCTCGCAAGCCGCAGCGCCATGGATTTTTCGCCACGCTTGCGCGCGGCATCGATGAGCCAACGCATGGCCAGCGTAGTCGCGACGGACCGGGCGAACTTCCACCGGCACCTGGTAGGTCGCACCACCCACACGGCGGGATTTCACCTCCACCATCGGGCGCACGTTGTCCAGCGCCTCTCCAGAGTCTCCACCGGATCGCCGGACTTCTTCTCGGCAATCTGATCCAGGGCACCGTAGATGATCCGCTCAGCAACCGACTTCTTGCCGTCCAGCATCACCATGTTAATGAAGCGTGGCCAGCAATGGGCTCCCGAACTTGGGATCCGGCAAAATCTCGCGGCGTGTTGCCACTCGTCTTCTAGCCATACGTCTCGTCTCACACGTTATATAAGGACTGGATTAACTCTTCGGGCGCTTGGCGCCGTACTTTGAACGGCCCTGCCGGCGCTTTTCCACGCCCGAGGTGTCGAGCGTGCCGCGCACGGTGTGGTAACGCACACCGGGCAAGTCCTTCACACGGCCACCACGAATCAGCACCACCGAGTGCTCCTGGAGGTTGTGCCCTTCACCACCGATATAGGTGGAGACTTCAAAGCCGTTGGTAAGGCGTACGCGCGCCACTTTGCGCAGAGCCGAGTTGGGCTTCTTCGGCGTGGTGGTGTAGACGCGGGTGCAGACGCCACGCTTCTGAGGGCTGCCCTCAAGCGCCGGCACCTTGCTCTTCTCCACCTTGCTCTTGCGCGGCCTGCGCACCAGCTGATTAATTGTCGCCATTTGTCCTCTTCTCCAGGGACGCAAAAGGCGCACCTCAGCACGCCACAAAATTTCGATGAATCAACCCCGCTCCAGCGAGCGTGAAGTCGCTGAAGATTTAACCTATTGATAGGGTTGAATTTTTTTCTGCGGCTTCGTAATGCGGCAGACTCCGCTGACCGTTAAAATACATGCATCCCGGCCAGCAAAGACCGCGAATTCTATGCCGTGACTAAGCCGCTGTCAACGTGCAAACTCGCTTCGTACCTTAATTTTTGACCTCCATTGCCACGAATCCACCATCGAATGACCACCGCCACAGAGCCGACCGAATGACCACAGCAATCCTTTGGCTGAGAAACGACCTCCGACTCACCGACAATGCCGCGCTGCTTGCCGCATCCCGGCACTCGCGCCTGCTGCCCGTTTTCATTCGGGAAGAGGGAGACAACGCGCCCGATTTGGGC
Organism: uncultured Gammaproteobacteria bacterium; assembly: GCA_963820915.1. Taxonomy (GTDB): domain Bacteria; phylum Pseudomonadota; class Gammaproteobacteria; order Chromatiales; family Chromatiaceae; genus CAWGBV01. The sequence goes on along the minus strand of CAWGBV010000013.1, from coordinate 32,395 downwards.
GGGGCCTCGGCCTGGTGGTTGCATCAAAGCCTCTGCCATCTGAATACGGCGCTGAAAACAAGAAACTCCTGCCTGACGCTCCGGAAAGGGCCCGCCCGAACCCTGTTGCCTGAACTCGCGCGGGAAACCGGGGCTACCCATCTATTCTGGAACCGGCGTTATGAACCTGTCCTGGCCGCGGCAGACCTGGATACGGAGGAAGGCCTTAAGCAAGCAGGCCTGGCGGTGGAGACCTTCGCCGGACAACTTTTCTTCGAGCCTGGCGAGATCCAGCGCCTGGATGGGGGACCGCTGCGGGTCTTCACACCATTCTGGAAGGCCTGCCTCAAGGCGGGACTGCCCGAAACCATCACTGCCCCGCCCGCCCGCCTGCCCCCTGCGCCGGCGGCGACCAGTCTCGATCTTGCCGGGTTAGGCCTTCTACCCCGGACCTCCTGGTACCAGGGGCTCGATGAGGCCTGGGCGGTGGGCGAGAATGCCGCCCTCAAGCGTCTTGCCCGCTTTGCCGATGAGGATGTTTCCCGGTATCCGGAAAGGCGTGATCGCCCCGACGAGGACGGAACATCCCGTCTGGCGCCTCACCTGCATTTTGGTGAAATCGGACCCCGCCAGGTCCTGGTCGGGCTGCTGGCGCGTACCGACCCCGAGCAAGCCGAACACGCAGTAGAGGGTTACATCAGGCAGTTGGGATGGCGGGAATTCGCCCATCACCTGCTGACCCATTTCCCCGCAACGGTATCCGAACCCATGAACCCCCGGTTTAAGACCTTTCCCTGGCGCTCCGATTACGCCGACGACCTTCACCGCTGGCAACGGGGGGCCACCGGAATCCCCCTGGTGGACGCCGGCATGCGCCAATTGTGGCAGACCGGCTGGATGCACAATCGCGTTCGCATGGTGGTCGCCTCATTCCTCACCAAGAACCTGCTTATTCCCTGGCAGGAGGGCGCGCGCTGGTTCCACGACACCCTGGTAGACGCCGATCTCGCCAATAACATCATGGGATGGCAGTGGGTGGCGGGCAGTGGCGCCGACGCCGCCCCCTATTTCCGGATCTTCAATCCGGTGTTACAGGGAGAGAAGTTCGATCCCGAGGGGGCCTATGTCAAACGCTGGGTCCCGGAGCTTGCCGCATTGCCTGTTCGCTTCCTGCACAAGCCCTGGGTCGCCCCTCAGAAAGTCCGCCAAACCGCCGCAGCGACGGAATACCCGGAACCCATGGTGGACCTCAAGGAATCCCGCGAACGGGCGCTGGCCGCCTATCGGCGCCTGGCCGACCAGGGCGAGGTTCACTGATCGCTGCGCCGCAACCAGCCGATCCGTCGCCAGGCATAGAGGCGCCGAGAAAACCGACAGCGCAAGATGTATGGTAAAGAATCCCTTCCGGGAAGCGCGCCGTTCCGCGGTACAGGCCTGCATGCCCGTATCCCCTCAACCTCGAGACATTCTCGTCAGAATACGATTGGCGGCAATACAACCTGTTGATATCCCTCCAGCCACTGCTTTTTTAAACGCAGCAAGAAAAACGCCTGGCGCGCAAACTCCCCGCGGGCTATATCTGGTTCCTTAGCATCAACTCCCTGGGGTGCGGCTGCAGGTAGTGCTGGCGCATCACGTAAGGGTCCGGGTGACGCCGGAAATGATGGTTGATGAGCGTGATGGGAACGACCAGCGGCACCAGTCCCTGCCGGTACTGCTCGATGATCTCCACCAACTCGGCACGGTCTTCAGCATCGATCTTGTCTTTCAGATACCCCATCAGGTGCTGCAGCACATTGACGTGCTGTTTCGGTTTGGCGGGCCTGGTCAACGCCGCCATCAACGAGCGGATGTAGCTTTCGGCCAGTTCGTCCGCATCGGCCTTACCCGCATCTGCCACCAGGCGCCCGATTTCGCGGTAGGCGGCCTGACTGTGGGCCAGGATGAGATATTTGTGATCGGAGTGAAAATCCACCAGCCGGCCGGCTGAAAATCCCTCGGCCATCAGTTTCTGCCAGCGCTTGTAGACGAACACGCGCTCGATGAAGTTTTCGCGCAGCACGGGATCTCCCAGACGACCCTCCTCCTCGACCGGCAGCAACGGCAACTCCGCCATCAGGGCCGAGGCGAAAATGCCCCGACCATTGCGTTCGGGCATGTCCTTTTCGTTGTAGACCCGCACCCGTTCCATGCCACAGCTTGGCGAGTTGTTCTTGAGGATGTAACCGGAAATGTCCGCCAGGCGGCCGGCCGTCTCGACGCCGTAAGCCGCGAGCGCATCGGTCGGATCCAGTGTGGGGTCCTTGGTGCCAAGCGACCTTATCCCGCCGTCGGTCTTGACCAGGCGGATAGGCTGGCGCGGTATGCCCAGACCCACCGCCGCCTCGGGACAGACGGGGATGAACTCGAAATACCGGCCCAGGGTGCCGGTGACGTAGGAGTGGCGCTTGTGGCCGCCGTCGAAGCGCACCTTCTCACCCAGCAGGCAGGCGCTGATGCCGACCCGGATCATCTCGGCAGCGATATTGGACTTTTCCACCTCTTGCATCGACTCACCTCATTAATTTTATTGAACGGACCCTAACGCAGCACCTCGAAACGAAAGGGGGCACTGACCCATTCATTGCCGTCAGTCAGCATCACCCTCGCCTCCCAGAGCATCCGGTCGCTCACGCACACCGGAATCATTCCCGAGCCACCGAACCGCCCCGGGGCCTGGGCAGCGAGCCCCGACCGGTTGAATCCCATATCCATTTCGGTACCGGCAAATTCCACCCACTTGGCCTCGTAAGCGGAATCATCAAGGGTCACCGACAGTTCAAGTGGCGCCATGGGGGGCAAATTGCGCGGCAGAATGCTCAGCTCCACGGCCCCGCCAGAGGGCAGCGGCAACCGACAAGGCCCCGAGCGCAGGTTACAGGCCAGGTCCGGCAGCAGGGGCGTCACATTTTTCGGTTGCAGCGATTGCTGGCGATCCATCCAAACCCCACCGCCAAAGGCCAGACCCGCAAGCACAACCGCCGCCAGAAGATATTTTGTCTGACTGTTGAGGTTCATCCGGTTACGCCTCCAGCGAAATATCGGCAATCGCCGCGTTGGCAACCAGCCGCCGAAAACCCGGCAACCGAGGTCGTCGCGACCGATACCAGAGATGGGTGGCACAGCGGCAATCGGATGCGCCAAACCCAGGCCATGCCGGTCGCACACCGACCCAGGTAGCCAACGCCATTGCCCAATCGTGTTCATAGCGTTCGGGACCCAGAGCGTACCAGACGGCGACAAAGCGCAGGTAGGGCGACAGGTAGTCGAGATGCCATCGCAACGTCTTCTCGCGACGGGCGTGCCGCGCACACCGGGCGGCGAGTCCGCCGGGGCCGAAGGCGCTTCCCGTGTAGCAATACCAACCCGGCTTAAAGTCGCATCGGCCCAGACGCCCCACCGTCACCTGGAAATCCCTTTCGGCCTGCATGATCATCAGGTAGGTTCCGCCCCTCGCGGGCAACTGGTCAAGGGGTGGATGGCGGACGCTGCCCCCCTACGTTCAAGGCTTGCTTGAATCCTTGCAATCAAGATGACGCGGCCTGGGCGGATCCACATCGATCCTCAGCGCCGTCAGCTGCCTGCCCCAGACGCAGCCGGTATCGAGCGACCACACGTTTTCGCCGGCAAGATAACCCAAAGTGGACCAGTGACCGAACAGAACTCGAAATTTTCGTGATTTGCGGTCCGGAATTCTTGAACCAGGGCAGAAATCCCGGGCTCTGGCTGCCCGGACTGCCTTTTTCACGCAATCCCAAATTGCCGTCCAGGTCACAATACCGCAGCCGGGTGAGACAGTTGGTGATAAACCGCAGGCGGTCGATCCCCTGCAGGTCTTTGTTCCAGACCGTCGGTTGATTGCCGTACATACGGGCAAAAAACTCCGGGCTCTGATCATCGTCGCGCAAGACCGCTCTACCTCGGAGGCGCAGGCCAACGCGAGCTTTCTGCCCCATTGCGGCGGCAGCCCGGCATGAATCATACTGAACCCGAGTTCTTTGTCTGAATGCATCAACGGCCGATGGCGGAGCCAATGCAGCAGCTCGTCACCATCAGGCGCCTTGAGGACGGCATCCAGCAGTTTGTCGGCGCGTTTTTTCAGATTGCCGTTCGCCAGTGCCAGTAAATGCAGATCGTGATTGCCGAGCACGGTGATCGCCCGGTCGCCCAGCCGCCGCACCAAACGAAGCACCTCCAGCGATTGAGGTCCGCGATTGACCAGATCCCCGCAAAACCAGAGCGTATCTTCGGAAGGATCGAACGCCAGCTTTGCAAGCAAGCGCTGTAAAGGATCGAAACACCCCTGAACGTCACCGATCGCGTATACCGCCACTCGAATCTCCGGTCGGAAAAAGCGCAGCGATTCTATCAGGTCGTGGGCCGGCTGCGGTGCTCCTGTGGTAGTCTGCGGGCGCATTTCCGAGAGGAGTCAGATAATGAAGGCACGAGTCAAATGGATCGACGGCGCGATGATGGTGGGAGAATCGCCCAGCGGCCACGCCGTGGTAATGGACGGACCGCCTGAATTTGGCGGGCGCGACCTTGGCATCAGGCCGATGGAAATGCTGCTCCTCGGTATGGGCGGTTGCACCGAATTCGACGTACTGATGATTCTGCGCAAGGGCCGCCACGAAGTGCTTGGCTGCGAGGTCCAGCTTGAGGCGGAGCGCGCCGAAACCAACCCGAAGGTCTATACCCGGATCCACGCCCATTTCATCGTCACCGGCCGTAATATCCCCGAAGCCGCGGTAGATCGGGCCGTCAGGTTAAGTGCGGAAAAGTACTGCTCGGCCTCCATCATGCTGGGCGCCTCCGCCGAGATCACCCACGATTTCGAAGTCGTCAATATCGGATAATACGGGTTTATCCCTCGAAAGCCTTGCAGCCCGCGGGATTCACGAAGTAAGTTCACCGCCCTTTATATCAGGCGGAGGGTTATCGATGGCAAAAAAGCGCCTCCATCTTCATGGTTTCAACAACCTCACAAAAACGCTGAGTTTCAACATATTCGATATCTGCTATGCGGCCACCCCATCGCAGGTTTCGGAATACATCGCCTATATCGATGACGCCTACAACGCGGACCGACTCACCCAATTCTGCAGCAGGTGGCCGACTTGATCGGCGCCACCGTGCTCAACATTGCCCATCAGGACTACGATCCCCACGGCGCGAGCGTGACCATGCTCATATCCGAGGAGCCGATCGCCGCAGAGCAGCTGTCTAACACCGAGGCACCGGGCCCCCTGCCGGAGTCGGTGGTTGCCCATCTCGACAAGAGCCACATCACCGTCCACACCTATCCTGAAAGCCACCCTGACAACGGGATCTGCACCTTTCGCGCGGACATCGACGTCTCTACCTGCGGACGCATATCGCCTCTGAAGGCGCTCAACTTCCTGATCCACGCGCTGGAATCAGACATTGTGATTCTCGACTACCGGGTGCGCGGCTTCACGCGCGACGTTAATGGCAAGAAGCACTACATCGACCACAAGATCAACTCGATTCAGAATTATCTGGCGCGCGACACCAAAGGGAAATACCAGATGATCGACGTCAATGTGTATCAGGAAAACCTGTTCCACACCAAGATGTTGCTGAAGGAGTTCAATCTGGACAGCTACTTGTTCGGCATCGATGCGGACAAGTTGCCGACCGGGAAAAACGCGCCATTATCGAACAGCTGCAGCGGGAGATGCTGGAGATCTACTACGGGCGGAATATTCAGCGCGGAATGAAACTGCACCGCCCCTGTTAAACCCCCACGGGGTGTGACAAGCTCTGCAACGATGGCGATATTCAAGTCACCCTCCCAAGACACCTGCACGGAGCGCTGCAACCGCACCGGCGCGCTTCTCTGGGCAGGAGTTGCGCTGGTCGTCCTGCTGATGGTTTTAGTCGACCGTGGCCACCGGGCGGCGCCGGCAGACGACAACAGAGCATCCGCGCCGACATCCCCGGGCGTTGTTGCGGAGCACTCCCGGCCATGACCCGATGACCCGCTGCAGGCTTTCCACCATGACAAAGCCGTTCCAATTGCTTGTGCTGCTGTTGCTGGCGGGCCTCGTACTCGCTGGCTGCCAGCAATCCGCGCCCGGGCGAGCGGCCGACGTCATCATCGAGGACGCCCATGGCAGCGGCAGCACACTCGCTGGCAGCCCCACCGAACCGCTAATCGCCTCAGGCGGGTGGAGCGGTCGCATCAAGCTTTGGAACCGCGACAACGGCAGCCCCGTCGCCTCCTGGGAAGCGCACACAGGTTCAGTCAACGGACTGCTGTTTATTGACGCAGGCCGGCAATTACTGTCCGTGGGTTACGACGGTCGCATCGCCGTATGGACAACCCGTGGCAACCTCGTCCGGGAATGGTCGGGAATCTCTCCGGTAACGGCACTCGCCGCCGCCTCCACCGAGGGTCCGATCCTGACGGGCCACAAGGACGGCAAGGCCCGACTTTGGAGCCTGACCGGTGAACCGATGGCGGAATGGGCCAATCACCGGGGCGCCATAAGGGCGGTGGCCATGACGAAGGATGGCGCCATGGCCTCCTCCGGCACCGACCGGCGGGTGTTGGCCTGGTCTGCGGGGAACACGCCGAAAACGCTGGAAAACCCGCCAACCGACGCCCGCACACTGGCCTTCCAGCCGGGCGCCAACGCCCTTGTGGGCGGCGGTTGGTTCGATCTGTTTCGCTGGGAGCTGCCCAGGGTTCGCTGACAATTCTGCCCACCGAACACCGCGGCATCGTCAATACGATCCGGTTTCTACCCGATGGTCGATTGGCCTCCATCAGCCGGCAGACGGACAGCGCCGTACTGCTGCTCAATGCCGAAACGGGGACCACCCTGGAAAGATTCGAACGCCACGATTTATGTGGCGTGGCCGTGCGAACCCACCCCCGACGGACGTCACCTCATCACCTCGAGCGACGACGCCAGCGTGCGTCTCTGGAAATTGAGTCCGTCGCCGGCCTCCGCGCCCTGGCCTTAAATTCTCACCGGCATCGCGAGGGCTGGCGTAATTCGCAGCCGGTCTGGCGCTGGCCTGGAGCGAAAATGGTAACCGTGGCTACCAGTTGGGTGAAGAGCAAGCCAGGGCGAGCGAGAAACCGCCAGTACCGCGATAGGCCAATGGCGGAAACAGAGTGTTATTGCTCGAACGCAGGTTCATTCACTCTAATTTCTTCGCCAATTCGATCTCTTACAAGCAGCCCTTGGCCGGCTGGGTGAGGTTTTCAGGCTAGGCGCTTTGCTGCAGGCGCTCGCCCGGCAGATAGCGGATACCGGTTTCCAGCGAACCGTCGGTGTTCAAATCCAGCCAACGCCAGGCAGGTCCGAAGTCGTCGAGATCGAAGGTCAGCGTACCCGGTCGAAACTGCACGCAGGTGGAGGGTGTCGCCAGAAAACGGATGCCCTCCTGCTCCATGTCCGCGACCTGATGTACATGGCCGAAGAGGACACCACGCACCCGGTTGCCGACCTGCAAGGCCGCGAACAATGCGCCGCTGTCGGTCAGTGCCATGCGATCGATCCAGGGGCTGCGCACCGGCACCGGGTGATGGTGCAGGGCGACCAGGGCATGACGGCCTGACTGATCGGCCAAATGTCGGCGCAGACGAATAATCTCGCCCTTCCCGAGCCGCCCGTGGGGTGCGCCCGTCACCGTGGAATCCAGCATGATCAGGTCCCAGTCGCCGACCCGGGCGAGCGGTTCCGTGGAGATGGGATCACCGGCCAGCACCTCTGCCATGACCCGGGGATCGTCGTGATTGCCGGGCAGACAGAAATAACGAAAGGGATATTCGAGCAGTACCTTGCGCAGGCGCTCGTAGGCGGCAGGCACCGGCTCCTGTACCAGATCGCCGGTGATGAGCACGTCCCGGTCGGGTCCCTCGCTTCGTCCGATATCTTCCAGAACGCGGCGCAGGCTTTCATCCGTATCCAGCCCGGAAGCCAGAATATCGCCGGGCGATTCCCGAAGATGAAGGTCGGTAATCTGTATGAGGCGCTGAGGGGCGTTCACTGGTAACTCGTCAGCCAATGCGTTCAGTTAGGGATTGTACGCCACCGCATGTCGCCCGTATTACAGCGCTTCCGCGGAAAAGGTGTCACAGGCGGCCAGACGACCTTCGGCGAGACCCTTACGAAACCATCGCACGCGCTGCTCCGAGGAGCCGTGGGTGAAGGCATCGGGCACGACGTGTCCCTGGGTCTGCTGCTGAATCCTGTCATCGCCGATGGCGGACGCAGCATTCAATCCCTCCTCCACGTCGCCCTCTTCGAGAATATTGCGTGCGCGGTGGGCGCGATTGGCCCAGACACCCGCAAAACAATCCGCCTGCAGTTCCTGCATGACGGACAGGTGATTTGCCTCACGCTCGCTCAGTTGATTGCGGCTCTTGACCACCTCTTCGGAAATGCCGAGCAGGGTCTGAACATGATGACCCACCTCGTGAGCGATCACATAGGCCTGGGCAAAATCCCCGGAGGCGCCGAACCGGTCTCTAAGGTCATCGTAAAAACTGAGATCAATATAAACCTTGCGGTCGGAAGGACAGTAAAAAGGCCCCATGGCCGATTGGGCCATGCCGCAGGCCGAGCGGACGACCCCCGAGAACATCACCAGGCCTGGTTCCTCATAGCGACCGCCCTTTTCTTCGAAAATGGCGTGCCAGGTATCTTCGGTGTCGCCCAATACCACCGACACGAATTGCGCCGCCTCGTCATTGGCGGGCGAGCTGCCTCCGGAGGACTGGGGCATCTGCTGCTCCGATGTTGGCAGGCCTCCGGGGCCGCCGCCGGTGAGCAGCACGGTGGGATCGAGACCGAGGAAATACATCACCAGCCCGACAACCACCAGGGTTCCGATACTCATGCCGCCACCGCGGCCCACGCGCATGGGCAGTCCGGGTCCGCTTCGGCCCCTCCGATCCTCCACGTTCGTGCTGCGCCTGCCTTTCCGCCACCTCATGGACCACGCCTCCCAATCCAAGGTAGCCAAGGCTAACCGAAAAACGCGGGACTTGGCGAGACTGGATTGGCGAAACAAACCCTGATCGAGTGGCGTTGTGCAATGCGGCATACCAAGGCAATATCGACACCTATGCAGGATTCCAAGCTACCAGTGGGCCAGAATCTCGCCCGTGACGGAGACGCTTCGCGCCACCGCAGGGTTCCCCTGCTGCTGTTTTTTTCCCAGGATCACTGCGGCTACTGCGATCGCCTGGAGGAGGAAATTCTCCGGCCGATGATGATCAGCGGCGAGTATGAACAGCTCATCATCCTGCGCAAGCTGTCCATCGACTACGGCGAAGATGTCGTCGGATTCGATGGCCATCGCATCGACAATAGCGACATCTTTAACGCCTATGACGGTATCGTCACGCCGATGCTCGTCGTTACTGACGGCACCGGCCGACAGCTCACCGAGCCGCTGGTGGGCATCAACACGGTCGAATACTTCGGCTGGTACCTGGACAACGCCATCAACCACGCCCTATCGCAACTCAGGAGCTCGAACCAATGACCGACACCTTCAACGCCTTGATCCTGCGGGAAACCGGGGACGGCAAGACCCGCCCATCCTACGAACAGATCGACCTTGGCGAACTCCATGAAGGGAATGTCGTTATTGCAGTGGACTACTCCAGCCTCAACTACAAGGACGGCCTGGCCGTCACCGGCAAGGGAAAGATCGCCCGCCGACTGCCGTTGGTGCCGGGCATCGATCTGGCGGGAACGGTGGCGGAATCCACCTCCGACCGATTTTCGGCCGGCGATGCCGTTCTGCTGACCGGTTTCGGCGTCGGCGAAAAACACAGCGGTGGCTTTGCCCAACGGGCCAGGGTCCCCGCCGAATGGCTGGTGTCCATGCCCGAAGGCCTGGACAGCCGGCGCGCCATGGCCATCGGCACTGCCGGCTTCACCGCCATGCTCTGCGTGATGGCCCTGGAAGACGGTGGCGTGACGCCCGATCAGGGCCCAGTGCTGGTCACCGGCGCCGCCGGCGGCGTCGGCACCGTCGCCGTCAGCCTGCTGGCGGGACTCGGGTACGGGGTCGCCGCTGTCACCGGCCGGCCCGAGACCCACGAGTTTCTCGGCGGCCTCGGCGCCACTCAATTCGTATCGCGCGAGACCATGTCCGCCGCACCCCGCCCCCTCGAAAAGCAGCAATGGGCCGGCGCCATCGACGCGGTGGGCAGCACCACCCTGGCCCGGGTGCTGGCGGAGACGAATTACGGAGGCACCGTCGCCGCCTGCGGATTGGCGGGCGGTGTGGATCTGCCCACCACCGTCATGCCGTTTATCCTGCGCGGTGTTCGCCTGCAGGGGGTGGACTCGGTTCAGGCGCCGATGGATCGTCGTCAGGAAGCCTGGAATCGTCTCGCACGAGATCTGTCCCTGGAGAAACTCGATCAGCTGACCGAAGAGATCGCATTGTCCGAGGTTCAGGAATACGCCGCAAAGATTCTCGCCGGCCAGGTCCGCGGCCGCACCGTGGTGAACGTCAATAATTAAGCGGAGCAGCCATGAATCTGCCCAGGTATATGAGGTAAACGCCGAGACGCCTGCGACAGGATGCCCCTCTCTGCAACCTCCAAATTCACCGTTCGGCAGCATCCAGGCTGAGTTTCCGGACTGAGAATTTGGGGGCCATTTATAAACACATCGACAAAAGTCGATGGATTCGATCAAAACTATCTCTTTTTAACTAACCCCCAAGCCCGCTTATAACGTCCGGATATTCGAACACTCCGGATTCTCAGTGGTGCGCTTGTTAAACGAAATCCGATTCGACAACCTCCGCGGAGACCTTTTCGGCGGAGTCACGGCGGCTGTGATTGCGCTGCCGATGGCGCTCGCCTTTGGTGTCGCATCGGGCGCCGGGCCGGTCGCCGGGCTGTATGGCGCGGTGCTGGTTGGCCTGTTTGCGGCCCTGTTCGGCGGCACGCCGACCCTGATATCGGAACCCACCGGCCCGATGACCGTGGTGATGACCGCGGTCATCGCCAACCTTATCGCTTCCAATCCCGACCAGGGCATGGCCATGGCGTTTACCGTGGTGATGATGGCCGGGCTGTTCCAAATCAGCTTCGGCCTGCTCAAACTCGGCCGCTATGTGACCATGATGCCCTACACGGTGGTCTCGGGCTTCATGAGCGGTATTGGCATCATCCTGATCATTTTGCAGCTGGCACCCTTCCTCGGTAACGCACCACCATCGGGTGGCGTCATGGGAACCCTGCAATCCCTGCCCGGGCTGATCCAGTCGATCAGGCCGGTGGAAACCGCACTCGCGGTGGCAACCTTTGTATTGATTGTGTTTTTTCCCAAACGCCTGGCGCGCGCGATGCCGCCTCAGCTGGTGGCATTGATTGTGGGCACCCTGGCTGCGATTTTCATTCTCGGTAACAGCGACCTGAGATTGATCGGTCCGATCCCCACCGGCCTGCCGGATCTGCAGATACCGGTCTTCAGCACGGCGCAATGGCAACTGATGATTATCGACGCTGCCGTGCTCGCGGTACTCGGCAGCATCGACGCCCTGCTCAGCTCTGTCATCGCGGAGAACCTGACCCGAAAGGAAAGCAATGCCGACAAGGAATTGCTCGGCCAGGGCGTGGGCAACCTGGCCTCGGGCCTGTTTGGCGGTATTCCCGGCGCCGGTGCGACCATGGGCACCGTGGTCAACATTCAGGCCGGGGCGCGGAGTGCCTTGTCCGGACTCACCCGGGCGGGCCTTCTTGCCATAGTCGTCCTGTGGGCGGGCGGTCTGACATCGCACATTCCCATGGCGGTGCTGGCCGGTATCGCCATGAAGGTGGGCTTTGACATCATCGACTGGTCATTCATTCGCCGGGCCCACCGGGTGTCCACAAAGGCGGCGGTGATCATGTACGGCGTGATCGGCCTGACGGTGTTTATCGACCTCGTCACCGCGGTCGCGGTGGGTGTGTTTGTCGCCAACATCCTCACCATCGAACGCATGATCAAACTGCAGAGCAAGTCGGTGAAGCCCATCGAGAATCCCGGGGCCGCCGACAACCTCACCGGCGATGAACAGACCATCCTCGAACAGGCGCGAGGATGCATTCTGGTATTTTCCCTGGGCGGTCCGTTGATATTCGGACTGGCCAAGGCGATATCACGCCAATACGCGGTACTGGCCGATCACGCGGTTTTGCTGCTGGACTTCACCGACGCCCCCATACTCGGCGTCTCCTCATCCCTGGCGATCGAACGCATGGTCATGGAAGACCTGGAAAAGGGACGCAAGGTACTGATCGCGGGCGCCGAGGGAGATGTCCTGCAACGCCTTGAAAAACTTGGCATTACCAAGGCGATCGGCAACAAACTTTTCGCCACCCGCCAGGACGCGCTGGCGCACGCCACGACCCTGCTACCAGCAGACTCCGACTGCAAGGGGCGACAATCCTCTCACCACCCGATGAACCCGACAGGTTCTGCCGGAGACGACGCACAATGACCAGAATTTTCCAATGGAATTGCACGCAATATAGAGAGTCCTCTATAGGCCATTGTGCGATGTTTGATTTCCGCTTGCTCGATCAACTGGCTAATGTGGCTTCCGAAGACGACGGAAAGGGGCGAATCGATCCGCTCCCTGAATCGTCGAACGCATTGTCATTCGCAGATACGGAGACGGGTTCATGCCTGACATCGAGCAAATGGGGAAAGACGCTGAGGAGACCCATCAGCGGGATCGTGTTCTCGGACAGATCGGACATTGCCTGCGTCAGGGGTGTGTCATCTGCATCGAGCATTCAGCGGCGGTCACCCCGCGTTTCACGCCCTGGCAGGTGTGGGGCACAAGGAGTTGCTACAACGGAAACCCGAGTATGGTGTTCGGTGAAATCGACCGTTGTCGCAGCACCCACACAGATCACCACATACGGCTCAACGTCGAAGACATCAGCTGCAGAAGCCGGTTCTCATTCGTGGTTCACCGCGCGGATAGCGAAGCACGCTGAAACCATCCGTGGTTCGCTGACCCGGCGTAAGTCGTCGGGCCACGAACCACCCGTCTCAAGCTCCGTAAACGCCGGGCGTTTCCCAAGCCCGGCGGTTTATCATGGCGGCCCTGCCCTGGATGTCGTACTGCCATGATCAAGCTCAGAACCTACGTATACGTCGATTCGCTCCAGCCCCAGCTGGCGGAATACATGGCGACCGTTTCCCAGGGCTTTCTACCCGTGCCGGGAGATGCCTGTCTGTGGATCGAGGTGTCTCCTGGCATGGCGGTGCACCGGCTGACCGACATCGCGCTGAAGGCCACCCGCGTCCACCTTGCCCAACAGGTGGTAGAACGCGCCTTCGGTTCCATGGTGATACACCAGCGCGACCAGGACGACGTACGCGAGGCAGGCCGCTTGTTGTTATCGCGCATGGACGCCCGCGTGGATGACCGCGAGCCCTGCCGCGTCGCCTGGCAGGAAATCATCCGCGGCATGACACCGGACCACACCGTATTGATCAACCGTCAGGACAGACGCGGTTCCATGATTCTGCCCGGGCAGAGCATGTTCATCCTGGAGACCGAGCCGGCGGGCTACGTGATCTATGCCGCCAACCAGGCCGAAAAGGCCGCCAACATCACCCTGATCGATGTACGCGCCGTCGGCGCGTTCGGACGGCTGACGCTGGCGGGCAGCGAGAGCGACGTCGACGAGGCTGCGGCCGCCGCCATTGCTGCCGTGCAGAACCCTGCGAGTACCTAAGGCCTGATATGCACCGCCAGGAACTGCTGCAGCACCTGACCCGTCACCGCACCCGCTTCAACGACGAAGCGGCCTATCTGGCGCGAACGCGCGACTTCGTGCAACGCCACAACGATTGTTTCGAACGGGACCACTGGAACGGCCATGTCACCGGATCGACCTGGGTGGTCAACCCCACGCGCGACTACGTGCTGATGTTGCACCATCGAAAACACGACCAATGGTTCCAGCCAGGCGGCCACGCCGATGGTGACGGCGATATCCTGCGTGTCGCCTTGCGCGAGACCTCGGAGGAAACCGGCCTCGAGCACGACCGGATTCACCTGGTTTCGGACAATGTGTTCGATGTCGACATCCACGCCATTCCGCCTGTGGCCGGCGACCCGTCCCATACCCACTTCGACGTGCGCTTCCTGGTGGAAATCGACGACCAGCTGCGATTGCCCGGCAACGACGAATCGCACCAGGTCGGCTGGGTGGCGTTAAACGAGGTTGCCCGGTTCAACAACAGCCGCTCGACCTATCGCATGCTGGAGAAGACGCGGCGTTTGCGCACCGCCCGAGCGGGTTAGAGGTGCCACCCCGGGACACCGCGGAATTCAGACTCGCGGTGACGATCTGGCAGCCCGCACCGGGACTCTCGCGGTTACTTGCGACTCGTGCGGCTCTTTCCGGTTTTTTTCTTGGTTGGCGAGCGATTGATGTATTTGCTCAGCCAGGGCCACATCATTTCCATGCGCTCGCGCATCGCAATCTCGCCCTCCAGCGCAAATTCAAGAAAGGCGCGCGCCACCAGGGAAAGCTCCTTGCCGCGGGGATAGACCAGATACCACTGGCGCATGATCGGGAAGCCCTGCACATCGAGTATCGCAACCGGTCCCTCGGTGCCCTCGAGTGTCAGTGTGTGCAGTGACAATATCGATAACCCGAGGCCACCGACGATGGCGTGCTTGATCGCCTCGTTACTGCCGAGTTCCATCCTGACCTGTGGTTGAAGGCCAGCCTGGTTGAAAACCTTCAAGGTGGCATCACGGATACCGGAACCGGGCTCACGCAGAATGATCGGCTCCTTGGCGATCCGCGACAATGGAATATTCTTCTCACCGACCAGGGGATGGTCGCGCCGCGCCAGCACCACCAGGGGATTGGGTGCAAAAGAAAAAGCCTCGACGTCGGATTCACCCGCCGGCGCCTGTCCCATGATGTAGAGATCGTCCTCGTTGGCGTTGATACGCTCTATGATCCGATCACGGTTGGTGACCTTGAGGGCAACCTCGATGCCCGGGTACTCCTGGCAGAACTCGCCAAGTACTTCCGGTGCAAAATACTTCGCCGTGGTGATCACCCCCAGGCGCAAACGTCCGCGCTTGATGCCTTTCAAATCGGCCATCTTCATCTCGAGATTCGCCAGGGTCTCGAAGATCGAGCGGCAGCTGGCGTACAACTCGCGCCCCGCTTCGGTGGGCTTGACGTTGCGTCCCACATGTTCGAACAGGGCCAGACCCATAGAATCGGCAAGTTTCTTCGTCTGCATGGAAACAGTCGGCTGGGTGAGGAACAATTCCTCGGCGGCGCGGGTGAAACTGCCGAGACGGACGATGGCCTCAAACACCTGAAGCTGCCGCAGCGTCGCATGACGAATCAGATAATCCGGCATCGCCGCCGGCGGCGTGTAGGTCTGTTCACTGTAAGGAGGCATAAAGGGTACCTTTTTCCCGCAATGGCGCAGCCGTTAGTACTGCATTGCAAACCTGGAGGTTCGGTAAAGTGCCGCCTTTGAACCGGCGTCAATCGCTCAGGGTCAGTCCGGCCATACCCGCTGCCCGGACTGGTAGGGGTCCGTGGTTGCCGACACCGTTTTCCGGGTTGCCCGCGGCTTGGCCGCTGCGCTCGCTGGTGCCTTACTGGTTGGCGCCTTGTTGCGGGTTGCTGCCGGTGCACGCGGCTTTGGTGCTGTGGCAGAGGCTCCCGCTTTGGTCTTGCGGATCGACTGGACCAACTTGTCTCCAGTCTTGTCGGCAGTGGTCATGACAGATTCACCTCACTGATCAGTTGACGTATCTCGTCGGCCGCTGCGCGACCCGGACTACCCATATCGAACACACTCTTACCTTCAAGCACACTGGTGCGATAAGCAACCCGGCGATGAATAGCGGTATCGGTCGCCGGCATGGTCAGCTCCGCCAGCCCCTGGCGGACCAGTTTCGACAGGCGTGTTCGCGGTTCCAGTTGATTGACGATCAACAAGGCTCGCAAGCAAGGATTCAGCTCGCGCGCCGTCTCCACCGCCTGTTCGATATGCACCGTCGCCCAAAGATCAAGCGGCGACGGCTGCACCGGAACCAATGCCAGATCACTCAGCCGGAGCGCCTCATGGGTCTGGCCGGCATGAACCGACGGAGGGCAATCGATCAGGACATGCTGGTAGTCCGTCCTGGCCGAGTTCAACACCTGCTCCAGGTCATCGACACCATCAATCACATCCAGACCCTGCTCATCGTCACGCATTGCCCGCCACTGCAGCGAGGA
The DNA here is from genome assembly GCA_963820915.1 of uncultured Gammaproteobacteria bacterium. GTDB lineage: Bacteria > Pseudomonadota > Gammaproteobacteria > Chromatiales > Chromatiaceae > CAWGBV01. Next base: position 16,107 of record CAWGBV010000013.1, on the reverse strand, counting down.
ACGCTGCGGATCGGCATCCACGACGGCCACTGATGCAGCCTCTGACAAGGCCATGGCGAGATTGACCGTCAAGGTGGTCTTGCCAGCACCACCCTTGTTGCCAACCAGCGCGATGATGGTCACGTGCGAAGACCGTTCAGCTCGTGGGCGCCACCTGAATGATGTCGTCCATTTGCTCGGCAAAACGACGTTGGGACGGATCGAGGGCTTCGGCGCCTTCGTCCACATGAATGGTTACATTGACATAGTCTCGACCGAAACCCATGTCGGGATACAGGCCTTCACGCTCGGAAAGCTCTGCCGCCCGGTCAAGAAAGTCACGCAGGCTGGCGTAGTCATCGAACTCGTAGCGGCGCTCCAGACGGACCGGCCTTACCCGTTCCTGCCATTGCCCTTTCATCATGGCGCTCCTGTCGTTTGCGTTAGCTTGTCATCGTCTGTCGTAATCAGTCTACGCATCCACTCTACCAGCTCATTAGCGTGGGACTGCTCTTCTTGCATCAATGTCTGAAAGAATAAGCGGTCATCATGCAAGCCTTGTCGCGCGCAATGACGAGCGGCATCGCTGTACAGCTTGACCAACTCATGTTCAAAGGCGTGATTGTGCTGCAACAGTCGAAGCAGATTTTCACCTAATTGCACCGGGCGTAATTGTGACGCGCCCGGTGCGGCACCCAGTGCCAGCATGCGGCCGATGATTCGCTCCACATGCCCCATCTCCTCGGCCGCCTCCTGCCGCAAACGCTCGGCGGGCTCCGGCAGTCCCCAGGACGCGACCAGCCGCGCCTGGGTGCTGTACAACTGCACCGCCGAGAGTTCAAGGCTCAAAGCACGGCCCAGATAGCCGAGTACGCTCTGATCTGCCTGTAGAGGGAACATGGGCATCAATCCGCCCGGCAACCGGAGGCTGTATTACCGCCGGTCACCGGTATCGGCCTCAGCTTCTCAACGGGCGGTCGCTGCCCATCTCACCGTCCAGCACCGGTTCCACTTCACGGTGCGGACGGGCGATGATGTGGGCCGCAACCAGGCCGTCACCGACCCGCTCGCAGGCGTCGGCGCCGGCGCGAACCGCGGCGTTAACCGCACCGGTTTCGCCACGGACAAGAACGGTGACATAACCTCCTCCCACGAACTCACGCCCGAGGAGCCGCACTTCCGCGGCCTTGGTCATGGCGTCCGCTGCTTCGATCGCCGGAACCAGACCGCGTGTTTCTATCATGCCCAGCGCAATTCCGTAGGAATCAGTAGCCATCACTCGTATCTCCTAATTGAACAGACTCAATCTGTTTGCTTGCTCAAGCCGCTTTGGCGGCAGAGTTCCCGCCAGCGGGCAATACCGGCTCCACCTCGCGGTGAGGACGGGCAATGATGTGCGCGGCCACCAGGCCGTCACCGACCCGCTCGCAGGCATCGGCGCCGGCACGAACCGCGGCGTTCACCGCACCGGTTTCACCACGCACCAGCACCGTCACATAGCCGCCACCAACAAACTCGCGGCCGATCAAACGCACCTCGGCGGCCTTGGTCATGGCATCCGCCGCCTCAATGGCGGGCACCAGCCCGCGTGTTTCGATCATGCCCAGTGCGATGCCGTAATTTTCAGTAGCCATTTTCATGTCTCCATCATCGGAAAAAGATCAGTTCATTCGGCCCGGTCAAACCGACCAACGCCAGCCGTCTAGTAAATCGTCTTACCCATTACCCAGGACCGGCTCCACCTCCCGGTGGGGACGGGCAATGATGTGCGCGGCCACCAGGCCGTCACCGACCCGCTCGCAGGCATCGGCGCCGGCACGAACCGCGGCGTTCACCGCACCGGTTTCACCACGCACCAGCACCGTCACATAGCCGCCACCAACAAACTCGCGGCCGATCAAACGCACCTCGGCGGCCTTGGTCATGGCATCCGCTGCCTCAATGGCGGGCACCAACCCGCGCGTCTCGATCATGCCCAGTGCGATGCCGTATTTTTCAGTTGCCATCTTCGTGTCTCCTGCTGACTCGATTACTTGTTGCGGATCAGGACATTAAGTCGACCGGGCTTTGCTGCCCGCTGCCGATTCCTGTCCTTCCCCATGTTCGTTTGTCCAGTGATCGATGATGCCCGCGATCGTCAGATCGGTGAGCACCTCGAAATCACCGGTCGCGTAGCGTGCCGCCGACCCACTGACGGTAAACACCCAGTTGCCGGTGCGTGCACCGACCGGATCGACCGCGACCTGACAGCGACCCTTGCTGTCGCGCAGTACCCGCAGGCTCATCTGCTGCAGTCCGCCAACCCGACGGGTGCAGACCAGCGACTCGTCGACCCGCAGGATTTCCATCAGCCCTGCTCCTGTTCTTCGGGCTGCCAGTGATCGATGATGCCGACAATGGTCAGGTCACTCGGATACTCTTTGCTGCCGGCCGCTTCTCGCGCGGCCGAGCTGCCCACACAGATCACCCAGTCTCCCGGAATACAGCCGACTGCATCGACGGCAACCAGCATCGCGGATCCATCACGCACCACTTGCATGTGCTTGTGCTCCAGACCGGGAATCCGATTGGTCGAAACCAAGGGCTTTTCCACCTGACAGATCTTCATCAATGTGCCCCTTGTGTCTGTTGCGATCTCACCGAACAACCGAGCACCTCGATGAGGCCGCCGGCGTTGCAGTCGCGCACCACCAGCAGGGTGTGCACAAACCCGGACTCGAACAATTCGGCGTACCGCCGCCTGAGCGCATCGGCGACGCGGTGACAATGGGCGATCGCACGATCGCGCGCGCCCGGCACCTGGCCGTGATAGTCGTAACGCACCACCACCGGAATCGGCAGCCCGCGGGCAACATTCAGGCCGGAAAAAATCTTGATGCCGACATCGAGATCGGCTGCGGCCTCTTCGACGGTGTCAAGATAGGCGAAATAGGTCAGATTACGCAGCTGTACCTCTTCGAAGCCGATGCCGGCACCGATAAAACGCTCGGCATGACCGCCGTCGGCATAATGCTCACCGTGATAGGCGCGCACATAGTCAATCTGCGAAATATTGTTTTCCAGCAGACGCGCGATCAACTGCGCGGTTCCGTCAACGACATCCGGAGATGCCTGACGCACACGCTCGCCGATCAGCCTCAGGGCATCGCTGGCTGCAGACCGCCGGGTATCGCGGTACAGTGCCAGGGCATCCACGTAGCGTTCCAGATCCAGCGCACCCTGGCTGTCCGGCACATGTACCCGGATCGCATCGGTATCGGTATCCAGACCGATCAACAGCAGGTCAATCGAGGCACCGCAGCAAAAACTGTTCTGCACCGCACGTTGAAAGCCGAGCAGTTGCTCCAGGCCGGCCTCAGCCGCGCGCTGGGTATTCGACCCGTGGGCGGCGCAACCCTCGTGCTCGGGATCCACCGAGCTGAAGTGATAGACCACCGTCTTCAGATACCGGGTGGGCTCGTCGGCCGTGTTGGGCTTGCCCTCGCGAAATCGCAGCAGTTCGGTCTCCACCCACTTCTGGGTGCTGTCGTCGATATCGAACATCGCCCCGGCGTAGGACTTACGCCGTACGCTGCGATAAGGCAGACGCAACACATAACGGATCACATGGGCCAGGCGTCCATCGGCGCAGGGAGAGATATCCAGCGTATGGAAGCCGCAGGCCTGCAGGAACCCCTGAAATTCAGCTTCGTCCGCAGTACTCAGCGGATCGGCGGTAAAAAACTGGTCGCAGAAGCGACGATAGGTCTCGAACACACACCAGGCGAACAGGCGACGCATGTCCAGTTGCCCGATCCAAGCATCGGCGAGGAGTTCACCGGGTAGTTCAAAACCGAGCTCCTCACGGGCTATACCCTGGGCCTGACCTTCGAACTGTTCTTCGTGCTGAAGCGCCGAGATACGCTTTAAGGTCGGCACGATGGCGTCGAAGGCGGCCTTGGTATCACGCTCGTAGTCATACAAACGAGCGTTATCTGGCTGGCGTGTTAACGGATGCGTCGCCTGTCCATTCCTTACGGTCGCCCGCGCCGCGCCATGCGCTGCATTCGCGGCGCCATTCACGGCACCCGGGCGACGAAGCGGGGCGGCCGACAAGTTTCGGTCCGCTCCCTGTGTGCGATTGCGGTAGCCCAGCATGGCGGTTAGCCCCGGGCTCCGCCGGAGTAGGTGATCAACGCACCCTTTTCGGTATTGCCACTGCCACCGGTCACCTTGCTGATCGGCTCGGGCAACGCCTCATTGCGCTTGGTCAGGTCGCGGTTATCCATCGCATTCATCGGACCACCGCGCTGAGTCGGATTCCGGCGGGCAGCCGAAGATCCTTCGGTACCCGTCACGTGGTCACCGCGCGCCCAGTCGTCGCCGGTCACCTTGAGACCGGCATCCTGGCCTTCACCCGTAATGCGTGATTTCACACGGCCGTCCACTGACTGGGCCCCGGGCGGAATAGGTGCCGAGATCGGCGCCGGCGTTACCACCACACCACCGAAACGCGCCTCTTCGGTTCCGGTCACCTTGCCGTCGGCCTTGCCGAACGAGCCGGTGATATGTCCCTGTTCGTAACGGCTGCCCGTGACATCGCCACGGTCCGCAGCGGGCGGTTGCGCCGCATGTGCGGAGCCGCCGACACTGAACTGCCCCCAGGGCGCATTAGCGATGGGCTGAGGAAAGTCCGGGCTGCCGGGCTGCGCCGGGGTTGCCGGACAAGCTTCGGCAAACTGATCGGCACCGACGTAGGGGGTTCCGGTAAGGGGTTCACAGGCGCCCTTGCTATCGCCGGTGGCCTTGCCGCCGACGCCAGGCTGCTGCCCGGTCATCGCCGGCCCCGGAGTGGATCGCAACGGACGTGTCCGCGCCTCGGCTTCACTGGCCTGTTTCGGCTCACAGTACTGTACGTACTGTTCCGCACCCGCGTAAGGTGTACCGGTCACCGACTTGCAGGTTCCCGGCTCATCGCCGGTGACCCGGCTGGAGCGACCGGTCATGGTGCCGGTCACGGTCTCGCCCTTCAGCGTTGCCGAGACACCGACCTTGGCATCCCTCGGCGCTGGCGTCGAGGCGCAAAAATCTTTGAATTGTTCCTGACCGACATAGTCGTCGCCGGTCACATTGCGGCAGCTGCCCGGCTCATCGCCGGTCACTTTGGTGCCGCGTCCGACCATGGTCCCGGTCACCGCGCCACCGCGCAGAGTGTCGCTCTTGCCGACCTTGGCCGGAGCCCGGGTCGAAGCGGAAGCCGAACCATTCGCATCCGACATGTACTGGGTACCCGTCAGCTGGCGTTGGCTGCCGGCTTCGTCGCCAGTCACCTTGTCTCCACGTCCGACATTGTTGCCGGTCACCGGCTTGCCCTTGCGGGTTTCGGCTCGGGTTATCTTGGCAGGACCCACCGTCGCCGGGGTGCCGCAGAATTCAGCAGTCTGATTCGCACCGAGGTATTCGGTACCGGTGACTGTCTTACAGGTTCCAGGCTCGTCACCCGTCAGCTCGGGTACTGCGACCAACCTCGTTGCCGGTCACCTGGTTGCCGGAACCGGTCGGGCTGACCCGAACCTTGCGCGGTGCACTGGCGGGCTCGGCCTGGCAAAAATCGCGAAAAATATCAGCGCCCATGTACTCGGTACCGGTCACGTCGCGACAGGTGCTGGGTTCATCACCGCTCACGCGATGACTGCGGCCCAGCATAGTCCCGGTCACGGTCTGGCCTTGACTGGTCTCGCTGGCACCGACCTTCCAGCTCGCGTCCTCGGCAGCACCGGGAGCGCTGTCTTTCTTGGGCCTGATGCGGCCGGTCGGCACTGATTTCTTTTCGCCCGCTCGGCCTCTCTGGCTACGCTGGCTACGCAGAGCCTGAGCCAATTCACGCCCGGTCATCTGCGGGTTGGCTGCTCGTGTCGCTTGAGCCGCACTCATGCCATTGGCGCTGAGCCCCGCCTTGCCGCGGCTTGACTGCGCCTTGCGCCGCGCCAGCGACGCGGCCCGACTGCCAGAACCATTGGCAATGGCTTTGGCAACCGGTTTACGGCGACCACGCCTGGCAGGGCGGGAGGGCACAGGGCTGCGGCTTTCGGCAGTCGCATCGGTTGCCGCGTTTTCCGTACCCGGCCCTTCGCCTTTGCAACCGCAACCACATCCCTGCCTGGCATCAGCCTTGTCCGCTGCCGGAGTCGGCAGCGTACGAGCACCATGGCGAACCCGGTCATTGGAGGTCACGGCGGCCCGACCCTGCTTCGACAGCATGGCCCGGCGTGCCCGTGATGCCCCACGCCCGGAACTTACCGGCGTCTTGGCCCTTGGCGAAACCGGCCTTGACGCCGGCGAAGCCTTGGGTTCGGAGACCGCCGGTGCCGGCGCTTGAGATTCGCCCACACCAACGGAGCCGCCTGCAGCAGCCTTACCGCCGCCACTCATCGCCCGTCGCCTTGCCAGAGCAAGCTGTCGTCCGCTCAGACCGGATGTTTTCGCCGTTTGTCCCATCGTCAACCTCGTTAGATCGGGAATGTCGCCGCCTTGTAATGGTCTCGCCGTGCCGCGCCCTGCCTGTCAGGCATGGCCCTCGTATACGACGAACGCTGCACCCTGGCTTTGGGTGTAATTGTCGTAACCGAGCAAGCGGATATGGTGATCCGGATAGCTGCGACGGCAGGCCTCCAACTCAGCGACCACGTTGGCCAGGTCAGTCTCACCGAAGAACGGCAGCTTCCACATGGTCCAGTAGTGGTTGAAGGAGCGGGAGGGTTGCTCGTGTTCAATCGCCGGAGTCCAACCCTGATCGATGATGTAGGCAATCTGGTCGTAAACCTCTTCCTGCGTCATTTTGGGCAGAAAGCCAAAGGTTTCGAGCGTCTGCGCGGTCTGGAAATCGCCAATATCAGTGGAGCTACGCATGTTGTATTCCTCGTTTCGATGCGAATTAAGTCGAGTTCGCCACCTGAACCGGTCAGGCCACGTCCAGCTTGTCTACGGTCTCGAATTCGAACTTGATCTCTTTCCAAGTTTCCATCGCGATGGCCAGTTCCGGGCTGCTTTTCGCTGCTTCGGTCAGGATGTCGCGCGCTTCTTTCTCAATTTCACGGCCCTGGTTGCGCGCTTTGACGCTGGCTTCCAGTGCCACGCGGTTGGCTGCGGCGCCTGCTGCGTTGCCCCATGGGTGACCCTGGGTGCCTCCGCCGAACTGCAATACCGAGTCGTCGCCGAAAATGGTGACCAGTGCCGGCATGTGCCAGACGTGGATACCACCGGATGCCACGGCGAACACGCCTGGCATGGAGCCCCAGTCCTGGTCGAAGAAAACACCGCGGGAGCGGTCTTCCGGCACGAAAGATTCTCGTAGCTGATCGACAAAACCGAGGGTCGACTGACGGTCACCTTCGAGCTTGCCCACCACGGTACCGGTGTGCAGGTGGTCACCACCGGACAGACGCAGGCACTTGGCCAATACGCGGAAGTGAATACCGTGTTTCGGATGGCGGTCGATTACCGCGTGCATGGCGCGGTGAATGTGCAGCAGCATGCCGTTCTTGCGGCACCAGTTGGCAAGGCCGGTATTGGCGGTAAAGCCACCGGTGAGGAAGTCGTGCATGATGATCGGCATACCCAGTTCCTTGGCGAACTCGGCACGCTCATACATGTCTTCCGGAGTCGCAGCGGTGACGTTCAGGTAGTGGCCCTTGCGCTCGCCGGTCTCCTGCTCGGCCTTCTGTATGGCCTCGGCAACGAATTCGAAACGATCGCGCCAGCGCATAAACGGCTGCGAGTTGACGTTCTCGTCGTCTTTGGTCAGGTCAAGACCACCGCGCAGACATTCGTATACGGCACGGCCATAGTTCTTGGCGGACAGGCCAAGTTTCGGCTTGATGGTGCAACCCAGCATCGGGCGGCCGTATTTACTCAACCGGTCACGCTCGACCTGAATACCGGCCGGCGGGCCGCCACAGGTCTTGATGTAGGCGATGGGGAAGCGAATGTCTTCCAGGCGCAGGTGCTTGAGTGCCTTGAAGCCGAAAACGTTACCGACCAGCGAGGTCAGCACGTTGACGATGGAACCCTCTTCGAAAAGATCGATGGGGTAGGCCACGAAGGCGTAGAAGGATTCCGAGTCACCGGGGACGTCTTCGATACGGTAGGCGCGGCCCTTGTAATACTCGAGATCAGTGAGCAGCTCGGACCAAACGGTACTCCAGGTGCCGGTTGATGATTCTGCGGCAACCGCAGCGGCAACTTCTTCGCGGGGCACGCCGGGCTGACCGGTGCATTTGAAGCACGCGAGCAGATCGGTATCGAGCGGCACATAGTCCGGCGTCCAATACATATCGCGGTATTCTTTTACCCCCGCGTCATAGGTCTTAACTGCCATGGTCAACTCCTGTTCGGTTGCTGGATATACCGTGCGTTGAAAATCCCGTTTTGGATGGGCGAAGCATAGGGAGGGTTGCGGACCGGTTTCCAATAAATCATTTCTTCCCTTTCGATAGACGAATATCTATACATAGATGAAAGTCGTTAAAAATGATTCAGATAGATCCCCGGGAAAGCTGCTTTGGAAGCCCATTAAAAAACGCTTATGGGTCGAAAAGAGTGCCTTTTTGGAGATCTTTCACAACAGACCAGGAGCAAGTGAAGAACACCAAAACCCAGCATTTAAAAGGCTATCAGGGGGATTTTTCTTGGAATCACTTATTTTGGCAGGGAATATCCTGGCGCTCGTATATCCGCAGCAAAACACCGACCGCCAATCCATAGATGCTTAAAAGTCTATCTGTTGGATAGAGCGCATTTATCGCTCAATCTACGGAATCTTGTCGCGACCACGACAAGACTTCGAAAAATTCTCAACACCCCTCGAATTTCTCGAAGTAACTACGCGGATAACAGGTGGCGGAAACGGTTCTGTTTCCTCCCAACACCTGGAATTGGCGCTAACTCTCTGAGGCGTTTCGTTGAATGGCTGACAGCCAGACACCCTTTGTTCGTCAGGGGCATTCCAACCGCTGGACCCGAATCAGGCAGCCAATCAGTACATGAAATGACGGTTCCCGGTATCCCCAGGCACTTCCTGAATGCTGTCGCCGTGCTCCACGATCCTGCCGTTATCGTCAGACCGTAAGAAACCCAACGTGACTTACTCTTTTCCCCTTGGCCATGTTTGATGCGTGTGCAAGGCGACCAGATCCCCTTCTGCCACAATACGCACGAAATTTATGGTCTTGTCGGGGTACTGTTCGGCCATTTCCGCGAAGCAGTCGATAAACGCCTGCTTACCATCTCCGACCAGTGGATTGTGCTGACTGTACGCGGCACCCAGGTACCGCTCCATGGCCTCTTCCGGCTCTCCGAGGTATGCCATACGATAAAAATCGACGGCATTGCGTTGGTTGGCTTCCAGGTTTTGTTGCATGTCATATCCCCGGGATGGCCGGGTAACATTCTCCGTGAAGATGCACAGATACTGCCGCGGCGGCAGCAACCTCTCAAGCGCCCGCCGGCTATTCACCCTGCCAAGTCAAAGATGGCCCATAACCAGCGCCGTTATCGAACTCCATCACCGGCCGGATTACCGCTATTAAGGGGAGCCGACCTTCTGTTGCCCCTGTGTTTCGTCAATGTGCATACTTTGCCCAAATCTATAAAATGGACCGCCCATTCAAACAGTCGGAGTCCTAATGACCCAGCACATCGGAATCCTGACCGCCGGCGGCGACAGCCCCGGCCTGAACGCCGCCATCCGCGGCGTGGGCAAGGCCGCACAGGGCGCGTACGGCATGCAGGTCATCGGCTTTCGCGACGGCTTCCGCGGGCTGGTCGAGAACCGCACCGTGCGCCTGGACGGCGGCATCCTCTCCGGCATCCTCACCCTCGGCGGCACCATCCTGGGCACCAGCCGCGACAAGCCGCACAAGATGCCGGTCGGCGGCAAGACCATGGACATGACCGACGTCATCGTCGACAACTACCAGCGCCAACCACCTCGACGCCCTGGTCTGCCTGGGCGGCGGCGGCACCCAGAAGAACGCCCTGCGGCTGATGAAGAAGGGGCTGAACATCATCACCCTGCCCAAGACCATCGACAACGACGTGGCCGGACCGACGTCACCTTTGGCTTTGACACCGCGCTGGGCATCGCCACCGAGGCCATCGACCGCCTGCACAGCACCGCCCACAGCCACCACCGCATCATCGTCGTCGAGATCATGGGGCACCACGCCGGCTGGCTGGCGCTGGGCGTCGGGATCGCCGGCGGCGCCGATGTGATCCTGATCCCGGAAATTCCCTACAGCATCGAGAGCGTGGCCGACGCCATCCCGCAGCGCGGCCAAGCACGGCAAGCACTTCAGCATTGTCGCCGTGGCCGAGGGCGCCATGTCGACCGACGAGGCCGCGGTCGATGATGCGAGGCAGGACACTGCACCGCAGGCCGAGAGAGAGACGGCGACAAGAAGGCGCGCAAGCAGGCCAAGGCGGAACTGCGCAGACTTCGAGGCCGAGCGGGTCGACCACACCTTGCGGCTGGCCGCGCAAGCTGGAAGAGCTCACCGGGCTGGAATCGCGGCTGACCATTCTCGGCCACCTGCAGCGGGGCGGCACACCGTCGGCGGCGGACCGGCTGCTGGCGACACGCCTGGGCACCGCCTGCGCCGACCTGATCGAGCAGGGCGTCACGGCGTCATGGTCGCGGCCCGCGGAGAGGGCTGAGGCCGGTGCCGCTGGAAGAGGTGGCCGGAACAAGAAACTGGTGCCGCCGGATCATCCCTGGATCGAGAGCGCGCGCCGAGTAGGCACCAACCTGGGGGACTGACGACTCAACCGGGTCGGGCGACGCGGGTGACCATGGAACTGCCTGAAAAAACGGAGCCCCACATCCAACTGAGGTCATCACACTCCTCGGTAACTTCAAGACTGCGCTGGCGGGCACTCCCCATGCGGTTCGTGAAAAACATGTGCCTCCATGGCATGCAAGGTTGAGGTTAAAGCGACCATGATCGCTTCGATCCGTCTAGGAATGCCCGCCGGCAATCAGCTCTTCAGCACAAAGGTAACTTTTAATACAACCCTGTACTCCGTAACCTTTCCATCGGAAACTGATACCTGTTGGTCTTTCACCCAGGCACTCTTGATATTCTTCAGCGTCTTGTTGGCCCGTTTTATCCCTTTGTTTATCGCATCGTCGAACCCCTTATCCGAAGATGAGATGATTTCACTGACTTTTGCTACGGACATGATGATTTCTCCAAGTAGTTTGTGAGTACTGTGCGCGAATCTACTGCATACGGACCGCGCTTACAGTACGGTTGGCCCAGGCCACCGCTCCGATGAAAACCGCCTTGTCGATCGGAACTATTCTGCCTATTGGGATTTGATCATAGTTTATTTCTGCTTGTGGGTGACGACAGAGTACACCGAACAATCCGTGCCAATACTCGCTTTATCAGCGCCTTATGCCAGTCACCTGTTCATTAAAGCGCCTGTCACGGCTTTTTCTTAATGGGTTCGCCCCTTGCTTGTATCCGGCGACGCCATTGTGTCGGGCTCAGCTTGGCCCAGTTGCGGAATGCTCTGGAGAAGACATTCGGGTCAGCGTACTGCAACGCGGCCGCGATTTCCGATACTTGAGAGTGGTGTTTTCCAGGAGTTGCCTAGCCATAATGTCTAGGAGTTAGATTGAGGGGGGGGGGTAACCTACCCGAAGATGAGCGGGAGCCGGAGACAACTCAGTATCGGCGCGGAGGGGGGCTAAGAGGGAGGGGGGGGTCGGATGTAGAATGGTCATAAGGTCATTTTCCTGGACCGACCATACATTCCGGGAGGTTATAGACAATGGTTGGGCCGCAGGCGCAGGTGGGTCACCGTGGTGTGGGATGATTGCGCCACGCTACAGGCTACGTTCAAGAACAGCCTGGCTGTTTGCCAGATAAACGACAGGGGTTTATGCTGGCGGCAGACCTGACCGGTAAAGTATTGGTAAGGGGGGGGGGGATATGGCCCTACTAGGGCCAGTTGATAGGGACCGACATCTACCTCTACCCGCGCGTTACCATGGACGTCACGCGCAAGGTCCTGACCGATCTCCCACCCGGCATGAAACCCGGGCTGGGACCGGCAAACCCCTTCAGTAACGTGCGCGAGTTTCCAGCGGCGGATTTCGGCGACATGGTCAAACCCAACTTCGATACGCTTTATTCGAACACCTGGTCTCGCCTGGCACGTCTGAAGCAGATCGGACTGGAGCCGTGAAACCCGTTCGACCTCACTAAGGCCGACCCTGCGGTGCGCAAGGCCGAAGTGCTCGACGGACGCTGGAACCCCTCCGCGATGAAGCAGGCGAAGTAAACCGGACTCGATCATAACGCGGACCGCACCGGCAAGAGTGCGGTTCGCGGATTCAAGGTCGATACCGGAAAAATGTTGGTGTCAAACCTCCCGCCAAGCAGCCTGCTTGCCGTCAGTTCCTGACATGACGCCCCGGATGCGGAGTCCGCTGCACCGCAGTAGTTTGCTGTATAGCGGTAAAATGGAACGCATGTACAAAGGAGAACGATTCAACAGCATCAGCCACCTGGTCGGCGCGGCCCTGGCGCTCGCCGGCGGCGCGATTCTGGTGAGCCATGCGGCGATGGACGGAGACATTCGGAAAATCGTGAGCTTTGGAATTTACGGGCTCACCTTGTTCCTTCTCTATCTCTTCTCGACGCTTTACCACAGCCTCAAAGGTCGAGGGAAAAAGATATTCCGGGTATTGGATCACCAGGCGATTTATCTTCTTATCGCCGGCACTTATACACCGTTCACACTGGTGGCGCTGCAGGGCTCATTGGGTCTTTGGATGTTCGGTACGATCTGGGGATTGGCAATTTTCGGCATCGTCTTGGATGCCTTCCCGTCGAAAGGCCCTAGGATTGTGCCCATCATCATTTACCTGGTCATGGGATGGCTGTGTTTGTTTGCATTGGAACCGATTGTCGATGCACTGCCCCCAATGGGATTCCGGTGGCTTCTGCTGGTGGGGTTCTGTATATGTTGGGAATTATATTTTATGTGTTCGACCACAAATATCCCTGGTTTCATGGTGTCTGGCACCTGTTCGTACTTGCCGGAAGCGCCTGTCACTATTTTGCAATTCTGCTCTACTTGTGATGATTCGAAGCAGGTAAACGCGCTTTGGATGGGCGCAGCTAACAGGCCAGGGCATGCTCTTTGACGAGGCTTATTGTGGCATCCACTCTCATGGCACCCGTTTCCCCGGACGAAACAAGGAGCCATCAACAGCATTGAGAGATACGCGCTCGGGCCCGGCCGATCACTCGGTGCTTTCATGGCTTTCTTGCAGCTCAGGTCGCGTGGATGAGTCGACAGATCAAGCCGTAAGGCAAGCGCCCGTGTAATGTCTTCTTTCGCGAAACGGACCCATTTCGAGCGGTACCGTGCTGTCCGGGTGCGCGGCCGTTCCACCGCTCGCGCCACCTATCCGAAATATCAGGGTTACAGCAGACAGGCAGCAACGCGGGATACCGGTTACCCAGTCTCTATCGAGACACCTCCGCCCGGGCGTGGGTGTCTTTCGATGTTTCTCGCGGACAACAGCATGAGGTTGCGTGTGTAAACTGCGAAACCGAAGGCCTGCCGACGATGATCACGGGGTCTTTGATCGCTATGGCGTAGGCCAGCAGCATGAGGCTTCCGGAAATACTGAGATACCAGAAATGGACGGGGGTGACGCTCGCACGCGCCCGTTCGCTGAACAGCCACTGGACGACGAAACGGCTGGTGAACAGCAACTGGCCGACCATTCCGAATACCGTCCAGAATCCGTCCACCCGCAGCGCGCGGGTTGTTGCCTCGGGTACGCCGATGTAGCCGGCTACCAGCGCCACCGCGGACAACAGTATCCAGGGAATGAACCAGCTGCTGGCCCGGACGCCCTCCATGCTGCGGTGAATGAACTCGATATTACGCAGGTAGATGGCCAGCCCCACCAGCTGGCCGGTCACGATCACCGGGTCGCGCCAGTGCACCGCGTAGGCCAGCAGCAGCACCTCGGCCACCACGCTCAGGTACCAGAAATGGATCGGGATGACGCTCTTTTTTGCCCGCTCGCTGACGATCCACTGAAGCGCGAAGCGGGCGCCATAAAGGGCCTGAGCCCAAAACCCGACCCCCAGCCAGAAAATCTCAGTCCAATGCATCGGGTGTGTCGACGATTTTTGGTACCCGTGCCCGGCGCTTCAGCCACATCACGCCGAGCAGATCGTCAATGCCGGCGACCAGTCGATCGAGGGTGCCGTATTTGGATTGACCCTGCCCGCGCTGGCGATGATTCACCTCGATGGAGGTAACCGCCCAGCCGGCGCGCTGCACCAAGGCCGGCAGAAAGCGGTGCATGTGGTCGAAATAGGGCGGCTCGATTTAGGCGCTGCGGTAAAACACCTTGAGGCCGCACCCGGTGTCGGGCGTGGCATCGGCCAGCAAACGGCTGCGAACGCTGTTGGCGATACGAGACGAGACTCGCTTCACCTGGGAATCGCGACGACGCTTTCGATAGCCGGCCACCATTTTCAGGCCGGATCCGGCATCCGCTTCCGAGAGGGCGGCGGCGAGCCGCAGGAATATCCGCCGGATCGTTCTGGCCGTCGCCGTCGAGGGTGGCGATCACAGGGGCCGACGCCGCCTTGACGCCACTGCGCAAGGCCGTGCTCTGGCCGCAGAACCGACGATGGGTGATGACCCGCAGATTCGGCATCCGTTGCTGCACGGTCGCCAATTCCACGGCCGTGACGTCCTTGCTGCCGTCATTGACATAGACGACCTCGAACTAGAAACGCCCCTCGAGGGCATTTCGTATCTCTTCAAGCAGGGGTTCAATATTGCCGGCTTCGTTAAAAACCGGCACCACCACCGACAGGTCCATCTCTGGCCACCTTAAATTCTGGGCGCGGAACGCCAACAAGACCGCGTACCTTAGTCGCAGCACGGTTTAAACGCAAAGACTCACCGGCTGTTTACCTCAACCGGGCAGCGCAGGGGCCTCCTCCGATAGCCTGTCGGCGGAGGCCTCAGCCGCACCCTCCGGCGCGGGCATGACCAGCGCCACCACCCGCCAATCCGGCCCCGGCTCCAGGTCCTCGCTCAAGCCGAAAGCGCGCAGGCGACCCTTGGGATCGACCGCAAACAGCGGCACGGCCAGTTTCCAGTGCTGCCGGACGAAAGCCTGATAGTCGAAGGCTTCACTCAGCGCGGTGGTTTTGACCTCTGCACGCCCCGGTATCACGCTGGAGCGCCAGGGTGGCGTAGCTCACCTCCTCGCCGAACAAGAGTTTCTGCCGCGGAACCACGAGGGCAGGCGCCCGCCGCTACCTGGCCTTCGCGTCCACGCTGCTGCGGATGCTGTAGACCTCGCCGGCACCAAACTCGGTCCGGTAGCGCAGCGCGGCCAAGGCATTCTGGTCCAGATAGGGAGACAGCCCCAGCAAACGGCCGATCCCGATTAAATCGAGCCTGCGGTCCGCGTAGGCCGAAACCGGATTACCGTAGAAGGTCCGCAGGCCCGCCATGCGGGCGCGGCGGATATTGTCGCGACTGCTGTCGGCCAGCAGCAGGTCAAATCCCAGGGTCTTGAGTTCACAGGCAATGGCTCTGGCCACCGGATTGGCGCCCACCACCAGGTAGCCCTGGGGCTCGGGTTCCGCCACCCCCAGCCAGACCGCCAGGGCACGCGCCGTGCTGCCCTGGACCACCACGGTGGCGATGATGATGCCGAACACCAGGGGCACCAGCAGGTCGGCGCCGGCCACCCCGGCGTCCTCCAGTCGCAGTGCGAACAACGCCGCAATGGCCGCCGCGACGATGCCCCGCGGCCCGATCCAGGCAATGAGCACCCGTTCGCGCCACGACAGGCCCGAACCGGCCGTCGCCACCGCCACCTTGAGCGGTCGGCCTACGAACTGCATGATCAGAAACACGGCCCCCACGGCCCAACCCAGTTGCGCGAAGGCCTGCGGGTCGATACGTGCCGGCCAGGATGACGAACAATGCGGACACCAGGAGGATGCTCAGCGTCTCTTTGAAGTTGATGATGTGCGCAACGGACAGGTCCCGCATGTTGGCCAACAGAATACCCATCAGGGTCACCGCCAA